>NZ_JARHXL010000003.1:0-589739 GCF_029222565.1 Pantoea sp. Cr_R13
ACCATGAATAGTGATGTATTCATAAGTCACTGGAGAAGATCCTTTGAAGAAGTATTTTTCCTACAAACCAATCTTCAGTATTCTCCGCGAGACAGAAGCCGGTGTTTTGGCCCGGGAGCTCTGCCACAGGCTGTATACCGGAAGTCTCATCAGCTGCTAACCGTACTCAGGATTTCGGTCAACACACCATCAATATGTAGCCTGCATAAATTTATAAGGCAGAAGGTATTATAATCAGGGGTTAAAACTATTTTTTAAAATATACGAATATTTTTTAAGGTGAT
Source organism: Pantoea sp. Cr_R13 (assembly GCF_029222565.1). Lineage (NCBI taxonomy): Bacteria > Pseudomonadati > Pseudomonadota > Gammaproteobacteria > Enterobacterales > Erwiniaceae > Pantoea > Pantoea sp. Cr_R13. Next base: position 285 of record NZ_JARHXL010000003.1, read on the forward strand.
TTTGTTCATTTTTATTCAGGAGCTGGCTGTAAAAATAACATATTCTTTTCATGCTGTATGATTTTCAATTCTTTGTTGCTGGTCATTTTTCTCTGTGTAATCTGATTATACATGCTCGAAAGCTGTTCTTCAGTGAGTGATGCGCCAACCTTTATTTAACATTAATTTAAAGTTGGTTCATTTTTGATTGTGTCTTTGTTTAAGGTTCTTGAAATTAAAGGTGGTGCCAGGAAAAAAATTTAGTTACATTAGTTTCGCATTAACGAGATGATGAATAAAATTACATAATATGGATCCGGCTGGTAATAATGATTTTTTTTGGGTGGATGGCTGGTTTTTTATTAGGGCGTTTAAAGGAAGGTAATAAGCAGGTGATTTCTTTAATCATTCCTTTTATTCTTGCTCGCAGTGTGAGATTGCTTCGCTTAATACGATAGGTGAAGATTTGGACGTTAACATGCTTTTTCAGGGCGAAGTGAGCTATTAAAGTTATCTGTTTAATTTTATCCTCTGGCTTGCAGGCATAATAAATGTCAGAGAACTAATACATGCTGGGACACCCACTGCAGTGGAACCAAATGTCCTCTTCAGGAATCTGATCATGTTAATAAACCAGAGCAAAGTGACAGCGAGGATTATGAACGTCAACACTGAGTATGGGTAAAATTCAAAAACGAGGTTAATACGCCGAATTCAACTTGTTTGAGACGTCACCAAATTTCATTGTCTTTTCTATGGGGGCGGTTTTTAGCTTGCTACCGATTTTGCTGATGAACTGAGCGGATTTTTTAAATATTAAAAAATCTAATTTTCTCTTGAGATCTTAATGTCTGTGAGTTTAATTCATGTCAGAAACCCAAAGTAAACTGGGCAAGGCCCGGCCGCCACGCGTGCATATTACCTATGACGTTGAGATTGGTGGCGCGGAAACCCAGAAAGAGTTGCCCCTGGTTATTGGTGTGATGGGCGAATTTTCGGATGAAAAAAAGCCCCTTCGTGAGCGACGCTTTGTTCAGATTGATAAAGACAATTTTAATGAAGTGATGCAGGGCATGAAGCCTGAAATCGAAATGCTGGTTGATAATGAATTGAATAATGACGATGGAAAGCTGGCGGTCGCACTGCGTTTCAATTCTATTGAAGATTTCGCTCCTGAAAATATAGCTCTACAGGTAGAGCCTCTGAAAAAACTGCTTGAGCTGCGGGAGCAACTGAGTGATTTACGCAACCGTACAGCCAGTAATGATCGCCTGAAAGAACAACTGGCGGAACTGCTGGCCAATCAGCCTTCAGAAACGAAAGTTGATAATGTGGGAGAAAAGGCAGAATGAGTACTGAGGAAATGCAGGCTGCAGTCGCAGAGGCGGTCAGTGCCGATTACCTTGATCAGATAATTGACAATACCCAGGCTATCAGGCGTGAGTCTGATCGCAGCAAGCTAAGGTCTCAGCTTGACAGTTTCCTCAGTGAGGTGGCAACAGGCGCTGTCGTTGTAAGTAATGACCTGGTGGGTAGCATTGAGGAACGCATCACAGTCATTGATGCCCTTCTTTCGGCGCAGGTCAGCAAAATCATGCAGGCGCCAGCGTTTCAGAAAATGGAATCTTCGTGGCGGGGTTTGCAGAAGCTGGTTCAGAGCAGCGTTACAGAAAACACGAAGGTCCGGGTGTTGAATTGTACCAAAAAAGAGCTGATCCGCGATTTTAAATCCGCCTCTGATTTTGACCAGTCAGTCCTGTTCAAAAGCGTCTATGAGAGCGAATACGGCACTTTTGGTGGAGAGCCGTACTCCGCATTTGTGGGCGATTTTGAATTCGACGCCATGCCGGAAGATTTATATCTGCTGGAGCAGATTTCTCATGTGGCGGCGGCGGCTCACGCCCCTTTCCTCACGGCAGCAGATGCCGGCATGTTTGGTATGAATAACTTTCAGGAGATGCCGCGTCCCCGGGATCTCAGCAAGCTTTTTGACACGTCAGACTATATCCGCTGGCGTTCTTTCCGACAGAGCGACGACGCCCGTTACGTTGGACTCACACTTCCCCGGGTTATAGGTCGCCTGCCTTATGGTGCCAAAACAACACCAGTAGAGATGTTCAATTTCGAAGAGAAAATCGACGAGAGCCGTGAGGGAGCCAGCTATCTGTGGATCAATGCCGCTTATGAACTGGCCGGCCGGATGGTTTCTGCTTTTGAAGATCACGGATGGTGTGCGGCTATTCGCGGTGTTGAAGGTGGTGGTCTGGTGAAGTCGATGCCGGTGTATAACTACATTTCGCATACCGGCGAGAAGGTATTGCAGTGTCCAACGGAAGTGGCTATCTCCGACCGCCGTGAAAAAGAGTTAGCAGACCTCGGGTTCATTCCTCTGGTGTACTGCAAAGGAACGGATTACGCCGCCTTTTTCGCTGTACAGTCGGCAAACAAACCGCGGAAATATGACTCCAACCTTGCAAACGCGAATGCGCGGTTATCAAACCAGCTGCAGTACATTATGACCACATCAAGGTTTGCTCATTATCTTAAATCGATTGTGCGGGATAAAGTCGGCAGTTTTATGTCCAGAACAGAATGTCAGAACTTCCTGCAAAACTGGATTAACCAATATGTAGTGGGCTCTGACAATGTCGGCCTGCATATTAAGGCCAGCCATCCGCTGCGCGAAGCCCGGATTGAGGTAGTGGATGTCCCGGGATGTCCCGGAAGCTATCGCGCCGTGGCCTATCTGAGGCCTCACTTCCAGCTTGAGGGACTTACGATGTCGCTTCGGCTTGTAGCTGAATTACCTGCATCGGCAGGCTGATAAAAAACGTATTATAACCAGGAGAAGATATGTCCAGTGCAAGTAATCTATTTATGCAGATCGACGGTGTAAAAGGAATTGTAACTGATAAACAGTATAAACAGTGGATTGCTATCGGTCATGCATCAATGGGCGTGCATAGCCAGGCCAGTATTGATAATGGCAGTGGGCAGCTGAATAGCAGCGGCGTGCATTTTGAAGATATTTCTATTGCGAAGGCGCTGGATGCCACATCAACCCAACTGGTTGATATGGTTGCGCAGGGAACCAACGTTAAAAAAGTGATTATTGCGCTGAACGTCAAAACTGACAATAAAGATAATGAAATTTGCCGCTGGGAATTTGAGAATTGCATTTTTACCAGCCATAACATCAGCCTGCACAACTCAAACGGTATACCGGATGAGCAGCTTGCCATGGTATTTGGCTCGGTTAAGTTCCAGACCAGTATGATTACGTCTGAAGGTTCAACCAGTAAACAGGGGCCTGTTGGCTGGAATCAAGTCACTAATACCAAACTTTAAGTTAAGCGGCAGCGCGCTTTATAGCGTGCTGCTTATGGGAACATTATGCTTTTACAGCTGCTGTCTGATGATAATCCTGTCGCGCAGGATGAAATCCCGGGAATTATTTCGGATGACGGGGTGCTCGCAGCGGAGCTATTGATGCTGCTCTCATCCAGGCCTCGGCACTATCACGTTTCAGACATGCCTGAAATATGTCAGTCGGTCATTAACTACGGTATCAGCGATGTGTTTCCGGGAGGGATATCCAGAAGTGATAGAAATATTATTCTTGAATCCCGCATTTTACGGGCGCTTCAGCTTTTCGAACCGCGTTTAAAAGACGTCACGGTGTCCGCCGGAAACGAAAGTTATGGATGCAGTTCCTTTATTATTGAGGCTGAAAAAAATAATGCTCCCATCCGTTTTCATCTGGAATGGGATGACGTCCTCAGCCATTTCTCATTACGTTAACAGTGGTTTCTGACATGCTGTCAAAGAAGTTGCTTTCTTATTATCAGAATGAGTTGAGCTATCTCAGAAAATACGGAAAACGGTTTGCCCGTCATTTTCCGAAGGTTGCCCGACGTCTTGGCATGTCAGATGGACTGTCCGAGGATCCGCACGTTGAGCGGATCATCGAGTCTTTTGCACTTGTTACTGCGCAAATTCAGCAGCGTCTGGATGAGGATATGCCTGAAGTAACCGAAGCTCTGCTGACCGTTCTGGCTCCTCAGTTTCTCCGACCGTACCCGTCGGTATGTATTGTACAGATGCAGCCTGACAAAAGAATCAGCGGACTGACCACTGGCTGTGAGGTGGAGGCCGGGACAATGCTCTATACCCGACAATCAGAGGAGCATGCCTGCCATTTCAGGACGCTCTACCCGGTCATTATGGAGCCCATGACGCTTGAAGAAACAAGTCTCAGGTTTGATAACAGCACTTTGCGCTGGCAACTGGAATTACGGCTTCAGGTCTGGCCGGGAGCAATCCTTAATTCACCCTCACTGCGCTTTTATCTTAATGGCAGCAGTCTGGCAGTGAATATACTTTACACACTGATAAATGATGAGATTGAAGCCTTTTCACTGGTTTGCGGAGAAAAGCATTATTTACTTTCTGGATCTGATATTCAGGTCGTGGGATTTAACCGTGCCGAGAGTATTCTCGAATGCGATCCCCGTATATCACCGGTCTATGCTCTGCTTCAGGATTATTTTTATTTCCCTCAGAAGTTCCATTTTATTGATTTCAGCCTGCCCGCAGGACTCACTGTGACATCGAATGAGGTCATGCTGTTCAGGCTGCGTTTTCGCCAGTGCGCGATGGTTGCAATGCTGGATAAAATTGCTTGCTCGGTTGACCGACATTTTTTCCGGCTGCACTGTACGCCGGCAGTAAACCTTTTTCCAATGCGAGCTGAACCTCTGGTACCGCACGATGATACTGCGGAATATCCTGTGAGACCCGATATCCGTCATGGTGATGCTATAGGAATATGGTCAGTGAACCGCGTTTGTGCCACGCACAAAACGGGTAATGAAATCAGCACAAGGGATATCGCGCCGCTGTTTGGTCTGTCGCATTCCGTTACTGGGGGAGAGCAGGGGACATACTGGCAGTGTATGCAGCGTGAAACCGTTGTTGAAAGTGGCCCTGCAAACCGCCTGTTTATTGCTTTTTCCGACCGCGGTGAAAAGCCTCTGACGCCGAAGAATGACTTGATTAATATAGAACTGACCTGCTACGACCGGGATATACCCTCCAGCATACGTAATGGTAATCCTGAAGGGGATTTCGAGTCGGATCTGGCGGTAGCGGGAGTGACCATTACGGCACTCACGCGGCCCACGCGAACCGTCTCTCAGCCGGTAAAACAGGCTTCACGCTGGCGGCTCATCTCGCATTTATCCCTCAATCATATGCTCATCAGCGGCGATAACGGGGTTCAGGTCCTCAAAGAAACACTTGCGCTATATAACATTAATGATAATCCCGCTATTCAGCAGCTGATCGGACTCATCAAACATGTCGTTGTAACACCTGTGACCGCTCGTCTGGTGAGCAACGATCCCCTGTCAATGGCGCGTGGGGTTGAGATCTGTGTGACTTTCCAAAGTTCCGCCGCAGAAGAACCTGAGTATTTTCTATTTTGTCGTTTTATTGAGCACTTTCTTTCGCTTTATGCGCCAGTAAACAGCTTTTCACAGGTCGTAACCTGCATCGAATTTCATCAGGAAAGCTGGCGAGTGTGGCCTGTGCGGAGCGGGAGGCTGTCGTGGATTTAAGTACGATTTTCAGCCGATATAACTTTTTCCAGCAGGTTCGCCTGATGTTGCGGCGCCTGAAGGAACGACCTGAAAGTAACGGAACAAAATCGCTGACCAGTGATATCAGTTTTGTATCACCTCTTTCACTTGACGCTCCAGCAGGCGAAGTGGGTCAAATTATCAGAACGGAAGAGGGAGTATGGCAGGTTGAGGTTCTGATGTATGGAATGACGGGTGCTCTGGGAGCACTACCCACGACGTATACAGAATGGATGCTGGAGCGCTATTACCGATACGGTGATAAAACGGCGAAAGCATTTATCGATATCTTTAATAACAGATTGCATGCCCTGCGTTATCTGGCCTGGCTGAAATATCACTATTACGCCTCGTATGAGTTGAACAGTCAACGCCCTCTCAGCGAGGCGTTGCTGGGGCTGGCTGGCGTCATGCAGTCTGCTCCTGTGCTTCAGAATGAAGCCTTCGCAGGTCTTTTTATGCACCCTGTGCGGTCAGCCCTGAACCTTGAAACATGGCTGGAAAACCTTTTTTCCGTTCCCGCCCGAGTGCGTTCTTTCACCGGAGGATGGCTGAAGGTTCCTTCTGAGCAGTGTTGTCATCTTGGTCATGCCAGGCTGACTCTGGGACAGGCCCCTATGCTGGGTCAGATGCGCAGAGACAGGGCTTCCGGCTTTACAGTGGAATTGGGCCCGTTGCCATTGAGTCATGCGCCACAGTATCTGCCTGGCGGAAAATTCTATGCCGACCTGTTAACACGCATTCGCGAATATGTTGGTCCCGGACTGGCATTCTCGGTCGAAATAATTACAAAACATGATCGCCACGGCATCCCGGGGGGATGTCTCGGTGTGGATCTTTGTCTCGGGCAGCCCGGACCGGGTTTTCATCGTGTTTATTTACCCGTGTGCCGTGAACAGGAATAAATGAATGTTATCAGGTCAGGAAAATCGCTTTATCCGTTTTGTCGGGCAGTCTGCATCGTCTCTGGTTCTGTTGTCCCTGGAAGGTAAAGAACAGTTGTCTGCGCCATACGACTTCACAATCCGCTTTCGTTCAACACTGACATCGTCAGAAACGGCGAGTTTACTGGGTGAGGAACTTGCCTGCCATGTTGGTTCAGGACAGCGCTCGCGTTATGTGCAGGGGGTCGTAACAGAAATGGAAGAAGAAAGCGATGACAGGGGGATCTGTACCTGGCACGCACGGTTACAGCCTCGCCTGGCTCTGCTGAAAATGGGCCGTAATCTGTCCGTATACCAGAATATAACGGTACCCGACCTGGTGTGTCGTTTGTTACGCGGGAATAACATCACCGATATTGACCTGAGGTTGCATGGCAGTTATGCACCGCATGAATACTGTATTCAATACCGTGAATCGGACTTTGATTTTATCAGCCGACTTCTTGAACAGGAAGGAATTTACTATTTCTTCTGCCAGACCAAAGATCGACATACGCTTGTCCTGGCCGATCATCCATCCGGTCACTACCGAGCAATAACACCTGAGCTGCCCTATCAGCCTGAAGCGGGAAAGGGTGAGGGCGGTGGCATTTCAAGCTGGTCATCCCGTGTAAGTCTGGCAGTGTCTTCTGTTCATTATAAAGCGTTCAGTTTCGAACAGGCTGCTACCGCAGAGGGCGAATGTCGGTGTAACAACCTGGAATACAGTGCTCAGGGGATCAGTTTCGTTGATGCGTATGACCTGAGTGACCGGGAGACGTTGCAGAGCGCTGCCCGGCTGAAAATGGAGCAGCTTGAAGCGCAGACCCGCTATGCGCATGCCCGCATTCAGGCATGGTGGCTAAGTTGCGGCGAGACGTTCTGTCTCACGTCGCTGCCTGATCAGGCAGGCGAATATATTATTCATTCCCTGACATTTCAGGCTGTCAGTAACCTGGATAATGGTTTACCCGATTATCAGTGTAACGCGTCAGTTTTTGATACCGCCAGAGTGTGGCGGCCTGAGTGTGTCACGCCCGTACCTGACATACCCGGAGTACTTACGGCGACTGTGGTCGGTCCTGCCTCTGAAGATGTGCATACGGATGAGTACGGCCGCATAAAAATACAGTTCCCCTGGGACAGCGAAAATAAGAATGATGACAGCAGTTCCTGCTGGGTCAGGGTATCTCAGCCCTGGAGCGGCGCGCGCTTCGGTGCCATGTTCATCCCCCGAATCGGCAGTGAGGTGTTGGTTAGTTTCCTGCTCGGCAATCCTGACAATCCGCTTGTTACCGGCACCGTCTCCAACGGCAGGAACCTTCCTTTGCTTAACCTGCCCGGTGAGAAAGAACAGGCGGGATTTGTATCAAGAAGTTCTCTCAATGGTTCAGTGGAAGAGGGGCATCAGCTCCGTTTTGACGACAAAAAAGGAGAAGAAAAGCTAACTCTCGTCGCCCAAAAAGATATGGATGTGGTGGTCAAAAATAATCTGACGACGGCCGTTACCTCTGCGGTTAAAGAGACCATCGGCTCTGATCGCTCCACGGAAATCACCAAAGGAAACGATGCGCTCATTCTGCATCAGGGAAATTGTAACCTGACTCTGGAACAGGGAGATCTTAATACCCTCCTTCAACAGGGAAACATGGCGCTGGGTCTGCAGCAGGGGAATTACAGCCTGAAAATTAATGGTCACCTGCAGCAAAATCTGAAAGACGGAAGCCATTCACTCAGCATATCCGGGGGCGGCAGCACAATAAAGGCAGATAAGCGCTGTGTTATCGAGTCGACCCAGGCGGTTGAGCTGAAAGTGGGCAGCAGCAAAATCTCCATTACCCCGGCCGGAATAACGCTGAGCGGCACCACCATCAAAATTGAAGGGACAGCCACGGCAGAACTGGGTGGTGCAATGGTCACGATCAAAGGAAGCGGCATGACCCAGGTCAAAGGTGGCGTGGTCATGATTGGCTGAGGATGACAAAAATGACTGTGTCTAAGATTTTATCCCCGGAAGGGGTTGCGAAGATTCGGGATTCGGCGTCCTGGCATGAAAACATGCATAGCCTGCTGACCGCTTTGCACTGGGAAGACGCGCTGGGGTACTGGGTAAACGCGTGTACGGCTGAGAAATTGATTGCCTGGCTGCTACCGCATTCAGTCAGCATGCTGCCGCCGGGTGAATCCACCCATGCATTTGAAGCCGATATCAGTAACTGGCTTAAAACCTACGAGGATAACTGCCGCTGGCGTATTTTTCATCAGGCTGAATCGCTGGGTTTTTCCACACCTGCAGGTGCTCTTGGCCTGGCAATTTTCTGGACGGGAAGCCTGACGCAGCCGGAATATGAAGCTGTATATGCTGACGAACATCTTACACCCCTGATGCTTTGTACCGTGTTGCGACTCCTGAGCATCAGGCTTGCCGGACCCCATACTCCGGATTTTGGCGCACGGCAGCTCTATTCTCTTTGGCTTCCGGTGCAGGAGAACGAATGATGGGACAGCCAGCAGCACGAGTCGGCGATATGCATATCTGCCCGATGGTCACTCCGGGAGTGCCGCCAATTCCTCATGTGGGAGGGGCGGTATCAACGCCCGGTACACCCACGGTGCTGATAGGCGGCGTGCCTGCAGCAACAGTGGGTTCGCTTGCCATCTGTGTGGGGCCACCAGACAGTTTAGTGGCGGGAAGTACCTGCGTATTCATTGGTGGTAAGCCAGCGGCGCGTATGGGGGACATCTGTGCCCATGGTGGAACGGTTGTCGCAGGTTGCGTCACAGTGCTGATTTCATGAAAGGGCATAGGGATGAAAATTGATTTAGACGAGCTTCTCTTGCCCCTGCCCGGAGGGCAGCCAGCGGGCAGATGCATGGAATATGAATCTGTATATGAAGAGATCCGTCAGGCGCGTGAGAGCGATCCGGATTTCCTGCCACAGGACGAATGGCGGACACCCCTGCGTAAAGCCGACTGGCCAAAAGTAATACGTCTCAGCGCGTTGATACTGCGTGAAACCAGTAAAGACTTGCAGGTCGCCTGCTGGCTGGTTGAAGGGACCAGCCAGCAATACGGGATTGTCGGTATCATGGAAGGCCTTACTTTTCTGCATCGTTTTGTTGCCCGTTACTGGGACAGTGGCTGGCCTAAGAAAGACGATGACGATGGCCTGTTGATTAGTCATGCCATCGTCAGCCGGCTTGATCGGCAACTGTCTGATCTGATTATTCAGCTTCCTTTACTCAGTCAGCCTGAAAGCACGCTCGAATACTGGCGGAAGGTACTGGCTTATGAACATCAGGCGTCAATGGCACCGGGTGAACGCGGCAGCGAGGATTTTTCAGCCGAAACGTTTCACCTTTGGGCCTCCCGGCAGTCAGCGGAAAAGTTAGCACGACTGTCTGATGAATTATTACTGCTTTCAGTATGTCTTGCAGATTTTGAAGCCACATATCAGACGCTGAATCCGCAAAAAGAAGGACCAGCACTAGGGCAGACAGCTCAGGGAATTAATGACCTACAGGCATTTTCACAACGACTGGCCGGGTTAGTGACACCAGCCAGCGAAGATGTCATGTCGCTTAATGTTCTCGCACGGAATGACGAACAGCCTGTGTTAAAAACCAATGAGCTGGCTTCAGGATCAGGCAATCAGCAAATGTCTCGCGATCTGGCGATCACCCAGATGTTAACGATTGCTCATTTTTTTCGTCAGTCTGAGCCCTCGAGTCCGGTTCCATTTTTAATGGAGCGAGCTGCCCGCTGGGCTGACATGACGCTGACGGAATGGCTGGAAGAGATGCTGAGTGATAACAACACTCTTCAGGATATTAATAACGTGCTAACGGGGCCAGGGAAGGAATGATTATAAAAGGGAAAAATCTGTGCTGTTTCAGCCTGATATGGATGTTGTCAGGTTGTGCGGGACATCAGAGCAGTTTGCAAAACTCAGCGAAACCAGATCTGTCAGCGCCGTTTTCAGCTGGAGCCATTAGCGTAACGCTAAATGCCAGGCCTGACCTGAATCTGGTCAACGGCATGGCCAACAGTTGCACTATTTTAGTGCTTCAGGCTGCAAAAGCCGAAACGCTTGAACAGATACTCATCAATCCTGTGAAAGTAAAGAGCCTGTTTGCGGGGGCAGGAGTCGGGACGGATGCGGCAAACGGCCACGCAGTTTTACAGATTGATCGTTACACCATGATGCCGGGACAGATAACCACGTTGCATGTCGACAGGGCAATGCACACGCGATACATGGCGCTGATTGCAGGGTACTACCCATTCCCGGGTAAACAGCACCAGATCCAGGAAGATATTCCTCTAAGGGAATACAAGACAGGATGGCTGAATCCCGTCTGGCATCGCGAACTTTCACCATTATCTCTGGCAATCACGCTGGGAAGTGAGGGAATTATCAGCACACAGAAAAACGTTCAGAAAAGCCAGGCTCCGGATGTCAGCCTGCCTGACGTTGATCTGACTGAGACAAAAAATAGCGGAGCAGATAAACAATGAACGCTGAAGAACAACAGATCTATTGGCATTCTGGACTTTATCTGCAACCTCAACATTTACAGTCGCTCGATCTCCATTATGCATGGTTGCATGCCCGTCATCGGCAGCAGGCGCAACCTTATAACTACGGGATTAGTGAGATGTCTGTGAACAGGGCTGCTCTGAACGATTATGTCATGAGTGTTGATAGCATTAGTTTCTTTCTTCCGGGTGGAGATTATCTGACGTACCCCGGAAACTGTCGCATTCAAAAAAGAAACTTTCGTGATGCCTGGAAACTTCGCGATCATCCTTTAACGTTATGGCTGGCATTACCGCGGTTTGACGCTGCCCACTGTAATGTGACGTTGCCAGAAAAGGAAAACAGCCATGTGGTAACTCGCTGGCTGAGTATGGCAAACGCTCCTCTGATGAAAGACGTTCACGGCAGCGGTCCTGAAACTGAAGTAAACCGTATCTTATATAATGTTTTGTTGCTGACGAGCGAGGAAAAAGAGGCCGCAACCAACTGTGAATGCATCCCATTGGTAAGGTTGTGTCATGAGGGTGAGCAAGTGGTCTTTGATTCAATGTTTTCACCTCCTGCCGTTACGCTCTGTGGCAGTCCCTCACTGCATAAGCTCATTGAGAGCCTTGTGTTTGAAATCGGAGCCAGAACCCGGAAACTCGAAGAATATAAGCGTCCGGAACAGCTGGTCAGCCGTCAGGAACGGAACGATCAGCTAATTCAACTGATGACTATGCGCTCTCTTAATCGCGCATTGCCCGTGCTGAAAAATTATATGGCGGCTGCTCAGGTACATCCCTGGAGTATTTATAATATACTGAGTCAGCTTGTCGGCGAACTTTCCTCATTCAGTGATTGTTGTAATTGTCTGGGAGAATGGAAAGGGGAGGAAAATATCGCCCTGTATTATGATCATGAAAAACTATTTGACTCATTTTATCGTCTGAGAACGACGTTAACTATGCTTATGAACAGCCTGGTGCTTGAAGACAGCACGTATATAAAGCTGAAAAATGAGAATGGCATATTTTGTGGAGAGATAACGAAAAATCAGGAACTGAAGAAAGGCGATGTTTTATTGTTGTTACGTACTTCGGAAAACATCCTGAGCCAGAGTGGTCAGTTCAGAGCGGCAGGCTTTAAGCTTGCCTCGGGTAATACGATTGATGGATTGATTCGACATGCTTTGCCAGGGGTAGCGCTCACCGCCTGCGAAAATCCACCTCAGGGAGTGCCTGTTCGCAACGATTATTATTATTTTCACATAAAACACAATTCTGACCAGTGGCGTTCTGTTGCTGAAAATGGGGCGGTTGCGTTTTATTTTCCTGAAATGCCGGATGACCTGGAAGTGCAGCTGGTTTTTACGGGGGCAGAATGAATTGTCTGTTAAATCATTATCTATCTGTGTTCAGTATGGGAATAAAATTCAGTCTGGCGCCAGAGGATTATCCTGACTGTGATCATTTCAGAAATGAGTGCATTACATTGCTGGATAAGGCTCTGCTGAACTCAGAATTATTATACAGCCTGCAGGACTGTGAGGATTCACATTTTGCGGTGATTGTATGGCTTGATGAAATGGTATTAAAAACGTCACCGGGATGGGTAAATGAATGGCGCACCAGCATGCTGCAAAGTCAAAGGTTCCGGACGGCGATCGGGGGCGAGGAATTTTACACCCGTCTTGATACAATTGATGTAGTGAATAAGGACCTGAGGCAGGTTTACCTTTTTTGTTTGCTCATGGGTTTCCAGGGGAAGTATGCTAATAAGAGAAGTGATGAATTACAGTTGCGTATCAGTGATGAAAGGAAATGTCTTCCAGATGAATGGCAGTCCTGGCCCGGTGATGCGAGAATTATAGCAACGGACGTCGAATTAAATTCGCGTCAGTCTATTCAGAGGTTGCGTTTTTTTTATAACAAAACATCGTTGTTTTTATTTGGTGTTATTTTTTATCTGACAACTCTTTCAGGACTGCATCTGTTAATCCGGAACTAATATGTTAAAAAAGATAATTCCCGTTATAATCTGGGCGGTTTTGCTGTGCATTCTTTTCATCTTTTGCCTTTTCCTGTCAGCATGGATGGAAATATCTCTTGTTTACGCCATTGTTTTATGGGTTTTTTTTATTTTTTCTGTTTGTCTGGTTAGTCTGTTTCGGAAATCGTTATCCGCCTTGCAAAAACGGGGTTATTTTCAGAAGCTTTTTTCCCGCCATGTATTTTCCCGTACAGAAAGGATCCTGTATACACACTGGAGATCGGGCGTACGTAGATTAAAAAAAGCCAAAAGAATAAATAAGGTCTATCCCTGGTTTTTTATTACCGCAGCAGGCAAAAGTCATTCAACCCTGCTGTCGGGGTCAGAGATGATGCTAGCTTCGGGATGTCGGGAAAATCGGGAGATCACGCCAGCCCGAACCCTGCGGTGGTGGTTTTTCCAGCCACTGTCATTTCTGGAACTGCCCGGAATATTTTCTGAGTCCGGATGTGTGAAAAAAGTCTGGAAACGAACTGCGCGCTGGTTTCATGCGGCTCCACCGCCGGCCGGCGTTGTCGTCTGCATTTCTGTTACCGAATTACTGAATCTTAGCGATGAGCCGCCTGTTATCAGGGGAAGGCGTATACGTGCTCGCCTGGAGCCGTTGCTGAATAAAACCAGAAGACGCTTGCCGGTTTATGTCCTGGTGACAGAGTGTGAAAATATCCCGGGATTCAGCCGCTGGATAAGTGCGCTATCACCCGAACAGCAGCAGCAGCCTCTGGGATATTACTGGCTCACGCCTCCCGCGATTGATAACCGTGATCTCTCATTCCTCAGTCCCCTTTTCGATGCCATGAGAGAGGGGCTAAATAACGTGCGTATCAGCATGTTCTCCGGAGCAAAGCCTGATGCTGATACACTTTTTCTGCTGGACATACCTGAGCAGATGCAGTCGCTTCAGCCTGTGTTGCATCAATATGTTGCGTCCATCTGTGGAGATGATGTTAGTTCAGATTCTACGGCCCCGGCATTAGGCGGGATCTGGTTTACGGCAACAGAACCTGTTAGCAACACATCAAATGAGAGAAAGAGTTATTTTACAGGAGAGCTGTTTTCCAGAACGCTGCCATTTATCAGTAGCAACAGCAAAATATTATACACATGTCCTATCCGCGGCTTTTTGAGCCGCTGGGGAACGCTTTTTATCGCGAGCATAGTTACATTTCTGCTGTTGTTTAGCGCGACAATGAACTTTCATGTTGTTGATACCGATAAAAGCAGCGATGTAATTAGCTCTCTTTCTCAGCTGGAATCGATTGATACTGCCCTTCAGCATCCGGTCCGTTATTTACCTTTTATAAGTGTGCTTTATTCCCGCCAGGCTGAGATTGAGGGTAGGATATTATCCTATTCTGTCATTAATTCTCAGGATGATCGCGAGGTTATCAGCCGTTACCACCAGGATTTCAGCCTGGCCGTTCCGGAAAAACAACGTGAACTCATCCTGGAACTTGCTCGTGCTGTTGTGGCAAAAGAAAGCCTTTTGAACGGCAACTCACTGGATTTGTCATCAGGAAGGTCACCGATATCGTCTGCCCTGACAATGATGACTAGCGATATTTCCCTGACTCCACGCCAGAGTCTGCTGCTCCAGCGTGCACTTTTGTTGCGTAATGGAGGAGAACAACAGATATCCCGTTTAAGACGTTTACTGGGTGAACTTGTCAGTGACGATCCACAGTGGCGATGGCTGCTGGCATCAACTCAGCAGATTTCGCCTGTACGTTCGGAAAGCTTCTTTCCAGGAAGTGGTGACAAAGTCAGCATTGATGGCATCTGGACAGCGGAGGGGACGCAACAAATTTACCGCTGGCTGAAAGAGATTCACTACGCAACAGGTAAAAAAATAGACTTACCCGCTTTGGCACGGTTTGAACAACGCCTGCCTGCACTACGTCAGTCGGCCTGGATTAAATTTATTATACAGCTGAACAGACTGCCTGTTTCGGACCTGAGTGAGCAACAGTGGTCTGATATCTTGCTCAATATTGCCCAGGGAAACAGTCCTGCAACAGGCCTTGCGCGTATGGTAAATCAGCAGCTTGCAGACATCAGTCATGCTGACGCTTCGCCCTGGCTGTTACAGCTGCGAAAGCTGGTTGAATTGCAGACGAACAGTGTTTCAGGAACGCTGGTTCGACAGTTCAGTCAGCGCAAGCAGGAGCTGGATTTTGTCTTCGGGGAGTGGCTTAAAAAGGGCAAGGGCGCTCAGGTTATTACTGACGTGGGCTTACAGGCACAGTCGTGGACGGATTGGCAGAGCAGTTTACATTCTGCCGTATCAGATGCACTTAATTCGCCATCAGATACTCCCTTGCTGACGTCAGGTCTGTTTGCCCCTGTTCAGGGAAACGAAAACAATCCACTTCCTGCACTGAGTAAGCGTTTCACTGCATTGCGTAAAAACCTGATCTCTGTGACGCCAGATGCCGGTGTTGACGCGGTCTGGACACTGTATGGGCAGGATAAAAAATTGATAATCGCTCATGCCATGCAACAGAGTGGATGCTGGTTACAGCATCAATGGCAAAGCACGGTGCTATGGCCACTGGAGCAGAACGCCAGGCGAATAGACTATCCGGCACAACAGGCTCTCGCACACCAATATATTTCCTCCTTTATGCGTGATTCAGCAAAACATGTTCTCGCTATCGGTAAGAACGGTGCTGAAGCAGGCAAATTTGAAGGCCAGCATATAAAGCTGAGCCAATCGTTTATCTCCCTGATAAACGCGGAACTCAATCCCGATGATTTGCTGCCCATGCCTGAGCGGGATAAAACCCGTAAGGATGACAAATTAGCCCTGCTCAGAGCCCAGCAGAAAAGTCTCGAAGATAAGCAGAAACAGCTGGAGAGCACGCCCAGAGAATTGAGCCTGCATAGCCTGCCAGCCACAGTACCTGGTGGTGCCGGGCTAATGCCTGTCGGCACAAAACTTACTCTTTTTTGTGACGATCAACGCTGGGTACTGAAGAGTATGAACTTCGATGAACAGGCGCTTTTCAGGTGGCGGCCGGGTCATTGCGGCCGGGTGGCACAGCTTATTCAGTTTCCCGGCTTCAGCCTTGAATATAACTATACAGGAGAGAGTGCCTGGCCAGATTTCCTCAACGATATAGCAGAAGGGCAGCACACTTATCAGGCGGAGGATTTTTCCGACCAGGCTGCATTATTGCGTGCGCAGGGTATTAAACAAATCATGGTTCGCTATCAGCCAGCCAGCCAGGCTGATGTTCAGGAGACCTGGCGGCAATGGCAGGCGCTTGAACACGCACTTGATGAGAATAATAGCGCGCAGCAAGCGTCTCTCATTCAATCCGGCGATGGACGCTTTTCTGAACCGCAAAAACACCTGCTTTCCCGCCTTCCTGCAAAAATTGCAAGTTGCCCCTGACCAGCTGTCGGATGAACTGTTCATTTAGTATAAAAATCAGGAAAAAAACATGAGTCAGTATTTGAAAAAAATTACGGAAGTCTTTTCTGCCGATGCGCGTTACTGCCTGAATGCGGCGGTGAGTCAGGCCGTTAGCCGGACTCACCATGAGGTGAGTGTTGAGCATTTACTGCTGGCGCTAATCACTACTCAGACGGTATTGCTTGAACAGCTGTGTCTGGGGGCGGGGCTCAGAGGGGACCAGCTGGCAGACGCGCTGACGCATAGTCTGAACCAGCAGCGCAGCGGCAATACCTGTGGACCCGTACTGTCTGAGTCCCTTGTCCGGCATCTTGAGAAAGCATGGCTGCATGCCAGCATTTGCTGGCATCAGCGGCATCTTCCTGCCACGGCGTTTATTGGTTGTCTGCTTGCTGACCCGGACGATGTTACGTTGCCTCTTCCGACAGAGGTTCGTCAGGCACTGCATTGTGACGTGCTGAAGGCTGACGCACTCATGGCTGAATACTCAGGTACGGGCCAGAAAAAAGATAACACGGAAGAAGGTGTGCCATCTGGTGGACCTGCATTGCTGAAATACACCCATAATCTGACTCAGAAAGCGCGCCGGGGAGAGCTGGATCCCGCTACAGGGCGTGAGAATGAAATCCGCCAGATGATAGATGTATTACTTCGTCGGCGTCAGAACAATCCAATCCTGACGGGTGAACCTGGCGTCGGTAAAACAGCACTGGTTGAGGGATTAGCGCAGCGCATCGTCAGCGGTACCGTACCAGACTCACTGAAAAAAATGGATATCATGTCACTTGATCTCAGCCTGTTACAGGCTGGAGCCAGCGTAAAAGGTGAATTTGAAAATCGGCTGCAAAGCCTGCTCTGTGACATTAAGTCTCACCCCGTGCCGGTCATTCTTTTTATTGATGAGGCACATATGCTGGCTGGAGCAGGAGGGACAGCGGGCCAGAACGATGCAGCCAACCTGCTAAAACCCGCCCTGGCAAGGGGAGAGTTACGCATGATCGGTGCTACCACGTGGTCTGAGTACAAAAAATATTTTGAAAAGGATGCTGCGCTTGCCCGCCGCTTTCAGATAGTCAGGGTGACGGAACCCGACCGGGACACGGCAATTAATATGCTGCGGTCGATTGTACCCGCCATCAGCAGTCATCATGGTATTCCAGTCCCTGATTCGGCAATCGTGGCTGCTGTTGAATTCTCTGCCCGTTATCTTCCGGGCCGGCAGTTGCCTGATAAGTCAGTCACGCTGCTGGATACGGCCTGTGCCAGGGTGGCTTTGTCCCAGAGCGACGAGCCACGAGAGATTGAAGATCTGAATGTCATGCTGAGGAATATCTCACTTGAGCGCCGTAGCCTCTCTCTGGACAGTGGATGTGCAACACGTATTGCCTGGCTGGATCAACGTAAAGCTGAAATCAAACAAGATCTGACCATTCTGACTCCGGTATGGAAAGAACAGCAGAGCCTGGTTGCCCGGATTGCTCAATGCCAAAATTCTGAGCAGCAAGCAAGCCTGCGGCAGAAACTGTCTGTAATGCACAAACAGCAACCTATGGTCTTCGAGCGTGTTGATGCGGCATGCGTTGCAGAAATTATTGCCGGGTGGACGGGGATTCCGGTGGAACAAATCCTGGAGCAACAACAGGGGCCGCTGAATACTCTGTATGAACGTTTGTGCGAACGGGTTACCGGACAACCCCATGCGCTTGGAGCAATTGTCCGTCAGATTCGAACCAGCCGGGCGGGTCTTGCCGATCCGTTAAAGCCAATGGGCGTCTTTATGCTGGCCGGACCTTCCGGAACAGGTAAAACAGAAACAGCACTGGCCCTGGCAGAAATGTTGTACGGCGGAAGTAAAGGTCTGATAACGCTGAATATGTCTGAGTATCAGGAGGCACACTCTGTCGCCGGCCTGAAAGGCTCTCCGCCTGGCTATGTCGGCTACGGACAGGGTGGTGTACTGACTGAGGCTGTGCGCCGACAACCCTACAGCGTTGTTCTGATTGATGAAGTTGAAAAAGCACACAGAGATGTGATCGAACTTTTCTATCAGGTATTTGATAAAGGGGTCATGGAGGACAGTGAAGGGCAAACTATCGATTTTCGCAACACCTTCATCATTCTGACCAGTAATCTGGCTGATGATGTAATTATGGCGGCAGGAGAAAAGGAATCTCCTGATATCAATGCATTAGTCCGCCAGATACGACCTGAATTCAACTGCGTATTTCCAGCGGCGTTTATGGGGCGTCTGACCCTGCTCCCTTACTTACCGCTCAGTGCCCAGGCGCTTAATAATATTATCAACGCTAAGCTCAGAAAAATCAGCCTGCGCTTTTCTGGCAGAGACGGTGAGAAAAGATCTCTCAGTTACAGTCCTGCAGTAGTGAGGTATATCGCTGACCGCTGTCATGTCAGGCAAAGTGGCGCGCGTGATGTTGATACTGTAATCAATCAGAGCCTGTTGCCTTTGGTGACCGACTATTTGCTCGAAGCTGACGGCAGCGGAAACCTGCATATCCGGGTGCAGGTTAAGGGAAAAGATCTTGCCATCGTTACAGATCGACAGAGTAAAAGAAAATGAACTCAGGCACTGGTTTTCAGGCGCTAAAAGTTAATAAAAAAGATCCGAGACAGAGCCCGGAGTTTCTTGAAATCAACTGGTCCATGCAGAATGCAGATATTCGCAGGATGAGTGAAAGTGAATGGAAAACGCTGGATAGCCAGTGCCGGGCATACTGGCGTAAGTATGGGTATGATTTGCAGAGTGGGTGTTGGTTCTGTCTGATGAGCTTAAAGCTGGACGGCTGGAGAGGTCTGGCGCAGGGACTCAATATCCTGGTTAAAGTATGGCGCGGCAAGGCATCCGAATATTGCTGGCCTCCAGTCGTCGATTCGGATCGACGACGATATCTGCTTGAATGGCTGAATACACACGTAGTGACCAGTATTTACCAGCTTGACTGTGATGATAATTTTACGGCCGTGGCCAGTAGTATTGCTGAAAATATTGCACTGCTTTATGACGAAGCGGTGAAAACGGATGCGCGTTGCAGAAACTCTTTAAAAAATATGCATTATTTTCTTCAGGTTCGCAGTAAAGCATCTTCTTCTTTGATTTTAAGCCTTGCACATTTAAAAATTGATAAAGATATACGGCCAGAATTATCTCCGATCAATATTAAAACCAATTCCTCTGTCCAGGGGAGCAGCATAAAAAGAAAGCATCTTATTCAGGCTGGATGTGCAGGTATTATTGGCGGTATGTTGGCGACCATGCTGCTAATGTCCGGCATCAGATACATGGAAAAACCAGGAGTTACCCAACAGCTTGCTGGAGTACTTCAGGATTTTCCGGGTGACGATGCACTGACAGCATTAGCATGGGAGGGGATAGATAAGGAAGAACTGGAAAGTCATCGTGATGAAATCTTGCATAAGTCGGCGTTATTATTGACATGGATTGCGGATCGTCCAAACAATGAATTACTTCGCAAGGGCGATATTCTTGCTCATCGTCTTGAAAATGCATGGCCTGATAATTCGGTCAGTCAGAAATGGAAATATGAACTGCAGGCTAAGGCTAACATTTTACCCTCAACGTGGAACTACAAAGAGGTTACTGCCGATCTGGACGAATTTGATTTAAAACTGGCCAATGCAGAACAAAAAAAAGGAGGATATTTAACGATTTCTGAACTGAAAAGTTTTTCCTGGAAAATACGCAGAAAACTGGAAAGTTCAGGCGTACCACCAGAAGAACTGCTTAGATATTCAGCAGAGAATAAAGAAGGTGGTCGTAAAGAAATTCTGGAGTCTGTTGCAAAAACCTTGTCTGCTTTAAATGCTTTGTATGTATTGTCAGTGAACCAAAATGATAAGCCAGCACAAGAAAATCATTAAGTCACAAAAGGATTATGCTCTTTAATGAACGTAATGTTTTTTCTGAAAAAATAAAGCTGATTTGATTTTGTTATTTTGAGGTGGCTGGCAACGCTAAGCTAGCATCACCCGTGTAAAATTATACTAAATACGAGATTTAAAATGATAAACTTTGATAGAAGTATTTCAAAGAAATGTTTGAAAAAATTCAGTGAGAGAACTCAGGTTAGAAATGAAAGAGAAAAGATTAATAGCGATATATTACGGGCGTGGGATTATGAATTAAATAAAAAAACAAGGCCAGATTTAATGATCGCACACTGTATCTCTTTCCGAGGAAGCGTTTCTGCCATTGGAAAAAAGAACACAAACTCACCTTTTTTAACAAAGTCTGTAGAAGCGGTTCTATCATCATGGGATGTTATATCTGCCTGTTGTACAGGTGCAGTGTCGAATTCTAACGGTATTATGGAAGGTCGGGTGCCTCTGGATATTCAACTCAATCTTCGTGTTCCGGTACAAAATATTTTGGGTACTCATCATAGTGATGTGAGATTCAATAATTTTTCAGGGCTTGAAGGTAATGTTCCGCATGGACGTGTTCTGGATAAAGCGGCACTGACCGAAAGTATCTTTAAAGGGATAGAAAGACCTAATGATCATGGTTTCAAAATGTCTGGTCCTTATAATATTTTACGTCATCCAAATGAATTCTTGAGGAAAATTGTTGCCAGGGTGGGTAATTATAACGAAATACTTCTTGTGGGGAAGACAGGCGTACGGATGTATATGGACTTCCCATGTACTGAAATGATAAAGCTAAGAGGAGTTTCATTCAGACCAAATTATCTTATAAAGCTTTTGATTAAAAGGGAATATGACGAAGAAACACTGTCAAAATTTGAAGAGGACATGGAGTTTATAAAAAAAATCCTCAGGATTAATGCTAGTAACAGACTTCTATTTCCGATGGGAAGATATCCTGGATTAAGGAGGCTTAAGTTTTCATATCACATTGAAAAAGCAGGGTTTATAACAGTTGATGGTAGCTCTTATGTGCTTAGATGAAAGCTAAATTTTTAACATTTTACTGATTATTCGCAAGGTGCCGGGAGAATGTTCCTGCCAGCCCTGTTATCCGTTAATTAGTAAGGAGATACGTATGGATAAAAAAAGTGTGTGGCCGGCAATCCATTGCAGGTAAACAAGGCATTGGAACTACAGGCATTGATTATGTGTTATTTCCCAAAATATACTAACTGCGAAGTTGAGTTTGAAGAAGACAACTGGGATTTCTGGGCTAGTGATAAGGTTATTCAGTCAAAAATAAGAAGTATGGCTATATCAAAAGGGTATTGTAAAAAGGATTTTATAGTGCGAAACCGGATGGTTGTAAAAAAAGCAAAAGCAATCAGCCCCATAAAAACCCTTCACAGGGCATTGGTAGCAACCTATGTTACTTCAGGTAATTACTATAATACGCCCTTGAGACGACGTCTCAATCCAGTTCAGCGGCTTGTGTCTGAACCACTTACCATGAGTATGGAGGATGTCATTGAAAAGTTCAGGCGTGAAAGCGAAGAAGCTGCCAGAAGTTATGGGTCTAGCCTTGAATTTACTGTAAGAAGCATGAGATTACAGGGCAGGTTGTCTGCGGGCTTTTCAACATTACTGCTTAAAAATCTGCTATTGGAAAGAAAAAGAAAAGGGACAACGTTTCGTGGCGTTCTGGCGTCATCACAGTTTGTGACTTTGCTCGATTATTACAGTCAGCATTCTACCGTTGTAACCACAGATCAATTTCTTTCCACTACCACATATCAGCTTGTTGCCAGAGAATTCTCCGCAGGAAAATATGATTCCCGATCTGTTTCTGAAGGAGATAAAAAAGTTGTCTTTATCGTTGAGGGATACTCTGGTGCAGAAATATCAGCCTGGATTGATGAAGGTGAAGTGTTATATCCGCCAGAAGTTTATTTTCAGGTCTGTCCAGTAAGTACTTATGAAAAAATACGTTATCTGGGTGCTACGTACGGCGCGTTTATCTATAAATTAAAAGAGGTTCCTGCGCCAGCTACCGATAAGAAAATACCCTTTTTAACAGATATTCATAAAATGCAACGTTAAGGCATAATTTTAAAAACATGTTTGATAGCACACCTGAAAATGCTGAGGTTCAAACATACACTCCATAAATATCTTCTTTTGGTTTTTTAGCTTTTAAGAAAAATATGGTGGAGTTTTCAGGGTGAGGTTTCTCTTATGTTTTTTCTGGTGGATGTTTTTATTTTTCTATAATATAAAAGGTAATATTTATGTTAACAAGCACTCAACGTGATAAGTTAAAAAATATATTTAATCATCGTGCTAAAATGAAGGCAATTAATTCATTTTTATCCTTACAAGAACCTGCGGGCCCAGAGCAAATCCTTGAGCTAAGGAGGTTGTCTGACAATGATTATTTTTTTGTCCCTGTGATGCCTGAAAGGAAAATTGATATCCCGAAACCTCATGGGCGGTTTTTATTTGTTATCCCCTCTTTCTCGCCAGGAAAGGTCTTCTGTGGCGTACCTAAGGGTTACAGGACGTTTGCTTCTGATATTATCAAACCAATACAGGGCCATACTTCAATTTGCCTTGATAAAGATGTGTTTTTTGCGGGTGAAGTGGATTTTATTAATGGCGTATTGAAAAGCTGGTCGAATAGCAGTGGTCATTATATGCCAAAAGCAGAACTCATTGATGTTAATTTTATTCCGGCAGTAAAATTACTCTTGCCTAAAAGTAAGTTTAATGAGATTTTTTGAAGTCATTTTTTGTTAATGATAGACATGTAAATTTTTTAGACTACTGTTTTTTTGAAAAGCAGGATATCCAGGCGTGCCAGAAAGATTCATTCACTACAGAATCTGGCAAATGCCTGCAAATACCTCAGAACTGGTAAAGGAAATAGATCGTTCATTACGGTCTGGAAGAATGCGTTAGCAAAGATACCTGTACCCTAAAATTTTATGAAAAAGGAGCACCCCATCATGGAAAGTCAGAGTCTTGTTGATATCGCTGAGGCCTTTCCTCAGTTAGCCATCGATCTCAAATATGCCACAGCTGACAATCTAACCGGTCAGCCCATCTATCGCGACGCGCGCTGTCTGCTGCACGTTGATGCGGCGAGAGCGCTGGCAAAATGTATCAATATCGCCGGTGTGGCGGGCTATAAGCTGTTGATCCTCGATGCGTATCGGCCACCTGCTGCGCAGGCTATTTTATGGCAGGCCTGTCCTAATCCTGACTACGTTGTGCCGCTTTCGCGTGGATCAAACCACAGTCGCGGAACGGCGGTAGACGTGACGCTGATCGATGAGCGCGGTGAGATCGTGGATATGGGCACCGGCTTCGATGAGATGAGTGAGCACTCTCATCCTTATCATCCTGCGGTGCCTGTTTCGGCACAGCGCAACCGACTGATGCTTAATGCCATCATGCTGGGCGGTGGCTTCAGCGGTATTGCAACCGAATGGTGGCATTTTGAATTGCCCGGTTCAGAGAATTATCCTCTGATTGACGGCGCGTTTCACTGTTATTCCTCGCCTCATGCGGAAAATATCAACATCTGAAGCGTTATAAACAGGTGGGGTATAATGAGTGCAGGGAAATTAGTATCGCGCTGTTTAATATAAGCAGAGTGATTAATTAAAGGAATTCGGGCAGGGCGGAATGACATTGTCATTTACAGCGGTTTTCTGGAGTAATAAAAAATAAGCCGTGGCAGACGCCACGGCTAACGATTTATGCAGACTGCCACTCGCTTTCAACATCCGCTTTGGCTTTAGAGAGAATGACTTTATTGTCATCAACTTCTTTAACCCAGCTGAATGGAATAATGTGGTGCTTGCCGCCTGCTTCAGGGTCGCTTTTCGCCAGTTTAATTTTGTCGTCGCCTTCAAAATGGTCGACAATACCGACATGTTCGCCGTTTACATCAACAACCTGTGCGTGATCCAGAATCTCTGATTTATCTACCATGGTGGCTTAATCCTTATATTTGATGAGTTAAGTTGCCCTCAGACAAAACAAGCCTGGTAGTTAAATACGTTTTTAGCCAGGCGATTAACAAAATGAAATAGTTAAGTGCGCTGGTCCTGGTCGATATTATTTCCCCTTATAAGTGTGTGTGAAAGAAAAATAAGCGAAACCGCAGATAAGGCGGATTTGTCTGTTGCATCAGGCATTCTGACCTGTTCATCTGCTACATCAATTTAATCAGATTAGCAGCGTGAGTCTGCCGCGTGTTTAACAACAAGGCTATGATAATCAGACCCATCGCCATGCAGTAGAGCAACCTGATCGCGGGCGGTTTAACGTACAGAAAGGAGTCCCTATGACAGCAGTCAGTTCATTGACCACCGAAGGCGGCGTCTGGATTAATCAGCCGCCGGTACACAGTCTGGATGGCAATACGCTGCAGTTCGAAACCGCGTTAAACAGTGATTTCTGGCAGCGCACCTGGTACGGCTTCGAACGGCACAGCGGTCACGCCTTTGGCTTCTGGGTAGAAAACGACTTCACCGTTCAGGTGCAGGTGAGGGCAGACTTCAGTCAGCTCTATGATCAGGCCGGTCTGTTCATTCAGGAGAGTGAAACGCATTGGGTTAAAGCGGGTATTGAGTTCAACGATGACCAGCCCGCCATTGGCAGCGTGGTCACGCGTGAGTTTTCTGACTGGTCTACCGGCGTCTTTCCCGGCGATGCGCGTCAGTTCTGGATGCGAGCCACGCTGGAAAATGCCGCGCTGAGGATCCAGTACTCCACTGATGGAGAGATATGGCCGCTGTTGCGGCTCTGCCCGTGGCCGGGTCAGGGGCGGCGTTTTGTCGGTGTGATGGGCTGCTCGCCCGAACGCGAAGGGCTGGCGGTTAGCTTTATGGATTTCGCGCTGACTCCGCCGCTCGGTAAAGCACTGCACGACCTGTCATAACCCTGGGCAGATTGCTTATCATCGCAGAATCGGCTTAATTGTCAGGTCCGAATTTGCGGTGACGCGTCGTCCATGCAGGACAACGCTTTTACAGGGAAAGCCATGCGTTGTTCCAACTTGTTGACCAGACTGCTGGTCATCTTCTGCTGTGCCGGATGGGCAGAGCAGGCCGCAGCCGATACCGTCTGGCTGAATAATGGCGACCGGCTGACGGGCACGATTCGTTATCTCAGCGACGGCAAGCTGGGCATAGAGACACAGTATGCCGGGACCGTCACGCTGGACTGGAATGCGGTCAGCACGCTCGCCAGCGAGAATCCGGTCAATGTCGAAAACAAACAGACCGGTGAGCATTATCAGGTGCGGCTCAGCTCGTCCGATCCCGGCTATGTCTGGGTTGAACGCAACGAGCAGGAGCAGCAGGTCTCCCTCAGGCGTATTGACGAGTTTATGAAAGCCAAAGTACGCACCGATCAGCTCGCGTGGACCGGCAACATTGATGCGGGCGTCAAAGTTAAAAAAGCCTCGACCAAAACGGATGACTACAGTTTTGCGCTTAACACCAAACTCAACCAGGGAAAATGGCGGCATGACATCGGCGCGACCTTCAATCGCGAGCAGGAAAACGACAGCATCAACACCAGTAACTACAGCCTGCGCTATGCCTTTGATTACCTGGTCAGGGAGCAGTATTTCTGGCAGACCCGCGCGACCTACAAGCGCGACTGGGTTGAGAATCTCTCCCGGCAGGCGCTGATCGGTACCGGGCCAGGCTATCAGCTGTGGGACACTGAACTCAGCGCGTTCTCACTCTCGCTGCTGGGCGGTGCCTTTGAGTATGGCTACAGCGACGACAGGGAAGAGCGACATTTTGGCGGCTCAGTACGCTGGAACTATCAGCGCTATTTGCTGGGCAAGTCGGTCACGCTTTACAGCAATGGCGACATCGGCCATTCGCTGGACGATGACGGGGTATTTATGCTGGATGCGGAAGTCGGAATGCGCTATAGCCTGACCTCCTGGTCAACCCTGCATATTGGCTATCATCGCAACCTGGTCAGCGGCATACCGGATACCCTGAATGAAGGCATCTTCTCCACCGGGCTTGGGCTAAAGTGGTAATCCGCAGATTGCGCAACGTCGCAGCAAATCCTTACGGTTTTTATCCGATTACAGGCCCGGCATTAGCTAAGCTCCATGTACTGTCACAACAGGAATGCAGAAGATGATCGTAAGTAGCATGGTGTATCGTCCGGGCTGCGCGGGCGAAGAGGTCCAGGTCGATGATATCAGTGAAGTGATTAAAGAGCCGGAGGCGTTTATCTGGCTTGGGCTGTGGCAGCCAGACGCTGAGTTTATGGCGAAGATTAAAGAGGAGTTTGGACTCCACGAACTGGCGGTTGAGGATGCGCTTAATGCCCATCAACGCCCTAAAATCGAACATTATGGCGACTCACTGTTTATTGTCGTGAAAACGGTGTGCGCTAAGGATGACACCTGCGAGCTGGGTGAGTCCCATTTCTTTGTTGGGAAAAAATTCCTGATCAGCATCCGTCACGGCGCATCGGAAAGCTACACCCCGGTGCGACAGCGGGCGTCTGAAAACCCGGCGCTGCTAAAATTTGGTCCGGCCTATCCGCTTTACTGCCTGCTCGATTTTGTCGTGGATCGGTATGCTCAACTCTCCACCTCTTTGAATGAGCGGGTCGGGCAGATGGAGAACGATCTCTTTACCAGCGAATTTGACCGCAAGTCGGTGCAATCGGTTTACACCATGCGTCGTCATCTGCTGTCGCTGCGCAATGCGGCGCTACCCGTTGAAGAGATCTGCAATCAGCTGATTCACCTGCATGAAGATTTGATACCCCGTCCGCTGCGTGCCTATATCCGTGACGTACAGGACCATGCCCGCCATGTGGTAACCGACGCGGAAGATATGCGCGAGATGCTGACCAGCGCCATGCAGGTCAATCTGGCGCTGGTCACGGTGCAGCAGAATGAAGTGGTGAAAAAACTGGCCGGCTGGGGGGCGATTCTGGTCATCCCGACAGTTGTATTCAGCATGTATGGCATGAACTTCGAGCACATGCCGGAGCTGAAGTCGCTGTATGGTTATCCGCTGGCTGTCGGGCTGACGCTGGTGGCCTGCGGCGGGCTGTGGGCCAGGCTGCGCCGCTCTGGCTGGTTGTGATCGTGACGGGTCAGGAGAGGATGCACAGGCGGTCATCCTGGTCCTGACCCGCGTTATTTCGCTCTACCTGACGCAGCTGCCCGTTTTTGCCGCGGGTCCACATGAAGATGCGCGGGATCGGTCCGGCAGAACAGGCAACGGATACCGCCACAACGCGAACCCTTTGACGCTGGGCTTATTCTGCCGCTGCCCTTGTAATCCTGTCGATTTAGTTCAGACTCACTACTCCACTCATGTTTTATCATCAGAGCTGGCCTGACTATCAATCAGCGTTATGCTTTTACAGTCAGGATTAATGTGAATGAATTTACACGTTTTACCTTCTACCCGATCACCGGCTGGCATATCGGTCCTCTGAGCTCGCATCAGGCACTCGTCCTCAAATTCGGTTATATCGATCCCGACGCCCCGCGTGAACAGGGCCCGCAGGAGACGCTGTTCCTGGGGCTGACCATTGAAATGGCCAAAAAACTGGTTGCCAATCTTTCCGAACATATCGACCACGCCGAAAAAATGGGCAACCAGCACTAGTTTCCATCCGGGAAGACGCCTGGCACCAGGCATTCAGTCATCCATCGTCGGGTGCGCACATCGTTATGCTGCCGCCGCATTTAACCTGGCGGCACCACCGCCGACAATAACGCTATCCACGCCACTCTATGCGACTGGCCTACGCTGCGATTCACTGGCTATCGCTGCGGGGTTCGTTTTCGTCTGATTGCTGCAGAATGAATCCCGTTTGAGTCAGCAGCGTCTGCGCCCGACGGGCCTCCCCGCGTCTTTTGGACTATTGATGATTAATCAGCAATAGACCTGTTCTTTCATGATGAGGCACACTTTGTTGTCATCCTGATGTCAAAACAGCGACAACAAGCGAGCAGGAACAGCATCCGACTGACCGGTCAACAACGTTGCCTGCGCGAGGTTACGTAACCCGTTGAGTGCCATAAGTCACCATAAAGATCGTCTACACTGCTTAGGGTCTGTTCCACATTGAGGTGTTGCCATGACCGAACATGAATTCAGAAAATTGTTAGCCGAACAGGGATTTGATGAGCCGCTGCTGGTTGAACGTGCAGCGTCAGCCCAGCTTGATAATCACGTCCATCCCTTTGAGGCGCTGGCACTGATTCTCAGTGGTGACATCACTATCAGTACTGAACAGGGCGACACGACTTATCATCCCGGTGAGACATTTCACCTGCAGCCGAATGAGCTGCATCGCGAGGCGTTTGGTCTGCAGGGCGTCAGTTATCTGGCGGGACGTAAATATGAGTAACGAGTATTAGCATGAAGGTTTCAGACGATCTCTTTATCCGACTGGCGCGCTCACCGTTCCGCCAGCGTTTTCGCCTTGGACGCGCTGAATATGATTACGCCAACAGCAAAGGCGAGCCGGTGGTGAGGCAGCACGCCGCAGAGTTTGTGGAACAGCGCCTTGCGCCTGCCCAGCCTGACAATGATGGCAAACAGACACCCATGCGCGGCCATCCGGTGTTTATCGCCCAGCACGCCACCGCGACATGCTGTCGTGGCTGTCTGAGTAAATGGCACAATATCGGACAGCATCAGCCGCTGAGTGCTGAGCAGCAGGCGTATGTGGTAACAGTGTTACTGGCGTGGATTACGCGACAGCTGGAACAGCCTGCGCCGCCTGCTCGCGTGACCCGAAATCAGCCTAAAAAAGACGACGATCCGCAGCTCGCGCTTTGGTAGTGGGCGAAAAATCTACAATCAATCACTTTTTCTGGTGAAAACTGGCCCTTTTTCATTCCTGGTTTATTCTTAAATCTTTCCTGGGAAGGCTATGCCAGGATTAAAACCTACACGGCAACGATGAATACAGAGGGAATTATGAAGAAATCAATTATTGCACTGTCTGCTATTTTGCTGGCCTCGCCAGTATTTGCTGCTACTACTACAGACAACACCGTTGCAGAAGCGCATAAAGGCGCTGATACCGCCAAAGAAAAACTGCATCAGACCCAGAACGAAGGCAAAGAGCTGAAGCTGAAGTCTGAGCACGCCGCTGAAGGCAAGAGCCACACCACCGGTAGCAAAATCACCGAAGGTGCACAGAAGGGCTGGCACGAAACCAAAGAAGGCACTGAGAAAGGCTGGGATAAAACCAAGCAGGGTGCCGAAGATCTGAAAAACAAAGCGACCAACTAATTCGCTGCTGTTTCAGGGTTAAAAAAAACCCACCGAAAGGTGGGTTTTTTTATGGCCTGACGCTGTCAGGGCTTATTTAAGGCCGCTTTCTCTCTCTGCGAGGCGACTAACGCTGAGACTCTGCTTTCCGTTTCTGCAGCCGCTTCCGCTGATGCCGCAGCCGCTTCTGCCGCGGCTTCTGCTGCTGCCTCGGCGGCGTCATCGGACTGTTTCTTGCCTTCTTCGATAAACTCTTCGTCGATGGCTTCGATATTCTCACGGTTGTCGCGGCCGGAGAGGAGATTCCAGCAGGCGATAAACAGAGCAGCAATCACCGGACCGATAACAAAACCGTTAATGCCGTAGATTTCCATACCGCCCAGCGTGGCGATCAGGATCATATAGTCAGGCATTTTAGTATCTTTGCCGACCAGCAGCGGACGCAGGATGTTATCCACCAGACCGACAATCACCACGAAGAAACCAACCAGGAACAGCCCTTTCCACAGTGCGCCAGTGGCGAAGAAGAAGATCGCCGCAGGCACCCAGATAATGGCGGAACCGACTGCCGGAATCAGGGAGAGGAAGGCCATCAGCGCACCCCACAGCAGGCTGCCGTCGATGCCGGTAAACCAGAAGGCCAGCCCGCCGAGAATACCCTGAACGATACCGACTACCACCGTGCCTTTCACCGTCGCGCGCGCCACGGCGGCAAACTTCACCATCAGGTGATGCTTCACGTAGGTTGAAAGCGGCAGCGCTTCCAGAATCAGATGTACCAGATAGGAGCCATCTTTCAGCAGGAAGAACAGCAGATAAAGCATGATGCCAAAGCCGACGGTGAAGCTGAACGTCCCTTTACCGATGATAAAGGCGCTGCCCGCGACATACTGACCGCCCTTAAGGGCAAACGAGGAGAGCTTCTGCTGAATCTGCCCGGCGTTATCCAGATTGTTTTCAGCCAGAAAATGCTTCGCCCAGCGCGGCAGATGCTGCAACAGATCGGCGAAGACCACCGGGAACTGCGACGAGTTGGTCTGCAGCTTGTGATAGACCGCGTTGGTTTCAACCACCAGTGAGGAGGCGATGATCGCCAGCGGCGTGAACACAATCAGGCAAATACAAAGCAGAGTAATTAACGCGGCTATGCCATTACGATCACCCAGTCGATTACGAAGCCAGGTTTTCAGCGGATGGAAAATGACCGCCAGAATCGCTGCCCATAAAATCGACGAGAAATAGGGCGAAAGGACGTCAAAAAAAGCGACGGTGGCGATAGCCAGAATCAAAATGAAAAACCCGATGTTCAATCCTTTAAAACGCATGGAAAAACCTCATCTGGAACAAACGCTGATAAACCCGACGCGCAAATTTTCTGTGCCTGTCTTCGCTTATGCGAGGGCCTGGGACGCATTAACGGTCTGGCTTTGTTCTTAACACGCTGCTGGTGACAGCATCATGCTGGCTAACTATCTGAAAGGTCTGGCAGAAGTGATGAACGGATAATGTTCGTTCGCTGCGTGACTTCCGGTCGGTAGCAGGCTGCTTCTGACTGCAGCGCGCTGAATCCTACATTAGCGTAGCGGTTTCGACCATTATTGGTAGGTCAGAGACTCATGTTCTCTGTGTATGCTGCCGATAATAGCGTTGACTGAGCAAAAAACAGGCAATAAGAAATGGGTAAATCGAGCGTTTTAACGGTGCTGCTGGCGCTGGCATTAACTGGCTGTGCCACCAAACAGTATCCTCAGGCGGCGGCCGTAACGCCGGAAGAGACGGCGACACTTAACTGCAGTGCACTGGATCAGGAACTCGTGAAAGCGCACAGCGTGCAGAGTGACATTGAGCAAACCGGCCAGTTTGATGCACTGACCGTACTGGGATTTGTCGGCGATTTCGGGCTGGGTAATGGCATTGCGAAATACAATGCCAGCCAGAAGGCAGAACGGCGACTGAATCAGTTACAGTCGCTGAAAGCCGCTAAGTGCAGCCAGCGACTGTCGTAGCGGGCGGCTTAAAATCAGCCAACGGTTCCTGCGCGGACATGCTGCAGCCGGACATTTTCGGCTGCACGTTTACCTGCCAGAAACGCGTGATCCGAATTGTAATATTCCCACTCGCTGTAGCGACCCGACAGATGAATATCCTGAGTCAGCAGCCACTGACGGATCAGCGCCACGTTATCGCTTCGAGCATGGTCATAGACCACGTAGGCATAGGGCATATCAACCTCGGAAGCACAAAGCAGCGGATCGTCCGCAGTGATCATGCCGACCCTGATGCAATCCTGACGGCAGCGCTCAATCAGCGCATCGCCCTCCAGCGGCAGTGGGTTGGCCGCATTGTAGGTGATTTCGCAGGTTAAGCCGAACCCGCCCGGCGGATTGCAGTGTGGGCTGGCATTACCCTGCACAAAGATGCGGTGGAACAGCGTATCGCCAGGATAGTAAATCCAGTGCTTTTCGGTCAGATCAGCGCGACCAATGCCCAGATTCACACAGCGCACCGAAACAAACTGCAGCTGCTGCGCCGCCTGTTGCACACTTTCTGGCACCTCATCGCCCATCAGTTTAATCAGCTCCGGTAGCGGCATAGTGCTGATTAACTGGTCGTAACGGTAGTGGCGCCCATCCGCCAGCAGCGCGACATGCGCATGTGGATAGATACGGGTCAGGGTCGTGTTGGCCTCAAGCGTACATTTCAGGTGCGGCAAAAAGCCGGACATCAGAGCCTGAAAACCGCCCCGCAGCGGATAGCCGAAACGGGCATTGGGGCCAACCGGTTTCGCCAGCGGTTGTAATGCGCCATCAATGATTTGCGACAGATCGGGCAACGGGACGCGCCCGCCCAGCCAGGAGGTCTCCATATCTGTCAGCGGCACTTTCCACAGCTTCTGGTTGTAGGGCAGGGCAAAGTGACGCGCAATGCCTTTGCCCCAGGTGCGCATAATAAAGTGGTGGAAATCTTCTGCACCGTCGACTTCACCGCTGCTGCTGCCCTCATCCGGAATCGCGCCATCAGCACAGCAGTCCCGTCGTGCCCGCGCCCTGTCCAGCGGCACAGCGGCGGCGGCTGTGTCGTCGTAACGCGCCTCAATAGCCCCCAGCACGCACTCTTTTACCACCTCGACGGGTAAGCCGTGCAGCGCTGACTGGAACGGATAGCGGGTATACACGCCGTCACTGTAAACCCAGGCTTCACGTGCCTGCCAGTGCAGGTTGTTGCCAAGCAACATCTCATAGAGCTGCAACACATACGGGTCCTGGGAGAACATAATGTGACCGGCATAATCAAAGGTGAAACCCTGATCATCAATGGATCGACACCAGCCACCAGGCGTGGCATTTTTTTCCAGCAGGACTGCGCCTTCGCCATAGTGATAACCGGCGCTCAGCCCGGTGGGTCCGGCGCCGATAATCAGGCAGGGCACCGCTTCGCTCTCCAGCATCGCTGGGGTGAGTGGTGTCACGTTAGTCTGTGCGCTGGCCTGACTGGCTGACTTCAGGGCAGGCTGACGTTGCGCGAGCGCCTGCTGGATCAGTCCATGTATCTGCTCAGCGGTGCGATCCCATGAGGTGGCATCCACTTTTGCCTGCATCCGTCCCATCAGCGCCAGCCGCTCAGCGGCACCCATCGCCATTGCCTGTTCACAGGCGGCAATAAACGCCGGATGAGTCTCTGCTACCGCCACCTCCTCTGCGTAATGGCGCGCCACATCGACAATCGCGGTACTGACAATCGGCAGTTGCGCCGCCATATATTCCAGCACCTTGGTAGGCGAGATGAAGCGGGTGGAGGCATTAATGGCGAACGGCATCAGACAGACATTCCAGCCTGCCAGAAATTGCGGCAGTGACTGGTAGGGCTGCTGGCCGAGCCAGTGAAGATTGTCGCGCTGTGGCAGGCTGGCGGGATCAATTTTTACCACCGGCCCAACCATAATGATCTGCCATTCGGGGTGGGTGTCTGCCAGCGTCGCAATCAGCGGCAGGTCGATGCGCTCATCAAGCACGCCGTAGTATCCCAGACGCCGCGGTGGAATCGTATCCTGCAACGGATGACGATTCGTGCGATCGCGTGCCTGCTCAAAATGAACAGCATCGACACTGCTGGGAAAGCAGTAGACCTGAGAATGTTTGTCACGCTTCGCTTCATAGAGACTGGTGCCGCCGGTAAAGACCAGATCCGCGCGGGTCATCAGTGCCGATTCGCGCTGTTGCAACTGGCGCGGCGCATTCTGGAAGGCGGAAAGCTCATCCATACAGTCGTAAATTACCAGCGAGGGATCAAACGGCGTCAGCAGCGGCAGCGCCATCGGCGTATAGAACCAGATCAGCGGCTGTTCATTTTCCTCAAGAAGTGGCGCCAGCAGCAGCAACAGTGGCGCGATCTGGCTGTCATGAAAACCGGGCGCGTCGCTGTCGGTATGTGGCTGAATGACCGTGATGTTAGCGGTAGGTGAACTCTGATGCAGACCCGGAGGCCCCGACTGCCGGACCGGCTCCTCGACAAACAGCACGCGATAGTGCTGCGCCAGGCGTGTCAGAAGCTGCTGCGGACGCTGGAAAACAAATCCCCAGCGTAAATGGCTGAAAACAATGAGAACAGGTGGTTTCATGGTGTGCTCCTGACGTTGTAGTGGGGACTGAATGTGCTGCAAAAAGCGCTGCGCCTGCCGTAAAGCGTCGGCATAAGGCTGCTGTAACTGTCGGGCGTAAGGATCCGGCCCCAGCAGATCGAGATCCCATAAACCGCTGCGGGTCCAGAAGGTGGTCTCCTCCCACAAGGGACGATCGAGGATCGGATAGAGGCAGATGCCGATCAGATCAACGCCTGCCAGCTGTGCCTGCGCTACCTGGGCGGTGATTTCGCTGATCCAGGCTCCACGTCCGCTGCCAACATGACTCGTTTCCGCCAGCAGAATGGGCCGCTGGTAACGCTGCCAGACTTGCTGGAGCATCTGATGCAGTGGCTGGCGGCGGTTGTCGCCCAGATGCCAGTAAAGGCGGAGGTTTGAGCCCTGTTCCCACTGGTTATCGTGGTAGTAATTCACGCCAATCAGATCGAGATAGCGGGGTGCGCCACCCAGCTCCGGGTTACGCCTGCCGCTAAGCATGTCCCACGCCTGATACTGGGTATCGCACATCTCACGCGCCAGCATGTCGCTGGTGGGATCGGCAGGATCGGGCACGATATGGATCAGCGGATCGCAGTGCAGCAGACGGGCGCGCGGATCGGCCAGCCAGATCGCATCACAGGCGGCCAGAGTGGCGCGCACCAGTTGCTGCTTGGCAGCATCCGCCCGATCCGGCGCCGGAATTGCCTCACAGGCGAACAGTCCGACCGAGATGCCCCAACTGACAAAGGAGATTTCATTCATTGGGGAGTAAACCGGCCGCTGCTGATACCAGGGCGCCAGAAAGCGGGCCAGCGCACCGCAGAACGCAGCAAAGCGACTGATAAAGTCGTGATCAAACAGGCTGACGCCAGCGGGCCAGCCGTAATGGCAGATTGTCCAGCTCAGCTGGATGCCCTGCTGCTCTGCGGCCCGCATCCGCGCAGCGACCGTCGAAAAGTCATAATGCCCATCGCGTTCACATAAGCGCCAGCCGACGCTTTCGCGTACCGTGCGAATAGAAAAGGGGGACAGCACGGCATAATCCTCTGCTACACGTGCCTGATGCTGGTTAAGATCGTTCATCGACAGCGCAATCCCGGCAGGATTGATATGGTCGGCACCTTCATAGCCGGCCTGCCAGAAACTGGTAAAAGGCGTCATGGCATCTCCCGAAAAAAAGCAACACGTTTTCCTCTGACGAGCCGTCGCGAAACGGGTCAGGGCGTAACAGGTATGCATTGCAGACTGGTCGTTATAACCACTCTGAACAGATGGGCGATCCTTGCCATAAGGCACAACCACTGAAGGACAGGCATCAGGTCCTGTGGCGGTCTTGACGAGAGATAGCAGGTATCTATGTGCGGCGCTATCGGCAGGAAAAAGGCTGACTTCTCTGAATGTTATCGGGTTTATGGAAGCCTTACTGGAAAGTATAGATGCGAGAGTGTGGTAATCAACTTATTGAAGTAAAAAGAAAAAAGCGTAGCGGTAAAAGAATTCCAGTCAGAAACAGGATGTTTTTTGGTTAGGTTTCATAATCTGTTTGATAAGCGCAGCGTGAACAGCGTCAGCGCTATTTTCAGCTTTATTAACCTTTTCCTTCACATGCAGAGAGGTCAGACTCACCCGCTTTTACGTTACAGCTTCGCTTGCCTTTTGGCGGGCTGGCGACAAGATTTACTTATCACTGGCCTGAATCTGCGGGTCATCAACGGAGGGCTGCGATAATGCGCGTTCCCTTAAAACAGGATGTTTAGCAGACTATGTTCTCATTCGACTGGCACCGTTTCTTACTCAACGATCAACCGGCCACCTTTTTATTTGAGGTGGTGGCGCGGGTCCTGATCGCATATCTGGTGGTATTCACCTTTTTGAAAGTGTCTGGACGACGCGGCGTGCGTCAGCTGTCCCTGTTCGAACTGGTGGTCATCCTGACGCTGGGCTCGGCATCGGGTGACGTCACGTTTTACGATGATGTGCCGGTGTTGCCGGTCATTATGGTGTTTGTGGTGCTTCTGGCCCTCTACCGCCTGACGACCTGGCTGACGGCACACAGCCCGCGCTTTTCACGATTTATTCAGGGCGACGTCATTACGCTGATTAAAGATGGGTTGTATGTGCTGGAAAGTCTGGATCGGCTGAATATTTCCGAAGATGAGTTTTTTATGGAGTTGCGGCAGAGCGGCGTGGAGCATCTGGGACAGGTTCGGCTGGCGCTGGTGGAGGTAGATGGTCAGCTCAGCCTCTATTTCTATGATGATAATGAGATGCGCGCCGGGCTAAGTATACTGCCGCCGGAGCATCGGCAGGATTACAGTACGGTGCCGATCAGCGCCCTTTACGCCTGCACGCATTGCGGGCAAACACAGAGGATAGAAGCCGGGCAGCCGGCCGTCTGTCCGCGCTGTCAGCGACAGCGCTGGTCGGCGGCACTGAGCGTGCGTCGGCTGCATTAGCGGCCCGTGCCTGCTTAACCTTTCCGGCTTGTCGCGTCAGCATCGCCCCGATGAGCACTGGCGAAACAGGCGCTGAGCGGGCGCTTTTGCTCTCCTTCATCGGTGAAATTATCCGCGCTTAGCCAGGCGTTCAGGGCGCGCTGAACGTCTGGCCATTCCCGGTCAATCATCGACAGCCAGTCGGTATCCCGATTACGCTGTTTTCGCATCATGACCTGACGAAAACGGCCCTCAAATCGAAACCCCAGCCGTTCTGCTGCGCGTCGTGACGCGACATTGGTTGAATCGCAGCGCCACGCGACTCGCCGATACCCCAGCGAGAAAGCCTGTTGCAGCAGCAGAAAAATCGCCTCGCTGCCGATCACACTACGCTGCATCAGCGGCGACCAGGTGACGTGACCGATTTCAAGGGTGCCATGTTCGGGTTCAATGCTGGCGAAGCAGACCACACCGCAGGGCTGCTGATTCGGCGTGCAGACAGTGAAGGGTACCAGGGCTTTATCGGCAACTTTATCCGCAATCCAGCGCTGCATCTGCACCAGCGAAGCGGGCCGCTCCGCGCTCAGCCAGGTCCAGTCGCGATCATCCGGTGCCAGCATAAAGGCCTGTAACAGCGACGCCGCATGATCCACGCTAAGCGGTAAAAGAAGGCAGTGCTGTCCCTGGAGAGGAACGCCGTGCGGTCTGGCGACCGGCTGCCAGTCGGGCAACGCTTCACCGACCGGCTGATCAAACTGATTGATATTCACTGGCATCCTCCTGAAGGGAATAGGGACGGGAAGCGGGAAAACTTTCGAGCTGTACTGACGGGCTATCCTGAACCGCGAGTAAACCCGTTGCAGCTTGTTCCCGCTACCCACATAACTTTGCCTGTTACTGACAGAAAATGAAAACCCTTCAGGCAGCATAGCGACACCGAATTCATTGAGGTGTGCGTATGAAAGTGAGGCTGGCCAGTGCATTACTGTTTTTGCTGTTATCGTTTGGCGCGTTTTCACAACAGGTGATCAGTGAAAGTCATCCCCATTCACGCAGTGCGCGACTGCTCGAGCAGGGGAGTCAGGTGGACACGGCGGATTCGCCGGATGAACATCTGCTGGAGCGGCGGGAGTGGCGAAGCAGTCTGGAGCGTAAGCCGTTTTGAAATGAATTCCCCGGCAGAGTGATCCGCCGGGGAGCAGGGAATGTGGCCCTGCTGGTTCATGTGACTAAATGGTGGCCTGGGAGGCTGCCATGCCAGGCACCAGAATCACCTTGCGACACTCCTCTTCGCGTTTTGCGAAAATATCGTAGCCGCGTGCGGCATCTTCCAGCGGGAGATGGTGAGTTATAATCTCTTCCGGCGTCAGATGGCCCTGCTCAATCAGCTTCAGCAGGTCAGGCAGATAAGCATGGACATGCGTCTGTCCCATCTTAAAGGTCAGCCCTTTGTCGAAGGCATCGCCAAACAGAAAGCCGTGAATAAATCCTGCGTAGACGCCTGGCACGCTGACGATACCGCCACGTCGCACTGCAGCAATACACTGACGCAATGCTTTGCCGCTGCTGCCTTCCAGCTTGAGATTGGTGAGCACGGTCTCAGTCATGCTGCCTTTTGCCTCAAACCCGACGGCATCAATTACGGCATCTACACCGCGATTGCCGGAACTGTGTTCGATAATCCAGCCAGCCGGATCATCAATTTCATCGAAATTAATCGGGATTACGCCGTAACGTTCGCGGGCAAAGTTTAAGCGGTAATTATTATGGTCAATCATGTAGATCTGTTCGGCACCCTGCTGGCGGGCGCAGGCAGCACTGAGCAGGCCAACCGGTCCGGCACCGAAAATTGCCAGGCTGGAGCCCGGCTTGACCTCAGCGTTTTTCACCGCCTGCCACGCAGTGGGCAGAATGTCCGACAGGAACAGCACTTTTTCATCCGACAGCACCGACGGCACTTTGAACGGGCCTGTGTTGGCTTTGGGCACACGGACATATTCCGCCTGGCCGCCAGGCACACCGCCATAAAGCTTGCTGAACCCAAACAGCGCTGCAGGTGGCGTGATGTTTTTGCGGTTCAGGATGGCGCCTCGTCCGCTATTGGTATTTTCACAGGCGGCATACTGACTCATGAGGCAGAAAAAGCAGTCGCCACAGGCGATAACAAAAGGGATGACAACCCGATCGCCTTTGGCCACGGCGGTCACTGCGCTTCCGGTCTCAACCACTTCACCCATAAACTCATGACCAAAGATATCGCCATGCCCGGTGCCCGGGATTTTGCCGCGATAAAGGTGCAGGTCTGAACCGCAAATAGCGGTAGCGGTCACACGCAGGATAATATCATCGGCGGCTTCCAGCCCAGGATCGGGCACGTTATCCACACTGACTTTATGGGGACCATGATAAGTTAATGCTTTCATCTCTTCATCTCCTGCTGACAAGGGAATGGTGGTCAGGCCAGAAGGCGTGACTACCCGCGGGAAAGACTCAGGGAACCTGAAATCGCAACCTGCCTGAAGTGTAGTAACCCTTTGAGGAGTAAGCAGAGCGGTGCATATGACTGACCTGTATCAGCCGGGCTGACAGGGCGGAAGCAGCTGGATCGTAGCGACCGGGGCGGAGGCCGAATCGGGCTGCCAGCGGGCCAGATCGGCAAAGGCACGACGATAAACCGTATCGATCTGCGCCGGAACCTGTTCGATATAGTGAAACGCATGCTCGCGTGTTTCACCGGTGAGATTCTGCAAATAGTGCCGTGCGTCATCCAGCGTGGGGATCTGGCCTTCCATTCCCGCCATGCGGGCGGGCAGACCGGTCCAGATTAATCCTTCAATGCCTTTCGTCTGTGCCCACTCCGCCAGCGGTCCGGTTGCGTTCTCTGTCACCGTAATCATGCCGATGCCATCGACGCGGCTGTCCGGAATCGCCTCTCGAAGGCGCAATGCACGGCAGGCGCTCTCCAGTGACGCCGTGTTTAACCAGGCCCAGAGTACCTGCACCGGTTTTGCGTTCAGACAGATCGCGGTCGAGAGTTCACCGCCGTCAGCGATGCGCACAAATTCAATCGGTACCGCAGGGCCATCATGATGCCACGGACTGGCCACTGGCAGGTCGCCGGTTTTCCAGATTAACGATCCCCATCCCAGGCAGGCAATCTTCATTTTCATCTCCTTTGCATCTGTCGGCATGATCGCGACAGCGTGAGGTAAAGCGTAGTCCGTTATGCTGAATCGTTGCAGGGATCACCTTTTTAAGGGGGTAAAACCGCCCCAGAAATGGCATGATCGCCGTGCAGTCGCCTTGCACGATGTGACGGATTTTTGCGCAATATATGCGAGTTTATCTGCGTTACTTGAAGTTTTATCGTCATGTAGTGTAAAAAGTGGCGCACGCAATCGATTACCTATGCGCGGACGGATCAGCGGCACCCTTCACTGATCCGCTTGCAGCAGAGGCGGAGAGCGGGAGAGACCTTTTCCTGCCTGTTGGCTCAAATTAATGGCGGCTTTTAACACGGAAAATCTGATGAAAACCACGCAAACGGGCACGCTGGGTGCGCTTGAGAGTGACGTCGATACGGGATGGCGTAAAACCGATACCATGTGGATGCTGGGTTTATACGGCACGGCAATTGGCGCGGGTGTACTGTTCCTGCCAATTAATGCGGGCGTCGGCGGTCTGATCCCGCTGATCATTATGGCGGTGCTGGCATTCCCGCTGACCTTCTTTGCGCACCGCGCTCTGACGCGCTTTGTGCTCTCCGGTAAAAATCCGGCCGGTGATATCACTGAAGTGGTCGAGGAGCATTTTGGCGTCGGCGCGGGCAAGCTGATTACGCTGCTCTATTTCTTCGCTATCTACCCGATACTGCTGATGTACAGCGTGGCGATTACCAACACGGTAGAGAGCCTGATGGTGCATCAGCTTGGCCTGGTGCCACCGCCGCGTGTGCTGCTGTCGCTGCTGCTGATTGTCGGACTGATGACCATTGTTCGTTTCGGCGAGAAGATGATCGTGAAAGCGATGAGCGTACTGGTTTACCCGTTTGTGGCGGTACTGATGCTGATGGCCTGCTACCTGATTCCACACTGGCACGGCGCGGCGCTGTCGACTCTGAACGTTCAGCCTGCGGGCAGCAGCCTGTGGATGACGCTGTGGCTGGCAATTCCGGTGATGGTCTTCTCGTTTAACCATTCACCCATCATCTCTTCCTTTGCGCTGGCGAAGCGCGAAGAGTATGGCGATGCCGCTGAGAAAAAGTGTTCACGCATTCTGGCCTGTTCGCACCTGATGATGGTGGTGACGGTGATGTTCTTTGTGTTCAGCTGCGTGCTGAGCCTGTCGCCCGAAGATTTACACGCTGCCAAGGCGCAAAACATCACCATCCTTTCTTATCTGGCTAACCATTTTCAGGTGCCGATGATTGCGTGGATGGGGCCGCTGATTGCCATTGTGGCGATCACTAAATCATTTCTGGGTCACTATCTGGGTGCGCGCGAAGGATTTAACGGTATGGTCAATAAGGCGTTGCGCAGCCGTGGTAAGACCATCGCGCCAGCCAGACTGAATCGTCTGACGGCACTCTTTATGCTGCTGACCACGTGGCTGGTGGCGACGCTGGACCCGAATATTCTCGGCATGATTGAGACACTGGGCGGACCGATTATTGCCATGATCCTGTTCCTGATGCCGATGTATGCCATCCAGAAGGTGCCCGCGATGCGTAAATACAGTGGTCACATCAGCAACCTGTTTGTTGTGCTGATCGGACTAATTGCTATCTCTGCAATCTTCTATTCGCTGGTGAAGTAACACGCAACAGGCGCATCTCAGTCACGCTGAGACGCGCCTGCTTTCCTGCCCGCCACTCGCCGTTCTTACTCTCCTCATCCGCAATTCTGCGCCATCGCTTCGTGATTTCAGCCAGCAGTCGCTTTCCTGCTCTTCTCTGCCAGTAGCATCCGGTCAGCAATTTTTACATTTGTTACGTATTCGCATGGTAAAGTAAACGCGAATAATTATTATTCCTTTATGGGACAGGAGAAAAATGAAAATCGGGATTGCTGCAGCTACCACACTTTTACTGTCAACGGCCTGTGCGGCTACCACCTATCCGGTCACCGTGACCGACATGGATGGCCAGAAAATTACGCTGCAAAAAGAGCCGCAACATGTAATTTTGCAGGATGGGCGCGACGTGATGTCGCTGGCACTTCTGGATCGACAGAATCCGTTTCAGCGGGTTGTCGCCTGGAACAACCTGCCGAAAAAGCAGGACACTCAGACCTGGGAGCTGCTGAAGCAGCGCTGGCCGCAGGCCGCATCCATTGTGGACATGGGCTTTAACGATCAGGGACAGGTCAATCTGGAGAGCGTGCTGGCTAAGCAGCCCGATATGATGATTGCCCAGCTGCGTGCCAAACCGGCCCTGATGCAGTCAGGCGTGCTGGCGACCCTGAAAAATCTGCATATCCCGGTGCTGTTCCTGGATGATGAACTCCATCCAAAAGAGAATACCCTGAAGAGTGTGAAAGTGCTGGGCACCGTTCTTAACCGCGAAGCCGAGGCGAAAGCCTACGCAGATTTTTACCAGCAGCGCTGGGAGATGCTTCAGCAGAAGATTGCGCAGGTGCAGCACAAGCCGACAGTGTTTATTGAGCCGATTGCCGGTAACAGCGATAACTGCTGCTTCACCCATGGTCATAACGGCTGGGGTGCACTGGTAGAAGCGGTCGGCGGAAAAAATATTGGCTCAGCGTTACTGCCTGGCAGTTCAGGGTTTGTGTCGCTGGAGAAGATTATCGCGATGAAGCCGGACGTCTACATCATGACCGGCTCTAAACGGCCGAACAGCAACGTACTGCCGTTTGGCTACGGTGCCAGCCAGGCCGACGTGATCGCCACCTTTAACCGCCTGCAGAGCCGTACCGGTCTGGAGCAGATCGAACCGGTAAAACAGAAGCGGGTGTATGGCGTTTATCACCATTTCTATAATCACCCTTACAACATTATCGGGATGGAAATTCTGGCAAAAGATCTCTATCCGGAGTTGTTCAGGGATCTGGATCCGACGGCTGATTATCACCACATTGTGACGCACTTTACCGGGTTACCGGACGCCCCAGTGATCCTCAGTACGCCATAACCGGATAAAGCGTCAGAGAGCGATTCAGCATCCTGACGCATCTCAACGCTTCAACAGTCAGCCTGATGCGTGATTATCAGGCTGACTCTTTGATATCTGGATTACGTCAGGAAAGCTGTCCGGATATGACGCGTGTTAAGAAAGCGCTAAGCAAGCGTAATAGTGTGTAAGTTACCGGATTTTAAGACTTTTGAAGATGTCTCCCGCCACAATTATTGCCATCATGCCGATCAACGGTGCCTGAACAGCCGTTATTTTCGGAGGCAGTATCATGAAAAAAACAACACTCACGCTTATCGCTTCACTTTTGACATGCAGCACACTCTTTTCTCAGGCCTCACGGGCAGATGATCACGGAGACGCACAGCGTATTCCGGTGCCACATCAGAATGATGATCATCGTCCTGACAATCGCGGTCCTGACCAGAATCGCGGCCGCGACAATCGCGATCATGATATGGGCAATCATCGCCCGGATCAGGATAACAAACGCCATGGCAGAGAAGGCCGCAATGAACGGGACCATTTCGCCTGGCAGGGGCACGACTTTCGTCGCGGCCATCCTGTTCCGCCAGAATATCGCGGTGACCATTATCGTGTAGCCGACTGGCATGAACGCGGTCTGCGTGAACCGCCACGTGGTTATCACTGGGCAAACATTGATGGCAACTATGTGCTGATTGCTGCCGCGACCGGGGTGATTACCGCGCTGGTGCTGAATAGCGCCCTGAACTGATTCTCAAGGGATGGCTCAGGCCATCCCTCTTTCTTTCCGTTTTGCTGCGCCAGCGGCTATCCTGAGACTCCACTCTGAAATTTCCTGTGTAAGGAGTCATGATGACGACGGTTAAGATGGTTGCGGTAGATATGGATGGCACGTTTCTGGACGATAACAAGCAGTACAATCGATCCCGTTTTCTCGACTGCTATCAGCAACTCACCGCCCGTGACATCAAATTTGTGGTGGCCAGCGGCAATCAGTATTACCAGCTCAAATCCTTCTTCCCGGAGATCGCCAGCGATATCGCTTTTGTGGCAGAGAACGGCGCATGGATTATTGATCGTGATGAGGAGCTGTTTTGCGGTGCCTTTGAACAACGTGATGTGGAAGCGGTAATCGACACCCTGCAAAACGGCAACTATCCCGGCCTGCGTTACCTGCTGTGTGGACGTGACAGCGCGTATTACTTCGAGGGCATGGAAGAGATCTGGCTTAAGAAGATGCGCCACTACTGTCATCGGCTGAAGCCGATTCATCATCTGAATGAGGTGCAGGATGACAGGCTGTTTAAGTTCGCACTGAATCTGTCTGACGATCACATCGAATCACTGATGGCGGATATTGAGCGTTTGCATCAGGGCCGCGTGGCGGCGACCTCCAGCGGTCACGGTTCGGTAGATTTGATCGTGCCGGGAAATCATAAAGCGCACGGTCTGGATCTGCTGGCTCAACGCTGGGGGATTTCGCACGATCAGGTGCTGGCTTTCGGCGATGGCGGTAACGATCTGGAGATGCTTAAACAGTCCGGCTTCAGTTTTGCCATGGGTAACGCGCCTGAGCGGGTGAAGCAGGCGGCGCGCTTTGAAGCGCCCTCTAAC
The DNA here is from genome assembly GCF_029222565.1 of Pantoea sp. Cr_R13. Classification (NCBI taxonomy): domain Bacteria; kingdom Pseudomonadati; phylum Pseudomonadota; class Gammaproteobacteria; order Enterobacterales; family Erwiniaceae; genus Pantoea; species Pantoea sp. Cr_R13. The sequence continues at coordinate 44,812 of NZ_JARHXL010000003.1, forward strand.
AACGAGCAGGGCGTGCTGCAGGTGATTGAGCAGATGCTGGCAGGTGAGGAGCCTTTTAGCGCCAGAGTGGCTTAGCCTCGCATCTCTGAGCGCGGGTGCAACAGGATTGCGCTGAGCGGATGCCTGACCTGCCAGGGCTGGCAGGTCAGAATTGCCGGAACAGGGAAGACGGGATTCGCGTTGATCACGCCGTGATTTGCCAGGCCTGCGTAATCATGGTCTGCATCTGTTCTTGGCTGTAATTTACCAGCGAGTTTTTGCTGTTGGCACGCGCCAGGATCCACTCGACCTCGGTGCGGCTCAGTGTGGGGCCATCCTGCCAGAACGGGGTGATCGACTGCGCCTGCAGCCACTGCTTCAGAAACTGTGCCGGTGAATCCGTGGTTTCGCTGAAAAGTTGTGGGTGTAGCTCCGCCATCAGCTTTCGCTGAAGCGGCTGCTCGCTATCAGACAACAGATCCAGGAACGGAAACAGAAGCCGTCCGCATACTTCTCCGTGATGGAACGGTTTTATCGCCCCCAGTTCTCCCGCAATACCGTGGATCACGCCGAGACCCGCACTGCTGAGACTGACACCTCCCAGCCACGACGCCATCATCATCGCTTCTCGTGCCTCATCACCAACCGCATTCTCGCGATTGAGTGCAGGCCAGGCCTGAATAAACTGACGCAGACCGGTCAGCGCCAGCTGTCGGGTGAAGAGATTGCCTTTGCTGGAGAGATACGCTTCAAAAAGGTGGGTAAAAGCATCGATTCCGCAGGTCGCCAGCACAGAGTCAGGTGCACCTTTCAGCAGATCCGGGTCAAGAATCGCCACCTCTGGCACAAAGACCGGGTGGCGCAATGACGCTTTGATTTGAATGTCCTGCTGATCGGTTACCACCGCATTTTGCGTCACTTCACTGCCGGTCCCGGCAGTAGTCGGAACAGCAATCAGCGGCAACGTGATGGACTGAACGGCGGTGTCACCCACTTTTTCCAGATAACGGGCGACAGGTAACGGATGCTTTACCATCGCACTGAACGCTTTCGCCGCATCCAGCACACTCCCTCCGCCAATCGCGACTACCCGATCAACATGCCCGCGCCAGCGCGCAACCCAGCCATCAATTTCAGTGGGTGAGGCTTCATGGCTGACAATTTCGTAGCCAATAATGTGATCGTTGAGGCCAGCTTTCAGCCGGGCGTAGGCCGGGCCCTGCAGGAAAGATTGTCCGCAAAACAGCAGGGTAGGCTGTGAACGGGCTGCCAGCAGCGGCACCAGCTTATCCAGACTGCCGCGGCCAAAGAGGGTTCGTTGATTACTGTACAGCTCACTCAGGTTCTCACTCACCAGTGCATCCTTTTTACATTTCACTAAAATCTGAGTGTAACGAAAAGCGCGGCGTCGACACTGGCAAACTTTCTGATAACGCATCGGCAAAAAGTTGATCACCTTCGCAAAACAGAAATTCACCGTCGGCGGGGTGATGCTTTCCTGCCGATGTTACTCTTAACATGTTATCGGTAACAGCGTTTGTCGGGATGTGTAAACATCTTACAAAGGCACTGTTTTGTCGCCCTACGGGGATCATGATAATAAATCGACACCGTATTCCGTTCGGTGCACAAGGTGGAGAAAAGCTATGCCATTACTCTATGTGGCGATCGGCGTCGCGCTACTGTTGCTGCTGATGATTCGCTTTAAGCTCAATGGATTTATCGCGCTGATCCTGGTGGCGCTGGCCGTCGGCGTGATGCAGGGCATGCCGGTGAATAAAGTTATTACCTCAATCAAAGCGGGTGTAGGTGGCACGCTGGGCAGCCTGGCATTGATCATGGGCTTTGGTGCCATGCTCGGTAAACTGCTGGCCGACTGCGGCGGTGCGCAACGTATCGCCACCACTCTGATTGAGAAATTCGGCACTAAACACATTCAGTGGGCGCTAGTGCTGACCGGTTTTATTGTTGGATTTGCGCTGTTCTATGAAGTCGGCTTTGTACTGATGCTGCCGCTGGTATTCAGCGTGGCGGCGTCGGCGCGTGTGCCGCTGCTCTATGTCGGGGTGCCGATGGCCGCTGCTCTGTCCGTGACGCACGGTTTCCTTCCGCCCCATCCGGGTCCAACCGCCATTGCCACATTGTTTAACGCTGACATGGGTAAAACGCTGCTGTTTGGCACGCTGCTGGGTATCCCTACGGTCATTCTGGCGGGGCCGGTTTATGCCCGTTTCCTGAAAAATATCGACAAACCGATACCACAGGGGCTCTATAACCCGAAAACGTTCACCGAAGCGGAAATGCCCAGCTTTGGCGTGAGTGTCTGGACGGCACTGGTACCAGTGGTGCTGATGGCGCTGCGTGCCGTGGCGGAAATGCTGCTGCCAAAAGGCCACGTACTGCTGCCCTATGCGGAGTTCTTTGGCGACCCGGTCATGGCGACCCTGATTGCGGTGCTGATTGCCATCTTCACCTTTGGACTGAATCGTGGCCGCACGATGGAACAGGTGATGGATACCCTGACCGACTCGATCAAAATCATTGCCATGATGTTGTTGATCATCGGTGGTGGCGGTGCCTTTAAACAGGTGCTGGTGGACAGTGGCGTAGATAAATATATCGCCAGCATGATGCACTCAACGCAGCTGTCACCCATCTTTATGGCGTGGTCGATTGCCGCAGTGCTGCGTATTGCGCTGGGCTCTGCCACGGTAGCAGCGATTACTGCCGGCGGTATTGTTGCACCGCTGATTGTTACCAGTGGCGCCAGCCCGGAACTGATGGTGATCGCCGTGGGGTCTGGCAGCGTGATCTTCTCTCACGTTAACGACCCTGGATTCTGGCTGTTCAAAGAGTATTTCAACCTGACGATTGGCGAAACCATTCGCTCCTGGTCTGCGCTGGAAACCATTATTTCGGTTTGTGGCCTGGTGGGTTGCCTGTTGCTCTCCTGGGTGATTTAACCTGTCGCCGCTGGCAAATCTGTCAGCGGCTCTCCGTTCTGACCGGGTGCACGCCGTTAAAACTAAAAAGGGCCGCAAGTGCGGCCCAGGCTGTCACTTAATTCTGACGCATTAGTGAGGCGGTTCAAAACCGGCTTTCACCATCTCTTCCCGCAGCGCACGTGCAATTTCACGGTTGCCGCCAGTGACCGGGTAGATCACGTTATTCACCACATCATCAAGATAGTGCTCGTCAAACTCCTGCATAGAGAGCTGCGTGCCGCCTTCATCGTTGATGGCGAAAGAACCTCTGATATGGTTACCGCTGTTTTTGGCCTTGAGGCTGTAGCGGCCCATGCTGGTATTAATCGTACTCATAAGATCTCCTCGCGACTCATTTCAGTCTCATCACTATTGAGGCCTGCCTTGCCGCATAAATTTTAGCCAGGAGTATTCTTTAAAACGAAAAAAGAGTGCCGGTAAAAACTGGTGTTGCGATCGCTATCCCAGAAAGCAAATAAAGAGCAGAATTGGTGAACTTTTGACCAATTGAAGCCTGAGTGAAGCGGCGCGATAAATATTCCTGTCTATACTGCCTACAGGAAACGTGTCTAATCAGTGAGGGAAAAGGAAATGAAAATTATTCTGTGGATTATCGCGATTATCTTTATCGTCGGCCTGCTGACCCTGACAGGGGTGTTCAAACTGATTTTCTGATTTCTGTTTAAGCTTCAGCGACAACGGGCACCTAATCAGGTGCCCGAACTGTTTTCTGGCTGGCCAGCAGACACTGTGTAATGGGATCCATCGGCGTCGTGGGCAGCAAATCCTGGGAATCCAGGCATTTTTTACAGTTCGCACAGCGGGCACCATGAACGTTGTGCTCTTCCTCGTGATATTCCGTAAAAACGAATCGGGTGCTTCCGCACTGACTGCAGCGTATCTTCATCACCATCCTGTGCCTCACTCTCCTTTTCATTTACCCGGAAGGAAGCTATCCCCTTACCGGTTAAGCGGACGTAATCTATTGCCGGGTAATATTATTCCGGCTCGCGATAAGAAAAGTAGTTGCTCATAACGTTAATTGTTTGTTGCCAGATGCGAATCCGGACACTAAAAAGCACTTCATTGATCTTTCTCAAGGTTTGCCTGCTTTTGGCGAAAATATCAGCAGATGGCCTGCTCTCACTGGGGGGCAATGGCATAGCAGTCTCAGTGTCGTCTGAGAAAAAGTCGTTTCGGCGGAGAGGAATTTGCGATCAACTGCACATTAAATAACCAGACGCGTTACGGCGGCCTCCGGAAGCAGGGAAATCGGATTCTATGCTGAGGTTTACTACCCGCATGACGATAAAAAATAACGCTTTTGAGACGGTAGTTATCAGTAATAACAGGAATACGTCTTAATAAGATTTTCCTTTTTAACCTCAAAACGTCACGGTGTTAAAGATCAAAAAGGTTCGCCTTTCCAGCAGGTTAGCGGAAGGCACAGGCCATACGTCTGATCCCTGCTGATGAGTGTTTCGCAAGTCGAAAAGCAGGAAAGTGTGATGCATGTACGGAAAGTCGATATTTATCACTTTTTCATCAAATCATGCTGGACAAATCCCTCAGCAATTGCTGTACTAGACCCCGACACAGTTTAGTGTCCATTTTTCATGTAAAGGTAATATAGATGTCTAAGATCAAAGGTAACGTTAAGTGGTTTAATGAATCTAAAGGATTCGGTTTCATTACTCCTGAAGATGGCAGCAAAGATGTATTCGTACATTTCTCTGCAATCCAGAGCAACGGCTTCAAAACTCTGGCTGAAGGTCAGCGCGTAGAGTTTGAAATCACCGACGGCGCTAAAGGCCCATCTGCTGCTAACGTTATCAGTCTGTAAGTTAACAGTCAGAATTCTAAAAACCCGCCTTATGGCGGGTTTTTTTATGGCTGTAATCTGCGCTTCATGCCTCACATCGTAACCTTCTGAATTGTCCCCAGGGGCGCACAAACTGCGCGGCGGTTCACAATAAATCCTCGTAACATATTTATAACAACCAGCTGTGCAGCTTTTTAGCCTGCGACGCTATATAACAGTGCTACAGAACCCGATGAGTGAGGAGACAGGATGAACATACGGCATGCGGAGTTGAGAGACAGTTTTGCGTTGAGTGCCTTGCTGAGTGAGTTAGGCTATGGCGGCACTGAACGTTTCATTGAGCAGCGTCTGGCGCAGTTATGCAGCGATCCCAGCGAAGCGCTGTTAGTGGCTGAACTGGGCAGTCAGGTTCTGGGTTTCCTTTCACTTCACTTTATTCCTCAGCTGGCCCTGGCCGGTGACTTCGCCCGCATCAGTTACTTCTGTATTGCGGAAGGTGAGCGCAGCAAAGGCGTCGGCCAGCAGCTGCTCCAATATGCCGAAACGCTGGCTGCCCGCCGTGGCTGCGATCGTATGGAAGTCCATTGCCATCAGTCACGGCTCAAGGCGAATCAGTTTTACGCGCGCGAGGGTTATGCTGAATCACCCTGCTATCTCATTAAAAATCTGCAAGCGGGTTAAATTCCCGTCCTGAGGCGATGACCAGTGCCTCGGCAATCATCTCCCGCTGTTCATCCCTGAGGCTGGCGATACTGACGCGGATAAACTGTGCAGGGCCAAGTCTGCAGCGCTCGCCTGGCACGACCGCAATGCCGCGGGCTGCCAGCGTGATCATGGCAAACTGCTCGGATGCTACCGGAATATAAAGGCTCAACCCATCGCGAAGCGGCAGAGAAAGGCCGTGCCGCGCCAGCGATGCCAGCATCGCTTCGCGCCTTTGCCGGTAGATTACACGCGCAGTCTCAATCTGCTGTTGCGTCTCCTCATCTTCCAGTAACCATGCGACCGCATCCTGCAGAATGCGGCTGGTCCAGCTGACACCAAAGTTTCGCCATGACTGAATGCGTTTGACCATCTCCGAAGTCGCAGAGAGCACTGCCAGCCGGAGATCCGGACCATAGGCTTTGGAAAACGAACGGATGTGCAGCGTTCGCTCAGGAAAGGTCGACCCCATACTCCAGCACGGCTCTGCGGAGAGATCGCCAATACCATCATCTTCAACGATCAGTGTGTTGGTCTGTTGCAGAACCTGCGCCAGCGCCTGACGTCGCGTCGGGCTGATGTTGTTTCCTGTCGCCGAGTGGGTGCGGGGCTGATAGATCAGCATTACCGGTGCCTGTTCCAGCAGAGCCGACAAGACCTCTGGCAGCGGACCCTGCTCGTCACACGCCAGCGGCAGAATCTCTGCCCCGACGTTATCCAGCATATCAAGCAATCGCGTCGCGGTCGGATCTTCAATAATCACCCGATCACCCGGCGAGATAAGGGTTTGCACCAGCAGGTTCATCGCATCAAAACCGCCATCTGTTGCCAGAAACGATTCTGCCGGATAGGGCCAGCGCGGCTTGATCGCCTCAAGCAGTGGCGCTGAAATCGCTTCACGGACATAGCTGTTAAGCTGCGGTGAGTGCAGAGCCGCCTGCAGCGCACGCTGCAGATCAGGCAGCAGTGCGGGGTCTGGCGACGCCAGAGTCAGGTCAGCCCGAATGTTTTCACCGTAGTTTCCTATCTTCTCAAAGCGAATCGGACGTGGCATGACCGTATTCCCACTCACCCAGACACCACTGCGACCTTTGCCCGCCAGCACTTTCTGCTTTCTGAGTTGCGCCCAGGCAGCAGAAACGGTTGCCGGACTGATGCCCAGCTGCTCCGCAATATCCCGCACTGCAGGCATCTGCATACCTGTCGCAATCTGTCCGTCACGAATCAGCGCAGAGGCAACCTGCGCGATACCTTTCACCGAAGGTGATGTTATCTGGCTGCAAAACCAGTTGATGTCGACGCTCTCTGTCATAAGAAAATACTTTGTTCAGTAACAAAATTATGATTGTTCAGATAAGTATTCCGGATCTAGTATCAAATTCAAGCACAATTTATGACCGTCCTGACGGCGCAGCGTAAATGGAGAGATCATGGCAAGGCTACTCATCAGACTGGCGGTTCGTGACTGGGACTACTTCACCCCACTGGCGCTGGGTGATATCAGACCAGAAGGCTTTGAGTTACAGATCGACCGCGTTGGCACGCTGGTGAATGACCTGGCCACCAGCCCCGATTACGATGCGGGCGAAGTCTCCTTCAGCCGTTACGCACAAAGTCGTGCCAGAGGCGACGAAACCCTGCTCGGCCTGCCACACTTCCTGATGCGCGGCTTTCGCCAGCGCTGCATCATTACGACCGCCAGCAGCCCCATCACCACGCCAGCACAGCTGAAAGGCAAAAGAATCGGTGTCACCGGCTGGCAGGATTCGGGCAATACCTGGACACGCACGGTGCTGCGTGAAGCGGGCGTCGAAATTGATGATGTCTTCTGGTATGCCGGGCGTCTTAACGCCGATCATCCGATAGCCGATCGGCTGGCGGGATTTGGCCGGCCGGGCCGCATTGAACCCGCTCCCGGTGAGCGACCGCTGATTGAAATGCTTCACGCGGGTGAGCTGGATGCCATCTTCACACCGTTTATGCCAGAGGGTTTTTTCCTGCCTGATTCGGGCTTGCGGCAGCTGCAGGCCGATTTTTATCAGGCGGAGCGGGACTATTTTAACCGCGTCGGTTATGTGCCAGGCATTCACATTCTGGCGCTTAAACCGGCGCTGGCGATGGAGCATCCCTGGCTGCCTGCGGCGTTGAGTGACGTCATCGATCGCTCTTACCAGCTGTGGATGCAGAAAAGAGAGAAGTATGCCGACACCACACCGTGGCTGCTGGACGATTTGCGACGCACCGCGCAGGAATTACCCGCGAACTGGAATCAGAATGGTTTTAGCGCTAACAAAAAGATGATTATGGACTTTGGCCGCGAACTCTATCAGCAGGGGCTGACACACAAATTACTGACGCCGGAAGCGATGTTTCCGGCTGCTGCGGGAGAAGAGAAATGATGAAAGTGGCACTGGGACAATTTGCGGTGAGTCGCGAATGGCAGGACAACGCCAGCATTTGTCTGGACTTAATGCAGCGGGCGTCAGAAGGGGGGGCTGACCTGCTGGTCCTGCCGGAGGGTGTGCTGGCGCGCGATATAGCCGATCCCGATTTAGTGCTGAAGGCAGCGCAGCCGCTGGATGGCCCATTTCTGAGCCAGCTACTGACCGCCAGTAAAGACACTGCGCTGACCACCATGATGAGCGTTCACGTTCCCACCGAGCAGCAAAAAGCGCTCAACGTGCTGGTGGCGATTCGCAACGGTGAAATTATCGCCGCCTATGAAAAGTTGCACCTCTACGATGCATTCGCCATGCAGGAGTCGCAGCGGGTTAATCCGGGCCACGTCATTCCGCCACTGATTGAAATTGCGGGTATGAAAGTGGGATTAATGACCTGTTATGACGTCCGCTTCCCGGAACTGGCGCGTCGGCTGGTGCTGGATGGTGCAGAGGTGCTGGTGCTGCCCGCTGCCTGGGTTAAAGGGCCGCTGAAAGAGATGCACTGGGAACTGCTGACCCGGGCCCGTGCGCTGGAGAACACCTGCTACATGGTGGCGGTGGGTGAGTGTGGCCCACGCAATATCGGTAACAGTCTGGTGGTCGATCCGCTGGGCGTCGCGGTGGCGAATGCGGCGGAGTCGCCAGCACTGTTGTTTGCCGATCTCGATCCTGATCGCGTCGCCTATGCCCGCCAGGTATTGCCGGTACTGGAGAACCGACGCTTCGCCCGTCCCGAACTCAACTGATCCGCTGAACCAGGAATCCATTATGACGAAGAGAGCAACCGCCTTAATCGTGGCGCTGGGGCTGACTGCATCCCTGGCGCAGGCTGCCGACGCTATTCCGGTGCAAAAAGTTGACCAGGCTCTGCATGATCGGCTGCCGGATGAGATCAAAAAAGCGGGCAAAATGATTTCAGTAAACAACGGTTCATTTCCGCCGTATGAAATCGTTAATGGTCCGCACTCAATGGAGGGGGCTTCTACCGAGTTAACCACCGCGCTGGCGCAACTGCTGGGTGTGAAGATCGAACATGCGACGGTGAGTGGTCTGTCGGGCGTACTCACCGGCATTAATGCTGGCCGTTACCAGCTGGCGATTGGTCCGATTGGGGATTACCCGGACCGCCAGCAGAAAGTGGACTTCATCGATTTTGTGCAGGAGTTCGTGGTGTTCGGCGTGCAGAAGGGTAATCCGGCGAAAATCAATCAGCTGGACGACACCTGCGGCAAGCGTATTGCCGTGATGGCCGCGGGATCTGCAGAACAGGTCATCCGTAAGCAGTCAGCGCAGTGTGTGGCCGACGGAAAACCGGCAGTGACGGTGCAGGCCTTCACCGATCAGCCGTCGTCTATTCTGGCGGTGCGTTCTAAACGTTCCGATGCATTTTTCTCCTCTCAGGCTCCGCTGACTTACTTTGTTAATCAGGCGAAAGGGCAACTTGAGCTGGCGGGTAAAGGGCAGAAAAACGGTTTTGGCGATATCTTCCAGGGGACTGTGGTGCCAAAAGGCTCGCCGCTGGGTCAGGTAGTACTGGATGCCTATAAAGCGTTGTATCAGAACGGCACTTATGCGGCGATCATGAAAAAGTGGCAGCTTGAAGGCAATATGACTAAAGCACCCGGACTGAATCTGGCGAAAGAGGCCAGCAAATGAGCCGGCCTCGCCATCTGCACCGCGATGAGAGTGGCGAGGCGGAGCTACGTGACGTGGCATTCGCCCGCAGCGCGCCCACTTACGGACGCTGGATCAGCTGGATTGTGGTGCTGGTAATCGGCTCGAATTTGTTGTGGCTGGTGGCGACCAACCCTAATTTTGAATGGCAGGTGGTGCTGAAGTGGTTTACCGAAGAGTCCGTGCTGAAAGGGTTGCAGGTTACTCTGGGGCTGACGGTCGTGTCGATGATACTGGGCACGCTGCTGGGTCTGCTGCTGGGCGTGTGGCGGCTCTCTGAGAACCGGCTGCTGCGCGGCGTTGCCGGACTCTATATCTGGTTTTTCCGGGGGACGCCACTGCTGGTGCAGCTGATCTTCTGGTACAACCTCTCCACGCTGTTTCCCGCACTGTCGCTGACGCTGCCGTGGACCGACGTCACGCTGGCCAGCTGGAACACCAACGATCTGATTACTCCGCTGACGGCGGCTATAGCTGGGCTGGCACTGAATGAAGCCGCTTACATGGCGGAAATTATTCGCGCCGGTCTGTTATCGGTGGATAACGGTCAGGTGGAGACCACACAAGCTTTTGGCATGAGCCGGTGGCGGGCGCTGAGACGCATTATTATTCCGCAGGCGATGCGTTCTATTATTCCGCCAACCGGCAACCAGTTGATCAGTATGATCAAGGCGACATCGCTGGTCAGCGTGATCGCGATGGGCGATCTGCTTTACTCGGTACAGGCGATCTACAACCGTACCTTTGAGATCATCCCAATGCTCATGGTGGCGGTGATCTGGTATCTGCTGATCACCTCGATTCTCAATATGGGCCAGTCCGCCATTGAGCGCTATTACGCGCGCGGCACCCGCCGGGTGGCCAGCGTCCCCAGACGCGCTGCCGCAGAAGGTAACGCGCAACCTCAGCAGGAGGAGCGATGAGTCAGAGTGAACCCCTGGTCTGCGCCCGAAACGTGCAGAAGAATTATGGCGACAATCAGGTTCTGAAAGGGATAGATCTGGATGTCTTCCCTGGTGAAGTGGTCGTGATTCTCGGGCCATCCGGTTCTGGTAAATCCACATTTCTGCGCTGTATTAATCACCTTGAAGAGATGAATGCCGGTTCGATTCGGGTCGGCGATGAGCAGATTGGTTATGTGCTCAAAGGACATGTGCTGCACCGACTTTCGTCCCGCCAGATTGCCCGTCAACGTCAGAAAATCGGTATGGTGTTTCAGCAGTTCAATCTTTATCCGCATATGACGGTGCTGCAGAACATCATTGAGGCGCCTATCGGCGTGCATAAATTTCCGCGTCAGGAGGCAATGGCCCATGCCCGAGCGCTGCTGGCGACGGTAGGATTAAGTGATAAAGCGGACGCCTGGCCGCGTCATTTGTCGGGCGGACAGCAGCAGCGTGTGGCGATTGCGCGTGCGCTGGCGATCAAACCGCAATTGATGCTGTTTGATGAACCGACTTCTGCACTCGATCCGGAACTGGTGGGCGAGGTACTGGCGACCATGCGTACCCTGGCTGATCAGGGATTAACGATGATCGTAGTGACCCATGAAATCAGTTTTGCGCGGGAAGCCGCCGATCGCGTCGTCTTTATGGATGGGGGAGTGGTGGTGGAGCAGGGCACGCCGGAAGAGGTGATCGCGAATCCACAGCATCCACGCACCCAGGCTTTTCTCAGTCGCTTTATATGAGTTCTTACTCACTCTGTTACAGATTCCAGTTGTCGCCGCAGGCAAACTGCGCGTAAATAACAGTCACCGTGATTTGAATAAGTTGAAAGGTTAAATATGGAAGGTATCAGTATTGCCAAGCTGCTGATTATCGGTGCGCTTATCGTACTGCTTTTTGGTACCAACAAGTTGCGCTCACTGGGCGGCGATCTGGGCTCCGCGATTAAGGGCTTCAAAAAAGCCATGAAAGACGAAGATACCAGCGCAACCCGAACAGCCGCTGAAGACGTACCGGCAGAACGCGTCGTTCATAAAGATTAATCGGTTATTTGCTGAAAATAACTGTTACTTTTTATTTCAGGCAACGTCAGGCACGCATAAAAAAACCAGGCTGTTTCCAGTCTGGTTTTTTGTTTTTTCAGGCTTCTGATAGCGGAGGCCGGCTTATTTCACTTCTTCGCCTTTGGCCTGCATATCCGCATGATAGGAAGAGCGGACAAACGGACCGCATGCGGCATGGGTGAAGCCCATCGCCATCGCTTCTTCTTTCATCTCATCAAATTCAGCCGGGCTGACGTAGCGCTGAACCGGCAGGTGGTGACGGCTCGGCTGCAGATACTGGCCCAGAGTCAGCATGGTGACACCGTGGCGACGCAGATCGCGCATCACTTCCACGATTTCGGCGTTGGTCTCACCCAGGCCAACCATCAGACCCGATTTGGTCGGGATATCCGGATGCGCTTCTTTGAACCGCTCCAGCAATTTCAGTGACCATTCGTAGTTAGCGCCCGGCCGCACCTGGCGGTAGACGCGTGGTACGTTTTCCAGATTGTGGTTAAACACATCCGGTGGCGTCGCGGTGAGAATCTCCAGCGCCCGGTCCATGCGGCCACGGAAGTCCGGAACCAGTGTTTCAATTTTAATCGTGGGATTTTTTTCGCGAATCGCGCGGATACAGTCTGCAAAATGTTGTGCACCGCCATCACGCAAATCATCGCGGTCAACAGAGGTTATCACGACGTAGCGCAGGCCCATATCGGCAATCGTCTGCGCCAGTTTTGCCGGTTCGTTAGCATCAGGCGCATTAGGACGGCCATGTGCCACATCGCAGAACGGACAACGACGGGTACAGATAGCACCAAGGATCATAAAGGTGGCAGTACCGTGGTTGAAGCATTCAGCAAGGTTAGGGCAGGAGGCCTCTTCGCAGACTGAGTGCAGCCCGTTTTTACGCATCGCGGCTTTAATGCCCTGAATACGACTGGAGTCAGCTGGCAGCTTGATTTTCATCCATTCCGGCTTACGCAACATCTCCTGCCGTTCAACAGCCACGGTTTTCACCGGGATCAGCGCCATTTTGTCTGCGTCACGATATTTGACGCCGCGTTCCATCTGAATTGGTTTACTCATAAATCAGCAGGTTCCGGTCGGATTGCGATTTGAAAGCGTTCCCACTCAAACCGGGAAGGGGGCTTTCAACTTTATTTGAAAAAAGTGCAAAAATTATATCATTACATCGCCTGCGAAGCAGCCACAGTCAGCACGGATACGTTACATATTTGTAAATTCGCATTCTGCGTTAAGGCTTAACAGGGAGATCGCCTGATATCCATTCAACATTTTCATAACCTGACAGCCGCGCAAAGGCGCTGACCAGCGGAGAACGTACCTGCTCCGTTGTCACCTCTGGCTCGAAATTTTTCAACTGGGTCATGCTCATCCCGGCGTAACCACAGGGATTGATGCGCAGGAAAGGTGATAAATCCATGGCCACATTCAGCGCCAGGCCGTGAAATGAACAGCCTTTGCGGATGCGTAATCCCAGTGAACAGATTTTCTCTTCCCCGACATAAACGCCAGGGGCATCCGCGCGGGCGCGGGCGCTGACGCCGAACTCTACCAGCGTCGCGATCACCGTCTCTTCCAGAATGGTCACCAGCTGGCGCACGCCGAGCTTACGGCGTTTCACATCAATCAGGACGTACATCACCTGCTGTCCCGGCCCGTGATAGGTCACCTGACCGCCACGATCGCTCTGCACCACCGGAATATCGCCTGGCATCAGCAGATGCTCCGCTTTTCCCGCCTGACCCTGCGTAAAGACCGGAGGATGCTCGACCAGCCAGATCTCGTCACGACTCTGGTCATCGCGCTGGTCGGTGTAGTGATGCATGGCGTCGGAGACAGATTGCCAGTCGCACAGACCGGACTGACGGACAAAGAGGGTTTCAACTGACAAAACGATAGCCCGCTAAAGGAAATAACGTTAAGAATAACGTCGGCAAACCGTCAGGCAGAGGCGCCTTGCCGACCCGTAAATTACAGGACCATTCGCACGATTTCGATGTTGCCCAGCTCTTCATACAGGCGTTCAACCTGCTCGATGTGGGTGGCGGTGATAGTGATGTTTACGGAGTGATAGTTGCCTTTGCTGCTCGGCTTAACTTCAGGGCTGTAGTCGCCGGGCGCATGACGTTGCACCACTTCAACCACTTGATCAACCAGCTCCGGTTGCGCCAGACCCATTACTTTGTAGGTAAAAGGGGTAGGAAATTCGAGCAGCTCATTCAGTTTGGTTTTCATATTAACTCCGGTGCATAAAAAACAGGCTCCCGCCTGAGCGGGAGCATCATAATATCCTGTAATGGGGGCAGAGGGGTGATTTTTCAATCACCCCTTACGCTTAACCGAACCAGTGATGGAACATCAGTTTGATGTAATCAACGATACGGCCGAAGAAACCACCCTCAGAGACTTCGTTCAGCACCACCAGCGGACGCTGTTCGATAGTTTTGCCATCCAGCTGGAAGTTGATGCTGCCGACAACCTGGTTTTTCTTCAGTGGCGCGTGCAGTTCTGTATTGGTTAGCACATAGCTGGCTTTCAGATCTTTCATACGGCCACGTGGAATGGTCAGGTAAGCATCTTTTTCCACGCCCAGTTGTACACGGTCATTATCACCGAACCAGACTGGCTCAGAAGCGAACTCTTTGCCTGCTTTCAGTGGCGCAACAGTTTCAAAGAAACGGAAGCCCCAGGTGAGCAGTTTCTTGCTCTCAGTTTCACGGCCTTTATAGGTATGACCGCCCATCACAGCGGAGATCAGGCGCATCTGGCCTTCGGTCGCTGACGCCACCAGGTTGTAACCGGCTGAGTTAGTATGACCAGTTTTGATCCCATCCACGTTCAGGTTGGTATCCCACAGCAGACCATTACGGTTCATCTGACGGATATTGTTGAAGGTGAACTCTTTCTCTTTATAAACAGCATACTCTTCCGGCACGTCGCGGATCAGCGCCTGGCCGATCAACGCCATATCGCGCGCGGAGCTGTACTGACCTTCCGCGTCCAGGCCATGGACGGTCCCGAAGTGGGTATTCTGCAGGCCAAGCGCTTTGACGTAGTTGTTCATCAGGTTAACAAAGGCATCCTGACTGCCAGCGACATAGTCAGCCATCGCAACGCAGGCGTCGTTACCAGACTGCAGGACAATGCCACGGGTCAGCTGTGAAACCGGCACGCGATCGCCTGGTTTCAGGAACATCAGCGAAGAGCCTTTAAACACCGGGTTGCCGGTCGCCCAGGCATCCGGGCCGACGGTCACCAGATCATCCTGATGAATTTTGCCCGCTTTCACGGCCTGACCAATGACATAGCTGGTCATCATCTTGGTCAGACTGGCAGGATCGCGGCGTGCATCGGCGTTTTTCTCTGCCAGCACTTTGCCTGAGTTGTAGTCGATGAGGACATACGCTTCGGCATCAATGTCCGGCACGCCCGGAATCATGGTCTTGAGATTGACGTCATCAGCAATAGCAGCATGGCTGAGAGAGATAGCGATCAGTGATCCCACTGTCAGGCGTTTCAGTAAACGAGATGATTTCAGCGTGTTCATGTGTAGGACTACAACATCCGTGAGTTTGAGGTTAAAAATGTCACTCATCATAACCAATGCCAGATTTTCTGGCACCGGGCATGATGATTGGGTTGTTAGCAGACGTAACCTGCAGTGCTCTGAACCACGGTTCAGCGACGTGTGTTCGTAATAAATGACGCGGCCTGGCCTTCACTGCTCAGGCGCTGTTGCAGCGCAGCCGCTTCGGCGCGGGAGGCATAACCACCAAGCTGTACGCGATAGACATTGTTGCCCGCGTTTTCAACCTTGCCGGGCACACCATAACGCTGGCTCAGGCTTTTCATCATCTGCTGCGCACGCGCCGGATCGTTCAGCGCACCGACCTGCACCACATAGCCATCGGCGGAACCACTGCTGGCTGCTGGCGCAGCGCTGGCGACTGAGGGAGCCGCACTGCTGACGGCTGGCGCGGAACTGGCAGGCGCGGCAGCGGGCGGCTCGTTACCTTCCAGTACACCGTTCGCTAATGGCTGCGGAGCGCCAAGAAAGCCGCTGCTCTGCACCGGTGCGCCCATGTTGTCATTGCTCTGCAGCGTGCTGTTGCTGATGGCTTCAACATTCTGCGCAGGCGGTTCAGCAGGGGCTGCGCTGCCGCCGTTCATCACCGCGCCGCCACTCAGATCCGGGCGGGCAGGCAGAGAGTAGCTCTGTTTGGCTACCACGGTTCCGATGGTGCCGGGACCTGAGAGCGTGCCGTCGGGTGCGACCTTGATGTAGTCGACGCGTACCCGCGAATTGTTAGAGATATTCAGGCGATCACCGGCAGCTCGCGACAGGTCGATAATGCGTCCCGGCGTGTAAGGGCCGCGATCGTTAACGCGCACCACAATCTGACGGCCATTCGCGATATTGGTCACGCGCACATAGCTCGGCAGCGGCAGAGTAGGGTGAGCCGCAGTCAGCGCATCGGGATCGTAAGTTTCACCGGTGGCGGTGCGGTTGCCCTGTGCCTCTTCGCCGTACCAGGTTGCCAGACCGACTTCGCTGTAGTTCGACGGATCTTTGATAATGCGGTAATTTTTGCCGTTAACGCTGTAATCCTGGCTGGTGCCCGGATTGATTGGCTCATAACGTGGCTCAACGCCTGGAATCTCTACCACCGGTCCGTTGTAAGCCGGTTGCGGCGGCGCCGTATTTTGGGGTTCGGGCGTGGTACAGGCCGCCAGAACCAATGATGCCAGTGCAACGCCAAGCCATTCCTTACGCATCTTCAGCCTCTTAGACACTTTTAGATAACATTTTTCGGTGAGTGTGGATCGACATCACAATGCCAAATCCCGCCATAAGCACGATAAGCGCGGAGCCGCCATAACTGACCAGCGGCAGCGGCACGCCAACTACCGGTAAGATACCACTAACCATGCCAATGTTAACGAAAACATAAACGAATAAAATCAGCATTAAACCGCCCGCCATAACACGGCCAAAGGTGGTCTGCGCCCGGGCTGCTACCACCAGTCCCCGCATGATCAGCAGCAGATAGAGGGCCAGCAGCAGCAGTACGCCGACCAGCCCTAACTCTTCGGCCAGAACGGCGAAGATAAAGTCAGTATGACGTTCCGGCAAAAACTCCAGCTGAGACTGGGTCCCCTGCAGCCAGCCTTTTCCGCGCAGTCCGCCCGAGCCAATGGCGATTTTCGACTGGATGATGTGATAACCGGCACCCAGCGGGTCCGTTTCCGGATCGAGCAGCATCATGACGCGGTCGCGCTGATAGTCGTGCATCAGGAAGAACCACAGAATCGGGATAAAGGCGGCGACCAGCAGTACCGCCACGCTAATCAGTTTCCAGCTCATTCCCGAAAGGAAAAGCACAAACAGGCCCGAGGCGGCAATCAGAATCGAGGTGCCGAGATCGGGCTGTGCGGCCACCAGCAGAGTAGGCAGGAAGATCAGAATCAGCGCGATACCGGTATTTTTCAGCGTCGGCGGACAGACATCGCGGTTGATAAAGCGCGCCACCATTAGCGGCACCGCGATCTTGGCAATCTCCGAAGGCTGGAAACGCACAAAGCCGAGATCGAGCCAGCGCTGGGCCCCTTTACTGATCTGTCCAAAAGCATCCACTGCCACCAGCAGGATGACGCAGACAATATAGAGATAGGGCGCCCAGCCTTCATAAACGCGCGGCGGCACCTGCGCCAGCACAATCATGATCACCAGACCCATCGCGATCTGCCCGAGTTTACGCTCCATCATGCCAGGATCCTGTCCGCTGGCACTCCAGATCACCACGGCGCTGTAGGTCAGCAGCGCGAGAATGATCAGCATAAACATCGGATCGATGTGGATGCGCATCCAGATCGATCGTTTCTGCGGACTATCTTGCATCGACATGTTTATTCACCTTCATAACCGGGCGGCACAGGGGCGGCGTCCGGCAGAACTGTATTGTTATCACCCAACATAATGTGATCCAGAATCTGGCGCATGACGGTGCCGACAGCCGGACCGGCGCCACCGTTTTCCAGGATGATGGTCACAGCGACCCGAGGTTTGTCATAAGGGGCAAACGCGGTCATTAATTTATGATCGCGTAATCGTTCAGCAATTCTATGGGCGTTATACGTTTCGTTCTCTTTCAGGCCGAAGACCTGTGCGGTACCGGACTTGGCTGCGATTTTATAGGGCGCATCAGCAAAACTCTTGTGCGCGGTACCGTTAGGGCGATTCGCCACGCCGTACATGCCATCTTTGGCGATTTCCCAGAAGCCGGAATGGATATCACCAATCGGGGCCTCAGGCGGCTGACGATAGGGCACCAGGGTACGACCTTCGCGGGTAGCACGCAGCATATGCGGCACCTTGACGACACCGTCATTGATTAAAATCATCATCGCTTTGTTCATCTGCAGCGGGGTTGCCGTCCAGTAACCCTGACCGATCCCCACCGGAATGGTATCACCCTGATACCACGGCTTTTTAAACCGTTTCATTTTCCAGTCGCGGGTAGGCATATTACCGGCGCTCTCCTGCGGTAAATCGATGCCGGTACGGCTGCCATAACCAAATTTGTTCATCCACTCCGACAGGCGGTCAATACCCATGTCGTAGGCGACCTGATAGAAGAAGGTATCGGCAGACTCTTCCAGTGCTTTGGTGACGTTCAGACGGCCGTGGCCCCACTTTTTCCAGTCACGAAAACGCTTTTCTGAACCCGGAAGCTGCCACCAGCCGGGATCAAACAGACTGGTGTTACGGTTGATCACGCCCGCACTCATGGCAGAAACCGCGACATAAGGTTTGACTGTGGAAGCCGGTGGATAAGCCGCCTGAATGGCGCGGTTGTAGAGCGGGCGGTTTTCATCTTCCAGCAGTCCACGGTAATCCTTACTGGAAATACCGTCGACAAATAAGTTGGCATCGTAGCTCGGCGTGGAGACCATGGCGAGAATTTCGCCGGTGCGCGGGTCGCTGACCACTACTGCCGCGCGACTTCCCGCCAGCAGAGTCTCGACATATTGCTGCAGTTTGAGATCGATCGTCAGATAGATATCACGCCCAGCCTGAGGTGACTCCTCATGCAACTGGCGAATAACGCGGCCACGGTTGTTGACCTCAACCTCTTCAAAGCCGGTTTTGCCGTGCAGCAAACTCTCGTAATACGCTTCAATCCCCAGCTTACCGATATCGTGTGTTGCGGCATAGTTCGGCCATATGCCCTCTTTATCGAGGCGGGCAACGTCACGGTCGTTGATTTTTGACACGTAGCCAACGACATGCGTCAGCGTGGCACCGTAAGGATAGTAGCGGCGCTGATAACCTTTCACTTCCACGCCGGGGAAACGGTACTGATTAACCGCAAAGCGCGCCACCTGCACTTCATTCAGACCGGTTTTAACCGGGATAGAGGTGAAACGACGTGAGCGTTTACGCTCTTTCTGGAAATTCTCGAGGTCTTCATCCGTCAGCTCAAGAACCGGACGTAAGTTTTCCAGTGTCTGTTGCAGGTTATCGACTTTTTCCGGGACAAGTTCTGCCTGATAGATGGTGCGGTTCAGTGCCAGCGGGGTGCCGGTACGATCGTAAATTATGCCGCGACTGGGCGCGACAGGCACCAGTTTGATGCGGTTCTGGTTAGAGCGGGTGCTGTAATCATCAAAGCGAAGAATCTGCAGGTGGTAGAGGTTAACCACCAGGATTGACGAGAGCAGTAAGATACCGACGAAGGCGATAAACGCCCGACGGACAAAGAGTTTCTGTTCGGCGCTGTAATCGCGAAAGGCGTTGCTTTGTAATTTCATCCGCTACTTGTCATGTCTGATGTGGGCTGATCGGTCATTCACGATGATAAGGATGATTTGTCGTTATACTCCAGGCACGATACAGACTTTCGGCTACCAGCACGCGCACCAGCGGATGGGGCAACGTCAATGCTGACAGTGACCAGCTCTGTTCTGCCGCCGCTTTACAGGCGGGGGCCAGGCCTTCGGGCCCGCCAATCAGCAGGCTGACATCGCGACCATCAAGCTTCCAGCGTTCAAGCTGCTGTGCCAGCTGCGGGGTTTCCCACGGTTGGCCCGGAATATCCAGCGTGACGATGCGATTACCTTTGCCGACCGCCGCCAGCATCGCTTCACCTTCTTTTTCAAGAATGCGTTTGATATCAGCATTTTTACCGCGCTTTCCTGCGGTAACTTCGATCAGCTCAAACGGCATATCTTTCGGGAAGCGGCGCAGGTATTCCATAAAACCGGTCTGCACCCAGTCAGGCATTTTGGTGCCGACGGCAACAAGTTGCAGTTTCACCGATTAGCCCCAGAGTTTTTCCAGCTCATACAGCTGGCGACTCTCTTCCTGCATCACATGCACGATGACATCGCCCAGATCAACCACGACCCAGTCTGCCGCGCTTTTACCTTCAATGCCTAATGGCATCAGGCCAGCTAAACGGGATTCCTGCTCAACGTGTTCTGCGATCGAAGTCACATGACGCGTGGAGGTGCCGGTGCAGATGATCATGTAATCGGTGATGCTGGATTTGCCCTGAACGTCGATGGTAACAATGTCCTGGCCTTTAAGATCATCAATCTTATCAATAACGAACTCTTGGAGTGCTTTACCTTGCAAAAGGTTCCCCTTGGAATCTGGTAGTAATGAGCCGGCTGTAAGCCCGGAGAGTGCAGCCAAAAAATTAAGCGGCGCAGTATAGCATGCCCGGATCAGTCGCGATATAAGCCTTCGCGGTCGATATAGTCGATAACCGCAGCGGGTAACAGGTCATCGCAGGGCTGATTTTGATGGCGACGGCGGCGAATTTCGGTCGCCGAAATGTCATAGAGTGGGGTTTCCGCCAGCCAGATATGCCCTGCGGGCTGCTGATGCAGCTGCCGGATATCCTGAGCGACGTGTTGCTCAAGCCACGCCTGCATCTCTGGCGAGTCGAACCGGGTCGGATAGCCGGGACGCTGGCAGACCAGCAGATGGCAGAGTGACAGCAGATCCTGCCAGCGATGCCATTTGGACAGGCTCAGCAGGGAATCCTGACCAATGATAAAGGCCAGCGGCTGCTCAGCACCGCGTTCTGCGCGCCAGGCTTCCAGGGTGGTCACGGTCCAGGAAGGTGTGTCACGTTCCAGCTCCCGGGTATCTATCTCAAACAGCGGTAAGCCGCGGATAGCACAGCGCAGCATAGCAACCCGTTGGGTCGCGCTCGCTTCCGGTTGCGGACGGTGCGGGGGCACATTGTTGGGCAGCAGCGTCACCCGTTTCAAGCCAGTCTGTTGTGCCAGCGCTTCCACCGGGCGCAGATGGCCAAAATGGATCGGATCGAAGGTGCCACCAAACAGTGCGTGTAACTCAGACATGGGCAAAGCTCGTCGGAAAAGCGCGACTGCTGAGCAGCAGCGTCAGGGTTTGCAACTGCGGCCACACTGACTGACCATAATCCTGCTTCAGGGCGATCTCAATCTGACTCAGCAGATGGATGGCGCGTTGCAGACGCGTCGCATCCAGTCGCTGGAGTGCGTCGGTGAACAGCGCGCGGCGGTTTTGCCAGATACGCTGCTGATCCATCAGCGTGCGCAGTGGTTGCTGCGCCTGATGGCGTTGCAGATGCAACAGCGTCAGCAGATCGCGCTGCAGCGTACGCAGCAGAATCACGACTTCGCTCTCTTCTTTCTCCAGCTGGTGCAGGATATGCAAGGCGCGACGGCTTTTACCCGCCAGCAGGGCATCTACCCAGTGGAAGGGCGTGAAGTGCGCGGCATCACTGACTGCTTCTTCGACCCGGGGCAGTGTTAGCTTGCCGTCCGGCCACTGCAGTGAGAGCCGCTCCAGAGCCTGCGCCAGCGCCAGCAGATTACCTTCATAGCAGTAACACAGCAGCTGTACTGCCGCGTCATCCACGGATAATTTCAGCGCTTTCGCGCGATTGACCACCCAGCGTGGCAATTGTGCCTGCTCAGGTGTCTGGCAGGGCACTACAACCGCAGAGGCAGCCAGTGCCTTAAACCAGGCGCTGTTTTCCTGCGCTTTGGTCAGCTTTGGCATCCGGCAGATCAGCAGAATATCGGCGTGCAGCAGCTGAGAGAACTTAACCAGCTGCTCGGCCATGGCGGCGTTGGGGCCATTCTCGGGGAATTGCAGTGTCATCGTCTGACGCTGGGCAAACAGACTCAGTGACTGGCAGCTGACGAACAGACTCTCCCAGTCGGTCTGGGCATCCAGCGTAAAACTAAAATGTTCGTCGAATCCCTGTGTGGTTGCGGCGGCACGGATGGCATCCGCGCTTTCCTGCAACAGCAGCGGTTCGTTACCGGCTAACAAATAACAGGCGCGCAGCCCCTCACGGAGCTGCGCGCTGAGTTGCTCAGGATAAATCCTGATCATTGCAGGCTGGTAGCAGAGGAAGAGGGCGCTTCCTGTGAACCCTGACCTGGCACCGAAATGACAGACGCCGGTAAGGTCTCTTTGTTGTTGATCTGTGCGGCATGCACTGTCAGCAGTTTACGAACCAGCTGTTCGGCAGCACGCTGACGCATCTCCTGCGTAATCAGATCCTGTTCGGCATCTTTCGCCAGCGCCGCATTCGGGTTATCGAAGAACGAACGATAAACCGTGGTGCTGATAGGATAGATACCTTTGCCCGGTAGCAGAACCTGCGCCGTAAGCGTCATGACCAGCTGATACTCAGCAGAGGTGCCGCTGATAAAGACCGACGCTGTGTTACGGCCCGACAGTTCCGGACCCAGACGCAGGGTTGGAATATCGGTGCGGGTCTGTTTCGTGTCTTCAACAATGGTGACATCGTTGATGCGCAGTTGCTGGCGCACAGTACGCGCCAGCGGTCCATAAGGATCGCCGGTTGAAACAATCAGGGTTTTCAGTTCGCTGGGCACCTGCGTGGTGCCGCGCGGATGAAAACCACAGCCAGCGGTGACAACCACCGCCAGCATGACAAACAGCCTGATAATCGGATGTCGCACAGTTCCTCCTGAACTTAACCTACGACCAGGTTAAGCAGTTTGCCCGGTACATAAATGACTTTACGGATAGTCACGCCGTCCAGATACTTCGCCACCAGATGCTCCTGTGCAGCGCGTGCCTGAACCTGTTCCTGTGTTGCATCGGCAGGCACGGTGATTTTGCCGCGCACTTTACCGTTAACCTGCACCACCACCAGCAGCGAATCTTCAACCATAGCGGCTTCATCAGCAACCGGCCAGCTCGCTTCATCGATGGTGCCTTCGCCACCCAGCGTCTGCCACAGAACATAGCAGGCGTGCGGGGTAAACGGATAGAGCAGACGGACGATGGCCAGCAGCGCTTCCTGCATCAGGGCGCGATCCTGCTCGCTCTCCTGCGGAGCGCGGGTCAGCTTGTTCATCAGCTCCATGATCGCTGCAATAGCGGTGTTGAAGGTCTGACGACGGCCAATATCATCCGCCACTTTGGCGATGGTTTTGTGCAGGTCACGACGCAGCGATTTCTGCTCGTCATTCAGGCTATCCACATCCAGTGCCACGGTCGCACCCTGTGAGGTGTGCTCGTAGACCAGCTTCCAGACACGTTTCAGGAAGCGGTTAGCCCCTTCAACGCCCGATTCCTGCCACTCCAGCGTCATATCTGCTGGCGAAGCAAACATCATAAACAGACGTACGGTATCGGCGCCGTAACGCTCAACCATCAGCTGTGGATCGATGCCGTTGTTTTTCGACTTCGACATTTTGCTCATGCCCGCGTAGATCACGTCGCGGCCCTGCGTGTCGGTCGCTTTAATAATGCGGCCTTTCTCGTCACGCTCAACTTCAACGTCAACCGGGGAAACCCAGTTACGTTCGCCGTTGTTGCCCAGGTAGTAGAAGGCATCAGCCAGTACCATGCCCTGGCACAGCAGACGTTTTGCTGGCTCATTAGAGTTCACCAGGCCCGCGTCACGCAGCAGCTTGTGGAAGAAGCGGAAATACATCAGGTGCATGATGGCGTGTTCAATCCCGCCTACATACTGATCGACCGGCAGCCAGTAGTTTGCTGCGGCCGGGTCCAGCATGCCTTCCTTGTAGCTGGCGCAGGTATAACGCGCATAGTACCAGGAGGACTCCATAAAGGTGTCAAAGGTGTCCGTTTCACGCAGCGCTGGCTGACCGTTTACTGTGGTTTTCGCCCACTCCGGATCGGCTTTGATCGGGCTGGTAATGCCATCCATCACCACATCTTCCGGCAGGATAACCGGCAGCTGGTCTTCAGGTGTCGGCATCACAGTGCCATCTTCCAGCGTCACCATCGGGATAGGTGCACCCCAGTAGCGCTGACGGGAAACACCCCAGTCGCGCAGACGGTAGTTCACTTTACGTACGCCCACGCCTTTTGCCGCCAGTGAATCCGCGATAGCGTTAAAGCCAGTTGCGTGATCCATGCCGTTGAACTCACCCGAGTTGAACAGGGCGCCTTTATCCGTCATCGCCGCAGCGCTAACGTCAGGAATGGAGCCATCCAGGTTGAGGATGACCGGCTTGATCGACAGATCGTATTTAGTGGCAAACTCCCAGTCACGCTGGTCGTGTGCCGGAACCGCCATAACGGCACCGGTGCCGTATTCCATCAGGACGAAGTTGGCGACCCAGACCGGAAGCAGCTCACCGGTCAGCGGATGAATAACAGACAGGCCGGTCGCCATGCCTTTCTTCTCCATGGTCGCCATATCGGCTTCGGCCACTTTGGTATTACGGCATTCCGCAATAAAGTCAGCCAGTGCCGGATTATTGACTGATGCCTGAGTGGCCAGAGGATGACCTGCTGCGACAGCCACATAGGTTGCGCCGATAAAGGTATCCGGGCGGGTGGTGTAGACAGTAACTTTCTCTTCGCTCTCTGCCACGTCGAAAGTGATTTCGACGCCTTCAGAACGACCAATCCAGTTACGCTGCATGGTTTTGACCTGTTCAGGCCACTCTTCCAGCGTATCCAGATCGTTCAGCAACTCTTCCGCATAATCGGTGATTTTGATAAACCACTGCGGGATCTCTTTACGCTCAACTTTGGTGTCGCAGCGCCAGCAACAGCCATCGATCACCTGCTCGTTCGCCAGCACCGTCTGATCGTTCGGGCACCAGTTCACTGCGGAGGTTTTTTTATAGACCAGGCCTTTTTCATACAGTTTGGTAAAGAACCACTGTTCCCAGCGGTAGTACTCAGGCTGGCAGGTGGCCAGTTCACGACTCCAGTCATAGCCAAAGCCCAGCAGTTTGAGCTGGTTTTTCATGTAGGCGATGTTGTCGTAAGTCCAAGGGGCAGGTGCAGTATTGTTTTTAACCGCAGCGCCTTCCGCAGGCAGGCCGAAAGCATCCCAGCCAATCGGCTGTAGCACGTTTTTGCCGAGCATACGCTGATAGCGCGCGATTACGTCGCCGATGGTGTAGTTACGAACGTGACCCATGTGCAGGCGGCCAGAAGGATAGGGCAACATGGAGAGGCAATAGTATTTCTCTTTACCTTCCTGCTCAGTCACTTTAAACGTTTCGTTTTCATCCCAGTGCTGCTGCACACGGGATTCAATTTCTTCCGGGCGGTATTGCTCTTGCATGGCTGCCTGTGGTCCTTTATGAAAAACATTTTTCTGGCTCTAAGATCCGCATAGCATACCCATAAGGCCGCGTATCAACAACACTTCCCACTTTTGCTGGCACGATTTCTGCCGAAAGCGTCAGCCTCTTCACCCTTTTGTAATTCACTGTACAGACGACACGGCAAAAGCAACATTACGACTAAACTTAAGTCAGCGAGGGTCTGCATAAAGGAGAACAAAATGAATAAAGTGGCTCAGGAGTATCGCGAGTCGTTAGCCGTATTGACTGAACGTCTTCGTCAGGGTGATCGTAACCTTGATGAGCTGATTGCCGGGCGGCGAAGTCAGTTGCTGGTGCGCGATGATATGTCAGAAAGTGAGATTGACCAGGCGCTGCGTTCGGTGCGCCGTGATTTAGGCGAGTTTGCCCGAAGTTACAGCGATGCTGAAGAACCGCTGGCGGATTCACTGTTTATGCGCATTATCCGCGAGAGCGTCTGGAAAGAGCTGGCGGATATTACGGATAAAAGTCAGCTGGAGTGGCGTGAGGTCTTTCAGGATCTGCATCACCATGGTGTCTATCAGAGCGGTGAAGTGGTAGGTCTTGGCAATCTGGTGTGTGAAAAGTGCCAGTTTACCCGGGCAATCTATACGCCTGAGACCTTATCCCGTTGTCCGGAATGCGGCCACGATCAGTTCCAGCGTCAGCCTTTTGAACCCTGATAACTAACATTATGCGGGCCACGTTGAGTGACCCGCATACGTTGTTTAGTGCAAAATTTTAGCGAGGAAATCTTTAGCGCGGTCAGACTGCGGATTATTAAAGAAGTCATCTTTGTTGGTGTCTTCGATAATTTTCCCTTCATCCATAAAGATCACGCGATTGGCGACTTTACGGGCAAAGCCCATCTCGTGTGTCACCACCATCATCGTCATCCCTTCCTGCGCCAGTTCAACCATCACATCCAGCACTTCATTGATCATTTCCGGATCCAGCGCGGAGGTCGGTTCATCAAACAGCATCGCAATAGGATCCATGCAGAGCGCACGCGCAATTGCCACGCGCTGCTGCTGACCGCCGGAGAGCTGGCCAGGAAACTTCTCCGCATGGGCTGACAGTCCCACACGCTTCAGCAGCTTCAACCCTTTATCGCGGGCCGCCGCTTTGTCTCGCTTCAGCACTTTTACCTGCGCCAGCACCAGATTGTTAATAATGCTCAAATGCGGGAACAGCTCGAAGTGCTGGAACACCATTCCGACCTGACTGCGAAGCTGCGCCAGATTGGTTTTTTTGTTGTTCACTTCGGTGCCGTTGACGGAAATCACACCCTGCTGAACGGGCTCAAGTCCGTTTACGGTTTTGATGAGCGTCGATTTACCGGAGCCGGACGGGCCGCACACTACCACCACTTCACCGGTTTTGACTTCGGTTGAGCAGTCGGTCAGCACCTGAAAGTGACCATACCACTTAGAAACATTTTTCAGGCTAATCATTTAAACCGTCCTTTTTCTTTTTAGATAGCTGACCAACAGCGATGCGCTCAGGCTGATAACGAAGTAGACCAGACCTGCAAACAGAACCATTTCAACCTGGGTGCCGTCGCGCTCACCGATAGTGGACGCGGTACGGAAGAAGTCCGCCAGGCTTAAGACATAGACCAGAGAGGTATCCTGGAACAGCACGATACCCTGCGTCAGTAACAGCGGAACCATGGCCCGGAATGCCTGCGGCAGAATAATCAGTTTCATGGCCTGCCACTGCGTCATACCCAGCGCCAGCGCGGCATTACCCTGGCCGCGTGAGATACTGATGATGCCGGCACGAATGATTTCTGAGTAGTACGCCGCTTCGAACAGTGAAAAGGCGACCATGGCTGAAATCAGGCGGATATCGGTTTTAGGCGACAGGCCCAGCACCTGTTGCAGGAAACTCGGCACCACCAGATAGAACCACAGCAGCACCATCACCAGCGGTACTGAGCGGAACAGGTTGACATAAATTTTGGCGAACCAGCTGATGGGCTTAAAGGTCGACAGACGCATTACCGCCAGCAGGGTGCCCCAAAGAATGCCGAAGACCACGGCGGTGATCGTGATCTTAAAGGTAATCACTAAGCCGTTAAGCAGATAGGGCAGGCTGGGCGCAATCGAACTCCAGTCAAAGTCGTACATTACTTGCCTCCCGCATTGCCTGGCAGCCGGACTTTGCGCTCGACCAGACTCATTAACAACATAATCACCAGGTTAATCGCGACGTAGGCCAGCGTAATGGCGGTGAAGGATTCATAGGCGTGAGCAGAATAGTCGAGCAACTTGCCCGCCTGTGCTGCCATATCCACCAGACCAATGGTGGAGGCGATAGCGGAGTTCTTGACCAGGTTCAGCATTTCCGAGGTCATCGGCGGAACAATCACGCGATACGCATTCGGCAGCAGTACATAGCGGTAAGTCTGCGGCAGGGTTAATCCCATCGCCAGGCCAGCATTCTTCTGTCCACTCGGCAGTGACTGAATCGCCGCGCGCACCTGCTCGCAAACGCGGGCGGCGGTAAACAGGCCGAGACAGATCATGGAGGAGAGGAAGAACTGAATGTTGGGGTCCAGCTCAGACTTAAACCACATGCCGAGATTTTCGCCCACCAGCTCGGGCGCCACCAGATACCAGAAGAAGAACTGGACGATCAGCGGGATGTTACGAAACAGTTCGACATAGCAGGTGCCAATGGTCGACAGCAGGCGATTCGGCACGGTGCGCAGAATGCCAAAAAATGAACCCACGCAGAAAGCGATAATCCAGGCGCAGCAGGAGACGGCTATCGTCACCTGAAAACCGGACCACAGCCAGCCGAGGTAGGTCGTATTACCGAACGGGGCCTGTTCGAGGAATATGCCCCAGTTCCAATCGATACCCATAACGAGCTCCGGAAAAAAAGGGTAGCTAAGCTACCCTGAAGATTGATGAACGGCGTTTTATGTCCTGACGCAGGGGAACGACCCGTGTCAGTCTGTCTGTCCATGCCGCGGTTTCAGCAATCGAGAGGGCAGCCAGGCCGCCCTTGTTATACCCGCCGTCTTTCAGGCTGCATTTTGTTGGCAATGTATGTCCACGCATCCGAATCATCTACCTGAGTAAGTTCCCCGTGATGCATGCTCTCCTGCCGACTCAATGTGACCTGGAATCCATTGGGTATTTTTTTGTTAATTGAGTGCTTTGTCGTTTGGCGTTTTGAACAGCGCTTTCATGTCATCAGACAGCTCAAAGTTCATGTTCAGGTTCTTAGGCGGAATAGGCTTTTTGAACCAGGTATCGAACCATTTTTCTGCCTGACCCGACGTCTGGGCTTTGGCGATGGTTTCATCAACCAGCGCTTTGAACTGCGGATCATCTTTACGCAGCATGCAGCCATAGGCCTCTTTAGACTGTGGCGTGCCTAAAATTTCCCAGTTGTCCGGCTTTTTGGCTTTAGCGCGTTCGCCAGCCAGCAGGGCATCATCCATCATAAAGGCCACGGCACGGCCGGTTTCCAGTGTACGGAACGAGTCGCCATGATCTTTGGCGCTGATGATGCGCATATCCAGTTTCTGTTCGTCGTTGAGTTTGTGCAGCAGCACTTCAGACGTGGTCCCTGAGGTTACCACCACGGTTTTGCCTTTCAGGTCGGCGAAATCTTTGATCGGGCCATCTTTCTTAACCAGCAAGCGGGTGCCAATAACAAAAATGGTGTCAGAGAAGGCCGCCTGTTTCTGGCGCTCAAGGTTATTGGTGGTGGAGCCACACTCATAATCGTAGGTGCCGTTTTGCAGCAGTGGAATACGGTTTTGTGAGGTGATTGGAATCATTTTGACCTGCAGGTCAGGCTTATTGAGCTTCGCTTTGATGGCTTCCACAATGGCGTTTGAGTAATCCTGTGAATAGCCGACGACTTTTTGCTGGTTGTCATAATAAGAAAAGGGAACTGATGATTCGCGATGCCCGACCACAATGACGCCATTGTCATTAATCTTCTTCAGGGTGCCGCTGAGATCTTCCGCCTGGGCCGCTCCCGCCGCTGCACCGATCAGCAGAAGAGATAATGCCACTTTGCGTAGTTGCATGTTCCAACTCCTTCGTATGAAAAAGGCACAGGATATAACCTGCGCTGATTATGATGTTGTGTCTGTTTTGTGCTGCGTTTCTGCTCATTCTGCGGATTAAATGGGCGCAGAAGAGTCACTAACATAGCGGATTGTTAACGCAATGAAACAAAAAAGTTTCTTTTTTGCGAGGTGATCCGCACCAAAAAAAGGCAAATTTCTCACACTGCGCGTTTACGGTGCAGGAGGTGCGACAGTTTTGGTGCAATCCGCCTCGCGGCAGCGCCTGCAATCAGGCCGTTAGCGAAAAACAGTGAAACATTTTGCAATCATCGTGCCAGAAAGCGGTGCAGGGTGAGAAAGGCAGCAGAGTATGCGGTCAGGGAGTGGGAGTATCAGAGAATAAGAAGGAGAAAAGGCGAAACGTGCACCTCGCATCGACGGCAGATAAACGTCAAGCCAGGGGAGCTTACACCTTTAGCAGCGCATCGCGGACCATGGATGGCCCGCGATGCGCAAGGCAGGGATGGCGGTGTTTGCGTCTCTGCGTAAGGCGTTTACTCCCTGAGCACCGCGCGTTTTCAACAACCTCAGGCGAAGCATTCGCTTCGCCATGACGTCTTTGCGCTGTTATCGGCGTCGGCGCAGCAGGGCTATCAACGCCGCCAGCAGCGTCAGTGACCAGACAGGCCAGATACCAGCCCGCGCATATGGGGTTTCTCCCTGCGTAGGCGTAACTTTGCTGGTCAGGACATCGCGCGTAAATTGCGGCAGCATGGCTTCCACATCACCACTGGCATTCACCACTGCAGTTACGCCATTGTTGGTACTGCGCAACAGCGGACGACCCAGTTCCAGCGCCCGCATCCTCGCCATCTGGAAGTGCTGCCACGGGCCGATAGAGTGGCCAAACCAGGCATCGTTCGAAACGGTCAGCAGGAAATTGGTGTCGGGATGGAAGTTGGCCCGCACCTGTTCACCCAGCACGATCTCATAACAAATAGCGCTGGTCAGGTTATAGCCCGCCACGCTGAGCTGTGGCTGGAGATAGTTGCCACGGCTGAACGCCGACATCGGCAGATCAAAGAACGGAGCCAGCGGACGCAGCAGATCGGCCAGTGGCACAAATTCGCCAAATGGCACCAGGTGATTTTTCTGGTAACGATTGCCGCTAAAGTAGTTGTAGGGCGTCTTGCCACCCAGCACGATCACGGTGTTGTAATCGTGGTAGCGGTTCTGCTCCAGTCGGGAGTCTACGATACCCGTGACCAGCGAACTGCCGCGTTCACGCAGTTCATCATCCAGTGAATGCAGGAACGGCTGCTGATTACTTTCCAGATCGGTAATCGCCGATTCAGGCCAGATAATAATCGGCGCTTTGCCCATGAGCGGCTGGCTCAGACCGTGATAAATGCGCAGGGTGTTGAGCAGTTGCTGCGGGTCCCACTTCATCGACTGCGGGATGTTTCCCTGCACCAGCGCCACTTCGACGGCACGCTCGGGCATCGGCTGAACCCACTGGATATAGCGCAAGGGCCACGGCAGGGCCAGCAGCAGCAGTGCAGCGACCAGACTTCTGACGTTGCGCTGCTGCAGGGCATATGCCAGCAGGCCAGCCACCACCATCAGCAGGAAGGTCAGCGTCTCGACCCCCGCCAGCGGGGCCAGACCTTTTAACGGGCCGTCAATCTGGCTGTAGCCAAACTGCAGCCATGGAAAGCCGGTCAGCACCCAGCCGCGCAGGAACTCCGTGATCTGCCACAAGGCGGGTGCAGCCAGCGCCAGTCGCCACAGCGTTGTGCGCGGCCAGATGCGATTCAGTACGCCGGCAAACAGCGCCGGGTAGATCGCCAGATACGCCGCCAGCAATGCCACGATAAAGACATTCACCGGCCCAGGCATGCCACCAAAGGTGGCGACACTGACGTAAACCCAGTTGATGCCGCTGCCGAATAAGCCCACTCCCCAGACAAAGCCGATTGCCGTAGCCTGCGGGCTTGAGCGGTTCAGGGTCAGGAGCTGTAAGCCGCACAGCGACAGCAGTGCGGCGGGCCAGAAATCGTAAGGAGAGAAGGCGAGGGTGCCCAACGCACCCGTAATTAAAGCCAGCAGCAGGCGAACCCGCTGGCGCGGGTAGAGTGAGGCTAAAGCCATAGACTTATTCGTCTTCCAGTTGAGGTTGTGGCGAGTTTTCCGGAATGGTCACGTGAACCTGGATGATGCGGCGGCTGTCAGCCATTGCTACCTTGAACTGGTAACCCTCAATCTCAATGCTTTCACCGCGCGCGGGCAGATGGCCGAAGCCCTGCATTACCAGACCACCAATGGTATCGACTTCATCGTCACTGAACTGCGTGCCAAACACCTCATTGAAATCTTCAATGGCGGTCAGAGCGCGCACCGTAAAGGTGTGACGGTTAAGCTGACGAATATCACGATCTTCTTCATCGTCATACTCATCTTCAATCTCACCGACAATCAGCTCCAGAATATCTTCAATGGTCACCAGACCAGAGACACCACCAAACTCATCAATAACGATCGCCATGTGGTAGCGCTGGGAGCGGAACTCTTTCAGCATCCGGTCAACGCGCTTACTTTCAGGCACAACCACCGCAGGACGCAGGACTTTCTCAATGCTGAAAGGCTCAGATTCGCTGCTCATAAACGGCAGCAGATCTTTCGCCATCAGAATCCCTTCCACATGATCTTTATCTTCGCTGATCACCGGGAAGCGGGAATGGGCGGATTCGATAATGACATCCAGACACTCTTCGAGGCTCTGATTACGTTTCAGGGTGATCATTTGCGAGCGCGGGATCATGATGTCACGCACGCGCTGCTCCGCAATATCCAGAACCCCTTCGAGCATGTCGCGGGTGTCCTGGTCAATCAGCTCTTTGTTATTCGAGTCGCGGATCAGCTCCAGTAGCTCATCACGGCTTTTCGGTTCACCGTGAAAAAGTTGGTTGATCAACAGGGAGAAAAATCCCTTTTTACTACTGGGTGCATCGCTGTTTTGAGAATGGTCGTCGCTCATGGCGGTTTTTATAGATCTCTCTGGTGAGGAATAGGTGCTGTCAGCAAACCGTGCTGACAGCCGGATAGCCAGAATTCGGGATTCAGGCGTCTTCTTTCTCCGAAATGTACGGATCAGGATACCCAAGAGCAAGCATTATCTCGGTCTCCAGTCCTTCCATCTCGTCCGCTTCGTCGTCTTCAATATGGTCGTAACCCAGCAGATGCAGCGTGCCGTGTACCACCATATGCGCCCAGTGGGCTTCAACGCTTTTGCCCTGTTCTGCGGCTTCCTGCTCAACCACCTGGCGGCAGATGATCAGATCGCCCAGCAGAGGTAACTCGATGCCCGGTGGCGCTTCAAACGGGAAGGAGAGAACATTTGTCGGCTTGTCTTTGCCGCGATAAGTCAGATTTAACTCATGACTCTCCGCTTCATCGACCAGACGGACGGTGACTTCGCTTTCGGGCTGAAAAGGGGTAACAGCCGCGGAAAGCCAGCGATGAAACAGGCTTTCATCCGGCAGATCCGACGTGTTCTCACAGGCGACCTGCAGGTCGAGAATGACCTCACTCATTTGCTCTCCTGCGTGGCGCTCTGTGCAGCCAGTGCTTCACGTTTACGCTCTTCAGCCTGCTGATCGCGACGGGTCTGATCGGCCGCTTCCCAGGCTTCATAGGCGGTAACAATGCGGGCAACCACCGGATGGCGCACCACATCTTCACTGTGGAAGAAGTTAAAGCTAATCTCTTCAACGTCTGCCAGCACTTCAATGGCATGCCGCAGGCCCGACTTAACGTGACGTGGCAGGTCAATCTGGGTGACGTCGCCGGTAATTACCGCTTTGGAATTAAAGCCGATACGCGTCAGGAACATCTTCATCTGCTCGATGGTGGTGTTCTGGCTCTCATCAAGAATGATAAACGCATCGTTCAGGGTACGACCACGCATGTAAGCCAGCGGAGCCACCTCAATGACGTTGCGCTCCATCAGCTTTTCTACCCGCTCAAAACCGAGCATTTCAAATAGGGCATCGTAGAGCGGACGCAGATATGGGTCGACTTTCTGGCTGAGATCGCCAGGCAGGAAGCCGAGTTTTTCACCCGCTTCGACGGCAGGGCGTGTCAGCATGATGCGGCGAATCTCCTGACGCTCCAGGGCATCCACTGCGGCTGCCACCGCCAGATAGGTTTTACCGGTACCCGCCGGGCCGACGCCAAAGGTGATGTCATGGTCGAGCACATTCGCGATGTACTGCGCCTGGTTTGGCGTGCGTGGCTTAATCACACCACGCTTGGTCTTGATATTGACCGCTTTACCGTACTCCGGCACGCTTTCGGCGGTTTGTTCCAGTACCCGGCTCTCTTTGATGGCCAGGTGAATCTGGTCAGGCTCAATATCCGGGATCTCACCACGCATCGGCGCGGTGTCGACATAGAGGGTTTTCAGAATATCTGCGGCGGCATTGACGCACAGTGGACGTCCAACCAGCTTAAAGACATTGTCGCGACGATTGATCTCAATGCCCAGACGACGCTCAAGCTGTTTCACATTATCGTCGAAAGGCCCGCACAGGCTCATCAGTCGACGGTTATCAGCCGGTTCAAGGGCGATTTCACGAGTTTCGATATTCAAACGAATCCTTTGGGTCACTCAGGGCCAGTTATGGGATGTGTCTGACGCACCGTTGGGCTTAAACGTGTGCACCATAACGAAATTATTTATGCCGTAACGCCTGGGCGCAAGCTTAAGGAGAGATATTTGGGCGACACTTTCAGAAACCAAGTGTCGCGGCGTGAAATTGGCGGCAACGCGCTGCGCGCTGCCGCCCGGTAGTGCAGGGATCACGGCTGGAACAGGCTCACGCCGATTTCGTTTTCTTTGCGGGTACGGGCAATCACAGAGGCCGGGCTTTCCGCCATACGCAGGCCCATCTCTTCTTCGGTACGCACCAGTTTGCCGCGAAGCGAGTTGGTGTAGACATCGACAATTTCAACATCCACAAAACGGCCAATCATCTCAGGTGAGCCTTCGAAATTAACCACACGGTTATTTTCGGTGCGGCCGGAAACTTCCATGACGTTCTTGCGGGAGATGCCTTCTACCAGAATACGCTGCACTGTGCCCACCATGCGGCGACTGATCGCCTGCGCCTGCTGGTTAATGCGGTCCTGGAGGATCCACAGACGCTGCTTTTTCTCCTCTTCGCTGACATCATCCGGCAGGTCAGCGGCTGGCGTGCCAGGACGGGCAGAGTAGACAAAGCTGAAGCTGACATCGAAATTGATCTCGGCAATAAGCTTCATGGTCTGCTCGAAATCCTGCTGCGTTTCACCCGGGAAGCCGATGATGAAGTCAGAACTGATCTCAATATCTGGCCGCGCTGCGCGCAGCTTGCGGATAATCGCCTTATATTCCAGCGCGGTGTGCGCACGCTTCATCAGCGTCAGAATACGGTCCGATCCACTCTGAACGGGCAGATGCAGGAAACTCACCAGCTCCGGGGTATCGCGGTAAACCTCGATAATGTCGTCAGTAAACTCAATCGGGTGGCTGGTGGTGAAACGAATACGGTCGATACCGTCGATAGCAGCGACCAGGCGCAGCAGCTCGGCGAAGGTACAGATCTCACCGTCAAAGGTGGCGCCACGATACGCGTTGACGTTCTGGCCAAGCAGGTTAACTTCACGCACACCCTGCGCCGCCAGCTGTGCGATTTCCAGCAAAATGTCATCGCTGGGACGGCTCACTTCCTCGCCGCGTGTGTAAGGGACCACGCAGAAAGTACAATATTTGTTGCAGCCTTCCATGATAGAAACAAAGGCTGTGGGACCCTCTGCGCGCGGATCCGGCAGGCGGTCAAATTTCTCAATTTCCGGGAAGCTGATGTCGACCACCGGACTTTTGGTGCCGCGCACGGTGTTAATCATTTCCGGCAGACGATGCAGTGTCTGCGGACCAAAAACGATATCGACGCAGGGTGCACGCTGGCGAATATGATCCCCTTCCTGCGACGCGACGCAGCCGCCAACGCCGATAATGACATCCGGATTGCGCTCTTTGAGTTTTCTCCAGCGTCCCAGCAGGTGGAACACTTTCTCCTGCGCTTTTTCACGAATAGAACAGGTGTTAAGCAGCAGGATATCCGCCTCTTCAGGGACCTCGGTCAGCGTGTAGCCGTGCGTACTGTTCAGCAGA
Source organism: Pantoea sp. Cr_R13 (assembly GCF_029222565.1). NCBI lineage: Bacteria > Pseudomonadati > Pseudomonadota > Gammaproteobacteria > Enterobacterales > Erwiniaceae > Pantoea > Pantoea sp. Cr_R13. Next base: position 80,295 of record NZ_JARHXL010000003.1, read on the forward strand.
TCAGACATCTTGGATGAATCATACTCATTCATCTGACATCCCCAGGTTTTGATATGCAGTTTTTTTGTCATCGCGCTAGCCATTGATTCAGTGCAGTGAAGTGAGGGGCGCGTATTGTAATGCTTTGATGCTGTTGTGACCAGCCTGAGGGCTTTTCTGCCAGCCTTCGGGTTTTCCGGTACACTTTGCTCTATTCAGACCCGTGTTGCGCAGGCTGGCGGGAATAAGAGAGGGATATAAGCAATGCAGGATAATCAGTTTGATGTCGTGATTGTCGGCGGTGGCATGGTCGGTGCTGCGCTGGCCTGTGGACTGACACAGCAACATTTTCGCGTGGCGGTCATTGAGCGCGCCGAACCCGCTCCATTTGAGGCCGACAGCGATCCCGATTTGCGAATTTCAGCGATCGGATCTTCCTCGGTGGCGTTACTGAAGCAACTTAACGTCTGGCCGCGGGTAGACGCGATGCGCAGCGCGCCCTATCGGCGACTGGAAACCTGGGAGTGGCAAGCGGCGCAGGTAAGTTTTGATGCTGCCTCGCTGGGCTTACCTGAACTGGGTTTTATGGTTGAGAACAGCGTGCTTCAGCGGGCGTTGTGGGAGGAGATGCAGTCGCTGGGCGTGACCTGCTATTGTCCGGCCACGCTGGAAAATCTGCAGCCAGAAAATGGCGGCTGGCGCGTTGATCTTAACGACGGCGTGGCCTTACACACCCGGCTGGTGGTTGGCGCAGATGGTGCGAACTCACAGGTGCGGCAGATGGCCGGAATCGGGATTCATGGCTGGAGCTATGCGCAGTCCTGTTTACTGATCAGCGTGACCTGCGAACATCCGGCAGGGGACGCCACCTGGCAGCACTTTACGCCGCAGGGGCCGCGCGCCTTCCTCCCGCTGTATGGCAATCGCGCCTCGCTGGTCTGGTACGACGCGCCTGCAAGAGTGCGCCAGCTACAGGCGATGCCGATGGCCCAGCTGGAAAAAGAGATTGCCAGCCACTTCCCGGCGCGGCTGGGACGTTTTAAAGCCCATGCGGCAGGGGGGTTTCCGCTGGTGCGTCGCCATGCTTCACGCTATGTCCTGCCGGGACTGGCGCTGGTTGGCGATGCCGCCCATACCATCAACCCGCTGGCCGGGCAGGGCGTGAATCTGGGCTATCGCGATATTGATGCGTTGATTGAGGTGCTGGTCAGCGCACGCGGTGCGGCGGAAGACTGGGCGTCAGAGCGGATACTGCAGCGCTATCACCGGCAGCGTCGTAAAGACAATATGCTGATGCAGGGCGGAATGGATCTCTTTTACTTTGCTTTCAGCAATCAGCTGGCACCACTGCGCTTCGCGCGTAATCTCGGACTGATTGCTGCCGAGCATTCCGGTGTCCTGAAGCGACAGGTATTGCGATACGCACTGGGTTTATAGCCCATTGCGCATTAAGGCTCGCCGCAGGGCGGGCCGGCAATCAGGAAAAGTGGAACGTTTCAGAAGGGACAAAAACAACAAAGCCCGCAAAAGCGGGCCTGGTTGTGCAATTTGGCTGGGGTGCAGGGATTCGAACCCCGGAATGCTGGTATCAGAAACCAGTGCCTTACCGCTTGGCGACACCCCAATAATGGTCTTTTTCAAATTGTCTTTGTATGGCTGGGGTGCAGGGATTCGAACCCCGGAATGCTGGTATCAGAAACCAGTGCCTTACCGCTTGGCGACACCCCAATTATATGGTGGCTACGACGGGAATCGAACCTGTGACCCCAGCATTATGAGTGCTGTGCTCTAACCAGCTGAGCTACGTAGCCTAATTGTACTGCATTTTTCAATGATGGCTGGGATACCTGGATTCGAACCAGGGAATGCCGGTATCAAAAACCGGTGCCTTACCGCTTGGCGATATCCCATTCGTCCGTTCTCAGCATACAAGAATCATCGAAATTGGCTGGGATACCTGGATTCGAACCAGGGAATGCCGGTATCAAAAACCGGTGCCTTACCGCTTGGCGATATCCCATCCACGCTGCCGAATAATGAAATGGTGCGGGAGGCGAGACTTGAACTCGCACACCTTGCGGCGCCAGAACCTAAATCTGGTGCGTCTACCAATTTCGCCACTCCCGCAAAAAAAGATGGTGGCTACGACGGGAATCGAACCTGTGACCCCAGCATTATGAGTGCTGTGCTCTAACCAGCTGAGCTACGTAGCCATCTTTTTTTCGCGTTACCTTCATCGGCGTTGCGGGGCGCATTATGCGGAGTTGACCAGACAGCGTCAACAAGTTTTTTACCGTTTTTTGCCAGATAATTGCTGTTTGACTGGCTTATAACCAGCCTGGCGGTTTATTCGGCAATTTTTCAGTGAATACAACGCTAATCGTAAAAAAAATGGGCCGCAGCGGGCCCATTCTGACGGCTCTCTGTCTGCTTATTTGTAAGCTGACTGATGCACACCGACGGCACGTCCGGATGGATCGTCCATATTTTTAAACGCTTCATCCCACTCAATTGCTTTGGCAGAAGAACAGGCGACCGATGGACCACCAGGCACACATTCTGCCGCGCTCGCTAATGGGAACAGCTCTTCGAAGATCTCACGATAAAGATACGCTTCTTTCGAACCTGGCGTGTTGAACGGGAAGCGGAAATGCGCGGTTGCCAGCTGCTGATCGCTGATTTGCTTCGCCGCGACTTCTTTCAGTGAGTCGATCCAGCTGTAACCCACGCCATCCGAGAACTGCTCTTTCTGACGCCACGCCACGCTCTCTGGCAGGTAAGAGGAGAAACATTCGCGCAGAATGTGCTTCTCCATTTTACCGTTGCTGCCACACATTTTGTCGGCCGGGTTAATGCGCATCGCCACATCCAGGAATTTTTTATCCAGGAAGGGTACACGTGCCTCAACGCCCCAGGCTGACATCGCTTTGTTAGCACGGGCGCAGTCGAACATATGCAGCGCCTGCAGTTTACGCACGTTTTCTTCGTGGAACTCTTTGGCGTTTGGCGCCTTATGGAAATAGAGATAGCCGCCGAAGACTTCATCTGCGCCTTCGCCAGACAGCACCATCTTAATGCCCATCGCTTTGATTTTACGCGACATTAAGTACATCGGCGTAGAGGCGCGAATAGTGGTGACGTCATAAGTTTCAATGTGATAAATCACATCGCGAATCGCATCCAGTCCTTCCTGAACGGTGAAATGAATTTCGTGGTGCACGGTGCCCAGATGTTCCGCTACGGTTTTCGCCGCTTTTAAATCGGGTGAACCTTCCAGTCCGACTGCGAAGGAGTGCAGTTGCGGCCACCAGGCATCACTTTTGTCCTGATCCTCAACCCGCTTCGCTGCAAAACGCTTGGTCACAGCTGAAATAATGGAGGAGTCCAGACCGCCTGACAGCAGCACACCGTAAGGTACATCTGACATCAGGTGGCTTTTCACGGACTCTTCCAGCGCATGCTTCAGGCCAGCGGCGTCAGTGGTGTTGTGCTCAACGTTTTTGTATTCCATCCAGTCACGCTGCCAGTAACGACGGATTTCACCATCGGTGCTGGAGAGATAGCTTCCCGGCGGGAACTCTTTGATGGAACGGCAGACTGGCACCAGCGCTTTCATTTCTGAAGCAACAAACAGGTTGCCGTGCTCATCGTTACCCATATAGAGCGGGATGATACCAATGTGGTCGCGACCAATCAGCCAGGTTTTTTTAACGGTGTCATAGAGGATAAAGGCGAACATGCCTTCCAGCTCGTCGAGGAAATCGACACCTTTCTCCTGATAGAGCGCCAGAATGACTTCACAGTCAGAGCCGGTCTGAAATTCGTAACGATCGCTGAGTTCAGCGCGCAGTGCCTGATGGTTGTAAATTTCGCCGTTAACCGCCAGTACGTGGGTGTGATCGGCGTTGTACAGCGGCTGTGCGCCATTGTTAACGTCAACAATTGAGAGGCGTTCATGCGCCAGAATAGCATGATCATCGGCGAAGACGCCTGACCAGTCCGGGCCGCGATGACGCATTAAGCGTGAACATTCCAGCGCTTTTTTGCGCAGCTCAACAGGATCGGTTTTCAGATCCAGCACACCAAAAATTGAACACATAACTGACTCCTGAGCTCACCTTACGGCGATGTTATCTTTTACGTTTGTCCGGCAGCCTGTCGCTGCGTGATACATAAGAAAATGCGCTATTTAGTGCATTCAATGCAAGAGGAATCGTGATTTACTGATAAAAATATTGTTCACATGGCAATAATATTGAATAAACGATAATTTAAACGTTGTTTTGTTGATGGATCAGCAATGAAATAGCTTTTGTGAACAAAAAGCAGGCAGTGAAACCAGCCGGAACAGGGGAAAAAAGGGGGACGCATCACAGATTAGCCGGATGCGTCATAAGAGAAATGAATCAGAACAGGTCAATATCGGCAACAGAAGGGTAGATCCAGTCCGGGCGGAATGGCATAGCATCAATATCCGTCAGCGTGGAGACGCCAGAGAGAACCAGCACCGTCTCCAGACCCGCCTGAAAACCGGCCAGAATATCGGTTCGCAGATTGTCGCCAACAATGACCGTCTCTTCAGAGTGAGCCTGCATTTTGTTCAGCGCGGCGCGCATGATATAGGGGCTGGGTTTGCCAACAACAAACGGGCGACGACCAGAGATTTTCTCGATACCCGCACAAAGCGCGCCACAGGCAGGAATAAAACCGCGCGCATGCGTATCCGGGTTAGTGGCAATGAAGCGAGCGCCGTTAGCCACGAAAAAGGCCGCTTTATGCATCATGTCCCAGTTAAACGAGCGTGTCTCACCGACAATCACGAAGTCGGGATTTACATCAGTAATCGTAAAGCCCGCTTTGTAGAGTTCGTGAATCAGCGCGCCCTCACCAATGACATAGGCCTTTTTGCCTTCCTGACGGCGCAGGAAATCGGCTGTGGCCATTGCCGAGGTATAGAAAACGGATTCGGGAACCTCAACACCGGCCGAGGCAAAACGGTTAGCCAGATCCTGTTCGGTTTGCGAGGGATAGTTTGTCAGCACCACCAGCGGCATCTCTTTGGCCAGAATGCGCTGTAAAAACTCCTGCGCGCCGGGAACGGCCGTGTTGTCGTGCATCAGCACGCCATCGATATCACAAATTACGCTTTTAATGGTCATAGTCAGATCCGATGTGGCCCGCCACAGCAGCGGGTTAGCTTAGTCTTCAAGAAGATGTTGCAGCAGAATGCCGTTAAGCATGGCACGTTTGGCGAGCGCAAACGCGCCAATGGCAGAACGATGATCCAGGGTGGAGCGCACAACCGGCAGATTTTTGCGAAAGGCGGCTAGGGCCTGGGTATTGATGCAGCCTTCGATAGCGGGCAGCAGCACTTTTTCGGCCTCTGTGATCTCACCCGCCAGCACCACTTTTTGTGGATTAAACAGGTTGATTGCGATTGCGATAGCTTTGCCAAGATAACGGCCAACATGCTCGATCACTTCACACGCCAGCGCATCACCCTGATTGGCCGCTTTGCAGATATGAGACATCTGGCTCGCCTCCAGCGTCAGCGTGCTGGGATGGCCCTGACTCAACAGATGCCGCACCCGATTTTCAATGGCGCCGTTGGCAGCAATGGTTTCAAGGCAGCCAAAGTTGCCGCAGTGGCAGCGTTCACCAAGGGGATCGACCTGAATATGGCCAATCTCGCCGACGTTGCCGTTGCTGCCAAGAAAGATATGGCCGTTAGCAATAATGCCGGCACCGGTGCCACGGTGTAAGCGCACCAGAATTGAGTCTGCACAGTCGCGGCTTGCACCGAAGTAGTGCTCGGCCAGGGCCAGACTGCGGATATCGTGACCGACAAAGCTCGTGACGTTGAAACGTTTTTTCAGGCTGGCGACCAGCGGCCAGTGGCTGACGGAAATATGCGGCATATAGCGGATGACGCCGTTAATCGGATCGACCAGCCCTGGCAGGATAACGGAAATCGCGATCAGCTCGCGTATTTTGCGCTGGTGCTGCTCAATGAAGCTGCTGATGGCGTTAAACAGCGCATGTTCCAGCGTCTCCTGAGTGCGTTCCGGCAGGGCGTAATCTTCCTGTGCCAGTGATTTACCACTGAGGTCGAACAGGGTCAGGGTGGCATCATTGCGTCCGAGACGGACGCCGATGGTATGGAAATGGCGGGTTTCAGTAATAATCGAAATGGCGCGGCGACCACCGGTAGAGGCCTGCTGGTCTACCTCTTTGATCAGGCCGCGCTCAATCAACTGGCGGGTAATTTTGGTGACACTGGCGGGGGCAAGCTGACTGAGTTCAGCAATCTGAATGCGCGATATCGGCCCCTGTTGATCAATCAGCCGGTAAACCGCTGCGCTATTGAGTTGCTTAACAAGATCGACATTTCCTATTTGTGACTGGCCGCCAGTGGTCATTCAGTGCTTACTCGCTCAGGACGTCGTCTCCGTTGACAAACGTCTTAATGATTTTAAAGTCGCGCGTAAACACAGTCAGGTTCGCGATTTTTCCTGCTTCGATCGAGCCCAACTGCCTTTCCACGCCCATCGCCCGTGCCGGGTAAAGTGATGCCATGCGTAACGCTTCATCCAGTGCGATACCCACATGCTCGACGCTGTTTTGTACCGCTTCGATCATCGTCAGGGCAGAACCACTTAATGTGCCGTTTTCGTCGACACAAAGTCCATCACGATAATAGATTGTTTTTCCTGCAAAAATAAACTCGCTGATGTCAGCACCAGCGGGGGCAGTGGCATCCGTTACTAGCACCAGTTTGTCGCCTTTAATGCGCTTTGCATTCCGTACGTTAGCGTAATGTACATGTAAACCATCCGCAATAATGCCGCAGTATACATCAGGTGAATCAAACAGCGCACCGATAAGCCCGGGTTCACGACCGGCAAATGCCGGCATGGCGTTGTAGAGGTGCGTTGCGAAACGCACGCCAGCAGAAAAACCCGCTTTCGCCTCTTCGTAAGTCGCATTCGAGTGACCCGCTGAAACGATGATCCCGGCGTCTGTCAGCTGACGAATCACCTCGCTGCCGGCGTTTTCCGGTGCCAGCGTGACTTTGGTGATGACGTCTGCGTTGTCACATAGATACTGCACCATTGCAGCATCCGGCAGGCGAATCAGCGCCGGATCGTGGGTGCCTTTTTTCGCCTTACTCAGCCAGGGCCCTTCCAGATGCAGACCCAGGGCCTGATGCTGATGTTTCAGCAGATAGGCGCGCATGGTTTCAATCGCACGCTTCATCAGGGCATCGCTGCTGGTAATCAGCGTCGGTAAAAAGCTGGTGCAGCCAGACTTCTCATTGGCGCGCTGCATCGTTTCCAGGGTTTCGATACTCAGCGCATCCAGGCTGTCATTGAACTGCACACCGCCGCAGCCGTTGAGCTGAAGATCGATAAAACCTGGCGCAATCATCGCGCCCGCCATATCCCGCTGCTCAATATTGGCCGGGAGCGATTCACGCGGGCAGACGCGCGCAATAAGCCCGTCAGCCACCACGACGGCATGATTGTCCAGAACCTCATGGCCACTGTAAATTCGACCGTTTACTAATGCGTACATCTCTTTTCTCCCGTCCTGGCCTGCTGTCACTCAGCGTAACAGCAGGGCACGACAATGTTCTGTTACACGCCTTTCATATTTTCCGCTTCCATTTCGCGGAAATATTTCACGGTTTTCACTTTCAGTTCCATGGTGGCGGGTTCATCACAGACCACCACCGATTTGGCATGCAGCTGCAGACAGCTGATTGTCCACATATGATTCACATTGCCTTCGACCGCCGCCTGCAGTGCCTGCGCTTTAACATGGCCGGTAACCAGAATCATCACTTCTTCTGCATCCAGCAGCGTACCGACGCCCACGGTAAGGGCATATTTAGGCACCTGATCAACATCGCCGTTAAAGAAGCGAGAGTTTGCCACGCGGGTGTCATGCGTCAGGGTTTTAATGCGGGTACGGGAGGCCAGTGAAGAAGCCGGCTCGTTAAAGGCGATATGACCGTCGTTACCGACACCGCCCATAAACAGGTGAATTTTACCCAGGGTGCGAATTTTCTCTTCGTACTGACGACATTCTGCGTCAATATCCGGCGCATTACCATTCAGCAGGTTGATATTTTCCGGTTGAATATCAACGTGATCAAAGAAATTGCGATACATGAAGCTGTAATAGCTTTCCGGATGCTCTTTCGGCAGGCCAACATATTCGTCCATATTGAAGGTGACGACATGCTTAAAACTGACCTGGCCCGCTTTGTGCATATCAATCAGGTGCTTGTACGCCTCCAGGGGTGTACCGCCGGTCGGCAGACCCAGAACAAAAGGTTTATCCGCCGTCGGATTAAATGCATTGATGCGGTTAACAATATGTCGGGCGGCCCATTTGCCTACCTGGGTTGGCGTCGCTAAAGGAATCAGTCTCATGTTTCACCTCATTAGAAAATGGAAAGGGGATCGCTAAACCGTTGCGTTACTCATCAGCCTGAGCAGATTTTCTATTCTCGCCACGGGCGGAGCGCAATTCAATATTTCGGATCATAAAATAAGTTTGCAGTCATTGCCAGATGTTGCCGTATGACACGATGTTTTTTAGTGATAAAAATCACATCTGGCAGGGTTTTAATTTGCGAAGCGAATTAATTTATTATTACACTTCGCTGCGTGATATGAAGTGTATTAACGATCTTTGCAGCTGACACAACAACATTAAGCAGCGCAAAGCGACAAGTCAGGCTCATAGGGGGAAGGGTTATGTTAGGTTACTTACAAAAGGTGGGGCGTGCACTGATGGTGCCGGTCGCTACCCTGCCAGCAGCAGCAATACTAATGGGGGTTGGCTACTGGATTGATCCAGACAGCTGGGGTGCAGGCAATGCGCTGGCTGCCTTACTGATCAAATCAGGTTCTGCCATCATTGAGCACATGTCAGTCCTGTTTGCGATTGGTATCGCCTATGGCATGTCAAAAGATAAAGATGGTGCGGCAGCCCTGACCGGCTTTGTCGGATTCCTGGTGGTCACCACGCTTTGCTCACCGGCCGCGGTGGCAATGATTCAGAAAATTCCTTTAGCTCAGGTACCTGCAGCGTTTGGCAAAATTGAGAATCAGTTTGTCGGTATTCTGGTCGGTATCCTGTCAGCAGAAGTCTATAACCGCTTCAGCCATGTTGAGCTGCCTAAAGCGCTCTCCTTCTTCAGCGGACGGCGGCTGGTGCCGATTCTGGTTTCGTTCCTGATGATCTTCGTCGCTTTTATCCTGATGTACATCTGGCCAGTTGTGTTTAACGGCCTGGTCAGCTTTGGTGAACACATCCAGAAGCTGGGCTCTGTCGGTGGCGGCATCTATGCCTTCTTCAACCGCCTGCTGATTCCGGTCGGTCTGCATCACGCGCTGAACTCCGTGTTCTGGTTTGACGTTGCAGGTATTAATGACATTCCTAAATTCCTTGGCGGTGCGCAGTCACTGGCTGACGGAACCGCAACCGTAGGTATTACCGGTCGTTATCAGGCGGGCTTCTTCCCGATTATGATGTTTGGTCTGCCGGGTGCAGCACTGGCTATCTACCACTGTGCGCGTCCAGAGAACCGCGTCAAAGTGGGGAGTATTATGCTGGCTGCTGCGTTTGCTGCCTTCTTTACCGGTATCACCGAACCGCTGGAATTCTCCTTTATGTTCGTGGCGCCGGTGCTCTATCTGATCCACGCCGTTCTGACCGGTCTCTCTGTCTTTATCGCTGCCAGTATGCACTGGATTGCCGGATTTGGTTTCAGCGCCGGGCTGGTGGATATGGTGCTGTCGACCCGTAATCCGCTCGCGACACACTGGTACATGTTGATTCCGCAGGGGCTGGTCTTCTTCGCTATCTACTATGTCGTGTTCCGCTTCACGATTAAAAAATTCAACCTGATGACGCCAGGCCGTGAGCTGGCGGTTGACGGTGATGAAAGTGATGGTTACGACGTCAACGTGGATAAAACCGACAATGGTGAAACGGCGACTGAATCACTGGCGCGCCGTTACATCGGTGCTGTAGGGGGTTCTGCGAACTTAACCAGCATCGATGCCTGCATTACCCGCCTGCGTCTTAACGTGAATGACTCTGCTCAGGTCAATGAAGGTGTGGCGAAGCGCCTTGGCGCATCAGGCGTGATCCGTCTGAACAAACAGAGTGTGCAGATCATCGTGGGCACTCAGGCAGAAAGTATCGCCTCTGCTATGAAAAAAGTACTGACCAAAGGTCCGGTCGCGGCAGCATCAGCGGCCGCCAGCAGTGCGCCCGCCGAGCCAGCCGTGACGCCGCAGGCAGTACTGAACAGTGAGAAGCGTGTTATCGCAACCCTGTTGGCACCGGTAACGGGCGAAGTGGTGGCACTGGATGAGGTGCCGGATGAAGCCTTTGCCAGCAAAGCGGTGGGTGACGGTCTGGCAATCAAACCCAGCGACAAATGGGTAGTGGCACCGATAGCGGGTACGCTGGTTAAAATCTTCAACACCAATCACGCCTTTTGTCTGGAAACGGAGAATGGTGTAGAGATTGTGGTGCATATGGGGCTGGATACCGTAGCGCTGGAGGGCAAAGGCTTTACCCGTCTGGCTGAAGAGGGGGCCAGCGTGGTCGCCGGTCAGCCGGTGCTGGAAATGGATCTGGCGTTTCTGAATGCGAATGCCCGCTCTATGGTGAGTCCGGTAGTGGTCAGCAACAGCGATGATTTCGCCGGGCTGACGTTACTGGCTCGCGGTCAGGTAGTGGCAGGTGAAACCCCACTGTATGAGGTGAAAGGCTAATCCCCGCAACAGAACCCCAAAGGCAGGAAGCGATTCCTGCCTTTTTTGTTTTAAAGGCTTAACAAACGGTTGTTTCCCTCAGACGCTTTGTGGATCATACTCCGTTACTTCGTGGTACAAATCACCCGTTATTCGTATTGAGGATTTTTGAGATGAGTGAGGCTGAAGCCCGCCCAACTAACTTTATTCGTCAGATCATTGACGAAGATTTGGCGAGCGGTAAGCACAGCAGCGTGCATACCCGTTTCCCGCCAGAGCCCAATGGCTATCTGCATATTGGTCATGCGAAATCGATCTGTCTGAATTTTGGCATCGCCCAGGATTATCAGGGGCAATGCAACCTGCGTTTCGACGATACCAATCCGGTTAAAGAGGATATGGAATTTGTTGAATCCATTAAGCGTGACGTCCAGTGGCTGGGTTTTGAGTGGAGCGGTGAGGTCTGTTACTCATCAAACTATTTTGATCAGCTCTACAATTATGCCATCGAGCTGATTTCTAAAGGTCTGGCTTACGTTGATGAACTCAGTCCGGATGAGATTCGCGAATATCGCGGCACCCTGAAAGAGCCTGGCAAGAACAGCCCTTATCGCGATCGCAGCGTGGAAGAGAACCTGGCGCTGTTTGAGAAAATGCGCAACGGTGAGTTTGCCGAAGGCAGCGCCTGTCTGCGTGCCAAAATCGACATGGCCTGTAGTTTCATCGTGATGCGTGATCCGGTGCTGTACCGCATCAAGTTCGCAGAACACCACCAGACGGGTAACAAGTGGTGCATCTATCCGATGTATGACTTTACCCACTGCATCTCCGATGCGCTGGAAGGCATCACGCACTCACTGTGTACGCTGGAGTTCCAGGACAACCGCCGTCTTTATGACTGGGTGCTGGATAACATCACTATCCCGGTTCATCCGCGCCAGTACGAGTTCTCGCGTCTGAATCTGGAGTATGCGGTGATGTCGAAACGCAAACTCACTCAGCTGGTGACCGAGAAACACGTAGAAGGCTGGGACGATCCGCGCATGCTGACCGTTTCAGGTCTGCGTCGTCGTGGTTACACCGCAGCCTCTATCCGTGAGTTCTGCCGTCGTATTGGCGTGACCAAACAGGATAACATCGTGGAGATGGCCTCGCTGGAATCCTGTATTCGCGATGATCTTAACGAGAATGCACCACGTGCCATGGCGGTGCTCGATCCGCTAAAAGTGGTGATCGAAAACCTGCCAGCGGGTCACAGCGAAACCCTCACCATGCCCAATCATCCGGGTAAGCCGGAGATGGGCACGCGTGAAGTGCCGTTCAGCCGCGAGATCTGGATCGACCGTGCAGATTTCCGTGAAGAGGCGAACAAGCAATATAAACGTCTGGTGCTGGGCAAAGAAGTTCGCCTGCGTAACGCCTATGTGATTCGTGCTGAGCGGGTTGCTAAAGATGAAGCGGGCAACATCACCTGCATCTATTGCACCAGCGATGTTGATACGCTGAGCAAAGATCCTGCTGATGGCCGTAAGGTCAAAGGCGTGATTCACTGGGTCTCTGCCGATCACGCGCAGCCTGCTGAATTCCGTCTGTATGACCGCCTGTTCAGCGTGCCAAACCCGGGTGCGGCTGAGGACTTCCTGGCGGTAATCAACCCTGAGTCACTGGCGATTAAACAGGGCTTTGTTGAGCCGAGCCTGCGCGATGTAGAACCGACCACACCGTTCCAGTTTGAGCGTGAAGGTTATTTCTGCGCCGACAGCGTTTACTCTACGCCATCGCAGTTGGTATTCAACCGTACCGTTGGTCTTCGTGATACCTGGACGAAAGCCGGCGAATAACGTGTTGAGGCTGACCTCATAAAATGACAAAAGGGCGATTTATCGCCCTTTTTTATTGTCCCTATTTCGACCATTACCGACGTTTGTTCTGAACTAACTGCAATCCATTAAATGCCATACTGTGAGAGAAATCTGAGTTTAAAAAAATTAATCAATTTCAGGATGTGAATTAGCAGCTTTCAGGTAGGCTATGCGCTCTCAGAGGTTGCACAGCGGGTTACAGAAGGAAAAAATATGACCGTTCTCGCCCAGGAAGCCAAACACAGTGTCGTCGTTTTACATCAGCTCATTGAACGTATTTTTAATAAGCCCGCCGGATCAGACGACAGTTTTGAGCTGCTGATGTCCTATTTTCATCCTGAATTCCGCATGGTGACCCCGAAAGGCAAAGAGTACAATCTGAACGAGGTTGAGGACCTTTTCCGGCAGTTGCAGGGGCAGCGGGAAGGGATGCGCATTGCCACCTGCGAACATGTGATCCTCTCTCATCATGATAAAGAGATCATCGTGCAGTATCGCGAAATGCAGATGATGAATGGCAATAACAATAGCCGCATCTCGCTGGCCATTCTCGATTGCAGTAGCTCTATTCCGCGCTGGCGTTATCTGCAGGAGACGCTTGTCGCCTGACTGACAGCAGACATCAGACGAAAAAAAACCGGTGAATTCACCGGTTTTTTTATTTCAGCTCGCGTTACTGGTCGTGCAGGGTTTCATTTTCCCGGCAATCGCCCAGTGTGCAGTGTCCGTAAAGATAGAGGCTGTGGTTAGTCAGTTTGATGCCGTGGCGGGTTGCGATTTCACGCTGACGCGTTTCGATAGACTCGTCGCTGAACTCAATAACCTTGCCGCAATCCAGGCAGATCAGGTGATCGTGATGATGCTGCTGCGTCAGTTCGAAGACCGATTTGCCGCCTTCAAAATTGTGGCGCGTCACAATACCCGCGTCATCGAACTGGTTAAGCACACGGTAAACGGTAGCCAGTCCAATCTCTTCGCCGATATCAATCAGGCGTTTATACAAATCTTCCGCACTGACGTGATGGCACTCAGGTTCCTGAAGCACTTCCAGAATTTTCAGTCTGGGCAGTGTCACTTTCAGGCCAGCCTTCTTTAATGCGGTGTTGTTGTCAGTCATGCGGATTTTGTCCTGTTACTAATATTCACTTTTGTGGCTTGTCGCCTTGAATGTCGATCTACACTCATTCTCATTTGCGTCTCATTATAGAACTGAAGCGATGAAATGAAAACCAGAGGGCGTGCCTGAATCATCATGGGCTGCTGGGGAGGCGTCACCGGGCCGGGGAGAATTCTGGCAGATGTCTGTTTGTACATCGCTTAGTCTTGCCGCGTGAGAAATAAGCGGAAGATCGATGCGGGTATTCTACAGATTAAACGGAGAAAGTTAAAAAAATGTGGCTATTATTTCTATAGGAATTTCCATTACCTCAATGTGAGCTGGCGCTCACATTGAGTCAAACACCATCACGCTTCGATGATCTCTTTCAGTTGCAGTTCATCAAAAATCTGCTTAACCCACTGTTCAACACGCTGGTTAGTCAGTTCAGGCTGACGATCTTCGTCGATAGCCAGACCCAGGAAGTGGGTATCATCCGCCAGACCTTTTGAGGCTTCGAAATGGTAGCCCTCAGTTGGCCAGTGTCCGACAATCACGGCACCGTGTGGCTCAATAATGTCGCGGATGGTGCCCATCGCATCACAGAAGTACTCTGCGTAATCTTCCTGATCGCCGCAGCCAAACAACGCCACCAGCTTGCCATTAAAGTCGATCTCTTCCAGCGTCGGGAAGAAGTCATCCCAGTCGCACTGTGCTTCACCGTAGTACCAGGTTGGAATACCCAGCAGCAGGATATCAAATGCTTCCAGATCTTCTTTTGTGCTTTTCGCGATGTCATGCACTTCTGCAACGTCTGAACCCAGCTGTTTCTGGATCATTTTTGCAATGTTTTCGGTATTACCGGTATCGCTGCCAAAGAAGATGCCTACGAGTGCCATGAGTAAAATAACCTCTTAAATCCTGATGATGAGATGTGTGCCGCAGCACATTTCAGCGAATAATAGCAGACGAGAGAAAACCGGTGAACGGTTAAAGCCCCGACATTTGCTCCTGCGTGCGATTTGCCCGCATCAATCCAGTTTGAGCTGCGCCAGCAGCATCTGTTCAATCAGTTCGCTGCGGCTGAGATTACGCTGTTCTGCCAGCGTATTAAGTGCATCGACGGCTTCACTGTTCATTTTCAGTTCGACACGACGAAGTCCGCGTCCTTTGTCACGTTTAAGCTGGTTGCGCTTGTTGATGCGCAGCTGTTCATCACGCGAAAGCGGACTGGTTTTGGGTCGACCGGGGCGGCGCTCATCAGCAAAGAGATCGAGCGTCGTGCGGTCAGTCTGTTCTTTTGCCATGGCTTAGTAAAACTGAATGGGGGCGGGCGCCAGACACTCACCGCGCAGATTATAAATTATTGGCCATTGCCGCAGCAAAACTGACCAGCGGCAAAATTTTAGCGCGCCATCATACTTCACGCGTACTGCCGACGCCAATCCTAAACTTTTACCGCCATCTATTTGCTTTTAAAGCGCAAAAAAACGACGAATGCTGCGCAAAACGGCATCAGGTTTCTCTGCATGAACCCAGTGCCCGGCGCCGCCAATGACATGTGCCTGAGCCGCCGGAAACTGTTGAAGTAACACGTCGCGGTAGCGGTTATCCAGATAGCTTGAGTCGCCGCCACGAATAAACAACGCGGGATGATCCCAGGCAGGAACCGGCTGCCAGCCAGAAATCGTGGTGTAGTTATCCCACAGTACCGGCACATTGAAGCGCCACTCACCCTCCTGAAATGACTTCAGCAGAAACTGGATAACCCCTTCTTCATCAATCACCGTGCGCATAATGCGGGCTGCCTCGCTACGGGATGAAACGCCCGCATCGGTGACGGCACGAATACCGGCAAAAATCTCATCGTGGCGGCGGGTCTGGTAGTCCACCGGTGCGATATCGATCATCACCAGTCGCTCAATGCGATCCGGCACCAGCGCGCTCATGGTCATCGCGATTTTACCGCCCATCGAGTGACCGATAACCGCGACGCGTTCGATGCCCTGTGCATCCAGCGTGTCGACCATATCCTGCGCCATTACAGCGTAGTTCATCTCGTCGGATCGTGGCGAAAGACCGTGGTTACGGACATCAACCTGCAGCAGGGGACCGGCATCTTTCAGCCCGCGCGCCAGCACACCAAGGTTGTCCAGGCTGCCAAACAGACCATGGATAAGGAGGATGGGCAGGGAATCAGGAGGGGATTGTTCAGTTTGCAGACGGGCGTTCAAAATCATAGCAAAGTTCTTAAGTTTGAGACCTGAGCTTAGGTTATCATGGTTTCACCTTTTCAGGTGCGCCGGTTCCGGTGGCATTAGGACATATTCTGACTTTTGCCCGTAAACCGTTTGATTGCTAACAACCCGCCTGAATTTAACTTTATAATCCTGATGTTAGAACCCACACACCTTTTGAATTGCCTGACTATACTCAGTGCTTTTCAGGAAACAGGTGGTTCTGTCATGAGAAAGAACCGTACGGAATAAGATGAAAACGATTGAAGTTGACGAAGAGCTCTACCGTTATATTGCCAGCCATACGCAACACATTGGTGAAAGCGCATCCGACATTCTGCGTCGTATGCTGAAATTCACGGCCGGTCAGACTGCACCTGCTTCGCCTGCTCAGCCAGCGTCAAAAGAGGCAGCGAAAGAGTCCCAGGCCTCTGTGGGTTCCCGCCCGCAGGATCGTGTTCGCGCGGTGCGTGAGCTGCTGCTTTCCGATGAATATGCGGAGCAGAAGCGGGCGGTGAATCGCTTTATGCTTATTTTGTCAACGCTCTATCGTCTTGATACCGCAGCCTTTGCTGAGGCTACTGCATCGCTGCAGGGGCGTACCCGCGTCTATTTTGCAGGCGATGAGCATACGCTGTTGCAGAATGGCACCCATACTAAGCCGAAGCATGTGCCCGGCACGCCGTACTGGGTGATCACCAACACCAATACTGGTCGTAAATGCAGCATGGTTGAACACATCATGCTCTCGATGCAGTTCCCTGCGGAACTGACCGAGAAAGTTTGCGGCACCATTTAAAAACTTAAGCGTCAGGGAGCAGCGCCAATGGCCAATCACCCACGTGCCGGGCAACCCGCCCAGCAGAGCGATTTGATTAACGTTGCACAATTAACGTCACAATATTATGTCCTGCAGCCCGATGTGGCGAACCCGGAACATGCGGTGAAATTTGGCACCTCTGGCCATCGCGGCAGTGCAGGGCGCCAGAGCTTCAACGAGATGCACATTCTGGCCATCGCTCAGGCAATTGCCGAAGAGCGTAAAAAGAACGGCATCACCGGACCTTGCTACGTCGGTAAAGATACTCATGCGCTGTCAGAACCGGCGATTCTGTCTGTTCTGGAAGTCCTGGCGGCGAACGGCGTTGATGTGATTGTTCAGCAGGATAATGGCTATACGCCAACCCCTGCGATTTCCAACGCCATTCTTGAGCATAATAAAGCGGGTGGCCCGCTGGCAGATGGTATCGTCATCACACCTTCGCACAACCCACCGGAAGATGGCGGCATTAAGTACAATCCACCTAACGGTGGACCGGCTGATACCAACGTCACTAAAGTGGTGGAAGATCGCGCTAATCAGCTGATCAAAGATGGACTGAAAGAGGTGAAACGTCTGCCACTTGAACAGGCTATGGCGAGCGGTCATGTGGTCGAGAAAGATCTGATCCAGCCTTACGTTGAAGGTCTGGCAGAGATTATCGATTTCCCGGCAATTCAGAAAGCTGGCCTGAAGCTGGGTGTTGATCCACTGGGCGGTTCAGGTATTGCTTACTGGCAGCGTATTGCTGAGCATTACAAGCTGGATCTGACGCTGGTAAACGATGCAGTCGATCAGACCTTCCGCTTTATGCATCTGGATAAAGATGGCGTCGTGCGCATGGACTGTTCGTCCGAAAGCGCAATGGCAGGCCTGCTGGCTTACCGCGACAAGTTCGATCTGGCGTTCGGCAACGATCCCGATTATGACCGTCACGGCATCGTGACCCCAGCGGGTCTGATGAATCCAAACCACTATCTGGCGGTTGCGATCAACTATCTGTTCCAGCACCGTCCACAGTGGGGCCAGGATGTTGCCGTGGGTAAAACCCTGGTGTCCAGCGCCATGATTGACCGTGTGGTCAACGACATTGGTCGCAAGCTGGTGGAAGTGCCGGTTGGTTTCAAATGGTTTGTTGATGGTCTGTATGACGGCAGCTTCGGTTTCGGCGGTGAAGAGAGCGCGGGCGCTTCATTCCTGCGTTTCGACGGCACGCCGTGGTCAACGGACAAAGATGGCATCATCATGTGTCTGCTGGCGGCTGAAATTACAGCGGTGACCGGTAAAAATCCGCAGCAGCATTATGATGAACTGGCTGCGCGTTTTGGCGCACCAAGCTACAACCGTCTGCAGGCATCCGCCACTTCAGCGCAGAAAGCTGCACTCTCGAAGCTGTCACCAGAGATGGTGAGCGCGGATACGCTGGCGGGTGATCCTATCACTGCGCGTCTGACGGCGGCACCAGGTAACGGTGCCTCAATCGGCGGTCTGAAAGTGATGACGGAGAATGGCTGGTTTGCTGCCCGTCCTTCAGGCACCGAAGATGCCTACAAAATCTACTGTGAAAGCTTCCTGGGCGCAGAACATCGCGAGCAGATTGAGAAAGAAGCCGTAGAGATTGTCAGCGAAGTGCTGAAAAACGCCTGATAAGTCAGGATGAGAAAAGGCGCCTCTGGTGCCTTTTAGATTGCTGACAAATTCTACCCCGGTTAGTTGCGGGATCGTGCCAGCACAGGAAACAGGGTCAGATCGGAAAGACGCAAAAGCCGTCATCCATGACACGCTCGGCCCACGCCATCCATGGCGTGGGACGCTTTCCTCATCTGACCCTGTTCCCTGTGCCTCGGGTTTATCCGTTGCGGTCAGATTCAGTATGATTTGAGTTTGTTTGCAGTCATGAAAGGCGCCTATGGCGCCTTTTTTTATGGCATAAAACGGTAGCCGATCCCGGTTTCGGTCAGCAGATGGGCAGGTTGTGTCGGATTCGCTTCCAGCTTCTGACGCAGATGGCCCATATAGATGCGCAGATAATGACTGTGCTCCACGGCATTGGGTCCCCACACCTGGCTCAGCAGCTGTCGCTGTGTCAGCACCTTTCCTGCGTTATTCAGCAGAATACTCAACAGACGAAATTCTATTGGAGTGAGGTGAATCTCATTGCCGCCGCGCTGCACCCGCCGTGCGGCGAAATCGACACTGACGTCGGCAAAGTGAATTCTGGCATCAGGTTGCTGGCCACTATGACGACGCAGCGCAACCCGGACGCGCGCCAGCAGTTCACCAATACCAAAAGGTTTGGTCAGATAGTCATCCGCGCCTGCATCCAGTGCGGCGATTTTATCCTGCTCATCGCTGCGCGCTGACAATACAATTACCGGGATCGCGCTCCACTGGCGCAGGTCACGGATAAAATCGGTGCCATCCCCATCTGGCAGGCCAAGATCGAGGATCACTAAATCGGGCTTACGGGTTGCCGCTTCAATCAGTCCACGCTGCAGCGTATCGGCATCAAACACCTTAAGATCTTCATTTTCCAGCGCCAGCCGGACAAAGCGACGGATCTCTTTTTCATCTTCAACGATCAAAACCGTGGTCACGCAATACCTGCCTTGGATAGGGGCCGAACTACCATTTTATCAATATTACAGGCTGCCGTCCGTGAGCTTCACCTTCCGGGCGTTTAAACCCTCACGTAACCAGACGATAACTTATCTGTAACTTAATTACAGGCTGATTCTTAAACCGTGTAAATAGCGGCAAATAAGTGGTCAGATGAGTAGTAAAATTACACAACCTGGCGTAAAGTCAGACACAGATCACATTCAAACACTTTTGCTTACCGGGAGGAGAACCATGTATCAGGCTTATCCACGTTACAAAATTATCGCGCGTCGTACGCTGGTGGTTTTCCTCGGCGTGCTGGCGCTTCCTGTCATGCTGTTTCGACAGGACCGGGCACGTTTCTACAGTTACCTGCACCGTGTCTGGTGCAAGACCAGCGCAAAGCCGGTCTGGCTGGCGCAGTCTGAAGCCGGTGGCGGCGCGTTCTGGTAAGTCGTACTGCCACAAAACAGGCCTGGTCAATTGACCGGGCTTTTTTTTGCGTTTTTTCTGAGTATAAGCAGATCTGAACCGCGTTTTCCTCCTTTATTCCTGACCATTTTGCGCTACACTTAAACCTCTACAAGATTTCTGAGGTTGTACAAGTATGAGCAAAAAAATCCCCGTTGGAATCAGTGCATGCCTGCTCGGCGACCGCGTCAGATTTGATGGTGGGCACAAGCGTCTTACTTTTGCGACCGACGATCTTACCCCGTTCGTTCATTTTGAACCGATCTGTCCGGAAATGGCGATCGGTTTGCCAACGCCACGCCCGGCATTACGCCTGGTAAAGCAGGGCGATGATGAGCTGCATCTCTGCTTCAGCAAAGATGGTGGAGAAGAGGTCACCACGCAGATGCGTGACTGGTCTGCCGGGCGCGTAAAATCGCTGCATCATCTCTGCGGCTATATTCTGTGCGCCAAGTCCCCGAGCTGCGGCATGGAACGTGTGCGGGTCTATGAGCCTGACAACAATAACAACCGCAAAGTGGGCACCGGTATTTTTGCTGAATTCCTGCAGCGCGAAATGCCCTGGCTGCCGCTGGAAGAAGATGGTCGTCTGCACGATCCCGCTCTGCGTGAAAACTTTATTGGTCGTATCTGCGCGCTGCACGAGTTTAATCAGATGTGGGAAAATGGCCTGACCCGTCAGGCTTTAATCGCTTTCCACAGCCGCTACAAACTGATGATGCTGGCACATTCGCAGGAGAAGTACCGCGAACTGGGGCCGTTTGTCGCCTCAATGAGCCAGTGGGAGTCGCTCGACGCCTTTGCCTTCGAGTACCGCAATCGTATGATGGAACTGATGTCACGCCCCGCCTCACGTCGCAATCACACCAATGTGCTGATGCATGTGCAGGGCTACTTCCGCACCCATCTGAGCTCACCGCAGCGCCAGGAGCTGGCAACCCTGATTGACCGCTATCGTCAGGGCACACAACCCTTGCTGGTGCCGATCACCATTCTTAAGCACTACATGGCCGAATACCCGCATCCGTGGCTGGCCCAGCAACGCTATTTTGATCCCTATCCCGAAGCCTTGTGCTTACGCTACGGACAGTAATTCAGGAGGAGTATGACCACCCATCTGGTCTGGTTGCGTAACGATTTACGCATCAACGACAACCTGGCGCTGCACGCCGCCTGCCGCGACAGAGATGCAAAAGTGATTGCGCTCTACCTCTCCACGCCAGAACAGTGGCAGCAGCATGACATGTCCCCAAAACAGGCGGCGTTTATTCACGCCAGTCTGCTGGAAGTCCAGAGCGCCCTGGCTGAGCGGGGCATTCCACTTCACTATCAGGCCTGTCATGCCTTCAGCGACAGTATTGATGCGCTGGCGGAATTCTGCGAAAAGAAAAAGGTCGATCAGCTTTTCTACAACTATCAGTATGAGGTCAACGAGCGCCAGCGCGATGCCCGGGCTGAAAAGCGTCTTGATGATGCGGGCGTCATTTGCCAGGGTTTTGATGACAGCCTGTTGCTGCCGCCCGGTAGCGTGCAGAGCGGCGACCGCTCGATGTATAAGGTCTTTACGCCATTTAGCAAAGCGTTTGTCCGCCGTTTGCAACAGAGTCTGCCGGAGTGCGTGCCAGCGCCGAAACCGCGTGAAGGTTCGCCGCTGAAAGTCACCCCGATTCCTGCTTTTGACTATCCAACCGAGGCTTTTGATGAGGACTTGCTCCCGGCAGGCGAAGCAGCTGCGCTGAAACGTTTACGTCATTTCGCCACCAAACCTGTTATCGATTATCCTGCGAAGCGTGACCTGCCGGCGCTGGATGCCACCAGCCGTCTGTCGGTTTATCTGGCGACCGGCGTGCTGTCACCCCGCCAATGCCTGCATCGTGTGTTGCATGAGCATCCCGATGCACTGGACAACAGCCGCGCATTTACCTGGCTGAACGAGCTGATCTGGCGTGAGTTCTACCGCCATCTGCTGGTTGCCTACCCGGCGCTGTGTCGGCATCAGCCATTTATCGAATGGACACGTAACGTTGAATGGCAGCGTAACGACGCACACTTTGACGCCTGGAAAGCGGGTAGAACGGGCTACCCGATTGTCGATGCGGCGATGCGTCAGATGAAGGCGCTGGGCTGGATGCACAATCGCTTAAGAATGATCACAGCCAGTTTCCTGGTCAAAGATCTGCTGATCGACTGGCGTGAGGGCGAACGCTATTTTATGCAGCAACTGATCGATGGTGATCTGGCCGCGAACAACGGCGGCTGGCAGTGGGCAGCATCGACGGGCACTGACGCGGCTCCCTATTTTCGCATCTTTAATCCGACGACACAGGGCGAGCGCTTCGACGAGAAGGGGGACTTTATCCGCCACTATTTGCCGGAACTGGCCGACGTCCCTGACAGCGACATTCACCAGCCCCACGTCTGGGCGGAGAAGCATCACAAGAAACTCGATTATCCGGCACCGATCGTGGATCATAAGGCCGCCCGTAAAAAGACATTAGATGCCTTTGAGCGCGCCAAAAGCGCCGCCTGAGGCCTCGAAGGAGCCTGAATGAACCATTACGAATTAGAGACGCTGATCAATCAGCACCTCGACAGCCACAGCTTCAGTGACTACGCCCCCAACGGTTTGCAGGTTGAGGGACGCAGCGAGGTCAAAACGATTATCACCGGCGTGACGGCCTGTCAGGCACTGCTGGACGAGGCGGTGGCACGTCAGGCCGATGCAATTATTGTCCATCATGGCTATTTCTGGAAAAGTGAACCGGCCGCGATTAAAGGTATGAAGCGCCGTCGTCTGCGGACGCTGCTGGCTAATGATATTAATCTCTATGGCTGGCACCTGCCGCTCGACGCGCATCCTGAACTGGGCAACAACGCCCAGCTGGCAAACTTGCTGGATATTGAAATAAAGGGTGAAGTGATGCCGCTGGTGTTCTGGGGGGAGCTGGCTGAGCCGATCTCCGGTGAGCAGCTGGCGCGTCGAATCGGTGACCGACTGGGACGTGAACCGCTGCATTGCGGCGACAACGCGCCCGCGCTGATTCGTCGTATCGCCTGGTGCAGCGGCGGTGGCCAGGGCTTTATCGACCAGGCCGCTGCCGCAGGCGTCGATGCTTATATCACCGGAGAAGTCTCTGAACAGACCATTCACAGCGCACGCGAGCAGGGGCTGCACTTCTTTGCTGCAGGCCATCACGCCACCGAGCGCGGCGGCGTAAAAGCGCTGGGCGAGTGGCTGGCGCAGCACCACGAGCTTGATGTGACTTTCATTGATATTCCCAATCCTGCCTGATCTCCTTCCCGGGTCCTGTGCGCCTGCGCAGGACCTAAATCTATTGACACATCCCTGTCACTTTCGCATAACTATTTGCTTTATGTAGATAAGCCATCGGCTGATTCGGGCATCCGGCACGGTCAGCCGGTCGCGATCTCAACTGAGCGGGAGGTAGCTGTTGCAACGAGCACGGTGTTATTTATTGGGTGAACGCGCTGTCGTGCTGGAGCTGGAACCCCCGGTCTCACTGGAGAGTCAGCAACGTATCTGGGGACTTAACCAGCGATTGCAGTCCTCTGCGAGCGTGCTGGAGGTCATTCCCGGCATGAACAACATCACCTTGATTTTGCGTGATCCCCAGCAGAGTGCGCTGGATGCGATTGAGCGGCTTCAGCGATGGTGGGAAGAGAGTGAAGCGCAATTACCTGAGTCGCGTCTGGTAGAGATCCCGGTGATCTACGGCGGTGAATCCGGTCCCGACCTGACGGCGGTGGCTGAACATGCCGCGCTGACGCCTCATCAGGTGGTTGAGCTGCACAGCAGCAGCGAATACGTCGTGTTTTTCATTGGCTTTCAGCCGGGTTTCCCATATCTGGGCGGACTGGATCCGCGCCTGCACATTCCGCGTCGTAGTGAGCCCAGGGTGGCCGTGCCCGCCGGATCCGTGGGGATCGGTGGCAGCCAGACCGGCGTCTACCCTCTGGCGTCGCCCGGCGGCTGGCAGTTGATCGGCCAGACACGCACCGCGCTGTTTGACCCTCTACAGCAACCGCCCACGCTGCTCCGTCCGGGTGACAGAGTGCGCTTTGTGCCGCAACAGGAGGGCGTATGTTAAACATTCTGCGGGCCGGGCTGGCGGCCACTATTCAGGATGCGGGTCGATACGGCTGGCGTCAGTTCGGTATCAGCCCCGGCGGTGTGCTGGATTATCCCGCCATGTTCACCGCCAACGTACTGGTAGGCAATGCGCCCGACAACGCGGTGCTGGAGATGGTGCTCGGCCAGTTCAAAGCAGAGTTTACCCGCGACGGCTGGTTTGCGCTGACGGGTGCAGGCTGTCATGCGGAGCTTGACGGTCAGCCGGTCTGGACGGGCTGGCGCACGCCAGTGAAACGCGGACAGGTCCTGTCGCTGGCGATGCCGCAGCGTGGTATGCGCAGCTTTCTGGCGGTGCAGGGTGGTTTTGACATCCCCGCGGTGCTTGGCTCTGCCAGTACCGACCTGAAAGCAAAATTTGGCGGATTTCATGGGCGCGCCTTGCAGGATGGCGATCAGGTCCCGCTGGGGAAACCGACGCGTCGGTTCGACCGCAAAGTCGGGGTACGACAACTGCTGTGGGGCAACCGCATTCGCGCCTTGCCTGGTCCGGAGTATCACGAATTCAGTCCCGAAGCGCAGCAGGCGTTCTGGCGCACCGCATGGAAACTCAGCCCGCAAAGTAACCGGATGGGATACCGGCTGGAAGGACGTGAGCTTAAACGTGAGCGCCCGCGCGAGCTGCTGTCACACGGCGTGATGCCAGGTGTGATTCAGGTGCCGCCGAACGGACAGCCCATCGTGCTGATGGCGGATGCCCAGACTACCGGTGGTTATCCACGCATCGCGTCCGTTATCGAAGCCGATCTTTATCACCTGGCGCAAATCCGTCTGGGTGAGCCGATTCACTTTATTCACTGCACCCTGCCGGAAGCGATGCTGGCCCGTCAGCATCAGCAACGCGCTCTGGACCAGATGAAATGGGGACTCAATGAAAATTGATTTAAACGCCGACCTGGGTGAGGGCTGCGCCAGCGATGAAGCGCTGCTGCAACTGGTGAGCTCTGCCAACATCGCCTGTGGCTTTCACGCCGGTGATGCACAGACCATGCTGCAGTCGGTGCGCTGGGCAAAGGCATCCGGCGTCGCCATCGGGGCGCATCCCGCCTTTCCCGATCGCGACAACTTTGGCCGCAGCGCCATGCAGCTGCCGCCGGAAACGGTCTATGCCCAGATGATCTATCAGATTGGTGCGCTCAAAAGTCTGGCGGAGAGCGAGGGCGCGCGCCTGGTGCATGTTAAGCCACACGGCATGCTTTATAACCAGGCCGCGTCAGACCCGGCGCTGGCTGATGCCATTGCCCGCGCCATCAGGGCGGTGGACAGTCAGCTGATTGTGGTCGGGCTGGCGAATAGCGAATCGATCCGTGCTGCGGCGCATTACGGTTTACACACGCGGGAAGAGGTGTTTGCTGACCGTGGCTATCTCAGCAGCGGTGCGCTGGTGCCGCGCAACCAGCCGGGCGCGCTGATTGAGGATGAACAGCAGGCTATCGATCAGACACTGACAATGGTACGGCAGGGCAAAGTGAAAAGTATCACTGGAGAGTGGGTGGCGGTGAACGCGCAGACTGTCTGCTTACATGGCGACGGCGCACATGCCCTGCAGTTTGCACAGCGGTTACGTGATGCGTTTGCCGACCAGCAGATTCGTGTCACCAGCGCCTGAATAATCACACTTAGCCCGGCTTATGCCGGGTTTTTTAACTCGGGGAAAATCCATGGAAACTGCAGTGAATCTCTGGCCACTACTGGGCATTGCCGCGATCATCGTCGGCTTCATATTACGTTTTAATCCGGTGCTGGTGGTGATTGTCGCCGGATTTGTCACCGGTCTGGCCGCCATGATGCCGCTGGCGGACATTCTGGAAAAACTCGGCGCAGGGTTTCTTAACACCCGGAACCTGCCGCTGATTCTGCTGCTGCCACTGGCGGTCATTGGCCTGCTGGAACGTCACGGGCTAAAAGAAAGGGCGCAGGCGTGGATTGCTCAGATTAAAACCGCCACCGCCGGACGGCTGCTGATCGTCTACCTGTTTGTGCGTGAAATTACTGCGGCGCTGGGGTTAACCAGTCTCGGCGGACATCCGCAGATGGTGCGTCCGTTACTGGCCCCGATGGCGGAAGGCGCTACGAAAAATCGCTATGGCGAGATCTCGCCTGAACTGCGCCATAAGCTGCGCGCCATGTCAGCGGCGACCGATAACGTCGGCCTGTTCTTTGGTGAAGATATCTTCGTGGCATTTGGCGCGATTATCTTTATGCACAACTTTATGCAGGCGTCGGCCGGGATTCAGACCGAGCCGCTGCACATCGCCTTATGGGGCATTCCGACTGCCGTTGCTGCGTTCCTGATCCATTCAGCGCGTCTGGTGCGTCTGGATCGTCAGCTGGCACGTGAGCTGCAGCAGCTCAACAGCCATGCGCTGAAAGCCAAAGGAGGCCAGTAATGTTCCAGCAACAATATCTGATGTGGCTGGCGGGCATTATCCTGCTGGTGGTGGCTATCCTCTCATGGCGTGACCGCGCTAATCCGCGTCGCTTTACCACCGGACTCTTCTGGGCCTTATATGGGCTGGTTTTTCTGGTCGGTGACTGGACGACGAAGCTGATGAGCAGCCTGATGGGCTCGGACACTGCGGGCACCCGAATGTTGCACATCACCATCGGTGTCATTGTGGTGGTCATGGCGCTGATCGCGGGTTTGGGAGGTGTCCGACTGGGTCGTTATCATCAGCGCACTAATGAAGAGAAACAGGCAAGCGCACAGCGCCTGCGGAATAAGCTGTTTCTGCCTGCACTGGCGATTCCGGTTGTGACCGTGGTCGGTGTGCTGGCGTTCAACAATATTCCTGGGTTGCAGGATGCGGTGTTCGGTCCCGGTAATCACGCCACGCTGGTGACATTGTTTTCAATGATGGCCGGCTGTGTGATTGGCTGGCTGGTGGCGTTAAAACTGACCCATGAAAAACCGGTACAGTCGATGCAGGAGACGCGTCGCCTGCTGGATTCAATTGGCTGGGCGTTTATCCTGCCGCAGATTCTCGCCACTCTGGGACTGCTGTTTACCGCCGCGGGCGTAGGCAGTGCTATTTCGCATCTGACTGAAACCTGGCTGGCGGTGGATAACCGCTTTATCGCGGTCACCGTCTATGCCGTCGGGATGGCCCTGTTAACCATGGTCATGGGTAACGCGTTTGCGGCGTTTCCGATAATTACCGCAGGCGTTGGCATCCCGATTCTGGTGCTGCAGCACGGCGGAAATCCGGCGGTAATGGCGGCGATTGGTATGTTCTCCGGTTACTGCGGCACGCTGATGACGCCGATGGCGGCCAACTTCAATATTGTTCCGGCGGCGCTGCTGGAGCTGCCCGATCGTAACGCGGTCATTAAGGCTCAGATTCCAACCGGTGTGCTACTGTTAATCGTTAACATTTTCCTGCTCTATTTCCTGATGTTTCTGTGAGGCTGCATGAAAACTGTCCTGATGACCGCTTTTGAGCCCTTTGGCGGTGAAACGATTAATCCCTCCTGGGAAGCGGTGCGCGCGCTGGAAGGCAAAAAGATTGGCGGAGCGACGATCGTTATCCGACAGCTGCCGGTGGTATTCAGTGAGGTACTTAATGTGCTGAATCAGGCACTGGAAGAGGTTAAACCGGACGCGGTAGTGTCAGTCGGGCAGGCGGGCGGTCGCAGCGACATTACCGTGGAACGTATCGGTATCAATGTCGATGACGCCCGCATCCCGGACAACGCAGGTCAACAGCCTGTAGACGAACCGATTGTGGCAGGCGGCCCGGCAGCCTATTTTTCCCGTCTGCCTATCAAAGCGATTGTGGCGGCAGTGCGCGAAGCCGGGATCCCCGCGTCGGTCTCACAGACCGCCGGGACCTTTACCTGTAACCGGGTGATGTATGGCCTGCTGCACTGGCTTGAGCAGCAGGGGAGTCCGGTGCGGGGTGGCTTTATTCATATTCCTTACCTGCCTGAACAGGCCGCGCAACATCCTGGTGCGCCGAGTATGGCGGTCGCGACCATTATTCAGGCGCTGGAGATTGCGGTGAAGGTGACGCTGGAGACTGGCGAAGATATTAAACAGGCTGGCGGTGCCACCCATTAAGAGGAAGAACGATGCCAGAAGGACCGGAAATTCGCCGCGTGGCGGATAAGCTTGAAGCCGCCATTGTGGGTCAGCCCTTAACGGAAGCGTGGTTTGCGTTTCCTCAGCTCAAGACCTATGAACCCTCACTGATTGGTGAGCAGGTGCAGGCGATTGAGACGCGGGGAAAAGCGCTGCTGACACATTTCAGCAATGGACTGACGCTTTACAGTCATAACCAGCTTTATGGTGTCTGGCGTATTGTAAAACCTGATACCGAACTCAATACCACGCGTCAGTTGCGGGTGCGGCTGGCGACGGCGGGCAAAGCGATTCTGCTTTATAGCGCCTCAGATATTGAACTGCTCAATGCAGATACGCTGGCGGCGCATCCGTTTCTGACCCGTATCGGACCGGATGTGCTGAACAGCGCGCTGACGGTTGAAGAGGTGCGAGAGCGGCTGCTGTCACCCCGTTTCCGGCGGCGACAGTTCAGTGGTCTGCTGCTGGATCAGGCTTTTCTGGCCGGGTTGGGAAACTACCTGCGTGCCGAGATTCTCTGGCTGGCGCAGCTGCTGCCAAATCATCGGGCGCAGGATCTCAGTGACGATCAGCTGACTGCTTTCAGCGAGGCGCTGCTGTCAGTGCCGCGTCATGCTTATCGGATGCGTGGAACCATGAAGAAATATCATGAGGAAGCGGCGTTTCAGTTTGAGGTGTTTCATCGGCAGGGCAAAGAATGCCGGCGCTGTGGCACGGTGATTGAGAAGGGCACACTTTCATCACGGCCGTTTTACTGGTGTCCGGGGTGTCAGAGATAGACAGTAAAGTCAAAAGGGTAAAATGCTCTTACGGCTGACAGAGCCAAGCCAGTGTGAATCTTATAGCAATAAAATAGCTTAACGCGCATGAAACACGGTCAGAGGAGGAAAGCGTCCCGCGCCATGGACAAAAACGCCGGGAGCGTTTTTGAACAACGCAAAGCGTTGGCCCGGAAACGGGCGCACCTCTCGGATGAGGTGCGTAATCGCGCGGGACGAGCGGCCAGGGAGGGTTTAAGCGACTTTCCGATCTGACCGTGTTTCATGCGCAGGCGCGGTATCAAAACCAACTGCCCTGTCTTTAAAACAGCATAAGGCGGAGAGATCTCCGCCCTCCGAATCTTACTTCTTCAGCTGTGAACTGAATTCGCGCTCGGTATAACCGGTGTAGAGCTGACGCGGACGGGCAATCTTCATGCCTTCGTCGTGCATCTCTTTCCAGTGTGCAATCCAGCCAACAGTACGCGCCATCGCAAAGATCACCGTAAACATGGAGGATGGAATGCCCATCGCTTTCAGAATGATACCGGAGTAGAAATCCACGTTTGGATAGAGTTTACGCTCGATGAAGTACGGGTCGTTCAGCGCAATGTGTTCCAGCTCCATCGCGACTTCCAGCAGGTCATCCTTCATACCCAGCTCATTCAGCACTTCATGGCAGGTATCGCGCATTACGGTCGCACGTGGATCGTAGTTTTTATACACGCGGTGACCAAAGCCCATCAGACGGAATGAATCATTCTTGTCTTTGG
This sequence comes from Pantoea sp. Cr_R13, assembly GCF_029222565.1. NCBI lineage: Bacteria > Pseudomonadati > Pseudomonadota > Gammaproteobacteria > Enterobacterales > Erwiniaceae > Pantoea > Pantoea sp. Cr_R13. The sequence continues at coordinate 109,901 of NZ_JARHXL010000003.1, forward strand.
CGCGTTTAACAAATTCCGGGATGTGCTCAACGGTGCTGATCTCTTCCAGCATACGCAGGGTCGCTTCGTTGGCACCACCGTGCGCCGGTCCCCACAGGGAGGCGATCCCGGCGGCGATACAGGCAAACGGGTTCGCGCCGCTTGAACCGGCGGTACGTACGGTAGACGTCGAGGCGTTCTGCTCATGGTCAGCATGCAGGATCAGAATGCGGTCCATCGCGCGTTCCAGGACCGGATTCACTTTGTACTCTTCGCACGGGGTAGCAAACATCATGTGCAGGAAGTTACCGGCATAGGAGAGATCGTTGCGAGGATAAACAAATGGCTGGCCGATAGAATATTTGTAACACATTGCTGCCATGGTCGGCATTTTGGAAAGCAGACGGAATGCCGCGATTTCGCGGTGGCGCTCAATGTTTACATCCAGCGAATCGTGGTAAAACGCAGCCAGAGCACCCGTTACACCGCACATTACCGCCATCGGATGTGAGTCACGACGGAAGCCGTGGAACAGGCGGGTAATCTGCTCATGAATCATGGTGTGGCGGGTAACAGTGGTGCGGAACTCATCAAACTGTTTCTGGTTAGGTGCTTCGCCATTCAGCAGAATGTAGCAGACTTCCAGATAGTTAGAGTGGGTCGCCAGCTCAGAAATAGGGAAACCACGGTGCAGCAGGATACCTTCATCACCATCAATAAAGGTGATGGCAGATTCGCAGGACGCGGTAGACGTAAAGCCGGGATCGAAGGTGAACAGGCCACTTGAACCCAGAGCGCGGACATCAACCACATCCTGGCCCAGCGTACCTTTCAGCACGTCCAGTTCAATAGATGTTCCATCTTGCAGGGTTAGCGTTACTTTTTTATCTGTCATTTTCGTCTCCATAGCGCCTTATGTAGGTAAGGATCTTTAGACACCTGAAACGCGTTCATGTTGCGGTTGGCAAAACTACACAGTATCACTCTGCGGGGATAAAGCGGGTGCAGGGTACAGAGTGAGCGGCGCGTTCCCAGCGGGAACCGGTGAGCCATGGACATGCTGCATATCGCGGTTGTTAAAGATCCGGTCAGGACATAACTTCTTGGTAACCAATAACCTGATGCTTTTTAAAGCTCATTATCGCAATGTTACATAACTTGCGCTTAGGGGAAAGTGTATCCCCATAACTTTTGTGCATCATAGGAATTTATAGGCTTAGTTTGTAACTGAATTGTTGAACTATTGTCAAATCAGATAATTAAAATTGTATCAATTGTGAAAATCGTGAGTATGATCACTGTTCTACCTAAAATATACCAAAGAGTTTGTAGGGGAATTGTAATCAGAATGTGATCCTCCTATACTCCAGGCAGGTCTCCGGAACACCCTGACACCAGGAGCCACCCAGCGTTTACTACCGCGTCAATTAACACTGGATGTTGCTTTATTGGTGACGGTTAAAGTCTGCCACGCGTTGTGATTAGACTCCGCCTCAGGTCCGGAGGAAGCAAAATAAAAAAGAGCTGTGTGGGCAAAACCGTGAAAAAACAAAGACCTGTCAACTTGGATCTCTCGACGATCCGGTTTCCCGTTACTGCAATAACGTCCATTCTTCACCGCGTCTCCGGCGTAATCACATTGGTTGCTATTGGCATCCTGCTGTGGCTACTCGGTCTCTCTCTCTCTTCTCCTGAAGGTTTCCAGCACGCTGCATCCATCATGGACGGCTTCTTCGCGAAGTTCATCATGTGGGGCATTTTAACGGCGCTGGCCTATCACGCGGTGAGCGGGATTCGTCATATGTTGATGGATTTTGGTTATCTGGCCGAAACGCTGGAATCAGGTAAGCGTTCCGCTCATATGACTTTTGTGATCACTGTCGTGCTGGCAATTCTGGCGGGAGTCCTCGTATGGTAAGCAATGCATCCGCGTTGGGTCGCAACGGCATTCAGGACTGGCTGCTGCTGCGGGCAACGGCAATCCTCATTACGCTCTACATCGTCTACATCCTCGGTTTCGTTGTGATGACAGACACGCTGACCTATGACCTGTGGCGTGGCTTCTTCGCGTCCGCATTCACCAAAGTATTCACGCTGCTGACGCTGTTCTCCATTCTGGTCCACGGCTGGATCGGGATGTGGCAGGTGTTAACAGACTACGTCAAATCGCTGCCGGTTCGCTTGCTGTTGCAGTTTGTGATTGTCGTGGCGCTGTTGTGGTATGCGATTTATGGCTTTGTTGTGGTATGGGGTGTGTAAATGAGTTTGCCAATCAGAGAGTTCGATGCCGTGGTAATCGGCGCAGGTGGCGCAGGAATGCGGGCCGCACTGCAAATCTCCCAGGGCGGCCAGACCTGCGCTCTGTTATCTAAAGTTTTTCCGACCCGTTCCCACACGGTATCTGCGCAGGGCGGTATTACCGTTGCGCTGGGTAATACCCATGAAGATAACTGGGAATGGCATATGTACGACACCGTTAAAGGTTCCGACTACATCGGTGACCAGGACGCGATTGAATATATGTGCAAAACCGGCCCGGAAGCGATTCTGGAACTGGAGCACATGGGGCTGCCTTTCTCGCGTCTGGAAGATGGTCGTGTTTATCAGCGTCCGTTTGGTGGTCAGTCGAAGAATTTCGGTGGCGAGCAGGCGGCACGTACCGCGGCCGCAGCTGACCGTACTGGTCACGCGTTGCTGCACACGCTTTATCAGCAGAACCTGAAAAACAAAACCACCATCTTCTCTGAGTGGTATGCACTGGATCTGGTGAAAAATGCCGATGGCGCAGTCGTCGGATGTACCGCAATCTGCATCGAAACCGGCGAAACCGTTTATTTCAAAGCGAAAGCGACCATTCTGGCAACCGGCGGCGCAGGCCGTATTTACCAGTCCACCACCAATGCGCATATCAACACCGGTGACGGCGTCGGTATGGCACTGCGTGCGGGCGTGCCGGTGCAGGATATGGAGATGTGGCAGTTCCACCCAACCGGTATCGCCGGTGCGGGCGTGCTGGTCACTGAAGGCTGTCGTGGTGAAGGCGGCTATCTGCTGAACAAACATGGCGAACGCTTTATGGAGCGTTATGCGCCGAATGCCAAAGATCTGGCGGGCCGCGACGTGGTTGCGCGCTCAATGATGATTGAAATTCGTGAAGGTCGCGGCTGTGACGGTCCGTGGGGCCCGCACATCAAACTGAAACTTGATCACCTGGGTAAAGAGGTGCTTGAGTCGCGTCTGCCCGGCATCCTTGAGCTGTCCCGCACCTTTGCCCATGCCGATCCGATTAAAGAGCCGATTCCGGTTATTCCAACCTGTCACTACATGATGGGCGGTATTCCGACCAAAGTGACCGGTCAGGCACTGCGCGTGAATGAGCAGGGCGAAGATGTGGTGATTCCAGGCCTGTTCGCCGTCGGTGAAATTGCCTGCGTATCGGTCCATGGTGCCAACCGTCTGGGCGGTAACTCACTGCTCGACCTGGTGGTCTTTGGTCGTGCGGCGGGTATGCATCTGCTGGAAAGTATCCAGGAGCAGGGTGACCTGCGTGACGCCACAGAAGATGAGATCGCCGTGGCGATGGCGCGCTTCAATCGCTGGGAAAACAACACCACCGGCGAAGATCCGGTTGAGATTCGTAAAGCGCTGCAACGCTGTATGCAGAACAACTTCTCTGTATTCCGCGAAGGCGACGCAATGGCGCAGGGTCTGGAAGAGCTGAAAGAGATTCGCGAGCGTCTGAAGTCAGCGCGTCTGGATGACCGCTCACCAGATTTCAATACGCAGCGTATTGAGTGCCTTGAGCTGGATAACCTGATGGAGACGGCTTTTGCCACCGCGGTAGCGGCTAACTATCGCACCGAGAGCCGCGGTGCACACAGTCGCTTCGACTTCCCGGATCGTGATGATGAAAACTGGCTGTGCCACAGTCTTTATGTCCCGGAAACCGAAAGCATGACGCGCCGTGAGGTGAACATGCAGCCGAAACTGCGCGCGGCGTTCCCGCCGAAAGTGCGTACCTACTAATTTCGGAGACGATCATGAGACTTGAGTTTTCAATTTATCGCTACAATCCGGACGTCGATGACAAGCCGCGCATGCAGGATTACACCCTGGAGTCGGAAGACGGTCGCGACATGATGCTGCTGGATGCGCTGATTCGCCTGAAAGAGAAAGATCCAACGCTGGCGTTTCGTCGCTCCTGCCGCGAAGGTGTCTGCGGCTCTGATGGCCTCAACATGAACGGTAAAAACGGACTGGCCTGTATTACGCCAGTCTCGGCACTGGGTAACGGCAAACAGAAAATTGTTATCCGTCCGCTGCCAGGTTTACCGGTAGTGCGTGACCTGGTCGTAGACATGAGCCAGTTTTATGCACAGTATGAGAAAATTAAGCCTTTCCTGCTGAATGATGGAGAGAACCCGCCAGCACGTGAGCATCTGCAGTCACCGGATGAGCGCGAACACCTGGATGGTTTGTATGAATGTATTCTCTGTGCCTGCTGCTCAACCTCATGCCCATCTTTCTGGTGGAACCCTGAGAAGTTCATTGGTCCTGCTGGCCTGCTGGCAGCATACCGCTTCCTGATTGACAGCCGCGACACGGAAACCGATGCGCGTCTCGACAATCTGAATGATGCTTTCAGCGTATTCCGCTGCCACAGCATCATGAACTGTGTGAGTGTCTGTCCGAAAGGGCTTAACCCGACGCGCGCCATCGGCCATATCAAGTCGATGCTGCTGCAGCGCGGCGCATAAGTTATCTCCGCCGGGAACCTCAGGTTCCCGGTGTTTTACGGAAGCCTCTGTAAGCGCGGTGACTACCACGTTTACAAAGGTTCCCTTACGGGCCACGCGCGCTGCGCAAAGTGCTCGTATCGCTGAACTCACTACGGCAAACCGCGAAAGCGGCAACAAATGAAACCTCAAAAAAGCATAGCAATGCTTAAGGGATCACAATGCAGAACAGCGCGATGAAGCCCTGGCTGGACTCTTCCTGGCTGGCCGGCGCGAATCAGTCTTACATAGAGCAGCTCTATGAGGATTTCCTGACCGATCCTGACTCTGTCGATGCAGTGTGGCGCTCGATGTTCCAGCAGTTACCGGGCACCGGAATGAAACCTGAGCAGTTTCACTCCACCACACGTGAGTACTTCCGTCGCCTGGCGAAAGATGCATCTCGTTACACCTCATCTGTCTCCGATCCGGAAACCAACTCCAAGCAAGTGAAAGTGCTGCAGCTGATTAACGCATTTCGTTTCCGCGGCCATCAGCATGCCAATCTTGATCCGCTCGGCCTGTGGAAACAGGACCGTGTCGCCGATCTCGATCCCGCTTTTCACGACCTGACCGAGGCCGATTTTCAGGAAAGCTTTAACGTAGGTTCATTTGCCATTGGCAAAGACACCATGAAGCTGGCCGATCTCTTCCAGGCGCTGACGCAGACTTACTGCGGCTCGATTGGTGCAGAATATATGCACATCAACAACACCGATGAAAAACGCTGGATTCAGCAGCGTCTTGAGTCGGTCGCGGGCCGTGCAGCGTTCAGCAACGAAGAGAAAAAAGGTTTCCTGAAAGAGCTGACTGCGGCAGAAGGGCTGGAAAAATACCTTGGGGCGAAATTCCCGGGTGCCAAACGCTTCTCGCTGGAAGGCGGCGATGCGCTGGTTCCGATGCTGCGCGAAATGATTCGTCACGCCGGCAAGAGCGGTACCCGTGAAGTGGTACTGGGTATGGCGCACCGTGGTCGTCTCAACGTGCTGATTAACGTGCTGGGCAAAAAGCCGCAGGATCTGTTCGACGAGTTCGCCGGTAAGCATAAAGAACATCTGGGCACCGGTGACGTGAAGTACCACATGGGCTTCTCCTCTGACGTGGAAACCGAAGGCGGCCTGGTTCACCTGGCGCTGGCGTTTAACCCGTCCCACCTGGAGATCGTCAGCCCGGTGGTTATGGGTTCTGTGCGTGCCCGTCTGGATCGTCTGGATGAGCCAGCCAGCAATAAAGTTTTACCGATCACCATTCATGGTGATGCGGCCGTGATTGGTCAGGGCGTGGTTCAGGAAACCCTGAACATGTCGCAGGCGCGCGGCTACGAAGTGGGCGGTACCGTTCGCATCGTTATCAACAACCAGGTTGGCTTTACAACGTCCAACCCGAAAGATGCGCGTTCTACCCCTTACTGCACCGACATCGGCAAAATGGTGCTGGCACCGATTTTCCACGTCAATGCTGATGACCCGGAAGCGGTTGCTTTTGTGACCCGTCTGGCGCTTGATTACCGCAACACCTTTAAGCGTGATGTGTTTATCGATCTGGTCTGCTATCGCCGTCATGGTCACAATGAGGCGGATGAGCCAAGTGCGACCCAGCCGCTGATGTATCAGAAAATCAAAAAACACCCGACGCCGCGCAAAATCTACGCCGACCGTCTGGAAGGTGAAGCCGTTGCCACGCAGGAAGATGCGACCGAAATGGTCAATCTCTACCGTGACGCGCTGGATGCGGGCGAGTGCGTGGTGCCGGAATGGCGTCCAATGAGTCTCCACTCCTTTACCTGGTCGCCTTACCTGAATCATGAGTGGGATGAGCCTTATCCGGCGCAGGTCGACATGAAACGTCTGAAGGAACTGGCGCTGCGTATAAGCCAGGTGCCTGAAGAGGTGGAAGTGCAGTCGCGTGTTGCCAAGATTTATAACGACCGTCGTCTGATGGCGGAAGGCGAAAAGGCCTTCGACTGGGGCGGCGCGGAAAACCTGGCCTACGCCACGCTGGTTGATGAAGGTATTCCGGTTCGTCTGTCGGGCGAAGATACCGGTCGCGGTACTTTCTTCCACCGTCATGCGGTGGTTCATAACCAGGCGAACGGCTCAACCTATACCCCTCTGCATCATGTGCACAGTGGTCAGGGTCAGTTCAAAGTGTGGGATTCCGTGCTGTCAGAAGAGGCGGTACTGGCCTTTGAATATGGCTACGCCACCGCAGAGCCGCGCATCCTGACCATCTGGGAAGCGCAGTTTGGTGACTTCGCTAACGGTGCACAGGTTGTTATTGACCAGTTCATCAGTTCCGGTGAGCAGAAATGGGGCCGTATGTGTGGCCTGGTGATGCTGCTGCCGCACGGTTATGAAGGTCAGGGCCCAGAGCACTCCTCTGCGCGTCTGGAGCGTTATCTGCAACTTTGTGCTGAGCAGAACATGCAGGTTTGCGTGCCGTCTACACCCGCACAGGTTTACCATATGCTGCGTCGTCAGGCGCTGCGCGGTATGCGTCGTCCACTGATTGTGATGTCGCCAAAATCTCTGCTGCGCCATCCGCTGGCTATTTCCACGCTGGATGAACTGGCGAATGGCAGCTTCCAGCCTGCGATTGGTGAAGTCGATGATCTGGATCCGCAGGGCGTTAAACGCGTCGTACTGTGCTCCGGTAAAGTGTATTACGACCTGCTTGAACAGCGTCGTAAAAATGAGCAGACCGATGTGGCTATCGTGCGCATCGAACAGCTTTATCCGTTCCCGCATCAAGCGGTTCAGGAAGCATTGAAAGCGTATTCTCACGTACAGGATTTTGTCTGGTGTCAGGAAGAGCCACTGAATCAGGGCGCCTGGTACTGCAGCCAGCATCATTTCCGTGAAGTTGTGCCGTTTGGTGCCACTTTACGTTATGCAGGCCGCCCGGCCTCCGCCTCACCGGCCGTGGGTTACATGTCCGTACACCAACAACAGCAGCAAGACCTGGTTAATGACGCGCTGAACGTTAATTAATTAAAAGGAAAGATAATGAGTAGCGTAGATATTCTCGTTCCCGACCTGCCTGAATCGGTTGCCGATGCCTCAGTGGCAACCTGGCACAAAAAACCAGGCGATGCAGTCACTCGCGATGAAGTGCTGGTCGAAATCGAAACCGATAAAGTGGTGCTGGAAGTACCAGCCTCTGCTGACGGTATCCTGGAAGCCGTTCTGGAAGATGAGGGTGCCACTGTTACCTCCCGCCAGATCCTGGGTCGTCTGAAAGAGGGCAATAGCGCCGGTAAAGAGAGCAGCGCGAAGTCTGAAAGCAAAGAGTCTACCCCGGCTCAGCGTCAGACTGCGTCACTGGGAGAAGAGAGCAACGATGCGCTCAGCCCGGCTATCCGCCGCCTGATTGCAGAGCACAATCTTGACGCCTCACAGATTAAAGGCAGCGGTGTTGGCGGACGTCTGACCCGTGAAGATGTTGAAAAATACCTGGCCAACAAGCCGCAGGCGGCTAAAGCGGCAGCACCTGCTGCTGATGCGGCTACCACGCAGCAGCCAGTGGCTAACCGCAGCGAAAAACGCGTACCGATGACGCGTCTGCGTAAGCGCGTTGCTGAACGTCTGCTGGAAGCGAAGAACAGCACCGCGATGCTGACCACCTTCAACGAAATCAACATGAAGCCCATCATGGATCTGCGCAAGCAGTATGGTGAGGCCTTCGAGAAGCGTCACGGTGTGCGTCTGGGCTTTATGTCCTTCTACATCAAAGCGGTTGTTGAAGCGCTGAAACGCTATCCGGAAGTGAACGCTTCTATCGATGGAGAAGATGTGGTTTACCACAACTACTTCGACGTCAGCATTGCGGTCTCTACCCCTCGTGGTCTGGTTACACCAGTCCTGCGTGACGTTGATGCGCTGAGCATGGCGGACATCGAGAAGAAAATCAAAGAGCTGGCAGTGAAAGGCCGTGACGGCAAGCTGACAGTGGAAGATCTGACCGGCGGTAACTTCACCATTACCAACGGCGGCGTCTTTGGTTCACTGATGTCTACCCCGATCATCAACCCACCGCAGAGCGCCATCCTGGGCATGCACGCCATCAAGGATCGCCCGATGGCGGTCAATGGTCAGGTTGTAGTGCTGCCAATGATGTATCTGGCGCTCTCCTACGACCACCGTCTGATCGATGGTCGTGAATCAGTTGGTTACCTGGTTGCAGTGAAAGAGATGCTGGAAGATCCGGCGCGCCTGCTGCTGGATGTCTGATTTTCACCGGGCGCGCCTGGCGCGCCCAACCTCAATACTCTTTTCAGACCTGAATGGATAGAACATCATGAACTTACACGAATACCAGGCGAAACAACTGTTTGCACGGTATGGCATGCCTGCACCAACGGGTTACGCCTGTACTACACCACGTGAAGCGGAAGAAGCTGCCTCTAAAATTGGCGCAGGCCCGTGGGTAGTTAAATGTCAGGTTCATGCCGGTGGCCGCGGTAAAGCGGGCGGTGTGAAAGTAGTTAACAGCAAAGAAGAGATTCGCGCCTTTGCTGAAAACTGGCTGGGCAAACGCCTGGTGACCTATCAAACAGATGCAAACGGCCAGCCGGTAAACCAGATTCTGGTTGAAGCGGCAACCGATATCGACCAGGAGCTCTATCTGGGCGCTGTGGTCGATCGCGCAACGCGTCGCGTCATTTTCATGGCGTCGACTGAAGGCGGCGTGGAAATTGAAAAAGTGGCGGAAGAAACCCCGCACCTGATCCATAAAATGGCGCTGGATCCCCTGACCGGCCCGCAGCCTTACCAGGGCCGTGAGCTGGCATTCAAACTTGGCCTGACTGGCAAGCTGGTCGGTCAGTTCACCAAGATCTTCATGGGTCTGGCGACACTGTTCCTGGAGCGCGATCTGGCAATGGTTGAGATCAACCCGCTGGTGATTACCAAGCAGGGCGACCTGATCTGCCTGGACGGTAAACTGGGTGCCGATGGCAATGCCCTGTTCCGTCAGCCAGAACTGCGTGAAATGCGCGATCCAAGCCAGGAAGATCCACGTGAAGCACATGCGACACAGTGGGAACTGAACTATGTTGCGCTGGAAGGCAACATCGGTTGTATGGTTAACGGCGCAGGTCTGGCGATGGGTACCATGGACATCGTTAAGCACCATGGCGGTCAGCCAGCCAACTTCCTTGATGTCGGCGGCGGCGCGACCAAAGAGCGCGTAACTGAAGCCTTTAAAATCATCCTGTCTGACGATGCGGTTAAAGCCGTTTTCGTTAACATCTTCGGCGGTATCGTACGCTGTGACCTGATTGCCGACGGCATCATCGGCGCAGTGGCTGAAGTGGGTGTGAACGTGCCAGTAGTGGTACGTCTGGAAGGTAACAACGCCGAGCTGGGCGCCCAGAAACTGGCGGACAGCGGTCTGAACATCATTGCAGCAACCAGCCTGACAGACGCCGCACAGCGTGTTGTTGCTGCCGCGGAGGGTAAATAATGTCCATTCTGATCGACAAAAACACCAAAGTCATTTGCCAGGGTTTCACCGGTGGCCAGGGGACTTTCCATTCTGAGCAGGCGCTGGCTTACGGCACCCAACTGGTTGGCGGCGTGACGCCAGGCAAAGGCGGCACGACTCACCTCGGCCTGCCGGTGTTCAACACCGTACGCGAAGCCGTAGAAGCGACGGGCGCAACCGCCACCGTGATCTATGTACCCGCACCATTCTGCAAAGATGGCATCCTGGAAGCGATCGAAGCGGGCATTAAACTGATCATCACCATCACCGAAGGTATTCCGACCCTGGATATGCTGACCGTGAAAGTGAAGCTGGATGAAGCAGGCGTGCGGATGATTGGTCCAAACTGCCCGGGTGTTATCACCCCTGGCGAATGTAAGATCGGCATCATGCCGGGCCACATTCACCAGCCGGGCCGCGTTGGTATCGTATCGCGTTCAGGTACGCTGACCTATGAAGCGGTTAAGCAGACCACTGACATCGGCTACGGCCAGTCAACCTGCGTCGGCATCGGCGGTGACCCGATCCCAGGCTCTAACTTCATCGACATTCTGAAAATGTTCCAGGATGATCCACAGACTGAAGTTATCGTGATGATCGGTGAGATCGGCGGTAGCGCTGAAGAAGAAGCCGCAGCCTTCATTAAAGAGCACGTGACCAAACCGGTTGTGGGCTACATTGCTGGCGTAACCGCGCCAAAAGGCAAGCGTATGGGCCATGCAGGCGCCATCATTGCCGGTGGTAAAGGCACGGCAGATGAGAAATTTGCTGCGCTGGAAGCGGCAGGCGTGAAAACCGTTCGCAGCCTGGCTGATATCGGTGATGCAGTTAAAGCCGTATTACCGGCCAAATAAGTCAGCGTCATCTGAAACTAAGCCACCTTCGGGTGGCTTTTTTTATGCCCGTTTTCTACGGGCATAATGCTGGCAGTGAAAACGAAGAATACGTTGTTAAAAAACCTGCTCACGGTTTATCACGTTAAGGAAAAGTGGCAAAGGTAAACTATTTCTTCATGTCTTATTTCATTAATGACAATTTTTTAACAGGAAACTGACCCAGCTCTATCTGGAAACTTATTACGTTAATCCAGATCAATAAATCACGTTTTATATCCAACTATATCTCTGGCAAAGCGCAACGCTAAGGGCGTAAATTGCGCTGCATCAATCCAGCCTTTTACACAAATTTTCATACGTCTGCTCAACCCGGGATGACACCCACTTTTCTCCTGTTAAAGCAGCCGTTAATAAAGTGCTGATTGGCATTTTTCAGAGCTGCTTCATTCGTTACTCGCCTTTTCGGGCAGCTCACAGACCTGTTCTGCTGGTAATAAAAAACTGGAATCAATAAACAGTCGTTCCTGACTCTGATTACGTTCGATCTGATCGCGCGCGTGACGGAGACAAAGCGAGGAGCAAGGAGTCCTTATGTTAGATATCGTCGAGCTGTCGCGGTTACAGTTTGCCTTAACGGCGATGTACCATTTTCTGTTCGTCCCTTTAACGCTGGGTATGGCGTTTCTGCTGGCGATCATGGAAACGGTCTATGTCCTGAGCGGTAAACAAATTTATAAAGATATGACGAAGTTCTGGGGCAAGTTATTTGGTATTAACTTTGCGCTGGGCGTCGCTACCGGCCTGACCATGGAATTTCAGTTCGGAACAAACTGGTCATATTACTCTCACTACGTCGGCGATATCTTCGGCGCGCCGCTCGCCATTGAAGGTCTGATGGCGTTCTTCCTGGAATCGACCTTTGTCGGCCTGTTCTTTTTTGGCTGGGATCGGCTGGGTAAAGTGCAGCACATGGCGGTGACCTGGCTGGTCGCTCTGGGCTCGAATATGTCTGCGTTGTGGATTCTGGTCGCCAACGGCTGGATGCAGAACCCTATCGCTTCAGAGTTCAACTTCGAAACCATGCGCATGGAGATGGTCAGCTTCTCAGAGCTGGTGCTGAACCCTGTGGCACAGGTGAAATTCGTTCACACCGTCGCGGCCGGTTACACCACAGGCGCGATGTTTATCATGGGCATCAGTGCCTGGTACATGCTGAAAGGCCGCGACTTCGCCTTTGCTAAACGCTCGTTCGCTATCGCGGCAAGCTTTGGCATGGCGGCGGTGCTGTCAGTGATCGTGCTGGGTGATGAGTCTGGTTATGAAATGGGTGACGTGCAGAAGACCAAGCTGGCCGCGATTGAAGCGGAGTGGGAAACCCAGCCGGCGCCAGCGTCCTTTACCCTGTTTGGCTTGCCCGATCAGGCCACTCAGGAGAACCGGTACGCCATTCAGATCCCCTGGCTGCTGGGCCTGATTGCCACCCGATCCACGGATACGCCGGTGACGGGCCTGAAAGAGTTAATGGCACAGCATGAGGTGCGCATCCGCAACGGTATGAAAGCCTACGCCTTGCTGAACGAACTGCGCGGTGGCAGTCAGGATCTGGCGTTACGTGACGCGTTCAACAGTCACAAACAGGATCTCGGTTACGGTCTGCTGCTGAAACGCTATACCGATAACGTGGCGGATGCGACAGAAGCGCAGATCAAACAGGCGACGCAGGACTCTATCCCGCGTGTTGCCCCGCTTTATTTCGCCTTCCGTATCATGGTGCTGTGTGGTGTTCTGCTGCTGGGCATTATCGCGCTGGCGTTCTGGAGCGTGTTGCGTAACCGCATCGGTAAAAATCGCTGGTTACTGAAAGCGGCGCTGTTTGGTATCCCGCTGCCGTGGATCGCAATCGAATCCGGCTGGTTCGTCGCGGAATATGGTCGTCAGCCCTGGGCTATCGGTGAAGTTCTGCCGACTGCGGTGGCGAACTCTTCTCTGACTGTAGGCGATCTGTTGTTCTCGATGATCCTGATTTGCGGACTCTACACGCTGTTCCTGGTGGCTGAGATGTACCTGATGTTCAAATTCGCCCGCCTTGGGCCGAGCAGCCTGAAAACCGGGCGTTATCATCATGAGCAGATCACGGCAACCACGCAGCCGGTTCGGGGATAAGGAGAGCGACCATGTTTGATTATGAAGTTCTGCGCTTTGTCTGGTGGCTGTTGATTGGCGTGCTGCTAATCGGCTTTGCCATCGCAGATGGTTTTGATATGGGCGTCGGCATGCTGACGCGCATTCTGGGTCGCACCGATACTGAGCGTCGCATTATGATTAACAGTATCGCCCCACACTGGGACGGCAACCAGGTCTGGCTTATAACTGCCGGTGGCGCACTGTTTGCCGCCTGGCCGATGGTCTATGCGGCGGCCTTTTCTGGCTTCTACGTGGCCATGATTCTGGTGCTCGCCTCTCTGTTCTTCCGTCCGGTTGGCTTCGATTACCGCTCGAAGATTGAAGACAACCGCTGGCGCGGTGCCTGGGACTGGGGCATCTTCATCGGCAGCTTCGTGCCGCCGCTGGTCATTGGCGTGGCGTTTGGCAACCTGTTACAAGGCGTGCCGTTCCATGCCGATGAGTATTTGCGTCTGTTCTACACCGGCAACTTCTTCCAGCTGCTGAATCCGTTTGGCCTGCTGGCGGGTGTGGTCAGCGTGGCGATGATTCTGGCACAGGGCGCAACCTATCTGCAGATGCGCACCACGGGTGAACTGCATCTGCGTTCACGCACCGCAGCACAACTTGCCGCCCTGGTGATGATGGTCTGCTTCATCCTGGCCGGTGTCTGGGTGAAATATGGTATTGATGGCTATGTGGTGACCAGCACGATGGATCACTTTGCTGCCTCTAACCCACTGGGTAAAACGGTAGTGCGTGAGGCAGGTGCCTGGATGGTCAACTTCCAGAACCATCCTGTGTTGTGGCTGTTCCCGCTGCTGGGCGTGGTGTTGCCGCTGCTGACCATATTTTGCTCGCGGGTTGAGAAGGGTGCCTGGGCATTCCTGTTCTCTTCACTGACGCTGGCCTGCGTCATCATGACCGCCGGCATTGCGATGTTCCCGTTCATCATGCCATCCAGCACCGTGCCGGGTACCAGCCTGACGATGTGGGATGCAACGTCCAGCCTGCTGACGCTGCAAACGATGACCGTTGCCGCCGCTATCTTTGTCCCAATCATTCTGATTTACACCACCTGGTGTTACTGGAAGATGTTTGGTCGTATCACCAAAGAGCATATTGAAAGCAACAGTCACTCACTCTATTAATTAAGGAGAAGTCGCATGTGGTATTTTGCCTGGATTCTCGGCACGTTGCTGGCCTGTGCCTTTGGTATCGTGACCGCGCTGGCGATTGAACATGTTGAAGCGCAGGATGAGCCTCACTGATGCGTACGCCAATTCGGATGCTGTATGATCTGATGGATAAGGGCCCGTTACGGGCCCTTTCACTGCTGCTGGCGCTGCTGGCGGCAGGCGGCGTGATGTGGGACCCGACCCGCTTTGCTAACCACGCGGGTCAGCTGCCCGCGCTGCAGGGTCTGGTGCTGATCTGGGCGGTCTGCAGTGGTGTGATTCACGGTACAGGCTTCCGGCCACAGCAAACCCGATGGCAGGCGCTGTTTAGCCCGTTACCCGCCATGCTGGTGTTATTTATCGCGCTTTACCGTTTTTACCTGTAACCCCCCACCTCACCAGCGCTGTCAGTGAATATTTGTCAGCGTCTGGTCAATTAATCTTCCTGAAATCGTTCCATTTGTTACCGAGCGATAATTATTTTCGCCTGGCTCTGACGAGCCATTCCCAACCCCAATTCTCTTGCGTATAGTAGCAACGTTTAAAACGAGGCCGGGATGTAGAGTGAGTACAACGCTGTTTCGCTGGCCGGTTCGGGTCTACTACGAAGATACTGATGCCGGTGGTGTGGTTTATCACGCCAGCTATATCGCTTTTTATGAACGAGCACGTACCGAAATGTTGCGACAGCACCATTTCAATCAGCAGACGCTGTTAGAACAGCAGATCGCTTTTGTGGTACGGCGCATCACGGTGGACTATCTTGCAGCGGCGCGTCTTGATGACCTTCTGGAGATCCAGAGCGAGGTCACCTCAATGACTCGGGCTACCATGACGTTCACTCAGCGTATCGTGAATACTGAAGGCAAAGTGCTCAATGAGGCAGAGGTCCTGATTGCCTGCATTAACCCTCATCTAATGAAGCCGATTGCGCTTCCCAAGTCTATTGTCGCGGAGTTCAAGCAGTGACTGACATGAACATTCTTGATTTGTTCCTGAAGGCGAGCCTTCTGGTCAAACTTATCATGTTGATTTTGATCGGCTTTTCTATTGCCTCCTGGGCCATCATTATTCAGCGCACACGTATTCTGAATGCGGCGGGAAGAGAAGCTGAGGCATTTGAAGACAAATTCTGGTCCGGCATCGAACTCTCCCGACTGTATCAGGAGAGCCAGGAGCGTCGGGAAGAGCTGGGCGGCTCGGAGCAGATTTTCTACTCCGGCTTTAAAGAGTTCGCCCGACTGCACCGCGCTAACAATCATGCGCCGGAGGCGGTTATTGATGGTGCAAGCCGTGCAATGCGCATCTCAATGAACCGTGAGCTGGAAGCGCTGGAAAACCACATTCCGTTCCTCGGTACTGTCGGTTCAATCAGTCCCTATATCGGGCTGTTCGGTACTGTCTGGGGGATCATGCACGCCTTTATCGCGCTGGGCGCGGTGAAGCAGGCAACACTGCAGATGGTGGCACCGGGTATCGCTGAAGCATTGATTGCAACCGCAATCGGTCTGTTTGCGGCAATTCCGGCGGTAATGGCGTACAACCGTCTGAACCAGCGCGTCAACAAACTGGAGCAGGGCTACGACAACTTCATGGAAGAGTTCACTGCCATTCTGCATCGCCAGGCTTTCTCCAGCGATAGCGCTAAGTAAATAGAGGTTAATGATGGCCAGAGTACGTGGTCGCAAACGCCGCGACCTGAAGTCGGAAATCAACATCGTTCCGCTACTGGACGTCCTGTTGGTGCTGCTGCTGATCTTCATGGCAACGGCACCCATTATTACCCAGAGCGTGGAAGTGGATCTGCCTGATGCGACCGACTCTAAAACCGTTTCCAGCGATGATAATCCGCCGGTAATTGTTGAAGTGGCGGGCGTGGGGCAGTACAGCCTGGTCGTGGATCACGATCGTATGGATCAGCTCCCCCCCGAGCAGGTGATCAGCGAAGCGCAGCGTCGACTGGAAGCAAATCCTAAGACGGTGTTTTTGATCGGGGGCGCGAAAGAAGTGCCTTACGATGAAATCATTAAAGCGCTCAACCTGCTGCACCAGGCGGGTGTTAAATCTGTCGGTTTGATGACGCAGCCGATTTAAAATCGAACCGTTTTTTGGGAACCGAGTGTGTCGAAGGCAACCGAGCAAAACGAGAAGTTAAAGCGCGCGATAATCATTTCGGTGATTCTGCATATCGTGTTGATCGCGCTCCTGATTTGGAGCTCGTTTAATGAGCACGTTGACCCCAGCAGTGCGGGTGGCGGAGGCAGCGATATTGATGCTGTGATGGTCGATCCCGGTGCCGTCGTGAGTCAATACAATCGTCAGCAGAACCAGCAAAGCGACAGCCAGCGGGCTGAGCAGCAGCGTAAAAAGCAGGCGCAGCAGCAGGCGGAAGAGCTGCAACAGAAACAGGCTGCTGAACAGCAGCGTCTGAAAGCGCTGGAAAAAGAGCGTTTAGCCGCGCAGGAAACCGCGAAAGAAGAGGCTAAACAGCAGGCTGAGCAGCAGAAAGCGGCAGAAGACGCCGCTAAACAGGCTCAGGAACAGCAGAAAACGGCCGAAGCGGCAGCAGCTAAAGCCAAAGCCGATGCGAAAGCTCAGGCGGATGCCCAGGCCAAAGCGACCGCCGAGCAGGCGAAGCAGGCCGCGGCTGAAGCAAAAAAGCAGGCTGATCAGCAGGCGAAAGCCGCTGCTGCCGCTGCGGCAAAAGAGAAAGCCGTTGCGGAAGCGAAGGCAAAGTCTGAAGCGGATGCAAAAGCGGCGGCTGAGGCCAAAGTGAAAGCGGCTGCGGATGCCAAAGCTAAAGCCGCCGAAGAAGCGAAAGAGAAAGCCGCAGAAGCGAAAGAAAAAGCCGCAGAAGCGAAAGAAAAAGCCGCAGAAGCGAAAGAAAAAGCTGCTGAGGCAGCGAAAGAGAAAGCCGCTGAGGCTGCTAAAGAAAAAGCTGAAGCCGCCAAAGAAGCTGCCAAAGAGAAAGCTGAGGCGGCAAAAGAGGCCGCTAAAGAGAAGGCCGAAGCTGCTGCTAAGGCGAAAGCTGATGCGGCTGCCAAAGCGAAAGCCGATGCTGCCGCGAAAGCCAAAGCAGATGCCAAAGCGAAAGCTGCCGCCGATGCGGCCAATGACAGCGATGTTGATGATTTGCTGGGTGGACTCACTTCCGGTAAAAATGCACCGAAAAGCGGCACCTCAGGTGGCGCAGCGGGGCAGGGCAACCAGAAGAAAGCGGGGGCATCGGGCGCTGAGATCAACTCCTACATGGGTCAGGTCGTGAGTGCGATTCAGAGCCGATTCTACGATGCCGATCTGTATCGCGGAAAAACCTGTGATTTGCGGATTAAACTTGCGCCTGATGGCTTGTTGATTGATGTTAAGTCAGAGGGTGGTGATCCCGCGCTCTGCCAGGCCGCGATTGCTGCTGCCAAACAGGCACGTATTCCGAAGCCGCCTTCTCAGGCGGTCTACGAAGTGTTTAAAAACGCCCCGATGCGTTTTAAACCGCAATAATGCAGTCACGGTCGGCAAGTTGATCTATGTTTAGCTTGCCGTACTTATGTTGTACTCGTGGTTTCCAGGAACAGTGCCAATTATCGTGGACTGAGGTTCAGATAAGGGAGATAAAATGAAGCAAGCTCTTCGCGTTACGTTAGGCTTTTTTATCCTGCTGTGGGCAGCCATGCTGCATGCAGAAGTTCGAATTGAGATCACCCAGGGTGTGAACACCGCGCGCCCGATTGGCGTGGTGCCGTTTAAATGGGCCGGTTCTGGTGCAGCGCCGGAAGATGTCGGCGGCATCGTGGCGGCTGACCTGCGCAACAGTGGCAAATTCAATCCACTGGATCGCTCACGTCTGCCACAGCAGCCAACCAGCGCGCAGGAAGTGCAGCCTGCCGCCTGGAGCGCACTCGGCATTGACGCCGTTGTCGTCGGTCAGGTCGCGTCGAACCCGGATGGCAGCTATCAGGTCTCTTACCAGCTGGTCGATACCGGCGGTGCGCCGGGTACTGTGCTGGCACAGAACTCGTATAAAGTGACGAAGCAGTGGCTGCGCTATGCCGCTCACACTGCCAGTGACGAAACGTTCCAGAAGCTGACAGGCATTAAGGGCGCTTTCCGCACCCGCATCGCCTATGTCGTGCAGACCAACGGTGGTCAGTTCCCTTATGAACTGCGCGTCGCTGACTACGATGGCTATAACCAGTTCGTCGTGCATCGTTCACCACAGCCACTGATGTCGCCAGCCTGGTCTCCGGATGGCAGCAAAGTGGCCTACGTGAGCTTTGAAAGCGGCAAGTCCGCGCTGGTGGTCCAGACGCTCTCTAACGGTGCCATCCGTCAGGTTGCCTCTTATCCGCGTCACAACGGTGCCCCGGCATTCTCGCCAGATGGCTCTAAGCTCGCTTTCGCGCTCTCTAAAACCGGTAGCCTGAATCTCTATGTGATGGATCTGGCTTCAGGTCAGACGCGTCAGGTGACGGATGGTCGTTATAACAGTACTGAACCGACCTGGTTCCCGGACAGCCAGACTCTGGCTTATACCTCCGATCAGGCGGGTGCCCCTCAGATCTATAAAGTCGGTCTGAATGGCGGCACGCCACAGCGTATTACCTGGGAAGGCGGTCAGAACCAGGATGCGGATGTGGCAACAGATGGTAAATCTATGGTGATGATTAGCACCAACGGTGGTGCTCAACACGTCGCCAAACAGGATCTGGAAACGGGAGCCGTTCAAACGTTAACGGACACGTTCCTGGATGAAACGCCGAGCCTGGCACCAAATGGCACAATGGTAATCTACAGCTCTACTCAGGGTATGGGTTCCGTGTTGCAGTTGGTTTCAACCGACGGCCGTTTCAAAGCGCGTCTTCCGGCAACTGATGGACAGGTAAAATTTCCTGCCTGGTCGCCGTATCTGTAATGTCTGACACTTCAGACATCGCAAACAATAAACAATAATGGGATTTTTGAAATGCAACTGAACAAAGTGCTGAAGGGTTTGATGCTGGCTCTGCCGGTTCTGGCAGTAGCGGCTTGTAGCTCACACAAAAACAACAACAATGACCAGACTGGCATGGGTGCTGATGGCGCTTACGGTGCAAATTCTGGCATGAACGGCAACGGCGGCAACATGTCTTCTGACGAGCAGGCTCGTCTGCAGATGCAGCAGCTGCAGCAGAACAACATCGTGTACTTCGGTCTGGACAAATATGACGTTCAGTCTGATTACGCACAGATGCTGGATCAGCACGCAACTTTCCTGCGCAGCAACCCATCATACAAAGTGACCATCGAAGGTCATGCGGATGAGCGCGGTACGCCGGAATACAACATCGCCCTGGGCGAACGTCGTGCTAACGCCGTTAAGATGTATCTGCAGGGTAAAGGCGTGTCGGCTGATCAGATGTCTATCGTTTCTTACGGTAAAGAGAAGCCAGCCGTTCTGGGTCATGACGAAGCAGCGTATTCTAAAAACCGTCGTGCCGTTCTGGTCTACTAAGAGAATCACATGGTTAGTAACTTCAGACGTCATCTGTTGAGTCTGTCGTTACTGATTGGCGTAGCGGCCCCCTGGGCCGCTAATGCCCAAGCGTCAATCAGTAGCGTTGGCTCCGGCTCGGTCGAAGACCGTGTCACCACTCTTGAACGAATCTCTAATGCCCAGGCACAGCTGATGCAGCAATTGCAGCAGCAGATGAGCGATAACCAGCGTGATATTGATGCGCTGCGTGGGCAAATCCAGCAAAACACGTATCAGTTGAATCAGGTGGTTGAGCGGCAGAAGCAGCTTTACCAGCAGATTGACACGCTGAGCAGCGCCAGCAGCAACGGCGGGCAACAGGCAGCCGGCAGCGATGCCGCAGCAGATACAGGCGCAGCAGCAACCGCAGGCGCGGCAGCATCAACGGAGAGCGCACCTGCGCAGACCGGCGATGCGAACAGCGATTACAATGCGGCTGTGGCGCTGATTCTGGAGAAGAAACAGTATGACCAGGCGATCAGCGCGCTTCAGGCGTGGGTAAAACGTTACCCTGATTCGACCTATCAGCCGAATGCGAATTACTGGTTGGGTCAGCTGAACTACAACAAAGGCAAAAAGGACGACGCGGCTTATTATTACGCCACGGTAGTGAAAAACTATCCGAAGTCGCCGAAAGCTGCAGAAGCGTTGTTGAAAGTGGGTGTGATCATGCAGGAGAAAAAAGACACGGCGAAAGCCAAAGCGGTCTTCCAGCAGGTGATCAAACTTTATCCAGACACTGAATCTGCTAAACAAGCTCAGAAACGTCTGAGCGGTCTGTAATTTGTCCGGTTCAGACCAGATATCGTGTGATTTCTGGTCTTGCCGTATGAAAGGTAAGCAACTGAAGCGTTTAGCAGAAATAAGAGTTGCGCTACCCCGCTAAATCAGTAATATATGCCGCCGTTGCCGGGACACATTGAAAAGTGTCTGGTAAGCCTGAAGATGGGTCGTTAGCTCAGTTGGTAGAGCAGTTGACTTTTAATCAATTGGTCGCAGGTTCGAATCCTGCACGACCCACCATCTCCTTCAGACGCGCTTTTACCGCGCAGTTTCAAGAAGAACACTTCAGCATTGCTTCACAACCTAAGATGGGTCGTTAGCTCAGTTGGTAGAGCAGTTGACTTTTAATCAATTGGTCGCAGGTTCGAATCCTGCACGACCCACCATCTTATCTCAGCCGCCTGGTGCGCTGAACGGTTGTAAGCCCCCAGCGGGTCGTTAGCTCAGTTGGTAGAGCAGTTGACTTTTAATCAATTGGTCGCAGGTTCGAATCCTGCACGACCCACCAATTAAGAAAGAAGCGCCCTTTGGGCGCTTTTTTCGTTTCCGGGGCACGGACTTTACCGTGCAGGGTGAGAACCTGCAGCAGGTTCGACTGAATCGCCCGGCGATTCAGGCTGATGCGTCAGCATCACCCGGAGGGCGAGGCCCCGGATGGGCCGAGGCAATCCTGCACGACCCACCAATTAAGAAAAGAGCGCCCTTTGGGCGCTTTTTTCGTTTCTGCAGTATCTATTTATTATTCAAAAGCACAATGCATCTGGCATTTAAGATAGTGATCAAGCCTGGCCTGTATCGCTATGAGATCCAGCCTGCGCAGAGAACACGGTCAGATCGGAAAGACGCAAAATCCGTCATCCATGACACGCTCGGCCCGCTCCGTCCCTGGAGCGGGACGCTTTCCTCCTCTGACCGGGTTCCCTGCGCTTTAAACTCATTTATTACGGTCAGATTCAGCCGGATGATGGTTTGCCAGCAGATTGGAAGCTTTTTATGGCGCTTTTATTATTTCTGCGATACTGCTTGTGCAAGTCTGGGTGATAACCTGCATCTCTGTATCCATCCTCACGGCTTTTTCTTCACCTTCGCCACTGCCAGGCTCTCCCAGATATGCATCACCGCATAGCTGCGCCAGGGACGCCAGGATTGCGAGCGCGCTTCTGCTTCTTTAGATGACATACCGCCCAGGTTATTACGGATGGCGATATCCTCTTTGGGAAAGGCATCCGGCCAGCGCAGGGCGCGCATCGCGATATAGTGCGCGGTCCAGGGACCAATGCCCGGCAGGCTGACCAGCTTTTTTATCACCTCATCAGGCGGCTGCGCGGCACTGAGACGCAGATCGCCGCTGGCGCAGGCGGTGGCAAAGGCGATGATGGCGCGGGAGCGGGCAGCGCTGACGATGCCCATCGGCGCAACGTCATCCACCGTCAGCGCTGCGATGCGTTCAGGAAGCGCGGTGTAGCGGGTCAGGTCGGCAAAGGGCGTTTCACAGGGCTCGCCAAAGGCGGCGGCAAAACGGCTACTGACTGTGGTGGCGGCTTTGACGGTCACCTGCTGGCCGATAATAGCGCGCACGCCAAGTTCAAAAGCGTCGAAGGCGCCCGGCACACGCAGACCAGGATGTGCAATCAGGCTGGGTGCCAGCAGCGGGTCCTGAGCCAGACAGGCGGCGATACGCTGCGGCTGCGCGTCCAGGTCAAACAGATCGCGCAGGCGGCGCAGCAGCAGCGGCAGAACCGGCGTCAGTGAGGTTGAGAGCGTCACCTGCAGCGCGTTCTTCTGCGGCAGATGGGATACACTGACCCAGCCCCGAAAACGTCCCAGCGCCACGGTGCGTCGCCAGCAGCCATCTTCCACTGCCTCAACTTCCTTCATCAGGTGTGTCTGCAAAAACCAGAGCATCGCCGCCCAGTCGTAGGGCGGGCGATAGGCCAGCCGCAGCGTCACACGGTCGCCGGGCTGCGCACGCTTCGCGCCTGTATCCTCGCGACGCAGCGCGCTTGGCGTCATGCGGTAGCGAGCCTGGAAAACATCATTAAAACGGCGCAGACTGCTGAAGCCACTGGCGTAGGCGACCTCTGTGACCGGCAGTTGCGTTTCTGTCAGCAACTGCTTGGCCAACAGCATTCGCCGTGTCTGCTTCAGCTCCAGTGGTGAGACGCCGAGTTCATGTTGCACGATACGGCGCAGCTGACGCAGGCTGAGACTGAACTCAGCGGCAATCGCCTCCAGACCTTCGCGCTCCTCCAGCATGCCTTCCTCAATGCGCTGAATCAGCTGCTCCGCCACGCGATGCGGCTGATCGACAGGCGCATTGCCGGGAGCCAGCTCAGGCCGGCAGCGCAGGCAGGGGCGAAAGCGCGCTTTCTCCGCCGCCTCGGCGCTGCTGAAGAAAAGACAGTTTTTCTGCATCGGCGCTTTGACCGGGCAAATTGGGCGACAATAGATACCGGTTGAGGTCACGCCCACAAAGAAAACGCCGTCGAAGCGGGTATCACGTGAGGTCAGCGCCTGATAGGCAATGTCGGGATCGAGCATGGCATTTCTCCGGTAAATAAGCGCAGCCTACAGGGGGGAATCCTGGCAGACTGGCTGTTTTCGGACAGCACAACAGTTTATAACCATGACCGAAAACAGCCAGTCAGGCTGATGAAAAGTGCGATACTGGACGACGGAACCGTGACGGGAGAATCACCATGTACTACTTCAAACTGATAGTTACCCCGGTGGGCGAGCTGAAGCTGGTCGCCAGCGATATCGGCCTGGCGGGGATTTTGTGGGAAAACGACGATCCGAAACGCACCCGGTTTTTACCTCAAACGCGCAATGACGATCATCCCATTCTGATTGAGACCGCGCGTCAGCTCAGCGAGTACTTTACCGGTGCGCGACGCTGTTTTGAGTTGCCGCTCGACATGGCCGGCACCGACTTTCAGAAAAAAGTCTGGCAGGCGCTGGTGGCAATACCGTTTGGTGAGACGCGCAGCTACAGCCAGATTGCACGGGAGATCGGCCATCCACAGGCGGTGCGGGCGGTCGGCGCGGCCAACGGCCGTAATCCACTTTCCATTGTCGCACCGTGCCATCGCGTGATCGGTGCCAACGGCAAGCTGACCGGCTTTGCGGGCGGCCTGGAGACCAAAGCTTTCCTGCTGGCACTGGAAGCGCCGCAGAAAACGCTGGTGCTGGCAGATGAAACGCAGCCGGGCAGGGTCGGTGCTGTAACGCAGGCAGAGTAAAAATCTCACGACACAGTGTGGCTTTTCCGCTATCGTGTTTAGCATATAAAACACGACGGCGTATTCATCGCCAAAATTCGCCTCCTCAGGTGATTTTCGTTAATTAGACAAAACGAGAGCTGTGTCATGAGTGTAATGTTCGATCCTGAAAGCGCCGTTTATCCTTTTCCACCGAAACCCGCCCGCCTGAGTGACGATGAGAAGACGTTTTACCGTGAGAAAATCAAAGCGCTGCTGAAAGCGCGAAACGCGGTGATGGTGGCGCACTATTACACCGATCCGGAAATTCAGGCGCTGGCGGAAGAGACAGGCGGCTGCGTCTCCGACTCGCTGGAGATGGCGCGTTTCGGCAGCAATCATTCGGCGACCACGCTGCTGGTGGCGGGCGTTCGCTTTATGGGTGAAACCGCCAAAATCCTCAGCCCCGAAAAAACCGTGCTGATGCCAACCCTGCAGGCGGAGTGCTCACTGGATCTCGGCTGTCCCATTGAGGAGTTTAACGCCTTCTGTGATGCGCATCCCGATCGCACCGTGGTGGTCTATGCCAATACCTCGGCGGCCGTCAAAGCCCGCGCCGATTGGGTGGTCACTTCCAGCATTGCGGTAGAGCTGATTGAGCATCTCGACAGTCTGGGTGAAAAGATCATCTGGGCACCGGATCGCCACCTTGGCCGCTACGTCACCCGTATGTCGGGCGCAGATGTGCTGTGCTGGCAGGGCGCCTGCATCGTGCATGACGAGTTCAAAACCCAGGCGCTGCAGCGCATGAAAGCGCTCTATCCCGATGCGGCGGTGCTGGTGCATCCTGAGTCACCGCAGGCGATTGTCGATCTGGCGGACGCGGTCGGCTCGACCAGCCAGCTAATTCAGGCGGCGAAATCCCTGCCGCATCCGCAGATGATTGTGGCGACCGACCGCGGCATCTTCTACAAAATGCAGCAGGCGGTGCCGGATAAAGAGCTGCTGGAAGCGCCGACCGCGGGTGAAGGGGCAACCTGCCGCAGCTGCGCGCACTGTCCCTGGATGGCAATGAACGGCCTTAAAGCCATCGCAGAGGCGCTGGAGTCGGGTGGGGTGGAACATGAGATTCAGGTGGATGAGACGCTGCGAGAGGCGGCGTTACTGCCGCTTAATCGCATGCTATCCTTTGCAGCGGAACTTAAACTCAATGTGAAGGGCAACGCCTAAGCGTTCCCGGACAGGTGCTCTGCATGGACTTCTTCAGCACACATAATATTCTGGTTCATATTCCTCTGGGTGCCGGAGGCTACGATCTCTCATGGATTGAGGCCATCGGCACGCTGGCGGGCTTACTCTGTATCTGGTTTGCCAGCCTGGAAAAAATTATTAACTATCCGTTTGGCCTGATTAACGTCACGCTGTTTGCGGTGATCTTCTTTCAGATCCAGCTCTATGCCAGCCTGCTGCTGCAGCTCTTCTTCTTTGCCGCCAATCTCTATGGCTGGTACGCATGGAGCCGACAGACCGAAGATCATCAGGCGGCGCTGAAAATTCGCTGGCTGCCGCTGCCTAAAGCGCTGGCCTGGACAGCAGGGTGTGTGATTGCGATTGCGCTGATGACCCTCTATATCGATCCGGTGTTTGCGCTGTTAACCCGTGCGGCGGTAACGCTGATGAACGCTCTGGGTCTGTCGGTGGCGATGCCTGCGCTGCAGCCGGATGCCTTCCCGTTCTGGGATTCCTGCATGATGGTGCTGTCTATTGTCGCGATGGTGCTGATGACGCGCAAATATGTGGAGAACTGGCTGCTGTGGGTCATCATCAACGTGATTAGCGTGATGATCTTCGCCCGTCAGGGTGTCTATGCGATGTCGCTGGAGTATGTGATTCTGACGCTGATTGCGCTGAACGGATCACGTATGTGGATCCGCAGCGCGCGGCAACAGGGTTCCCGCGCGCTGTCAGCTCAGTGAGTGTGCTTGTCGCCTTTAACATGAGCATGGTCATGGTCGTGAGAATGACTGTGGTCATGGCCGGTGGCAGTCGCACTGCCTGAGCCGAGTTCACACTCGGCACCGGCGCAGGGCTGGTACTCCATCTGCACCGTCGCGTGCGCGATCTGATAGTTCTCGCGCAGATAGTCGTGAATGCGATGCAGCAGGGCATCATGATCGTAAGGCGGGATCACCTGCGCATGCAGCGTCAGCATCGGCTTTTCGCCCACCTGCCACAGATGCACATGGTGAACATTGCGCACCTCGGCGATGCTCAGGGTGAGATCCCGTGTCAGCTTGTTCACATCCAGTGAATGCGGTGCCCCTTCCAGTAACTCCTGCAGACTCTCACGCAGCAGCGACCAGGCACTGCGTAGCACCAGCAGAGACACCAGCAACGACAGTATCGGGTCGATGGGCGTCCAGCCGGTCAGCATTATAATTACTGCCGCCACAATCGCGCCCACTGAACCGAGCAGGTCACCCATCACATGCAGCGCCGCGGCCCGCACGTTGAGGTTCTTCTCTCCGCTGCCGTGATGCAGCAGCCAGAACGACAGAATATTGGCCAGCAGGCCGCCGATCGCGATTCCCAGCATCAGTCCGCCGGTCACCGGTTGCGGGTCGGCAAAGCGGCGCACTGCTTCCCAGACAATCAGCGCAGTTATGCCGAGCAGTGCAATGGCGTTAACAAATGCGGCTACCGTGGTCAGACGCAGCAGGCCAAAGGTGTGACGTGCATTGGGTTTACGGCGTGAGAAATGGACCGCCAGCAAGGCCATCAGCAGTGCGGCGGCATCGGTCAGCATATGCCCGGCGTCCGCCAGCAGCGCCAGTGAACCAGAGAGCCAGCCGCCAATGACTTCGGCAACCATGAAGATGACGGTCACCCCGAAGGCGGCCGCCAGACGCGTGCGATTACTATCCTGCCCGCTATGAGTGTGGGTATGTGCCATAAGTTTCCAGTTTTTTCAGTAACCTGTTTGCTAATAATATCAGTAATTGCCACGTCTCAGACGGGTCCTGATGCTGTTTTACCTGCTCCGTCAGTTGCTGGCTGAGCTGCGCGCCATGCTCCAGCCCCACCAGTAAAAAGCTTCCTTTCATCCTGTGTGTCGCCTCAGCGAACTGCGTCCAGTCCGCACGATCATGCGCCCCCTGCATCGCGGCCAGATCCTGCGTAACCGTGCTGTGCAGCGTCTGGCTCAGACGGCTGAGGAATTTTTCATTCTGCTGTGCCAGTTGCCACAGATTGTCATCCAGTGACGCCAGCGGATCGTCCTGCCACGCCTGCTGCCACTCTGCCAGTAACGCGCTGAGATCGGCTAACTGCACCGGTTTGATCAATACCCGCTCCCGCTCCTCAAGCGAGCGCGACAGCAGCTGCGCATCAGCCGAGCAGAGTACCCGCATCGCCTGCCGTCTCCGCTGGCGGTCACGCCGACGCAATATCCGCAGCAGCAGCGTGCCGTCGGGACGTGGCATCATCTGGTCAATAAACAGCAGGTCGTAAGGTTGCTGCGCATCGGCCTGCAGCAGCGCTCGTCCCTGCTCAAAGATGTCAGCCTGAATGGCAAAGCGTGCCAGCTGCTGCTGCATCACCAGCAGGTTGGTCGGGTGGTCATCAACAATCGCCACCCGCAGCTGCGGAAAACCGGGCAGGGTGGATTCATCCATGTGGTTTGCTGGCGTGCAGATCTCAAGCGGCAGCGTCACAGTGACCTGAGTGCCGAGCCCCGGTTCTGAGGCGAGCCGGATATCGCCGCCCATCCGCAGCACTATTTCGCGGCAGATAAACAATCCCAGACCGCTACCCTGCACCGAAACCGATTTTCCGGACGGCGCCTGATACCAGGGATCAAACAACTTCTGCTGTTCCTCCGATGGGATACCGCTGCCGCTGTCGCTCACTGTGAGAATCAGCTGTTGATCCTGGGCAGCCAGGGTCAGGCGAATCGTGCCGTGACGCGTAAATTTCAGTGCATTGGTCATCAGGTTGTTGATCACCTGCTGCAGGCGATCGGCATCGATGAGCACCGTGTCAGGCAGCGGCGTCAGCGCCTCGACAATCAGATGCGGCCCGTCACCGCGCATTAACGGGTGATAAAAGTGCTGCTGCTGACTGAGCCATTGCGCCAGCGCCAGTGGACGGGGTGCCAGGGTAAAACTGTTGCTCTCAATGCGGGCATGGTCCTGCAAGTCATTCAGCAGCGTCAGCAACGATTGAGCGCTGCTGTGAAGCAGCGTCAGGTTCTGGCTGCTGTGTTGCTGTTTTTCCAGCTCAAGCAGCCCCAGGATAGCCTGCATCGGCGTGCGCAGCTCATGACTGACGGTTGCCAGAAACTGGCTTTTCATCGCATTGGCATGCTCTGCCTGTTCACGCTGCTGACGCTCGCGGCGCTGTTGCCAGTAACGGCGTGCCAGCAGCAGCAACAGCAGCACAATGGCCGCACCGGCCACCGCCAGCACCATCATTGGCAGCGAACCCATTGCCATCACGCTGCCGGGCTGCGGCGGGGTAGACCAGCTGTCGCGCATCTGGCTCTGGGTATCAGCCGGGATCTGCTGCAGAGCACGATCCAGCAGCGTGCGCAGCACCGCCTGGTCGGGTGTGACGCCGAGCGCGATGGGCCAGGCGATGTCGCTGGCGGCAAAGGCCAGGTGGATGCGCGCATCATCGCGGCTGGCAATACGCCAGCGGGCGGAAAGCACATTATCGACCAGCACATCGATCTGCCCTTTTGCCAGCGCGTCATAAAGGCTATTACGGTCGGCAAACTGCAGGGGCTGCAGATCCGCAGGCAACAGGCGCAGCGCCAGGTCATCCTGCAATACACCAATCCGTTTGCCCCGCAGGTCGCGCCAGTGCGCCAGCGTGTCAGACTGGATGCTGTAGATGCCCCACAGCGCCCGCCACACCGGCAGCGACGTAGTCTGCATCGCATCGCCGTTCAGCGGCTGCATCAGCTGCAGCATCGCCTGCTTTTGCTCAATCAGGGTGCGTGCCTGACGGGGATTGCTGACCCATACCGGCTCAAACTGCAATCCTGTGCTCTGTGCTATCGCTTTCAGCAAGTCCACGCCATAACCTCTGGCGGTGCCGCTGGCATCGCGGTAGCTCCAGGGATAGTTGTCCGGTTCGGCGGTGTAAGTAACGCGCGGATGATCGGAGATCCAGGCGCGTTCTGCGGAGCTGAGCATCAGGGTCTGCGTATCCTGATAGCGCGGCAGGTTACTGCTCCAGCGCGCCTGTAGCGTGTTCATCAGTTCCGCTGGCAACTGACGCAGGCTCTGATTAATCCAGCTGATAAGCTGAGGATCACGTGCCACCGCGCGCAGGTTGAGCTGTCCGGCCTCGATGTGAGAGGCGATCTGGTAAATCTGGCCCTGCTGAAGCTGGCTTAACAAAAAACCGGCGCTGGTCTCATCCGCCACCACATAGTCATTCTGCTGATTGAGCAGGGTGTAGAGCGCCTGCAGATCGCTGCTGTAGCGTCTGAAGCTGTGGCGGGCCGCCAGCGCGGGCGGCAGTTGGGCCAGCGTGCTGTCGCTGATCGCCAGTTGGGCATTCTGGCTGTTAAACATCACGGCACGCTGGTTTTGCTGATTGCGGTAGACCCGCAGCGGGCTGCTGTACCAGTTATCGCTGCTCAGGGTGCCGGCTGGCAGGGGCGTGACCCACATGCCCAGCGCGAAATCAATCTGGCCGCTGCTCAGTGCCTGCATGAGATGCGGCTGATCGCTGTACAGGTTGAGGGTGAACTGCGCGCCGGTCAGCTGTCGCAGCGCGGAAAGATAGTCGGCATTGATGCCATAGAGGTCATTGCCGATGCGCATTGTCCAGGGCGCGTGGTTCTCTTCCAGCAGGCCAACGCGCAGAATTTTGCCCTGCATGGTTTCCGCGTGCGTCACCGGCAGCATCATCGGCAGATTGACGCTGCTCACCGGACGCACCTCAGCCAGCGCGGAGCCGCACAGCAACAGCAGCATCAGCAGAAAAACTCTCACTGCTGTGCCTTCCACAGATCGGCCAGTTCTACCACCGAGCGGGCGCCGGTTTTTTCCAGAATATTTTTCTTATGGGTGCTGACCGTTTTATTGCTGATGTGCAGTTGGGCAGCAATTTGCAGATTAGACAGGCCGCTGGCCAGTAGTGCCAGAATCTGACGCTCTTTCTGGGTTAACGGGAGTTCAGGCTCATCATCCATCTCCGGGAAAGCCGTCTGTCCGCCGAGCACGGCAAGGATAGCGCTGAGCAACTGCGCCATACGCTGGCTTTTCACCACATAACCGGCGGCACCCAGCGCATGAGCGCGCCGCACATAGTGGCGGGTCTGCTGCGCGGAGTAGATGAGGACCGGGCAATCGGGTCGATGGATCTTCAGGCGACGCAGGAACTCCAGCCCATCACTATCCGGCAGGCCGATATCCAGCACGATAATGTCCAGTGACTGCTGAAGCAGGGGACGGGCGGCTTTTTCACTGCTGGCAGAGAGGAGCTGAACCGGAATAGGTGACTGGCTCAGGGCGGCTTCAAGTGCCACTTCAACCAGCGGATGATCGTCTATCAGAAGCAAAACAGCCATGAAGGATTCCCTGTAAATTTCACAGGATTAGCATAGCGGAAGAGTGGGGCAGAGGGGAGAAAAACCCGGAGAGCCGAAGCGCGCCGGGTTAAACAGAATTACTGGGTGGTGCCGTCGGTTTTGGTATCTACGTCACCGCCGCCCACTTTAGTCTGAACTTTTTTATTAATGTTCGGACATTTGCCATCTTTACACTGGGCGTTCTGGTCCATTTCATTAGCAGACATATTTCCATTGCTGGTGGTGCTGCCAGAGGTTGCAGGATTGGTGTCATTGCCAGTGTTATTAATTTTGTTGTTATCGACTTTATTTGGCGGCAGATTTTCGTTCGCTCCGCCCGCTGCTGCACCTGCACTGGCTGCCTGGTTAGCTGTACCGTTATTGCTGCTGCTGTCCGCAGCCAGTACCGCACCGCTGCTCAGTGTCATTGCTGCTGTCAAAAAGAGTAAGGCAAACTTTTTCATCATTATGCTCCCGTTAATAAATGAAGTTGCTTTAAGCCCAGAGGTGCAATTTCGGGTAATAAAATCCCTGACGAAATAAAATTCGCCGGTTGGCTTAAACAGGGTGATTAAATTTGGTAAGCGGGATGTTCCTCAGTGCTTACTATTAAAAAGTTTAGTCGCTAAACTGATTAATGCAAATATGACCCGCACATTTAACCCGCAGCGGGAATTTACACCCCTGGCGCTTCGGGCTACATTGGGCAGGTTGTGTCCGGCGGGCGCCGGGCCAGAAATAATATGGAATCAGTATGAATTACCAGAACGATGACTTACGCATCAAAGAGATTAAAGAGCTGTTACCTCCGGTTGCGCTGCTCGAAAAATTCCCGGCGACCTATCGTGCTGCACAGACCGTTTCACAGGCCCGTCAGGCGATTCATCAGATCCTGCAGGGCAAGGATGACCGCCTGCTGGTGGTGATTGGACCCTGCTCCATTCATGACACACACGCGGCGAAAGAGTATGCCGATCGCCTGCTGGCGCTGCGTGATGAGCTGAAAGGCGAGCTGGAAGTGGTGATGCGGGTCTATTTTGAAAAGCCGCGCACCACGGTGGGCTGGAAAGGGCTGATCAACGATCCGTATATGGACAACAGCTATCAGCTCAACGACGGTCTGCGTCTGGCGCGTAAGCTGCTGCTGGACATTAACGACAGCGGTTTACCGGCGGCGGGCGAGTTTCTGGATATGATTACCCCGCAATACGTGGCTGACCTGATGAGCTGGGGCGCGATTGGTGCGCGTACCACAGAATCTCAGGTTCACCGTGAGCTGGCATCGGGTCTTTCCTGTCCGGTGGGTTTCAAAAACGGCACCGATGGCACCATTAAGGTCGCGATCGATGCGATTAACGCGGCAGGTTCGCCACACTGTTTCCTGTCAGTGACGAAGTATGGTCACTCCGCGATTGTTGAAACCAGCGGCAACGGTGATTGCCATATCATTCTGCGCGGCGGAAAAGAGCCAAACTACAGCGCGCCGCATGTGGCTGAGGTCAAAGAGGGTCTGGCAAAAGCGGGTCTGCCACAGCAGGTGATGATCGATTTCAGCCATGCCAACAGCAGCAAACAGTTCCAGCGTCAGATGGTCGTGGCAGACGATGTTGCACAGCAGCTGATTAACGGTGAGCAGGCGATTGTCGGTGTGATGATTGAGAGTCATCTGGTGGAAGGTAACCAGAGCCTGGAGAGCGGCGAGCCGCTGGTCTATGGCAAAAGTGTTACCGACGCCTGCATTGGCTGGGAAGATACTGACAAGGTGCTGCGTCAGCTGGCGGCAGCGGTTAAACAGCGCCGCGGCTGATTTGCCTGGCCAGACGTTGTCATTAATAAAAAAAGGCCAGACTTTCGTCTGGCCTTTTTGCCTTTCAGCGAGGAATTACTTCGCTTTACCCTGATTCGCAACGGCTGCAGCTTTCGCGGCAATCTCGTCCTGGTCGCCCAGGTAGTAGCGTTTCAGCGGTTTGAAGTTTTCATCGAACTCATAAACCAGCGGTACGCCGGTAGGGATGTTCAGTTCGAGGATTTCATCTTCGCTCAGGTTATCCAGATATTTTACCAGTGCACGAAGTGAGTTGCCGTGTGCGGCAATGATCACTTTCTCACCGCTTTTGATGCGCGGCAGAATGGTGTCGTTCCAGTAAGGGATAACGCGGTCGATGGTCAGCGCCAGGCTTTCGGTGGTTGGCAGCTGCTCTGGGGTCAGTTTCGCGTAACGCGGGTCATGGCCCGGGAAGCGCTCATCTGAACGATCCAGCTCTGGCGGGGTGACGGCAAAGCCGCGACGCCACTGCTTAACCTGCTCGTCGCCATATTTGGCGGCAGTTTCAGCTTTATCCAGACCCTGCAGAGCACCGTAGTGACGCTCGTTCAGACGCCAGGTTTTCTCAACCGGCAGCCAGGCCTGATCCAGCTCATCCAGCACATTCCACAGCGTATGAATTGCACGCTTCAGTACGGAGGTGTAAGCGAAATCAAAAACAAAGCCCTCTTTCTTCAGCAGCTGACCTGCTGATTTGGCTTCGCCACGACCTTTCTCAGAAAGGTCAACATCATACCAACCGGTAAAGCGGTTTTCGTTGTTCCACTGGCTTTCGCCGTGTCGCACCAGAACCAGCTTAGTTACAGCCATAGCTTAACTCCTTAATACTGTGATGTTTCTGTGAGATTGGAAACCTGCTGCTGCCCGCCTGATACACGAGCTGATTGCGCCATACCATAACGGAAAAGCGGGCAGCGCGTAAGCCTGTGTGTGACGCACTGCGCGTTTTTCAGCCGGAGGCTCAGCGTGGCGTGAAGCGATAACGCGTCACCGATTCCCAGCGATCTCCCGGCTGCAGCCAGCAATCAGGCTGAGGCCACTCAGCGTGATTAGGCGAATCCGGTAAAAATTCACTCTCCAGCGCAATGCCCTGAAAGGCATTATAGCTCGCCTGCTCACGGGCACGGGTGCCCGCCAGATAGTTGCCGGAGTAGAACTGCAACGCCGGGGCCGAGGTGGTCACGCTGAGCTGTAATTTGCCATCTTCTGACCAGAGTTCTGCCGCAGGCTGACTCTCGTCGCCGGCGCTGTTAAGCAGAAACGCGTGGTCATAGCCCTTCACTGCACGCTGGTCGTCATCTGCCAGGAAGTCCTGCGCCACGACTTTGGCGTTGCGGAAATCAAAGCTGGTATCGGCGACCGCTTTTAGCGGCGCATTCGGAATGCCTTCGCTGTCGACCGGTAAATACTGGTCGGCGTGCAGTTGTAAGCGATGCTGGCGGACGTCGCCATGATGCGCATCAAGATTAAAGTAAGCATGGTTGGTCAGATTGACCGGGCAGGGCTGATCGCAGCGCGCTTCATAACTGATGCTCAGGCAGTTCTGATCATCCAGCTGATAGCGCACGTCAGCAATCAGATTGCCCGGATAGCCCTGATCGCCATCCGGTGAATCGATGCGGTAATGCACTTCGCTGTCAGACTGACTGACAATTTGCCAGCGGCGTTTATCGAAGCCTTCCGGTCCGCCATGCAGCTGATGTGCGCCCTGGTTAGGCAACAGCTGACGGTTAAGTTTATTGAGTTTTGCGCCAGCGATGCGGTTGGCGTAGCGGCCCACGGTGGCACCCAGATAGGCATCCTGGTGCAGATAGTCAGAGGGCGTGGCGCAGCCGAGCAGCGCTTCACGCACCGTGCCATCCTGCATCGGTACGCGGGCAGAGAGCCAGGTCGCCCCCCAGTCCATAAATGTTGCCAGCATGCCGTTGGCATTGCGCAGCACGGTTATGCGCCACGGCTGACCGTCGGGCGCATGGGAGTTGACGTCATTCAGCATTGACCGGCTCCTTCAGAGGCTTTACAGACGTAGAAGGTCTCTTTGATGCCGGTCGCGGCTTCATACTGTTCTGCCACGGCGGCTTTAACCTGATCGACGAGGTCCAGTGGCATCAGTGCCACGATGCAGCCACCAAAGCCGCCGCCGGTCATACGGACGCCGCCGCGCTCACCAATCTGCGCTTTCACGATCTCAACCAGCGTATCGATCGGCGGCACGGTGATTTCGAAATCGTCACGCATTGAGGCGTGAGATTCGGCCATCAGCTGGCCCATACGGGTCAGGTCGCCCTGCGTCAGCGCATCGGCGGCTTCCAGTGTACGGGCGTTCTCGGTCAGAACGTGACGCACGCGTTTGGCTACCTGTGGATCGAGCTGCGACTTTGCCGCTTCAAACTCGGCCAGTTCAACGTCACGCAGCGCTTTCTTATTGAAAAAACGCGCGCCCGCTTCACACTGCTCGCGGCGGGTGTTGTATTCGCTGCCGACCAGAGTACGACGGAAGTTGGAGTTGATGATCACCACCGCGATATCTTCCGGCATCGACACCGGACGGGTGCCCAGGGTGCGGCAGTCGAGCAGCATAGCGTGATCTTTCTGGCCCAGTGCGGAGATCAACTGGTCCATGATGCCGCAGTTACAGCCAACGAACTGGTTCTCCGCTTCCTGACCATTCACCGCGATGGCTGCGCCATCCAGTGGCAGGTTATAGAGCTGCTGTACCACGGTGCCCACGGCGACTTCCAGCGAAGCCGATGAGCTGAGGCCCGCACCCTGTGGCACATTGCCGCTGATCACCATATCAATGCCGCCAAAATCGGCATGACGCTTCTGCAGATGTTTCACCACGCCACGCACATAGTTGGCCCACATCGGTTCCTGCACGCTGACAATCTCTTCATCCAGCGAGAACGTGTCCTGCGCATTCTCATAATCGGCAGCGACCACGCGAATCTGGCGATCGTCACGGCGGGCACAGGCGATGACCGTCTGATAATCGATAGCGCACGGCAGCACGAAGCCGTCGTTATAGTCAGTGTGCTCGCCAATCAGATTAACGCGGCCCGGTGCCTGAATGGTATGGGTGGCAGCGTAGCCGAATGCGTCAGAGAAAAGCTGCTGCGTGATGGTTTTTAAGCTCATTGTTGTGCCTCACGGAAGTGAACGTCGCTGACAGAACGCAGACGTTCCGCCGCCTGTTCCGCCGTTAAATCGCGTTGGGTTTCGGCCAGCATTTCATAGCCAACCATAAATTTACGCACCGTTGCTGAACGCAGCAGCGGTGGATAGAAGTGAGCGTGCAGCTGCCAGTGATCGTTGGCTTCGCCATTAAACGGCGCGCCGTGCCAGCCCATTGAGTAGGGGAAGGAGCACTGGAACAGATTGTCGTAGCGGCTGGTCAGCAGCTTAATGGCTTTTGCCAGATCGGCGCTCTGGGCTTCGCTGAGGTCCGTCAGCTGTTTAACGTGTGCTTTCGGCAGCAGCAGCGTTTCAAACGGCCAGGCCGCCCACCACGGCACCACGGCCAGCCAGTGTTCGGTTTCCACCACGGTGCGGCTGCCATCCTGCTGCTCACGGGCCAGATAATCGACCAGCATCGGCGAGCCATGTTTAGCAAAATAGTCGCGCTGATGATCATCTTCGCGCTGCGCTTCATTTGGCAGGAAGCTGTTGGCCCAGATCTGACCGTGCGGATGCGGGTTGGAGCAGCCCATCGCCGCGCCTTTGTTCTCAAACACCTGCACCCACGGGTAGTGCTGACCCAGATCGGCGGTCTGCGCCTGCCAGGTACGCACCACTTCCTCCAGCGCGCTCAGTGACATCTCCGGCAGCGTTTTACTGTGATCGGGCGAGAAGCAGATGACCCGACTGGTGCCGCGTGCGCTTTCACAGCGCATCAGGATATCGTCGCTCTCGGGCGCGTCAGGCGTGTCGGTCATCAGTGCGGCAAAGTCGTTGGTAAAGACGTACGTGCCCGCATAGTCCGGGTTTTTATCGCCGGTAATGCGGATGTTTCCGGCACACAGGAAGCAGTCCGGATCGTGCGCCGGTAAAGTATTGACCGCTGGGGTTTCCTGCGCGCCTTGCCACGGACGTTTGGCCCGATGAGGTGAAACTAAAATCCATTGATCAATCAGTGGATTGTAACGGCGATGCGGGTGATCGACCGGGTTGAATTTTTCCATGTGAGATCCTGGTAAGCGTCAAAAGCCAAAGAGGCATCGGTAAAAAGTAGCACATCAGCGCGCCCGAAAGCGTGATCAAGTCTGGATAAATGGTATCGTTTACACAAGCTGAATATTCTTATTTCGAGGCATTGTGTGCGGTTATGCGGGGTTAAAGACGGTGCTGAATGGTAGCGCTTACACCGATATGCTTTAAAACGCCGCGGTAGCGGCGTTGAAGGACGTGATGTGAATGCTTTAGCGCACCGTTTCCTGCTGAAAAACGTAGCCGCCATTATCGGGAACAAAGCTCAGGCGATGCGTGATGCAGGCGGGCGCATCTTCAGCATGATGCGAAACGAACAGCAGCTGAGTCCGCCCTTCGCCAATCAGCACATCCACAAAGCGCCGCACCAGCTGGCGGTTAATCGGGTCCAGTCCCTGCAGTGGTTCATCCAGAATCAGCAGCGTCGGATGCTTAACCAGCGCGCGGGCAATCAGCACCAGTCGCTGCTGTCCCCAGGAGAGTGAGTGGAACGGCGCATCGCCCAGCCGGTTATCCATTCCCAGCAGCGTCAGCCATTGCTGTGTCAGCGCTTTTTGCCGGTCAGATGCCGCCTGATAGAGACCGATAGAGTCGAAGAAGCCCGACAGAATGACCGTTCGCACATTGGTGCTGACGCGGTAATCAAGATGCAGGCTGCTGCTGACATAGCCAATATGTTGTTTGATCTCCCAGATGGTTTCGCCGCTGCCGCGACGGCGCCCAAACAGGGTTAAATCATTGCTGTAGCCCTGCGGGTGATCGCCGGTCACCAGGCTGAGCAGGGTCGATTTTCCGGCACCGTTTGGTCCAATGATCTGCCAGTGCTCGCCGGCGTTGACCTGCCAGTTCAGCCCCTGAATCACCGGCTGATCGTTGTAGGAGACGGTGCCGTTGCGCAGAATAACGCGCGGGGCATCATCTGTCAGTGAGGGTAACTGATCCGGCGCATCCGCCTCCGGTAACGCCATTCCCATCAGCTGTTCACTGTGCGCCAGCTGTGCCACCAGTGCTTCCGTTAAAATGGCCTGGCGCGGCCCGCTGTGGGTGAGGGTGCACTCCGCCAGCACACCAACCTGCTGAATGAAATCGGGAATGTCGTCAAAGCGATTGAGCACCAGCACCAGGGTAAACGCGGGATGCTGCAGGCTGCGCAGCGTGTCGGTCAGGCTGGCGCGTGACGCCACATCCAGTCCGTCAAACGGCTCATCCAGAATCAGCAGATCGGGCTCGTTCATCAACGCCTGACAGAGCAGAGTTTTACGGGTTTCGCCGGTGGAAAGATATTTGAAGCGACGGGACAAAAGCGGTTCGATGCCAAACTGCCGGGCAAGCTGTTTGCAGCGATCGTGCTGCTGCACCTCCGCCTGAATCACCTCTGCCACGGTCAGTCCGGTATCTTCTTCGCCTTCGCTGAGCATATCGGTGTTGTTGCGCTGCCACTCCTGCGCCACCAGTGTCTGTAACTGCTCCAGCGATAACCGGACCGGCCGTCTGAAATCGCTGCTGACGGAACCGGCCAGCGGTGGCAGTTCACCGGAAAGCGCGCGCGCCAGAGAGGATTTACCGCTGCCGTTGGCACCGACAAAAGCCCAGCTTTCGCCGCGCTGCAGCTCCACCTGATTCAGGTTCAGTGTCCGTGTATCGCTAAGATGAAACGTGCCTTGCAAAATCTGCAATGAAGCCATGATCTGTTCCATTTTCTGCATCGTGTCACTGAGTTGTAACCATTGCCCGTAATGAAGTCAAATCAACGGCTAGAGCAGGGTAGCGACAATGGCATTTTCTGCATTAAAACTGGCAATCACAGCGTCGCCCGGCTGCAGCTTCAACTGCTGCAGCTGATCGTGACTCAGGGTGGCGCACAGGGTTTCGCCGCTGGCGAGCTGCATCAGCACTTCGCTCATCAGCTCACCGGGCTCGATGGCACTGACGGTGGCTGGAAGCTGATTGTCTTCTTCAGCGGCGTCACGGCTGATACGGATCCACGGGGCTTTAATCAGTACCAAGACCTCTTTACCTGCCGCCAGTTGCAGACGATCGGCGCTGCGCTGGGTCAGCGCCACATTGAGCTGTGTGACGCCATCAGCAAGCTGAATCATAAGATGCTGGACCACCTGCTGCGCATCGTTGCTGACCACGGTGCCAAACAGTTGATTGCGGGCGCTGGTCTGCAGAGAGAAGCGGGCGATGGCCGCCAGCAGACTGTCGAGCGGCAGCGTATCCTGCTGCAGGGCATCGAACGCTTTCTGCTGAATCTGTTCCATCAGCTGAAACAGCTGTATCAGGCGTTCGCCGTAGCGGGTCAGCGTGGCGCCACCGCCGCCTTTACCGCCTGTGGCCCGCGCCACCAGCGTTTCATCCGCCATCTGGTTCATCTCATTAATGGCATCCCAGGCACTTTTGTAGCTGATGCCAGCCAGCTTCGCCCCCTGACTGATCGACCCGGTCTGTTGCACGCGTTTCAGCAGCTCAATACGCCGGGGATCGGCAAACAGTTTCTGTTGTAAACGGATATGAAGGGACAGTTCGGCTTCCATGACAGCTCCGGCAAAGGGTTAAGGCGAAGGCCGATGATAGCGGCGTTTTGTGACCAAAGTAAAAGCACGAAAAGGGCTGCGCAAAATTTTCCTGACCCGTTACAATCACTTTTTTGTTAGCAGAGTGAGACTCTCCATGCTGGAATTATTGAAAAGCCTCGCCTTCGCCGTCCTGATGGTGCCTGTGGTGATGGCGCTGATGCTGGGTATGATTTATGGCCTGGGTGAAGTGTTTAACGTCATTTCTAAAATTGGTCATCGCGAAAAATCCTCAGCCCGTTCGCACAATTAATTGCTGCCACGCCCGCCATCGTCGCGGGCGTGGTCGTTATTATTCCTCTCTGATTTAACCTTTTGTTCCTCCTGCCGATAATTTACTGAACCTCCCGGTCATTGCGTTATATTATCCACTACACAACGTATAGCCGGAGAATATCATGTCATTGAATTACACTCGCTGGGGCGCAGCGGCGCTGATCACTGTTTCGCTGGCCGGGCAGGCTGTGGCAGCCGATAACATTACCGTGTTTGCCGCAGCGTCACTGACCAACGCGATGCAGGATATTGCCAGTCAATACAAGCAGGAAAAAGGGGTGACGGTGGTCTCTTCATTCGCCTCATCGTCAACGCTGGCGCGCCAGCTAGAGCAGGGTGCCCCTGCCGACCTGTTTATCTCTGCCGATCAGCAGTGGATGGATGATGCGGTGGCGAAAAAAAACGTTATCACCCGTACTCGCTACACGCTGCTGGGCAATGATCTGGTGCTGATTGCACCACGTAGTGCGCCAGCTAAAGCGGTGACGCTGGACGCAAAGACCGACTGGAAAACACTGCTGCACGGTGAACGTCTGGCGGTTGGCGATCCGGACCATGTTCCGGCCGGCATCTACGCCAAAGAGGCGCTGCAAAAGCTGGGCGCCTGGGAAAGCGTTGCGCCTGTTTTAGCGCCAGCCAATAATGTGCGCGCGGCGCTGGCGCTGGTTGAGCGAAACGAAACACCTTATGGCATTGTCTATGGCTCGGACGCTGTTGCCACTGACAAAGTGCAGGTGGTCGGGCGTTTTCCGGCAAACAGTCATAAACCGGTGGAATATCCGATGGCGATCGTGAACGAGCACGACAATGCGACTGTTAAAGCGTTTTATGATTATCTGAAAGGACCGCAGGCCGCGGCTATCTTTAAACACTACGGATTCACACCGACGAAATGATACTCAGCGATCCCGAATGGCAGGCGGTACTGCTTAGCCTTAAAGTCTCTGGCATAGCCGTGCTGGGCAGTCTGCCGTTTGGCATCCTGATGGCCTGGATTCTGGTGCGTTGCCGTTTTCCCGGCAAAGCGCTGCTCGACAGCCTGATCCACCTGCCGCTGGTGCTGCCGCCGGTTGTGGTGGGTTATCTGCTGCTGATTAGCCTGGGCCGGCGCGGCATCATTGGCGAAAAGCTTTTCGACTGGTTCGGTTTCAGCTTTGCTTTCAGCTGGCGCGGCGCCGCACTGGCGTCTGCTGTCATCGCCTTTCCGTTGATGGTGCGTGCCATCCGGCTGGCGCTGGAAGCGGTGGATATCCGGCTGGAGCAGGCGGCTCGCACGCTGGGTGCCGGGCGCTGGCGCGTCTTTTTCACTATCACGCTGCCGCTGACGCTGCCTGGCGTGATTGTCGGGACGGTGCTGGCGTTTGCCCGTTCGCTGGGCGAATTCGGGGCCACCATCACCTTTGTTTCCAATATTCCCGGCGAGACGCGAACGCTTCCGCTGGCGATGTTTACTCTGATAGAGACTCCCGGTGCAGAGGGTGCGGCGGCGCGCCTCTGCGTTATCGCTATCGTGCTGGCGCTGGCGTCACTGCTAGCGTCGGAATGGCTGGCTCGCGCAGGCCGTAAGC
Source organism: Pantoea sp. Cr_R13 (assembly GCF_029222565.1). Lineage (NCBI taxonomy): Bacteria > Pseudomonadati > Pseudomonadota > Gammaproteobacteria > Enterobacterales > Erwiniaceae > Pantoea > Pantoea sp. Cr_R13. The sequence continues at coordinate 150,842 of NZ_JARHXL010000003.1, forward strand.
GGATGGGAAACTGATGCTATCACTCAACATTATGCAGCAGCAGGGCGATCACCAGATGGAGGTTGACCTGCAGATCCCGGCCAAAGGGATCACCGCTATTTTTGGTGTTTCCGGTGCCGGTAAGACGTCCCTGATTAACGCGATTAGCGGGCTGACCCAGCCGCAGCGCGGGCGGATCCAGCTTAACGAGCGTCTGCTGTTTGATGCGGAGCAGAAGATTGCGCTGCCACCCGAAAAACGGCGCATCGGTTACGTGTTTCAGGATGCGCGGCTGTTCCCGCACTATCGGGTTCGTGGCAACCTGCAATACGGTATGGCGCCGGCAATGAAAGCGCAGTTCGACAGCCTGGTGTCGCTGCTGGGGTTGGAGGCGCTGCTGCCGCGCTTTCCGCTGTCGCTGTCTGGCGGGGAAAAGCAGAGGGTCGCGATAGGCCGTGCGCTGTTGACCGCACCGGACATGCTGCTGCTGGATGAGCCGCTGGCGTCGCTGGATCTGCCGCGCAAACGTGAACTGATGCTTTATCTGCAAAAACTGGCGAAACAGGTCGATATTCCAATGCTTTACGTTTCTCACAGTCTGGATGAGATCCTGCATCTGGCGGATAACGTACTGGTGCTGGATGCGGGCAAGGTTAAGGCCTTTGGTCCGCTGGAGCGGGTCTGGAGCAGCAGCGCGATGCGGCCATGGCTGCCAGTAAGCGAACTGACCAGCGTACTGCGGGTGCTGGTGCTTGAGCAGCATCCCGACTATCCGATGACCGCGCTGTCGCTGGGCGACCAGCATATCTGGGTCAGCCGGGTGAATCAGCCGGTGAAAACGCCACTGCGAATTCGCATCGCCTCTTCTGATGTCTCGCTGGCGCTGCAACCGCCGCAACACAGCTCCATCCGCAACATTTTACCGGCGCAGGTGGTAGAACTGCTTGAGGTCGGCGATCAGGTGGAAGTGAAGCTGCGTATCGGTATCAGCGAGCTCTGGGCGCGCATTACGCCGTGGGCGCGCGATGAACTGGGCATCCGGCCGGATCAGTGGCTCTATGCCCAGATCAAAAGCGTCTCGGTAACGCCCTGATTACAAGACGTACTGACGGAGGGTATCGGCAATACCGGTTTCAAGGTTGGTGCCGATCACCCGCTTCGCCCGCGCTTTGATCGCGTCGTCGGCATTGCCCATCGCCACACCCAGTCCGGCCGTTTCCAGCATGCTGAGATCGTTGTAGTTATCCCCGAACGCAATCACATCAGACATGTCCAGCCCCAGTGATTCAACCCACTGCGCCAGCCGTTTGCCTTTGCTATTGCCGCCTTTCGCAATATCCACCTGATCGTGCCATGACCATTCGCAGGCCAGACCCAGCTCCGCTTCGGCGCGGGTGGCGAACTGCTGCAGTTCCTCGTGATTGTCGTGCGACAGGGCAAACTTCCAGATCGAACCGGCGTCACGCGCCGCCTGCGCTAAGTCGGGCACCTGAATGAACAGCGGACGCTGATGAGCAGGCAGTGATTCGGCCCACTTCAGTGTGCGCATCACGTGACCGGTCGGCGTCTGATAGAGCATTGCATCATCCACGTAGAGCAACCCGTGAATACGCTGCTGATCCAGCATCTCAATGACCTGTAACGCCAGTTGCGGGTCCATGGGATCGGACGCCAGCACCTTTTTTGCCTGGTAATCATACAGGTAGGTACCATTACAGCAGATTGCGGGGGTATCCAGCTGTAACGCCTGATAAAAAGGATGAATAGCGCAGTGATGGCGTCCGGTGACGATAGCGACATGAACGCCCGCCTGGCGGGCCTGGTTTAACACATCGATTGACTGCGGCAGAATCGTCTTGGCTGGGGTCAGCAGCGTGCCGTCGAGGTCGAGGGCAATTACACGGTAGCTCATTAATCCTCACGTTTTTCCAGGTTTGCAGGGGCTGAAGTCTACACCTGACCACGGCCCGGAGACAAAAAACAGGGCACAAATGATTCCAGCGTAGGGCAATAAAACGCGCTACAGTGATTCAAAGATCATGACAAGGCAGCAAAAAAGGAGAATGCATGAAACAGGTTGTTTACACCGCCAGTCCCGAGAGCCAGCAGATTCACGTCTGGCAGATGAATGATGAGGGTGCGCTGACGTTGCTTCAGGTGACCGATGTCGCCGGCCAGGTTCAGCCGATGGTGGTGAGTCCGAAGCGCGATTTTCTCTATGTCGGCGTGCGTCCCAATTTTCGCGTGCTGGCGTTTAAGATTGCCGCTGATGGCACGCTGACCGAAGCGGGTCAGGCACCGTTGCCCGGCAGTCCGACCCACATTTCCACCGATCGTGAGGGCCGGTTCCTGTTCTGCGGCTCCTACAATGATGCCTGCGTCAGCGTCAGCCCGATTGGCGATGACGGCATTCCACAGGCTCCGCTGCAGGTGATCAACGGTCTGGATGGCTGCCACTCGGCCAACATCGACACTGACAATAAGACCCTGTATGTGCCGGCACTGAAGCAGGATCGTATCTGTCTTTTCTCGCTGGGCGCTGACGGTCAGCTGACGCCGCGTAAGCAGGCGCAGGTCACGACAGTAGAAGGCGCTGGCCCGCGCCACATGCAGTTCCATCCGGGCGGTCAGTTCGCTTACTGCGTGAACGAGCTCGACAGCACGGTTGAGGTCTGGGCATTAAATACGGGTGAAGGTGAAGCAGAAAGCGTGCAGACGCTGGATATGATGCCACCTGACTTCACCGGTACGCGCTGGGCAGCGGATATTCACCTGACGCCGGATGGCCGTTTCCTCTACGCCTGCGATCGCACCAGCAGCACCCTGGCGGTGTTCAGCGTCAGCGAGCTGGGTGACGAGCTGACTTTGGAAGGGTTCCAGCCGACGGAAACGCAGCCGCGCGGATTCAATATCGATCACAGCGGACGCTATCTGGTGGCGGCGGGACAGAAATCGCATCACATCGAAGTCTATGCGATTAGTGAACCAAAAGGGCTGTTACAGCCGCTGGGACGTTATGCAGTAGGGCAGGGCCCGATGTGGGTCGTAATTCATCAGTTGCAGGCGTAACGCACCATGAAAAATGCCTCTCCCGGGCGGGAGAGGCATTCAGACGGTTGAAAAACTCAAATCAGGGGGCATCTGGCCGCGATTGATTAGCGTAACACGCAGGGAATACGGTCAGAGGAGGAAAGCGTCCCGCGCCATGGACGGCGCGGGCCGAGCGAGCCAGGGATTGGCGTAAGCGACTTTCCGATTTGACCGAATTTCCTGCGCTGGCTCGGTCTCACAGCTAACCGGGACAGACTTTTAAGTACACCTCTCCCGGTCGGGAAAGATGTACTGAATTACTGATAATTCACTGTCAGCGAGGCGCTCGCCAGTGCGTGGAAATGCACATTAAAGCCGACCATTGCGCCGCTGGCGCCCTCATCCACCTCAATCGTCTCCACATCCAGCGCATGCACGGTGAAAATGTAGCGATGGGTTTCGCCCTGCGGCGGCGCCGCGCCACCGTAGCCCGCCTGACCGAAATCGGTACGGGTCTGAATTGCGCCTGCTGGCAGTGACGCTTTGCCGGAACCAGCACCCTGTGGCAGTGACGTGGTGCTGGCCGGAATATTCGCCACCACCCAGTGCCACCAGCCCGAACCGGTCGGGGCATCAGGATCGTAGCAGGTCACCACGAAACTTTTGGTGCCATCCGGCGCCGCTTCCCAGGCAAGATGGGGAGAGATATTCTCGCCCTGATAACCCATGCCGTTGAAAACATGCTTTTCAGGCATCTTCTCGCCGTCATTAAAATCCTGACTAAAAACGCGCATCACATCTCCTCAATTGTCGATGAATAGCCTTTCATCATAACCAAAAGCGCCACCAGTGCCAGCGGTCAGCCCGCTTCAGGCAGCAAAATGTTGCGAATGTTCCAGCGCGCCGCCTATCGCCTGCACCAGCTGACTCAGTGCCTGTGGCGTGATGATGTAGGGCGGCATCAGGTAGATCAGACGACCAAATGGCCGGATCCAGACGCCCTGTTCAACAAAGAACTGCTGTAGCGCCGCCATGTTGACCGCCTGATGCGTTTCCACCACGCCAATTGCGCCCAGCACGCGCACATCGGCCACCTGCGGTGAGTTGCGTAGCGGCAGCAGCTCAGCACGCAGCTGCTGTTCGATGGCGGCCACCTGATGCTGCCAGTCTCCTTCCGCCAGCATGGTCAGGCTTTCTGCCGCGACCGCGCAGGCCAGCGGGTTGCCCATAAAGGTCGGACCATGCATGAAACAGCCTGCCGCGCTGCGACTGATGGTGTTGGCCACGTCGCGGGTGGTCAGCGTCGCCGCCAGCGTCATCATGCCGCCGGTCAGCGCTTTACCGACGCAGAGTATATCCGGCGTGATGTCCGCGTGTTCACAGGCGAAGAGTTTGCCGGTGCGGCCAAAGCCGGTTGCGATCTCATCGGCGATCAACAGCACGCCATAGCGATTACAAGCTTCCCGCACCTGCTGCAGATAGCGTGGATGATAGAAACGCATGCCGCCCGCCCCCTGTACTATTGGCTCCAGAATCACCGCCGCCAGCTGCCGGTGATGCTGTTCAATCAGGCGGGCGAAATCATCGAAATCGCGTTCGTCCCACTCATCATCAAAACCGCAGGCGGGAGCTGCCGCAAAATGATGCTCGGGCAGATAGCCGCGCCACAGGCTGTGCATTGAGTTATCGGGATCGCACACCGACATCGCGGCAAAGGTATCGCCGTGATAGCCGCGCTTCAGCGTCAGGAACTGCTGGCGGGTTTCGCCCCGACCCAGCCAGTACTGCAGCGCCATTTTCATCGACACTTCCACCGCCACCGAGCCGGAATCGGCCAGGAAAACGCACTCCAGCGGCTCAGGTGTTATCGCCACCAGCTGACGGCAGAGCGCCACCGCCGCCGGGTGGGTAATGCCGCCAAACATCACGTGCGACATCTGTGTGACCTGCTCCGTCAGTGCCCGGTTCAGGCGGGGATGGTTATAGCCGTGGATCGCCGCCCACCATGATGACATCCCATCTACCAGCTCACGGCCATCGGCCAGTTGCAGCTGAAACCCTTGGGCGGCAACGACCGGATAGCAGGGCAGCGGATCCTGCATGGAGGTGTAGGGATGCCAGATATGCTGGCGGTCAAAACGGGCATCATCTGAGGAAAAAACAGGGGTAGTCATCGGAGTTGTAAACCAAAATAAAAAAATATAGTTTACAAGTATACCCCTGCTTTTCGTCGGGATGACACCCTTTTCTGGAGTAAGTAATGGCTCAACGCTGGACAATTGCACAGGCGCAAGCGCTGTTTGATCAACCTTTTCTCGAACTCATGTTTCAGGCGCAACAGGTGCATCGTCAGCACTTCGACCCTCGCCAGGTGCAGGTCAGTACCCTGCTGTCGATTAAAACCGGTGCCTGTCCGGAAGATTGCAAATACTGCCCGCAGAGCGCGCGTTACAAGACCGGCCTGGAGTCGGAACGTCTGATGGAAGTGGAGGAGGTGCTAACCTCCGCGCGTCAGGCCAAAGCCGCGGGTTCAACCCGTTTCTGCATGGGAGCCGCGTGGAAAAACCCGCACGAGCGCGATATGCCTTACCTGGAAAAGATGGTCGAAGGCGTGAAGGCGATGGGGATGGAAACCTGCATGACGCTGGGCACGCTCAGCGACGACCAGGCGCAGCGCCTGGCGGGCGCGGGCCTCGATTACTACAACCATAACCTCGACACCTCACCGGAATTCTACGGCTCCATTATCACCACTCGCAGCTATCAGGAACGTCTGGATACGCTGGGCAAAGTGCGTGACGCCGGGATCAAAGTCTGTTCAGGCGGCATCGTTGGCCTGGGCGAAACCGTGAACGACCGTGCCGGTCTGCTGGTGCAGTTAGCTAACCTGCCGACGCCGCCGGAGAGCGTGCCGATCAACATGCTGGTGAAAGTAAAAGGTACACCGCTGGCGGATAACGATGACGTCGAACCGTTCGATTTTATCCGCACCATCGCGGTGGCGCGCATCATGATGCCGACCTCGCATGTCCGTCTCTCCGCGGGCCGCGAGCAGATGAACGAGCAGACTCAGGCGATGTGCTTTATGGCCGGGGCGAACTCGATTTTCTACGGCTGCAAACTGCTCACCACACCGAATCCGGAAGAGGATAAAGACCGCGTGCTGTTCCGCAAACTGGGGCTGAACCCGGAGCATACTCACACCCAACATGGCGATCAGCAGCAGGAGCAGCAACTCAGCGAGCAGCTGTTCCATGCCGACACTGAACAGTTTTATAACGCGGCGCTGTAATGAGCTGGCAGCAACGACTCCGGCAGGGGCTGGCGCAGCGCCGTGCGGCTGATGGCTGGCGGCAGCGTCGGGTTATCGATGAGCAATCGACCCGCACACTGCAAAGCGGTGGCCGTAACTATCTCCATTTCTCCAGCAATGACTATCTCGGCTTAACCCGCCATCCGGCGGTGATTGCCGGCTGGCAGCAGGGCGCTGTGCTGGCAGGTGCGGGGGCGGGCGCTTCAGGGCATGTCACCGGTTATCACCGTCAGCACGCCGATCTTGAGGCGCAACTGGCCGACTGGCTCGGCTACGACCGTGCACTGCTGTTCATCTCTGGCTTTGCCGCCAATCAGGCGGTGATTCATCTGCTGGGTGAGAAAAACGATCGTATCCTGGCCGATAAACTCAGCCATGCCTCGCTACTCGACGCTGCCAGCCACAGCCCGGCGCAGCTGCGTCGTTTCAGTCATAACGCACCCGAGAGTCTGGCGGTGCGGCTCGCATTACCCTGCCAGGGGGAAACGCTGGTTGTGACTGAGGGCATTTTCAGCATGGATGGTGACAGCGCGCCGCTGGCTGCACTGGCGCAACAGACGCGCCAGGCTGAGGGCTGGCTGCTGGTGGATGATGCGCACGGCATCGGCGTAGTGGGTGAGCAGGGGCGCGGCAGCTGCTGGCAGCAGGGCGTTAAACCGGAACTGTTGGTGGTCACCTTTGGCAAAGCCTTTGGCGTCAGCGGTGCCGCGCTGCTCTGTGATGCGGACACGGCCGACTATTTCCTGCAGTTCAGCCGGCATCTGATCTACTCCACCGCGATGCCCACCGCGCAGGCTGTTGCACTGCAGGCGGCGCTGCAGGTCATTCAGCAGGGCGATGCACTGCGCCAGCAGCTGCAGCAGAACATCCGGCATTTCCGGCGCGGCGCAGCCTCACTGCCGTGGCAACTGATGAACTCAGAGAGTGCGATTCAGCCGCTGCTGGTGGGTGAAAATAGCGATGCGATGGCGCTCTCTCAGCGTCTGGCTGAAGCGGGCTGCTGGGTCAGCGCCATCCGGCCGCCCACCGTGCCGCCGGGAACGGCACGGCTGCGCATTACCCTGACGGCGGCACATCGCCAGGAAGATATCGATCGGTTACTGGAGGTGCTGCATGACGCTGCGGGTTGATAAGCAGGCGGTTGCACGCGCCTTTGGCCGGGCGGCCAGCCATTACGACGCCCATGCGGCGCTGCAACGCCTTAGCGGCGATGCGCTGCTGGCTCTTGCACCGGCTCACAGCGGGGTTCAACTGCTGGATGCCGGATGTGGCACCGGCTGGTACAGCAGGCTGTGGCGCGAACGCGGCAAACAGGTGACGGCACTGGATCTCTCACCACAGATGCTGCAACAGGCGCGGGATAATGACGCAGCGCACTGCTATCTGGCGGGCGACATTGACGCGCTGCCGCTGGCGGATAACAGCATCGACCTGGTATGGAGCAACCTGGCGGTGCAGTGGAGTGAAGATCTGCCCGGCGCGCTGCGCCAGTTCCGGCGGGTGCTGCGACCCAATGGCACGCTGCTGTTTTCCACGCTGGGCGACGGTTCGCTGCAGGAGGTTCATGAAGCCTGGTCTCATCTGGATGCGTTGCCGCACGCCAACCGCTTTCTTAGCGAGCCGCAGATTGCCGCGGCCTGCCAGGCGGAGCAACTGCGTTGCAGCTCAGAGGAGGTGACGCTGCATTTCCCCGATGCGCTCAGCGCCATGCGATCCCTGAAGGGGATTGGGGCCACCCATCTGCATCAGGGCCGCGACGGGCAGATACTCACCCGGCAACGGCTTAACCAGTTAGAGGCGCACTGGCCGCGCGATCGGCACGGCTATCGCCTGAGTTACCATTTAATTTATGGAGTCACGCTTTCATGAAACGGTTTTTTATTACCGGCACCGACACTGAAGTCGGTAAAACTGTCGCCAGCGGCGCACTGTTGCAGGCCGCAGCTGCCGCAGGCTTTCGTTGTGCAGGCTATAAGCCGGTTGCGTCGGGCTGTGAGATGACGCCAGAGGGGATCCGCAACAGCGATGCACTGGCGCTACAGCGATTCAGCAGTGTGCCGTTAACCTATCAGCAGGTGAATCCGCAGGCGTTTATGGAACCCACCTCGCCGCACATTGTCAGCGCTGAAGAGGGCAGACCGATTACCCATCTGGCCTTGTCAGCAGGTCTGGCGGCGCTGGAGCCACTGGCGGACTGGATTCTGGTCGAGGGCGCGGGCGGCTGGTACACGCCGCTGTCAGAGACACACACTTATGCAGACTGGGTAGTCAGCGAAAAGCTGCCCGTGATTCTGGTGGTGGGAATTAAGCTCGGCTGCATCAACCACGCGATGCTCACCGCAGAGGCGGTACGGGCGCGTGGCCTGCCGCTGGTGGGGTGGATCGCCAACACCGTCGAACCGCCTGGCAAACGCTATCCGGAGTATCTCACCAGCCTGAAAAACCGACTGCCTGCGCCCTGTCTGGGCACGATTCCGTATCTTACCGATGCGGCGCAGCAGGCGTCATGTGGTCACTACCTGACGCTTCCGGCGTAAGCCTCAGGCCACCGTCAGCCACTTATCGACGGTGTGGTCATCCAGCTGTTCCATGCTGCCCTGCGCCACATTGCGACCGCGGTGTAGCAGCAGAAAATAGTCTGCCACGCGACGGATCAGCGACAGTCGCTGTTCAAGGAGCAGGATGGTCAGCCCATAGTCGAGATTAAGACGACGAATCAGGTTGCCCATCTCCTCTTCCAGCCACGGCGACATCCCGTCAGTCGGCTCATCCAGAATCAGCAATTTGGGCTGCAGCACCAATGCGCGCGCCAGGGCCAGCTGTTGCTGTTGATCGATCGGCAGATCGCCGCTGCGCTGCTGTCGCAGTGAATAAAGTGCCGGAAACAAATCAAATACCATTTCGGGAATGGCGCGATGGCGATCACGCTGGCTGGCCCCCGCCAGCAGGGCAATCAGCAGGTTATCTTCCACGCTCATCTGCGTAAAAATATGGCGGCCCTGTGGCACATAGCCAATGCCCATCTGCGCTCGCTGTTCAGCGGGCTGCAGCAGCAGATCTTCCGGCGGTGAGCCATCCTCTTTCCAGGAGATAGAGCCGCTGTTAATCGGCAGTCTGCCCATGATGCAGTTGACCAGCGTGGTTTTCCCCATGCCTTGACGACCCAGAACGCCCGTGCAGGTGCCAGGTGCCAGATCCAGATCCACATCCCACAGAATATGGTTCTGACCATAAAATTGATTGACCGAACGTAGACTCAGCATCTGACACTCTCCTTCCCGATCATTAGCCTGATTGCATCCGCTCTCTGTCGTCTGGCAAACAAGTCATCAGCAACAGCTGTCTCGCTATTGCAGCACAGTGCGCGTGAAGCGCGTTGACGCCAGTCACTCCTGCAATTCTCAGGCCAGATCTAAAAACGGTCCTGATTCCGGCCGGGATACCATGTTTAAGGGATAAAAGTTGAGAAAAACTTATCAATTCCCCACAGTGGTCACGCCGCTGCACTTTTGCAGTGCCTCGGGGCGCTGTTTCTGGTGCAGACGGTGTGTTAAGAGGCAATAAGTCTGATTAAGAATCTTAGTGGATCGATGAAAATTTGCGTGATACATCAGGTGGACGATGAAAAATGCAGAATATTCCGTCAGCGGTTGACGCGAAATTTAACGCAAAAAAAAATTATTTTCGAGGCGATGAAGGAGCAGGGAAAAATTATACACAGCTGATGGCGGCGGGGCTGCCATCACTTATCCACCATTCCTGTGGATAACCTTGTGCATTAGGTAATGAAAACCAGTTGGAAGCGAGGAAATACGCGGCCTGGTAACATTATGTCGAGAATCTGGCCTTGTGACCTAAAGTAAATTAAATCAGTAGGTTATCAAAAAACAACCCTGCGAATTATCTGTCAGGTAACCGAACTGTAATTTTGTGACGCTCTATTGACAAATGTTAAATCTGATCCGGGTCTGGGGATAACATTGCGCAACAGACTTTGTGCTATCGCTACCACGTCGCCAGTTCATTAAGTCTCATTGTGCTGACGTTAACAATGCATCATTACTGTTTTTATATCCAGTATTATTTTCTGGCAAAATCACCATAGCAGAGTAAAATAAGTGCCTGCCCGCCGACTTCTCCAGCAGGAACTGCATTCATGACCAAAGCCTTTAAATTGAATTCCGCCTTCAAACCTTCGGGCGATCAGCCTGAGGCGATCCGTCGCCTGGAAGAGGGGCTGGAGGATGGACTGGCCCATCAGACCTTATTGGGTGTGACGGGTTCTGGTAAGACCTTTACCGTCGCCAACGTGATTGCCGACCTCAACCGGCCGACAATGGTGCTGGCCCCCAACAAGACGCTGGCCGCTCAACTTTATGGCGAGATGAAAGAGTTTTTCCCGGATAACGCCGTCGAGTTTTTCGTCTCTTACTACGATTATTACCAGCCTGAAGCCTATGTGCCGAGCTCGGACACTTTTATTGAAAAAGATGCATCGGTTAACGAACACATTGAGCAGATGCGTCTCTCGGCCACTAAGGCGCTGCTGGAGCGGCGCGACGTTATTGTCGTCGCGTCGGTTTCGGCAATCTATGGTCTGGGCGATCCCGATCTCTATCTGAAAATGATGCTGCACCTCACGCGCGGCATGATTATTGATCAGCGTAGCATCCTGCGCCGCCTGTCAGAATTGCAATACACACGTAACGATCAGGCGTTTCAGCGCGGTACTTTCCGCGTACGTGGTGAAGTGATCGATATTTTCCCGGCAGAGTCGGACGATATTGCGCTGCGCGTTGAACTGTTTGACGAAGAGGTGGAGCGTCTGTCGCTGTTTGACCCGCTGACCGGTCAGATCGATTCCGTGGTGCCGCGTTTTACCATTTACCCTAAGACGCACTATGTCACGCCACGTGAGCGCATTCTGCAGGCAATGGAAGATATCAAAGTCGAGCTGGCGGACCGCCGCCGGGTGCTGCTTGAGAATAATAAGTTGCTGGAAGAGCAGCGCATTACCCAGCGTACCCAGTTTGACCTGGAGATGATGAGCGAACTGGGCTATTGCTCGGGCATCGAGAACTACTCGCGCTATCTTTCCGCACGCGGACCGGGCGAAGCCCCGCCGACACTGTTTGATTATCTGCCAGCGGATGGCCTGCTGGTGGTGGATGAGTCACACGTCACCATTCCGCAGATTGGCGGCATGTACAAAGGTGACCGGGCGCGTAAAGAGACGCTGGTTGAGTATGGCTTCCGCCTGCCGTCGGCGCTGGATAACCGTCCGATGAAGTTTGAAGAGTTTGAAGCACTGGCGCCGCAGACCATCTATGTTTCTGCAACGCCGGGCAAATATGAGCTGGAAAAATCGGGCGACGAAGTGGTCGATCAGGTGGTACGTCCTACCGGCCTGCTGGACCCAATCATTGAAGTGCGCCCGGTCGGGACTCAGGTCGACGATTTGCTGTCAGAAATCCGTCAGCGCGTAGCAATCAACGAACGTGTGCTGGTCACGGTGCTGACCAAACGCATGGCCGAAGATCTCACCGAGTATCTGACGGAGCATGGCGAGAAGGTGCGTTATCTGCACTCCGATATCGACACAGTGGAGCGTATGGAGATTATTCGCGACTTACGTCTGGGGGAGTTTGATGTGCTGGTGGGCATCAACTTACTGCGTGAGGGGCTGGATATGCCGGAAGTCTCTCTGGTCGCGATTCTGGATGCGGATAAAGAGGGTTTCCTGCGTTCTGAACGATCGCTGATTCAGACCATTGGTCGTGCGGCGCGTAACATTAACGGTAAGGCGATTCTTTACGGCGATAAAATTACGCCGTCGATGGCACGCGCCATTGAAGAGACCGAGCGCCGCCGTGAGAAGCAGCAGCTACACAACGAGCAAAACGGCATTGTGCCGCAGGGGCTGAACAAGAAGATCACCGATATTCTGGAACTGGGTAACAACATAGTGAAAACCCGCGGCAAAGCGAAACCGGCACGGCCTGGCGAAGCCCAGGCACTGGCCGATTTCAAGCTGCTAACGCCGCAGGCTCTGCAGAAAAAGATTCACGAGCTGGAAGGGCAGATGCAGCAGCACGCGCAGAACCTGGAGTTCGAACAGGCGGCAAATGTGCGCGATCAGCTGCATGAGCTGAGAACGCTGTTTATTGCGGCCTCGTAGCGCCGTCAAAGCCCTGAATGGCGTGTTCCAGCGCCACCCGTAATAGCTGGCGGTCGTGACGATATTTGATGTCGGCGGCCTCCAGCGGTTCCCGGACAATCAAACGGTTTTCAATGCCCTCTGTCGCCACTGACGGGCCGACCACCACCGCATCAATGACTCGCTTGCCAATGTAACGCTCCATCATCTGAAGCTTATCAGCCACAGACAGACTGGCAGCAGCGGCACTGAGCTCACGGCCCAGATTGCCGATAAACACCATGGTGGCCGGCGTGCGACGCAATGCCTGCGCCATCTCTTCCATCAGCAGAATCGGCATCAGGCTGGTGTAAAAACTACCTGGACCAATCAGGATCAGATCCGCGTCACCTATCGCCTGCAATGCTTCCCGCGTGGGCTGGACATTGGGATGAAGCATCAATTCCTGTGGCGGCTGTTTCATCTCGTCAATGGCGGTTTCACCGTAAACCATATTGCCTTCGGCATCCATCGCCACCAGATCCACCGGCTGTTCTGACATCGGAATTAAAAAGGCATCTACTTTTAGCAGGTTACGGATGATATTAATCGCTTCAAGCGGACGTACACTTAAATGATCCAGCGCCCGTAGCATCAGGTTGCCGAGATTGTGTCCGGCCAGTTCGCCGTTACCGGCAAAGCGATACTCAAACATCGCTGAGGCGACGCTGGGTTCCGCAATCAGCTGGTTAAGGCAGTTACGCATGTCGCCCCAGGCGATCCCGCCTTCGGAGCGGCGAATACGGCCGGTTGATCCGCCGTTGTCGGTGGTGGTGACGATACCGGTGAGACGCGAGCCCAGCGGGGAAAGGGCAGACATCACGCGGCCTAAACCGTGTCCGCCTCCCAGTGCCACAACGCGATCAAGATCGGCCAGTGTGCGATTCATACTTCTCCTTAAAATCCGTTCGCGTGGCGAGGCTCTAAACGCTAAGCCCGCGCGGATGACATGCGTCAAAATCTGGATCGCATTTTAACGTATCCTGTCGCTAACATGCGGTCAAAATTCGCTATGTATAAGAATATATAGCGAAAAGAGCAAATGGAAGAGTAGCGAAATACACGCTACCATCATGCTTACCGCGCTGATCAACGGGTCAGCGTACACTCAAGCCTGAATGCCTAAGTCTGCGGATAGGGGGTTCAGGCCGTAGCCATCGAGCTGCCAGGGTGCAGGAAGAAATGACTGCATCTCCCAATCTGGAAAGGTGTTCTGGTGTCACAATTTACTGATGCATACGCGCGCAAGTTCTATTACCTGCGCCTGTCGGTCACGGATGTCTGTAATTTCCGCTGTACCTACTGCCTGCCTGACGGCTACAAGCCGCAGGGAATTCGTAACAAAAGCTTTCTCTCTCTCGATGAAATCCGCCGTGTCACGCGGGCCTTCGCCGCTGCTGGCACCGAAAAAGTGCGGCTGACCGGCGGTGAGCCGTCGCTGCGCCGTGATTTCACCGACATCATTGCGGCGGTACGTGAAAACGCTTCTATCCGCCAGATCGCGGTGACCACGAATGGCTACCGGCTGGCGCGTGATGTGAAGCAGTGGCGCGATGCGGGTTTAACCGCACTCAACGTCAGCGTCGACAGTCTGGATGCCCGTCAGTTTCACGCTATTACCGGTCAGGATAAATTCCATCAGGTGATGAGCGGCATTGATGCCGCGCTGGACGCCGGTTTTCGCCAGGTCAAAGTCAATAGCGTGCTGATGCGCGATCTCAACAGCCGTAATCTGGCGACGTTCCTCGACTGGATCCGCACCCGCCCGATCCAGCTGCGCTTTATCGAACTGATGGAAACCGGCGACGGTGGCACGCTGTTCCGCGATCAGCACGTTTCCGGCATGGTGATCCGCGATCAACTGATCGCCCAGGGCTGGCAGCGCCGCGAAAGTGGACGCAGTGACGGGCCGGCGCAGGTCTTTTACCATCCCGATTATGTCGGAGAGATTGGCCTGATCATGCCTTACGCCAAAGATTTCTGTGCCAGCTGCAACCGTCTGCGCGTCTCAGCGCAAGGTAATCTGCACCTGTGCCTGTTTGGTGACGGCGGCGTACCGCTGCGCGACCTGCTGGCGTCCGATGAGCAGCAGGCCGAACTGCAGGCGCGCATTGCCAGCAGCCTGGGGCAGAAAAAGCAGACGCACTTCCTGCATCAGGGCAACACCGGCATCACACAGAATCTCTCTTACATTGGCGGCTAATTTCAGGAGGAAGTATGGGTAAACCAGCCAGCGAATTTCAGGCATTGCAGATGGCGGTGATGACGGTGTCAGATCGCCGCGATGCCAGCAACGATACCTCCGGCGACTACCTGCGCGAGGCAGCAGCAGAAGCGGGCCATGAGGTGGTTGATCACGCCATCGTGCCGGATAATCTCTACCGCATCCGCGCCACCGTGTCGCGCTGGATCGCCAGTGAAGATGTACAGGTGGTGATTATTAATGGCGGCACCGGCTTTAACCTGAAAAACAGCACGCCGGAAGCACTCCTGCCGCTATTTGATCGCGAGATTGACGGCTTTGGCGAACTGTTCCGGATGGTCTCCTATGAAGAGATTGGCGGTTCGACACTGCAGTCGCGCGCCGTTGCCGGTCTGGCCAATGGGACGCTGATTCTGGCTGTGCCGGGGTCGACAAGCGCCTGCCGTACTGCCTGGGAGCGGATTATTGCTGACCAGCTTGATGCGCGCACCGCGCCCTGTAATTTTGTCTCACATCTGAAGAAACGGTAAGAACGGTAAGTATGTCTCAACTCACACATATTAACGCCGCGGGCGAAGCACACATGGTGGATGTCTCCGCCAAAGCTGAAACCGTGCGCGAAGCGCGGGCAGAAGTACTGGTGCTGATGCAGCCGGAAACGCTGCAGATGATTATGGAAGGCAGCCACCACAAAGGGGATGTCTTTGCCACGGCACGCATCGCCGGGATTCAGGCAGCGAAACGCACCTGGGAACTGATTCCGCTCTGTCATCCGCTGATGCTGAGCAAAGTGGAAGTGAATCTGGAAGCGGAACCGGACCATAACCGGGTTCGCATTACCACGCTCTGTCGCCTCACCGGCAAAACCGGCGTCGAGATGGAAGCACTGACGGCCGCCTCGGTTGCTGCCCTCACCATCTACGACATGTGCAAAGCGGTACAGAAAGATATCGTCATCGATCAGTTGCGTTTAATCAGCAAGAGCGGCGGTAAAAGCGGCGATTTCCAGGCGGTTGGGCATGATTAAGGTGCTGTTTTTTGCCCAGGTGCGTGAGCTGACCGGCACGGCATCGCTTGAGGTCGGTGCTGATTACCCGGATGTGGCCGCGCTGCGCAGTGCGCTGGCCGACCGCGACGATCGCTGGGCGCTGGCGCTGGAGTCAGGCAAACTGCTGGCGGCGGTCAATCAGACGCTGGTGCCGATGACGCATCCGCTGCATGCCGGTGATGAAGTCGCTTTTTTCCCGCCCGTGACCGGAGGCTGAGATGGAAACGCAGATTCGCGTTGGCCCCGCACCCTTTGATATGGCGGAAGCGTATCGCTGGCTGGCGGCCTGTGATGAAGATGGTGCGGTGGTGACCTTTACCGGCAAAGTCCGCAACCACAATCTGGGTGATAACGTGGCGGCGTTGACGCTGGAGCACTATCCCGGCATGACCGAAAAAGCGCTGCAGGAGATTGTGGATGCGGCCCGCGAACGCTGGCCACTGCAACGGGTTACCGTGATTCATCGCGTCGGCGAACTGTTTCCCGGCGATGAGATCGTGCTGGTGGGCGTGACCAGCGCCCATCGAGGCAGCGCCTTTTCTGCCGCAGAGTTCATCATGGATTACCTGAAAACCCGCGCCCCCTTCTGGAAGCGCGAAGCGACCGAGCAGGGCGAGCGCTGGGTGGATGCCCGCGACAGCGATCACCAGGCAGCTCAGCGCTGGGACTAAGGCGGCGTTAATGGCTCAGCGGGCCAGACCCTTTTCGCCCGCTGAGTCTTCTCTGTGTATCCATACGCCACTGCCAGAAAACACGCTTATCACGTCGCTTAAGGCTGCTTTAGCTGCTCCGCCGGGCCAAAGCCGGTCTGGCCGTGGCTGTGCTCACCGCCGCCGTTTGAGCGCTTCAGCTGAATAACCTGACCCTTTTCCCACGCGTTGGCACCCGGTGCCGCCGGATGCGCTACGATATCCGCTCGTTCGGCACGGATCTTTTTGCTATCGACGTCAAAGCGGCGATCGCGATCCGCCAGCAGTCGCGAATCCATCTGACCATCCGCTGTAAAGCCCATCATCAAGGCCGGAATGCCAATTGGCAGCGTTTTATCGCGATCCGTGTGCCAGGTGTGCCAGGTCTTTCCGTAGGTGTTCACGATGCGTGTCATCAGGGCATGATCGGCGGCGGCCGGTAAGCCTG
Organism: Pantoea sp. Cr_R13; assembly: GCF_029222565.1. Classification (NCBI taxonomy): domain Bacteria; kingdom Pseudomonadati; phylum Pseudomonadota; class Gammaproteobacteria; order Enterobacterales; family Erwiniaceae; genus Pantoea; species Pantoea sp. Cr_R13. The sequence goes on from NZ_JARHXL010000003.1 coordinate 167,748, forward strand.
GCGCAATCAGCGTGCCCGATTTCACCTCATACTGATGGCTGTGCCACAGTTTCTTCTCTTCCGGCGGCAGGGTCTTAAACAGCCGTTCGCTGATAATGTACTCCACGCCCATCAGCCGCGCGTCACGCGTATTGCCGTCGTAAATCACCGCCTGCATCACATCGTCGTTCAGCACGGTGACATAGTGGTGCGCCTCCATCTGACCGTTCTTGTCGCCGTTATAAAAATGGAAGCCATCAAGATAGGTGTTGATGGCGTCAATGGGCGGACGTGACTGCATCACGCTGGCGCCCGTCTCCAGCACTTTAAGCGAGGAGGAGGTGGGCGCGCCCGGTGACTGCACCTGGGCAGGCGTATTATTGGCGCCACAGCCGGTTAATAACAGGCTGAAAGCCGCAACAGGCCAGAGTTTAAACATCGTAAGTTCCTTTAACGTTAAAAAAGGTAACCTTAGTTCAGTTCTCGCCTGCCTGCGAAACGCTGGGAATGGTAGAGTAGGGCTTTCGTTCATTCTGAGGACAGGCATGTCATCCACCCCGATTCTGCAACGTCTGACACTGGTCGCCGCACTGGTGCTGGCGGGTTGTAGCAGCAAGAAAACCCCTGAGGCACCCGTGCGGCAGCCCGAAGATGTCAAAGCGCAGATCCAGCGGCTGCTGCCGTCGCACGTCAGTAATAAAGCCGCATGGAGCGACGACATCTACACCACCTTCCGCACGCAGCAGATCGATCCCAGAGCCAGTAATCTCTGCGCGGTGATCGCCGTGGCGGATCAGGAGAGCAACTTCAGCGCGGAGGCCGCCGTGCCGGGCCTGCCAAAAATTGCCTGGGGCGAAATCAACCGCCGTGCGGCGCAGGTGCATGTGCCGGCCTTCCTGGTGCGCACCGCACTGCTGATCAAGTCGCCGACCGGGGAAAGTTACGCGGCCCGTCTGGACAAGGTGCGCAGTGAAAAAGATCTCAGCGCTATCTTTGATGACCTGATCGACATGGTGCCGATGGGCCAGACGCTGTTCGGTAATCTCAACCCAATCCACACCGGCGGGCCGATGCAGGTCAGCATTGCGTTTGCCGAAGCACACGCCAAAGGCTACCCGTGGCCGATCGAGGGCACCATTCGGCGCGAAGTCTTTACCCGTCACGGCGGAATCTACTTCGGCACCATGCATCTGCTTGGCTACCCGGCTGACTACAGCCAGCCGCTCTACCGCTTTGCCGATTACAATGCGGGCTGGTACGCCAGTCGCAATGCGGCCTTCCAGGCGGCGGTGTCGCGTGCCACCGGCATGAAGCTGGCGCTGGATGGGGATCTGATTCTTTATGGATCGGATGCGGCAGGTGGGACTGAACTCGCGGTGCGCACACTGTCGAAGCAGATCGACATGAGCAACAGCGATATTCGCCGCGATCTGGAGAAAGGAGAAAAAGCGTCGTTCAGCGACAGTGAACTCTGGAAACAGGTCTTTACCCTGGCGGACAAAATGGCGGGTCGCAAACTCCCACGTGAAATGCTGCCGGGCATCAAGCTGGAAAGCCCGAAAATTACCCGTAATCTGACTACGGCGTGGTTTGCGCAGCGCGTTGACAGCCGCTATCAGCAGTGCCTGTCGCGTCGTTAAGCGGCATGTTGTGGCGCAGTTGAGCTGAGCTGTGCCACACTTAGCCTCTGGCATGTCTCCCGGTTGGGAGCGCATCTGTTCATCCGTCTAACAAGAGGTGCATCATGGACCGATATCCAAGAAATGATTCCATCGTTCAATCCGCATCTCGCGGTTTACAAGCCTATATGGCGCAGGTTTACGGCTGGATGACCTGTGGTCTGTTACTGACTGCGTTTGTCTCCTGGTATGCTGCGCGCACGCCTGCAGTGATGGAGATGGTGTTTGCCAATCGCATCACTTTCTTCGGGCTGATTATCGCGCAACTGGCACTGGTCTTTTTCCTGTCAGGTATGGTGCATCGCCTGAGCGGGGCAGTGGCTACCGGACTGTTTATGCTCTATTCGGCCCTCACCGGCCTGACTATGGCGAGTATCTTCCTGGTTTACACCTACTCCTCCATCGCCAGCACCTTCTTTGTTACGGCGGGGATGTTTGGTGCGATGAGCTTCTACGGCTACACCACTAAACGCGATCTGAGCCGTTTTGGCAGCCTGCTGTTTATGGCGCTGATTGGCATTGTACTGGCGTCGCTGGTGAACTTCTGGCTGAAAAGCCCGGCGCTGATGTGGGCGATTACCTATATCGGCGTCGTGGTGTTCGTGGGGTTAACGGCGTATGACACGCAGAAGCTGAAAAATATTGGTGAGCAGATCGATGCCCGCGACACGGAGAACCTGCGTCGCTACTCGATTATGGGTGCACTGACGCTCTATCTCGACTTCATCAACCTGTTCCTGATGCTGCTGCGGATTTTCGGCAACCGCCGTTAAGTCAGTGAGGCATTAGCAGGGAGTCGCATTATCTGCGCCTCCCTTTTTTTACGACTTCTGCAATTTCTGTTCGTTCTTCTGACGCAGATGCTTCGCCCGACTCTCCAGCCCCAGATAGAGCACCAGCGCTAACAGCAGCGGCAGGATAAAGTAGAGCACGCGATACGCCAGCAGCCCCGCAATAATGGTACCATGCGAGACGTGTTGACCGCTGAGCAGCGCCAGGAAGACCGCTTCCAGCACGCCAATACCCGCCGGAATATGTACTATTACGCCCGCGATACTGCTGATCAGCAGCACTCCCAGCACCATCGGATAGCCTGTGTCACGTCCCAGCAGCAGCCAGATAATCGCGCCCATCACCATCCAGTTGGCGCAGGACACCGCGAACTGCAGCAGCGCCATGCGCAGCGAAGGCAGCTGCAGCGTCTGGCCTTTTACCGTCCAGCGCCGCTGCTTTGAGAAAGCGCAGGCCCAGAGATAAACCGCCACCAGCACCAGCAGAACCCCGCCAATTAACCGCAGTGTGGTCTCGCCGATAAACCAGCCGCTGGGGATCGAGACCATGCCGGCACTGAACACCACGCCCGCCAGCAGAATATAGCCCAGCCAGTTGGTCGCGATGCTCAGGGAGAAGATGCGGGTGATGGTGCCGCTATCGAGACCGAGTCTGGAGTAAAGCCGGTAGCGCATCGCCACGCCGCCGACCCAGGTGCTCAGCGTCAGGTTAAAGGCATAACAGATAAACGACACCAGCATCACCTGACGCTTCGCCAGTTTGTGGCCGCAGTAGGCGCGGCCAATCAGGTCATAGCAGCCATACACCAGGTAACTCAGCACCACCAGTCCGGCGGCGCTCAGCACCACAAAACGGTTGTAATTAACGATGACGTTATAAACATCTTCCCAGTTCACTTTGCGGGCATAAACCACCAGCAAAACCACCACCGCGATGAAAAACAGTACGGTGAGGATTTTTTTCGCCAGTTGCCAGCGTGGATGTTTTTTTGCCATCAGGATTTTGCTCCCGGATTATCAGCTTCAACGCGATCCTGCGTTTCCATTTCAGGTTGTACCGGCGGACTCACCTGGGCCAGCAAGGGCGTATGCGCCGGAAGCCAGCCCGCGATGGCCGGGAAATGGCGCAGGAAGTGAAATACCACCACGCTTTTACTCAGTTGCCACCAGTTTCGCGGTGGCAGGTGCTCTTCCTGAACGCGCTTGCAATCATTGGCCAGCAGCGCTTCGAGGTTGTCACGCAGCGTCTGATTAAAGGGATGATCGTGAATGATCAGGTTGGCTTCCAGGTTTAAAGAGAGGCTGAGCGGATCGAGATTGCTGGAGCCGACGGTGGCCCAGTGATCGTCTTTTACAGCGATTTTACCGTGCAGCGGACGACGGATATATTCATACACTTCGACGCCGCCATCGACCAGATAGTTGTAGAGCAGCTCCGCACCTACTTTTACTATCGGCATATCTGGCTCGCCCTGAACGATCAAGCGTACCCGGACGCCACGCTGTGCGGCATTACGCATCTCACGCAGAAGCCGGTAGCCAGGGAAGAAGTAGGCGTTGGCAATAATGACATCCCGCTTCGCCTCGCGCAGCATCTCCAGATAATGCACTTCGATGTCGTCGCGATGCTCGTCATTATCGCGATAGACATAGAGCACCTGGGCATCGCCAGGTGTAGCGTTCACTGCCGGACGATGAGAACGCGAGCCCCACCAGCGACGGGTAGGCTGCTCGCTGCCAATCGCCTTTTGCAGATAGCGGGCAATATCTGCCACAACCGGGCCTTTAACCTGCACTGAGTAATCCTGTTTCGCCTCCGGGCCATAATCAGTGTTGTGCTCAGCCGAAAAGTTGATGCCGCCCACAAAGGCGACGACATCATCCACCACCACGGTTTTGCGGTGCAGACGTCGGAATACGTTGGTGCGCATCCCCATCACCAGCGGACGGGGATCGTAATAGATGAAACGTACGCCCGCGCTGGTCAGGCTGTTCACAAATTTATCTGAGAGTTCAGCGGAGCCATAACCATCGACCATCACTTCAACCCGCACGCTGCGCTGTGCCGCAGCCAGCAGCTCACGGTGCAGAGCGTTGCCTACCTCATCCTCAAACAGAATAAAGGTTTCGATTAATACCGTGCGTTCTGCCCGCTGAATCGCGCCAAAGACGCGCGGGAAAAACGCTTCGCCATTTTCCAGCAACAGCAGCCGGTTGCCTTCCTGCCAGCTAAAATTCATAGGTGGATCTCCACGGCCAGCGGTGCATGGTCCGACAGATGTGACCAGGGTTTACGTGGCAGCGCCCACGGATGACTGACCGTGGCGTTACGCACATAGATGCGGTCAAGTCGCAGGATCGGGAAGCGTGCCGGAAAGGTCCGCGCCGGGCGTCCGGTTTTCATGCTGAATACCTCTTTCAAACCCGCACCCTGTTTTAAAATTGAGTTAGCGCGTCGCTGCCAGTCGTTGAAATCACCCGCCACGACGACCGGTGTGTCGGGCGGCAGCGAGTTAACCATTTCACATATTTTCTTCATCTGCGCGTGACGATGCGCTTCTTTCAGGCCCAGATGTACGCAGATGACATGCAGCGTGCCGTGCGGTTCCGGCAGGGCAATCTGGCAGTGCAGCATGCCGCGATTTTCACTGCCTGCCACCGAGATATCCCGGTTTTCATATTCGGTGATCGGGAAGCGTGACAGCACCGCATTGCCATGATGTCCCTCCGGATAGACCGCATTTCGCCCATAGGCGAAATCGTTCCATATGGTGTCGGCCAGAAACTCATAATGCGGAGAATCGGGCCACGCCTCATGATTAAGGGCATGGATAGCATGCGTGCCCATTACCTCCTGGAGAAAGACCACATCCGCCTCTGTTGCGCGAACGGCGTCGCGTAATTCGGGCAGGATGAATCGGCGATTAAACGGGGCGAAACCCTTGTGTGTATTGATCGTCAGGACTTTTATTGAAAATCCTTGCGTGTTTTGTGGCATACTCGCGACGCACTCCTTTTCATCATCATCAGAATCAAAGTGTAGTCTTTGTCACAAATGGGTGGTGAAAGAGGGCAATAATTAGGGCGTTATCCGAAAATTGTTTTACATTGAGGAAATCGTTTCCGGCTTCTGCCGGTAGCACTTGGGCGACCTGTTGGGTCTGCCAGGAGAACTGAATGAAATGGTCTAATCGTATTCAAATCATCACGGGTCAAACGTTATTGCATATTGCTATGCATTTACTGGTGATCGCTGCGCTGATCTGGGGCTGGAAGCACAAGGCTCTGGTTGATGTCTGCAGTACGCTGGTGGCGATGTATGCACTGGTTTTTGTTGCCATGCTGGTAACACAGCGCATCCCACGTTTACGTACTCTCGGCGATTATCTTGAAGAAGCGACCACCACTTACTACTTTGGCGCCGCCATGATGACACTGTTCCTGGTGTCGCGAATTTACCACAACAACCTGCTGCTGGCGTGTCTCGGCGTAGTGATGTTGCTGGGTCCGGCGCTGGTCTCGCTGCTGGCGAAAGAGCCGCCGCGGCGAATCGAAAACAAACGTAGTTAAGTTGAAGGCCACCGGAAGGTGGCCTTCCTGTTTTCAGGCGATTAAGTTGTGTCAGTAAATGTGAGCTATCTCGCACACTGTCTATAAAGCTGATACACTCGCTCGCTTACGCATCGTAGTTTGTGCCCTTTTCACGCGTCAGCCCCAGCTGGCGTCATTATCCCTCTGAAAACTACACCGTGAATCACGGCCAGAGCGGACCGGAGTAAATCACGTAATGTCTTTTGACTCTCTCGGCCTGAGTGCCGATATTTTGCGCGCGGTCGCCGAACAAGGCTACAGCGAACCTACACCTATCCAGCGCCAGGCGATTCCTGTGGTGCTGGCTGGCCGCGATCTGCTGGCGAGTGCCCAGACCGGCACCGGCAAAACGGCCGGCTTTACTTTACCGCTGTTACAGAAACTCTCTGCCACTGCCACGCCAATCCGCGGTCGTCGCCCGGTGCGCGCCCTGATCCTGACCCCAACCCGTGAACTCGCGGCGCAGGTCGGTGAAAACGTCAGCGACTACAGCAAGTATCTTTCGCTGCGTTCGATGGTGGTGTTTGGTGGTGTCAGCATCAATCCCCAGATGGTCAAGCTGCGTGGCGGCGTTGATATTCTGGTCGCAACACCAGGCCGCCTGCTGGACCTGGCGCAACAGAATGCCGTTGACCTGTCACAGGTCGAAGTTCTGGTGCTGGATGAAGCGGACCGCATGCTGGATATGGGCTTTATCCATGATATCCGTCGTGTACTGGCGCGCCTGCCGGCGAAACGTCAGAACCTGCTGTTCTCTGCCACCTTCTCTGATGAGATCAAAGGTCTGGCTGAGAAACTGCTGACCAATCCGGAAATGATTGAAGTGGCTCGCCGCAACACCGCCTCTGAGCAGGTTGCGCAGCAGGTGGCTTTCGTTGATAAGAAGCGCAAGCGTGAACTGTTGTCGCAGCTGATTGGCGAAGGTAACTGGCAGCAGGTGCTGGTCTTCACCCGTACTAAACACGGTGCGAACCACCTTGCCGAGCAACTGGGCAAAGATGGCATCAGCGCTGCAGCGATTCATGGCAACAAGAGCCAGGGTGCACGTACCCGTGCGCTGGCCGACTTTAAGTCAGGCGGCATTCGCGTGCTGGTTGCGACCGATATCGCGGCCCGTGGCCTGGATATTGAAGAGCTGCCACACGTCGTGAACTACGAGCTGCCTAACGTCGCCGAAGATTATGTTCACCGTATTGGCCGTACAGGTCGTGCAGCCGCGACTGGTGTTGCACTGTCGCTGGTCTGCGTCGATGAGCATAAACTGCTGCGTGATATTGAGCGTCTGCTGAAACGTGAAATCCCGCGTCTGGCCGTTGAAGGTTATGAACCCGATCCGAGCATCAAAGCGGAGCCGATCATTAATGGTCGTCAGCAGCAGTCTCGCGGCGGTGCAGGTGGCGGCGGCCGGGGTCGTGGTCAGGGCGGACAGGGTGCAGGCGCATCGCGTTCATCTTCATCCGGCGACAAGCGTCCTCAGGCGCGTCGTCAGAGCCAGGCCGCGCCTCAGGGCGATAAGCCCGCGTCGCGTCCGCGTCGTCCGGCAGCCGCGAAGCGTACCGGTAACGTCTGAGTATGAGGGTTTTACTGGCGCCGATGGAGGGCGTGCTGGATTCACTGGTGCGCCAGCTGTTATCGGAAGTGAACGACTACGATCTCTGCATCACTGAGTTTTTGCGCGTTGTCGATCAACTGCTGCCGGTAAAATCTTTCTACCGTCTCTGCCCCGAACTGCATAACGCCAGCCGCACGCCTTCAGGCACGCGGGTGCGTATGCAGCTGCTGGGGCAGCATCCCGAATGGTTAGCCGAGAATGCCGCACGCGCGGTGGAGCTGGGTTCCTGGGGTGTTGATCTCAACTGTGGTTGTCCCTCTAAACTGGTCAACGGCAGCGGAGGCGGCGCGACCCTTCTTAAAGACCCCGATCTGATTTATCGCGGCGCGAAAGCGATGCGTGAAGCCGTCCCTGCGGATTTACCGGTAACGGTAAAAGTGCGGCTCGGCTGGGATTCCAGTGCCCGCAGTCTGGAGATTGCCGATGCGGTTCAGCAGGCGGGAGCCAGCGAGCTGACGGTACATGGGCGGACCAAGGAAGAGGGTTATCGCGCAGAGGCGATCAACTGGCAGGCAATTGGCGAGATTCGTCAGCGGCTGCGCATTCCGGTGATTGCCAACGGCGAGATCTGGGACTGGCAAAGCGCGCAAAATTGTATGGCAGTGACGGGCTGCAATGCGGTAATGATTGGCCGTGGTGCACTGAACATCCCCAACCTGAGCCGGGTGGTGAAATACAACGAACCGCCGATGGCCTGGACGGATGTGGTGCGGTTACTGCAGAAGTACAGCCGACTGGAGAAACAGGGCGATACCGGCCTCTATCACGTGGCGCGTATCAAACAGTGGCTGGGTTATCTGCGCAAAGCCTACGGTGAAGCCGATGGCTTATTCAGTGAAATCCGCGCGTTAAAGAACTCGGGCGATATTGCGCAGGCAATCGATCGTCACGCGATTGTTCACGGTTTGTGATAAAAAATCAGGCGACCCCTTCGCGACCTGACGGTATAGTGGGCAAAATTTCCTATACCACTAGCCTGCTATGTCTGACACCGCTGTACTGAGCAACAGCCAGCTCAACAAACGAATCCTCTCTGTTATTGTCTTCACCTTCTTCTGTTATCTCTCCGTCGGACTGCCGCTGGCCGTACTGCCGGGCTTTGTCAAAAATCATCTTGGCTTCAGCTCCTTTATTGCCGGACTGATTATCAGCATTCAATATTTTGCGACGCTGCTCAGTCGTCCGCAGTCGGGCCGTCTGGCCGATCGGCTGGGGCCAAAACGGGTGGTGATGCTGGGACTGCTCTGCTGCGGCATGAGCGGGGTGCTGACCATCGTGGCCGCAATGCTGAGCAGCTGGCCGTGGCTGAGTCTGGCGCTGCTGGCTATCGGGCGACTGTTTCTCGGGGTAGGCGAAAGCTTCAGCAGCACGGGCTCTACGCTGTGGGGTATGAATATCGTCGGGCCGTTGCAGACCGCGCGCGTCATCTCCTGGAACGGTGTCGCCACGTATCTGGCGATGGCTGTCGGTGCACCGCTGGGCGTGCTGCTCAACAATCAATTTGGCATGAGTGGATTTGCCGGGCTGATTGCGCTGATGGGCGTCGTCGGTTATCTGATGGCCAGCCGCAAACCGTCGGTCACCGTCAGCGTCGGCGAGCGCATTCCGTTTCACCGTGTCTTCTCCCGCGTCTGGCTTTATGGTCTGGCGCTGGGCTTCGGCACGATCGGTTTTGGCGTCATCGCGACCTTTATTACCCTCTATTTTGCCAGCCGTGACTGGCAGGGCGCAGCCTATGCGCTGACGCTGTTCAGCCTGGGTTTTGTGCTGGTGCGGCTGGGGTTTGGTCGCTTTATTACCCGCTTTGGGGGATTGCGCGTGTCGCTATTCTCTTTTCTGCTGGAGTGTCTGGGACTGCTGATTATCTGGCAGGCGGATAGCGCCTGGCTGGTGGGCGTGGGCGCATTCCTGACCGGCAGCGGTTTTTCGCTCGTCTTTCCGGCGCTGGGTGTTGAGGCGGTAAAAAGGGTTGAGCGTCAGGATCAGGGCTCGGCGCTGGGCACCTATTCCGCTTTCCTCGATCTTGGGCTGGGTTTAACCGGCCCGGTGGCGGGACTGTTTATCGGACACTGGGGAATGCAGTCAGTTTATCTGGCTGCTGCGATGATGGTGCTGGGCGCATTACTGATTACGCTGCGGCTCTATGGGCAACAACGGCTCAGCGCCTGATTATGGTCAGCATTGGCTCACTCCCTGTCAGGGAGTGAGCCAGAGATGCATCAGAAATGAGTAAACAGCCAGTAGAGCAGGGCGGAAAGCAGAATAGAAACCGGCAGTGTTAATATCCAGGCGACAGCCAGATTACGCAGGGTTGAAAACTGCAGACCTGAGCGGTTGGCCGCCATGGTGCCTGCCACGCCAGACGACAGCACATGTGTAGTCGACACCGGCAGGCCAAAGCCATCCGCTGCGCCTATCGTCAGCATCGCCACCAGTTCGGCGCTGGCACCCTGCGCATAGCTGAGGTGCGTTTTCCCAATTCGTTCTCCCACTGTCACCACAATTCTGCGCCAGCCCACCATCGTGCCCAGACCCAGCGCAATCGCCACCACCACTTTCACCCACATCGGGATAAAGCGGGTGGCGCTGTCGAGTTCCGCTTTCACCGCCTTAAGGTTGCGTTCCGTCTCCTGCGGCATTGCAACTTTCGTGTTTTGCAGATGCTTAATCGACTCTGAGGCCAGATACATCTGGTTGCGGGTGTTGGTCACCGCCTGAGCAGGAATATTGTCCATGGAGCCGTAACGGCGGATCTGATCGCCTACCTCGTTCAGCGTCCTCGCCAGCGCTGGCAACACATCGGCATTCATCTGGTTACTGCCGACAAAGCCAGTCAGCACGTCGCGGGCCGCTGGCGGGTTCGCCGTCGCCGGTTGCAGCTGCAACAGCTGATGCGCGGTCACTTCGGTCAGCGCGGCCACGCGTGGGATCTGATCGGCAGGCAGCGATCGGTTGAGGGCATAGGCGATCGGCATGGTGCCAACCAGGATCAGCATAATCAGCCCCATCCCTTTCTGCCCATCGTTGGAGCCGTGCGCAAATGAGACGCCAGTACAGGTCAGGATTAGCAGGCCACGAATCCAGACCGGTGGCGGTTGATCGCTTTTCGGCGCCTGATAAAGCTGCCGATTGCGGATAAAGATCTTCATCACCCAGAGCAACAGCCCGGCGCAGACAAAGCCGACCACCGGTGACAGTAGCAGAGCGTAGCCCACCTTCAGCGCCTGATCCCAGTCTACGCCGCTCACACCGCTGCGCCCGTGCAGCATGGCGTTGGCAACCCCGACGCCAATAATCGAACCGATCAGGGTATGTGACGACGACGACGGCAGGCCGAAATACCAGGTTCCGAGATTCCAGATAATGGCGGAGAAAAGCAACGCATAGACCATGGCGAAGCCGTTGCCGCTGCTGGCCTGCAGGATCAGCTCGACCGGCAGCAGCGAGATAATGCCAAATGCGACCACGCCGCTGGAGAGCAGCACGCCCATAAAGTTACAGAAACCGGACCAGACCACCGCGACGCCGGGCGTGAGCGAGTGAGTGTAAATCACTGTGGCAACTGCATTGGCGGTATCGTGGAAACCATTGACGAACTCAAAGCCGAGCGCAATCAGCAACGCCAGTCCCAGCAGAAAGAACGGCAGATAGCTGGTGACCGGCATATTGGTCTGTTCGACGTCATTGACCAGGTTGAGTCCGGCGAAGGCCAGTCCGGCGACCAGCAGAATAAAAAATAGCGGCTTGCTGAAGCGACTGCCCTTGCCGTTGAAATCGGGCCGTCCCTGGGCTGATGAGGAGGAGAGACTGTTTTCGCTCATGGTGTACCTCATATGGCTGATGCCGGATGCTGATATGCATCGGGTTAACGGAGTGTGATACGCGCTTTATATGACAGATTAATGATGGTCACGTGGGGAAGGAGAGGAGAAATATTCGTTAATTTGCCTTTATGCAGGCAATAAAAAAGCCAGCGACAGGCGCTGGCTTCAGAAGGCAGAGTGACAGTTACGAGCTGGTATTTGCCGCTGCTGCTGGCGCTGCAGGTGTTACCGGCGCAGCAGGTGCAGCTGGCTCAGTGGCTGGCTGCTGTGGTTGCGTGGCATCACTGCTTGCACCCTGTGGCGTTACCGGCGTCATTGGCTCTTCCTGAGGAGCAGCCTGTGAGTTTTCGGGTACCGGAACAGGCGCAGTCTGGACATTGTTTTCCACACCATTCACTTTTACTGGCATACCGGTACGGCTCTGAATCGCGGCATTAACCTGATCCTGATTCACGCTGGCATCAACCACAATTTTGCTCACGGCCTGAGTCAGGGTAATCGGCACCAGCTCACGTGAGTTGAACTGCTCTTCAGTGGTCGACAGTGGGTTATGTACTTCCACATAACGTGAACCGTCCGGCTCTACAGTCGCTTTCACGGGCTGATCAACGAACTGTACGCGTGTGCCAACCGGCACATTCTGATACAGCCATTTGATATCGTCAGCACGCAGACGCACACAGCCATGGCTCACGCGCAGGCCGATACCGAAGTTGGCGTTGGTGCCGTGAATCGCATAGAGACGACCAATGTAAAGCGCGTAAAGGCCCATTGGGTTATCCGGGCCTGCCGGGAACACCGCTGGCAGCGTTTCGCCGCGAGCCGCGTAGTCCGCATGCATACCTTTGGTTGGCGTCCAGGTCGGGCCATCTTTCTTACGTTCTACCGCGGTAGTCCAGCTGATCGGCGTATCTTTACCCAGTTCACCGATACCAATTGGCAGAACCACGACGGTTTTGCTGCCCTTCGGGTAGTAGTAAAGACGCATCTCCGCGCTGTTAATCACAATGCCTTCACGCGGTGCGTCAGGCAGGATCAGCTGCTGTGGGATGATCATTTTGCTGCCAGCCTTTGGCAGATAAACGTCAACGCCCGGATTGGCTTCCAGCATATTGCTGAGGCCCATCTGGTACTGTGCCGCAAAAGCTTCCAGCGGCAGTTTGCTGTCTTCAGGAACAGTAATTTCGATATTTTCCCCGATCAGACGGCTGTTGGCCGGCGGCAACGGGTAAACCACAGCAAAGGCTGACTGGCTGAACGCCGCCAGAGCCAGTGCGATTGAAGCGAAAGCGCGAATGATTTTCATATTTTACAATTCTTTATCGCCATATTTCAGGCTGTTCAGTGTGTCGAATTCATGCTGGCCAATGTGACCTGCTGCGCATTATATGTTCATTAAACTGACGTTGTGAATCGGGATTTTAACCTCCCTGCAATACTTTACGTAATTTCAGCGCGGATGTTAGCGCATTTCCGTAAATCAGGAGGGTAAAAATGGGGCTTTCCGGGGTTACCACCGATTAAGGTTGCCACTGCGTCTGTTCGCCACTGAGTTTGCGGTTCAGGAAAAAGGCGGCACTGATCAACGCCAGATGTGTCAGCGCCTGCGGTGTATTCCCCAGCGCATGGCCGTGACTGTCAAACTCCTCGGCATAAAGGCCCAGCGGATTGGCGTAGCTCAGCAACTTCTCGAATTCAAAATGCGCCTCCTGAATCCGCCCTGCGCGTGCCAGACATTCGACATACCAGAAAGAGCAGGCGCCAAACGAGCCTTCCGATCCTTTAAGACCGTCGGCAGGCGTCTCATGCGTATTGTAACGCCGCACCATACCATCACTGACAAGGTTGGCTTTGATCGCATCCAGTGTGGCAATCCAGTCCGGATCGGTGGCACCGACAAAGCGTACCAGCGGCATCAGCAGCATGGAGGCGTCAAGGTATTCGCCATGCCGGGTCGAAGAGAAGTGACCGCGTTCGCTGTTCCAGAAGTTCGCCCAGATATCTTCGCGGATCTCACGGCGTGCCCGATCCCAGCGCTCGTAAGGCATCGGCAGGGATCGCTTCATGCCGAGACGCAGCGCACGATCCATCGCTACCCAGCACATCAGACGTGAATGCAGGAAATGCTCCGGTTCGCCGCGCATCTCCCAGATACCGGCATCGGGCTGATCCCAGTTCTCGCTCAGCCAGTCGATCATTTTGACAACATGTTGCCAGCCGCGCTGAGAGATCGCCTCGCCATATTTGTTGGCCAGATAGACCGCATCCATCAGTTCGCCATAGATATCGAGCTGCGTCTGCTGCCAGGCATCATTGCCGATGCGCACCGGTCGGGAGTCGGCATAGCCGGAGAGATTCAGTAATTCCATCTCATGCAACTCAGTGCCGCTGTCGAGACGGTACATCACCTGCAGGCGCATCTCATCATGATGGCTGTTTTCAACGCAGCGACCCACCCAGTGAGTAAAGTGTTTAGCTTCATCGACATAACCCAGCCGCATCAGCGCATACATGCTGAAGGACGCGTCGCGGATCCAGGAGGCGCGATAGTCCCAGTTGCGTTCGCCACCCAGTTCTTCAGGCAGACCAAACGTTGCCGCCGCCGCAATGGAGCCTTGCTGATGCGAGGTCAGGAGCTTCAGGACCAGCGCCGAACGCTGCACCATTTCACGCCAGCGTCCCTGATAGGTGCTGTGGCTGCTCCAGTGTCGCCAGTAGTTCAGGGTCTCTTCAAAGCAGTGTTCAGTGGCCAGCGCTTCGATATGCGCATCATCCACGCTGCCAAATTCGAACTGCACATATTCGCCGGACTGTAACGTGAAGTGGGCTGTCGCACTCGCATCCTCCAGCGTCATTACCACCGAGGCAGCGAGGCGCAGCGACGGCTGGCCCTCAGCATGAAAGTCAATACAGCCGTTATGCGCTTCTGCATGGGTCCGCGCCCGGGCATAGTCGTGGCGGGGGGAACAGCGCATCTGAAAGGTGGCACTGCCGCGGACCATTTTGAGCCGACGGATCAGGCGCGGCATCTTATCCTTGTCATCACAAATCGGCATGTAGTCGGTGATTTCTGCCACGCCTTCATCATCCAGCCAGCGGGTCTGCAGGATGTTGGTGTCGGGCAGGTAGAGTTGCTGACGTCGTGCACTGGGCCAGTCAGGAGCCAGAGAGAAAAGTCCGGCGTCATCGCTATCGAGCAGGGCGGCAAAGACCGACGGGCTGTCGAGTTCAGGCCAGCAGAGATAATCAATGGTGCCATCATTGGCGATTAGCGCACAGGTGCGCAAATCGCCAATGACACCGTGGTCCTCAATCTTACGTTTTACCTTACTCATTCTCATCTCCCTGTCAGTGTCCCTGCTAACTATAGCTGAGCTATTCGATGCGGCTTCGGTTGGGCACAGATGGTTAACGTAAGGTTGAGTAAGGCAGGTAAAGGGAAAAGGGTGGAAAAGGGCAGGTGAAACCGACGACGTGGTCAGCAGGGTGGCCGGGCGCTGATACGTGTCTGGCGACCCTGCTGACGTTCACTGCCAGTGACGCCTGCTGGCAACGGCGTTGTTTATTTCATTTATTCCTGATCGGCCCGACGGTTATGCCAGCGGCGGATGAACCAGCGCAGCACAAAGGCAAAGATTACTGCGCCCACCAGCCACAGCAGATGTTTCAGATGCTGATCGAGTTTGTGCAGCCACGGCGCGATGATGCCGCCCGCGAAATAGCCGAGGGTCACGAAAATCACGGCCCAGATGGCCGCTCCGATAACGTTAAGAATGAAAAACTTCATTGGATTAAGGCGGCTGGCACCGATAATGATCGGGCCAATCAGTCGGAAGCCATACATAAAGCGCACGCCAATCACAAACAGGCTGGGACGGCGTTTAATCAGTCGGTTCGCCTTGACCACTTTATCCTGATGCTTTTTAAAGCGGCGCAGGATGCGCGTGCCCCAGCGGCGGCCTACCCAGTAGAGCAGCTGATCGCCGACAATGCCGCCACCCATCGCGGCCAGCACCACTCCGACGTAATGCAGCAGTCCCTCATGCGCGGCAACGCCGCCCAGCAAGGTAAATGTTTCCCCTTCGGCAATACAGCCAATAAAAAGTGCCAGATAGCCGTACTGTGTAATTAATGCGTTGATATCCAGATGCAAAATGACTCTCCCTGTGCATGGGGTGATAGTTTCTTTCAGTCTATACGCGATTTGGCCTCCCTTCCGCCCGTGCACGATGGAAGGGTTTATTTACGCTGTTTTTTTGTCCGGTCACCACGAAAGTTTTACTGCCGTTTATACTTGAGAAGACGCTGCCCCCAAAGACGCATGCATCACCGGGCGGCCCATCGCATCAGAGGAGTGACTGTATGAACCATGTCTGGGGACTTCTGGCGCATCCGAACCAGGAAATGCGTCATATCAAGCAAGAGAATGAAAGCGTATCGCACCATTACACCCATCATGTTCTGCTGATGGCGGCGATCCCGGTGATCTGCGCCTTTATCGGAACAACTCAGCTGGGCTGGAATCTGGGCGATGGACAATATGTGCAACTTAACCTGGCGACCGGGATCGGGCTGGGCATTCTGTTCTATCTGATTATTCTGGGTGGCGTGGCGGTAATGGGACGCGTGATTCACTGGATGGCGCGGGATTACCCTCAGCGTCCCGGCGTTCAGCGCTGTACGGTCTTTGCCGGTTACGTCGCTACGCCGCTGTTCCTGAGCGGACTTGTCGCACTGTATCCGCTGGTTTGGCTCTGTGTGCTGGCAGGTGCACTGGCGCTGCTCTACACCGGCTATCTGCTCTATATCGGCATCCCACTGTTTCTGAATATCGACCGCGAAGAGAGCCTGCGCTTTTCCGGCTCAACGCTGGCCATCGGCGTGCTGGTATTTGAAGTGTTACTGGCATTAACTGTCGTGCTGTGGGGATATGGACCGCATCTTTTCTGATAGACCGCTGCCGCCGCTCTGGCGGCAGTTCTCTTTTTACGCCCGGAAACAATCTCACCAGGAAATTTCTTAACCTTACGCGTATGATACCGCTGCCAGCCCGCGCTGCGACTTTACTGAAGCGGGCGGCCTGTGTCGGTCTGACACAGTACATCTTCATAACCGGGTTTTTTCTACGATGCCTGCAAAAATTCGTTTTACCCTGCTTTCGCTGGCGCTGCTCGTTTCAGGGCAGATTGTTTCACTTCCGGCACAGGCGACTACCACACTGTCGCAACTTGCGCCTATCGCTCAGCCGCAGATCGCCTCTGGCAGTGCGATGATTGTCGACCTCACGACCAATAAAGTGCTGTTTTCCAGCCATCCGGATCGGGTCAGGCCTATCGCGTCGATTACCAAGCTGATGACGGCGATGGTGGTGCTGGATGCGCATCAGCCGATGAACGAGATGATTCCTGTCGATATCAGCCAGACGCCGGAAATGCGCGGTGTCTTCTCACGCGTGAAGCTCAACAGTCAGATCAGCCGCCGTAATATGATGCTGCTGGCACTGATGTCCTCGGAAAACCGTGCTGCTGCCAGTCTCGCGCACGCCTATCCAGGCGGTTATAAAGCCTTTATCCGGGCAATGAACGCCAAAGCGCGATCGCTGGGCATGAAACAGACCCGCTATGTCGAGCCGACCGGTTTGTCGACGCAAAACGTCTCAAGTGCACAGGACCTGGTTAAGTTGCTCAAAGCCACACGGGAATATCCGGAGCTGGGTGCGCTTAGCACCACGAAAGAAGAGACGGCGGTTTTTGCTCATCCAAGCTATGCGCTGCCGTTCCGCAACACCAACCATCTGGTCTATAAAAATGACTGGCATATTCAGCTGACCAAAACCGGTTACACGGATGAGGCAGGCCACTGCCTGGTGATGCGTACCATGATTAATAATCGTCCGGTGGCGCTGGTGGTACTGGATGCCTTTGGCAAATATACCCACTTTGCCGACGCTAACCGTCTGCGCAGCTGGATCGAGACCGGTAAAGCGGCGCCGGTCCCTGCGGCCGCACTGGCTTATAAAAAACAGAAGTCGGGCCAGGTCGCCAGCAATGGTGCCAGCAGTGCCGGCGTCGAGTAAAAATAGCCGACGTGTTGTATTGCGCGACGGGCATTGCCTGCAGGCTGAGCAGGATGCCAGAATAGAATATGGTCAGAGGCTTCAGGCCCTTTTTTGCCTCTGACCGCCCGGAATCAGCCCCAAAAAATGCCCGTTATTCCTATATTGCCCTCCCTTGCAAAGCCCTACACTACGCGCGACTGGCGAGGGAAGATCGCCTGATTTAAGCTGCCGGAATCTTACTCATATGTTTATACGATCCTTTTTTGCATTGTTAATGCTGGCGCTGGTGGGGTTTGCCCCGGCGCTGGCGCTGGCCGTGGATGATACGGCCACGCCTGCTCAGGAACAGGATGCGCCGCCGAAGCTGAATGCTGCGGTGGAACTGCCGAAAATGCAGAAGATCCTCGATAAAATTAAAAGTCAGGTCTCCGTCGATGCCGGCGAGAACAAGCTGACACAGCTGAATGAAATGGCGCTGGAACTGTCGGGTAACGCCGATACACTTGGCCAGGCATTGGTTCCCGATCGCCAGCAGGTGGAAGCGCAGTTGCAGGTGCTTGGGCCGGCCCCTAAAGCCGACAGCGGTGTGAAAGAAACACCGGAAGTGACGCGCAAGCGAAACACGCTGGGGAGTCAGAAAAGCAAACTCGACGACCAGATTAAACAGGCCGAAGGCATTAAAAATGGCGCGCTGATGCTCTCTTCGCAGATTGTTAACCTGCGTCGTGATCAGCTGAAAAGCCAGCTGGCGCTTAACTCCGGCAGTATCCTCGGTGCGCGCTTCTGGTCACCGCTGCTCAGCGCTCAGGATCTGGATGGCGAGAAAATTGGGGAGTTCCTGCAGGAGTTGCAGGACACCGCCGCGCTCTCATGGGAGCCGGGCTGGCGCGTGGGTAGTGTATTCTGGCTGCTGGCGGCAATGCTGGTGATGACGGTGGGGCGTCGCTACTGCGAAGAGTTTCTGGCCTGGATCAGCATTAATAAATTGCCGGAAGGGAAGCTGCGTCGTAGTTTCCTGGCGGCAGCGGTAGCGCTGACTACGCTGGCGGCTGTTGTCCTCACCTTTAACTTTCTCTCTCTGGCCTTTACACGCCGTGATGAGGTCTCTGAAAACGTTCAGGACTTTGTTGATCGTCTGGTACAGTTAAGCGTCTTTTGTGGCCTGATTGCCGGACTGGGGCGCGCATTCCTCTCTACTCGCAGACCCAGCTGGCGCTTACCGGCTATCTCCAATGAAGTGGCGATGGCATTAAAGCCGTTTCCACCCATCACTGCTGTGCTGGTGTTTATCTTCCAGACGGTTGAGGCGTTTAACTACAGCGTCGGCACCAGTCTGAATACCACCATTTTTGCCAACGGCCTGACGGCACTGTTGATTGGCAGTACTGCACTGGCGATCAGCATGCGCACCAACCGCGTACGCCGTCGCCTGACCCAGGCGGGCACACCGCCGGAAGCACGCTCAACGCTGGTCGGGCTGATTCAGATGGGCCTGACGCTGACCGCGGTTGCCATCCTCGTGTCGCTGCTGATTGGTTACGTTACGCTGGCGCGCTTCCTGAGTTATGAAGTGATCTGGTGCGGTCTGCTGTTTGGTTCGTTCTACTTCCTGAGTCACCTGCTCAAGGATGGTTGTGAGAGTCTCTTTTCGACCAGTAATGCCACCGGTCGACGCATTCAGAGTTCACTTAACATCAATGAGCGTCATTTGCAGCAAACGGCTACGCTGCTGACGGCCATCGGTAAAACCTTCCTGGTGCTGGTGGTGGCGCTGGCGCTGGTCAACGGCACTTTTGCCTCTTCAACGCCGATTGAGCTGCTGCAAAAAGTCATTGAGTTCTGGGGCGGTAAAGGCCTCGAATCCCTGAATATCGTGCCAGCGCATATGGTGAATGCGATAATTTGCCTGATTGTCGGCATCTATGTGCTGCGCTCGGTGCGTCGCTGGCTTGATACCGATTTCCTGCCAAAAACCACCATGGATGTGGGGATGCGGGTGTCGCTGGTGACGCTGTTCAGCAACATCGGTTATGTGCTGATCATTCTGCTGACCCTGTCGATAATGGGGCTGCAGTGGAACAAGCTGGCCTGGATCGTCAGTGCGTTGTCGGTTGGTATCGGTTTTGGCTTACAGGAGATCGTGAAGAACTTTATCTCCGGTCTGATTCTGTTGACCGAGCGGCCAGTGAAAGTCGGCGATCTGGTGAGCATCAGCGGCATCGAAGGGGATATTCGCCGGATTAATGTGCGTGCCACGGAAATTCAGCTGGGCGACAAATCCACCGTGATTGTGCCGAACTCGCAGTTTATCTCGCAGAACGTGCGCAACGCGACAATGGGCAATGCGCAGGGTGTGGTCACCATTACGCTGACCTTCCCGCTAAATATCGACCCGGTAAAGGTGCGTGATATTCTGCTGGAAGTTTATAACGAAAACGAACGTATTCTGGAAACACCTGAGCCATCGGTTTCGTTTAAAGATCTGACCCAGCAAGGGATTGTTCTGAGCGTCACCGGTAATGTGGCCGGTCAGCGGCAGATAGCAGGAGCGAAGAGCGATCTGCTGTTCGATATTCTGACGCGTCTGCGTAAAGAGGGCATTCTGCTCTCCACTCCGCAGACCATGATTATTGAGCGCCGTCAGCAGATAGCAGATGTGGAGCCGGTACCCGAAGAGAAGCTGGTTTAAAAGAACCCGTTTCAGAGGTGAAAGGGCCGACGTCTGTCGGCCTTTTGTATGTCCAAAACACGGGCTTGTCAGCCTGTTCTCTCACTCCCGCTGACTACAACGTTTCCTCACGGCTGGTGCGCTGGCCATCGCTGCTCACTGAACGAATGGCGACAGTACCGTTGACCTGCGGCGGTCTGTTGGCGTCGTACCGCTGCCAGTTCTCACCCTTGTCCAGGCTGTATTCCAGCGTAATGCCAGGCAATGCCACGTTCATCAACAGAATACCATCAGCAATTTTTGCTCCCGGTACGGGCAGGCGATAATCAATACCCGCCTTATCCAGTTTCGCCAGTTCCCGTTGTCCCAGCAGGTTGGCAAATCGCTGCCAGTCGTTCAGAAGCGCTTTTTGATCAACAAGTTGCGTTTTTCCACCGGTATACTCCTCACCCGGCTGATAGTCCCGCTCCCAGCTGGCGCGGTGCCAGCTGCGTTCTGCTACTGAAAGGAGGCGAGGATAGTTCATGTACTCCATTTGATCGTCGGTGCGCACGGTCTCGCTCCACAGCTGAGCCGAAATACCATAAGCCCCTTTCCAGGGTTTCGCGGATTTGGCGCTGAAAACGTTACCGTCGCGATCTACCGAAGTTTCAGCATTCTGCGGCAGGTTGTCCGGTGCGAAGCCAAAGATTTTTCGCTCATCGTTGAAGCGGGTGCCCCAGTAATAGCCGCGCTCCAGTGGGTTAACTTCATACGGGAAGTCCAGATAGAGATAGTCAGGGCTGGAGATGACTACGTCGTACCCTTTCTGTGACCAGTCACCGGCGCTGTCAAAACCGCCCCAGTAGAGGGTATCCCAGAAGTTGACTGCGACACGCGGCGTCGCGAACTCTCCGGCATGTTTGACATCTTTCAGGCCATCCTGCCAGGCCTGCATTTTGCCAATACCGTGCCGGTTCACGATTTCGTTCACGGTCAGGGCAAAATAGCTTGGCAGATGCGCCAGATCTTCCACTTTGCCGCTTTTCACCAGTGCCTGACAGGCCTGTGATTTTGCCCATGGCAAATCTTCGCGGCTCAGGTCTTGCAGACCGGTACCGGGTTTTGGACTGTTTTTGTCAGAGTAGCCTGCGCCCAGCCGGATATTCTTCGCTTCATCACCGCCAAAATGCCAGACGCTGAGTGGTTGTCCAGCCTCCTGGTGCATCGCCTTGATTTCACCAATCACTTTATCCACGAAGCGTTGTGAACTTTCAATGCAGGGATTGAGATAGCTGGTACGGTCGTAAAGCTGCACTGAGGTGGTGTTGGAGTTATCGGTCGGGTCGATCAGGCGCCAGGCGTTGGCCTCGTCAGGTTTTCCCTCCTTCATCAGCCGCTGATAGCGCGCCTCCATTGAGATGACCGCCGCCCGGGCATGGGCGGGCATGTCAATTTCCGGGATGACCTGAATGTGGCGCGCCTGCGCATATTTAACAATCTCTATATAGTCAGCGCGACTGAAATAGCCGCTGCCATTGTTATCACTGAAGGGGC
The DNA here is from genome assembly GCF_029222565.1 of Pantoea sp. Cr_R13. Classification (NCBI taxonomy): domain Bacteria; kingdom Pseudomonadati; phylum Pseudomonadota; class Gammaproteobacteria; order Enterobacterales; family Erwiniaceae; genus Pantoea; species Pantoea sp. Cr_R13. The sequence goes on from NZ_JARHXL010000003.1 coordinate 189,486, forward strand.
CGGAACCCAGTTGCGGCAGCAGACACTTTTGTTCGGAAAGATCATGACAGCGTTTCGCACCCACCTCCGTGAGTTCCGGCAAGCCTGGAATTTCAATCCGCCAGCCTTCATCATCACTGAGGTGGAAATGGAAACGGTTCATCTTCCACGATGCCATCTGATCAAGCTGTCGCATCACCGCCTGTTTACTGTGGAAGTTACGGGCAACGTCAAGGAAGGCACCGCGATAAGCAAAGCGCGGCGCATCATGGGCTTCCAGCGTGGCAATCCGTGGGGCGCCCTCTGAGGGGACCAGTGACAGTATCGACATCAGACCGTAGAACGCACCGGCAGCGTCGTAGCCGACTATGCTCGCACGGCGGGAAGTGATGTCGAGGTCGTATGCGCCTGATATCGCTTTTTTGCCGCTAAAGTGACCCGGTTTGACCTGCGTGGTAATAGCGAATCCATCAGGCGATTCTTTGAGGCCAAGCAGTGCCATACGCTGTCTCACTGCCTCAGCGGTTTCGCGGCTCAGTCCAGTCAGTGACAAGGTGACGCCACGGCTGAGATCGGCATCCTGCGAACGAAGTTTAACGTCCAGCGGCGTGGGTGTGATTTGCCCCCGCAATGCTGAGGCTGGCAGGGTGGCGACATCGCTGTTTTTCTCAAACCGGCTGACAGGCTGCATCAGGACGTTATTGTCATCGGCACTGCGTCGCCAGTGGTTATCCAGCGGCAATACAAACTGGCTGGGATCTTCGTAGTCGGTGCTGGCAATAATTTTTGGCGTCGCCTCACCGGAAGTGACATACCAGCGCGGCATCACATCAGTAACGAACAGTTGCCAGTATTCGTTAACGATGGGGATCTGCACTGATTCGCCCGCGCCAATACCCGTGAATTTCTCTGTTGGCTCCAGTCGGGTTAAGTCTCCGACCAGATGCGTCAATGTAAATTGCTCATTATCGACCCGCAGCGTCTGGCGGATGTTGCTCATGTAGATGGCCCAGTTTTTGTCGGTCAGTGCGGGGCCGTTATTGGTCAGCGTGATAATGGCGCGGTTACAGGAGGCAAAGTCGGCGCCTAACGCGGCGCAATCTGTACCGTGCAGTCCCGCCTGGTTGTCTGTTACCTGATAGGTCACGCCAAACTGGCTGATTTGATCAACCACCTTCTGCTCTGACGAGCTGGCGTGGCCTGTGGCGGTAACGCTCAGCAGAGTGAGCGCGATAAGGCTTAACTTGAACATGTTGATTCATCCTTAATGGTGAAAATAGTTCCGAAAGTCCGCAGGGCGTCAGAACAGCGTAAACGGCGCGATAACAATAAATTTGATGTCCTTCTCGTCCTGGAAAATGTTGTTGTATCCATTGCTGAAGCTGGGCAGGTCGCTGTGATTTTTGTAGCGGGTATAGTGAAGATGGAATTGGGTGTCTTTGGCCCGGCCCTGCTGGATTTGATAGATCAGATCAAGGTTCCAGGCCGACTCTCTCAGTCGCTGACTCTGGTCAACGGTGGGGAGCGTGGCGGGTTTTGCATCCCAGCCCCAGACGTAAGATGCGCCGGCTTTCCAGCCCGTCAGCTGCCACGGCGATAAATCGAGCATCGCGCCCGCAAAGATCGCTTTTTCACCATTGGCGTTCCAGTCAGAACGCGAATCCCACCAGATATCCATTCGTCCGTTGGAGGTGGCGTAGCCCGGCGTCATGCGCTGCAGGAAAAAGCCCTGATTCCCTTCAGCTTTAACCCAACTGCCTTCAAGTCGGAGATCCACCGGGCCGACGGTATAACCGACGGTGATCGCCTGTAACCAGGCCAGGCCATCATAGACGTCACGCGGGTTTGCGGCGCCCCCCGAGACTTTGTCGCGTGCGCCATAAAACTGATAGCTGGTGCGCAGTTCGTTGCCGCCTGGGCTGGCAGACCAGGATGCTTTGGCAAAATATTGATCCATATAATTTGCGGCCTGACCAAATGCACCTTCAAGCACCAGATTATTTTTGAAGTCATATTTCATGCCAAATGAATGCAGGTAGCTGACAGGGGTTTTATTATCAGCCTGCCGAAAATCATATAAATCACGATACCAGGGTGCTTTATATTTATCGGTCCACATCCAGGAGAGTGATAATGCGCCTGCTTGCTGGAAATCATAAAGTGCACCCGTTTCAAATCCGCGATAGGTGCCGGGCAGGAAACTCCAGTGAGGCGCAATTAGTGTCTGTCCGGTTGGCTGGATATAACCCGCGCGTAACCAGTAGTCGTTATGTTTTAATTTCAGTGCGGCTTTATAAACCGATGCGCCGCTGCTGTCGCCATTCCATTTTTCATTCCAGCGGGAATGCGATTTACTGAAGCCAATTTCATTGGGTGCGGCGGGACCGCTATTGGAAAGTTCAACGGCGCCAAACACGGCGAGGTCCATGCCAATCCAGTCCCCGGCATAGCCGGACTGATAGTCGAGGTTACTGTTGAGTGAAGTATGGTGTAAATTAGCCTGGTACTCTCCCTGATGCTGACTGGCGGGATCGCTCTCTTTTCGGTCTCGCTGTCGCTGCCAGTAAAAAACATTTCCTGTCAGCGTTGAGTCGTCAACAAATCCGGCAGCATAGGCTGGCGTTGATGACATTGCCGTTACGCCTGCTGACAGCGCTATTATTTCCATCAATACTAATGTGTAGTTTTTTTTAGACATGGAAGATCCTACCCTGAGGTAAATTAATTTTTGTGGTTTTTTATTTTTGTGTCGTGAATATATTTTTCGCGACGCGAATTATCAATTGGCAGGGTGGTTTTTTGTGAGGCGTTGCGCATAACCCAGAGACATAAAATAATGTGGGTTCAATATGGGAGGATGGATTAATTTTTTATTAAAATATTATTAGCAGACAAGGTAAGGGCAATCGATAATCAGGCAAAGCAGTCAGGCTGAATTAATTGATGACTATTTCATTAACTGAATAACCAAATAGTCTGCAGGTTTTATGGGGTCTGCTGGTTCGGCTGTTTTGAACGTCAGCCTGCAGAGAAGGGCAGGCTGACAGATAACAGCGAGTTAAACCTGTTTCACCGCCCAGCCTTTTTGCTTGCTGGTTTTGCCAATGCCAGGATTAAAGCTGTTCGTCGGATCGAGCTGGCGATAAAACGCTGCCAGCTGGGGTTTTGCCTGATAGAGATGCCCGACATTATGCTCAGCGGGATATTCCGCGCCGCGCGCGTGAAGGATTTCCAGCATCTGCGCTTTCAGCGCGTGTACATCAACCCCTTTTCTGACGATGTAATCCTGATGGAAGACATGACAGAAGAAGTGACCATAGTAGAGACGATGGCTTAGCGAGGCGCGGATCTCATCGGGCAGCGTTTCGAACCAGTCCGCATCATTTCGACGCAGAGCGATATCCAGCGCCAGAATATCCTCGACCTCATCCGCATGTACCGCGTGATAGCGCACCGCCGCACCTGCCGCCGCAAAGCGATGCAGAAAAGCGTGCGCACCTTCTTTACCTTCACACTCAAAGAACTCGCCGCCGCCTTCGCGGAAGTAGTCGCGCAGGTAGTTACGTGCTTCCGCCACACCGTCGCCCGACATCTTCAGCATCAGATGGTGTTCATATTTGTCACGATACTGCTTCATCCGTTTGGGCAGATGCGCCGGGAACAATTTACTCAGACGCTGTAACAGGCGATCGCTGAAGTGCGGTTTAACGAAGGAGAGCTTGCTCAGCCAGGCATCAACCCGCCCCTTCAGCGTGAAAAACAGCGGCATCTTGTCGGTGCCCAGTTTGTCGATCATCAGGAAGGTATCTTTGCCGTAAACTTCCGCAATGTCATAGATGTCGCGGTGCATATATTCGCCTGCCACCGGCAGATGGGTAAAATGCGCCAGCATGTGACGGCGGATATCGTTGAGTACGCCCGGTTCATTGGTGCCAATGTAAAACACCTGTTGCTGCGGTTCGCTGGGGAAGGTATCGAGTCGCACCGCGAAAACTGCCAGTTTCCCGGCACAGCCGGACGCTTCAAACAGGCGACGCGCATCGGCGTTGTAGCGGGCTGGCGTATCCGCATCGACTTCACGCACCCGTTCGGCATAGTCATGATCGGAAGCGTGACGGCCATCGTGCTGCACATCCTTAGGCTGCCAGCGATCGTCATCCAGCCGCCCCAGAATCTCTTCCGGCGACGTTCCCAGATCGATGCCGAGATGGTTCACCAGCTTCAGTCTTCCCTGCGCATCAATCTGGGCAAACAGCGCCATTTCGCTGTAGGCCGGGCCGCGCTTGATCAGCGAACCACCGGAGTTATTACAGATGCCACCCAGCACCGAGGCACCAATACAGGAGGAGCCAATCACCGAGTGAGGCTCGCGTCCCAGCGGCTTTAGTGCTTTTTCCAGCTGATAAAGTGTGCTGCCAGGGAACGCCAGGACCTGCTGACCTTCGTCAATCAGCTGAAGTTTATCGAGTCGCAGGGTGCTGATAATCACCAGCGGGCGATCGTAGTCGTCGCCATGCGGCGTTGAACCTTCAGTCAGGCCGGTATTTGCCGCCTGCATCAGGATAATAACGTCCGCATTCACCAGCGTTTGCAGTACCCGCCAGAGTTCCAGCAGCGTACCGGGAAACGCCACGGCCAGCGCGTCACCTTCGCCGGAGCGAAAGCCTTTGCGATAACGGGCGGTCTGTTCAGGTTCTGTCAGCAAATGGGCAGGGCCGACCAGGCGGCGCAGGTCAGAAAGCAGGGCAGAGGTTGGTATCATGAGCAATTCCCTTGTCTTATCAGTGCGTCCTAACTGTAGCACGTCAACTCATCTCAATGCAGTGTGAGCCTGGCCGCTACCTGCTATTCTCATCTTGTGGCACACTGCCGCCTGTTAATTCGATATTGCGCAGTTACTTAAGAGAACCCAACCTGATGAAATGGATTTACTCTGTTAGTCTCGCTGTCTCCCTCGCGATGCAACCCGCATTGGCTGAGACAAAGCCAGGTAACCACCCGATGACCGAACAGGCGCGGGATGCCTTCGTCAACCAGCTGCTCAAAAAAATGACGCTGGACGAGAAAATTGGCCAGCTGCGTTTAATCAGCGTCGGTCCTGATAATCCAAAAGAAGTCATCCGCGACATGATTCAAAAGAGTCAGGTTGGCGCGATCTTTAATACCGTGACCCGTCAGGATATCCGCGCGATGCAGGATCAGGCGATGCAGCTCAGCCGCCTGAAGATTCCGCTGTTTTTCGCCTACGACGTTATTCACGGCCAGCGCACCATTTTCCCGATTCCTTTAGCGCTGGCGTCGAGCTGGGATCTTGATGCGGTGAAAGAGGTGGGGCGTGTCTCCGCTTATGAAGCCGCCGATGATGGCCTGAACATGACCTGGGCACCGATGGTCGATGTCAGCCGTGAACCGCGCTGGGGCCGTGGCTCAGAAGGATTCGGTGAGGATACCTACCTTACCAGCGAAATGGGTCGCAGCATGGTGCAGTCGATGCAGGGCAAAAGCGCTGCCGATCGCTACAGCGTCATGACCAGCGTGAAACACTTTGCGCTTTATGGCGCAGTCGAAGGTGGACGTGACTACAACACCGTGGACATGAGCCCGCAACGTATGTTCCAGGACTACCTGCCGCCTTATAAAGCTTCACTGGATGCTGGCAGCGGCGGCGTGATGGTGGCGCTGAACTCGATAAATGGCGTGCCCGCCACGGCGGACAGCTGGCTGCTGAAAGATCTGCTGCGCGATAAGTGGAAATTCAAAGGTATCACTATCAGCGATCACGGTGCGATTAAAGAGCTGATTAAACACGGCGTCGCCAGCGATCCGCAGGAAGCGGTGCGCATCGCCCTGAAGTCGGGCGTCGATATGAGCATGAGCGACGAGTATTACAGCAAGTATCTGCCTGCTCTGGTGAAAAGCGGCGACGTCACCATGGCTGAAATTGATGATGCGGCGCGCCATGTGCTCAACGTTAAATATGACATGGGCCTGTTTAACGATCCCTACAGCCATTTAGGTCCGAAAGAGAGTGACCCGCAGGATACCAATGCGGAAAGCCGTCTGCACCGCGCGGAAGCGCGCGACGTCGCGCGTAAAAGCATCGTGTTGCTGAAAAACCGTCTGGAAACGCTGCCGCTGAAAAAATCGGGCACCATTGCCCTGATTGGTCCGCTGGCAGACAGTCAGCGCGACATTATGGGCAGCTGGTCCGCGGCGGGCGTGGCGAAGCAATCCGTTTCGCTGCTGCAGGGCATGCGCAATGCTACCGAAGGCAAAGCGACACTGCTTTATGAGAAGGGGGCTAACGTTACCGACAATAAAGGCATTCAGGACTTCCTGAATCTCTATGAACAGGCGGTTTCCGTTGATACGCGCTCACCTCAGAAGATGATTGATGATGCAGTCGCCAAAGCGAAACAGGCCGATGTGGTGGTGGCTGCCGTGGGCGAAGCGCAGGGTATGGCGCACGAAGCCTCCAGCCGCAGCGACCTGGTGATCCCGCCGAGCCAGCAGAAACTGTTAGCGGCACTGAAAGCCACCGGTAAACCGCTGGTGATTGTGCTGATGAACGGCCGCCCGCTGTCGATAGTGAACGAAGATCGCATGGCTGATGCCGTGCTGGAAACCTGGTTCAGCGGCACCGAAGGTGGCAACGCCATCGCCGATGTGCTGTTCGGTGACTATAACCCATCGGGCAAACTGCCGGTCTCCTTCCCGCGTTCAGTGGGTCAGATTCCGATCTACTACAACCATCTGCCAACTGGCCGGCCTTACAACTTTGCGAAGCCGAACAAGTACACCTCGCACTACTACGATGCGGTTAACGGCCCGCTCTATCCGTTTGGTTACGGCCTGAGCTATACCACGTTCACTGTGTCGCCGGTAAAAATGTCTTCACCGACCATGCCGCGTAATGGCAGCATTGAGGCCAGCGTAACGGTAACTAACAGCGGTAAGCGCGATGGTGCGACGGTGGTGCAGATGTATCTGAACGATCCGGTCGCCTCTATCAGCCGTCCGGTGCAGGAGCTGCGTGGTTTCAAACGCATCATGTTGAAAGCAGGCGAGTCGCAAACCGTGACCTTTAAGATCGACGTCGATGCGCTGAAATTCTGGAACCAGCAGATGCAGCATGTTGCCGAGCCAGGCAAATTCAACGTGATGATTGGACTCGATTCCGTGCGTACTCAGGATGCACAGTTCAACTACCAATAACCGTCAGCCTTTCCCCTGAATGCAGGAGAAGGTGATGCGGCGCGTCGTGAGCGTCCTGCTACCGCGCGCCGCATCATATCCACTATCAGAGCCGCTATGATTAATCTGCGTGACCGCATTCAGCAGCAGGTCTTCCGCCTTAATGGCCTGTCGATGAATGAATTTGACCTCTCTCAACCGCCTGGCGATCCCGGCCTGTTTGGCCCGGACAGCGTGATCTGGCGCGTCCACGGTGATTTCACTTCCATGATGTGCGGCGGGATCAGCGCGCTGCTGTTGCAGATGCTGCATCCAGCGGCGCTGGCGGGCGTCTGGGATCACTCCAATTTCCGTGAAGATATGATGGGCCGCCTGCGGCGCACCAGTCAGTTTATCGCTGTGACCACCTACGGGAATTCGCAGGATGCCCGGACGCTGATTGAACGAGTAAAACGCATTCATCTGAAAGTCAGCGGCGTCGACAGCGAAGGCAAACCTTATGCCGCCAGCGATCCACATCTGCTGACCTGGGTGCATGTGGCGGAGACCAGCCGTTTTCTGGCGGCACATCTGCGCTATAAAAATCCGCAGCTCAGCCGCGCCGAACAGGATCAGTACTATCAGGAAGCGGCGCAGATTGCCGAGGCGCTGGGCGCGGAGAAGGTGCCGAAAAGCGTCGTTGATGTGGCGGATTACCTGCAACAGATGCGTGCAGAGCTGCGCTTTGATGAGCGTACCGCCGAAGTGACGCGATTGCTGATGAACGCCCCTGCACCGAGCTGGCAGGCGAAACCAGTAATGAAGATCATGCTGAAATCAGGCTTCGGGCTAATGCCAGCCTGGGCGCAGGCGATGTCCGGTAGAGAAATCGGCCGCTTTGAGCAGGCAATCATTGACCAGAAGATTAATGCCATCGCGGTTGGGTTGAGATGGTCAATTCAGCGCGGGGCGTGGTATCGGGCGATGGTAAGGATGGGTAGGTTGGGGTGAATGAGCTATGAATGCCCGCTTTGTGCCAGAAGCGGACATGATTCCTTTTGACTGCAACTGCTTATTGCAACTCATTGTCAGCGAATGAATAACTTCCATGAGACTTAAGCCGGATTCAACCTGAACGGTGGTTAGTCGAAAACGCCATTAATTACGGCGGTTACAACAGCCGTACTCAGAGCAATAAGCACTAAATCATCGCCTACGGCCCGCCACTCATATCCGGGATAATAGGGCAGATCATTAATCATTGACGCAGGTAAGCTTTTTTTAGCGATACCTGGAGGTAAGGGTTTACCACGTGCAACCTTTTTAGCGATACCGGGGGGCAGAGACTCATACCCTGTCAGGCCATAATTGACGGCAAGAGAACGTGCACGAGAGAAATTTATATCAGACCCGACACGGTCCGGTTGTCCATAATTCTTACGATTTCCATGTTCGTCTCCAGACTTAACATTATGATGTCTTTTTCCACCGTGCGCGCCATTGTTACCGTGATTGCCATTGCCATTGCCATTGCCATTGCCAGGATTTGCATAAGCTGGAGCAGCTAAAACGGCGAAACAGATAACAAGTGCAAATGCTGCTTTAAGAGTGCGATGCTTGAGCATGATATTTCCTCAATATTTTTTATTACTCTAATGAAATATAAGATCACGCCGTAAACCTGACAATGTCAGTATGGCTTGAATTTATGCCAGCCAATGGGTTAAAGCTAAAATTAACTTTCTTGCTTGTGAGACTGCCGTGTCTTAGCGTTGAAAAAGAGCTCGCTTTTCGCTCATAGCGGACCTCGCTATGCTGACATGTCTGCCTATGCTGACCTATCTGCGCTATGCCTGATGAGTCACTTAAAGAGAGCCGTATAAGGTCAACTACCACGTTGTTTCTCTAATCGAATATAAGCCCCATCTAATGTTGTCATATTACCCCAGCCAAGGTGCAGGTAGAATTTAGCCGCATGACTGTTTCTATCGGTTTCCAGCCAGGCAACTTCGTGATGTTTGAACAACGCCTGTTCCGCAATCTCTGTAAGTCTGCGACCAATGCCTCTGCCTTCATAGTCAGGAAGGACAAAGAGACCAAAAAGAGAGCCTTTCTCCCTTAAAATCATCGAAAAACCCACTGCTTTATCATCATCTGTCGCAACCCATGCGCAACGACTCTCTTTGATCATATTGCTCACAGTACTTTCGGTTATGCCCATCTCCTGCATCTCTTCACGGCTCAGGTGATTTTCAGCAACAGACGTTCTGATAGTAAAAATACATTCAACATCAGACAGTTGAGCTGGTCTTATCTTGATATCCATTAGTCTTATTCCACATATAAAATAGATAAATTTTGAGAGTGATATCATCCTGTCCTTTACAGAAGCATAGAACCTTGAGCGAACTCACTACCGCACATCATGTCCGCTTATCGCTCATAGCGGATATTAGCCTGAAGTCAGTGCATCCGTTTTACTCCAGAATGGGTTACAGGTAACCTCATAAAAAAAGTCACCATTGCCATGTGCAAAGAGAAGATGGCACATTTGACTTGTTGACAGTGGTGAATAATAGGGCTGAATCAGAGCAATAAAATCATCTGTATCGAGGGCTTATCGATGGGTTGTGAATACTGCCAGGATTTATGTGTTAAATACGTTATACGTCAACCGGAACACTTACGTAAGGCAATTCGTATTGCAAAGCACGCACTTAGCGAAGGCGTTCTAACCGAAATCAAAGCAACTAATGACTGGAACCAATACAGTTTTGATGAGTGTGCTGAAAAGATGATATGGGGCGATATAGTTGATTATCATTTTGAATGTAATTATTGCGGTATTCAGTTCGTATTAGGCGCTGAAACATATCATGGAAGTGGTGGCTATTGGGCACCCGAGAATGAAAAACCACTTAAAATCATTGACTAAACTTCGCGTGTCCTGGCCTGAGAACGCTACCGAAAGCGGCCTGGTGCCAGAAACGAAAGTTGTTCGTCAGGATTTAAATGAAAAAAAGCGCAACATGGCTATGTTAAATTTGACTCTTCGGAAAATGTTAAGAGAGAAAAATAATGGAATGGTTTAGCCAGGGTGGGTTCGACATTCGTCTTGAATGGGGTCAGGCGGCTGTAGATTATTTAGCTGAAAAAGCAGACTGCGCCGTAATAGTCGATGTTATGTCCTTTTCCACCTGTGTGAGCCTGGCTGTTGAAAAGGGAGCCCGTATTTACCCTTATCCATGGAAAGATGAATCTGCAAATGAATATGGTATAAAAATAGGCGCGAAGGTAGCCAGCCTGAAGAGAAAATTCAGCGGTGAAGGTTACAGTCTGTCGCCCGTTTCTATACAAAAAATAAGCAATGGCGAAAGGCTTGTCCTGCCATCCCCTAACGGATCGACCCTCTCTTTCAAGGCGCGGGATACCGGGATTGCGGTTTTCAGTGGCTGCTTCAGGAACATGTCTGCCACTGCGAAAGCATGTGGCATCTTTAAACGTGTTCTGATTATTCCCTGCGGAGAGCGATGGCCTGATGGCACTCTCCGTCCCTGTGTCGAAGATTACGTAGCAGCCGGCGGCATTATCAATGCGATGGGGCGTGGAAATTGCTCACCTGAGGCGCAGGCGGCAGTTGCAGCCTGGCACTTTTATCAGCAGCAAAATCTGCATCCTCTTTATGATTGTTCCTCAGCCTGTGAACTTCAACAGCGCGGATTTAGTAAGGATGTCAGACTCTGTCTTGAAACGGATACCTCTGATCTGGCATGCCGGTTAAATGGCGACTTTTATGCATCACATGCTTAGGTCTTTCATTTCAGCACCGCTGAGCCAGTTTTGCCTGAATAATGTCTGGAAAGCCAATATCCCCTTTACGTTCATCGTGGTTTTTCAGACACCCGCAACGCCTACACAGTAAAAAGTCTTAACCACACTAAAGCCTTTACCAACCCTCTCAGCCCCACACTTTGAGACTATTACCCTTGTCTCAGATCGCCACAGCCAGGATCCTGCTCTACTCTCGGGGAAAATGGATTCCTCCAGGCTTTGTCGAGGCACTATGACGTACAAATCCCTGATTGCTGAAGTCCACAATCAGCAGCGCACCCTGACCGCGATTGTCGAACAGGATGAGCGCACCGCCTATTTTTACATCTGGCCTACCGACCTGTTCCGCAGTCAGTATGCGGTGCGCGGCTGCTGGCTGCGAAACCTGCTGCCCGCACCGGCGCAGGAAGACCGCGAGGCGATGGAGCAGGGCATAGCGCCGCTGCTCAGCGCAGAGTATTGCCGTAATCTGGAAGCGGAACCCGCGCTGGACCCGGCCGGTCTGCAGATCCTGTGGGAGCCTTCTGATGATGGTGCAGCACTGTGGTATTACGGCCAGCTGCTGGCTGTCATCCCTGGCTGGAGCCTCTATCAGGAGAAACAGGTGAGTTTCTCCGCAGGCTGCATCAAAAAGAACCGTCTGACGGCCCCACTGGGGTCAGCATCAACCAATGACTACTATGCCCGTGCAGAGCATCAGCGTCAGTTCTGGCGAGAATGGCACGACGGCAGCGAGTGGGATAAGGTCCAGCAGGATCTCATGGCCTGCTATCAGGCACGCTTCGGCGAGTCGGTGAAATATTACGCGATTGATCAGGGTAGCTGGCCGCCAATGGCAATCTCGCAGCACTGGCATCAGGGTGTCTGGTATTTCCTGACGCTTGGCATGAGTATCCGGCCCATGCCGCAGGTCGATTATCTTTTTGATGAGCTGGCACCGCAGTATCGACGTATCGAACTGGGTATGGCGGTTGACGGTGAAATCATGACGGAAGGCAATGCGGTGCAGATGGCCAGTGCACTGGCGGAATTTGTACATCTGCCCTGGGCGCGTCTCACCTGGCTGGGCGAGGGCCATACGCTGGCGTCAGAAGTGGCACCGGTCGGCTTTGAAAGCTTCCTGCTGGCGAATGAACTGGCAACCGAAAAAGGGCAGTTCACGCTGCCTAAGCGCGATGGCGATCGTCCGACACTGCTCTGGACAACGCCGATTACTGAAGCGGAGCGGCAGTTCGCGCAGGCCGATGAACACGGCGGCCAGAAGTTACGGGAGTTGTTAACAGCAGACGGTAACAATCACGTTTTCCGTCCACGCCAGCAGGTGGTCGATTCGCCAGAGTAGCTCAGCAATGACGCGCCTGTAGACACTTTCCCCGGCGACTTCCGGGGAGGTGATAGTTCCGGAGTGAAATTAAATTTTCACATAAATCATACATTTCTTAAATATGTGATCCCGCCCATCTCAAGTTCCCCTTAAGCGAGCCGTTAACCCGGATAAGGCAATCGCGCCGTACCAGGGGCAGGGGCATGAAGATGTTCAAAACAACACAATCCCGCTTTACCGCAACAATGATCGCATTCTTTGTTGCGCTTTTACTCGTTACAGTCTGGGTGATTAATCAGTTCGTCGCGCCACAGCTCGTCGACAGCGAAAGCCGTCTGGTTCGCTATCAGGTTGATTCACTGGCCTCTGGCATCGTTGAACAGATGAACCGCGTGCAGGCTCAGCAGCGTGCAATTACCGAAGCGGCCTCCGTTATGGACAGCGCGACTATCGACACCCTGTTACCGACGCTGGTAAACCAGTATCAGGACAGCAATGTGTTTGGTGGCGGTATCTGGCCACTGCCAAACCGTCGTGATCCGGCCAAAGAGAAAGACAGCAGCTTCTTTGCCCGTAATGCCAGCAATGAACTGCAGGTCAACACCTACTGGAACTCCGACGCCGCCGACAAATACTGGGAGCAACCCTGGTACAAAGATGGCATGGCTGCTGCAAAAGGGCAGTGTGCCTGGGCTAAAGCTTATCAGGATGCCGCCAGTCCGCAGCCGCGTACTAACTGTGCTATGGCCATCTACAAAAATGGCACGGCCTGGGGTGTTGCCACTATCGACGTCACGCTGGGGTTCTTTAATCAGCTGGCGAAGCAGATGGGTGAAACCATTCATGGCAACGTGCTGATTGTTGAAGCCGACGGCAAAGTCGTGGGTAATGGCGCACTGGTCAATGCCGCACCGAAGCTGGAGAACCTGGCTGACGTGCAGATGCCGATGGCAGCACCGCTTAAAGCGCTGCTGAACGGTGTTGGCAGCCAGCCGCTGGAAACCACCTATGACAGCAGCGAAGGCGAGCAGACCCTGTTCGTTCAGGCGATTCCTGGCAGCCCGTGGTATCTCGCCAGTAGTCTGCCGACCAGCCTGCTGAAAGCGCAGTCGCATAACATGCTGACCCGCCTGGGCCTGGTGCAGATTCCTCTGGCGGTAATCCTGCTGCTGGTGTCGCTGGGCTTTGTCCGCGCCATGATGAAGCGTCTTAACGTGCTGAACAGCAACATCGAAGCACTGTCGAAAGGGGGCGCCGATCTGACGCAGCGTCTGCCAGCCAGCAACAGCCCTGAGTTCAATGCCGTCGCGCAGAGCTTTAACCAGTTCATCAGCTATCTGCAGGGGCTGCTCCAGCAGGTGGGCGATAGTGCGCTGGCGATCACCGCCGCATCGCGGGAAATTGCCAGTGGCAATGCCAATCTCTCCTCCCGTACTGAAGATCAGGCCAGCTCAATTGTAGAAACCGCCGCGTCAATGGAACAGCTGACCGGAACCGTCCGTCAGAACGCCGACAACGCGACGCATGCTAACCAGCTGGCAGGCGATGCCTCCCAGGTGGCCGCTCGTGGCACTGAAGTGGTCCGTCAGGTGGTCACCACCATGGGTGAGATTCATCACTCGTCCCGTAAAGTGGTCGATATCATCAGCGTAATCGACAGCATCGCATTCCAGACCAATATCCTGGCGCTGAACGCCGCAGTTGAGGCTGCACGTGCCGGTGAACAGGGTCGTGGATTTGCGGTCGTGGCATCGGAAGTGCGTAACCTGGCACAGCGTTCAGCTAACTCGGCACGAGAGATTAAAAAGTTAATCGAAGAGTCAGTGGCGAACATTGATACCGGCAGTGCGCTGGTGGAACAGGCGGGTCAGACCATGGATGAGCTTATGCAGGGCGTGAGCAGTGTGACCACCCTGATGAGCGAAATCATGTCAGCCAGCCGTGAGCAGAGCATGGGTATCGAACAGGTCAACGTGGCAATTACCCAGCTGGATGGCACCACACAGCAGAACGCCGTGCTGGTGGAGCAGGTTTCCGCTGCCGCGCAGGCGATGGAATCACAGAGTACCCAGCTTGAGCGGGTTGTTCAGAGCTTCCGACTGTAATTCTCCTCCAGGCCAGCCTTGCTGGCCTGATTTCCCCTCTGCTTCATCCGCTTATCTCTGACGGACCTGGGTAAAAAATCCGCGATGATCCGCCCAAACTGCGCATTCTGTGCCAGAATAGTTGGGAATAATCTCAAGGAAACGCCATGTCTGCTATTGAAGTTATCCTCGTTGACCACCTCGATCGTCCCACCGGCAAAATGGAAAAGCTGGAAGTGCATGAAAAAGGATTGCTGCACCGCGCGGTGACGGTCTACGTCTTCAATTCCCGGCAGGAGCTGCTATTGCAGCGGCGCGCCAGCGATAAGTATCACTGTGGTGGCTTGTGGAGTAATACCTGCTGTGGTCATCCTTATCCCCATGAATCGACCCGCGACGCCGCCGAGCGCCGTCTGCGTGAAGAGATGGGGATGGTAGTATCGCTGACGCCGGTATTTGAACTGAGCTACAACCTGAAGCTGAGCAATGGCCTGACAGAGCATGAATATGGTCATGTCTTTTTTGCGATCTGTGACAGCCTGCCGCAGCTTAATCCTCAGGAAGCGGATGCCTTTGATTATCGTCCAATGACGATGATCGAGCAGCAGATGCAGCAGCAGCCACAGCAGTTCACTCCGTGGTTTTTGCATACCTTCCCGCGTATCCCGGACTATCTGGAGCAGTTTCCTTTTCCGGCCGTCACGGCATAAAAAAACCGCACTAAAGTGCGGTCAGACGGTTTGAAAGTCAAAGCGATGGGCGCAAACGTCCATCGCAAAGCATCGCGGGCCATGGGTGGCGTTTTTTGCGTCTTTGCAGAGGACGTTTGTTCCCTGAGCCTGCGTGCGCTCCACGCCCGGAATGTTGTTTAACGCGGCAGATCAAAATCCTCCGCATCCACATCATAGCCCGACGGTTCCCAGCGGATCGCCAGCAGCGTAAGAAGACCGGCCAGCGGCGCCAGGAAGATCACCCAGAACACGCCAGTGCCCAGCGCCGCGACCAGCACCGGGAACAGAAACAGCGAAACGGTCGAACTCCCGCGCATCAGCGTCTGGTTAAAGCCCACTCCCACGCCGCGCAGTGAAGTGGGATAGCTTAGTGAGGCAAAGGTCATTGTGTGCGAGCCCGGCCCGAATCCCTGACCAAACAGGAACAACGCCAGCATTGCGATAGCCATTGCTGCCTCCTGACCGCCTTCCGGGCGACCAATCAGCGCCAGCCCAAGCAGCGCCACACACTGACAACCATATCCCGCCACTGACATCTTCCACGCACCCAGACGCGGCACCAGTCGCACCGCCAGAATCCCGCCAACAAAGGCAAATAGCAGATTCAGTGCCAGCGATACCAGAATGGTGGTGAGCATCGACTGAGCAAAGAAGCTGGAGATAATCACCGGCAGTCCAAACGCCACGGCGTTATAGGCAAACGACGAGGCGATAGAGGTAATGGTCGCCAGCAGCGTACGGCGGCGATAGACGCCCTGCAGCAGCGCACCATAGTTTCGCCAGCTTGCCTTACGCACCGGCGTGGCAGCGGTCAGTGCGGCGTCGGACGCGACCTGAGCGTTGATATTCCACGCACTGCGTAAAATCGCCGCGGCTCCTTTCAGGTCGCCCTGATTGGCTGCCCACACAGGCGATTCACTCATGTAACGGCTGCGGATAGCGATGATGACAATCGCCGGAACCGCGCCAAAACCGAGGATCAGCCGCCAGAGCCAGTCGGTGTGACTTTCGGGCAACACTGCATAGAGCAGCAGCACCAGCAGATAAGAGATGCTGATCGCCGCGTACCAGGTCGGACACCACATCGCCACGCTGGCCGCTTTATTTCCCTTGCCACGCAGCTTTGAAAACTCCGCCAGAAAGGCCATCGCCACCGGCAGATCGATCCCGACGCCCAGCCCCATCACGAAGCGCGCGCCAGCCAGCACATATTCATTGGGCGCAAATGCACAGGCGATAGCCGCCACCACGAAAAAGAACATATCGGCCATGAAGACCCGATAGCGGCCAATTTTATCAGTGAGATAGCCGCCAATCAGCGCGCCGATAATCGCCCCGAAGGTAATGGCCGAGGCAACCATGCCGGTGCCGGTCGGGGTGAGAGTAAACTCGCGTGTGATGTCTTTGATGCCAAAGGCCAGCGCACCCAGGTCGTAGGCGTCGAGAAACACGCCTCCCAGGGCAATCGCCACCACAATGCGGGCATTATTACGGGCGCTGTCGCCGCTGTTAACTAATCGGGAGACGTCAGCTGCGCTACGAATCCACTGTGTTTCGCCACCGGGCGAACTCCCTGCTGTTGCCACATGGGCGGAAGACGTCAGATCGGACATGATGTTATGTATCTTTTATTTTAAACAGATTACCGAGGATAGCCGTTTAGACGCCCAGACGTAAATTCATTTCAGTTATATAAAATAATCCTATAATCCCAAATCGTTATTAATTTTCGATAAAGTCAGCTGCATCACCGCTGTGCCAGGCTACGCTTTTAAAGCAGATAATTTATCGCTGCACGCCTTGCCAGCAACACTCTCAGCGGCAGGAGAGCAGCCTGCACCCTCAGGCGCATGACGCCTTGTAAGTCATCACGCACTCACGAAACACAAAAACAACACGCGAAAATGCGATAAGGAAAAGGCCATGGTCAGAATTCGGGGTTGGATGGGCGTCAGCGCGTTGCTGCTTAGCATGGGGATGGCACACGCGGCCGATCCTGTGCGGGTCGGCTCAAAAATTGATACCGAAGGATCGCTGCTGGGCAATGTGATTCTTCAGGTGCTGGAAAAGCATGGGGTAAAAACTGTCAATAAAATCCAGCTCGGTACGACCCAGGTCGTCCGCGGCGCCATTACGGCGGGCGAACTTGATATCTACCCGGAATACACCGGCAACGGCGCATTCTTTTTTAACGATGAAAAAGACAGTGCCTGGAAAAATGCCGACGCAGGCTACGAAAAAGTGAAGAAACTGGATGCGGAGAAAAACCATCTGGTGTGGCTGACACCGGCTCCGGCCAACAACACCTGGACCATCGCCGTGCGTAAGGACCTGGCGGAGAAGAACCAGCTCACCTCGCTGGCCGATCTCAGCGCTTTCCTGAAAAAAGGGGGCACCTTCAAACTGGCGGCCTCAGCCGAATTTATCGAACGCAGCGATGCCTTACCGGCCTTTGAAAAAGCCTATGGCTTCGACCTTAAGCAGGATCAGCTGTTGTCTCTGGCGGGTGGCGATACCGCTGTCACCATCAGCGCGGCAGCACAGCAGACGTCGGGCGTGAACGCGGCGATGGCCTATGGCACCGACGGTCCGGTGGCGGCACTGGGCCTGCAGACGCTCAGCGATCCTAAAGGCGTACAGCCGATCTATGCGCCGACGCCGGTGATCCGCGAATCGGTGCTGAAAGCCTACCCACAGATTGCCGACTGGCTGAAGCCGGTCTTCAGCGCGCTTGATGAGAAGACGCTGCAACAGCTCAATGCGAAAATCGCGGTCGACGGTCAGGATGCGAGCAGTGTAGCGACTGAGTGGCTGCAGCAGAAAAAGCTGCTGTAACCGATGCTGATAGCGCGGGACGCGATACGCCGCCCGGCTCAGCAGCCGGTAGCATTGTTGCTGCTGACGCTGTTGAGTCTGGCGCTGGTGACCTTGCCGTTTCTTAACTTCGCTCCTAACCGGCTGGTGGCGGGTGAACCGCTGATGAGCTGGCAGGTCAACAGCGCCGGGCTGTTACTGCTGCCGCTGATGATTCTGTGGCTGCTGCTGTGGCGTCTGCCTGGGCGTACTACGCTGATTCTGGCGCTGCTGGCGGCAGAGCTGCTGCTGGCCGCCATGCTCTGGCTCAGCGGTCATCAGGCGACACTACTCAGTCAGCAGGGCAGCCGTCTGGCACGAACCAGCTTTGCCAGTGGCTTATGGTGCAGTGGTGCACTCATTCTGCTGCTGATTACCGATCAGGTGCGTCAACTCACTTCCCATCGGCTGGCTCAGCTGCTGCTCAATCTGCAGGTCTGGCTGTTGCCGCTGTTGCTGCTGTTTAGCGGCCAGCTCAGCGATCTCTCCCTGCTGAAAGAGTATGCCAACCGTCACGCGGTGTTTGATGCGGCACTGAGCCGTCATCTCACTCTGCTGGCGGGTACGGTACTGCCAGCCTTAATGTTTGCACTGCCGCTGGGCGTCACGCTTTTCCGGCGGCCCGACTGGCAAGGCAGTGTGTTTGGCGTCCTTAATGTTATTCAGACAGTACCGTCAGTGGCGCTGTTTGGTCTGTTAATTGCGCCACTGGCCGGGCTGGCGCAGCATTTTCCGTGGCTCAGTGACTGGGGCATTAGCGGCATCGGCATGGCTCCAGCCTTGATCGCGCTGGTGCTTTACGCCCTGTTGCCGCTGGTGCGCAGCGTGGTGGTGGGCTTACAACAGGTGCCGCAGGAGGTGCGCGAAAGCGCGCGCGGCACGGGCATGAGTGGCTGGCAGCAGTTTGTCGCGGTGGATGTACCGCTGGCGCTACCGGTCTGGCTGGCGGGCCTGCGGGTCGTCGTGGTGCAGACGCTGGGCATGGCGGTGGTTGCGGCATTGATTGGCGCGGGCGGCTTTGGCGCGATTATTTTCCAGGGGCTGTTAAGCAGCGCGCTTGATTTGGTACTGCTTGGGGTGATCCCGGTGATTGCGCTGGCGGTCGTCATCGATGCGCTGTTCCGCCTGCTGATCTCACTGCTGGAGAGAGAAGATGATTGAGTTTGATAGCGTTTCCCGCGCGTTTAACGGCAAGGCGGCGGTGAAAGATCTGTCGCTGCAGGTGGCAAAAGGGGAGTTCTGTGTACTGCTCGGCACTTCCGGCTCCGGCAAATCGACCACCCTGAAGATGATTAACCGGCTGGTGGAGTATGACAGTGGTGAAATCCGCTTTGCCGGTGAGTCGATTCGCCAGCTCGATGCCCGCTCGCTCAGGCAACGCATGGGCTATGCCATTCAGTCGATAGGGCTGTTTCCACACTGGACGGTGCGAAAGAATATTGCCACGGTGCCGGTGCTGCTGGGCTGGTCCAGAGCAAAGATCAACGAACGCATCACGACGCTGCTGGCGCTGCTCAATCTCGACGAGCACCTGCTGAATCGTTATCCGCATCAGCTCTCAGGCGGCCAGCAGCAACGTGTCGGCGTGGCGCGTGCGCTGGCGGCTGATCCGGAGGTCCTGCTGATGGATGAGCCGTTTGGTGCGCTCGATCCGGTGACGCGCGGCGTGCTGCAACAGGAGATGCTGCGTATTCATCGCCTGTCGGGGCGAACCATCGTGCTGGTGACGCATGATATCGACGAAGCACTGACGCTGGCGGACCGCATCGTGCTAATGGATAACGGTGAGATTGTTCAGCAGGGCAGGCCGGTTGAGTTGCTGACCCAGCCGAAAAATGATTTTGTGCGCGACTTCTTTGGCCGCAGCGAAATGGGCGTACGGCTCTTGTCGCTGGAGCAGGTGGGTAATGCCGTGCGACGCGGTGAGTGGCTGGCGGGTGAACCGATTGCTGCAGGGCTGACGCTGCGCGACGCCCTGTCGCAGTTTATTGCCCGGGGCACTGACAGACTCCCGGTCATTGACGATCAGGAGCAGCCGCTGGGCGTGCTCTACTTTGGCGACCTTCTGCGACAGCGCGAGGCATTAACATGCGCAGGCTAAGGGATCCGCTGTTGTGGCTGGTACTGCTCTATGGCGCGCTGCTGACGCTAATGCCTTTGAGTGGGCCGCTGTTTCACCTCTGGTTTCCGGAACTGGCCCGGCCACTCTATCAACAGGAGAGTTTCTGGCAGTTGACGCTGGCGCATCTGTTTCTGGTGATCACCGCCAGCCTGCTGGCGATCGTCATCGGCATTGGCAGTGGCGTGCTGATAACCCGGCGGGCAGGGCGTGCGTTCCGGCCGCTGATAGAAACTATCGTGGCAGCGGGCCAGACTATTCCGCCGGTAGCCGTGCTGGCTATTGCGGTGCCGGTGATGGGTTTTGGTGCCTGGCCTGCCGTGGTGGCACTGCTGCTCTATGGTTTATTGCCGATTTTACAGGGAACGCTGGCGGGCATTGATAGCGTACCGTCCAGCAGCCGGGAGATCGCTATTGGCGTAGGCATGAGCAACTGGCAGCGGCTGTGGCAGATTGAGCTGGCGCTGGCTGCGCCGGTGATCATTGCCGGGATACGCACCTCGGTGATCATCAACATCGGCACCGCGGCCATCGCCTCAACGGTCGGGGCAAAGAGTCTCGGGTCGCCAGTGATTATCGGCCTAAGCGGCTTTAATACAGCCTACGTAATTCAGGGAGCACTACTGGTGGCGCTGCTGGCGATAGTGAGCGACCGCCTGTTTGAGCGCCTGCAACGTCGGCTTAGCGTGAGTGAACGATGAGAGAGTATCCCACCAGCATGAGACCGCTGGTGCCGCCAACCGCCATAATAAAAAACAGCGTGGCGAAAAAGGCTTTTTTGACATTCATGACGGAAACCTGAACTTGTTAACAGTGAGGCGGGGATAATAGCGCGCGCAAGGCAGCAGGCAAAGCGCCCGGCGTGCGTTTTTTGTTATCAGCCGGGTTCATGTAACCGCACGGCATAGCCCTGTTCCTGCCAGTGTGACAGCTGTTCCTGCTGGCGACGGGTTAATTTTTTACCGGTAAATACAAACATATTCATGCCAGGAAAAAGTTCAGGACGCGGGACATCAAGCGGTTCAGCCAGCACATCAATCCGCCAGCCATGCTGTGACAAACGCCAGCCTTCCAGCCAGATACGGGTACGATCGTCGGTACCCCAGCCAATGATCAGCGCATCTTTTCCCGATTTTTTGCGACTGCCGGTCAGACAGAAAGCGACATAGTCGATCAGCAAACCATCCAGCAGGCTGCACATGGTTCGGGCAGTATTCTGGTCCAGACTCAGTTTCTGGCGCACAGGCATGAAAACGTGATCAATCAGCGCATCAATCGGATGTTCGCGACCAATCGCGGCAATTTTGTTACGCAGTTTAGCGGGTCTGACATGACGTAATACGCTGATTAGCTCATCCTGCAGTGTGGTCCAGCCATCGTGTGCATCAACATCGCCACCTTCCAGCAATGCCTTTACTTTACCGACCGGCACGCCGCTTTCAATCCAGCGCATGATCTCTTCAATACGCTGCACATCCTCTTCATCAAACTGACGATGTCCGCCTTCGGTACGTTGCGGCTTCAGTAAGCCATAACGACGCTGCCAGGCGCGCAGGGTAACTGGGTTTATGCCACAGCGCTCGGCGACGTCACCGATACTGTATAAGGTCATAAATTCCTCTTTCGATTGGTCTGAGTGTAATTACCATAACGAAGCAAACTAAGTTGTACAATACATTTCTCAATGTACAACTTGACTGATACGCCCTTTTTCAGCTATATCTCATTAAAGAGAGCATTTCCCATAAGTGAGAAAGGTGATGTCTGAGCTGAATACTGAGCAACGACTGGCTGTGCGGCTGTCAGAGTTACGCCTGCAGCGCGGCTGGTCGCTGGATGAACTTGCGGTAGCCACGGGCATCAGTCGTGCGACATTATCGCGCATTGAGCGAAGCGAGACCAGCCCTACGGCTGCACTGCTTAACCGTCTGTGTGTCGCCTACGGATTAACGATGTCACGCCTGCTGAGTGAGGTGGAGGAGGAGTCCAGTTTGCTGGTCACCAGCCAGCAGCAGCCGGTGTGGCAGGATGAGGCCAGCGGATTTATTCGCCGCAATATATCCCCTCCTGCGCTTCATTTCAGATGCGAACTGGTTGAGGGCAGGTTACGGCCTGGTGCGCGTATCAATTACGATGCACCACCCATCCAGGGACTGGAGCAGCATATCTGGCTGCGCGAGGGCGGTCTCACCGTCACGATGGGATCCCAGGCGTGGACGTTGCAGCCAGGTGACTGTTTACGTTTTCATCTGACAGGAAAATCGGCCTTTGAAGCGCACCTGACCGACGGCGCGCGCTATTTACTGGTGGTGGCGAAACCATGATTGAGTACGCAACCCTCAGCGCCACCCAGGCGCAACAGAATCTGGCCGAACTGACCCATGTTTTACAGGGCTGTGTGGCAGATGGGGCCAGCGTCGGGTTTATTGATGCTGAAGACATTGAGGTGATGACGCGATTCTGGCAGCAGCGGATCATCAGCATCACAGGCGGCGACAGCGAGTTAATCGTGGCGCGTCAACAGGGTCGCATTGTGGCGACGGTGATGATCAATAGCAGCGGCATGCCAAACGGCCGCCACCGGGCGGAGATCAGCAAACTGCTGGTGCATCCGCAGGCACGCCGACAGGGCATCGCCCGTGAACTGATGCAGCGCGCCGAGCAGCGGGCGCGCGAGCGCGTCAAAACCCTGCTGGTACTGGATACGCGCAGCGGCGATGTCGCCAGCGATCTCTACCGCTCGCTGGGCTGGCAGGTAGCGGGGTCGATCCCGTTTTATGCGGAATCCACCAAAGGCGTGCTGGACGCCACCACCGTAATGTACAAAGTGCTGGCGTAAATCACCGCCGCCAGGCACGCACTGAAATTTAAGACAGCGCACGAAAAAATCGGCGTGAAAGCTGACGCCGCCGGGATACTGTGTAAAAATACAGGCCATATTTTCAGTGTGGTAACGCAAATCATGGCCCTGACAGCCGCAGTAAAAAGCCAGATAGCGCAATGGTATAAAGCGCTTCAGGAGCAGGTGCCTGATTTCATCCCGCGAGCGCCGCAGCGCCAGATGATTGCCGAAGTGGCAAAATGCCTGGCCGGTGACGATTCGCGCCATCTGGCGGTTGAAGCGCCAACCGGCGTGGGTAAAACCCTCTCTTATCTGATCCCAGGCATTGCGGCCAGCCGCGCCCAGGAAAAGCAGCTGGTCATCAGCACCGCCAACGTGGCGTTGCAGGATCAGATCTTCACCAAAGATCTGCCGCTGTTGAAGAAAATCATCCCCGACCTCACCTTTACCGCTGCTTTTGGCCGTGGGCGCTATGTCTGTCCGCGCAATCTGGCGGCGATGGCAGCCGACGCCGATCAGCAGGGTGATCTGCTGCTTTATCTGGACGATGATGCGGTCAGCAGCACCAAAGAGGAACAGACGCAGTGTGGCCGCTTACAAAAATCCCTGGATCGCTATCAGTGGGATGGCCTGCGCGATCACAGCGAAGAGAACGTCAGCGACAGCCTGTGGCAGCGCCTTTCTACCGATAAAGCAAGCTGCCTGGGCGCGCACTGCCACTGGTATCGTGAATGCCCGTTCTTTGTGGCGCGACGCGAAATCGAGCAGGTGGATGTGGTGGTGGCGAATCATGCGCTGGTGATGGCGGCGATGGAGAATGAGTCGGTGCTGCCACCGGCTAAAAACCTGATGCTGGTGCTGGATGAAGGGCACCATTTGCCCGACGTAGCCCGCGATGCGCTGGAGATGAGTGCCGACATTACGCCGGGCTGGAGCAGCCTGCAACTTGACCTGTTTATCAAGCTGGTTGACAGCATCATGACGCAGATGCGGCCAAAATCGCCGCCGCCGCTGGCTAACCCTGAGCGGCTGAAAGCACACTGTGATGAGCTGCGCGAACTGCTGACCGTGACCGCGCAGGCGCTGAATCCGCTGCTGCCACCGCATAACCAGCCGGGTGAATTTCGCTTTGTGCTGGGTGCGCTTCCGCAGGAGCTGCTGGATCTCTGTGCCCGGCTGTTCAAACTCAGCGACGCGCTGCGCGGTTTGAGCGAAGGCCTGATCAATGCCCTCAGTGAGCAGACTGGCAAGGTGGACGTGGTGCGTCTGCATCGCAATCTGCTGCAGCTCAATCGTCAGTTTGGCTGGTTTGAGTCGGTGAGCAAATTGTGGCGGCTGGCGGCGATGGAAAAAGCGTCTGGCGCACCGGTATCGAAATGGATCACCCGCGAGCTGCGCGAAGGTCAGGCGCATCTGCTGTTTCACTGCGCCGGCATTCGCGTCAGCGATCAGCTGGAAAAGCTGCTGTGGCGCAAAATCCCACATGTGGTGGTCACCTCTGCCACACTGCGATCGCTCAACAGTTTCAACCGCCTGCAGGAGATGTCGGGACTCAGCGAAAAAGCAGGCGATCGTTTTGTGGCGCTGGACTCGCCGTTTAACCATGTAGAGCAGGGCAGGCTGGTGATCCCGCAGATGCGCTTCGAGCCGCTGATGACGCACGAAGCGGAGCACATTGCGGAGATGGCCAGTTTCTTCCGTCAGCAGATGGCGGAGAAAAAGCACAAAGGCGTGCTGGTGCTGTTTGCCAGCAACCGGGCCATGCAGCAGTTTGTCGCCTGTCTGCCTGACCTGCGGCTCTCGATGCTGGTGCAGGGCGATCAGCCGCGCAGCCGGCTGGTCGATTTGCATCGCCAGCGCGTCACCAAAGGGGAAACCAGTATTCTGATTGGCCTGCAGTCCTTTGCCGAAGGGCTTGATCTGAAGGGCGATCTGCTGAGTCAGGTGCATATTCACAAAATCGCTTTTCCCCCGGTGGACAGTCCGGTAATTTTGACCGAAGGCGAGTGGCTTAAAAGCCTGAAGCGTTATCCGTTTGAGGTGCAGAGCTTACCCAGCGCCTCGTTCACCCTGATTCAACAGGTCGGGCGTCTGATTCGCAGCCATCAATGTTATGGCGAAATCGTTATTTACGACCGTCGTCTGCTGAGCAAATCCTACGGCAGTCGGTTATTAGCCGCGTTGCCGATCTTCCCGATTGCGCAGCCGGAAACGCCAGAGCCGGAAGCGATATCGGTCACCGTGGTGCCAAAAAATACGGTGCGAAAACGACGTCCCACGCGGCGCTAAGCCGCGCACTTAACCGGAAGCGAGTGATGGAACTGAATAAAATCATTAAAGAGATTGGTCGCGGTAAAAATCATGCCCGTGACATCGATTTTGATACCGCGGTGGCGCTTTATGGCGCAATGCTGGCGGGTGAGGTGCCGGACCTGGAGTTGGGCGGCATCCTGATTGCGCTGCGTATAAAGGGCGAAGGCGAAGAAGAGATGCGCGGCTTTTATCAGGCGATGCAGGCGCAGATGATGCAGCTGCGAGCGCCAGAAAACCGGCCGATGCCGATCGTCATCCCCAGCTACAACGGCGCACGCCGCCAGGGCAATCTGACGCCGTTGCTGGCACTACTGCTGGTGAAACTCGGCTTCCCGGTGGTGGTGCATGGTGTCAGCGACGACGCGACGCGTATCACCAGTGAGGCGGTGTTTGCCGTGCTGGGTGTAACACCTGTCACCACCGCAGAAGCGGCGCAGGCGAAACTCGACCAGGGCGAACTCGTTTTTATTACTATCGATCACCTCTGCCCGCCGATGGCGAAACAGCTGTCATTGCGCTGGCGGATGGGCGTCCGTAACAGCGCACATACGCTGGCAAAACTGGCAACCCCGTTTGCAGAGCGTGCGGCGCTGCGGCTGTCGAGCGTGTCGCATCCGGAGTATGTGCCGCGCGTGGCAAAATTCTTCAGTGACATTGATGCGCCAGCGATACTGCTCAATGGCACTGAAGGGGAAGTCTATGCAAATCCGCAGCGCTGCC
This sequence comes from Pantoea sp. Cr_R13, assembly GCF_029222565.1. NCBI lineage: Bacteria > Pseudomonadati > Pseudomonadota > Gammaproteobacteria > Enterobacterales > Erwiniaceae > Pantoea > Pantoea sp. Cr_R13. Next base: position 215,455 of record NZ_JARHXL010000003.1, read on the forward strand.
CGGCAATCAGTATGATTCAGGGCGCAGGCGTGGAAGCTGAAGTGTGGGTCGAGCGTCAGCCTGAAGTGGCGGTTGAACTGCCGGCGGACAAGACGGCAGAGGTGACGGCGCGCTGGATTGAGGAGGTGCTGAATCAGCAGCGCCCGGTGCCTGCGTCACTGCGACTGCAGCTCGCCTGCTGCCTGCGCGCCAGCGGCCAGTGCGACTCGCTGGCGGCGGCCGGGCAGCAGATTGCCGCCGCCGGATACTGAGTCAGGCGGCTGGCAGCGCCTGTTCAACCAGGTTCTGCCAGAAACGGATGCCAATCGGCAGCAGCGCGTCGTTGAAATCATAGCGAGCGTTATGTAGCGGCGCGGAGGGCGTCTCACCATCCGCGCCCAGCCAGAAGTAAGCGCCGGGACAGGCTTCCATCATGCAGGCAAAATCTTCTGACGCCATCGACGGATTGACCTGCCAGTGAACCTGTTCTGCGCCCAGCGTTGCCAGCGCCACGTCGCGCACCTGCTCAGCCGGGGCCGCATGGTTAGCCGTGACCGGATAGCCCGGCAGCCAGTTAATCTCGCCGCTGACGCCAAACGGACGTGGCAGGGTCGCCACAAACTCATCAATCAGTCCGCGTACTTTTTCGCGCACGCTGGTCTGCAGGCAGCGCACTGTGCCGCGCAGCACAATCTGTTCCGGAATCACGTTGATCGCTTCACCCCCGTGGATCTGCGTCACACTGACCACCGCAGAGGCGAGGGGCGAGAGCCGACGCGAGGGAATTGTCTGCAGCGCCAGAATCAGCTCGGCCGCTACCACCATCGGATCGGCGCCACTTTCTGGCATCGCCGCATGGCAGCTTTTACCGTGCAGGGTAATTTCGAATGAATCCAGCGATGCCATCATTGCGCCAGGATTAACAGCCAGTGACCCCAGCGGCAGCCCCGGCCAGTTGTGCATCGCATAGATCGCATCCATCGGAAAGCGCTGGAACAATCCCTCTTCCACCATTTTGCGCGCCCCGCCCAGATTCTCTTCGGCAGGCTGAAAGATGAAATGCACCGTGCCGCTAAACTGACGCGTGGCAGCCAGCTGTCGGGCGGCGGCCAGCAGAATGGCGCTGTGACCATCGTGGCCGCAGGCGTGCATGACGCCAGGCGTCGAAGATCGCCACTCAGCGTCGCCTTTCTCTGTAATCGGCAATGCATCCATATCCGCACGCAGCCCGATAACCGGACCGGGACCGTTTTCCAGCGTACCGATGACTCCTGTTCCCGCCAGACCACGAAACACCTGCAGCCCCGCCCGCGCTAATTCTTCAACGATAAACTGGCTGGTTTGCTGTTCCTGGTAACCTAATTCGGGGTGGCGATGAAACTCACGGCGCCAGTGCTGGGCGTCTTCAAGCAGGGCAGGGGAAAGGGTCATGCAGCATCGCGCTCCATACAGAATGAGAAGATTTCACTTTAGTGATTGGGTGGCGCGGCGTCTATCGCTGTCGGGACTAAATATGGCTATAGGCTAAATCAAAATGGAATAAGTAATAAGGAAGTGATTTCAGCGAGGGGTTTCACAATGGAAAAGTCAGAAAAACGGGGCAGGCCGCAGCGTGCCCCGTGTAGTGAACGATATCAGACTATTTTTGCATTGGCAGATTCAGGCCGTGCTCTGCAGCACAGCTCTGCGCCAGCTCATAACCTGCATCCGCGTGACGCATGACACCGGTGGCCGGGTCATTCCATAACACACGACCCAGACGCGCATCGGCCTCTTTGCTGCCATCGGCAACAATCACTACGCCAGAGTGCTGCGAGAAGCCCATGCCAACACCGCCGCCATGATGCAGGCTGACCCAGGTCGCGCCGCCCGCGGTATTCAGCAGCGCGTTAAGCAGCGGCCAGTCAGAGACCGCATCCGAGCCATCTTTCATCGCTTCGGTCTCGCGGTTTGGTGAGGCAACTGAACCGCAGTCGAGATGGTCGCGGCCAATGACCACCGGCGCTTTCAGCTCGCCGTTGCGCACCATTTCATTGAACGCCAGACCGGCAAGGTGTCGCTCACCCAGTCCCAGCCAGCAGATACGTGCCGGCAGGCCCTGGAAAGCGATGCGCTCCTGCGCCATATCAAGCCAGCGATGCAGCGTTTTGTGGTGCGGGAACAGCGCTTTAAGTTTGGCATCGGTCTTGTAGATATCCTCCGGGTCGCCTGACAACGCCACCCAGCGGAACGGGCCTTTGCCTTCACAGAACAGCGGACGGATATAGGCCGGTACAAAGCCAGGGAAGTCGAAGGCGTTGCTGACACCCTCATCCAGCGCTACCTGACGGATGTTGTTGCCGTAATCCACGGTCGGAATGCCCATATGACAGAAGTCGAGCATCGCCTGGACGTGAACTGCCATAGAGGCACGCGCGGCTTTCTCAACCGCTTTCGGCTGTGAAACGCGCTCCTGTTGCCAGCGCGCCAGATCCCAGCCAATCGGCAGATAACCATTTATTGGGTCATGTGCCGACGTCTGGTCGGTCACGATGTCCGGCTTCGGCCCGCCCGCCCGGGCGCGTTTCACCAGCTCTGGCAGGATTTCAGCGGCATTGCCCAGCAGCCCGACTGAAATCGCTTTTTTCGCAGCAGTGGCTTCGCTGATGATGGCCAGCGCTTCGTCCAGCGTGGTGGCTTTGTAGTCTACGTAGCGGGTACGCAGACGGAAATCGATGCGTGACTCCTGGCACTCAATCGCCAGTACGCAGGCACCGGCCAGCACACCCGCCAGCGGTTGCGCGCCGCCCATGCCGCCCAGCCCGGCGGTGAGAATCCAGCGTCCGCTGAGGTCGTTGTTATAGTGCTGACGTCCCGCTTCCACAAAGGTTTCATAGGTGCCCTGCACGATGCCCTGTGCACCGATATAGATCCACGAACCGGCGGTCATCTGCCCGTACATCATCAGGCCCGCTTTATCCAGCTCATGGAAGTGATCCCAGGTCGCCCAGTGTGGCACCAGGTTGGAGTTTGCCAGCAGGACGCGCGGCGCATCCGCGTGGGTGCGGAAGATGCCTACCGGTTTGCCGCTCTGGATCAGCAGCGTCTCATCCGGTTGCAGCGCCCGCAGCGAACGCAGGATCTGCTCAAAGCATGCCCAGTTTCGCGCTGCTTTACCGATGCCGCCGTAAACCACCAGATCTTCCGGCCGCTCGGCCACATCGGGATCGAGGTTGTTCTGAATCATGCGGTAAGCCGCTTCAATCAGCCAGTTAGCGCAGTGCAGTGTGGTGCCATGTGGCGCACGAATTTCACGTGCCACAGCCTGAGAAAGAGTTTCGCTCATAAGAGATTCCTTAATTCAAGAAGTTGGGCGCATGCTCGGCAGCAGCGCGGTCAATGCCTGAGGCCAGTCAGCGCGACTTGCCCACTGACGCATGGCCTCGATATCGGGTGCCAGCAGGCGATCTTCCTCAAGGAAAGCGACCTGCTCGCGAATGGTGTCGATGGCTTGCTCAATCAGCACAGAGCTTTTCAGCGGCCGGTTAAATTCAATACCCTGCGCGGCAGCCATTGCTTCGATGCCGACCACCGCGGCGCTGTTAAAGCACATGCTGCCGAGACGGCGGGCGGCATAGGTCGCCATTGAGACGTGATCCTCCTGGTTAGCGGAGGTCGGCAGACTGTCGACGCTGCCCGGATGGGCCAGCGATTTGTTCTCAGAGGCGAGCGCGGCGGCGGTGACCTGGGCGATCATAAAGCCAGAGTTCACGCCACCGTCACGCACCAGGAAAGGCGGCAGGCCAGATAAGCCGCTGTCCAGCAGCAGCGCCAGGCGCCGCTCGGAGATGGCGCCGACTTCAGCAATGGCCAGCGCCAGGATATCTGCGGCAAAGGCCACGGGTTCGGCGTGGAAGTTGCCGCCGGAGATCACATCACCGCTGTCGCTGAACACCAGCGGGTTGTCCGAGGCTGCGTTTGCTTCGATTTCCAGAATCCGCGCCGCGTGGCTGAAATTGTCCAGGCAGGCACCCATCACCTGCGGCACGCAGCGGATGGAGTAGGGGTCCTGCACGCGGCCGCAATGGGTATGCGACTGCAGAATTTCACTGCCCTCTATCAGAGCGCTGACGGCGGCGGCGACCGCAATCTGGCCCTGCTGACCACGCGCTTTATGAATACGGGCGTCGAACGGTTTCAGCGAGCCTTTGATCGCTTCCAGCGAGAGCGCACCCGCCATCAGACCGGCAGCAAACAGATTTTCACCTTCAAACAGGCCACGCAGCGCCAGCGCAGTCGAAACCTGGGTGCCATTGAGCAGCGCCAGTCCTTCTTTTGGACCGAGCACAAACGGCGACAGGCCGACGCTTGCCAGTCCTTCTGTTGCCGGGATCAGCTTACCAGCGAGCCGTACCTGACCTTCACCCAGCAGCATCAGCGACATGTGCGCCAGCGGTGCCAAATCGCCAGAAGCCCCGACCGAGCCTTTTTCCGGGATGCAGGGCATCACACCCGCGTTAAACAGGGCAAGCAGCGCCTCAACGAGTTCGATTCGCACGCCAGAGTGACCGCGCGCCAGACTGATGATTTTGGTTGCGACCACCAGCCGGGTGACATTGTCGGGCAGCAGATCGCCCAGTCCGACGCTGTGTGACAACACCAGATTACGCTGCAGATCCGCCAGCCTGCTGGCCGGAATTTGGGTCTGCGCCAGTTTGCCGAAGCCGGTATTAATGCCATAGACCACGTTACCGGAGGCGACAATGGCATCTACGGTTTGCTGCGCCGCTGCAATCGCCTGACGCGCACGCTCATCGAGAAGTAATGTGACATTACCCTGATAGATAGCGCGTAATGTGGCGAGGTCCACCTCGCCTGGCACCAGGCGCAATGCCTGAAACGAACCTGACATAGCCTACTCCTGTCGATACAAGTGTGCTGGTGTGGCGAAGCTGCTTCCCTTGCCCTGAACCAGCGGGATAATTCGAGTGAAACATAAGCATTAAATCTTGTCTATGCTTGTCTATACAATCAAGTAAAGGAAGCAAAGGACGTGCCAGGCCGATCACAAAAATCGAATCTCCATGTGCTGCGGGTCGGGTGTTTAGCATGTGGGAGAAGCTGCACCATCAGGATGCGCAGGCTGCACCATTGAAGCATCGCGTGCTCTGCTGGATGTATATACATTCACGCAGTGAGACAGTAAACTCAGGGGACTTTCAGCATAAGGAACAGCAAATGGTTGAGCATACGGCACTGGCACAACTGGCGGCGGCAATGAGCGATGAGCCCGCACCGATTTATCAGCGGGTGAAACAGGCCATCGTCAGCCAGATTCGTGAAGGGTTGTGGAAAGCGAATCAGCGTGTGCCATCAGAAAGTGAACTGGTCAATGAACTGGGCGTCAGCCGCATGACCATTAACCGGGCGCTGCGTGAGCTCACCAGTGAGGGATTTCTGGTGCGGATGCAGGGTGTCGGGACCTTTGTGGCGGAGATGAAAGGGTACACCGCCATGCTGGAGGTGCATAACATCGCCGATGAGATTGCTCAGCGCGGTCATCAGCACAGCGCAAAAATCCTTACCCTCGGTCAGAACAAAGCCGATCCCGAGCAGGCGGCCGTACTGGGTCTCACTACCGGGCAGACGCTCTTCCATTCGCTGATTGTGCACTACGAAAACGATCTGCCGGTGCAGCTGGAGGATCGTCTGGTCAATCCGCTGGTCGCGCCCGACTACCTGACGCAGGATTATGAGAAGATGACGCCGTACACCTATCTCATGCGGGTCGCGCCGCTGACGGCGGGTGAGCACATCGTTGAGGCGGTGCTGCCCGATGCGCGTCAGCGTAAGCATTTGTCGCTGGATGAGCACGAACCCTGCCTGCTGATTCGCCGTCAGACCTGGAGCGACACGAAAATCGTGACCTATGCGCGATTGCTCTATCCTGGCTCACGTTACAAACTGCTGGGCCGCTTCAGAGGACACGGTTAAGTCGGGTAAACAGCAGCCGGGCATCCGTGTCACACGGGCTGAGTTGTGTCTCTTCATCGACCCACCACGTCCCCTGTTGCGCGCTCAGCTTTTCTCCGTCAGCCGTCTGCCATGCGCCAGCCAGCACCCAGGCGACGCCATGCAGCGCGCTGACCTCTGTGGTCACCATCTCCACCGTTGCCTGCCATTCACCACGACGCGTCATGATATTAAAATCTTCGCTGACGCTGCCCTGCAGTTGTGCCGTTAAGGCGAGTTCGCCGGCAAACGCCCACGGCTTTTGCGGCGTCAACAGATGCTGCACGCCGGGCGCGGTTAACAACACCGGATCGCCGTGCAGCAGGGTGATAACCCGATCAATCTCCGGAAAGGCAGAGAAGGGGCCATCCTGCGCCAGGGTCGCAATACTGGCGCGCCAGCCAAAGCGATCTGCGCCGGGCGGGAAACTGATAATTTCACGGGTCTCACCGCCACCGTTGCGCCAGCGGCTGACCGCCAGATCAACATATGCGAACCGGGCGATCATCGCAGCGCCGCCATTGCCTGAGCAAAGCGTGCCGCACACGCCGCCTGCTGCGGATGCTCGCCATCTTCCACCACGGCTTTACCTGCAACATAGACGTCGCGAATCTGATCGCGCTGTCCGGCAAACAGCCAGCGGTTCATTACGGCGTGTGATTCCACGCTGCCGAGCCATGCCTCATCACGCAGCACCAGCCAGTCAGCACGTTGTCCCACCGCCAGCGTACCCTGCTGAATGCCGCACGCCTGCGCACCCCCTGCTGCAGCCTGTTGCCAAAGCAGATCGCCTACCGAGGGCTGGCCAGGCAGGGTGATTCGGTTGCGGCGCTGGTCGCGCAGGCGCTGGGCATACTCCAGCCAGCGCAGCTCTTCCTGGGTGCTCAGCGAGACGTGACTGTCGGAGCCAATGCCCCAGCGTCCGCCCTGCGCGATATACTCCACCGCCGGAAAAATGCCGTCACCGAGGTTGGCTTCGGTTGTCGGGCAGAGACCCGCCACCGCACCGCTGCGGGCAAGGCGTGATAGTTCGCTCTCATCCAGATGCGTGGCGTGGATCAGACACCAGCGCGTATCTACCTTAAAGCGGTTAAGCAGCCAGGCAACCGGCCGTTCGCCGCTCCACGCCAGCGAATCATTGACCTCTTTCTGCTGTTCAGCCACATGGATATGGACCGGCAGCGCAGGATCGCTGGCCGCCAGCACGTCGTGCATCTGACTTTCACTTACTGCCCGCAGCGAATGGAAACAGAGGCCACGATTCAGCAGTGGCCGCTGCTGCTGCCACTCCTCCAGTCGTGCCTGCTGTTGCAGATAATGGTCGGTCTGCTGGATAAAACGTTTCTGACCCGCCGTTGCAGGCTGGCTGCCAAAGCCGCTGTAGCTGTAGAGCACCGGCAGCAGGGTCTGACCGATGCCGGCGATCTCCGCTGCCTCGATCAGTTGTTGCAGCATCGCATCATCACCATAGGGTGCGCCGCTGGGGTCGTGATGCAGATAATGAAACTCCGCCACCTGGGTGTAGCCGCCCTTCAGCATTTCGATGTAGAGCAGGGCGGCAATATCGCCCACCTGCCGGGGCGTCAGGCGCTGCACCATGCGGTACATCAAATCCCGCCAGGTCCAGAAGCTGTCCTGAGGATCGCCCGCGACTTCTGCCAGCCCCGCCATGGCACGCTGAAAGGCGTGCGAGTGCAGGTTGGCGATCGCCGGAATCACTTCGCCGTTGAGCTGGACAGCATTCTCCGCATGGCTATCCGGAGCAATGGCATCGATAAAACCCGCCTGATTAACTGTGATACGAACCTGCTGCTGCCAGCCATCTGCCAGCAGTGCACGCGGGGCAAAAAAAGTTACCATGGTTGATCCTCACAGGATGTGGTTGTATATACATATACATACTTTGAGGCACAGTGTAAACGGTGGAGGCATAGGCAGCGATGGCAGAAGAGATGCGTGTAGAAACGGTATGGACCGGGGCCGACCTGGTTACCATGCGTGACGGAAAGTACCATCTGATTCCGCAAGGCGCGCTGGTGGTGCGGGCAGGTAAACTGGTATGGGTGGGCCCGCAGGCGGAGATGCCCGCGTTCGTCGCCGATCAGCATCATCAACTGCCAGGCGGCATCGTGACGCCAGGGCTGGTGGATTGTCATACCCATCTGGTGTTTGGCGGCGACCGCAGCCAGGAGTTTGAACAGCGCCTGAATGGCGTCAGCTACGCAGAGATCGCCGCGCAGGGCGGCGGCATTCTCTCCACCGTGCGCGCCACCCGCGCGGCCACGGAAGAGGAGCTGGTAGCGTCGGCCCGCTGGCGGCTCAATCGGCTGCTGGCCGAAGGCGTTACCACCGTGGAGATTAAGTCCGGCTATGGTCTGGATGAAGAGAGCGAACTGCGGATGCTGCGGGCGATTCGCCAGCTGGGAGAGAGCGTGGCCGCCGATGTGCGTGCCACCTGTCTGGCAGCACATGCCTTTCCGCCGGAGTTTAAGCACGACCCGGATGGCTGGGTCGATATCATCTGCGATCGACTCCTGCCGCAGGTGCAGGCGCTGGGGCTGGCGGATGCGGTGGATGCGTTCTGCGAGCATCTCGCCTTTTCCCCTGCGCAGGTGGCGCGGGTGTTTGACCGGGCGGTGGCGCTGGGTATGCCGGTGAAACTGCATGCGGAACAGCTTTCGGCACTGGGGGGCGCAGCACTGGCGGCGCGCTACGGCGCACTCTCTGCGGACCATCTTGAATACGCCACTGAAGAAGATGCCAGAGCGATGGCAGAGCATGGCACCGTCGCGGTGCTGCTGCCTGGTGCGTTTTACCTGCTGCGTGAGACCCAGCGCCCGCCGGTGGAAAGCTTCCGGCGACATGGGGTGCCGATGGCACTGGCCAGCGATGCGAATCCAGGCACCTCGCCTGCGCTATCGCTGCGTCTGATGCTCAATATGGGTTGCACGCTGTTTGGCATGACACCGGAAGAGGCGCTGGCGGGCGTCACCCTGTGGGGAGCAAAAGCGCTGGGGCTGGCTGACAGTCACGGCTCGCTGGAGGCGGGAAAAGTGGCAAACTTCGTGCACTGGCCGCTGGCTCGTCCCGCGGAACTGGTTTACTGGCTGGGTGGTGAGCTGCCCTGTACCGTTATTTATCGTGGAGAACCACAATGAACCCTTTCTATTTCACCCAAGGCAGCCTGCCGCTGCTGGTCAGCATTCCTCACGCCGGTACCGACCTGACGCCCGCCGTGGAGGCCGGATTAAGTGAGGCCGCGCGCGGCCTGCCTGACACCGACTGGCATATCCCGCTGCTGTATGATTTTGTGCGTGACCTCGGGGCCAGCGTGTTAATTGGCCGCTACTCCCGTTTTGTGGTTGATCTTAACCGTCCGCCCGATAACCAGCCGCTCTACACGACGGCCACCACTGGCCTGTTCCCGGAAACTCTGTTCGACGGCACACCGACCTTTGCGCCAGGTAAAACGCCTGATGCCACGGCGCGTCAGGGCTACATCGATCAGATCTGGCAGCCTTATCATCAGCAGATTCAGCAGGAGCTGGCGCGACTTAAAGCGCTGCATGGTTATGCGCTGCTGTTTGATGCTCACTCCATCGCCAGCGAAATTCCCCGCCTGTTTGAGGGCCGTCTGCCCGATATCAATGTTGGCACCAACGACGGTGCAAGCTGTACACCTGCCATGAGCGCGGCGATTGAGGCAGTATGCAGCGCACAGAACGACTACAGCTGGGTGATTAACGGACGCTTTAAAGGCGGCTACATCACCCGCGCTTATGGACAGCCGCAGCAGCATATCGAAGCCGTACAGCTGGAGCTGGCGCAGCTCAACTACATGGATGAGATGCCTCCTTACGCCTGGCAGCAGGCGCGTGCCGCCCGGTTACAGAAAGTGCTGAAGGCGATGATTCATGCCATGCTGGCGCAGGCTAAACCGCAGTAAATCAGCGATGCGCCACGCCGGTGCAGCGCTGCGCTAATCGGGTGCAGGTGAGGGCAGCCAGTCTGGCTGCTCCCTTGCTACCGCCTCCATTCTTCGCTTTTTCAGAGCTGGCATAACCTTTGCTTGGTTGTATGTACAAGTACTGCAGTGCGTGCTCTATCTGAATAAATTCCGTCTGGCTCACAAAATGAAAAAGCCGGCAATGAACTGCGTTGCGTTAACTTGTATATACATGACATATCATCTTGTGAGATTTATGTTAAATCTCATCAGGGCGATCACCAGGCCGCTACTTCAGGAGAACCGTATGACACACCCTCTGACTCTTCGTCGTTTATGTCTTACTACGCTGGTTTCCAGTCTGCTGCTCTGTGGCATCAGCGCCCAGGCTAAAGAGTGGAAGTCGATCACCATTGCCACTGAAGGCAGTTATGAACCCTGGAACCTCACCCTGCCGGGCGGCAAGCTGGGCGGTTTCGAACCGGAGCTGATGGCGGATCTCTGCCAGCGCATGGCGATCCAGTGCAAGCTGGTGGTGCAGAACTGGGATGGGATGATCGCCGGACTGAATGCCGGAAAATATGACGTCATCATGGATGCGATTGTGATTACGCCCGACCGCAAAAAAGTGGTGAATTTCACCGTGCCTTACGCCTCAACACCCGCCACCTTTATCACGGTAAAAGGGTCACTGCTGCCCGCTGACAGCAAGATCATCAAACTCACCGACGATGAAAAAACCATTGAGCCTGCCATCGCACCTCTGAAAGCCGCGCTGAAGGGCAAAACTATTGGTATCGCCTCTGGCACGGTCTATACGCCGTTTATCGACAAATACTTCAAAGGGGTGGCGGATGTGCGTGAATACACCAGCTCAGCCGATGCGATTCTTGATTTGCAGGCCGGACGCATTGATGCGGTGTTTGACGATGTGACGTTCGCGCAGTCGATGCTGGCACGACCGGATAACCGCAACCTCAGTTTCAGCGGTCCTCAGCTGGGCGGCCCAATCTGGGGTGAGGGCGAGGCGATGGGTGTACGCATGGCCGACAACGATCTGAAAGCCCGGCTGGATCAGGCGATTAAAGCCGCGCTGGCCGATGGCACAGTGAAAAAGCTGAGTGAGAAGTGGTTCAAAACTGACGTCACACCCTGAGTGAGGTAACTGATGATAAGCCTGCTGAGTTTTGGCCCGGACGGCTGGGGACGGTTGATTCTGAGTGCCACGCTGACCACGTTGCTGCTGTCGTTTTGCGCGCTGCTGGTCGGCGCGGTGGTGGGATCGGGCGTGGCCGCCGCAAAGTTATCCCCGCACCGGGCGGTACGCTGGCTGGGTGAAAGCTACTCGGTGATCTTTCGGGGTATCCCTGAATTGCTGGTGATCTACCTGTTCTACTTCGGTGGATCGGGACTGATCACGCAGATCGGACAACTGTTTGGCGCAGACGGTTTTATCGAAGCGCCGCCGTTTCTGATCGGGGCATTGGCGATCGGGCTTATCTCCGGCTCTTACCAGGCTGAAGTCTATCGCGCCGCGCGGCTGGCTCTGGCGAAAGGGGAGATCGAAGCCGCCGTCGCTATTGGCATGCCGCGCTGGCGCATCCGGCAACGTATCCTGTTGCCGCAGGTGGCGCGCTATGCGCTGCCCGGCCTGTCTAACGTCTGGCAGATGAGCCTGAAAGATTCCGCGCTGGTATCGGTGACCGGCATTGTCGAGCTCATGCGGGCCAGCCAGATAGCAGCCGGTTCCACCCGGGACTACTTCTCCTTTTACCTGGTGGGCGGAGCCTGTTATCTGCTGCTGACGCTGCTGTCGAATCGCGCCTTTCTGCGCGCCGAATCCCGTCTGGGTCGCGCCTGGCAAAGCCGCACCGCTGCACAGCATTAAGGAGAGTTATGATTGATTTTGCGTTCCTTACTGACACCTTCCTGAAACTCAGCGCGGCGCTGCCGGTCACGCTCGGCCTGTTTATCAGCGCCTTTCTCTGCGGGGGCGTGCTGGCGGTCGGTATTCTGGCGCTGCGCATGAGCCGCTGGCGGCTGCTGAGTGCATTTGCCCGCGGCTACATTCTGGTGTTTCGCGGCTCGCCGCTGATGATTCAGTTGTTCCTGATCTATTACGGGCTGGGACAGTTTGGGGTGATCCGCCACAGCGTCTTCTGGCCATTTCTGCGTGAGCCTTTTACCTGCGCGGTGCTGGCCCTGTCCCTCTGTACCGCCGCCTACACAGCGGAGATCCTGCGCGGCGCGCTGCTGGCGGTCCCGCCCGGTCAGGTGGAAGCGGGGATGGCATGCGGCATGTCGCACAGCCTGCTGCTGCGGCGCATTATCGCGCCGGTGATGCTGCGTTATGCGCTGCCCGCGTACTCCACCGAAGCGATTCTGCTGGTGAAATCAACCGCGCTGGCGAGTCTGGTGACGGTGTGGGATGTCACCGGGGTCGCGCAGCAGATTATCCAGCGTACTTACCGCACCATGGAAGTGTTTCTCTGTGCGGCGGCGATCTATCTGATCCTCAACTTCATCATTGTTCAACTGTATGCCCTGCTGGAGCGGCGTCTGACACCGGTTCATAAACCGGAAAAAAAGCCGTTACCGGCCGCTAAGCCGATCCCCGGAGGAGAAAAAAATGTCTGAACTGCCACCCGTCACGCTGTCGGCCAGCGATATCCATAAATCCTTTGGCGCGATGGAGGTGCTGAAGGGCATCTCGCTGCAGGCGCATCAGGGTGATGTCATCTCTATTCTCGGTGCCAGCGGCTCCGGTAAAAGTACGCTGCTGCGCTGTATCAACCTGCTGGAGACGCCTGATTCTGGCGTCGTCAGCGTGGGCGGTGAAACCATTGAGATGAAGCGTCATGCACGCGGGCACCAGCTGGCGGCTAACCCGCGTCAGATTGAACGGCTGCGTTCCCGGCTGGGGATGGTGTTTCAGAGTTTTAATCTCTGGTCGCATCTCACCGTACTGCAAAACGTTATTGAAGGACCGCACTACGTGCTGAAGCGCGATAAAAAAGCCTGCATCGCTCAGGCAGAACAGCTGCTGGATCGGGTTGGCCTGCTGAATCGCAAAGACTTCTATCCCGCTCAGCTTTCGGGCGGCCAGCAGCAGCGGGTGGCGATCGCCCGCGCGCTGGCGATGGACCCGGAGGTGATGCTGTTTGATGAACCGACATCGGCACTGGATCCGGAACTGGTGGGTGAGGTGCTGAAGGTGATGCGCAGCCTGGCCGAAGAGGGGCGCACCATGCTGGTGGTCACGCACGAGATGGGCTTTGCCCGCAACGTCTCAAACCGGGTCGTGTTTATGCATCAGGGCACGATTGATTGTCAGGGCACGCCAGAGGCGATGTTCGGCGAGGCGGGATCGGCGCGCTTTAAGCAGTTTATTTCCAGTCATCATCAGGTGGATCCGGTGGTATGAGCGACGTCATGAGTCAGATGCGGGTCTGGGGCGATGGTCCGCTTAAATGGCAGGAGCTGGTGCAGGTCGCCCGGCATGGCGCGACTCTGACGCTGAGCGACAGCGCCTGGCAGCGAATTGCCCGGAGCCGTGAAATCGTCGGCAACATCGTCGCGGCGGGGCAGGTAGCCTACGGCATTAATACCGGATTAGGGGCGTTGTGCAACATTACTCTTTCCGAAGATGAACTGAGCCAGCTGTCGCGCAATACCTTACTGAGCCATGCCTGTGGTGTCGGGCCGGTGCTTAAAAAAGCGGAGGTGCGCGCCATTCTGTGTGCCGCGATTGCCAACTACAGTCATGGCAAATCGGGTGTGTCAGTGGCGCTGGTGCAGCAACTGCTGGCGCTACTGAATCTGCAGATTACCCCTCAGGTTCCGTCCCAGGGATCGGTGGGCTATCTGACCCACATGGCGCATATCGGTCTGGCCCTGATCGGCATCGGCGAGGTGGAGTGGCACGGTGAAATCATGCCCGCGCAGCAGGCGCTGGCCCAGGCGGGCTTAGCGCCTTACCGGCCAGGTGCCAAAGAGGGACTGAGCCTGGTCAACGGCACGCCTTGCATGACCGGCTTAGCCTGCCTGGCGCTGGACGATGCTGAGCGTCTGCTGGACTGGGCGGATGTGACAGGCGCAATGAGTTTTGAAGCGCTGCGCGGTCAGCTGGCGGCGTTTGATCCAGAGGTGCTGGCACTCAAGGCCAGCCCGGGAATACAGCGCAGTGGTGAACGTCTGCGCCAGTTGCTGAGTGACAGCCCGCTGCTGAACGCGAGCGTCGGCATCCGCACTCAGGATGCGATGAGTCTGCGGTCGATGCCGCAGGTGCACGGCGCCTGCCGCGATCAGTTTGATCACGCCGCACGTCAGGTAGAGACTGAACTCAACGCCTGTACCGACAATCCGCTGATTCTGGGCACGCCGCAGGAGTGGCGCGTGGTGTCACAGTCACATCCGCACGGTGAATCGGTGGCGATGGCCTGTGACCTGCTGGCGATTGCGCTGGCGGAACTGGGGAGTATTGCCGAACGACGGCTGGATCGGCTGGTAAACCCGCTGGTCAGTGGCCTGCCGCCGTTTCTGGTGGCTGAGCCTGGCGTCAATTCCGGCATGATGATTGCGCAGTACGTCGCGGCCTCGCTCTGCGCGGAAAACCGTCAGCTGGCGCAGCCTGCGGTACTCGACAACTATGTCACCTCAGGATTACAGGAGGATCACATCAGTCTTGGCACCGGTTCGGCGTTAAAGCTGCTGAAGCTGGTCAGCAACGTCGATCACATCATCGCGATTGAATATCTGCTGGCGGCGCAGGCGCTGGAGTTTCACGGTGAATCACAGCTGGCAGCCGGTACGCGGCGCGCCTGGCAGCATCTGCGGCAGGAGGTTGAGCGCTGGCAGCAGGATCGCTGGCTGGCGCCCGACATCGCCCGTGCGGTGGCGCAGATAAGGGCGCACCGGACCGATGCGCTTGTGGAGTGAGGATTATTTGCGGCGTGCGTCCGGACGGACCAGGTCAAAGCGTTGTGTTTCGCTGATGCCGTAATAGGCGCTGGGACCACCTGCGCGCAGAATCGGCTCGGCTTTCGCGGTCTGATAAATGCCCGCTTCCAGCAGCGATTCATCGATGTGGATCGCGACCGCTTCACCCAGCACCAGCCAGCTGTCGACCAGATTGCCACTGGCATCCTGCAACTGAATCAGCTGGGTCAGACGACACTCAAAGTTGACCGGGCTTTCCGCCACCAGACTTGCACCAACCTGTGATGCCGCCAGCGGGGTTAATCCGGCAAAAGCGAACTCATCCTGATCGGCAGGCAGTGAAGCGGAACTTTCGTTCATCGCTTCGGCCAGCGGGCGGGTAGCCAGGTTCCAGACAAACTCTTTGGTGTCCGCAATGTTCTGCACGCTGTCTTTCCAGCCGCTACTGGCGAAACCGATAATTGGCGGATGATAGTTGAAGCAGTTAAAGAAGCTGTAAGGGGCCAGATTGCGCTGGCCGCTGGCGCTGACAGAGCTAATCCAGCCGATTGGTCGTGGTCCGATAATGGCGTTGAGCGGATCGTGGGGCAGACCGTGACCAGCACGGGGTTCATAGGAATAGCGTTTCCGGGTCATAACGTCTCCAGCAGGTGATTTTATTTATCTTAGCCCGACAGCATCACCCGACGGAATCGGAAAGCGGTAAGCGGATGGTGCGGGTTTATTTTCCGCCGCCTACAGCGTATTGTACGCGCGCCTGAATAATTGAGAGAACGTATGAAAAAGTCAGCCAGCACGTCGCCCTTCCACGCCCGCAATCGCCATCAGGGCGAATACGATTTTGCCGCGTTAACCGCTGCTCATCCGCCGCTGAAGGCTAAAGTCCGGCCTAATGGTTATGGCGTGAAGTCCGTGGATTTTGCGGACCCGGAGGCGGTGATGCTGCTGAACCAGGCGCTGATCAAACTCTTTTACGACATCGACTGGCAGCTTTCTCCCGGCTCACTCTGCCCGCCAGTACCGGGACGCGCCGATTATCTGCACTACCTGGCCGACCTGCTGGCGCTGGATAACAACGGCGTTATCCCGATGGCGGACATTCTTGATGTTGGCTGCGGCGCAAACTGCATCTATCCACTGATTGGTGCGGCAGAATATGGCTGGCGCTTTACCGGCACCGAAATTGATGAAGCCGCCATCAAAGCCGCTAACCGCATCGTTGCGGCCAACCCACGCCTGACGCGCCAGATCCGTCTGCGTCGTCAGAAAAACAACGATGCGGTGCTGGCGGGTGTGGTCAGCAAAACGGAATTCTTCAGCGCGGTGATGTGTAATCCGCCGTTCCACGCGTCGCCAGATGAGGCAGTGGCCGGTTCGCAGCGCAAGGTCCGCAATCTCGGACTGGACAAGAGTGCGCCACTTAACTTTGGCGGTCAGCACAATGAGCTGTGGTATCCCGGTGGCGAAAAGGCGTTTATCGGCAAGATGATCGCCGAGAGCGTGGCGCTGGGGCGTCAGATCGGCTGGTTTACCTCGCTGGTGTCGCGCAAAGAGAACTTGCCGGCACTGGAAAAACAGCTGCAGGCGCTCGACGTTGCTGAAGTGCGGGTGGTGAACATGGCCCAGGGTCAGAAACAGAGCCGCTTTCTGGCGTGGAGTTTTATGCATGCGGCCCAGCGCAGCAAACTGCTGAGTCGTCTGGGAAGTTAGGGTTTTCCCGGTGCAGGCACGCTATTACTGCGGCCCGGGGCATAAAAAAACGGGCCGCTAAGCGGCCCGTTTTGATCAGGAGACGTGCTGCAGGAATTCGCGCAGACGGTCACTGGGTGGATTGCTGATCAGGCTGTCAGGATCGCCATCTTCTGCAATCCGGCCTTTATCAATAAAGATCAGGCGCGATGCGACCTTCTGTGCAAAGCCCACTTCATGCGTCACAATCACCATCGTCATGCCTTCTTCCGCCAGATCCTGCATCACTTTAAGGACTTCATGACGCAGTTCCGGGTCCAGCGCTGAGGTTGGCTCATCGAACAGCATCATCTTTGGCTTAACCGCCAGCGCACGGGCAATCGCCACGCGCTGCTGCTGGCCGCCGGACAGCTCAGACGGAAAATGATGTGCACGCTCTGCCAGGCCCACTTTGCCCAGCAACTCACGCGCCAGCTGGCGTGCCGCTTCTTTACTGGCGCCACGCACCCGGATAGGACCAAAGGCAACGTTGTCCAGCGCACTCATCTGTGGGAACAGATGAAACTGCTGGAATACCATGCCCGCTTCCTGACGAATCAGGCGGTCATCAACTTTCGGGTCATTCACGCGCAGGCCATCAACAATCAGCTCGCCGCTGGTGATCTCTTCCAGCTTGTTAATGCAGCGTAAGAGGGTGGATTTACCGGAACCGGATGGGCCGATAATCACCACCACTTCGCCCTGGTTAATCTTCAGATCAATATTGTGCAGCACCTGGGTCTGGCCAAAATGCTTGGAGACATCTTTAAATTCAATCACAGGATTTTCACCCTTTTCTCAATGCGGCGCAGCACAAAGCTCAGCACCAGCGTAATCACCAGATAGATGATCGCGACGGCGCTCCAGATTTCCAGAGCGCGGAAGTTACCGGCAATAATCTCCTGACCCTGACGCGTCAGTTCAGCCACACCAATAACGATAAACAGCGAGGTATCTTTGATGCTGACAATCCACTGGTTGCCCAGCGGTGGCAGCATACGGCGCAGCGCCAGCGGCATAATCACGTAGCGCAGCGTCTCACGGCTCGACAGGCCAAGCGCCAGTCCGGCTTCGCGGAAGCCCTTATTAATCGACAGCACGGCACCACGCGTAATCTCCGCGATATAAGCGCCAGAGTTAATCATGATGGTCACTACCGCTGCGCTGAAGGGATCAATGCGCAGGTCGGGGAACGCCATCGGCAGAGCAAAGTAGATGAACATCACCTGCACCACGATAGGGGTGCCGCGGATAATTTCGATAAACACCAGTGCGATGTTATTAGTGATCCAGCCGCCATAAGCGCGGGCAAAACCGGCAATCAGCCCGATAAAAAGGCCGCCAACCAGTCCAATAACAGAGATTATTAAAGTCAGTTTAGCGCCTTCAAGCAGCGCTGGCATGGCGGGCCAGATGACGCTCCAGTCAAACTCCATGGTGTCACTCCAGATATGTTGCGATGGAAAAAAGCAGGGAAAAAGTTTCCCTGCTGAAATCAGATAACGGGCAAATTATTATTTAGGTTCGGTGCCGAACCATTTTTTATAGAGCGTGTTATAGGTGCCGTTCTCTTTCAGGGTTTTCAGTGCGCCGTTTACTTTTTCACGTAAATCGTCGCTGCCTTTCGGGAAGGCGATACCATACTGCTGCGCTTCGATCGAATCGCCTACCGCTTTAAAGCGGCCTTTACCGGCGGTGTGGATGAAGTAAAGAATGTTTGGCGTGTCATGCAGCACGGCGTCCGCACGGTTGGTGCCCAGCTCCATGTAGGCGCTGTCGATGTTCGGGAACTGACGCAGGTCTTTAGATTTGATGTGGGCTTTTGCGTATTCAACAGAGCCGGTGCCGCTTTTCACAGCAACCACTTTACCGTTCAGATCGCTGATGCCTTTGATGTCGTTTTCATTGTTACGCACCATTACCTGCAAACCGCTTTTGTAATAGCCATCAGAAAACTCGATCGCTTTTTTACGTTCTTCGGTAATGGTGATGCCTGCGAGGGCCAGATCGACATTGCGCGTTTGCAGTGCAGGGATGATGCCGCTGAAGTCCATTGGCTTCAGGGTGTAATCCAGCTTCAGCTCTTTCGCAATGGCATCCCACAGATCCACATCAAAGCCGACATATTTGTCACCCTGTTTGAATTCGAACGGAACAAAGGCGGTATCGGTAGCGACAACCAGCTTCTTATCTGCTGCAGTGGAAGAGAGGGAGAGGGCCAGCGCCAGCGCGGCCACAGAAACTTTTAACAGTGACTTCATCATTTTTCCTTTTTTTT
The DNA here is from genome assembly GCF_029222565.1 of Pantoea sp. Cr_R13. Lineage (NCBI taxonomy): Bacteria > Pseudomonadati > Pseudomonadota > Gammaproteobacteria > Enterobacterales > Erwiniaceae > Pantoea > Pantoea sp. Cr_R13. Next base: position 234,315 of record NZ_JARHXL010000003.1, read on the forward strand.
ACTACCAGGCGGCAGGGCCTGCGTTTGCGGCTTGTCATATGAAATAATTATGCCAACTTTGCAAATTTCGCGAAATCAGAGAGTTAAATAACATAGCTGACACGATTTTGCAGTTAATTCTGCCTTTGCACCATTTTAGTGCTCAGTTTTGGTGCAGGTGGCTGTTTTGGTGCAAGCGGTAGTGTGCCTCAGATGTTAAGGCTGTGAAGCGAAGGAAGGAAGAACTGTTAACAGGGTCATAAAAATGCGGTAACGCAGACGTAAAAAAGGCGGGTTTCCCCGCCTGATTGACTGCATTGAGTTTTATTCAATGTTGGCTTCGATGAACCACAGGAATTTGTCCAGGTCACGTGATGCCGCAGTAAAGATGTCAGCGGTATCTTCATCTTTCACTTCAGTAATGGCTTTACGGGTATCATTAGCCACGACGCTGTAACGGTCTGCCAGCGCTTTCAGGTGATCCTGAACGCTGTGAATATTCAGCGGATAGCTTTTTAGCGGCGTCGTATCGTTAACAACCTGCGTGGTGCCAAGTGCAACGCCGCCCAGCTGTACCACACGCTCAGCAATGGTGTCCTGATGCTCGGTGATTGCAGTACGGAAGCCGTCCAGCATTTCATGTACACCGATGAAGTTAGCACCGCGCATGTTCCAGTGCGCCTGCTTAGTAATCAATGACAGGTCAATAAACTCGACTACCAGACGGTTCAACACCGCGATGGTGGCTTTCTTCTCATCTTCGGCCACGTCATTACGGGTATAAATCAGGTCAGCAGATTTAGTTTTAACCAGTTTAGCGGTACTCATCGTTTCAGTCCTCTCTTTGATGGTTGTCCTAATCAAGTACCGGATAAGTATAGCAGCGCTTTTCAGCTTTGCAGAAACGACTTTATCGATAGATGAGATAGTGCAGGTCTTTATTAAAAGCGGGAAGGCACAGACGAAGTTAATGCAATGTTAAAATAAAAAAAACTGGATTTAATCAATTAAATCAATGCGTTAATTTTACATGTAAATAACAGGTAAGCGTCTGTTTCAAAATAGTCAGAGCATGGACAGGGGATGGTTAAGAATAATTCTCATGATGAGCATGATTGTTATTTAGCCCACCACAAAGGCAGGCTAAGGCGTTTATTTCTGACCAGAATCTGATAATTCCACGCTGCTTAACTGGCTCTTTTTCGGTCGCATGGTTAGCGTTGACCCTGCCGAAGCGATGATGATCGCCAGTAGCGCCAGCCACTGTAGCCCGGTCAGCGTTTCACCCAAAAACAGCATGCCGGAAAAAGCGGCCATGGCGGGTTCCAGACTCATCAGCGTGCCGAAAATGCGCGCCGGTAAGCGGGTAAGGGCGATCATCTCCAGTGAGTAGGGTATCGCGCTGGAGAGCAGGGCAACCAGCAATGCGATCGGCATTACGGCCCATGTCCAGATGCCACTTTCTGCAAACGTCAGCCCCAGCGGCACAAAAATCACCGAAGCAATCAGCGAACCAATAGCCACTGTCGCAGGACCATGTTCTGCGCCTGCCCGCTGCCCCGCCAGGATATAGATTGCCCAGCAGGCACCCGCACTCACGGCCAGTGCTGCGCCCAATGGATCAATCGCGGTCATCCCTGTCCCAAACGGCAGCAGGAACCACAAACCAATTACCGCCAGCAGCACCCAGACAAAATCCAGTGGTCTGCGCGATCCAAACAGCGCCAGCGCCAGTGGGCCGGTAAACTCCAGTCCCACCGCCACGCCCAGCGGCACAGTTCGAATCGCCAGATAGAATGTGAAGTTCATGGTGCCCAACGCCAGACCATACATCAGCAAAGGCAGACGTTGTTCCCGGCTAAAGCGTAAACGCCAGGGTTTAAAAATGACACAGAGTATCAGGGTGCCAAAGCCCAGACGCAGCGCGGTGATTCCCGTTGCACCAACAGAAGGGAACAGGCTTTTTGCCAGAGAAGCACCGCCCTGCAGCGACAGCATCGCAATCAGCAGTACGGCAATTGGCAACACGATTGGCGCAAGATTTTTAGAAGCGGGAGAGGCAGACATCCTGTGTACTTTTCCTGGTCATCAACGTAACGAGTGGGCCAGTGTAAAGGAAATGTCAGGCAAAAAATCATGAGTCAGCGTTTTTAATTTGCCTTAACTGCGCAAATTTTGGCCAAAATCAGTGCCATTTTGGTAAAGAAATGTCAGGTTTTTTTAGGAATTAACTTAAAGGGCAAATTGAGCACAAAAAGATTATTGCAGGAAGATGACGGATTTTATAAGAAAAATGAATGACATAGTATGTCGCATTAACGTCCTGTTACACCAAACTTTCTGTTAGACAACAAAATCCGGGCAGAGTTTCTCGCTATTTTTTGTTATATTTTCAGCGTTGTCAGGAGAGAAGTATTTTCACATTTGAGGTGGTTATGAAAAAAATTGCATGTCTTTCAGCATTAGCCTGTGTACTGGCAGTATCTGCAGGTTCAGCAATGGCACAGAGCACCGTAACTGGTGGTTATGCTCAGAGCGATTATCAGGGCGTAGCGAACAAAGCTAACGGCTTCAACCTGAAATACCGCTACGAAGACGGTTCTAACCCACTGGGTTGGATCGGTTCATTCACCTACACTGAAAAAGATCGTACCGAAGATGGCGTTTACAACAAAGGCCAGTACTACGGTGTGACCGGTGGTCCAGCTTTCCGTCTGAACGACTGGGCAAGCATCTATGGTGTTGTAGGTATCGGCTATGGTAAATACCAGGGCAACGAAACTGCATCACGTGATAAAACTGACACCAGCGACGTAGGCTTCTCTTACGGCGCAGGCATGCAGTTTAACCCAATGCAGGACATCGCACTTGACGTTGGTTACGAGCAGAGCCGTATCCGTAGCGTTGACGTCGGTACCTGGATTGCTGGCGTAGGTTACAGCTTCTAAGTTTAGCTTAGCTGACCTGCAAAAAAACGGCCTCTTGTGGGCCGTTTTTTATTGTGCTGATTTTACCTGCTACCCCGACTTACCTGTCGGTATCCCGTCTCATTCTCTGGCAGACGCTGATTTGCAGGCATGCCCCTTCCAGCCTCAGGGCAGTTTCTTATGAGGGGAAATAACAAAGAGAACAAACAGAGGGACGTTAGCCTTTCAACCGCAGGCAAAAAGGCTCTGAATCGGTATTAGCCGCGCCAGATAAGATTCGGACAGCGAGGTTCGGCAGGCTTATGGCCCAGCAGTTTTTCAATCAGCATCAGACGCAGTGTGAAAGGGGAACGCGTCAGCAGGCACAGCCAGGATTTAAACTCCGTGGTTGTTTTCTTCTCTGTCTGGAAGCATTTGCTGCAATCAAAGCAACATTTCAGAGTGCTCATAGAATTACCTCCCAATCCTGGTCGACGCGGTAATCAGCAGCGTGGGGTGAGAGCGTCATCATCACCAGAGCAACAGAAGATCATCAGGGATCATGCGTTGGCTGCTTACATTATCAACAAATATAGCACTGGCTATATCGTTTAGCCAAGGCTAATGACGAAAAATTTGAGCTTCTTTGTGGCTGGTTTACAATGAGCGCAGCTAAATCCGTACAGCAGCGTCAGTACGGGAATTAATAATGAGGAAGCTGAATGAGTCGTCGTGCTAAAAGCGTGGTTTCTGCGCCGAAAGGACCACTGAAAGATATTGAAGAGCATGTCGAAGGTTTTCGGCAGGTGCGTGAAGCGCATCGTCGGGAGTTAATTGATGACTACGTTGAGTTAATCTCTGATTTAATTGGTGAATTTGGCGAAGCTCGTCAGGTCGATATGGCGGCCCGTCTGGGCGTTTCGCAACCGACAGTGGCTAAAATGCTGAAACGACTTGGCAGTGCCGGGCTGGTGGAGCAGGTCCCTTATCGCGGTGTCTTCCTGACCAGCGAAGGGGAGAAGCTGGCAGAGGAGAGCCGCGCCCGTCATCATATTGTTGAAAGTTTTCTGCTGGCGTTAGGGATCAGTCCCGAAACGGCCCGACGCGATTCAGAAGGTATTGAACATCACGTCAGTGATGAAACTCTGGCTGTATTTAAGAAGTTCTCCGAAACCCGTTAACGCTAAGGCGTACCCTCACCATGCCACAACTGCTTCGATCTTTTTTGCATGACTCAATTTTGCATTTATTAATCGTGATTGGTGTAGTTCTGGCATTCCTGGCGGATTTCCGCTGGGCCGATCTGCCCGGAGCCGTAGACTGGCATACCATTATCACACTCACCGGGTTATTGATTCTGACCAAAGGGCTGGAAACCAGCGGCTACTTTGACGTGCTGGGAGGACGCCTGATTGCGCGTTTCCGGCACGAACGTGCGCTGGCGCTATTTATGGTGCTGGCTGCCGCGTTGCTCTCCACGTTTTTAACCAACGATGTCGCGCTGTTTATTCTGGTGCCGCTGACATTAACGCTGCGGAAGTTCTCTCATTTACCTATCTCGCGACTGATCATTTTCGAGGCGCTGGCAGTGAATGCCGGGTCGCTGCTGACGCCGGTCGGCAATCCGCAAAACATTCTGCTGTGGAGTCACGGCAAGCTCAGCGTTATTGCATTCATTGTGCAGATGCTGCCGCTGGCCGCCTGGCTGCTGCTGAGCCTGGTCGTGCTGACCTGGTTTAGCTTTTCAAAGCGGACGATTGATAAACATGACAACCCGGAGCAGCCGGAGTGGCAGAAGCCGCTGTTTATTGTCAGCGTGGTGTTATACCTGCTGTTTATCGCCGGTCTGGAGCTGGAAATCACCGGCTGGATACTGCTGGTTATCCTCGCCACCTTTATGATAATGGCGCGTCCGGTGCTGCAACGTATCGACTGGAGCCTGCTGGCGGTGTTTATCGCCATGTTTATTGACGTCTTCCTGCTGACACGTCTGCCGGTGATGCAGGCTCACTTTGATGCGGTGGCGCATTTCGGCCAGGGGCAGCTCTATCTGCTGGCGATTGGTCTGTCACAGGTGATCAGCAATGTCCCGGCGACGATTCTGCTGCTGCAAAAAGTCCCGCCAACCGATGTGCTCGCCTGGGCGGTTAACATCGGTGGATTTGGTCTGCTGCCAGGTTCACTGGCTAACCTGATTGCTCTGCGTATGGCGAAAGATCGTGCCGTATGGTGGCAATTTCATCTATTTTCCCTTCCTTTGCTGGCCTGGTCAATGGCCAGCGGCTGGCTACTGCTGCGGTTGCTCAATTAGGCCCGATACATCCTGCTATCGCTGTCAGGTGGCAGGATGTGCGGCATTCCTCAAGTTTCGTAAAGTTGCACTGGATTTTGTCAATTTCCGATATAAGGTTAACAGGACCTTTATGCCCGGAATCAGGGCCTTAGCCAGTGATGGGAACTATGAGCGAGAACAATCAACGCGATCCACATCAGCAGGACGCAGAAAACACGACGGATCAAAACCGTCAGTCAGAGGAAAATCAGGACAACGACCAGCAGCCTGAGCGTAAACGCCCCGGTAAAAAGCCGCTGATTATTCTGGCGGTGGTGGTGGTGATTATGCTGATTGTCGGTCTCTGGTTCTGGTTATCTACCCGCAATATCGAAACCACCGACGACGCCTTTACCGAAGGCGATGCCGTTACTATTGCGCCTAAAGCGTCCGGCTATGTCGTGAAGTTGCTGGTTAAAGATAACCAGCGGGTGAAGAAGGGCGATCTGCTGGTGGAGATTGATCCCAGCGACAACCGTGCCCAGCGTGAACAGGCTAACGCGCAGCTCGGGTTAGCCGTTGCACAACTGCATCAGGCGCAGGCCCAGCTGGCGCTGTCAAAAGTACAGTATCCGGCTCAGCGCGATCAGGCTCTGGCCGATCAGGCGAAAGCAGAAGCCAATATGCTGAATGCGCAGGCGGATTATCGTCGCCAGCGTGGCGTCGATCCACGTGCGACCAGCCAGCGTAATATCGACAGCGCGTCTGCGCAGCTACGTTCGGCGCAGGCACAGTTACAGAGTGCGAAAGCCCAGGTTGAAGTCGCTTCACAGGTTGCCCTGCAGATTCGTCAGCAGGAGACCAATGTTGAAGCGCGCCAGCAACAGGTTGAGCAGGCGAAAGCACAGTTAAGCACGGCCGATCTTAATCTCTCCTATACCCAGGTTCGCGCGCCTTATGACGGGTTTATCACCAAGCGTAACGTTCAGCTGGGCACGCTGGTGCAGGCCGGTTCCTCTCTGTTCTCGCTGGTTTCGCCTGACATCTGGGTTACTGCGAACTTCAAAGAGTCTCAGCTGGAACGCATGAATCCTGGCGATAAAGTGAAAATCAGCGTTGATGCCTGGCCGGACATGAAGCTGGAAGGACACGTCGACAGCATTCAGATGGGCTCCGGCTCACGCTTCTCGACCTTCCCGTCAGAAAACGCCACCGGTAACTACGTGAAAATCGTTCAGCGTGTGCCAGTGAAAATCGTTATCGACAAGGGCCTGGATCCGAACCATCCGCTGCCGCTGGGTCTCTCCGTTGAACCCGAGGTAACAGTGGAATGAGTACGGCGCAGAGCTGGAAACCGGCCAGTAATCCGTGGTTAGTGGCAATCACGGTGACGCTGGCGGTGTTTATGGAGATCCTCGACACCACTATCGTTAACGTGGCGCTGCCGCACATCGCCGGTTCGCTCTCCTCCAGTTATGATGAGTCAACCTGGGTGCTGACCTCCTATCTGGTGGCGAACGGCATTGTGCTGCCTATCTCTGCGTTCTTCAGCCGGCTGTTTGGCCGTAAACAGTTTTTCCTGATCTGCATTGTGATGTTCACCATTTGCTCGTTCCTGTGCGGCATCGCCACTGAACTCTGGCAAATCATTCTGTTCCGCGTGCTGCAGGGCTTTTTTGGTGGCGGATTGCAGCCCGTTCAGCAGTCCGTGCTGCTGGACTACTTCAAGGCAGAAGATCGCGGCAAGGCATTTGGTCTCTCCTCCATCGCTATTATCGTCGCGCCGGTTATCGGCCCGACATTGGGTGGCTGGATCACTGACAACTACAGCTGGCGCTGGGTGTTCTTTATTAACATTCCGGTGGGCGTGCTGACTGTGCTGGCAATCTATCAGCTGCTGGAAGATCCACCGTGGGAGCGTAAGTGGGCCAAAGGTAAGCTGAAGATCGATTACATCGGGATCAGCCTCATTACCTTAGGCCTGGGGTGTCTGCAGGTGATGCTGGATCGCGGAGAAGATGAGGACTGGTTTGCTTCGCACTTTATCGTACTGTTCGCTGTTCTGGCGCTGGTTGGCATCGTTGGCGCCATTTACTGGCTGATGTATGCGCGTAAGCCGGTGGTCGATATTCTGGTAATGAAAGACCGCAACTTCTGGGTGGCCGGGCTGTTGATGGCGGGAATGGCGATGATTCTGTATGGCAGTTCTGTGGTGTTGCCACAGTTGGCGCAGCAGGATCTCGGTTATACCGCCACCTGGTCAGGGCTGGTGTTGTCGCCCGGCGCGGTGCTTATTGTGCTGACCATTCCACTGGTGCTGAAACTGATGCCGATTGTGCAGACGCGATACATCATCGCCTTTGGTTTCAGCTGTCTGGCCATGGCGTTTTTCTATTCTGCTACCCTGACGCCGAATGTCGATTTCAAAACGCTGGTGATGATGCGTAGCGCACAGTCGATCGGGCTGGGTTTCCTGTTTGTTCCGCTGACTACGATTGCCTTTGTCACCATTCCTCAGCGACTTAACGCGGACGCCTCCGCGCTCTTTACCATGTTCCGTAACGTGGCCGGATCAATTGGGATCTCGCTCTCGACCGCGGCCATTACCGAGCGCGCACAGGCGCGGTCGGCGCATATGGTGCACAACATGACGCCGCTTAACGAGCCGTTCAATATTACGCTTGAGCACTGGGCGCAGGCGATACGCGACTTCACTTCGGCGGTGGGCGATCCCATTACGCTGGCAACCGGTCAGCTCTATCAGGAGATGATTGCGCAGTCGCGTATTCTCGCTTACATCGATGTCTTCTCAGGCCTGAGTATTGTCGCCCTGATTTTGATTCCATTTTGTTGGCTGCTGTCGCCTATCAAGAGCGAAGGCAGTGCAGGAGCACACTAACATGAAGGTTTTTTATACTCATCGCCTGAAACCCCTGAGCTTACTGCTGGCCCTGGGGCTGGCGGGCTGCGCTGTCGGGCCTGACTATCAGGCACCGAAACCTGCCGTGCCGGGTAGCTACAACACGCTGGATTCGCAGGAGGCGTCAAAGCCACAAAACGCCGCAATTAATTCCCGCTGGTGGCGGAGCTTTAACGATCCGCAGCTCGACAGCCTGATTGAGCGGGCGATAGCGGGGAACCTGAGCCTGCAGCAGACAGTGCTGCGGATTGCGGGTGCGCGTGAACAGCTGACGCAGGCCCAGGGCAGCCTGTTCCCCAGTCTGAGCGGTTCGGCCAAAGTCACCCGTCAGCAGCTCGGCCTGAAAGGCTTGCTTGAGTCCAATGGCGCCACCGATCAACTCGACAGCAGCGTGGCCAGCCAGCTCAATGGCCTGACCCAGCCGGTTAACCTCTATCAGGGCAGCTTCGATGCCAGCTGGGAGCTTGACCTGTGGGGCAAAGTTCGCCGTCAGGTTGAGGCAGCCAATGCCCAGCAGCAGGCAGCGATAGAGCAGCGTAACGATGCGCTGGTCTCACTGGAGGCTGAAGTTGCGCGAGCCTGGCTGCAGCTGCGAGGCGCGCAGAGCACCGTTGAGACTCTGCAGGAGCAGATTAATGTGGCGCAGCAGACGACCGAGCTGACGCAAAGTCAGCAGCGTAATGGTCTGGCTCCGTTAACTGATGTAGAAAATGCCCGTGCCCAGCTCAGCACGCTTCAGGCCCAGCTTCCGCAGTATCAATCGCAGGCACGGCAGGCGATGAACGGATTAGCGGTGCTGCTTGGCAAAACACCGGGCGCACTGGATGCTGAACTCAGTACACCTAAAGCCTTACCGCCGTTGCCGCAGTTTGTACCGGTTGGTATTCCCTCTACGCTGGCACGTCGTCGTCCTGATATTCGCCAGGCTGAAGCGACGCTGCATGCACAAACCGCGGAGATTGGCGTGTCTGTTGCGCAGCTCTTCCCAAGCCTGTCGCTGACCGGACAGCTGGGCGTCCGCAACACTGACGCCAGTTATCTGGATAACTGGAGCAGCCATTTCTACAGTTATGGCCCCTCGCTTTCGATCCCGATTTTCCAGGGTGGACAACTGGTATCGAGCGTGAAGTTAGCGCGGGCGCAGCAGGCCAGCGCCGCGCTGGATTACCGTCAAACTGTGCTGACGGCGTTGCAGGATGTCGAGAATGCGCTGGTCAGCTATCGCGCCGACCAGCAGCGCGTGACTGCGCTGGATGAGACGACCGGCGCCCTGCAGCGGGCCTTTAACCTCGCCAGCGACAGTTACCGCCAGGGGCTTTCGACCTTCCTTGACGTGCTGGATGCGCAGCGCCAACTGGCACAGGCTCAGGAGCAGGCGACTCAGGCAAGGATGCAGAGCGCTCTGGATTTAGTGGCGCTTTATAAAGCGCTGGGCGGCGGATGGGAAACGTATCAGAACGTTGAGATGCCGCAATATCCGGTATTTGGTCCGGCCACACAGGCGAATTAATCCTTTCGCGGTCGCTGCCTGTGCGCAGTGACCGCTTTATCTCTCCCTTTTAATCGCGTTAAGTAAAGGGTTCTCACCCACTCAATGTGAATCTTAATGGTCTAAGCCGTTGAATTAGCATACATCGCAGCCCCAACGCGTCCGGTCCGGACTGCAGGAAATAAACGGCTAGTCTTAGCAGGAATATTATCAGCGCTTTTGACCGGCAATTATTTTTACGTTACCGGCCATCCTGGATTCTGAGCCGTGTCACCTTTCTGAATTTATTTCTTTGACGATTCTTTAATGCAACTTACGGCTGTTAAGGTGAGAGCACGTGATCATTCACCAGGCGGAGCCAGACTCTGCAGTTATTGCACAGCCGGTTGGGCTACGAATAATCTGACGCTGCTGGAAATCTCACCGTTAAAAAAGGGCTGGCTGCACGCTCCCGGATAATTAAAAAAAAACACGCGAGCGGTAATAATTTTGCACTATTTAAGGTAGGGCAGGCGGTTTTTCAGGCATGATCTGTAAGCTGGTGTGACAGAGATCTCAATCAGGGCACGCGTTTAATCAGCTATCAACGAACCTTCAATCGCAATTAATGACGCGCTGTAGTGCGCGTTTAGCGAAAAACGTTAACGCCTGTTGCCGGTATAATGAGGCTGAAATCGTTTTCATCGGTTGAGTAAAAGGGCGATTTGTTGTTAATTCAGCGTTAATAAATCACCAGCCACTGCCAATTTAATAGTAAGATTTTAACTGAAATTAAAACTTAGGAATTATCTGTAGCGTAAAAATAATTTATTTTTTTATTTGAATTAGGTAGTCTTGGCGCTACAGTTTTATTAACCCCCCTTAATCAAGGACATTGTGATGAGTGACGCATTTAAGGTACTGAACAATATTCGCACATTACGTGCCCAGGCTCGTGAACTGCCACTGACCGATCTTGAAGAGATCCTGGAAAAATTAACGGTAGTCGTTACTGAACGCCGCGAAGAAGCAGAAGCGGAAGAGACGCAGAATCGCGAAAAAGAAGAAAAACTGTCTAAATATCGCGAAATGCTGCTGGCTGACGGCATCGATCCTAATGAATTACTAGGCGCGCTGGAGAGCGGAAAAAAACGCACTAAGCGTGCGCCGCGTCCGGCTAAATATTCTTACACCGACGAAAATGGTGAGCAGAAATCCTGGACTGGCCAGGGCCGTACCCCGGCAGCGATTAAAAAAGCGCTGGATTCCGGTAAAAGCCTGGACAGTTTCCTGATCGATTGATCAACACAATCCTTGTAAGTGGGAGCCGGGGGGCCAATATGGCCCTCCGGCTTTTTTATTTCTGCCGGGATATCAATCACCCCGCCAGTAATCCACGCCTGACGCTGGCGTGCGCTGCGTCACATCTGGCATAATAGCCGCCGTTTTTTCATCCATTCTCTTCACAAAGGTCAATGCCGTGTTAGTTAGCAGCAATATCACCATGCAGTTTGGCAGCAAGCCACTGTTCGAAAATATCTCCGTTAAATTTGGCGGCGGTAATCGTTACGGTTTAATCGGTGCGAACGGCAGCGGAAAATCCACCTTCATGAAGATTTTGGGTGGCGATCTGGTGCCTTCAGGCGGCAACGTCTCTTACGATCCTAATGAGCGTATCGGTAAGCTGCGTCAGGATCAGTTTGCCTTTGAAGAATTCAGCGTACTGGACACCGTAATCATGGGTCACCATGAATTATGGGAAGTGAAGCAGGAGCGCGACCATATTTATTCTTTGCCCGAGATGAGCGAAGAAGAGGGGTATAAAGTCGGCGATCTTGAAGCGCTCTACGGTGAGATGGACGGCTATAGCGCCGAGTCTCGTGCCGGTGAGTTATTGCTCGGCGTGGGTATTCCGGTTGAGCAACATTACGGCCCGATGAGCGAAATTGCGCCGGGCTTTAAATTGCGTGTGTTGCTGGCGCAGGCGCTGTTTTCAAATCCCGATATTTTGTTACTCGACGAACCGACGAACAACCTGGACATCGATACTATTCGCTGGCTGGAGCAGGTGCTGAACGAGCGTGACAGCACCATGATTATCATTTCGCATGACCGTCATTTCCTTAATATGGTCTGCACTCACATGGCCGATTTGGATTATGGCGAGCTGCGGGTTTATTCCGGTAATTATGACGAATATATGACCGCTGCAACGCAGGCACGTGAACGTCTGTTATCAGATAACGCGAAGAAGAAAGCGCAGATTGCTGACTTACAATCGTTCGTCAGTCGTTTTAGTGCTAACGCCTCTAAATCTCGTCAGGCGACATCACGCGCAAAGCAGATGGATAAAATTAAACTGGATGAAGTGAAAGCTTCCAGTCGTCAGAACCCATTTATCCGCTTTGAGCAGGACAAGAAGTTGTTCCGTAATGCGCTGGAAGTGGAAGGTTTAACGAAAGGCTTTGATAACGGTCCGCTGTTTAAGAATTTAAATCTGCTGCTGGAAGTCGGTGAGAAGCTGGCGGTCATCGGTGCCAACGGTATTGGTAAGTCGACGCTGTTGAAATCGCTGGTGGGTCAGCTTACGCCAGATAATGGCACGGTTAAATGGTCAGAGAACGCACGTATTGGTTATTACGCTCAGGATCACGCCGATGATTTTGCCAATGACCTGACAGTATTTGACTGGATGAGTCAGTGGAAACAGCCTGGCGATGATGAGCAGACCATTCGCGGTATTCTGGGTCGTCTGCTGTTTTCGCAGGATGATATTAAGAAGCCGGCGAAAGTGCTTTCGGGTGGTGAGAAGGGGCGTATGCTGTTCGGTAAGCTGATGATGGAAAAACCGAACATTCTGATTATGGATGAGCCGACCAACCACCTGGATATGGAGTCGATTGAATCACTCAATATGGCGCTGGAGATGTATGAAGGCACGCTGGTGTTTGTTTCACACGACCGCGAATTTGTCAGCTCGCTGGCAACCCGCGTGATTGAGCTGAAAGCAGACAAGGTGGTGGACTTCACCGGTAATTACGAAGATTACCTGCGCAGTCAGGGTATCGTCTGATAAAAACGGGGTGGCGCAGGCCACCCCGTTTTTTTGGTGCTGATGAGAGAGCTGTATGCTTATTGATTGTCAGAGGGTGTGGGTTGGGCTGAATGCCACGCTCATAGGTTATCTGACAGCAGCGCAAATGCTCAAGGCGGAGGGAACACGGGCAGAGGAGGAAAGCGTCCCACGCCATGGACGGCGTGGGCCGAGCGTCCAGGGATGGTTTAAGCGACTTTCCGATCTGACCGTGTTTCCTGAGCAGGTAAAACGTCACAACAGCGCAGACTCCAGGGAGCATACGCGTTTCGCAAAGACACAAAAGACCCCATCCCTGTCATGCTCAGCGCGGGCGATTACGCACCTCATCCCTGAGGTGCGCCCGTCACCGGGCCAACGCGTTGCGTTGTTCAAAAAATGCACCCGGCGTTTTTGTCCCTTGCCCGCGATGCTTTGCTACAGGCGTATGCTCCTTTCGCTTCACGTCTGGCAAACGCATCAGGTACTTACATGGGCGCTTCAGACGACTGACAGGTTCAAAGCCAGGTGCATCTGACAGCAGCGCATAAACTCAAGGCGGAGGGAACACGGGCAGAGGAGGAAAGCGTCCCACGCCATGGACGGCGTGGGCCGAGCATCCATGGATGGTTTAAGCGACTTTCCGATCTGCCCGTGTTCCTGAAGCAGATCTTAATCTGATCGCTAAGCATTCACACTCTTATCAGCTGAGCGGGCTTCAGGAGCATACGCCTTTCGCAAAGACACAAAAGACCCCATCCCTGGCATGCTCAGCGCGGGCGATTACGCACCTCATCCCTGAGGTGCGCCCGAAACCGGGCCAACGCGTTGCGTTGTTCAAAAAACGCTCCCGGCGTTTTTGTCTCTTGCCCGCTAAGCTTTGCTACAGGTGTGTGCTCCCTTCGCTTTAAGTTTTAAGCGGTCTGCGAACGGATATCTGCAGAAGGTTAATCTCAACCGCCACACACTTCACAGTGCGCGTCCTGCGCGACTTTCATGCTGCGGAACTCCGCGCTCATCGCATCGTACATCAGCAACCGGCTGGTGGCGGGTGTGCCAAAGGCGGTCAGTACTTTAATCCCTTCCATCGCCTGCATTGCACCAATGACGCCAACCAGCGGGGCCATGACGCCCGCTTCCACGCAACTCAGGGTCTGTTCGCCAAACAGGCGGCTGATGCAGCGATAGCAGGGCGTGCCGGGCTGCCAGTTAAATACGCTGATCTGACCTTCCATCCGAATTGCGGCGCCTGAGACCAGTGGCACCCGCTGCTGCCGACAGAGCCGGTTAAGCTGCTCACGCACCGCAACATTGTCGGTGCAATCCAGCACCACCTGCTGCCGGCCAATCAACGCCAGCAGCGCTGCGTCGTCCAGCTGTCCATTGACCGGATGCAGCTGGCAGTGCGGATTGATAGCGGCCAGGCTTTGCGCGGCGGAGTCCACTTTGGCGCGGCCAGTATCCACGTCATGGTGCAGAATCTGCCGTTGCAGATTAGAGTGCGACACGGTATCGAAGTCGAGCAGTGTCAGGTTGCCGACGCCCGCAGACGCCAGATAGGGCGCGGCGGCGCAGCCGAGTCCGCCCATCCCGACGACCAGCGCATGACTCGCTTTAAGCCGCTCCTGACCGTCGAAATCAAAGCCGCGCAGGACAATCTGCCGGTTGTAGCGCAGTATCTCCTCATCGCTTAATTCAGGCAGCATTTATGCCTCCAGCAGGGTGTTGAACGGTTCAACCTCAACCCATTCGCCCGGCTCAACGTTTCCGCGTTCACGTTCCAGCACGATGAAACAGTTCGCCTGGGCAAAAGAGCTGAAGACGTGTGAACCCTGCATTCCGGTCGTCTCCACCTCCAGATCACCCTGTGCGTTCTGGCGCAGGATGCCGCGCTGGAAGTCGAGGCGGCCCGGCGACTTTTTCAGTCGCGAGGCACTGCGCACTTTCTGACGGGGCGGCAAGGCGGATTTTTGCTGGCCGGTAAGGGTGGCAAGCAGCGGCTGTACCAGCTGATAGAAGGTGACGGCGGCGGAGACCGGATTGCCGGGCAGACCGCAGAACCAGCTGCTGTTAAGACGACCAAAGGCAAATGGCTTGCCAGGCTTAATCGCCAGTTTCCAGAAACTAATCGCGCCCAGCTCTTCCAGCATATTTTTAGTGAAGTCCGCTTCGCCGACCGAGACGCCGCCGGTGCTGATCACCACATCCGCCTGCCGATCGGCTTCCTCAAATGCGGCGCGAAGGGCAGCAGGATCATCTTTGATGATGCCAAGGTCGATGACTTCACAGTTGAGCTTATGCAGCATCAGCGAGACCGCAAAACGGTTAGTGTCGTAAATCTGGCCCTCTGCCAGCGGCTCACCGACCGGCTGAAGCTCATCACCGGTGGAGAAGATAGCGACCCGCAGTTTACGTAGCACGCTCACCTGCACGATACCCAGTGAAGCCAGCAGCGGCAGCTCGGCGGCACCCAGACGTGTTCCCGCTTCCAGCACCACATGACCCGGCTGAATATCGTCGCCGGTCAGGCGGATGTTTTGTCCTGGACGCACGGACGCGGTAATCACAATCGCATCGCCCTGAGATTCGGTCTGTTCCTGCATCACCACCGCTTCACAGCCTGCGGGCACTGGGGCACCTGTCATGATACGAATCACGCTGCCTTGCGGCCACTCACCGCTGAACGGCGCGCCCGCAAAGGCTTTGCCCGCTACGGGTAACGGCTGGCCGCTGCTGACATCGGCCAGCCTGACGGCGTAGCCATCCATCGCAGAGTTATCAAAGGGCGGCACGGCGATCGGGGAGGTGACGGCTTTTGCCGTGATGCGGCCGACCGCGTCGGCCAGCGACACGCTCAGTGAGTCGGTAACGGGCGTCAGCTGTGACAGCATTTTTTGTTGCGCCTCCTCAAGGGAGATCAAACCTGCAGTAAAACTTTCCATAAACAGTCCAGCCTGGTTAACTCAGATGCTGCCTATTATGAGTCGGATTAGCCGTTGAGTCACATCGGTGTCGGTCAGACGCGCTGGTTGTTATGACAAAAATGAATCAGGGTGGTAAGAAAAGGTTATAACCACAGGAACAGTTTCCGCTTTACAACACTTAGCAGGCTTTCTATAGTCAAAAATCACCCAAAATGGGTGAAAACCATTTTAAATCAGTGTTTTTCGTCCTGATGCAACCACAGGGTAAAGCGTTATGGTCAATGCAGTGATCGCCATTCACGGCGGCGCGGGTGCGATTTCGCGCGCAGCAATGAGCGCTGAAAAAGAACAACGCTATCGTCAGGCGCTACACGATATTGTTACTCAGGGTCAGCAGATACTGGCTCAGGGTGGCAGCGCACTGGATGCGGTGACCGAGGCCGTGCGACTGCTGGAGGAGTGTCCGCTGTTCAACGCTGGTAAAGGCGCGGTGTTCACCCATCAGGGCACTCATGAACTTGATGCCTGCATCATGGATGGGCGTACGCTGGATGTGGGCGCGGTCGCGGGCGTGACGCGGGTGCGTAATCCGGTGCTGGCGGCACGTGCCGTGCTGGAAAAAAGCGAGCATGTGCTGTTTATCGGCGAGGGTGCAGAGCAGTTTGCCGTAGCGAACGGGCTGGAAATGGTTGCACAAGATTACTTCTCAACGCCGGAACGCTGGGAGCAGTTGCAGCGCGCGCTCAACAGCGATACCACGGTACTGGACCACGATGGTGCTGCGCACAGCGACGACCCGCTCGATCCAGACCGTAAGTTCGGCACGGTAGGTGCCGTCGCGCTGGATCTGGCTGGCAACCTGGCTGCAGCCACCTCAACGGGCGGTATGACCAATAAACAGGCCGGGCGGGTCGGCGACTCACCGCTACCGGGTGCGGGCTGCTACGCCAGCAACGACAGCGTGGCCGTCTCCTGTACCGGCACCGGTGAAGTCTTTATGCGTACGGTGGCGGCCTACGATGTGGCTGCGCAGATGCGCTACGCCGGACGTTCGCTGCAGCAGGCTACGGTTAACGTCATTCATGACAGCGTGCTGGAACTGGGCGGCAGCGGCGGGCTGATTGCGGTGGATCGTGCAGGCAACGTGGCGCTGCCGTTTAATAGCGAAGGCATGTATCGGGGTGTTGGGCGGGTCGGCGAAGCGGCGGACGTCGCGATATATCGCGAAAGTTAAGGAGCAGTGATGAGCGACAGGCAAACGTTACCGCCGCTGGCCCCTGAACAGGTACTCGCGGTGCGCGATCTCAATGTGCGTTTTCAGCACGAAGACACCGTCACGCATGCAGTGCGTCATTTGTCACTCGATCTGTTTCGGGGCGAAACGCTGGCGCTGGTGGGGGAGTCAGGTTCGGGGAAATCGGTCACCTCGCTGGCGCTGATGAGACTGATTGAGCAGGCGGGCGGAATCGTTAGCGGAGAAGTGCAATTGCGCCGTCGCAACGGCGACGTGCTGGATCTGATGCACGCCTCAAAAGGTCAGATGCGCCGGGTGCGCGGCGCGGATATGGCGATGATCTTTCAGGAGCCGATGACCTCACTGAATCCGGTCTTCTCAGTAGGCGAGCAGATTGCCGAATCCATTCGTCTGCACCAGGGCCTGAGCCACGCCGGGGCGCTGGCAGAGGCGCGCCGGATGCTGGATCTGGTGCGCATTCCCGATGCGCAGAATGTCTTATCCCGCTTTCCGCATCAGTTGTCGGGTGGGATGCGCCAGCGCGTGATGATTGCGATGGCGCTCTGCTGCAAGCCGGCGTTACTGATTGCCGATGAACCGACCACCGCGCTTGACGTCACCATTCAGGCGCAGATTCTGCAGCTCATCCGCGTGCTGCAAAAAGAGATGCAGATGGGGGTGATTTTTATCACTCACGATATGGGCGTGGTCGCCGAAATGGCCGACCGGGTTCAGGTGATGTATCGCGGCGAAGTGGTGGAAAATGCTCCGGTCGCCGAGCTGTTCAGCGCACCACAGCAGCCCTATACCCAGGCGCTGCTGGCGGCGGTGCCAAAGCTCGGCTCGATGCAGGGACAGCCTTTGCCCGCCAAATTCCCCTTGCTGCACAGTGATGCCGTTGATGATGTGCCGCAGGATACGGTACGCCGCCTGCAGCCGCCGATCTTGCAGGTGCGCGACCTGGTCACCCGCTTTGATATTCGCGGTGGTTTGCTGAATCGGGTTAAAAGCCGGGTTCATGCCGTCGAAAAAGTCAGTTTTGATCTCTATGCCGGTGAGACGCTGGCACTGGTGGGGGAGTCTGGCTGTGGTAAATCGACCACCGGCCGCTCGCTGCTGAAGCTGGTGGCCAGTCAGGGCGGCACGCTGACGTTTGACGGCCAGCGAATAGATCATCTCTCCGGTGCCGCGCTGGCCCATCTGCGGCGTGATATTCAGTTTATCTTCCAGGATCCCTACGCCTCGCTGGATCCCCGGCTGACGGTCGGCTTCTCCATTATGGAGCCGCTGCTGGTCCACAAGGCGATGCCGCGTCGCGAGGCGGAGCAGCGCGTTGCCTGGTTGCTGGATAAAGTGGGACTGCTGCCGGAACATGCTCAGCGTTATCCGCATGAGTTTTCTGGCGGGCAGCGTCAGCGCATCTGTATAGCCCGCGCGCTGGCGCTGAACCCCAAAGTGGTGATTGCCGACGAGTCCGTCTCGGCGCTGGATGTGTCGATTCAGGCGCAGATTATTAATCTGATGCTCGACCTTCAGCGCGAGTTTGGCATCGCCTTCCTGTTTATTTCCCACGATATGGCGGTGGTGGAGCGTATCAGCCACCGCGTGGCGGTGATGTATCTCGGTCAGATTGTCGAGATGGGGCCGCGTCAGGCGGTGTTTGAACAGCCTCAGCATCCCTACACCCGAAAACTCATGGCAGCGGTGCCGGTCGCCGATCCGGCTCACCGGCGTCGTGAACGCGCCTTACTGGTCGATGAGATCCCCAGCCCGATCCATGCGTTAGGGGATGAGCCTGAAGTGGCGCCGCTGATGGAGGTGGCTCCTGGCCATTTCGTCGCCCGCCATGTTATCAGCGCGACCTGAACAGTGACAATGTCGCCCCGGCGACCAACCCGACAGGGATTACAGGAGAACAAGATGCAGATGACGATGCGTAAAGGGTTACTGGCAGCTGGCGTGTTAAGCAGCGCAATGACATTGCCCGCCTGGGCAGCACAGGATGCGGTGATTGCCGTCGCGTCTAACTTCACCACACTCGATCCCTATGACGCCAACGACACGCTATCGCAGGCGGTCGCGAAATCCTTCTATCAGGGTCTGTTTGGCTTCGATAAGGATATGAAACTGACTAACGTGCTGGCAGAGAGCTATCAGGCCAGCGCCAACGGCCTGACGTATACCATCAAGCTGCGTCCTGGCGTGAAGTTCCAGGATGGCACGGATTTCAATGCGGAAGCGGTCAAGGTCAACCTCGATCGTGCCAGCAACCCGGATAACCATCTCAAGCGCTACAATCTGTTTAAACGCATCGCCAGTACGGAAGTCGTGGATCCGACCACGGTAAAAGTGACGCTGAAAGAGCCGTTCTCTGCCTTTATCAACAACCTGGCCCATCCGGCGGCGGCGATGATTTCGCCTGCCGCACTGAAAAAATATGGCAAAGAGATCGGTTTCCATCCGGTAGGAACCGGCCCGTTTGTGTTTGAAACCTGGAACCAGACCGATTTTGTGAAAGTGAAGAAGTGGGACGGTTACTGGAAGCCGGGCTATCCGAAGCTGGACAGCATCACCTGGCGTCCGGTGGTGGACAACAACACCCGTGCGGCGATGCTGCAGACTGGCGAAGCAAACTTTGCCTTCCCGGTGCCTTATGAGCAGGTGAAACTGCTGGAAAAAAACAGCAAGCTGAATGTGGTGACTTCACCTTCCATTATGCAGCGTTACATCAGCCTCAACGTCACTCAGAAGCCGTTCGACAACCCGAAGGTACGTGAGGCGCTGGAATATGCGATCAACCGTCAGGCGCTGGCGAAAGTGGCTTTCTCCGGTTACGCCACGCCCGCTACCGGCATCGTGCCGCCTGCCGTCGACTTTGCGCAGACCTATCCGCCCATCAGCTACGATCCAGCCAAAGCCCGTGCGTTGCTGAAAGAGGCGGGTTATCCGAACGGGTTTGAAACTACGCTCTGGTCGTCACATAACCACAGCACCGCGCAGAAAGTGTTGCAGTTCACTCAGCAGCAACTGGCGCAGGTTGGCGTGAAGGTAAAAGTCACGGCGATGGATGCGGGCCAGCGTGCCGCAGAAGTGGAAGGCAAGGGCCAGAAAGAGAGCGGCGTGCGGATGTTCTACACCGGCTGGTCCGCTTCAACGGGCGAAGCAGATTGGGCGCTGACGCCACTGTTTGCTACCGCAGCCAGGCCACCGGCGATCTTTAACACGGCGTTTTACAGCAATCCTAAGGTGGATAAAGATCTGGCCGATGCGCTGAAAACCACTGACCGTGCAGAGAAAGCGCGCTTGTATAAAGATGCGCAGGACACCATCTGGCAGGACCATCCGTGGATCCCGCTGGTGGTGGAGCAGCTGGTTTCTGCCAACAGCAAAAACCTCAGCGGTTTTTATGTGATGCCCGATACCTCATTCAATTTTGATGAGGCCACTCTGAAGTAACGGAGCCGGCCAGCCTGTATGGCTGGCCGCAGCTGCAGGATGTTGCATGTTTAACTATTTTCTTAAACGACTGTTGGGGCTGATTCCAACGCTGCTGATAGTGGCGGTGCTGGTGTTCCTGTTTGTTCATATGCTGCCGGGCGATCCCGCACGCCTGATTGCCGGGCCGGAAGCTGATGCCTCCGTGGTGGCGCTGGTGCGTCAGGAACTGGGGTTGGATCAGCCGCTGCCGCAACAGTTCTGGCACTTTATACTGAATGCGCTGCAGGGCGATTTCGGCCAGTCGATGGTCTCGAAGCGGCCGGTTGCGGATGAGATCGCCTCGCGCTTTATGCCGACCCTGTGGCTGACGCTGGCCAGCATGATCTGGGCGGTGATTTTTGGCATGACCATCGGCATCGTTTCGGCTGTCTGGCGCAACCGCTGGCCTGACAGGCTAGGGATGACGCTGGCGGTATCGGGCATCTCGTTTCCCGCCTTTGCGCTGGGCATGCTGCTGATGCAGGTCTTCTCGGTGGAGCTGGGCTGGCTGCCAACCGTCGGTGCTGACAGCTGGAAACATTACATTCTGCCCTCAATCACCTTAGGTGCGGCGGTGGCGGCGGTAATGGCACGCTTTACCCGCGCGTCGTTCGTGGAGGTGATGCAGGAAGATTACATGCGCACCGCCAGGGCTAAAGGGGTACGCGAGTCACTGGTGGTGGTGAAACATGGCCTGCGCAACGCGATGATTCCAGTGGTCACCATGATGGGGCTGCAGTTTGGTTTCCTGCTGGGGGGATCGATCGTGGTCGAAGTGGTGTTTAACTGGCCGGGACTGGGCCGTCTGCTGGTCGACTCGGTGGCGATGCGCGACTATCCGGTTATTCAGGCTGAGGTGCTGCTGTTTTCACTGGAGTTTATTCTGATCAATCTGTTTGTCGACATGCTCTATGCGGTGATCAATCCCGCTATTCGCTTTAAGGAGTCGCGATGAAAAACTGGCGACGTGAGGCGGCCCTGAAAACGATGCCGCTGATTGCGGAGAACCGGGTTCGTACGCCATGGCGTGAGTTCTGGCGACGTTTCCGGCAGCAGCCGGTGGCGCTGCTGGCCGGCGCGTTTGTACTGGTGCTGATTGTGCTGGCGGTTATCGCTCCGTGGATTGCGCCGTTCGACGCAGAGAACTACTTCGATTATGACCGGCTCAATGAGGGCCCCTCGCTGTTGCACCTGTTCGGCGTCGATTCGCTGGGTCGTGATATTTTCAGCCGGGTGCTGGTCGGGACGCGTATTTCCCTGATTGCCGGTTTCTTCTCGGTGGTGATCGGCGCATTGATTGGCACGCTGTTTGGGCTGCTTGCCGGGTATTACGAAGGCTGGTGGGACCGCATTACCATGCGCATCTGTGACGTGCTGTTCGCGTTTCCCGGCATCCTGCTGGCGATTGCGGTGGTGGCGATCATGGGCAGCGGCATGAGCAATGTGATTGTGGCGGTAGCTATCTTCAGTATTCCGGCCTTTGCCCGCCTGGTGCGCGGGAATACGCTGGTGCTGAAGCATCAGACCTATATTGAGTCTGCACGCAGTATTGGCGCGTCTGACTGGACCATTCTGATGCGGCATATCCTGCCCGGTACGGTATCGCCGATTGTGGTCTATTTCACCATGCGGGTCGGCACCTCCATCATCACCGCTGCCAGCCTGTCGTTTCTGGGGCTGGGCGCACAACCGCCCACACCGGAGTGGGGCGCGATGCTGAATGAGGCGCGGGCCGACATGGTGATTGCGCCTCATGTAGCGATTTTCCCCAGTCTGGCCATTTTCTTCACGGTTCTGGCATTTAATTTACTGGGAGACGGGCTGCGTGACGCACTTGATCCTAAACTAAAGAGATGAAACCTTTCGATTATGATCAGGACTTCAGCACGATTGATTTCCGCCAGCATCCCGAGCGTTATCAGGTCGGGCGAGGCGAACAGGGTGTGCTGATGGTCGAGCCTTATAAGAGCGAAATTTTGCCGCACTGGCGTTTTCGTACCGTCCCCATTGCTGAAGAGTCGGCTGAGAAAATCATGGCGCTGTTTGAGGATTACCGGCGTCAGGATGATTTTGTCGGCATGGATATGGCGCGCAAATTTATCCAGATGGGGTATACCCGTGCGCGTCGCTACAGCAACCATAAAGGCGGACGCAAATATGACGCAGATGGCAAAGAGCTGCCGCGCGGCGTCAACGAAGAGAAAGCCGCTGCTGCGGCCATTTTCAAAGCGTACTGGGATAAACTTCGGGAAGATGAGGACTATCTGAAACGTAAAAAAGCGCATCAGCAACAGTATGGCTGAGTGCTGATTCCCCCCCCCGGCGGCCTGTCGCGCAGCATTGCGGTGCAGGCGGCCCTCCAGCGTGTGCCACATCCGCTGACGTAAAAGTGAGAGTACGTCCACCTGCTATATCGTGCGTAAAGTAGTGAAAAAACGCGTAAAAGCGGAGCGCGATCTCAGGCAAAAAAAGCAGCCAGATCAAACGTTACCTTTTCCAGTAACTTCCCGTGCTATAAAAAGAAATCAACCAGGATGCCTCTGGCTGGCCGATAAGCGAAACGCTGACAGTGGCGATGGTCCAGGGCTGACTGCAAAACTCGGGTTGATATTCACTTGTTTTAATTAATAATAAACCAGCAAACCCCACTGAGGAGGCTATGCTCCTCAGGTAATGAAATGGATAATGTGAGAGCTAAATAATGAAAGAGATCATCAACGGATTTCTGAATTTCCAGCAGAATGTGTTTCCTGAAAGGAAGGATCTTTTCAAAAGCCTGGCGTCAAATCAAAATCCGAAAGCGCTGTTCATCTCCTGTTCAGACAGCCGTCTGGTGCCTGAACTGGTAACACAGCAGGAGCCAGGAGAGCTGTTCGTTATCCGCAATGCGGGCAACATCGTTCCCTCATTCGGCCCGGAGCCAGGCGGTGTCTCTGCCACTATCGAATATGCGGTTGTCGCGCTGGGTGTCTCCGACATCATCATCTGTGGTCACTCTAACTGTGGTGCCATGAATGCCATCGCCTCCTGCGCCTGCATGGATACCATGCCAGCGGTTGAGCACTGGCTGCGTTACGCCGATGCGGCAAAAGCGGTGGTTGAGCAGCGTCAGTATGACTCGCCTGAGAAGAAGCTGAACGAAATGGTCAAAGAGAACGTTATCGCCCAGCTCAACAACATGAAAACCCATCCGTCGGTCTCGGTTGCCCTGCGTAATGGCAAGCTGCGTCTGCACGGCTGGGTCTACGATATCGAAAGCGGCACCATTATGGCGCTGACCCAGGGTGGCAAGCAGTTCATCACCCTGTCGGATAATCCGGATACCTGTTTCGAGTAATGCCTTTCACCCGCTGCGTCCTGCAGCGGGTTTCCTGTTTAATCTTTTGTAAATCCTCAGGTTCACCCCGCGACGGATGACTACGCTTAAGGTCACGCCATCCCGTCAGGAGATCCCTATGTCCCGTTTTTCGACCGCTCTGCTGCTGAGTAGCGCGCTATTCTGCGCTTCGCCGCTGTTTGCCGCTGACGTGAAAGTTGAGGTATTACAGGATAAGTTACAACATCCATGGTCCGTTGCCTTTCTCCCCGACAACAAAACCCTGCTGATTACTGAACGTAGCGGACAGTTGCGCAGCTGGAGTCCGGAGAGCGGTCTGTCGCAGCCAATCAAAGGGGTACCGACAGTCTGGGCAGCACGGCAGAGTGGTTTACTGGACGTGGTGCTGGCACCCGATTTTGCGACCAGCCGTCGCGTGTGGTTCAGCTACACCGAAGCGAACAGCAGCGGCAAAGCGGGCACGGTAGTGGGCGTCGGGACGCTGAGCCAGGATAACCGGCAGCTCAGCGATTTTCGTGAGGTGATTCGGCAGACGCCGATGCTCTCCAGCGGCAACAATATCGGCACCCGGCTGGCCTTTGATACCCAGGGTTATCTCTGGATTGCCTTCGGCGATAATTTTGTCAGCAGCGCGGCGCAGGACCTCGATAAGCTTCAGGGCAAACTGCTGCGGCTCAACGCTGATGGCAGCGTGCCGGACGATAACCCGTTTGTGAAAAAGCCCGGCGCCCGGCCAGAAATCTGGGCCTATGGTCTGCGTAATCCGCAGGGACTGGCGCTTAATCCCTGGACCGGCATGATATGGGAAAATGAGCATGGCCCGCGAGGCGGCGATGAAGTGAATATCATGGCCCGGGGCAAGAACTTCGGCTGGCCGCTGGCGACGTACGGCATTGACTACAGCGGCGATAACGTGCCGGAGTCAAAGGGCACCCATGTCGCAGGCACCGAACAGCCGCTGTACCACTGGAAGGTTTCTCCGGCCATCAGCGGCATGGCGTTTTATAACAGCGCCCGTTTTCCGCAGTGGAAAAACTCGCTGTTCATTGGCGCTCTGAAAGAGAAAAACCTGATTCGTCTGAGTCTTAATGGCGAGAAAGTGGTGGAAGAGCAGCGTCTGCTGGGTGAGCAGGGTGCGCGGATTCGTGATGTGCGACAGGGGCCGGATGGCTATCTCTATGTGCTGACCGATGAGGCCAATGGCAAGCTGTTGAGAGTGGGATTAGCGCAGGACGCTGGCGCATCCCGCGGCTAAAAGCCTTGTCCATCAGGTGAGTTAATTTTTCAGTCTGCACCTGGCTCTGCTCACAACCCTCGCGTACTTCGTGTGCGTTCCGGTTGTTCAGCGCTGTCCGTGCCCAGGCTGTCTGCAAAAATTACGCCCGATGGACCCGGCGCTGAATCAGCGAGCCCAGTGATAAACCTGCCACCCACGGTTTAACGCTTCCTGGTGTAGCTGCTCATCCGGGTTGATGACATGGGCATGATCGGCCTGCTCCAGGAGCGGCAGGTCGTTCATTGAGTCACTGTAGGCCCAGGTGCGTTCAAAGTGCTCCTGCTGCTGCAGCGCTTTCCAGTCACCCAGTCGGGTCACTTTACCCTCTTTGTAGGTCATGGTGCCGTAGGTGTTGCCGCTGTAACGCTCGTCCACGATTTCAACACCAATCGCCAGCGCGCCGCAGGCTCCGAGTTTCTCAGCAATCGGCACCACCAGATGCTCGCCGCTGGCAGAGATGATCATTACCCGGTCGCCGCGCGCCCGATGCCATTCGATCCGCTCGCGGGCGGCCGGATAGACACGAGGCAGGATGTCGCGCTGAATGAAGCGACGCACCCAGCCTTCAACGGTCAGCGTCGCCATGCCCGCCAGCGGTGAGAGCGTCTTATTCATGTACTCTTCAATCGACAGCGTACCGGCATAGTACTGATTCATTAATGCCTGTTCCTGATCAATCAGTTCGCTGGGAGCAAATCCCTGTGATACCAGCCAGCGCAGCCACAGGCTGGTGCTGTCTTCACAAATGAGTGTTTCATCAAGATCAAAAAGGGCTAAGTCCATGGTCGGTCTCCTCGGCTGACTGGCGTTCAGGTTAGCTGATATTTGTGACGGGCTTAACTCTTCTGCGAAAAATCGGAATTTCACGCAGTTTTGGTGGCGACAGAATCGGAAAAAAGGGGCACGCGCGCGGCGTTTATGCCAGGGTTACTCTACTAAACTCTAAAAAACTTTACGATTCGGCGGTTTTTTTCACTGCCGTCAGGGGGTAGCGTTTGAGTGAGAATTTTCTGCCCCTGGAATTTCGATTTAACAAGGACAATCCGGCCAAGCTCATGACAAACACTCGCTTCTCATCTCGCCTGCGGCACTTTGCTGCCACCTCATTACTGATTCTTGCCCCCATCAGCGTTTTTGCTGAGCAGGCTCCCGCCGCGCCCGGCATTGATGCTAAAGCGTGGATTCTGATCGACTACGCCAGCGGTAAAGTGCTGACTGAATCCAGTGCCGATCAGCGTCTCGATCCTGCCAGTCTGACTAAGATGATGACGAGCTACGTAGTGGGTCAGGCAATTAAAGCAGGCAAAATTAAACCGGATGATCTGGTCACCGTCGGACAGGATGCCTGGGCGACTGGCAATCCTAAGCTGCGCGGCTCTTCGCTGATGTTTCTCAAGCCTGGCGACCGCATTCCGGTGCATGAGCTGAATAAAGGGATTGTGATTCAGTCCGGTAATGATGCCTGTATCGCGCTGGCGGATTATGTGGCAGGCAGTCAGGATTCGTTCATCGGCCTGATGAACAACTACGTGAAGGCGCTGGGACTGCAGAACACCCACTTTATGACGGTGCATGGTCTGGATGCAGAAGGGCAGTACAGCACTGCGCGGGATATGGCGCTGATTGCGCAGGCGCTGATCCGCGATGTGCCTGAAGAGTACGCCCTGAATAAAGAGAAAGAGTTTACCTTTAACAATATTCGCCAGATCAACCGCAACCGTCTGTTGTGGAGCACTAACCTCAAGGTAGATGGCGTTAAAACCGGCCACACCTCTGGTGCCGGTAATAACCTGGTGGCTTCGGCGACCGAGGGCGATATGCGTCTGATCTCTGTAGTGCTCGGCACCGCCAGCGATGCGATTCGTTTTCGTGAAAGTGAAAAGCTGCTGACGTGGGGGTTCCGTTTCTTTGAAACAGTAACGCCGATAAAAGCGGATGCGCCGTTTGCGCAGCAGCGGGTCTGGTTTGGTGACAAGAGTCAGGTGAATCTGGGTGTGGCGAAAGATGCCGCACTGACCATTCCAAAAGGGCAGATGAAGAACCTGAAGGCGAGTTTCAAACTCAATGCGCCGCAGCTTGAAGCGCCGCTGAAGAAGAATCAGGTGGTCGGCACCATCGACTTCCAGCTGGATGGCAAAACGATTGAGCAGCGTCCGCTGGTGGTGCTGCAGGATGTGCCGGAAGGCGGCTTCTTCAGCCGGATGATTGATTTCGTGATGATGAAATTCAACGGCTGGTTCGGGAAGTGGTTTTCATAAGTCTGAGGGACGCTGAGGCGTCCCTCAGACTGCTGGCAAACCCAAATCAGGATGCATCTGGCAGCAATGAATTAGCTTAACGTGCAGGGAACACGGTCAAAGGAGGAAAGCGTCCCGCGCCATGGACAAAAACGCCGGGAGCGTTTTTGAACAACGCAACGCGTTGGCCCGTTTACGGGCGCCCCTCAGGGATGAGGGGCGTACTAAAAACGCCGGGAGCGTTTTGAACAACGCAACGCGTTGGCCCGTTTACGGGCGCCCCTCAGGGATGAGGGGCGTAATCGCGCGGGCCGAGCGAGCCATGGATGGCAGTTTTTGCGTCTTTGCGATCTGACCGTGTTTCCTGTGCAGGCTCAGTCTTACAGCAACCAGTCCAGACTTTGTCAGCAATCTCAGGGACGCTAACAAGCCCCTTTTTAATCCTGCGTCCAGCCCTTACGAATCGGCACGGCAAACAGCGCCCGATAGAGCGGGTTGATCACCGCCAGCATCCGCTCGCCATAGAACTGCCACGCCAGATGAGACGCCAGGCAACTCAGCAGACCCACCAGGAACCCACCCAGCATATCCATTGGCCAGTGAACGCCCAGGTAGACCCGCGACCAGGCGATAGCGCAACCCGCTATCATCAGCACTACGCCCGACCAGAGGCGATGCCAGAAGATAAAGGCCAGCGCAAAGGTGAAAATCGTGGTGCCGTGATCGCTGGGATAGGAGTCATCGGCGGCGTGGTGCAGGAACTGATAGCCGTAACCAATGGCAAAAGGGCGGGGATGCGGCAGCAGATGGCCGACACACCAGGAGATTGCCAGCGCATAAATCAGCGCCATACCGGTTTTCAGAACCAGCGCCCGTTGTGAAGAAACCTGATCGCGCGGTCCCCAGAGCCACATCGCCACAATTAACAGCGGCACAATGGCAATCAGGTCTTTGGCAATAAAGGTCGCGAGGTGTATTAACCAGGCGGGTGACGCCGGAGTGGCATTGATGGCAGTAAACAGTGAGTGGTTCAGCTCTTCCATTTCGGGATACATTCCTCAGCACAAATAGCTAATTTAACAGCGCACCATCCTGCTTTTTAAGACGCAATTCGTCTACGGAAAGGCTCTGAATCTGATAATGAGTTGCACAACTGTTTAAGTTTTATGACCGTTTCGGGTCTGTTTGTGGTGCTGGTGAGTGGCGCATGGAGGAAAAAAGGGCATAAAAAAACCCGCCGGGAAAAAGACCAGCGGGCTCCACAATTTGGGGATTTCAAAGAAAAGCAGTGGCACTTATTATGACTATCGCTTAACTATAAAGTTCTGGACGCAGGCAAAAAAATTTTATAAAGGCAAAATTGGCCAGATGATCACAATCAGCGTCCCCGCCAGCGTGAGCAAAACGTTGGCAATGGCATAGGTTCCGGCATACCCCAGCGCCGGAATATTGCTGCGTGCGGTATCACTGATAATTTCCATGGCCGGTGCACAGGTTCGCGCGCCCATGATGGCACCAAACAGCAAGGCGCGGTTCATCCGCAACACATAGGCACCAAACAGATAGCAGATGATCACCGGAATCAGGCTCACCAGAAGGCCGCAAAGGAGCATCAGGGCACCGTCACTGCTCAGGCCGTGATTAATGCCGCTGCCAGCGCTTAATCCCACTCCCGCCATAAACACCATCAGCCCGAACTCTTTCACCATCGTCAGCGCGCCCTGCGGAATATAACCAAAGGTCGGATGGTTGGCACGGAGGAAGCCGAGCATGATACCGGCGAACAGCAGACCCGCTGCGTTACCAATACCAAAACTGAAATTGCTGAACTGGAAAGTAATCAGGCCAATCATCAGACCCACGATAAAGAAGGCGCAGAAAGCTAAAAGATCGGTCATCTGACTGTGAATCGCGATGAAACCAATGCGATCTGCCACACTTTTGACCCGTCGTGCCTCACCGCTGACCTGCAGCACATCACCTTTGTTCAGCATAATGCTGTCATCAATCGGCATCTCAATCTGACTGCGTATTACCCGATTAAGGAAACAGCCGTGGTCGGTGAGGTTTAACTTACTGAGGCGCTTGTTTACCGCATTATGGTTCTTCACCACGATCTCTTCGGTAACGATGCGCATATCCAGCAGATCGCGGTCAAACACCTCTTTACCATTACGAAAGCTGGGGTCGAGCCGGGCATGGGCATCGGGATAGCCCACCAGTGAGATATCATCACCCAGTTGCAGCACCGCATCACCATCGGGACTGGCGAGGATACCGTTGCGGCGAATGCGCTCAATGTAACAACCGGTCTGACGATAGATGCCCAGTTCACGCAGGTTTTTGCCCCCGCTCCACGCCACCAGTTCCGCACCCACGCGATAGGCGCGAATGACGGGAAGAAAGACTTTGCGCTGGCTGTCCGCATCCAGACCGCGTTCGCGGGCAATTTGCTGGGCGCAGGTGGGCAGATCCTGATGTTGCAGACGGGGCAGGTAGCGTGCGCCAAAAATCAGACTCACCAGGCCAATCAGATAAGTCACGGCATAGCCGAGGCTCAGCTGATCCTGCATGAGAGCGAGCTGCTTTGGATCGGTGATGCTTTGCCGCAGGGTATCACCCGCGCCGACCAGTACCGGCGTTGAGGTCATCGAACCGGCCAGCATGCCAGCGGTGAGACCAATATCCCAGCCAAAGAGTTTGCCCAGCCCCAGCGCCAGCAGCAGTGCGCTGACCACCATGACGATGGCGAGCATGAAATAATTTTTGCCGTCGCGGAAGAAAATGGAAAAAAAGTTGGGGCCGGCTTCGACGCCGACACAAAAAATAAACAGCATAAAGCCCAGGCTCAATGCATCGGTATTGATCGTGAAGTGTTGCTGGCCTAATAAGAGCGAAACGACTAATACGCCAATCGAATTTCCCAGCTGAACTGAGCCAAGACGCAACTTACCCAGACAAAGGCCAAGCGCTAAAACGACAAATAATAACAAAATGTCATTTCCGCTTAACAATCCTGCGACGTTAATATTCACTGTTTAACTTCTTGTTTACATGTAAGCTATTGAAGAGTAGCCTGTTTTTCGTTATCGTGAGCAGGCCGTTGAGGTTCTGTTGTATCAACGCTGTAAATGGAACTTTTACCGCGGCGCTATTCTAATCACAATTATCTTTCTCAGCCATTGGCTGTTTTCATTCGTTGCCACAACGAACTGTTTCTTTTTATTTCCATCTGAACGCATCAGGGATATCAGCAGGTTATTGTCGGGGTTATTTTTAATCAGTGGGGTAGTATGCCGCAGCGCTCTTATCTCTGGACAACCCGCCTGTGCGGCGTGGTGTTGTATAGTCTGGTGTTTGTTTTTACCTGTCGTTTCTGGCAAGTCGGTCCCGGCCCGCTTCGTGGTCAGCCCGAATTACTGCTCTTTATGTTGCCCGGTATTGTGATGGCGTTGATGCAGGTGGAAAGCCCGCTAAAAAGCACGCTGCTGATGGGACTCTGGGGAACGTTACTGGCAGCACTGCTGTTAAACAACAGCCTGTTTATCTACAGCAGCGGATTCTTTTTAGTGGCCTGGAGCCTGAGCGCACTGTTCTGGGCAGGTTGCGGGGCATTGCTGGTGCGATTGATGCAGATTGTCATGGCGTCACTCAACTGAAGGGTGCCGTTTGATTTCCGACAGCCAGAGAGCAAAAAAGGCGAGGCAGAATTTTCTGCCTCGCCTTTTTCATTCCGGCCCTCTGCGCTTACGCGACAAATCCCAGATTCTCTTTAGTCCATGCAGCGAACTCGGTGTAGCCACCGATGTGTTTTTCGTCCACGAAAATCTGTGGGACGGTGCTGACCGGTTTACCGGCGCTGGCTTCCAGATCGGCTTTTGTAATGCCTTCTGCATTAATATCAACGTACTGGTAGCTAAAATCATCGCGCTCAGCGGTCAGTTTGTCGGCCAGTTCGTGGGCACGTACACAGTAAGGACAGCCCGGACGACCAAAAATAACAGCAATCATAAAGAACTCCTTGCAGCGACTATTATGTGATGTACATCACACAACGAAACAGAGAATGGGCACCATCATGCCCGCTCGTATCGCTTAAGGAAAGCAGGATTTGCCTGTTAGTCTGATGCCCGCACGCTATTGCCGCCCGTTCAGGAAGCATCTGAAACAGGGGCTTTTTCGCAGCTGCGGCCTGTATATCCCGCGCAATTTTTGGGTTGTTGACCATAATTGACGCTCAGTAAGCCGCTAAGGCAGGAGGATGTGATGCAGAGTGTAGCCAGATTACCCCGCTTTGTGGTGGTGATGGAGGCGGCAGGTGGCCTGTTGATTTTAGGCGCGCTGCTGCTGATCAACCACTGGCTTCCGCTACCCGACCTGGCTGACGTGAAAACGCTGGCCACTGTGCTGTTCATCGCCGGCGTGGTTCTGATGCTGCCTGCTGCCTGGCTGTTAATGTGGCGCACCGCGAAAGCGATAGCACCACAGCTGTTTAATCAGATTGATAAAAAAAGATAATTTTGCTGGAGACTTTATGACACCGACCATTGATTTACTGTGCAGCCACCGTTCGATCCGCGCCTTTACTGACCAGCCGGTCAGCGAAGAGCAGCGTGAAGCGATTATTAATTCGGCGCAATCGGCGTCCACATCCAGCTTTTTACAGTGCTCTTCTATTATCCGTATCACCGAAAAAGCGCTGCGTGACAAGCTGGTAACGCTGACCGGCGGGCAGACGTGGGTCGCAGATGCGCCTGAGTTCTGGATTTTCTGCGCGGACTTTAATCGTCACCTGCAGATTTGCCCGGATGCACAACTGGGCCGTGCCGAGCAGTTGCTGCTGGGCTGTGTCGACACCGCGCTGATGGGGCAGAATGCCATGGTCGCAGCGGAATCCCTGGATCTGGGCGGCGTCTTTATCGGCGGGATTCGTAACAGCATTGCAGAAGTAACTGAACTGCTGGGCCTGCCGAAGTTTGTGCTGCCGCTGTTTGGTTTCTGCCTGGGTCATCCGGAATCGAAGCCGGACGTTAAACCGCGTATGCCACATGCGATGCTGGTACATGAGAATCGCTATCAGCCTCTGGATCCGGCGGTGCTGGCAGAATACGATAGCCGTACAGAACTCTATTATCAGCAGCGCGACAGTAACCAGCGTAGTGAAACCTGGAGCGAGCTAATCCAGCGGCTGATCATTAAAGAGACGCGTCCGTTTATGCTCGATTATCTGCATCAACAGGGCTGGGCCACGCGTTAATTCAGAAAGGGAGAGCAGCGATGAAGATAGCCATCCTGTCACGTGACGAAACGCTCTATTCCAGCCGACGATTGCGTGATGAGGCCGCTGCGCGCGACCACGAAGTACAGGTCATCGATCCGCTCTCCTGCTATATGAATATCAATCCTGCCTCGCCAGCGGTTCACTATTGTGGTGAACCGCTGGGTCATTTCGATGCCGTTATCCCGCGCATTGGTAACGCCATCACTTTTTATGGCGCGGCGGTACTGCGGCAGTTTGAAATGTGTGGCAGCTATCCGCTGAATGAGTCCGCCGCCATTACCCGCACCCGTGACAAATTGCGCTCGCTGCAGCTGCTGGCACGAGAAGGCATCGATATGCCGGTGACCGGCTTTGCTTCTTCGCCCGATGATACCGATGATTTGATTGCCATGGTGGGCGGCGCACCGCTGGTGGTCAAGCTGGTAGAAGGAACCCAGGGCATTGGTGTCGTGCTGGCCGAAACACGTCAGGCGGCAGAGAGTGTTATTGATGCCTTTCGCGGCCTGAATGCTCATATTCTGGTGCAGGAGTTTATTAAAGAAGCGCAGGGACGTGACATTCGCTGTCTGGTGATCGGCAATCAGGTCGTGGCCGCGATTGAGCGTGTCGCGAAAGAGGGCGATTTCCGCTCCAACCTGCATCGTGGTGGCAAAGCGTATCCCGTCGAGATCACCTCACAGGAGCGGCAGATGGCCGTGAAAGCGGCAGCCACGCTGGGACTGGAAGTGGCGGGTGTCGATATTCTGCGCGCTCATCGTGGCCCACTGGTGATGGAAGTTAACGCCTCGCCAGGTCTGGAGGGCATCGAAACCAGCAACGACCTTAACATCGCCGCGTTAATGATCCAGCGGATCGAGCAGCAGGCTATCCCCGGGCTCCGTCCTAAAACCGCTGGCTGACGCGCGCTTTTCAGCAGTTTTCGTGGCATCGCCGCGCATTTTTCCGTAAGCTAAGTCGCCTGTTTATCACCCCACTGGGATTTTACGATGGATTCTCTTGTCGTTCCGGATATCGACCTGCTGCGTCGCTGGCTGGATCAGCAAAATATCACCTGGTTCGAATGCGATGCCTGTCAGGCACTTCATCTGCCGCACATGCAAAACTTTGATGGGGTGTTTGACGCCAAAATCGATCTGGTCGACAACGTCATTCTGTTTTCGGCGCTGGCTGAAGTGAAGCCAACGGCGCTGATTCCGCTGGTCGGCGATTTGTCGCAAATCAATGCCAGTTCACTGACGGTGAAAGCATTTATCGACATTCAGGATGATAATCTGCCGAAGCTCATTGTCTGTCAGTCAATGACCACCACGGCAGGATTAACGTTTGGTCAGTTCTCACACTTTATGAAGCAGAGTGAAGAGCAGATCTCCATGGTCATTCTGGAAGCCTTTGCCAACAATTTGCTGATTGTGGGCGAAGAAGAAGAGCACGTTCCGGTGACCAGCGTCCATTCTGTGCTGCACTAAGCCCGACAGGGTCGCCCACTAAGCCGTCCCTGAGACGGCTTTTTTATGCCCGCTATCCGCCGCCGCCTTTTTTTATTCTGCACTTTGCCCTTTAACGCCAGATATTTGTCGTGGTTTATGCCATCAAAGCCGAACCTCATAGCTTAAACATGC
The DNA here is from genome assembly GCF_029222565.1 of Pantoea sp. Cr_R13. Taxonomy (NCBI): domain Bacteria; kingdom Pseudomonadati; phylum Pseudomonadota; class Gammaproteobacteria; order Enterobacterales; family Erwiniaceae; genus Pantoea; species Pantoea sp. Cr_R13. The sequence continues at coordinate 268,318 of NZ_JARHXL010000003.1, forward strand.
ATAAAATATCGGTTTCAGGCGTTTTTTACGCTGAGGTCTGGTACAGCATGACGGGTGGGGCTATGCTTGCGGGGCTGTAACAGGCGCGTAACTGCGTCTCAGCTATAGGTTTTTGCTATTAAACTCCCGCTGAATAATGATTCATTGTGTCACTGACGTTTTGTCCGGAACGCAATGCAGGGATCTCTGATTTGCAGCGTTGTAATGACCCGCTCAGGAGGATGGAAAAATATGTTCAACTCACGTCAGAAATGGCTGTCAGCTGTGGTAGCTGCTGCGCTGATGGCCGCGTCGGCCAGCAGCATGGCGGAAGATAAAACGCTGCACGTCTACAACTGGTCCGATTATATTTCGCCAGATACCGTGCCGAACTTTGAAAAGCAGTCCGGCATCAAAGTGGTCTACGATGTGTTTGACTCCAACGAAGTGCTGGAAGGCAAACTGATGGCGGGCAGTACCGGCTACGATGTTGTGGTGCCATCTTCCAGTTTCCTGGCGCGTCAGCTGCAGTCCGGGGTATTCCAGCCGCTGGATAAGAGCAAACTGCCTAACTACAAAAACCTCGATCCGGCACTGATGGAAAAAGTGGCGCAACACGATCCGGGTAACAAATATGCCATTCCTTATCTGTGGGGCACCACGGGTATTGGCTATAACATCGATAAAGTTAAAGCCGCACTGGGCGCCGATGCGCCAGTCAACAGCTGGGATCTGGTGCTGAAGCCAGAAAACCTGGAGAAACTGAAAAGCTGTGGCGTTTCCTTCCTGGATGCACCAGAAGAGATTTTTGCCACGGTACTGAACTATCTGGGCAAAGATCCGAATTCCTCTGATGCTAAAGAGTATTCCGGCGCGGCCACTGACCTGCTGCTGAAACTGCGTCCGAATATCCGCTACTTCCATTCGTCGCAGTACATCAACGATCTGGCTAACGGTAACATCTGTGTCGCCATCGGCTGGTCGGGCGATATTCTGCAGGCGAAAAACCGTGCTGATGCCGCGAAAAACGGCGTGCACCTGGGCTACAGCGTACCGAAAGAGGGCGCACTGGCCTTCTTCGATATGATGGCGATCCCGAAAGATGCGAAAAATCTCGACGGTGCTTACGCCTGGCTGAACTACATCATGGATCCGAAAGTGATCGCCGATGTCTCTAACAAAATGAACTACGCCAACGGCAACAAAGCGTCGCTGCCGCTGATCAATGCTGATGTCCGTAACAATCCAGGTATCTTCCCGACACCTGAAGCGATGTCGAAATTGTTCGTGCTGAAAGTCCAGGATCCGAAACTGGATCGTGTGCGTACGCGTGCATGGACTAAAGTAAAAAGTGGTAAGTAGTTCGTCCTTAACGGATTGACCTGTCACGCATCAGCAACAGAGGCGCAATCCCGGCCTCTGTTGTGCCATTTTTAGCGGCAAATTTTGCCGCAATGTTCCGCCTGGCTCCGGAGAGAACCCTTTGTGAACGATGCCATTCCCCGTCCTCAAAATAAAACCGCAAAAGCGTTAACGCCGCTGCTGGAAATTCGCAATCTGACCAAATCCTTTGACGGCCAGCATGCCGTTGATGATGTCAGCCTGACTATCTATAAAGGTGAGATCTTTGCCCTGCTGGGCGCATCGGGCTGTGGCAAATCCACGCTGCTGCGCATGCTGGCCGGTTTTGAGCCGCCTACCAGCGGCCAGATTGTGCTGGATGGACAGGATCTGTCGCACGTTGCTCCCTATCAGCGCCCGATTAACATGATGTTCCAGTCCTACGCGCTGTTTCCACACATGACGGTGGAGCAGAATATCGCCTTTGGCCTGAAGCAGGACCGGCTGCCGAAAGGGGAGATAACCAGTCGGGTGGCCGAAATGCTGGCGCTGGTGCACATGCAGGAGTTTGCGAAACGCAAACCGCATCAGCTCTCTGGTGGTCAGCGTCAGCGCGTGGCACTGGCCCGCAGCCTGGCGAAACGCCCAAAACTGCTGCTGCTGGATGAGCCAATGGGCGCTCTGGACAAGAAACTGCGCGACAGAATGCAGCTGGAAGTGGTCGATATTCTGGAGCGCGTTGGCGCGACCTGCGTGATGGTGACGCACGACCAGGAAGAGGCGATGACCATGGCGGGGCGCATTGCGATTATGAATCGCGGTAAATTTGTGCAGATCGGCGAGCCGGAAGAGATCTATGAGCATCCGACCAGCCGTTACAGCGCGGAGTTTATCGGTTCGGTTAACGTCTTCGAAGGGTTACTGCGTGAACGTCAGGCGGATGGCCTGGTGATCGACAGTCCCGGCCTGATGCATCCGCTGAAAGTCGATTCCGATGTCTCGGTGGTCGATAACGTGCCGGTGCATGTTGCGCTGCGTCCTGAAAAAGTCATGCTGTGCGATGAAGTACCCGCCGATGGCTATAACTTTGCGGTGGGAGAAGTGGTTCACATCGCTTATCTCGGCGACCTCTCTATTTTCCATGTCCGTCTGCACAGTGGACAGATGATTAGCGCACAGTTGCAAAACGCGCATCGCTACCGCAAAGGGTTGCCAACCTGGGGTGATGAAGTCCGCCTCTGCTGGGAAAGCGACAGCTGCGTGGTGTTGACGGTTTAAGGAGCGGCTATGAGCCAGATTTTCCAACGCGCCAAAGCGCCTGCCCGACTGGTGGGCACGCCGCTGCAACGCTGGGCCACGCGGGTAAAAATGCAGCATGGCCGCAAGCTGGTGATCGCACTGCCTTATGTCTGGCTGGTGCTGTTATTCCTGCTGCCGTTTCTGACGGTGCTGAAGATCAGCTTCGCAGACATAGCGCGAGCGATTCCCCCTTACACCGAGCTGGTGAGCTGGGCAGATGACCAGTTCAGCATTGTGCTCAATTTCGGCAACTACCTGACGCTGACTGACGATCCGCTCTACATCGACGCCTATCTGCAGTCATTGAAAGTAGCGGCGATCTCCACGGTCATCTGTCTGCTGATTGGCTATCCACTCGCCTGGGCCGTGGCGCACAGCAAGCCGTCGATGCGCACCATTCTGTTGCTGCTGGTCATTCTGCCGTCGTGGACCTCGTTTCTGGTTCGCGTCTACGCCTGGATGGGCTTGCTGAACAACAACGGCATTCTGAACCGCTTCCTGCTGTGGCTGGGCGTAATCGATCATCCGCTGGTGATCCTCTACACCAATACCGCGGTCTATATCGGTATCGTCTACTGCTATCTGCCGTTTATGGTGCTGCCGATCTACACCGCGCTGACCCGTATCGACTACTCGCTGGTGGAAGCCTCACTGGACCTGGGTGCGCGTCCGCTGAAGACCTTTTTCAGCGTGATTGTGCCGCTGACTAAAGGCGGCATCATCGCCGGATCGATGCTGGTCTTTATCCCGGCGGTAGGGGAGTACGTGATTCCTGAACTGCTGGGCGGCCCGGACAGCATCATGATTGGCCGTATCCTGTGGCAGGAGTTCTTTAACAACCGCGACTGGCCGGTGGCTTCCGCGCTGGCGGTGATCATTCTGCTGATCCTGATTCTGCCGATCATCTGGTTCCATAAGCATCAAAACCGTGAAATGGGAGAGAAGGCATGAATAATTTGCCAACTATTCGCTCGCCATGGCGTACCGCTATTCTGGCCTGCTGCTTCCTGTTCCTTTATGCCCCGATGCTGCTGCTGGTGGTTTACTCCTTCAACAGCTCACCGCTGGTGACGGTGTGGGACAGCTTCTCATTCCACTGGTACAGGGTGTTGTTCCAGGACAGCGCGATGATCGACGCGGTGGTGCTGAGTCTGAGCATCGCCGGACTTTCTGCCACGATGGCTGTGGTGTTGGGCACGCTGGCAGCAGTGATTATCGTTCGCTTTGGTCGCTTCCGTGGACACAACGGTTTTGCGTTTATGCTGACCGCGCCGTTGGTGATGCCCGATGTGATCACCGGGTTGTCACTGCTGCTGCTGTTCGTCGCAATGGGTAACGCGTTTGGCTGGCCGAGCGAACGCGGCATGCTGACCATCTGGCTGGCACACGTCACCTTCTGTACCGCTTATGTGGCGGTGGTGATTAACTCGCGTCTGCGTGAGCTGGACCGCTCAATTGAAGAGGCGGCGATGGATTTAGGTGCCACGCCACTGAAGGTCTTTTTCGTGATTACCGTGCCAATGATTGCGCCGGCGATTGTCACCGGCTGGCTGCTGGCGTTTACCCTGTCGCTCGACGATCTGGTGATTGCCAGCTTCGTGACCGGACCGGGCGCGACGACATTGCCGATGGCGATTTTCGCCACCGTACGACGCGGCGTTAACCCGGAAATCAATGCGCTGGCTTCATTGATCCTGTTTGTGGTCGGTTTAGTCGGTTTTATCGCCTGGCGATTGATGGCGCACGAAGAAAAACAGCGTTTAAGCGATATTCAGAAAGCTAAACGTGGCTGAAATCCCTGAGTTTTGCCACTATATAAACGGGCCGGTTTAACCGGCCCGTTTTTCGATCAGGTGGAGTCACGGACTATGTCAGAAATCTTCAAAAGCAGCGCTACGCTCTCAGGCGCACCGGTTCCGGTGACGGTTGCGGGCATTGCTATTATCGCGACCCGCTGCCTGAGCGTTCTGATGCTGGCAAACGAGCTGGGTTACAGCGAACTCGCCAACTTTGTGCACCGCAGCGCCCAGTCCTGGGACTCTACACTCATCTTTATCGCCAGCCAGCTGATCTTCCTGTTCGAACTGCGCTGCGCCTTTATTCTAATGCGCGGCAGTAACCGTGGACGCTGGGGCTATGTGGCGACACAGGTGATTGTGCTGATCTACATGCTGTTCGCCTCGCTGGGGGGGATCTACCCGGAAATTTTCAGCATTGATGGCGACAATAATGTCCAGATTATCCACCACACGCTGTCGCAGAAAATCCCCGACCTGCTGGTGCTGATGCTGCTGTTTCTGCCTGCCAGCAGCCGCGCTTTTTTCAGGAAGCGATGATACAATCGCGCTCCGCCCGACCTCATCGTTAAGGCTTTACCATGCACTGCGCGCTTTATGACGCTAATCGTTGCCGCTCCTGTCAGTGGCTGGAAAAACCCTATCCCATTCAGCTGAGCGACAAGCAGTCGATGCTGGAGCAGTTACTGGCTGAGCAGCCGGTTACAGCCTGGCTGCCGCCGGTAACCTCACCACAACAGGCATTCCGTAACAAAGCCAAAATGGTGGTCAGCGGCAATGTTGAGCGTCCGGTGCTGGGTATTATCCATCGTGATGGCGAGGCTGTCGATCTGTGCGACTGTCCGCTCTATCCCGCCAGCTTCCAGCCGGTGTTTACGGCACTGAAGCCCTTTATTGCCCGTGCCGGGCTGACGCCTTATAACGTGGCACGTAAACGCGGCGAACTGAAATTCCTGCTGATCACTGAGAGCCAGCAGGGCGGCATCATGCTCCGTTTTGTCCTGCGTTCAACCGCTAAACTGGAACAGCTGCGCGCGGCATTGCCCTGGCTGCAACAGCAGTTACCGCAACTGGCGGTGATCTCTGCCAATATTCAGCCGGTGCATATGGCGATTCTGGAAGGGGATGAGGAGATTGCGCTGACGCCCGCACAGTCGCTGGCAGAGAACTTCAACGGCGTGCCGCTGTGGATCCGCCCGCAGAGCTTCTTTCAGACCAACCCGCAGGTTGCCAGTGCACTCTATGCTACCGCACGCGACTGGGTGCGTGCGCTGCCGGTTAACAGTATGTGGGATCTCTTCTGTGGCGTAGGCGGTTTTGGCCTGCACTGCGCGACACCAGAGATGGAACTGACCGGCATTGAGATTAGCGCTGAGGCGATTAAATGCGCCCAACGTTCCGCTGAGATGCTGGGGCTGGAGAAAGTGCAGTTTGCGGCGCTGGACTCTACGTCGTTTGCGACCGGACGCGATGCAGTACCGCAACTGGTGCTGGTGAATCCGCCGCGTCGTGGGATTGGAGAGGCGTTGTGTGATTATCTCAGCCAGATGGCCCCGGATTATCTGCTCTATTCAAGCTGTAATCCGCAGACCATGGCGCAGGACATTGCCCGGCTGAGCGCGTATGAGGTCACGAAGGTTCAGCTGTTTGATATGTTCCCTCACACCGCCCATTTTGAAGTGCTGACGCTGTTAACCCGCCGTCACCACTGAGTCCGGTGAAATTCCCGGCATTACTCCGGGAACCACTTCTGATTAAGCTGCTGCCAGCTGCCGTTGGCTTTCAGTTCGGTCAGCGCCTGATTGAACTTATCGCGCAGCGCGGTATTGCCTTTCCGCACCGCAATGCCGAGGCCGGTGCCAAAGTAGTCTGCATCCGTCACATGTTCACCGACCGTAGCGAGATCGGGATTGGTTTTCAGCCACTGATTCACCACCGCGCTGTCGCCAAACACGCCATCCAGTCGGCCATTCTTCATATCCAGAATCGCATTCTGATAGCTGTCATACGCCACAACTTTCACTTCCGGATGCTTATCCTGCAGGAACTTCTGGTGAGTGGTGCCGTTTTCAACGCCGATGCGTTTGTCTTTCAGATCGCTGAAGCTGCTGAACTTGCCCTTCTGCGCGATCACAATGGCGGAGTTAGCGTAATAAGGCTGGGTAAAATCGACCTGCTTGCTACGTTCAGCGGTGATATCCATGCCGGAAATGACCGCGTCATAGCGGCGAAACTTCAGTGACGGAATCAGGCTGTCGAAGGCGTTGTTGGTAAAAGTGCACTCTGCTTTCATCTGCTGACACAGCGCTTTGGCCAGATCGATATCAAACCCCACCAGATTATTTTCCCGATCCAGCGTTTCAAACGGTGGATAGGTTGCTGAGGCGGCGAAGCGGATCTTTTCCGCGGCCTGCGCGTTGATCGTAAGCGTTGCCAGCGCAGCGGCAATAATCCATTTTTTCATTTTATGATTCCTGTGATGTGGTCAGCCAGAGAGGGCAATACCCTGCCATAAAATGAATTTTTATGCAATTAGGGTGATTTTTCAGGCGGAAGGGGCGAGAGGCCTCGCCCGGAATTCAGTTACGCCGCTCAAATGCCAGCGCGCGTCTTTCGATCAGTCGCATCATCAGCGTCAGTAAACCGTTAACGCAGAGATAAATCAGACCTGCCGCGGCATAGACTGTGATGTCGTAGGTACGGCCATAGAGCAACTGGCCGTGGCCCATGACTTCCATCAGAGTGATGGTGTAGGCCAGCGAGGTGCCTTTAAACACCAGCACCACTTCATTGGAGTAAGAGGAGAGGGCGCGTTTAAATGCATAGGGCAGCAGGATACGCAGGGTGTCTTTGCGACCCATGCCAAGTGCCGCGCACGATTGCCACTGTCCGGAAGGAATCGCCCGTACCGCACCGTAAAACAGTTGCGTAGTGTAAGCCGCGCTGTTCAGGGACAGCGCCAGCATCGCGCACAGCCACGGCTGCGACAGGAGATGCCACAGCCAGGGGATCTGCTGGATCGACGGAAACTGTCCCGGACCGTAGTAGATCAGGAAGATCTGTACCAGCAGCGGCGTGCCGGTAAACAGTGTGATAAAGCCCTTCACCAGCGGATTAACCACCGGCGTTTTCAGCGACAGCACCACGGTGAAGATCAGAGCAAGCAGCAGCGCCACCACCAGCGAGGCCGCCGTCAGCGTCAGGCTGGTGTGCAGCCCTTTCAGAAGTTCAGGCAGATAGGCCAGCATCAGCTGTTCCCCCGTTCAAAGCGGGTCGTGCGCAGTTCAATGCGGCGTAACACCGCCTGGCTGAACAGCGTAATCACCAGGTAGATCGCGGCCGCCACCAGGAACCAGGTAAAGGGCTCCTGCGTTCGGGTGGCAATACTTTTAGTTTGCAGCATCAGATCGTTGACGCTGATCAGCGAGACCAGTGCGGTATCTTTTAGCAGCACCAGCCACTGATTGCCCAGACCGGGCAGGGCGTGACGCCACATCTGGGGCATAATCAGCCGCAGAAATATGGCCGATTTTTTCATGCCCAGCGCCTGTCCCGATTCCCACTGACCGACAGGCACCGCTTTGAGTGCGCCACGCAGCGTCTGTGAGGCGTAGGCGGCATAGAGCATCGCCAGCGCAATCACACCACACAGGAAAGGACTGACATCAAAGTTCTCAATCTGCATCTGAACCGGCAGCGTAAACAGTCCGAAGTTCAGCGTGAAACCATCAGAGAGAGTGAGCAGCAGCTGTGATGCGCCAAAATAGATAAACAGCACCACCAGAATTTCCGGCAGGCCACGGATCAGCGTCACCAGGCCGGTGCCAATCCACGCCAGTGGTCTCAGGCGCAGTGACTCCCAGCCAGCGAAAATCATCGCCAGCACCAGGCCAGCGATGAGAGCACAAACAGCAAGGCCGACGGTCATCCCGGCGGCGCTTGCGAGGGTCATCATTTCATTCATCGGAGATTACTGCTGGAACCATTTGCTGTAGATGGTCTTGTAGGTACCATCCGCTTTGATTTTATCCAGCGCGCCATTGAATTTGGTCTGCAGCTCGGTGTTACCGGTGCGTACCGCAATGCCCAGGCCAGTACCAAAGTAGGCTTTATCTGTAACTTTATCGCCGACGGCAGCCAGCGCAGCATTCTGCTTCAGCCACTCGTTAACCACAGCGGTGTCACCAAATACGGCATCAATGCGGCCATTTTTCAGATCCAGTACCGCGTTCTGATAGCTGTCGTAAGGAACGATGGTGATGTCGCTGTGTTTATCCGTCAGGTATTTCTGATGTGTGGTGCCATTCTGGACGCCAACGCGCTTGCCTTTCAGCGCTTCAACACTGGCGACTTTACCTTTCTGGGCCACAAACAGCGCCGAGTTGTCGTAGTAAGGCTTGGTGAACAGGACCTGCTTTTCACGATCCGGTGTGATATCCATGCCCGCCATCACCGCATCAAAGCGACGGAATTTCAGGCTTGGGATCAGGCTGTCGAACGCCTGGTTGGTGAAAGTGCAGGTCGCATCGATCTCTTTACACAGCGCGTTAGCCAGATCGACGTCAAAGCCCTGAATCTTGTTGTCCGCATCCACAAACTCAAAAGGAGGATAAGAGGCTTCGGTCGCAAAACGAATTGTCTGTGCCGCGGTAGCGCTCAGGCTAAAACCGGCAAGCAGTGCAGCAAGTACCATTTTTTTCATTTTTAGCATCCTGACTTAGTGCGAAAGATAGTGAGCAAACGCCTCGGTTTGCGGCTGTGTAAAGCGGCTGGCGTCGCCCTGTTCCACAATGCGACCATTCTCCATGTAAACAACGCGGCTGGCCGTTTTACGTGCCACTTCCACTTCATGGGTCACAATCACCTGGGTAATGCGGGTCTGCGCCAGTTCGCGAATGATACTGACAATCTGTGCGGTAATTTCAGGGTCCAGCGCGGCCGTCGGCTCATCGAACAGCAGCACCTGCGGCTCCATCATCAGCGCGCGGGCAATCGCCACACGCTGCTGCTGACCACCAGAGAGGTGCAGCGGGAAGCGATCGCTGTAAGGCGTGAGGCGCAGACGATCAAGCAGCTTGTCGGCGCGGGCACGAGCATCGCTTTTGCTGAGGCCCAGCACCCGGCAGGGCGCTTCAATCAGATTCTGCAGCACGGTGAGGTGCGGCCAGAGATTATATTGCTGGAACACCATACCGACGTTCTGACGCAGTTCGCGAATCGCGGCGTCAGAGGGTTTCTGAGTGAAGTCGAACTGATTGCCGGCAATCTGCAACTGACCTGAACGAGGCTGCTCCAGCAGGTTAAGTACCCGCAGCAGCGAACTCTTACCCGCACCGCTTGGGCCAAGCAGTACCAGGGTTTCGCCTTGCGGACACTCAAGGTTGATGTCGAACAGCGCCTGATGAGCACCGTAGAAGCAGTTTATTGCGTTTATTTGAATACTCATGCGCCAGATTTGAATAGCTATTAGTGTCGCGGATTTTAACGTCACCAGAATAGTTATGCAAATAAGGTGGGTTAAAATTTGTAAAACAACAGGTAAACAGCAAAAGCTTAGCACAATATCATGCGGTGTCTGGCGTCAGTCCGATGCGGTGGGGCAGGCTGCGGCAATAAAAAAGCGCAGTCACCTGAGGTGGCTGCGCTTTTCATACCGCTAAAGTATCAGGTTATTTTTTTTTGACTTTTCAAGCATCTGGCTCAGGCTTCCACCCTCGGCATGCACAGGGTTCGCCATGTAGCGCACGTCGTCAACGACCCAGCAAGTACCCTGATGAATCATCAGCACTTCATCCTGCCACTCCTTTCCGTCGCGGCTCAGTTTTACCCGCAGCGGGATGTTGCGTGCATCACGGTTTGGAATAGTAGATGCATCAGCAACGCTGGCGGCTGTCGGGCCCTGTGACAGGCTGGAGAAGAGATCACCGTTTCGCCACTGTGCGCCGGCATTGCTGCCGCTGGCCGCCTGCAGGGAGTGGTAAAGCGCATCACTCAGGTAAGGGCGATATTTTGCCAGTGTGTTGCTGTCAGGCAGACCCTGCGTGGGCTGTTCAACACGCAGGTCATAAAACTGTTGGGCAACCTGGTCAGGACCGCCTTCAATGCAGGGGGCGGTTCGCGGGCCATTATCCTTAATGACTGGCTCAACGGTGGTACAGGCGCTAAGCAGCAGGGCCGCCGGGATCATTAGCGCAAACGCGTTGTTTCTCATCTCGATTTCCTTATGGTTCTCTGGCAAGGTGCCTTTTTTAGCATAGAGTATAGCTGTGCTTTTTAGTCGAAAGAGCCTTAGCCTGATTTCAACAAGGAGAATGCGATGAAATTTTCAACAACCCCGACGCTGGAAGGCCACAGCATCAGTGAATATTGTGGTGTGGTCACTGGCGAAGCGATTCTTGGTGCGAATATTTTCCGTGATTTTTTTGCGGGCATCCGTGATGTGGTCGGCGGCCGTTCCGGCGCGTATGAGAAAGAGCTGCGTAAAGCTCGCGAGATTGCGTTTGAAGAGCTGGAAGAACAGGCAAAAGCGCTGGGTGCCAACGCGGTGGTCGGTATTGATATCGATTACGAAACGGTCGGCAAAGATGGCAGTATGCTGATGGTCAGCGTCAGCGGCACGGCAGTGATCATTCGTTGAAACGCGGGTTGTTGCTGATACTGGCACTGCTGCTGGCGGGCTGCCACTCCGGGATAGAGTCCCGTGACGGCTACTGGGCCGATCTGCGGCATCCGGCGCAGGGCGCGCGACCGCGGGTTAAGGTGATTGTCATCCACTATACCGCCGAAGATTTTTCTTCGTCGCTGGCGACCCTCACCGATCGGGAGGTCAGCGTCCATTATCTGATCCCCCGTCAGCCGCCTCAGCGCGCCGGCAAAGGCATTGTCTGGCAGCTGGTGCCGGAGCAGCAACTTGCCTGGCATGCCGGGCCCAGTTTCTGGCGCGGAGCCAGTCGCATCAACGACACCTCGATTGGCATTGAGCTGGTGAACCGGGGATATCGCCGGACGCTGACCGGTCTTGAATGGCAGCCCTTTACCGCCACGCAGATCATCACGCTGGAGGCACTGGTGCGTGATATTGCACAGCGCTACGGCATCCTACCGGAAAATATTGTCGGTCACAGCGATATCGCGCCGCAGCGCAAGCAGGATCCGGGTCCACTTTTTCCGTGGCAACAGCTGGCGCAGCGCGGACTTGGCGCATGGCCTGATGCAGGACGGGTGCAGTTTTATTTAGCGGGTCAGGATCCACACGCACAGGTGCCGGTGCAGCCACTCATGGAAAACCTGCAGCGCTTCGGTTATGCGGCGACGGCGGAGATGAGTGCGCGTGAGCAGCAGAAAGTGATTGCCGCGTTTCAGATGCACTTCCGGCCTGCGGATTATCGCGGTCAGCCCGATGCCGAAACCGCCGCGATAGCTGCCGCACTACTGGAGAAGTATGGCGCGGCGGAATAGCGGATTACTGATGCAGAAACGCTTTCCAGTGGGCGACAACCTGCTCCAGTGCCGCACGATCAGCATCCAGATGGGTGACCAGCCGGGTACGTGTCCCCACGCTGATTAACACGTCGCGCGCTTTCATCCACTCGCCTAATGGTTTGACCTGAGCTTCCGGCACTGCCACAAACAGCATGTTGGTCTGTTGATCGATAACGCTGACGCCCAGCTCATGCAGCTGCTGTCCCAGCCAGGCCGCATTGTCATGATCCTCCTGGAGTCGCGTCACGTTGTGTTCCAATGCGTAGAGACCTGCCGCCGCCAGAATACCGGCCTGACGCATGCCGCCACCCGTCATTTTACGCCAGCGACGGGCGCGCTCAATCAGCGCTGTATCGCCACACAGTAGGGAACCGACCGGCGTGCCCAGGCCTTTTGAGAGACAGATGGTCAGGGTGTCGCAATAGCGGGCCATCGCGGCCAGCGTAGTTTTTTGCGCCACCACCGCATTGAAAATACGTGCGCCATCAATGTGCAGCGCCAGCTTATGCTCACGGGTAAAAGTCCACGCCTGTTCCAGATACGCCAGCGGCAGGACTTTACCATGATGGGTGTTTTCCAGACTCAGCAGGCGGGTGCGGGCAAAGTGAATATCATCCGGCTTGATGGCAGCCGCCACCACGTCGAGCGGCAGCGTTCCATCGTCGGCGGCCAGCACCGGTTGCGGCTGAATGCTCCCCAGCACCGCCGCGCCACCTGCTTCATACTTGTAGTTGTGCGCCTGCTGACCGACGATATATTCATCGCCGCGTTCGCAGTGGCTGAGCAATGCCACCAGATTTGCCTGAGTGCCGGTAGGGAAAAACAGCGCTGCTGCTTTGCCGCTTAATCGTGCGGCTTCTGCTTCCAGCGCATTGACGGTGGGATCGTCACGGTAGACATCATCGCCGGTTTCGGCAGACATCATCGCGTTTAGCATGGCGGCGCTGGGCCGGGTCACGGTATCACTGCGTAAATCGATCACCTTATGCTCCTGGATGTGGCGGAAGAGAAAAAAAAGGCGGGCATCGAGCCCGCCTGGATGGAACCTCTGTTTTACCGTAGCCAGTTGGTTTTTGCCAGTTCTACCACCTCGTCACCACGACCATTCATGATGGCGCGCAGCATGTAGAGACTGAAGCCTTTGGCCTGCTCCATTTTGATCTGCGGCGGCATTGCCAGCTCCTCTTTGGCGGTAATCACATCCACCAATACCGGGCCATCGTGGGCAAATGCCTGCTCCAGCGCACCATTGAGTTCTGAGGCTTTTTCCACCCGTATACCCCGGATGCCACAGGCCTGGGCGATAGCGGCAAAGTCAGGATTTTCCAGCTCGGTGCCGTCGGTAAGATAGCCGCCCGCTTTCATCTCCATCGCCACAAAGCCCAGCACGCTGTTGTTGAAAATCACCAGTTTCACCGGCATTTTCAGCTGCGCCAGCGAGATAAAATCACCCATCAGCATGCTGAAGCCGCCGTCGCCGCACAGCGCGACAACCTGACGATTGCGATCGATCGACTGCGCACCCAGCGCCTGTGGCATCGCGTTCGCCATTGAGCCGTGGTTAAACGAACCCAGCAGGCGACGTCGGCCGTTCATCTTCAGATAACGCGCCGCCCACACGGTTGGGGTGCCGACATCGCAGGTAAAAATAGCGTCATCGCTGGCGTAGTGACTGATCTGCTGTGCCAGATATTGCGGATGAATTGGCTGTTTGTCGTTGGGCTGTGCCAGTTCGTCGAGACTTTTGCGCGCCTCGCCATAGTGTTTAACCGCACTGTCGAGATGTTTGCGATCGCTTTTGGTCGTCAGTTGCGGTAGCAGCGCCTGCAGCGTGCTTTTCACATCGCCGACATACGCTTCATCGACATGGCAATGCGATCCCAGGCTGCCCGGGTTGATGTCAATCTGAATGATCTTCGCGTTTTCCGGATAGAATGCGCGATAGGGGAACTGGGTACCCAGCAATACCAGCGTCCCGGCATTCATCATGGCGTGGAAGCCGGATGAGAAACCGATCAGACCGGTCATGCCAACATCATAAGGGTTGTCATATTCGATGTGTTCTTTGCCACGCAGCGCATGAACAATTGGCGCTTTGAGTGCTTCTGCCAGCGCCACCACCTCCTGATGCGCACCAGCACAGCCACTGCCACACAGCAGCGTAATGTCAGTGGCATCGTTCAGCGTCTGTGCCAGCCGGGTCAGTTCGGCTGGCTGAGGCAGGACCTGCGGCAACTGCGGTGGATACCACTCAGTGCGGGCGCTTTCTGGCGCCAGTTTCAGGGCGATATCACCCGGCAGCACCACGACTGAGACACCGCGATTGAGAATGGCTTTGCGCATCGCGATGCCCAGCACCTGCGGTAACTGCTCAGGATTCGAGACCAGCTCGCAGTAGTGGCTGCATTCGCGGAACAGCTCCTGGGGATGAGTTTCCTGGAAATAACCGCTTCCGATTTCGCTGGAGGGAATATGTGCCGCAATCGCCAGCACCGGGACGCGGTTACGATGGCAGTCGAACAAGCCGTTGATGAGGTGTAAGTTGCCTGGTCCGCAGGAGCCGGCGCAGACCGCCAGTTCGCCGCTGATGTGCGCTTCCGCACCCGCCGCAAAGGCGGCGACCTCTTCATGGCGTGTCGGCATCCATTCAATAGTGCCCATGCGATTCAGGCTATCGCTCAGGCCGTTAAGGGAATCTCCGGTGACGCCCCAGATGCGTTTTACGCCCGCGCTTTCCAGCGTTTTGGCGACCAGCGCCGCCACGGTTTGTTTCATGCTCTTCTCCTTTGTCGGCCCGCCATGAAGAGTGACGTGACCAGAATCGAAAAAAGAAGCGTAGACGACACGGCAGAAAAGCAGGCGTGAAAAAATGCGCTGGCAGAGCTCAGCGCATCTCAGACCGAATTCAGGCAGAGAAGAGGGCGATCAGAATCGGGGCCAGCAGGCTCATCACAAAGCCGTGCACAATGGCGGCCGGGACAATCTCGTTGCCGCCCGCCCGCTGCAGTACCGGCAGGGTAAAGTCCATTGAGGTGGCACCGCACAGCCCCAGCGCGCTGGAACGATGACGGCCAATCAGCGCGGGGATCAGCATGATTGCGACCAGTTCACGCACCAGATCGTTGAAGAAGGCAGCGCTGCCAATGACCGGGCCAAAAGCTTCGGTCATCAATATGCCAGAAAGAGAGTACCAGCCAAAGCCGCTGGCTAGCGCCAGACCGGTTTTTAGCGGAACACCCAGCAGTAATGCCGCGATCATGCCACCTGCCAGCGCGCTGACCAGCACTACACTGGCGACCAGCAGACCGCGACGGTTCAGGATAATCTGACGCAGAGTCATCCCACTGCCGCGCAGCTGAATCCCCACGAGGAACAGCAGGAAGATCAGCGCATATTCACTGGCCGTCGAGGCGTGGTGCAGCAGTGACCACTGTGTCAGACCTAGCAGAAAACCGATGACGACCACGCCACATAGCTTCAGCGAATCCAGTGCCATATGCAGCCGCGAGGGAAGCTTCTCCTGCCGGTGCGCATGCTGCCACGGTGCATATTTCTCCAGCCCGCGCAGCGCCAGTAGATTGCACAGCAGAATGCAGAACGCCGCCACCAGAGCCGTATGAAAAACGGCCAGCAGATTGCTGCTCAGGTTGTCGAGAAAGGCCAGGCTGATGCCCATAAAGAACAGAATGACGTAAACCATCCAGCCCAGCAGTTGATTTACCCGACGCAGGGTGGCGGTTTTACGGAAGGGTAACAGCCAGCCTGCGATAAGCGGCAGCAGAATAATCAGAAGTCCGGAGTACATATCATTGCCATCCCTGGGAGAAGAGGTCACACGCTAGCGAAAAAGCGTAACGGAGTAAACCCTGATAAAGCGGCTTGACCGGCGCGCGGGCGGCAACCATGCTGTCTATAAACTGAGGATGGACGCCTATGATTCTGGAACATATCGACATTCGCGGCTTCCGCGGTATCAATAAGCTCTCACTGCCTTTAACGCACACCACTCTGCTGATTGGTGAGAATGCCTGGGGTAAATCCAGCCTGCTGGATGTCATGAGCCTGCTGCTCTCTCCTCATGAACCGGCCTATGTTTTTACTGAGGCGGATTTCCATTTTACACCGGGTGACGTGACCGATCCGATGCGCCGTATTTCAGTGGTGTTCCACTTTCGGGATGACGGAAGCGATCCGGACGCGGTGCTCTCGACTTTCTGGCAGCGTGATGCGCAGGGCCAGCGTCGGCTTTATTACAGCGTCAGCGCCACCTGGCGTGACGGCGGCATCGACACCCGTCGCCGTTTCGTTGACGTGAATGCCCAGCTGTTGCCTGAGCAGAACTGTGCGGACGCAATCGACCTGTTGCTGAAGCGTTATCCGGTATTGCGGTTGCGCGACGCGCGTTTCAGCAAGCGGACGCGGAACCGTGCGCCCGTGACCGGTCCCCATCCTGAGCTGCTGGCGGGCATGGAGACGCTGGCGCGCGACCTGGAGCAACATCCTCAGCAACTCAGTGATGAGGTGCTGAGACAGGGCCTGAAGACGATGCAGCAATTGATGCAGCACTATTTTCTGGTGCAACCGCCTGGTGCAGGCAGTGAGGCCCGGTCACGGGATCCGCAGATGCGCGACGGAGTGCAGGGATGGCGGGCGCTGGATCATCTGAATCAGCTGATTGCCGGAACTGACTCCCGCAGCCGTCAGCTGATTTTGCTGCAAATGTTTACCCTGCTTATTGAGGCGCGAGGCGACGTCCCGCTTGCCGCCGGTGCGCGGCCGCTGCTGCTGATTGAAGATCCGGAAACCCGCCTGCATCCGATTATGCTGTCCGTGGCCTGGAACCTGCTGAAGCTGCTGCCGCTACAGAAAATCGTCACGACCAATTCAGCTGAACTGCTGTCGCAGGTGTCGGTAGAAAACGTCTGCCGCCTGGTGCGTCAGTCCTCACGCGTAGCAGCCTGGCGCATCGGTCCGGAAGGTCTGAGTGCCGAAGAGAGTCGGCGTATCGGCTTTCATATTCGCGTCAATCGACCGGCTGCCCTGTTTGCCCGTTGCTGGCTGCTGGTCGAAGGTGAAACCGAGGTCTGGATTATGAATGAGCTGGCGCAGCAGTGTGGTTACAACTTCGCAGCGGAAGGGGTGAAAGTGATTGAGTTTGCGCAATCGGGCCTGAAGCCGCTGCTGAAATTTGCCCGACGCATGGGGATCGCATGGCACGTGCTGACGGATGGCGATCAGGCGGGCAATAAATATGCCAGCACGGCGCGCACGCAGTTACAGCCGGGTGATCCTGAGCCGCGTTTTCTGACGCAGTTACCCGCGCTGGATATGGAAAACTTTCTCTATCACCAGGGGTTTCAGGATGTTTATCATCAAATGGCGCACCTGCCGTTAAACGCGCCGATGAGTTCCAGGCGTATTATTACTAAAGCGATTCACCAGAGCTCCAAGCCGGAACTGGCGATCGCAGTGGCGACATCGGCGGCGGAACGTGGGCCGGAGGCCATCCCGCCGTTAATGCGGCAGATGTTTGCCCGGGTGATTGGGCTGGCGCAGGGGCAGGCGGACTAAACCTGTCAAACATGGCCAGTCAAAAATGAAAAATGCCAGCGGCACTGGCTGGCATTTTAGGGCTCTGTTCAGAGGTGGGTTCAGTATCAGGCCACGGCCTGTACCTCAACAACCGGCACGATGAGGCTGGCGTGATTGCCTTTCGGACCTTCATGCACATCGAACTGAACCTGCTGGCCTGCCTTTAGCGTTCGGTAGCCTTCCATCTGAATGGTGGAGTAGTGCGCAAAAATATCTTCGCCACCACCAACCGGACAGATAAAGCCAAAGCCTTTGGAATTATTGAACCATTTAACGGTGCCCGTCTCCATGCTTTTACTTCCCTCGCAAGACATTTTATAAGTAGGTGAGGTCTTTGAAGCTGTGAGTCGGATTTGATTAAAACTCAATCAGCCTGTGCAGGTAGAATGTAGAGAAAGCGCCGCTGGCGTCAAGCAAACCACCGGGCCGGATGGGGAAAAAATCATCAAAATTTGAGGCAGTTAACGCTATTGCAAATTTTGTGATGCAGGTCGCGCAAGGTTATTTCTGAATAAATTTTCAGCAGCGGCCCGCAGCTTGACAGGCATGTTAAACTCTCAACATGTAGCCACTTAATGGCTAAAAGCAAAATCTCAACGGAACACTATGGCAAACACAAACGACTGGCTTAACTTTGAACATCTGGCCAAAGACAAAGTACGTGAAGGGTTAAAGCCGCCTTCTATGTATAAAGTCATTCTGAATAATGACGATTATACACCTATGGAATTTGTTATTGACGTCGTGCAAAAGTTCTTTTCTTATGATGTTGAACGTGCAACGCAGCTGATGTTGAAAGTTCACTATCACGGCAAGGCGATCTGTGGTGTATTTACTGCAGAAGTCGCCGAAACAAAAGCGGCCCAGGTGAACAATTATGCGCGGGAAAACCATCATCCGTTACTGTGCACGCTGGAAAAAGCCTGAGCCCGTCTCCATATAGGAAACTGGTAAGGGCGATAATTGGGGGAGGTGCCTAATGCTCAATCAAGAACTGGAACTCAGTTTAAATATGGCTTTCGCCAGAGCGCGTGAGCACCGTCATGAGTTTATGACCGTCGAGCATCTGTTACTGGCATTGCTCAGTAACCCGTCGGCCAGAGAGGCACTGGAAGCCTGTACGGTGGACATGGTGGCTCTGCGGCAGGAACTCGAAGCCTTCATCGAACAAACCACACCGGTGCTGCCTGCCAGTGAGGAGGAGCGTGATACTCAACCAACACTCAGCTTCCAGCGCGTTCTGCAGCGCGCGGTTTTCCATGTCCAGTCATCCGGTCGCAGTGAAGTCACCGGGGCAAATGTGCTGGTCGCCATCTTCAGCGAGCAGGAGTCGCAAGCGGCCTATCTGTTACGCAAACATGAAGTCAGCCGCCTTGATGTGGTGAATTTCATCTCTCACGGTACGCGCAAAGACGAACCGGGCCAGGCGCCAGGCGCTGAAAACCCGGTTAACGAAGAGCAAGCAGGCGGGGAGGATCGTATGGAAAACTTCACCACCAATCTTAATCAGCTTGCTCGCGTCGGTGGGATTGATCCACTGATTGGTCGCGACAGAGAGCTGGAACGTACTATTCAGGTACTGTGCCGTCGCCGTAAAAACAACCCGCTGCTGGTGGGGGAATCCGGTGTCGGTAAAACGGCTATCGCAGAAGGTCTGGCCTGGCGTATCGAGCAGGGCGATGTACCGGAAGTGATGAAAGATTGCACTATCTACTCGCTGGATATTGGTTCACTGCTGGCCGGCACCAAATATCGTGGTGACTTTGAGAAACGCTTCAAAGCGCTACTGAAACAGCTGGAGCAGGACGAACATAGCATTCTGTTTATCGATGAGATCCATACCATCATTGGTGCGGGTGCGGCATCAGGTGGCCAGGTAGACGCAGCGAACCTGATTAAACCGTTACTTTCTGGCGGTAAGATTCGGGTAATGGGGTCTACCACGTATCAGGAATTCAGCAACATCTTTGAAAAAGATCGTGCTCTGGCGCGTCGTTTCCAGAAGATCGATATCACTGAGCCTTCTGTTGAAGAAACCGTGCAGATTCTGAACGGCCTGAAAACCAAGTATGAAGCCCACCATGATGTGCGGTATACCGCGAAAGCGGTGCGTGCAGCGGTGGAACTGGCAGTGAAATATATCAACGACCGTCATCTGCCTGACAAGGCGATTGACGTGATTGATGAAGCGGGTGCACGTGCGCGCCTGATGCCTGCCAGCAAACGTAAGAAAACCATCAATGTTTCTGACATTGAAACTGTGGTGGCCCGCATTGCCCGTATTCCTGAACAAAGTGTGTCAGCAACCGATCGCGATACGCTGAGAAATCTGGGCGAACGGCTTAAGATGCTGGTGTTTGGACAGGACAAAGCCATTGAGGTGCTGACGGAAGCGATCAAAATGAGCCGCGCCGGTCTGGGTCAGGATCGCAAGCCAGTCGGTTCCTTCCTGTTTGCCGGGCCAACCGGTGTGGGTAAAACGGAAGTGACTGTGCAGCTGGCGAAAGCGCTGGGTATTGAGCTGCTGCGTTTTGACATGTCCGAATACATGGAGCGTCACACCGTCAGTCGTCTGATTGGTGCACCTCCGGGCTACGTCGGTTTTGATCAGGGCGGTCTGCTGACGGATGCGGTGATCAAGCATCCACATGCGGTGGTGTTGCTGGATGAGATCGAGAAAGCGCACCCGGATGTCTTCAACCTGCTACTGCAGGTGATGGATAACGGCATGCTGACAGATAACAACGGTCGCAAAGCGGACTTCCGCAACGTGGTGCTGGTGATGACCACCAACGCCGGTGTGCGTGAAACGGAACGTAAGTCGATTGGCCTGATTCATCAGGACAACAGCACCGATGCGATGGAAGAGATCAAAAAGATCTTTACGCCAGAGTTCCGTAACCGTCTCGACAACATCATCTGGTTCAGTCACCTGTCACCAGAGGTGATCCATCAGGTGGTCGACAAGTTTATTGTCGAGTTGCAGGCGCAGCTGGATGCGAAAGGTGTGTCGCTGGAAGTCAGTGATGAAGCGCGCGACTGGCTGGCTGAGAAGGGCTATGACAAAGCGATGGGCGCACGTCCGATGGCGCGCACCGTGCAGGACAGCCTGAAGAAACCGTTAGCCAATGAGCTGCTGTTTGGTTCACTGGTGGATGGTGGCTCAGTATCTGTTGCGCTGGATCGTGAGAAAGGTGAACTGACCTATCACTTCCTGAGTGCTGAGAAACGCAAAACTGAAGGCACTGTGCACTAATCACTTGATGCAGATGTGAAAAAGGCCGGATATGAATATCCGGCCTTTTTTTATCGCTTCAACATGCAGAGCGATGAAGTTACTGCAAATTAGCGACTACGGAAGACAATGCGGCCTTTGCTCAGGTCGTACGGGGTCAACTCAACGGTCACTTTGTCACCCGTCAGGATGCGGATGTAGTTTTTGCGCATTTTACCGGAGATGTGAGCAGTGACCACGTGTCCGTTCTCAAGTTCTACGCGGAACATGGTGTTAGGTAACGTATCCAGTACGGTACCTTGCATTTCAATATTGTCTTCTTTGGCCATCGAATCCTCTGGGTGTACTACCTTTCAGTTGAACCGGCAAGATAATGCCCAATTCAACGATTTATGTAAAGAACCGTCGGCGATTTTGCCAACGCTTTGCCGGGGTGCACGTCAGTTACGTGCATCCGGTAAAATTAGGGTGTTTATGGTGGCGTCTGCAGGGGATTAGCGGGCTAAGAATCTGTATCAACCGGTAACACGCGCACGATTGAAAACAGTTCCGAGAGTGCGTTGAGATTCCCAGCCTGGCAATTCCGGCTCGTTATTGCGAAGCGCGGACGACATACCAAACTCGACTATTATACCACTTATGCGCCTTTATGTGTGCAAAACATCTCAGTAGCACTAAAAAAGCGTTTGTGTCTGCCAGCATCCATCGCTGACCGGCTGACTGGCAAGGCTTTGTACATATTGCAGATAATCAGCGCGCGGGATCTCCTGCGCGCCTAATGACGCGGTGTGGGGATTAAGCACCTGGCAATCCACCAGACGGCCCTGATGTCGGATAAAATGCTGACAAAATACCCAAAGTGCGGTTTTAGAGGCATTCTGCTGACGGCTGAACATCGATTCGCCGCAGAAGATTTGCCCCATCGCCAGGCCATACATGCCACCCACCAGCTGATGTTCATCCCACACTTCAATGGAGTGGGCATGGCCCAGCTCATATAATCGCAACCAGGCGCGCTTCATTTCAAAAGTAATCCAGGTGCCTTCTTCGCGACCGGTAGCGCAGCCCTCGATCACCTCGTCGAATGACTCGTTCATCGTTACCCGATAAGGTGAACGGCTGTGAAAGCGTTTCATGCTACGACTCAGGTGAAACTGCTCGGGCAACAGGACTGCACGTGGATCGGGTGACCACCAGAGGATGGGATCGCCGGGGGAAAACCATGGAAAGATGCCGCACTGATAAGCATTTAGCAGCCGGGCAGGGGAGAGATCCCCACCCATAGCCAGTAAGCCATTTGGCTCACGAAGTGCCATTTCAGGTGGGGGAAATTGCAAAGATTCCCGTGACAGTTGTACCAGTCTCATCGCGTTGCGTTACTCATCAGCATTTCGCTATGACTATAACGCAATCCGCTGCCGGAAACGCCAGTAGCGGCCCGCTTTTGAGATTAATTCCGCATGGCTACCCTGTTCAACAATGGCACCATTATCCATTACGCAGATGCGATCCATCAGCTCCAGGCCGCTGAGACGATGCGTGACCATGATCATCGTCTTCCCGGCGGTCAACTGCTGGAGCAGCGTCAGAATATGCTGCTCGGTAGTGGCATCCAGCCCTTCAGTAGGTTCATCCAGCAGCCAGAGATCGCCATCGTGTAATAATGCGCGCGCCAGCGCCAGACGCCGCAGTTCGCCGCCCGACAGCGGGCGACCACCTTCCCCCATCCAGGCGTTCAGGCCTTCCTGATTTTCAAGCAGACGCTGCAGGCCGACGTCGTTGAGTGCGCGAGTTAACTGCTCATCACTGGCATCAGGGCAAGCCAGCAGTAAATTATCGCGCAGGCTCTGGCTGAAGAGGTGAACCCGCTGCGTTACCACGCTGATGCGCTGGCGTAACGCGGGTTCTGACCAGTCGCGAATCGGTTGATCATTTAAACTGATAACGCCGTGCTGGCTCTCCCAGCCACGGGTTAAAAGTGCCAGCAATGTTGATTTTCCGCAGCCGGTCGGCCCCAGCAGCGCAATATGTTCACCGGCTGCTATGGAGAGGGTACAGCGGTTTAGCACCTTATCCGGACGGTCGGGATAGCTGAAGTCGAGCTGATCGATCTCGATCGAGAGAGGTCCCGGTCGGGCCTCGGAATGTGCCGGGAAAGTGATCGCAGGAGACTGGTCGATAATGTCATTGACTCTCTGAGCGGCGTTTATCACCTGTGACATAGGCAGGAAGGCTCCTGCTACCGGTGCCAGTGCTTCAAAGGCGGCCAGGGCGCAAAACACCACCAGCGCAATTAGCGAACCGGGTAACTGCTGTTCGCTGATGGTGGCGGCACTCAGCCAGAGCAGCAGTGTGACCGTTACACCGCTGATCAGCAGCAGCAGACTCTGTGCGGCGGCCTGTAAGCGTTGTTGTTGACTTTGTGCCTGCTGCCAGCGCTGTTCGTCTTCATCGAGCTGCTGTCGCCATCCCTGCGAGGCACCGTACAATGTCATTTCAGCCTGGGCCGCCAGCCACTGCATCAGTTGTAAGCGCCAGCGGGCACGACCCTGGGCAATGGCAACACCTGCCGGCGATCCCAGACGATAAAACAGGGCTGGCATCAGTACCAGCGTAATCAACATGATGCCGCCCAGCGTCAGTGCCAGATGAAAATTGATAAAACTCATCCCGAAGGTCACCACGACACTCACGATAAAAGCGCCTAGCAGTGGCGATATGACGCGCAGATAGAGATGATCCAGCGTATCGACATCAGCTACAAAGCGGTTGAGCAGGTCCGCCTGCCGGAATCGCGAGAGCTGGCCGGGAGAAAGGGCCATTAGACGGCTGAACGTATGGACACGCAGATGCTGAAGCACCCTGAACGTTGCATCGTGGCTGACCAGCCGCTCAGCATAGCGTGCGGCGGTGCGAATGATGGCTGCGCCACGGACGCCTGCCGCAGGCAGCATGTAGTTAAAGGTATAGAGACCGGCGACACCGGCCACTGACGAGGCGGCCAGAAACCAGCCAGAGAGCGTCAGCAGGCCAATGCTGGCCAGCAGGGTAACAATCGCCAGCACGATGCCCAGCGTCAGGCGAAAAGGGTGGCGCAGCCAGAGACGAAGAAAAGGACGCAAGGCGGACATCAGCGGATCTCCTGTTGGCGATGCTTCAGCATCTCGCTAAAGGCACCTGGCTGTTGTGACAGCTGCTGCCAGTTACCCTGCTGGACCAGCTTACCCGCTTCCATTACCCAGAGGGTCTGCCAGCGGCTTAGCGTATCGATCTGATGAGTAATCATCAGTGTGGTCTGCCGATCTGCCGCCTCGTTCAGCGCCAGCATCACATGGCGTTCGCTGAGTGCATCCAGGCTGGCGGCCGGTTCATCAAGCAGCAAAAAATGTGAGGTTTTGTAGAGTGCACGTGCGACCGCGACCCGTTGCGCCTGGCCCACCGAGAGCTGATGACCGCCATCGCCAGGCGGGGTCTCAATGCCTAAGGGCAGACGCGGCAGGAACTCATTGATGCCGCACGCTTCCAGCAGTGCTGCAAAGCGCTCGCTGTCCCTGGCGGCATTCATCAGGATGTTGTCGCGCAATGTGCTGGCCGGTAATTGAGGATTCTGTCCTACCCAACTCAGTTGCTGATGCCAGTCGCTCCGGCGTACATCGCGCAGTTCGACGCCATTGGCTTTCAGCGAGCCCTGATAGGGCAAAAACCCGAGCAGAGCGTTCATCAGTGCCGTTTTACCCGCCCCGCTTTGACCGACCAGCGCAATCTGTTCACCCGCGGCAATGGTAAAAGTTAGAGGGCCACACAGCACCTGGCCATCAGGTGCGCAGACACAGAGATCGTCAGCGCTTAGCGCGATTGCGTGATCGGTAGTGAAAGGGCGCTGGCCTCTCTGCGGCGCGGCGTCGGGCGTCGCCTGCATAAAGGCTTCAAGCGCATCGGCACCGCCCACCGCCTGCGCTTTGGCGTGATAGAACGCACCGAGGTCGCGCAGTGGCTGGAAAAACTCCGGAGCGAGGATCAGCACCAGGAAGCCGGCAAACAGCG
Organism: Pantoea sp. Cr_R13; assembly: GCF_029222565.1. Lineage (NCBI taxonomy): Bacteria > Pseudomonadati > Pseudomonadota > Gammaproteobacteria > Enterobacterales > Erwiniaceae > Pantoea > Pantoea sp. Cr_R13. The sequence goes on from NZ_JARHXL010000003.1 coordinate 293,086, forward strand.
TCACGCCCTGGCCATAATCACCGAAATGCAATTCGCCCAGATAGGAGAAACCAAAATAGACGGCCACCACGGCAATCGCTAACGAGGCAAAAAACTCCAGTACGGCGGAGGAGAGAAAGGCGAGGCGCAGCACTTCCATGGTGCGCTGGCGAAAATCGGTGGTGGCGGCGGCAACGGCCTGCTGCTCTGCTTCGCCACGATGAAACAGTCGCAGCGTCTCTCTGCCGCGCAGGCGGTCCAGAAAATTCCCACTCAGGCGAGCCAGTACCAGGAAGTTTCGGCGGTTGGCCTCGGCAGCACCCATTCCAGCCAGCGCCATAAACAGCGGTATCAACGGCGCGGTGGCAAAAAGAATCAGACCTGCCGTCCAGTTCAACGGGAAAATGGTCAGCAGAATGCAGCAGGGGATCACGACTGCCAGTGTCATCTGCGGCAGATAGCGGGCGTAATACTCCTGCATCTCTTCGATCTGTTCCAGCAACAGCGTTGCCCAGCTACCGGCTGGCCTTCCCTGAATCCACGCCGGGCCGAGATCAGATAACCGGTCAAGAACCTGCTGTCGTAAAGCCTGGCGGATAGCCTGCCCGGCACGGTAACCGGTCAGTTCGCGGGCGTAGTTAATCAGGGCACGAAGCACAAAGCAGAGCAGTAATAGCAGGATGCTGACCGTCAGCATTTCGCGCGGCTGTTGATCAATAATCAGCGCCTGAAGCAGCGAGGCCAGTAAACCGGCCTGGGCAATGATCAGCAGTGCACTCGCCGTGCCAAGCAGCGTGTTGAGTCGCAACCAGCGACCGGCGAAACGACGTTGCTGACGAAGCCAGCGGGTAAGATGCTGCTGCCGCGATTTGTCCATGCGAGACCATGATAAATGTCGATGATGGGGGAAAATGGAAAGACATTTCCATCTCTTCAGGCGCAAGAATCTAGCATGAGAGCAATAAAAAAGGCGACGGAAAAACCGTCGCCTGGAACATTTGAGATCAGAGGGTTAACAACTTACTGATCGTTTTTAACTAACCCGTCAAGAAAACGCTCAGCGTCTAACGCAGCCATGCAGCCAGTGCCCGCAGAGGTAATCGCCTGACGATAGATATGGTCCATCACATCACCTGCTGCAAAAACGCCAGGGATGCTGGTCTGGGTGGCGTTGCCGTGTAAACCGGACTGAACTTTGATGTATCCGTTCTCCAGCGCCAGCTGACCTTCAAAGATAGCCGTATTCGGGCTGTGCCCGATAGCAACAAACAGACCTGCCACTTCCAGTGCTTCCGTCTCATCACTGTTCTGGGTAGAACGCAGCGTCAGACCTGTCACGCCCATCTGATCGCCTACCACTTCTTCAAGCGTGCGATGAGTATGCAGCACGATATTGCCGTTACGCACTTTTTCCATCAGGCGGTCAATGAGGATCTTCTCAGCGCGGAAGCTGTCACGACGGTGAATCAGGTGCACTTCAGCCGCAATGTTAGCCAGATAAAGTGCTTCTTCAACGGCCGTGTTGCCACCGCCAATCACCGCGACTTTCTGATTGCGATAGAAAAAGCCGTCACAGGTTGCGCAGGCAGAAACGCCTTTGCCTTTGAACGCCTCTTCAGATGGCAGGCCCAGATAACGTGCCGATGCACCCGTTGCGATGATAAGCGCATCTGCTGTGTATTCGCCGCTATCGCCAGTGAGGCGGAACGGACGATTCTGCAGATCCACCGTGTGGATGTGATCAAAAATGATCTCAGTATTGAATTTTTCGGCATGCTCGTGCATGCGCTCCATCAGCGATGGACCTGTCAGATCGTGCGGGTCGCCCGGCCAGTTTTCCACTTCAGTGGTCGTGGTCAGCTGTCCGCCTTTTTCCAGACCCGTGATCAATACGGGGTTCAGGTTGGCGCGTGCAGCATAAACGGCTGCGGTATAACCCGCTGGGCCAGAGCCCAGAATGAGTAACTTACTGTGTTTGGCCGTACTCATGCGTTCCTCAGTTTCATTCGGCTGACATAGCCTGCGATTGTAGGGAATATCCGGCGACAATGACAAGGCTTAGCCAATTTTGTTAACGATAGCTGCAAATGGCGTAGACGATGAACGGCAGTTTTGCCTGGCGAATGCGCCAAAAGGGGGCAAAACTCGGGCTGAATGGGTGCAAAAGTGCAAAAATACTCATTTAAAAACAGATACCCAGCTAACTGTCTGGCATCTTGTCCTGAATTTGGTGATTTTACTTTGACAATCGCCTGCGCTTTTGCGAAAACATTATCAGAAGCGAATAACATTTATCGGAACAAAACAGGTTTTCCTCGCCTGTTTTGCACTTAACGCCGAATAAAAGCAGCCTGATATGGATAATGACGCATGATGTGGACAGACAATATGCGTCATGTCGATAGATTTCAGAACACAGGCTCTGTTAGCTCACTTCAGAAATGCCCCGAACAATGAGCGTTTTCAGGGCGTGGCAGGTAAAGGGAAGGAATTAAGAGAGACAATAATAATGGTAGACAATAAGAAACGCCCCGGAAAAGATCTCGACAGAATTGACAGGAACATTCTGAATGAACTTCAGAAAGATGGTCGCATTTCAAACGTAGAGCTTTCCAAACGCGTAGGCTTATCGCCTACGCCATGTCTTGAACGCGTGCGTCGTCTTGAACGTCAGGGATTTATTCTTGGCTATACCGCGCAGTTGAACCCGCACTATCTTGATGCATCGCTACTGGTATTCGTTGAGATTACTCTGAATCGTGGTGCGCCGGATGTGTTTGAGCAATTTAACGCCGCTGTGCAAAAACTTGAGGAAACTCAAGAGTGTCACCTCGTTTCCGGCGATTTCGACTACCTGCTGAAAACGCGCGTACCTGATATGTCTGCCTACCGTAAGTTGCTGGGTGAAACCCTGTTGCGCCTGCCCGGCGTAAACGACACGCGAACTTACGTGGTGATGGAAGAGGTCAAACAGAGCAATCGACTGGTGATCAAAACCCGCTGATGCGGGGCAGGTGCAAAACCTGTGAGATTTCGGTACACTCCTGTGAATTCATACAGGATCAGCGTCGGGCTCGCCCGGCGCTGTTGCTTCTTACTTTACAGGCACCTGGAGAGTCCTCTTGAGCCAGGAATATACAGAAGATAAAGACGTTTCGTTACAATCGCTGAGCAGTGGACGTCGTCTGCTGGAAGCGTTGCTTATTCTGGTGGCGCTGTTTGCCATCTACCTGATGGTTTCTTTAGTCAGTTTTAACCCTTCCGACCCGAGCTGGTCGCAAACGGCCTGGCATGAACCTATCCACAATATCGGCGGCAGCGTCGGTGCCTGGCTGGCTGACACCTTACTCTTCATCTTTGGTGTGATGGCGTACGCTATTCCGCCCGTCATCCTGGGTCTGTGCTGGATTGCTTTCCGTCAGCGCGACAGCCAGGACTACTTTGACTACTTTGCTGTCGGGCTGCGCTTAATTGGCGTCCTGGCACTGGTGGTGACGACCTGTGGTATGGCGGCGCTGAATGCCGATGATATCTGGTACTTCGCCTCAGGCGGCGTGATTGGTAGCCTGGTAAGTAATGCGATTGCCCCCTGGTTCAGTCCAGCGGGTGGCACGCTTATGCTGCTTTGCGTCTGGGCGGCGGGCATTACCCTTTACACCGGCTGGTCATGGCTCACCATCGCAGAAAGAATTGGTGGCGTGGTGATGGGCGTGCTGACGTTTGCTAGCAACCGCTCACGTCACGATGAACCCTGGCAGGAAGAGGATGACGAGCAGGACGCGCATGAATACGCGGATGTGCCTGAACTGCATGCTGCCGATCAGGATGAAGATGTGCTGCTTTCTGCTCCACGTGCAGCCGCCCAGCCTGCGGCGTCACAGCCGGATCCTCTGCTGGCTAAAGCGGCAGCAGCAACCAGCGCGGCGGTAGCGGCAACGGCGGAAGCCGCAGAGGTGACGCTCGCACCGGCCGCTCCGGTAACGCCTGCGCCTGCCGCTGTTGCAGCGCCTTCTGCGGCAGCATCTGCGCCTGCAACTATGCCAGCATCGCCGACGGCACAACCTGCGCCTGCGGCCGTGCAGAGCGCGCCTGCATCCTATGGTGCAGCAACGGCTCCGACTCCGACTCCGGCGCAGAGTGCTTCTGCACCTGCGACCTCACCACCGCTTTATCACTTTGAAATGCCGGACGAGGCCCCGGCTACGCCGTCGTTCAGTGCTTACGACGACGATGAACCTAAAATGGGGAACTGGCGCGACACACCAGCTATCCCTGCGGCGCCTGCAGCTGCGGTCGCTGCCACTGCGGCCCAGGCGACCACGCGTACTGCCCCTGTTTTCGATTTAGCCCCTGAAACCAATCTCAACCCGCAGGTTAAGCAGGGCATCGGACCGGCGCTACCGCGTCCTAACCCGGTAAAACTGCCAACCCGTCGTGAGCTGGCCTCTTATGGCATTAAATTGCCTTCTCAGCGCATGGCTGAAGAGAAAGCAAAAACGGAAGAGAGCGAGACGGCCCCGGCTGGATCAGTTTCTGCTGCACCTGATGCTGAAGAGGCGCTGCAGCAGGCTGAACTGCGTCAGGCCTTCCAGTCTGAACAGCAGCAGCGTTATGGCACCAGCTGGCAGCAGGATGAGGAAGATGAGCAGGATGCTCAGCAGCAGGATGCACTGGCACGTCAGTTCGCCGAGCAGCAGCAACAGCGCTATGAACCTGAAGTGAAAAAAGAGCCGGTATTTAATATTGATACCGCTTCAGCGTTTGATTTTTCACCGATGAAAGATCTGGTGGATGACGGTCCGTCTGAACCGCTGTTTACGATTGCCGCGACGCCAGAACCGGAAGCCCCTGCGGTTGCACACGAACCGTGGCAGCAGATGAGTGAGGTTTCACAACCTCAGGCTCCGGCTCAGGTTCCTGCACCTGACCGCTTTATCCCGGCAGAATCAGATTACAGTACGCCAGCAGCCTCGTCTGAGCCTGTGTATGCAGCGCCTGCAGCACCCTCTGCGCCCGCTTATGGTGCGCCAGTGGCTTCTCAGGCTCCGGCTTATTCTGCTCCAGCTTATGGTTCGCCAGCCGCCGTGCCGGCTCAGCCGGTTGAAGAAGCGAAACCTTCACTGCATGACAGCCTGATTCATCCGTTCCTGATGCGCCATGAACAGCCTCTGGAGAAACCTTCTACACCACTGCCTTCACTGGATCTGCTGACTGCGCCACCTGAAGAAGAAGAGCCGGTGGATATGTTTTCACTGGAGCAGACCGCCCGTCTGGTTGAGTCGCGCCTGGGTGATTATCGTGTGAAAGCGGAAGTGGTTGGCATCTCGCCTGGCCCGGTTATTACCCGTTTTGAACTCGACCTGGCACCTGGCGTGAAAGCGGCGCGTATTTCAAACCTGTCGCGCGATTTAGCACGTTCGCTGTCCACGGTTGCGGTTCGTGTGGTGGAAGTGATTCCAGGCAAGCCTTACGTGGGTCTGGAACTGCCTAACAAGCATCGTCAGACAGTCTATCTGCGTGAAGTACTGGATTGCCCTAAATTCCGCGACAACCCGTCACCGCTGGCTGTTGTGCTGGGTAAAGATATTGCGGGTCAGCCTGTCGTCGCCGATCTGGCGAAAATGCCGCACTTACTGGTAGCCGGTACCACCGGTTCCGGTAAATCTGTGGGTGTGAACGCCATGATTATCAGCATGCTTTATAAGGCGACGCCGGAAGAAGTTCGCTTCATCATGATCGACCCGAAAATGCTGGAGCTGTCGGTCTACGAAGGCATCCCACACCTGCTGACCGAAGTCGTCACAGACATGAAAGATGCCGCCAATGCGCTGCGCTGGAGTGTTGGCGAAATGGAGCGTCGCTATAAGCTGATGTCGGCGCTGGGTGTGCGTAACCTGGCAGGTTACAACGAGAAAGTGGAACAGGCTGAAGCGATGGGACGTCCGATTCCCGATCCGTTCTGGAAGCCGGGCGACAGTATGGATATGACACCGCCGGTCCTGGAAAAACTGCCTTACATCGTGGTAATGGTCGATGAGTTTGCCGACCTGATCATGGCAGTGGGTAAGAAAGTTGAAGAGCTGATTGCGCGTCTGGCACAGAAAGCCCGAGCCGCAGGTATCCACCTGGTGCTGGCAACACAGCGCCCATCCGTGGATGTGATTACTGGCCTGATCAAAGCGAACATCCCGACACGTATCGCCTTTACCGTGTCGAGCAAGATTGACTCACGTACCATTCTCGATCAGGGCGGCGCGGAGTCACTGCTGGGGATGGGTGACATGCTCTATATGCCGCCAAACTCCTCCCTGCCTATACGTGTGCACGGTGCCTTTGTTCGTGACCAGGAAGTGCATGCTGTGGTTCAGGACTGGAAAGCGCGTGGACGTCCGCAATATATCGACAGCATTACCGCGGGCGAAGAGAGCGAAAGTGCCGGTGGCATTGACAGTGATGAAGAGCTCGATCCGCTGTTTGATCAGGCAGTCGGCTTTGTGGTTGATAAACGTCGTGCGTCGATTTCAGGCGTTCAGCGTCAGTTCCGCATTGGTTATAACCGTGCGGCACGTATCATTGAGCAGATGGAAGCGCAGGGCATTGTCTCTGCACCAGGCCACAATGGTAACCGTGAAGTCCTGTCTCCGCCGCCACACGACATGTAGCAGTTAAATGTTTTGAAACACTACTCACTGAGCCAGTTTCGACTGGCTCATTGTTTTTATACGGTTAAGCCCCATATCTGAATCAGCTTTCGGTTTTTTCTTCTGTTCTGATGGCGGAACGGCGACCAGGCTTAATGCAGTTATCGATGGGAACGTTTAAATAAGGAATTGAAGCAGATGAAATTACGCGTAATCGCTCTGGGCCTGTTGGCCACCTTTTCTTCAGCCAGCGTATTGGCTGATGCTTCCAGTGATCTGCAGCAGCGCCTGAATAAGGTCAGCAGCTTCCACGCCAGCTTCACGCAAAAAGTGACCGACAGCAGCGGCGCCAATGTGCAGGACGGCGAAGGCGAGTTGTGGGTTAAACGTCCCAGCCTGTTTAACTGGCACATGACCGCACCGGACGAAAGTATCATCATCTCCGACGGCAAATCGCTTTGGTTCTACAACCCGTTTGTTGAGCAAGCTACTGTCAGCCTGCTGCAAAATGCCACCAGCAACACGCCGTTTATGCTGATTGCCCGTAACCAGTCCAACGACTGGAAGCAATACAACATCAAACAGCAGGGTGACAATTTCGAACTGACGCCGAAAAACAGCGACGGCAACCTGAAACAGTTCACTATTCAGGTGACGTCCAGCGGCACCATTAACCGCTTCAGCGCGATTGAGCAGGATGGTCAGCGCAGCGATTACCAGCTGAAAAGCCAGCAGAATGGCGCGATCAGCCCGGATAAATTCACGTTCACACCGCCAAAAGGCGTGACGGTGGACGACCAACGTCAGTGAGGTCACGGTGAGTAACCTGTCCCTGGATTTTTCCACCGAGAATTTCAAACCTCTGGCCGCACGTATGCGGCCAGAAACGTTGAAACAGTACATTGGTCAGCAGCATCTGCTGGGCGCGGGTAAACCGCTGCCGCGTGCGATTGAAGCCGGACATCTGCATTCAATGATCTTATGGGGACCGCCCGGGACCGGCAAAACCACGCTGGCTGAGATCATCGCGCATTACGGTAATGCCGATGTGGAGCGTATCTCAGCAGTGACCTCCGGCGTAAAAGAGATCCGTGAAGCGATTGAGCGTGCCCGACAGAACAAGCACGCCGGGCGGCGCACTATTCTGTTTGTGGACGAGGTCCATCGGTTCAACAAGAGCCAGCAGGATGCTTTTCTGCCCCATATTGAAGATGGCACCATCACCTTTATTGGTGCCACCACCGAAAATCCCTCTTTCGAACTTAACTCCGCATTGCTGTCACGCGCCCGCGTTTACCTGCTGAAATCACTGACGCTCGAAGATATTGAGCAGGTGCTGGATCAGGCGATGCAGGATAAAGCGCGAGGTTATGGCGAGAGTGACATCGTGTTGCCGGATAATACCCGCAGGATGATTGCTGAACTGGTTAATGGTGATGCACGCCGGGCATTGAATACGCTGGAGATGATGGCGGATATGGCCGAAACCACCGCCTCGGGTCAGCGTGAACTGACGCCTCAGTTGCTTAACGAAGTCTCGGGTGAACGATCCGCGCGTTTTGATAACAAAGGCGATCGTTTTTACGATCTGATTTCGGCGCTGCACAAATCGGTTCGCGGCTCCGCGCCAGATGCAGCGCTCTACTGGTATGCGCGCATCATCACCGCAGGCGGCGATCCGCTCTATGTGGCACGCCGGCTGCTGGCTATCGCCTCCGAAGATGTCGGCAATGCCGATCCACGCGGTATGCAGGTGGCGATTGCAGCCTGGGATTGCTTCACGCGCGTCGGTCCTGCAGAAGGGGAGCGCGCCATCGCTCAGGCCATTGTTTATCTGGCCTGTGCGCCGAAAAGTAACGCGGTCTATAACGCCTTTAAAGCCGCGATGCGTGATGCGCGTGATAATCCTGATTACGATGTGCCGGAACATTTGCGCAACGCGCCGACTAAGCTGATGAAAGAGATGGGGCTGGGCAAAGAGTACCGTTATGCTCATGATGAAACCAACGCCTATGCTGCCGGTGAAGTCTATTTTCCCAGGGAAATGGCCAGCACGCGCTATTACACGCCAACCCAGCGCGGGCTTGAGGGTAAGATTGGTGAAAAGCTAAGCTGGCTGGCTGAGCAGGATCAAAATAGCCCGACAAAACGCTACCGCTGAAACAGACCTTACGGTAATGTGGACAATGTTTTCAACGCATTCCGCAGGAATGCGTCCCTTCTTTCAACCAACTTTTTATACACAGGATAAGCATGCTCGATCCCAATCTGCTGCGTAACGAGCCAGACGCAGTCGCAGAAAAACTGGCACGCCGGGGATATAAACTGGATGTGGAAACGCTGCGTTCGCTTGAAGAGCGTCGCAAAGTACTGCAGGTGGAAACCGAAAATTTGCAGGCAGAGCGTAACTCCCGATCCAAATCCATCGGTCAGGCCAAAGCACGTGGGGAAGACATCGAGCCGCTGCGCCAGGAAGTGAATGCGCTGGGCGAACGCCTGGATGCCGCTAAAGCAGAACTGGACGAACTGCAGAATCAAATCCGTGACTTCGCGCTGGCAATGCCGAACATTCCGGCAGACGAAGTGCCGCTGGGCAAAGATGACAGCGAAAACCAGGAAGTGAGCCGCTGGGGTACGCCGCGCGAGTTCAGTTTCCAGGTTAAAGATCACGTTGAGCTGGGTGAAGCGGCTAAAGGCCTGGATTTTGCGGCTGCCGTGAAACTGACCGGTTCGCGCTTTGTTGTCATGCAGGGGCAGATTGCCCGCCTGCACCGTGCACTGAGTCAGTTTATGATTGACCTGCACACTGAGCAGCATGGCTACCTTGAAACCTCCGTGCCTTACCTGGTTAACCACGCAACGCTTTACGGTACCGGACAGTTGCCTAAGTTTGGCGAAGACCTGTTCCACACCCGTCCGCTGGAAGAGGAGTCTGACAGCAGCAACTATGCACTGATTCCTACCGCGGAAGTGCCGCTGACCAACCTGGTGCGTGACGAGATCCTCGAAGAGGATACCCTGCCAGTTAAACTCACCGCACATACACCGTGCTTCCGTTCCGAAGCGGGTTCTTACGGTCGTGACACACGCGGTCTGATCCGTATGCACCAGTTCGACAAAGTTGAGATGGTGCAGATCGTTACCCCGGAACAGTCTATGGAGGCGCTGGAAGAGCTGACCGCCCACGCTGAAAAAGTTCTGCAGCTGCTCAACCTGCCATACCGCAAGGTTTTACTCTGTACCGGCGATATGGGCTTCGGAGCGACTAAAACCTACGATCTGGAAGTCTGGTTACCGGCGCAGAACACCTACCGCGAGATCTCATCCTGTTCCAACATGGGTGATTTCCAGGCGCGTCGTATGCAGGCGCGTTGCCGTAACAAACAGGATAAGAAGCCGCGTCTGGTTCATACCCTGAATGGTTCAGGTCTGGCCGTCGGCCGTACCCTGGTGGCGGTGCTGGAAAACTATCAGCAGGAAGATGGTCGCATCGCCGTACCGGAAGTTTTACGCCCTTACATGAAGGGCGTCGAAATTATCGGCTAAGCAATCAGGTATCTGAAGACCCGGCCATGGCCGGGTTTTTTTATGTCCTGCATCTGAAAAATAGGATTTATATTTCGCTGATTTAATCACAAATAAACGTTATCGATAACAGATGTGCTGGAGTGCTTAAAAACCTAATTTTTCATAGAGATAGCATTTAGCCCCATGTCGCTTAAGACGATTGTAACCCACTGAAGATTAGTAAATTAAATTGTCGGGCAGCAAAATGTGCTGCCGTTAAATTCCTTCCATTGACTTTAAAAAAGCTAATGGCAAACTGCGCGCAATTTCCTTCATTTGCTCTGGTTTCTATCCCCTATGTCAACCTGGTCACGCCCCGTGATACTGCTGCTTTGCGGCCTGATGTTAATGACTGTCGCAATCGCCGTGCTGAATACGCTCGTTCCACTGTGGCTGACGCATGACTTACTGACAACCTGGCAGGTGGGTATAGTAAGTTCGTCTTATTACACCGGTAATCTCGCAGGCACGCTGCTGGCTGGCTGGTTAATCAGACAGTACGGCTTCAATCGCAGCTATTACCTGGCTACCGTAATGTTTGCCGTCGCGACCCTGTGCCTGGCGATGATGTCGGGCTTCTGGGCCTGGAGTTCAATGCGATTCATCGCGGGTGTCGGCTGTGCGCTGATGTGGGTGGTGGTTGAGAGCGCACTTCTGTGCAGTGGCACGGTGCGTAATCGCGGACAACTGCTGGCGGCCTACATGGTTGTCTATTACATCGGTACCGTGACCGGCCAGTTACTGGTCAGCAAACTCTCTACGGAATTACTCAGCGTGATCCCGTGGGTAACCTCGCTGGTCTTCTGCGCCGTGCTGCCGCTGGTCTTTACCCGCGTTTCCAGTAATGGTGAAGCGACAGAAGCGGCTCCGGCCCGCATCTGGCCGATGCTGCGTCGTCGTAGCTCGCGCCTGGGCATTAATGGCTGCATCATCTCTGGCATCCTTCTGGGCTCGCTTTATGGCCTGATGCCGCTTTACCTGTCACATCAGGGAATGAGTGACGCTAATGTCGGTTACTGGATGGCGTTGCTGGTGAGCGCAGGTATTGTGGGCCAGTGGCCCATTGGCCGCCTGGCCGATCGTTTTGGTCGCATGCTGGTGCTACGGGTTCAGGTTTTTGTCGTTATCCTGGGCGCGATGGCCATGTTGACCAATGCCGCGATGGCGCCTGCGCTGTTTGTGCTTGGACTGGCAGGCTTCACACTCTATCCGGTGGCGATGTCCTGGGCTTGTGAGACGGTCGCCCACCATGAGCTGGTTGCAATGAACCAGGCGTTGCTGATGAGTTATACCGTAGGCAGTCTGGCTGGACCGGCAATGACCTCTGTTCTGATGCAGAATTATTCTGACCAGCTGTTATTCGTGATGATCGCGGCTGTGGCGCTGGTTTATCTGGTTATGCTGCTGCGCAAAACGAATCATCAGGCTACGCCAGTGGCACATGCCTGATCGCCCTTTGGCCAAAAGGGAGCGTTAAGCTCCCTTTTTTGTGGCTGATTGTTAGTACATCACTTCATGGCCGTAACTGGCGAGAATGTTTTTCACGCGCTCCATCGTCTCTTTATCCGGCGGCTTTACGCCATCCAGCTTGTACTCTTCACCCATCGCAATCCATTTATGCTTACCCAGTTCGTGATAGGGCAGCAATTCAATCTTCTCAACGTTCTGCATATCACGGGTGAATTCGCCCAGGCGATGCGCGGTGTCATCGTCGTCGGAATAGCCCGGTACGACAACGAAACGGATCCAGGTTCTCTTGCCTTTTTTCTGCAGATAACGGGCAAAGTCCAGGGTACGGTGATTAGAGACCCCCACCAGAATCTGATGCACATCGTCATTCATCTGTTTCAGGTCGAGCATCACTAAGTCAGTAACATCAAGCAGTTCATCGATCACCGGATCATAGCGGCGTACGAAACCGTTCGTGTCGAGACAGGTATGAATGCCTTCCGCTTTACAGGCGCGAAACCAGTCGCGCACAAATTCAGCCTGAAGAATCGCTTCACCACCAGAGGCCGTAACACCACCGCCAGAGGCGTTCATAAAATGGCGATAGGAAAGCACATCCGCCATCAGCGCTTCAACGCTGATCTCTTTGCCGCCGTGGGTATCCCAGGTGTCGCGGTTGTGGCAGTAGAGGCAGCGCATCAGGCAGCCCTGAAAGAAGGTGATAAAACGGATGCCGGGACCATCGACGGTGCCGCAGGATTCAAATGAGTGGATACGACCGTTAACTGACATTGCGATGTGTTCTCCAGTGAGTCTGCCGGGACAGACGGCGCAATCTCTGTTGCGCTCAGGGCAGGAAATCGATTCTGGTGGGAACCTTGATAAGATGACCAACAAAACAGACTCTTAAGGAAAAGGCTCCGCGAGGAGCCTTTTTATATCGGGTTGAGCCGTGATTACAGTGACTGTGTGAAGGTACGGGTAATCACATCCTGCTGCTGCTCTTTAGTCAGTGAGTTAAAACGCACAGCATAACCGGAAACGCGGATGGTCAGCTGCGGATACTTCTCTGGATGCTCCATCGCGTCCAGCAGCATTTCACGGTTCATGACATTGACGTTAAGGTGCTGACCGCCTTCGATGCTCGCTTCATGATGGAAGTAACCATCCATCAGACCGGCAAGGTTAGTTTTACGCACGTTATCATCCTTACCCAGCGCGTTTGGCACGATTGAGAAGGTATAAGAGATGCCATCTTTCGCATAGGCAAACGGCAGTTTCGCGACGGAAGTCAGTGAAGCCACCGCACCTTTCTGGTCACGGCCATGCATTGGGTTAGCACCGGGTCCAAACGGTGCGCCAGCGCGACGTCCATCCGGTGTGTTACCGGTTTTCTTACCATACACCACGTTTGAGGTGATGGTCAGAACAGACTGTGTCGGCACGGCATTACGATAGGTGGTCAGCTGCTGAATTTTCTTCATGAAGCGTTCAACCAGATCGCAGGCCAGGTCATCAACGCGTGAGTCGTTGTTACCGAACTGAGGATATTCACCTTCGATGTCGAAGTCGATCGCCAGACCATCTTCATCACGAATCGGTTTCACTTTGGCATATTTAATCGCAGACAGTGAATCCGCAGCAACGGAGAGACCAGCGATACCACACGCCATGGTGCGATAGACGTCACGGTCATGCAGGGCCATCAGCGCTGCTTCGTAGCTGTACTTATCATGCATGTAGTGAATGATGTTCAGCGAAGTCACATACTGTTTTGCCAGCCAGTCCATGAAGTGATCCATACGCTCCATGACGGTGTCGAAGTCCAGCACATCATCGCTGATTTTGTCGCCTTTCGGTCCAACCTGCATTTTCAGTTTTTCATCCACGCCGCCGTTGATTGCGTAGAGCAGGGTTTTCGCCAGGTTGGCACGTGCACCAAAGAACTGCATTTGTTTGCCGACAATCATCGGGCTGACGCAGCAGGCGATGGCGTAGTCATCATTGTCGAAATCAGGACGCATCAGGTCATCGTTCTCATACTGCAGAGATGAGGTGTCGATTGAGACTTTAGCGGCATATTTTTTGAAATTAATCGGTAGTTTTTCTGACCACAGAATGGTCATGTTCGGCTCAGGTGAAGGACCCATGGTGTACAGGGTATTCAGGAAGCGGAAGGTACTTTTTGAAACCAGAGTACGGCCATCAACGCCCATACCTGCCAGTGATTCGGTTGCCCAGATTGGGTCACCTGAGAACAGCTCATCATATTCAGGGGTACGCAGGAAGCGAACCATACGCAGTTTCATGACCAGATGGTCAATCAGTTCCTGTGCCTGTTCTTCAGTCAGTTTACCGGCTTTAAGATCACGCTCGATGTAAACATCCAGGAAGGTTGAGACGCGGCCAAAGGACATGGCAGCACCGTTTTGTGATTTAACGGCAGCAAGGTAGCCATAATAAGTCCACTGCACGGCTTCAACGGCATTGGTTGCCGGGCCCGAAATGTCGTGGCCATATTTTGCGGCCATCTCTTTGATTTGCGCCAGCGCACGATGCTGATCCGAGATCTCTTCACGCAGACGAATGGTCGCTTCCAGATTCACGCCATTCTCTAAATCGTTCTGCAGAGAGGCGAACTGAGAGAATTTATCCGCCATCAGGAAATCGATGCCGTACAGAGCCACGCGACGATAGTCACCGATGATGCGGCCACGTCCATAGGCATCGGGTAAACCGGTCAGGATACCTGATTTACGGCAGCGCATGATGTCCGGGGTGTAAACGTCGAACACACCCTGGTTATGCGTTTTACGGTATTCGGTGAAGATTTTTTTCAGTGAAGGATCGAGTTCACGGCCATAGACTTTGCATGAACCTTCGACCATTTTGATGCCGCCAAAAGGAATCAGCGCGCGTTTTAATGGTGCCTCAGTCTGCAGACCAACGATTTTTTCCAGCGACTTATTGATGTAGCCTGCGTCGTGCGAGGTAATCGTTGAGGCGAGGTCGGTGTCGAAGTCAACTGGCGCGTGGGTGCGGTTTTCAATTTTGATGCCTTCCAGCACGCTTTCCCACAGTTTAGTGGTCGCTTCAGTTGCGCCCGCCAGGAACGACTCATCACCTTCATAAGGGGTGTAGTTTTTCTGAATAAAGTCGCGCACATTGACGCTATTCTGCCATTCGCCTTCAGCAAATCCTTCCCATGCTGAAGCCAGTTTTGCATTAAGTTCGGTCATAATATACCTGCCTTATATGAAGAGACTTTACGGTCGGGCACAGTCAACGTCCTGTGCCGTCAAAATGTGTTTAATGGACCTGGTCACCTTTACGGAGATAGATAACCCAGTAGGTCAACCCAACCAGAATGCCGCCGCCAATGATGTTGCCGATGGTCACAGGAATCAGGTTGTCGAGAATAAAGTTGCTCACAGTAAGCGAGTGAAACTGTGCCGCCGTGGTGCCAGCAGCCTGCCAGAATTCAGGTGCCGCGAAGTCGCGGATGACAATGGCATAAGGAATCAGGAACATATTGGCGATGCTGTGCTCGAAACCGCTGGCGACAAACATGCCAACAGGCAAAATCATTACCACCAGCTTATCGGTCAGGGTGCGGCCGGAGTAACTCATCCAGACGGCGAGGCAGACCAGCAAATTTGCCAGCGTACCCAGACAAACCGCTTCGATGAATGTGTGATGCATCTTGTGATCGGCGGTTTCCAGGACATTCAATCCCCAGGCGCCATTCGCGACCATATGCTGTCCGGCAAACCACATCAGGGCGACAAAGAAGAGGGCACCTGCAAGGTTACCGGCGTAGACGTTAATCCAGTTGCGGGCCAGCTGTCCCCAGCTGATGCGGCCACTGGCTTTGGCGACGACGATTAAGACAGTAGAAGTAAAGAGGTCAGCGCCACACACGACGACAAGCATCAGGCCGAGTGAGAAACAGACACCGCCAATCAGTTTGGCTATGCCATAGGGCATCGTGCCGCTGCCGGTGGTCGCTGTAATATAAAAAACGAATGCGATGGAGATAAATACGCCAGCGTTTATCGCCAGAAAGAAGGTGGTGAAGGGATGTTTGGTTGCTTTATAAATACCGGCGTCTTCGGCCACTTTCGCCATTGCGGCTGGTAATAAAAGATTAAAAGGGTTGTCAGTTTTCACACTAACTTACTCCAGAAGTTGTCTGGAAAAATACTAACAAAGGAGTATAGGTCAGGAATTGATATGGATCATGTTTGCCGACGTGGCAGCCTGTAAATCGCAAATGAAAAGCGAAATAAATATCTAACTATTTGAATTTATTTAATTAAATAAATTTTAAAAATGCAAATTTTTTTTAATGCAAAACGACTTACCCTTTTTGAAGGGCCTGCCTGATGAGTAATTAATGGCTGATATGTTAATTAAAATGATTTGATGTAATTGAAGGGATTTTAATACAGCTAATGTTCCACAAGGAAGGCAGAAAATTATGGCACCAGAACACTCCGGTGCCATGTTAATCCTCTTTTGGATCAGTCGCGTTGTAACTTACGCATTTTTCCAGTAGAGACGCTTAGCCGCCTGCAGTTTTTCGTAAGCAGCAAGCAGGGACTGATGGGCCGGGAATGCCTGCAGTTCATCATCAACGGCCTGCAGGCCGTTAAATGGATGTTCACCACTGATGGCGGCTGAGGCTGCTTCCATCGCGCTTTCACCGTACATACGCAGGAAGGCGTGATGATACTGCAGCGGATCACGCTCATCTTCCATTGCCAGTAACAGCAGAGTCTGCAGGCAACGATAGTAGTTAGCCCGCTCTGGCGTAAAGATGGAGCTGTTAAATTCCATTGTCCACTCTGTCCAGATCAGTGCCTGATCCAGATCGCCACCCGCCAGCGCCAGCATCGCTTTTAATTCGCCAACACGCAGTGTGTACCAGCCGTTGTCTTTACCGGTTGCCAGACCCAGCAGTTCGCGAACGCGAGTGAAGTCGTCAAAACCTTCATCATCAAGCTGTCCAATCAGATCCAGATACTCTTCCGGATTCCAGTTGCTGTCAGGCAGGGCCAGCAGGGTTTCACGAATGCCAGCGCCCATGCTGTTATTCGCCAGGAAGAGGTCTTCGGCAGGGTAGATATCAGACATCCCAGGTACGATGATGCGGCAGGCATAGACACCCAGATGCTCGTAGTCAGCAATATAGACTTCCTGATCTTCCGCGGCAAAGATGGCCATCAGTGTGGAGAATTCCTGTTCGGTGCTGCCTGCAAATGACCAGTCAACAAAGGGATAGTCCGCTGTTTCTTTAAACAGATCCCATGAGATCAGACCGCTTGAATCAATGAAATGGGTCTCAAGATTGGCATGTTCAGCGACTTCTTCATCATCAAAAGTCGGTGGCGTGAACACATCAAGATCTTTCAGGCTTCGGCCCTGCAGCAGCTCAGTGACAGTTCGTTCCAGTGCCACACCAAAATCGGGGTGGGCACCAAAGGAGGCAAAACAGGTTCCGTTGGTCGGGTTAAACAGCACCACACAAATCACCGGATATTTACCGCCCAGCGAGGCGTCATAAGCGAAAATCGGGAAGCCTTCCGCTTCAAGGCGGGCAATTGCCTCGATCACCTCCGGATAACGCTGCATTACCTCATCAGGAATCGCAGGCAGACTGATCGCCTCAGCAATAATGCGGTTCTTAATGTAGCGCTCAAACACTTCGGACAGGCCCTGAACACGCGCTTCATTCGCGGTGTTTCCCGCGGACATGCCATTTGAGACATAGAGGTTGCCGATGATGTTCATCGGGATATAGACCGTTTGCTGATCCGACTGGCGGGTAAACGGCAGGGCGCAGATACCGCGCTCAGCATTGCCAGACTGCAGATCAATCAGGCCGGAAGCCGTCAGAGCATTGTCGGGATCGTAAAACGCGTTCAGGCGTGCATCCAGAATGCCTTCAGGTAAGGAATCATCCTCTGGTAACGCGAACCATTTTTCATTGGGATAGTGAACAAAGTCGCCGTTTGCGATCTTTTTGCCCAGCCAGAAGTCAGCAAAAAAGTAGTTAGTTGAGAGACGCTCAAAATATTCGCCCAGTGCAGAGGCCAGCGCCGCTTTTTTACTGGCGCCTTTGCCGTTGGTAAAGCAGAGCGGGCAATCGCGGTCGCGGATATGCACTGACCAGACATGGGGAACAGGATTCAGCCAGGAAGCTTCTTCAATGTTAAAGCCGAGATCCTGCAGCTTGTTCTGGAAACGCGCAATGGAGTCTTCCAGTGCGGCATCTTTGCCCGGGATAAATGTTTGCGTCATAGTGCCGCTCTCTCTGTTGTCATGGGGTGCGTAAAGCGCGCAATGATACGGATTTTGCTTACAGACCGCTATCAGGGCGGGACATTTTTACCGGCTTAGTTTTTATCACATCGGCTCTCAGGCCAAATGTGGATTAATGGTGCTGGATAACGCCTCACAAAATTCCGCGCTGGTTTACATTGGTAACATAACCTCCGGCGAGGCATATTCAGAAAATGTGACCGCGCCCTGATTTATGATTGCAGCTATCAGTATGCAGTGATAAAACCGAATGGTTATTCATAACCGTTCGATATGACAGTGGTGAGGGGAAATGACGCAAGTTTATAATTTTAGCTCTGGCCCGGCGATGCTACCGGTTGAAGTCCTTCGTCGTGCAGAACAGGAACTGACGAACTGGCGCGGTCTGGGTACCTCTGTAATGGAGATCAGTCACCGCAGTAAAGAGTTTATTCAGGTAGCTGAAGAAGCAGAGCAGGACTTTCGTGATCTGCTAAAAATACCGGCCAATTACAAAGTTTTATTCTGTCATGGCGGCGCGCGCGCGCAGTTTGCTGCTGTACCCGGTAATCTGCTGGGTCAGGCGACCACTGCTGACTATGTTGATGGCGGCTACTGGGCGCATAGCGCAATAAAAGAAGCGGAAAAGTATTGTTCCCCACACGCGCTGGATGTCAAAACAACCCGCGACGGTAAACGCGCTATCCTGCCGATGAGCGAATGGGCGGTAAGTGAGGCATCCGCTTACCTGCATTTTTGCCCGAATGAAACCATTGATGGCATCGCCATTGATGAACAGCCTGACTTCGGCAGTAAAACCGTTGTTGCTGATTTCTCCTCTACCATTCTGTCTCGTCCGATCGACGTGAGTCGTTATGGCGTGATTTATGCGGGTGCGCAGAAAAACGTGGGCCCGGCCGGATTAACGCTGGTGGTTGTGCGTGAAGATCTGCTGGGCCAGGCGCATGCCTCCGTGCCTTCAATCCTCGATTACAAAGTGCTGGCCGATAACGACTCGATGTTTAACACCCCACCGACGTTTGCATGGTATCTCTCGGGGCTGGTATTTAAATGGCTGAAAGAGAAGGGCGGTGTCGCTGAAATTGATCGTATTAATCAGGCAAAATCTGACCTGCTTTATGGCGTCATCGATCACAGTGGTTTTTACCGTAATGATGTGGCGACAGAAAACCGTTCACGCATGAACATTCCTTTCCAGCTGGCGGATGCGTCACTGGATGCACTCTTCCTGGAAGAATCATTTAAGGCGGGATTGCATGCGCTTAAAGGACATCGTGTAGTAGGCGGTATGCGCGCCTCTATCTATAATGCGATGCCGCTGGAAGGTGTGAAAGCGCTGACCGATTTCATGGTCGATTTTGAACGTCGCCACGGCTGATTATTAAAATATCAGCACTAATGCTGATGCCAGACCTCGCCGTGCGGCGAGGTCTCTGTATTTTTGAGGATTTCGTTTCACATGCAGGACTCCCTGACTCTCCAACCCATTTCGCGCGTCGATGGCACCGTGAACCTGCCAGGTTCTAAGAGCGTTTCTAATCGCGCATTGTTGCTGGCTGCGCTTGCTAAAGGCACTACCCGTCTCACCAACCTGCTCGACAGCGACGATGTAAAGCATATGCTGAATGCGCTGACCGCGCTGGGCGTAAGCTATACGCTTTCAGACGATCGTACCGTGTGTGAAGTCACGGGGAATGCAGGACCACTGAACGCATCTCAACCGCTGTCACTGTTTCTGGGCAACGCCGGCACCGCTATGCGTCCGCTGGCTGCTGCGCTTTGCCTGGGCGAGCACGATATCGAACTGACCGGCGAACCTCGCATGAAAGAGCGTCCAATCGGGCATCTGGTCGATGCGCTTCGTCAGGGTGGCGCAACCATTGAGTACCTGGAAAACGAAAACTATCCGCCGCTGCGTTTACGCGGTGGTTTTACCGGCGGTGATGTCAGTGTGGATGGCAGTGTTTCCAGCCAGTTCCTGACGGCGCTGCTGATGACCGCGCCGCTGGCGCAGCAGGATACCTGCATCACGATTAAAGGTGATTTGGTTTCCAAACCTTACATCGACATTACGCTCAATCTTATGCAGTGCTTTGGCGTCGACGTTGAGAATCAGAGCTATCAGCGCTTCCTGATTAAGGGACAGCAGCAGTATCAGTCACCGGGCGATTATCTGGTAGAAGGTGATGCCTCTTCGGCTTCTTATTTCCTGGCGGCTGCCGCTATTAAAGGCGGAACGGTTCGGGTCACCGGTATCGGACGTCAGAGCGTGCAGGGTGACATCCGTTTCGCTGACGTGCTGGAAAAGATGGGTGCTGCGATCGAATGGGGCGATGATTACATTGCCTGTACGGCTGGAAAGCTGCAGGCCATTGATATGGACATGAACCATATTCCGGATGCTGCAATGACCATTGCCACCACGGCGCTGTTTGCAGAAGGTACCACCCAGTTACGTAATATTTATAACTGGCGGGTAAAAGAGACCGATCGATTGAGCGCAATGGCGACAGAGCTGCGTAAAGTCGGCGCGGAAGTCGAAGAGGGTCATGACTACATCCGTATTACCCCACCTGCGACGCTAAAGCATGCTGATATTGGCACCTACAATGATCACCGTATGGCAATGTGCTTTTCTCTGGTAGCACTGTCAGATACGCCAGTGACCATTCTTGATCCTGGCTGTACAGCTAAAACCTTCCCGGACTACTTCGTACAGCTGGCTAAAATCAGCCAGAGCGCCTGATATCTCCCTCTTCCGGTGCGGTTCCGCACCGGATCTCCCCGGATTTAATCTGGCTGTAACGGCCCAGCGATCCTCTGAATTAACTAAAATTACGAACCCGGTTAGTGCGAAACAGTAACCAAGCCGCGCTATGCAGCGTATAATGCGAGTCATTAATGGTGACCGAAAGGTCAGGAAGCACGCAGCAACAGGAGGGAATAATGACAGTAACTGCCCCGGTCATAACTATTGATGGGCCAAGTGGAGCGGGAAAAGGAACACTGTGTAAAGCGATGGCAGAATCGCTGCAGTGGCATCTGCTGGACTCCGGTGCTATTTATCGCGTGCTGGCATTAGCCGCGTTGCATCATCAGGTCGACATCGAATCTGAAGAAGCGCTTGTGCCGATTGCTGCACACCTCGATGTGCGCTTTGTGTCACAAAATGGTGACATGCAGGTCATCCTTGAAGGTGAAGATGTTACCGGTGAAATCCGTACTCAGGAGGTCAGCAACACCGCGTCACGTGTTGCCGCGTTTCCACGGGTGCGCGAAGCGTTATTACGCCGCCAGCGCGGTTTCCGCGAGATGCCGGGATTAATTGCTGATGGACGAGACATGGGCACCGTGGTTTTCCCGGAGGCGCCAGTGAAAATTTTCCTGGATGCCAGTCCGGAAGAACGTGCTCAGCGCCGTATGCTACAGTTGCAGGACAATGGCTTTAATGTTAACTTTGACCGCCTTTTAGCCGAGATAAAAGAACGCGACGACCGCGATCGCAACCGCGCAATCGCACCTTTAGTAGCCGCTGGCGATGCACTGGTTCTGGACTCTACCGAGATGTCTATCGATCAAGTCATCGAAAAAGCGCTACACTATGCCCGCGAGAAGCTGGGTATTACGGCTTAACTGAATTTATCACCCTGTACCATGGATCAGGTGCCGGGCATGTGAAACAACCCCATCCGACATGAAGTCAGATGGACGTTAAATTGAAGAATCCTGAAGATTATCAATATGACTGAATCTTTTGCTCAACTATTTGAAGAATCCTTAAAAACAATCGAAACCCGCCCGGGTTCTATCGTTCGTGGCATCGTCGTTTCTATCGACAAAGATGTCGTTCTGGTTGATGCGGGTCTGAAATCTGAATCTGCAATTCCTGCAGAGCAGTTCAAGAACGCAGCCGGCGAACTGGAAATCCAGGTAGGCGACGAAGTTGATGTTGCTCTGGATGCAGTGGAAGACGGCTTCGGTGAAACCCTGCTGTCCCGTGAGAAAGCGAAGCGCCATGAAGCATGGATCACGCTGGAGAAAGCTTACGAAGACGCTGAAACTGTTACCGGTGTTATCAACGGCAAAGTTAAAGGCGGCTTCACAGTTGAGCTCAACGGTATCCGTGCGTTCCTGCCAGGTTCACTGGTAGATGTGCGTCCGGTGCGCGATACGCTGCACCTGGAAGGCAAAGAGCTTGAATTCAAAGTGATCAAGCTGGATCAGAAACGCAACAACGTCGTGGTTTCACGTCGTGCGGTTATCGAATCCGAAAACAGCGCAGAGCGCGATCAGCTGCTGGAAAACCTGCAGGAAGGCATGGAAGTTAAAGGTATCGTTAAGAACCTCACTGACTACGGTGCATTCGTTGATCTGGGCGGCGTTGATGGCCTGCTGCACATCACTGACATGGCATGGAAACGCGTTAAGCATCCAAGCGAAATCGTTAACGTGGGCGACGAAATCACCGTTAAGGTGCTGAAGTTCGACCGCGAGCGTACCCGTGTTTCTCTGGGTCTGAAGCAGCTGGGCGAAGATCCATGGGTTGCTATCGCTAAACGCTATCCGGAAGGCACCCGCCTGACCGGTCGTGTTACCAACCTGACTGATTACGGCTGCTTCGTGGAAATCGAAGAAGGCGTTGAAGGTCTGGTACACGTGTCTGAAATGGACTGGACTAACAAAAACATCCATCCGTCTAAAGTTGTTAACGTAGGCGATGTTGTTGAAGTTATGGTTCTGGACATTGACGAAGAGCGTCGTCGTATCTCCCTGGGTCTGAAGCAGTGTAAATCTAACCCATGGCAGCTGTTCGCTGAGACGCACAACAAAGGCGATCGTGTTGAAGGTAAAATCAAGTCAATCACTGACTTCGGTATCTTCATCGGCCTGGATGGCGGCATCGACGGTCTGGTTCACCTGTCTGACATCTCCTGGAACGCGACTGGCGAAGAAGCCGTTCGTGAGTACAAAAAAGGCGACGAAATCGCTGCCGTTGTACTGCAGGTTGATGCAGAGCGCGAGCGTATCTCTCTGGGCGTTAAACAGCTGGCAGAAGATCCGTTCAACAACTACATCACTTTGAACAAGAAAGGTGCCATCGTCACCGGTAAAGTGACTGCAGTTGATGCTAAAGGTGCTACAGTTGAATTAGCAGACGGCGTTGAGGGTTACCTGCGCGCTTCTGAAGCTTCACTGGACCGCATTGAAGATGCAACTCTGGTTCTGAACGTTGGCGACGACGTTGAAGCTAAGTTCACCGGCGTTGATCGTAAAAACCGTGTCGTAAGCCTGTCTGTCCGTGCGAAAGACCAGGCTGATGAGAAAGAAGCTATCAATACTGTTAACACCAAACAGGAAGAAGGCAATTTCTCTAGCGCTATGGCTGAAGCGTTCAAAGCGGCTAAAGGCGAGTAATCGACCTGAAGCACCGGGTGGGCAACCACCCGGATTCGGTAAAAGCTGTCATACATTCCTGTAGGGATAAACCGGAGGTTACATGACCAAGTCAGAACTGATCGAAAGACTGGCGGGACAGCATACTCATATACCGGCGAAAGTCGTTGAGGATGCAGTCAAAGAGATGCTTGAGCACATGGCCACTACGCTGGCACAGGGCGAGCGCATCGAAATCCGGGGATTCGGCAGCTTTTCTTTGCACTATCGCGCTCCGCGTACTGGACGTAACCCGAAAACGGGTGACAAAGTGGATCTGGAAGGTAAATACGTTCCTCACTTTAAGCCAGGCAAAGAGCTGCGCGATCGCGCAAACATCTACGGCTAAGCCGATACCGAACCCAATAAACGACATCTCCGGATGTCGTTTTTTTTTGCCTGCGATTCAGGCTGAGCAGTGATATCCAGATTACAGTCGTCAACACTGCAATGCCGCATTTTGTTTGTGAGGTCGCTCCAGCCTGCCTGATTGTTCCCTGTTAGTTTCACCTCAATCGCCCAGAATAATCGAACTGAAACAATGGATACGATTATGCTGACATGGACCGTTCTGGCGCGACTGGTGACTGTTGCAACATTCCCGCTATTGCTGATGGCCCAACTGCCCTCAGGTAAGATGATGGTGATTCTGGTACTGATGGGCCTCGCTTTGCTCCATTGCCGTTACCCATCCGTTCGCTGGACCGGTATTACGCTGCTGTTGCTGGCATGGGCTTTTAACGATGCCCGTCTGATGGTGCGGGATATTGAACAGCTCTCCGTGCGTCCCGCCACCTTTACGCTTGAGATCAGTGAACTGCGGAAAGAGAGAAAGCAAATCAGGGTTCGGCTACTGGAAGAAGAGGGCAGAATGATATTCCCTCCCCGCTTTGCCTGGCTTTATTTCGATACTGATCCGGAAACTTATTGTCCGGGACAACGCTGGACGATGCGACTTCGTTTGAGACCAGTCCATGCTCGTCTCAATGAGGGCGATTTCGATGCGCAGCGTTTTGCTCTGGCTAATAATACGCCGCTCCAGGGCAGGATCCTTAATCAGGTTGCCGTTAGCGAACAGTGTAATGGACGCTGGCGATTTATTTTATGGCATCGCGACAGGACCCACTCCATGCCTGCACGTGCCACGCTGGAGGCACTCTCCTTTGGCATCAGGGATGAAATGAGCCAGCAGACTCGCCAGTTACTTCGGGATACCGGTACTGCGCATTTAATGGCGATATCGGGCATGCATATCGCCCTGGCCGCCAGTACCGGCTGGATCATTACACGTGGGATGCAATTTATCCTGCCAGCCCGGCGTATCGGCTATCTCCTTCCGCTTATCGTAAGCTGGCTATTTGCTGCAACCTATACCTGGCTCTCAGGAGCACAGCCTCCCGCAGCGCGTGCATTGCTGGCCCTGACGCTGTGGGCAATAACACGGTTTGCGGGTGTACAGCTCAATAGCTGGCAGGTCTGGACCTTCTGTATTGCATTGCTGCTGGTGACGGATCCGCTGACCGTTTTATCTGACAGTTTCTGGCTCTCGGTACTGGCTGTAGGCATGCTGCTGGTCTGGTACCACTGGTTTCCCTTGCCTGCACGATTCCGTCATCAAAAGCGATGGATTCCGATACAACTGCTGCATTTGCAGGTGGGCATGATGATTTTAATGGTGCCGTTGCAGGTAGCGATATTCAACGGGATCAGCCTGACCGCACTGCTGGCAAATCTGGTGGCAATTCCGGTCATCTCGTTCATTACCATGCCATTGATAACATTCGCGTTGCTGCTGCCGATGGCGCCTGTATCGGGCTTCTTCTGGGGGGCGGCCGATCTCTCCGTACGTGCACTGTTTCATTCTCTGGCTTTACTGCCGCCAGGATGGTGGCCGCTGAGTGGCACAACCTGGTTTACGATTATGGTATGGGGAAGTCTGATTCTCTGGCGTGCGCAGTTCTTCTTTTCTTTGCCATTGAGCAGCTGTGTGTTAGCGCTGGCGATGATATTGAGTCGCCAGCCCCAGCCCCAGCCCCAGCCCCAGCAGGAGCAGGGCTGGCGCATCGATATGCTGGATATCGGGCACGGATTGAGCCTGGTGATCAGTCAGGGCAAGGAGGCGGTGATGTATGACACAGGGCCGCGCTGGCAGAACGACAACGCGGGGAGTCGGGTAATCATTCCATGGCTGGAGCGCAAACAGTTACAGTTAAAACAGATCATCCTGAGTCATAAACATCTCGATCATACCGGCGGGCTGGAGGCGATTACGCAACGCTGGCCAGCGGTAGAAATCAGAAGCGCGCTGGCAGAGAAAACGCATTTACCCTGTGTACGCGGCATGCAGTGGCGCTGGCGGCAACTCCACTTTCAGGTAGTCTGGCCGCTAACGGCACCTTTGCCGGGTGAAAATAATGATTCCTGTGTGGTGATCGTTGATGATGGTCAGGTCCGGCTAATGTTAACTGGCGATATTGAAGCGAAAGCGGAACGTCAGTTGGTGGCGCTGGAGAAGCAGGGGCTGAAGGTGGATATTCTGCAGGTACCGCATCACGGCAGCCGTACCTCGTCGACCTCATTACTGCTGCGCAAAACCGGCGGACACACCGCGATTGCCTCGCTCGCACGCTACAACGCATGGCGTATGCCCGCGAAAAGTGTTCTGGAAAACTATCGAACAGCCGGTTTTACATGGCTGGATACGGGCCAGTCAGGACAAATCAGTATCAGGGTAGAGCAGGGCAGCGTGCAGGTTTACACCTTACGGGAACAATTAATGCCCCGTTGGTATCATCAGTGGTTTGGCGTCAAACGCGAATCCAGGTAGAATGGCCGGCTATTTCCAACAGCGTGAATAAATAATGCATCAAGATAAAGATCTCTCTACGTGGCAGACGTTTCGCCGACTCTGGCCGATGATCGCGCCTAATAAAGCGGGATTAATTGCGGCTTCAGTCGCCCTGATTATCAATGCTGCGGGCGACGCCTTAATGCTCTCACTGTTGAAACCATTACTGGATGATGGTTTTGGTAAAGCTGACAGGTCGGTGATGCTATGGCTGCCGTTAGTGGTCATTGGCCTGATGCTGGTACGCGGCGTGACCAGTTATATCTCCAGCTACTGCATCTCCTGGGTCTCAGGCAATGTCGTGATGAATATCCGCCGTCGGCTGTTCAGCCATATGATGGGGATGCCGGTTTCATTCTTTGACCAGCAGTCGACCGGGACCCTGTTGTCGCGCATTACTTACGATTCCGAGCAGGTCGCCTCCTCTTCTTCCGGCGCGCTGGTGACGGTGGTGCGTGAAGGTGCTTCCATTATTGGCCTGTTTGTTATGATGTTCTACTACAGCTGGCAGCTGTCGTTGATCCTGATTGTTCTGGCACCCATCGTCTCATTTGCGATCCGTACTGTTTCAAAGCGTTTCCGCACCATCAGCAAAAGTATGCAGAACACAATGGGTCAGGTGACAACCAGCGCTGAGCAGATGCTGAAAGGTCACAAAGAAGTGCTGATTTTTGGCGGTCAGGAAATCGAATCGGAGCGTTTTTCCCGCGTCAGTAACCGTATGCGTCAGCAGGGAATGAAGCTGGTATCAGCATCCTCCATTTCGGATCCCATTATTCAGCTCATCGCATCGCTGGCACTGGCGTTTGTACTGTACGCCGCCAGCTTCCCAAGCGTCATGGATACGCTGACAGCCGGGACTATCACCGTGGTCTTCTCCTCAATGATTGCCCTGATGCGCCCGCTCAAGTCTCTGACCAACGTTAATGCCCAGTTCCAGCGTGGCATGGCGGCCTGTCAGACGCTGTTCTCTATTCTGGACAGTGAGCAGGAAGTGGACAACGGCACACGCGAAATGACCCGGGCGAAAGGCGATATCGAATTCCGTGATGTGACCTTTACCTATCCGGGCCGTGATATTCCGGCACTGCGTAATATCAATCTGTCACTGCCAGCAGGAAAAACGGTGGCGCTGGTGGGCCGTTCTGGTTCCGGTAAGTCGACGATGGCGAGTCTGCTGACCCGCTTTTATGACATCCAGCAGGGCGAAATCCTGCTGGACGGACATGACCTGCGAGAGTACAGCCTGCGTTCGCTGCGTAATCAGGTCGCGCTGGTGTCGCAGAATGTGCATCTCTTTAACGACACCATTGCCAATAACATCGCTTATGCGCGCAGTGAGCAATATAGCCGTGCAGAGATCGAGCAGGCAGCCACCATGGCGCATGCCATGGACTTTATCAATAAGATGGATAAAGGCCTGGATACTGTGATTGGCGAGAATGGCGTGCTGTTATCTGGCGGTCAGCGTCAGCGTATCGCCATTGCCCGTGCACTGCTGCGTGATTGTCCGATTCTGATCCTGGATGAAGCGACGTCTGCGCTGGATACTGAGTCAGAACGCGCCATTCAGTCTGCACTCGATGAGTTGCAGAAGAACCGTACCTCGCTGGTGATTGCGCACCGCCTCTCAACCATTGAGAAAGCGGATGAAATCGTGGTCATTGAAGATGGTCAGATTGTTGAACGCGGTACGCATCAGGTGTTGCTGGCAGAACGCGGCGCCTATGCACAACTGCATAAGATGCAATTCGGCCAATGATAGAACGTATCTGGAGTGGTCGCTCACCGCTATGGCTACTGCTATGGCCATTCAGCCTGCTGTATGGTGCGATCACGGCCCTGATACGTTTCAGTTACAGGCGTGGCTGGCGTAAAAGCTGGCGCGCGCCTTTGCCGGTCGTGGTGGTGGGTAACCTCACTGCCGGCGGCAACGGAAAGACGCCGGTGGTGATCTGGCTGGTTGAGGCGTTGCAGCAGCGCGGCCTGCGTGCTGGCGTTGTCTCCAGAGGGTATGGCGGCAAGGCGGATCACTATCCCTTGCTGGTTACCGCACAGACCAGCACGGAACAGGCCGGTGATGAGCCGGTTTTAATCGCTCAGCGCACCGGGGCGCCGGTCGCGGTGGCGCCCAAAAGGCGACAGGCGATTGAGGCATTACTGCAACAGGGTTCGCTGGATGTGATCATCACTGATGACGGCCTGCAACATTACGCCCTGCAGCGCGATCGCGAGATCGTGGTGGTAGATGGCGTACGCCGCTTTGGTAATGGCTGGTGGTTGCCCGCAGGTCCGATGCGCGAACGCGCTTCTCGTCTGCGGCAGGTTGATGCCGTCATCATCAACGGTGGCGACGCGCAGCCCGACGAGATTGCCATGCAGCTTCAGCCGGGGCTGGCCACCAATCTCCTGACCGGGGAAACCTGTCCAGCTGAGCAGCTGGGTGCGGTAGTTGCTATGGCCGGTATAGGTCATCCTCCCCGTTTTTTCACCACGCTGAAAAAGCAGGGCATCACGCCGGTTGCAGAGATCGCCTTTGCCGATCATCATGCCTACAGCGAGGATGAGCTGACCCGATTACTCCAGACAGGCCAGCAGCTGTTGATGACCGAAAAAGACGCGGTGAAATGCCGCGACTTTGCTCAGCCTGACTGGTGGTATCTGCCGGTCGATGCTCACCTGACCGGTAAATCCGTCACGCCATTACTGGCTGATATTGAACAACTCTGTCGCCGCACGCTCTGATACCCGCACCCATTCAGGTGATGCCTGATAAGGAAGAGGATGAACAGCCCGCATTCACTTTCGTTACAGCAAGCACGTCACCTTCATCTCGCCGCGCAGGGCCTGCTGCGTGCGCCGGCAAAACGCGCGGTGTATCAGGATCTGATCAACTGCATCTCCCGCATGTCGCTGCTCCAAATCGATACCATTCATGTGGTGGCCCGCAGTCCCTATCTGGTGCTGTTCAGTCGCCTGGGTAATTATCCTCAGGCATGGCTGGAGCAGGCGCTGGCGCAGGGTGAACTCTTTGAATACTGGGCGCATGAAGCCTGTTTTATTCCCCGCGCCGATTACAGACTGCTTCGTCATCGCATGTTGTCGCCTGAACGTCTGGGCTGGAAATACAACGCGCAATGGGTTGCTGACCACCAGCAGGCGATTGCTGAACTATTGCAGCAGATCCGGGAAAATGGCCCGGTGCGCGCCGCCGATTTTACGCACGCCGATAACCCGAAGTCAGGCTGGTGGGCATGGAAACCGCACAAACGTCATCTGGAAAATCTCTTCAGCGCCGGTGAGCTGATGGTCGCAGAACGCCGCAATTTTCAGCGCGTCTACGATCTGCGCAGCCGCGTAATGCCTGACTGGCAGGATGAACTGCATGGTATCAGCGAAGCCGAAGCGACCCGTCAGATGCTGATGAACAGCGCCCGCAGCTTAGGGGTTTTCCGCGCGGCCTGGCTGGCGGATTACTATCGCCTGAAGCGGACACCCGTAAAAGACTTTATCGCTGACGCCGAGGCTGCGGGCGATCTGGTCGCCGTCAATACAGAGGGTCTGGGCGAGATGTGGCTGCATCGTGACCTGCTGCCGTTGCTGGAGACTCCGCTGCAGGCGACGCACAGCACAGTGCTTTCTCCGTTTGATCCGGTGGTCTGGGATCGCAAACGCGCGCTTGAGCTGTTTAACTTCGACTACCGTATCGAGTGCTATACCCCCGAGGAGAAGCGCAAGTTTGGCTATTTTGTGTTGCCCATCCTCCATCGCGGGCAAATAAAAGGCCGGCTTGATGCCCGTATGCTGCGTCAGTCAAAACAGCTGGAGATTAAAAAACTCTGGCTGGAAGAGAAAACCCGTGTCACGGCGCGTTTTGCAGCAGATATCCGGCGCGCGATTGAACGCTTCGCAGCCTGGCAGGGCGCAGAAAGCGTCGCCATCCTGCAGGTACCCGATGCGCTTAAAGCGCACTGGCCAGCCCTGTGGACGCTGGATTAATCAAATTTTCGGCAGCCGCTGTGGGATGGTGTTTTACTCCATCCCGCATACGCCGCGCTATGGTATGCTTGAACCCTTACGCATTCGGTCCCTGATGGAGGACATATGGATCACCGTTTACTCGAAATCGTTGCCTGCCCGGTGTGCAATGGCAAACTCTACTTCAACAATGCACAGCAGGAGCTGATTTGCAAACCTGATGGCCTGGCCTTCCCGGTTCGTGACGGCATTCCGGTGCTGCTGGAAACGGAAGCCCGCACGCTCTCCGTCGAAGAGATTCATCCATGAGTTTTACGGCCATCATTCCTGCGCGTTATGCGTCAACCCGCTTACCGGGCAAGCCACTGCTTGATATCCATGGTAAACCGATGGTCGTGCATGTGATGGAGCGCGCCCGTGAATCGGGTGCCAGCCGTGTCATCGTTGCTACCGATCATCCTGACGTGGCACAGGCCGTTGAGGCGGCAGGCGGCGAAGTCTGCATGACGCGCGCCGATCACCAGTCCGGCACGGAGCGGCTGGCGGAAGTGATCGAAAAATATCAGTTTGCCGATGACGAAATCATCGTCAACGTCCAGGGCGATGAGCCGATGATCCCGGCAGAGATTGTGCGTCAGGTGGCGACCAATCTGGCGGGGTCAGCAGCGGGCATGGCGACGCTGGCGGTGCCAATTACGGATGTGGAAGAAGCTTTTAATCCGAATGCGGTGAAAGTGGTCATGGATGTGAATGGCTACGCGCTCTATTTCTCACGGGCTACCATTCCGTGGGATCGTGAACGCTATGCCGCCTCGCGCGAGCAGATCGGTGACACGCTACTGCGCCACATTGGCATCTACGCTTATCGTGCCGGTTTTATTCGCCGCTATGTTGCCTGGGCGCCTTGCCCTCTGGAACAGATTGAGCTGCTCGAGCAATTGCGCGTTTTGTGGTACGGCGAGAAAATTCATGTCGCCGTGGCGAAAACCATCCCGAGCGTGGGTGTGGATACGCCAGACGATTTGCAACGTGTTCGTATTGCCATGCAGGCCTGACAAGCGGGGAGCCTGTCTCCCCGTTTCAGCACCACGTTATTGATCCGCCGCTAAACTTATGGCCAACACTTCCTTCAGGATAG
Source organism: Pantoea sp. Cr_R13 (assembly GCF_029222565.1). Lineage (NCBI taxonomy): Bacteria > Pseudomonadati > Pseudomonadota > Gammaproteobacteria > Enterobacterales > Erwiniaceae > Pantoea > Pantoea sp. Cr_R13. The sequence continues at coordinate 324,443 of NZ_JARHXL010000003.1, forward strand.
GGTGATATTCATCTGAGGAGGATGCCGCATGGAACAGCTTAAATCAGAACTCACGCTGGCGCTGGGTGAAACCATCAGCCGCCTCGAAATGATCAGTGAACATCCACCCACCCGGCTCTATGCGTTATACAATCGTGACGGCCTTCCTATGCCAGTGGTGGCGAAATATTTTCGTCACCAGGGCAGGGCGGCGATGGAAGCCAGAAAACTGGCGTTGCTGGGGCAGGCCGGGCTGGTCGCCGTACCCGCGGTCTATGGTCTGGTGCTGAGCCAGCAGCCGCCAGTGCATGAAATGCTTCTGATGGCGCGACTGAATGGTGTGACGGCGGAAGCACCGGCGCGGGATGCTCAGCGCTGGCAACAGTTCTGCGAACAGGTAGTCGAGGGACTGCTGGCTTGGCACCGGCTTGATAGCCACGGCCTGGTCGGCACAGTGGACAGCACGCAGCAGAACCGCTGGCCCGCCTGGTATGCACAGCGGGTTGAAGTGTTGTGGGCGACCCTGAGCTATCTGCGTCCACCCACCTTTACCCTGGACGATCGCCAGGTGCTGTTCCGCTGCCGCGCGCGACTGGCGCATCTGTTTCGCGGCTTCGATGATCCCTGCGTGATGGTTCATGGCAACGTGCGGCTGCAGAGCATGCTGAAAAACAGCCGCAGTGACCAGTTAATCGCGATGACACAGCCCGGCACGATTCTCTGGGCACCGCGTGAATATGACCTGATCCATCTGGATGCATCGCCAGCCGAAACGGCGCTACTGCATCATTACCTGCAACGGGCGCCGGTCTCAGAGGGTTTTATCTGGCGTCGGTGGGTTTATCAGCTGTGGGACTGCATCGACACGCTTATCCAGACCGGCACCTTTGATCGGCCGCGCTTTGACCATGCTCGCGCACAGTTACTTCCCTGGCTCGGCTGAGCCATCCTCGGTTTTCAGCCGTTGCAATAACGTGCCCAGCGTTTCATAAACGGCACGTTCGCTGTGACTTAGCCAGATCGATGACGGTATGGCCCGTTCCCAGCCATTCAGCGGTGAGGTAATCGCAAGCTGATTGGCGGGCGCGGCAATGGGCTTCAACCCGACCGCGTGGAAAAAGCGTATTGCCCGTGGCATATGATTCGCGGAGGTCACCAGCATTAGCGGGCGATTGCCTGCCACAGTTTTAACTGCCTGCGCTTCGTCTGCGGTATCGCGTGGCTGGTCAAGGATCTGAATATGTTCGTGAGGAACGCCCAGACTTTCCGCCACCTGTGCCGCTACCCAGGCGCTGCTCTTCGGATTGGTGCCGCCCGCTGCACCGGTAAAAATCAGGGTCGACTGCGGATTACGCCGCCACTGGCGCACACCCTCTGCCACGCGTGGCAGGCTGTTATTCAGCAGGTTCGAGCTGGGCGCCCATCCCGGATTAAAGGTATAGCCTCCACCCAGTACCACAATATAGTCCACCTTCTCTGCGCCGTTCCAGGTCGGGTAGCGGCTGTCCAGCGGCAGCAGCAGACGATCCGCCAGCGGCTGCAGACTCAGCAACAGAAGGAGCAGCCAGCTGACCGAGATCACGGTTTTGCCGCTTTTCTGCCAGCCAGTAAACCAAACCAGTAAAACACCAAGCGCCATCAACAAAAGCAGAAACGGCAGGGGTAAAAGCAGCCCGCCAATGACTTTTTTCAGGGTAAATAACATCAAAAATGCGTCCTGTTGTCCGAAAATAGAGCACCCGGAAGGGAAGATGGGGATGAAAGGTTCATTCTTCTGGTGCCTGTGACAAAATAGCACAAGTCTCACCGCAGCATACCGGAGCGCATGCCATGCAGGATCGTAACTTTGACGATCTCGCGGATAAATTTTCGCAAAATATTTACGGCACCACTAAAGGGAAAATACGGCAGGCCATTCTTTGGGACGAGCTGGAGAAGATTCTGCCCGATCTGTCGTCACACCCGCTGTCGGTGCTGGACGCGGGCGGCGGTATTGGCCAGGTCTCCAGCGGGCTTGCGGCACAGGGCCATCAGGTTCTGCTGTGCGATCTCTCTGGTGAGATGCTACGCCGGGCAGAGGAAAATGCGGTGTCGCAGGGTGTGAGCCATAACATGCAATTCAGACAAATTAGCGCTCAGCAGGTGGGCGAACATTTGGATAAGCCGGTGGATCTGGTATTGTTCCACGCTGTGCTTGAATGGGTCGCTGAACCGGAGACGGTGCTGAAAGCGCTGTTCGATCTGCTGCGTCCAGGAGGCGTCATGTCGCTGATGTTTTACAATCTGCACGGCCTGACACTGCGCACCTTAACGCTGGGTAATTTCGGCTATCTGCGCACCAATCTGACCAAACGCAAAAAGCGAACGCTGTCGCCTGATTATCCGCGCGACCCTGAACAGGTTTATCGCTGGCTGGAGGCGTGTGGTTTTGTGATTGAACAGCGTGCCGGGATCCGGGTATTCAGTGATTACATGAAGCCGCCGAAGGGCGAACCAAAAAGCGACGACGAAATTATTGAGATGGAGCGGCGTTACTGCCGTCAGGAACCCTTTTTGAGCTTAGGGCGTTACATCCACGTGACCGCGCGTAAACCCGGGCAGAAGGACGAATTATGAGTGAATTTTCCCAGACGGTACCTGAACTGGTCTCCTGGGCGCGCAAAAATGACTTTTCCCTTGCGCTGCCAGTGGAACGTCTGGCCTTTTTGCTGGCTATCGCCACCCTTAATGGTGAGCGGATGGATGGCGAAATGAGTGAAGGCGATCTGATTGATGCATTCCGTCACGTCAGTAAAGCTTTCGAACAAACCCACGAAACCGTGTTGGTTCGCGCCAACAACGCCATTAATGACATGGTGCGACAGCGCCTGCTCAACCGCTTTACCAGCGAACTGACCGAAGGCAACGCTATCTATCGCCTGACGCCGCTGGCCATCGGCATCACTGACTATTACATCCGTCAGCGAGAATTTTCGACGCTGCGCCTGTCTATGCAGCTGTCGATTGTGGCCAATGAGCTTAAGCGAGCAGCCGATGCGGCGCAGGAAAACGGCGACGAGTTCCACTGGCATCGCAATGTTTTTGCGCCGCTGAAATATTCGGTGGCGGAGATCTTCGACAGCATTGATATGACCCAGCGTCTGATGGATGAACAGCAACAGGCGGTGAAAAACGATATTGCTGAACTGCTGAATAAAGACTGGCGCGCGGCTATTTCCAGCTGTGAAATGCTGCTTTCCGAAACGTCAGGGACGTTGCGTGAACTGCAGGATACGCTGGAAGCTGCGGGCGACAAACTTCAGGAAAACCTGCTGCGGATTCAGGATGCCACGCTGGACAGCCCGGACCTGGGCTTTGTCGATAAGCTGGTGTTTGACCTGCAAAGCAAGCTCGACCGGATTACCAGCTGGGGCCAGCAGGCGATCGACCTGTGGATCGGCTATGACCGCCATGTGCATAAATTCATTCGTACTGCCATCGACATGGATAAGAACCGCGTCTTTGCGCAGCGCCTGCGGGTATCAGTACAGAATTACTTCGACGCGCCCTGGGCGCTGACCTACGCCAACGCCGACCGTCTGTATGACATGCGTGATGAAGCGCTGACGCTGCGGAATGACGAAGTGATGGGCGAACTGCCGCCGGAGATGGAATACGAAGAGATCAACGAAATTCGCGAACAGCTGGCAGCGATGATTGAAGACGCGCTGCAGGTCTATAAATCGCAACAAAAACCGCTCAACCTCGCGTCAGTGATGCGCGACTACCTGGCCCAGTATCCACGCGCCCGCCATTTCGATCTGGCACGCATTGTGGTGGATCAGGCGGTGCGCCTTGGCGTAGCAGAAGCTGATTTAGCCGGTTTGCCTGTGGAATGGCAAGCCATCAATGATTACGGAGCCAAGGTGCAGGCACATGTCATCGACAAATATTGAACAAGTGATGCCGGTTAAGCTGGCACAGGCACTGGCCAACCCGATTTTTCCCGCGCTGGATAGCCAGTTACGCGCCGGACGTCATATCGGTATCGAAGAGCTGGATAATCACGCGTTTCTGATGGACTACCAGTCGTTTCTCGAAGAGTTTTACAGCCGTTATCACGTTGAGTTAATTCGTGCGCCGGAAGGTTTTTTCTATCTGCGTCCGCGTTCAACCACGCTGATTCCGCGTTCCGTGCTTTCTGAGCTGGACATGATGGTCGGGAAAATTCTTTGCTATCTCTACCTCAGTCCGGAACGCCTGGCCAATGAAGGGATTTTTACCCAGCAGGAGCTTTACGACGAGCTGCTCTCGCTGGCGGACGAGAATCGCCTGCTGAAGCTGGTTAACCAGCGTTCCACCGGTTCGGATCTGGATCGCACCAAACTGCAGGAGAAAGTGCGCGCCTCTCTGAGCCGTTTGCGCCGTCTGGGTATGGTGTGGTTTTACGGTAACGACAGCAGCAAATTCCGCATCACTGAATCCGTGTTCCGCTTTGGTGCCGACGTGCGCAGCGGTGATGACGCCCGTGAAGCGCAGCTTCGCCTGATTCGTGATGGCGAAGCCATGCTACTGGAAAACGCGACAGCACCGGTCGACACCGACGAAGGTGACGGTCAGGAAGGCGACGCGAGTGAGAACGCAGAGGAAGAACAGGCATGATTGAGCGCGGAAAGTTTCGTTCGCTTACGCTGATCAACTGGAACGGCTTTTTTGCCCGTACTTTTGATCTCGATGAATTAGTGACCACGCTGTCAGGCGGTAACGGTGCGGGTAAGTCCACCACCATGGCGGCATTTGTTACCGCGCTGATCCCCGATTTAACATTGCTGCACTTCCGAAATACTACCGAAGCGGGCGCAACGTCAGGATCACGTGACAAAGGTTTGCACGGGAAGCTGCGTGCCGGCGTCTGTTACTCCATGCTGGATGTAGTGAATTCTCGCCATCAGCGTGTGGTGGTCGGTGTCCGTCTGCAACAGGTCGCCGGACGCGATAAAAAGGTCGATATTAAACCTTTCAGTATCCATGGCCTGCCAACCGATACCAACCCGACCGATATGCTGACGGAAGTGCTTAACAGCCGTCAGGCACGCGTATTGCCGCTGAATGAGGTGAAAGAGCGGGTTGAGGCGCAGGAAGGCGTACAGTTCCGCGCCTATAACTCAATTACCGATTATCACGCCATGATGTTTGATCTGGGCGTGGTGCCGCGACGTCTGCGTTCTGCCAGCGATCGCAGCAAGTTTTATCGCCTGATTGAAGCCTCACTGTATGGCGGTATCTCCAGCGCCATCACCCGATCGCTGCGTGATTACCTGCTGCCTGAAAACAGCGGCGTGCGTAAAGCGTTTCAGGACATGGAAGCGGCGCTGCGCGAAAACCGCATGACGCTGGAGGCAATCCGCGTTACCCAGTCTGACCGCGATCTCTTTAAGCATCTGATCTCCGAGGCGACCAGCTACGTTTCGGCTGACTATATGCGCCACGCCAATGAGCGTCGGGGGCATCTCGACAGTGCGTTACAACTGCGCAGTGAGCTGTTCAGCAGTCGCAAGCAGCTCGCCACCGAGCAGTATCGTCATGTTGAGATGGCGCGCGAACTGGCTGAACACAGTGGCGCAGAGAACGATCTCGAAGTCGATTATCAGGCCGCCAGCGATCACCTGAACCTGGTGCAGACGGCGATGCGTCAGCAGGAGAAGATTGAGCGTTACGATGCCGATATCGAAGATCTGACGCTGCGTCTGGAAGAGCAGACCGAAGTGGTCGCCGAAGCGCGTGAAATTCAGGAAGAGAATGAAGCGCGTGCCGAAGCAGCTGAGCTGGAAGTGGATGAGCTGAAAAGTCAGCTGGCCGATTTCCAGCAGGCACTCGACGTGCAGCAAACCCGCGCCATCCAGTATCAGCAGGCCTTGCAGGCGCTGGAACGCGCCCGTACGCTTTGCCAGCTGCCCGATCTGAGCATCGACAATGCCGCTGAATGGCAGGAAAGTTTCCAGGCCAAAGAGGAAGAGGCGACAGAACGCCTGCTGCGCCTGGAACAGAAGCTGAGCGTGGCGGAAGCGGCACACAGTCAGTTCGAACAGGCGCTGGCGCTGGTGACCAGCATTGCCGGTGATGTGTCTCGTCAGGATGCCTGGCAAACCGGTCGCGAACTGCTGCGTGATGCCAGCAATCAGCGTCATCACGCGGAACAGCTCTCATCGCTGCGTCTGCGTCTCAATGAGCTGGAACAGCGCCTGCGCGAGCAGCATGAGGCGGAGCGTCTGCTGGCTGAGTTCTGCAAGCGCCAGGGACAGCATTACGAAGCCGATGCGCTGGCTGGCCTGCAGCAGAAACTGGAAGCACAGATTGAACAGCTGAACAGCAGCGTCTCGGACGCCGGTGAGCAGCGCATGATGATGCGTCAGGAGCTGGAACAGCTGCGTGAACGCATCGCCAGCCTGACCGCCCGCGCGCCACACTGGCTGGCGGCGCAGGAGATTCTGACGCAGCTCAGCGAACAGACTGGCCAGGCGCTGAACAGCAGCCAGGACGTCACCGAATATATGCAGCAGCTGCTGGAGCGTGAGCGTGAAAGCACCGTCGAGCGCGACGAAGTGGCCGCACAAAAACGCGATATCGAGCAGCAGATTGAACGACTCAGCCAGCCAGGCGGTGCGGAAGATGCGCGACTGACCCAGCTGGCAGAACGTTTTGGCGGCGTCTTACTGTCTGAAATTTATGATGATGTCACACTGGATGATGCGCCGTACTTCTCCGCACTCTACGGTCCGTCACGTCATGCGATCGTGGTGCCGGATCTGTCACGTGTTCGTGAGTTGCTGGACGGGCTGGAGGAGTGCCCGGAAGATCTCTATCTGATCGAAGGTGATCCGCAGTCGTTCGATGACAGCGTTTTCAGCGTGGATGAGCTGCAGAATGCGGTGGTTGTGAAGGTGGCTGAGCGTCAGTGGCGCTACTCCCGCTTCCCGAAAATACCGCTGTTTGGCCGTGCTGCGCGTGAAAATCAGCTGGAGCTGCTGCATCTTGAACGCGACAAGCTGGCCGGACGCTACGCGACGCTGTCGTTTGACGTGCAGAAAACGCAACGTCTGCATCAGTCGTTCAGCCGTTTTATCGGCAGTCATCTGGCCGTGGCGTTTGACGCTGACCCGGAAGCGCAGATCCGTCAGCTGGGCGCACGCCGGGCTGAACTGGAACGGGCGCTGAATCAGCACGAGAGCAATAATCAGCAGCAGCGCCAGCAGTATGAGCTGGCGAAAGAGGGCGTGTCACAGCTAAACCGACTGCTGCCACGCGTTAACCTGCTGCTGGATGATACGCTGGGCGATCGTTGCGAAGAGATTCGTGAGCAGGTCGATGCGGCGCAGGATGCGGCGCGCTTTCTGCATCAGCACGGCGCGAAACTGGCGAAACTTGAGCCAATTATCGCCGTGTTGCAGAGCGACCCGGAACAGCACGAGCAGCTGCAGGCGGATTATCAGCAGGCACAGCAGCAACAGCGTAATGCGCGTCAGCAGGCCTTTGCCCTGACCGAAGTGGTGCAGCGTCGCGCCCACTTCAGCTATGACGACTCAGCCAGCATGCTCAACGGCAACAATGACCTCAGCGATAAGCTGCGTCAGCGTCTGGATCAGGCTGAAGGTGAACGTAGTCGCAGTCGTGATCGCCTGCGTGAACATCAGGCGCAGCTGACGCAATACTCGCAGGTGCTCGCCTCGCTGAAAAGCGCCTATGACGCGAAACGCGACATGCTGAAAGAGCTGCAGCAGGAAATGCAGGACATTGGCGTCCAGGCTGACAGCAGTGCAGAAGCGCGCGCGCGCGTTCGTCGTGACGAGCTGTACACAGCACTCAGCCACAACCGTGCCCGCCGCAATCAGCTGGAGAAACAACTCACCTTCTGCGAAGCGGAGATGGATAACCTGCAGAAGCGACTGCGTCAGCTGGAGCGTCAATATCATCTGGTGCGGGAGCAGGTGGTCAGCGCCAAAGCGGGCTGGTGTACCGTACTGCGTCTGGTGAAAGAGAATGGCGTTGAGCGTCGTCTGCATCGCCGTGAACTGGCCTACCTGAGCGGCGATGAACTGCGCTCGATGTCGGATAAAGCATTGGGTGCGCTTCGTCTGGCGGTGGCGGATAACGAACATCTGCGCGATGTGCTGCGGTTGTCGGAAGATCCAAAACGACCGGAACGTAAGATTCAGTTCTTTATTGCGGTTTATCAGCATCTGCGTGAGCGTATCCGTCAGGATATTATTCGTACTGACGATCCGGTCGAAGCGATTGAACAGATGGAAATCGAACTGAACCGTCTGACCGAAGAGCTGACGGCACGTGAGCAGATGCTGGCGATCAGTTCGCGCAGTGCGGCCAATATCATCCGTAAAACAATCCAGCGCGAACAGAATCGCATCCGTCAGCTCAACCAGGGCTTGCAGACCGTCAGCTTTGGTCAGGTGCACAGCGTACGGCTCAACGTGAATGTGCGTGAAACGCATGCCATGCTGCTGGACACACTGTCGGAGGAGCACGAGCAGCATCAGGATCTGTTTAACAGTAATCGCCTGACCTTCTCCGAAGCGCTGGCGAAGCTTTATCAGCGTCTCAATCCGCACATCGACATGGGGCAGCGTACGCCGCAGACCATCGGCGAGGAGCTGCTGGACTACCGCAACTATCTGGAGATGGAAGTGGAAGTTAACCGGGGTTCTGATGGCTGGCTGCGTGCAGAGAGCGGTGCGCTCTCAACCGGTGAAGCGATTGGTACCGGTATGTCCATTCTTGTGATGGTGGTGCAAAGCTGGGAAGAGGAGTCCCGTCGTCTGCGAGGCAAAGACATTTCGCCATGCCGACTGCTGTTCCTTGATGAAGCGGCCCGTCTGGATGCCCGCTCCATCGCCACACTGTTTGAACTGTGTGAACGACTGGAGATGCAACTGGTGATTGCCGCGCCAGAGAACATCAGCCCAGAGAAAGGCACGACCTACAAACTGGTGCGTAAAGTGTTTAATAACACCGAGCATGTGCATGTGGTTGGCCTGCGTGGTTTTGCTGCGGATCCTTCGCCGGTGCGTGCGGGAAGCGAAGCCGATGCATTACCCGATTTAACGGCTGAAAAATCACAGGCGGAAACGTAGTCAAAAACTGAACCATTCGTTAATCTGGTTACGGCATTTGTCGCATGAGGCAAATGCCGTTTTTGTTTGTATACTCACATGATGAGTCACAGCGCGGTCGCAGCGGATACAGGGAATGCTGCGAAGTTGAAAAATAAGGAGGCAGGGATGTTGCGGGTAAAAAAATTACATCATCATCGCGTTGTATCATTGCTGGCGCTGGCGCTATCCGTTGTTCCATTTACGCTACCGCAGGCTGCTGTCATCGCCGCTTTGCCTGGAACAAGTCAGGCGGCCATCTCCGTATCCGACAGTCAGCAGCGCATTCGACAGGCGTTTTCCAGCGCCGACCAGCCATTTTATCTGGGACCGCTGGCAGCGCTTTATGCATCCCGTCATATGCAACCGCTCTGGCAGGATCCTCAGGCGGTGCAAAAATTTCAGCAGCAGCTGGCAGAAGTGGCGCTGTCTGGCGTTCAGCCGCAGTTCACGCGCTGGATTGAGCGTCTGACCAACCCCGCCATTACCGGCTTTGCCCGGGATATTGCGTTGTCTGATGCGATGCTCGGTTATCTGCAATTTGTGTCGAATGTGCCGACGCAGGGTGAAACCTGGCTCTACAGCAATATTCCCTACAGGCTGACCCAGCCCTCCGTGGCGGTGGTTAATCAGTGGCAGAATGCGGTCAATGCCGGTTCTGACAATGCATTTATTGCCTCCTTACAGCCGCAGCATCCACAGTATCAGCCCATGCATGCTGCGCTTATCACCCTGCTTAGCGATAAGCAGCCCTGGCCGCAGCTGAAAAGCAGTGAAACACTGCGTCCGGGCCAGGTCAGTGATGACGTGCCTGCGCTACGCGAAATTTTGCAGCGCAGCGGCATGTTAACGGCGCAGGTTAACGCGCCGACACCCAATGACGATGCGGTACCCGTTGCCGCCTCGCCAGTAACGCACAGCGATCAGCCTGTTGCAGTCAGTCCTTCTGCCGCGCCAGTCAGCAATCTGCTCACCCCATCACCACAATCACCGGGTAACGTACAGAGTCAGACGCTGGAAGGAAATACCGCCAATATTTATGATGAGACGCTGGTGGCGGCGGTGAAGCGTTTCCAGCAGTGGCAGGGACTGGATGGTGATGGGGCTATCGGTGCCAGAACCCGTCAGTGGCTTAACGTCTCTCCGCAGATGCGTGCGTCGTTACTCGCGCTGAACATTCAGCGTCTCCGCCTGCTGCCGGACGATATGCATAACGGCATCATGGTGAACATCGCCAACTACTCGCTGATTTACTACAACAATGGCAATAAGATCCTCTCATCACGCGTCATCGTCGGACGTCCGGACCGTAAAACGCCGTTGATGCGCAGCGCACTCAATAATGTGGTGCTGAATCCGCCGTGGAATGTGCCAACAACACTGGTGCGAAAAGATATTATTCCAAAAGTGAAACTGGATCCGACCTATCTTTACAAGCATGGTTATACCCTGCTGTCGGGCTGGAGTGCTGACGCTGAAGTGATTGATCCCAGCATGATCGACTGGCGTATGGTCACCGCCTCATCATTCCCTTATCGCCTGATTCAGGCACCGGGGGAGGCGAATGCGCTGGGCCGTTATAAATTTAATATGCCAAGCTCGGATGCGATCTACCTGCATGACACGCCAAACCATAATCTGTTCCAGCGTGATATCCGCGCGCTCAGCTCCGGCTGTGTCCGGGTGAATAAAGCATCTGAACTGGCGGGATTATTACTGCAGGACGCGGGCTGGAACGATGCGCGTATTTCCAGCACGTTAAAAGAGGGCGACACCCGCTATGTTCCGATTCGCCATCGCATTCCAGTGAATCTCTATTATCTTACGGCGTGGGTCGCTGATGATGGCAAACCCCAGTTCCGCACAGATATTTACAATTATGATGACACCGCCCGTTCGGGCAGTCAGGCTCTCAGTCGGGCTGAGCAGTTACTGCTCTAGTGATTGATTTTAAATCGTTAGCAGCGTCCCGGTCATTTACACTAATATTTTCAAATGGCGATCCCTCCGGGGATCGCTTCACAAACCATGGGCAGATGGGTTGACGCTTCTCTGAGAGAAAGTTATGGTTCGGCGTGTGCGCTTTTTGCACATTTCTCGGGCTTCATTCTCAGGTAAACCGTTACATGTCTACTATTGATTCTTCTCGTCGCAAACTACTGCTGTGTGGTAGTGCCGCCGCCGGACTGGCTTTATTGCCTGCTTCCGCAAGGGCCTCGCTTTCTACGTCTCGTCCGCGTGTATTGATGCTTAATAATCTTCACACCGGTGAAACCCTTAAAACTGAGTTTTTTAATGGTAAGAGTTACGACAAGGATGAGTTGTCACGATTAAATCACTTTTTCCGGGACTATCGCGCCAATAAAGTGAAAAGCATCGATCCGCACCTGTTTGATCAGATTTTTCGCCTGCAGGCGCTGCTGGGTATGCGTAAACCGATTCAGCTGGTGTCCGGCTATCGCTCACTGGCAACCAACAACATGCTACGTGAGAGTGGTCCAGGTGTGGCAAAGCACAGCTACCACACCAAGGGTCAGGCGATGGATTTTCATATCGAAGGCGTTTCGCTCGCCAATGTACGCAAAGCGGCGTTATCTCTGCGCGCAGGTGGTGTAGGATATTATCCCCGCAGTAACTTTGTACATATTGATACCGGGCCGATCAGGCACTGGTAACGACACCGGCAACGCTGCGTGAGCCGGTCATGGAGCGTTATGAATTACCACATTATTCCTGTTACAGCGTTTGCCCAGAACTGCTCAGTGATCTGGTGCGACTCCACGCGCGAAGCCGCGCTGGTCGATCCCGGCGGCGATGCCGAACTTGTCAAACAAACGCTGGAACAACTCGGACTTAAACCTGCTCAGATTCTGCTGACGCATGGACATCTTGATCACGTCGGGGCTGCCGTTGAACTGGCTGCCTTCTGGCAGATTCCGATTATCGGCCCGCAAAAGCGCGATGCTTTCTGGCTGGAAGCGCTGCCTACCCAGAGCCGGATGTTCGGCCTGGACGAGTGCGCACCTTTTACCCCCGATCGCTGGCTTGAAGAGGGGGAGAGCGTTCAGGTAGGGTTGATCACGCTCGAAGTCCTGCACTGTCCGGGACATTCACCTGGCCACGTGGTCTTCTTTGACCGTCAGGGACGATTGCTGATTTCAGGCGACGTTATCTTTAATGGCGGGGTGGGACGCACAGACTTCCCGCAGGGCGATCATCAGCAGCTTATCAATGCTATCCGCACAAAATTACTGCCGCTGGGCGATGATGTGACGTTTCTGCCCGGTCACGGTCCGATTTCTACGCTGGGACATGAGCGCGTGAGTAACCCTTTTCTGCAGTAAAAATCAGCGATCTTTCCTGCAATAAAAAATGGGCCATCAGGCCCATTTTTGTTTCGTCGTCAGCGTTACAGCACCGCGACAATCGCTTCGCACAGTGCCGACATATTGTCTGGCGTCATGCCTGCCACATTCACCCGGCCTGAGTTAACGGCATAGACACCGAACTCTTCACGCAGGCGAATTACCTGGTCTTTGGTTAAGCCACTGAACGAGAACATACCGTTTTGCTTAATAATAAAGCTGAAGTCACGCTGAGCGCCTTTCTCTGCAAGGGTGTTCACAAACAGCTGACGCATGCGCTGAATGCGCTGGCGCATATCTGACAGCTCCTGCTCCCAGATGGTTCGCAGTGTATCGTTGCCCAGAATAGTGGCGACGATAGCGGCACCATGCGCCGGCGGATTGGAGTAGTTAGCGCGGATGGTGTATTTCACCTGACTGAACGCCGTATCTGCCACGCTGGCTTCAGCCGCCACCACGGTGATGGCACCGACACGCTCGTTATACAGACCAAAGTTCTTGGAGTAGGAGCTGGCGACGATCAGTTCCTGATGCGAGGCGGCAAAAATGCGCAGGCCTTCTGCATCTTCATCCAGACCACGGGCAAAGCCCTGGTAGGCGAAGTCAAACAACGGCAGCCACCCATTGGCCTGTGACAATTCCGCCAGCTGTTGCCACTGCTCAGCGGTTGGGTCAATACCGGTCGGGTTATGGCAGCAGCCGTGGAACAGCACCACATCACCTGGCTGAACCTGCTGCAGCGACGTCAGCATGCCTTCAAAATCCAGCGTATGGTTTGCCGCGTCATAATAGTGATATTCACAGACTTCAAGACCGGCCGCATTAAACACGTTGTTGTGGTTAGGCCAGCTCGGATTGCTGATCCAGACCCGCTTCACGGAGGTTTGCGTCGCGAGGAAATCTGCTGCGACACGTAACGCACCTGTGCCACCTGGCGTCTGCGCCGTACGTGCGCGGCCTGCAGCGATCAGCGGGCTTTGATTACCGAACAGCAGGACCTGCGTGCAGCGGGCGAAATCAGCCAGGCCATCAATGCTCAGATAGTTTTTGGTGGTTTCGTTTTCCAGCAGGTATTGCTCAGCTTTTTTAACACTGGTCAGCACCGGGGTCTTGCCGGTTTCGTCTTTGTAGACGCCGATACCCAGATTGATTTTTCCAGGGCGGTCATCAGCACGAAACAGATCGGCCAGCCCAAGAATAGGATCGGCGGGTGCAGCAGAGATCGATTCAAACATGTGTCAGGTCCATTAGCGTGAACTTTAGCGGAAAGAGCTGTCAGGTTAACGTCCGGCCAGGGAAATGCCAACCGTTTGCGAGACAAATTCATCAATTTTCACGTGTTCATTTCACGGCGAGGAGAAGCTGAATTTCAGGCGAAGTAAAAAGCGGAGTGTCGGGCAGATTTCAGGAATGACAGCCATAAAAAAACGGGGCTTTAGCCCCGTTTTTTAACCCGTCGGAAGCAGGATTAGAACTGGTAAACCAAGCCTACTGCTACAGTGTCATCGGTGTTCAGACCCAGCGCGTTATTGTCATCCAGCTGGTTGATCTGATAGTCCACGTAGGTAGACATGTTTTTGTTGAAGTAGTAAGTTGCACCAACGTCGATGTATTTAACCAGGTCAGCATCGCCAACGCCTTCGATATCCTTGCCTTTAGACTGAACATAAGCAATGGATGGGCGCAGACCGAAGTCGAACTGATACTGTGCAACCAGTTCAATGTTCTGTGCTTTGTTAGCAGAGGCAGAACCTGTCTGTGTAACGCCTGCAGCATTCACACTGGTGTTAATAGTAATTGGTGTAGAGTTACGGGTTTCACCGTACATCGCTGCCAGGTAAACATTGTTTGCATCATATTTCAGAGCAGTTGCCCAGTTTTCAGCACGTTTGCCCTGGCCAACAACGTTACCATTGATATCGGTAGTGCCGTCTGCCTGAGAGTTTGTGCGATCGCTGCTGCTGTATGCGCCAACGATACCAACACCGATTGGTGAGGTATAGCTGGTTGATGCACCCCAGCCGTCGCCGTTAGCACGACGCGTGTCGGTACGCTCGTTTTTACCCTGATACTGAAGTGCGAAGTCCCAGCCATCTACCAGACCAAAGAAGTTGGTGTTACGGTAGGTCAGCAGGCCGGTGCTACGACCGTTCATGAAGTTATCTGAGTATCCTGAGTCGCCACCGAACTCTGGCAGCATATCGGTCCAGCCGATTGCATCATAAACCACACCGTAGTTACGGCCGTAGTCGATTGAGCCAGCGTCGCCGAATTTCAGACCAGCAAAGCCCAGACGGGTTTTGTTGCCGTTTTGTGCGTCAGAACCTTCAGAGTTATTCGCCTGAATGTTGTATTCCCACTGGCCGTAACCGGTCAGCTGGTCATTAATCTGAGTTTCGCCTTTGAAGCCGAAACGAACGTAAGATTTGTCGCCGTTGTTGCCGTCGCCATCTGAGCCATCGTTATCAGAAAAATAGTGCAGGCCAACAGCTTTACCGTACAGGTCCAGTTTGTTGCCGTCTTTGTTATAGATTTCTGCAGCATTTGCTGCGCCGGCGGCTAACAGAGCAGGGATAACCACTGCAAGAATATTGCGCTTCATCATTATTCATTACCCTCATTGGAGTTATTTGTACACCTGCCACTGCCGTCAGGAAATCTTTACAGAACCCTTAACGAAGTTTGGTGTCTTCCTGTGTCTGCACGCATCTTTCCATCCCACCCGCAGTAATTCTAGCGCTTAAATGCTACTAAACTCGTAATCTTGTTTCAGCAGGAAAATTTGTATTACAAAATGTAAAAAGCACGGAACTTTGTGAGTGAACTCAAAATTTACAAAAATAAAAAAAGGCCGGCAGTGCCGACCTCGTTATATATATGAATTTCTTATATTTAATGCCGAAATCAGAAACTCGCGTTGCGTGGCGTGCGCGGGAAGGGGATAACATCCCTTACATTTTGTACGCCAGTGACATAGGCGATTAAACGTTCAAAGCCCAAACCAAATCCAGAATGTGGCACGGTACCGTAGCGACGCAGATCACGATACCACCAGTAATCTTCTTTATTCAGACCCATCTCTTCGAGTCGTGCATCCAGCACATCCAGACGCTCTTCACGCTGTGAACCACCGATGATCTCACCAATGCCAGGCGCCAGAACATCCATTGCCGCCACGGTTTTGCCATCGTCGTTCAGACGCATATAGAACGCTTTAATGTCTTTCGGATAGTTTTTCACCACGACCGGCGCTTTAAAGTGTTTCTCTGCCAGGTAACGCTCATGCTCAGAGGAGAGGTCGATTCCCCAGGAAACTGGGTTTTCGAAGGTCTGACCGCAGTTCATCAGGATTTCAACCGCGTCGGTGTAGTCGACCTGGGCAAAATCAGTGGTAATGAAACGCTGCAGACGCTCTACGGCTTCTTTATCGACGCGCTCAGCGAAGAAGGCCATGTCATCGGCGCGCTCTTCCAGCACCGCATTGAACACATACTTCAGCATTGACTCGGCCAGGGCGGCGGCATCATCCAGTGTCGCAAACGCAATTTCCGGCTCCAGCATCCAGAATTCCGCCAGATGACGGCTGGTGTTGGAGTTCTCTGCGCGGAACGTCGGGCCAAAGGTGTAGATCTTCGACAGGGCGCTGGCATAGGTTTCACCGTTCAGCTGACCGGAAACGGTCAGGAAAGCTTCTTTGCCAAAGAAATCTTCGCTGAAATCGACTTTGCCCTGATCGTTGCGCGGCAGGTTTTCCATATCCAGCGTAGAGACACGGAACATTTCACCGGCACCTTCGGTATCGGAGGCGGTAATCAGCGGCGTGGAGACCCAGAAATAGCCATTTTCATGGAAGAAGCGATGCAGCGCCTGCGCCAGTGTATGGCGAACGCGGGCCACTGCGCCAATCAGGTTGGTGCGTGGACGCAGGTGCGCCACTTCACGCAGATACTCAATGCTGTGACGTTTCGCCGCCATCGGATAGCTGTCCGGATCTTCCACCCAGCCAACCACTTCCAGGCTGGTTGCCTGAATCTCAAACGCCTGGCCCTGACCCGGCGATGCCACCACTTTACCGGTGACGATAACGGAACAGCCGGTGGTCAGACGCAGCACTTCATCCTGATAATTATTCAGAGAATTATTGACGACAGCCTGAACGGGATTAAAGCAGGAGCCGTCATAGACAGCGATGAAGGAAAGACCGGCTTTGGAATCTCTTCGGGTACGCACCCAACCACGTACGGTGACTTCACTGTCAACCGCGACGCGACCGTGCAGTACGTCCGCTACAGGCACTACGCTCATAAATATCTCTCTATATAGAAGAAGTGAGTTAAAAGTTGCCCCATCCGGGGTTTTGCTATGTTACTTGCGAGTCTTCAGGAAACAAGCAAAATTCAGGGGGAATGCAGATTTATTACAGCAGAGGCGGGGCGCATCAACGCCCCGATAAGAAGAGGATTAACTCGCTTTTTTCACCAGCGGCAGATCGAAGGCTTTTCGCAGGGCTTTTACAAAGGCTTTATCCTGGCAGATAGTTTTGCCGGGGCTGTCTGAGAGTTTCGCCACCGGTTTACCATTGCACTGCACCAGCTTGATAACGATATTCAGTGGCGTTACGCCCGGAATGTCGCAGGTCAGGCGGGTACCGATGCCGAACACGACATTCGTCCGCTGGCCAAAGTGGCGGTATAACGCCAGGGCTTTGTCGAGATTTAAGTTGTCAGAGAAGACCAGGTGTTTGCTTTGCGGATCGATACCCAGGCTCTGATAGTGGGCAAGGGCTTTTTCGCCCCATTCAACCGGATCGCCGGAGTCATGGCGCAGTCCCTGATAGCGACGGGCAAACAACGGACCGAAATCGCGCAGGAAGGCGTCCATGGCAATACAGTCAGTCAGCGCAATGCCCAGTTGATCGTCATACTCGTCCAGCCACGCCTGCAGCGCCGCGCGCTGGCTATTGGCGAGGACCGGGCTGATCTGCTGGAAGGCCTGGAACCACTCATGCGCCTGTGTCCCGACCGGCGTGAGTGACAGTCGGCGCGCCAGATCATAATTACTGGTGCCAATCAGCCACGGGAAATCCTGTTTCAGCGTTGAGACGATCGACTGCTGCACATCCTGTGAGTAGCGACGACGGGTGCCGAAATCCATCAGGCGGAAGCGTGACATATCCAGGTCAGCCACCTGCGTCTTAAAGTCGCCGAGTTTCTGGTGTAAATGGTCAATCGCCTGCTGCGTGGTAACCTGCGGTGTGCGATGACGATGCACAATCTCGCTGATCAGCGCCAGCAGCGGCACCTCCCACATAATGACTTCCCGCCACGGCCCCTGAATACGGATATCCAGTTTGCCATGGTGATTGCGCACCTCAACCTGATCAGGGTTATAGCGGAACTGGCGTAACCAACTGAGGTAATCCTGCTGGAAGAAGGGGAGGTGTGACAGCCAGGTCGCTTCATCATCAGTCAGCGCCAGGTGTTGCATAGCGGTTATCGCGTCACGAATTTCGTCAGCGTAGAGACCCAGCAGTTCGTCGCCGCGGCAGCGAAACTCCGCCGCCACCGTTACGTCATGATAGCGGTGGAAAACGGCCTGCTGCATATGGAGCTTATAGGCGTCCGTATCCAGCAGCGAGGTCAGTATCGGGGAAGCATGTCCTGTCATGGCGCGTTTCAGCATCCTGTTCGGTGGCGCAGAGCCCGGTGTTGTACACAGTCATAAAGACGCGAAAGTATAATTCACTATCTGAACCCGATCACAGCATATTTCAGTCGGGTGGGTCGAGGCCAATCTGTGCCTTTGTTAACAAACTGTAGCCATTTCACCCTTTAGGTGCATTGTGCGTGGCAAGCTTGTAGTAACAAGCTTAGACTTTGCCGGTAAACTTATAACAACGCGAGACGCAATATGACGCAACAGCCCCAAATCAAGTATCGCCACGATTATCGTGCGCCTGATTACACCATCACCGATATCGATTTAACCTTTGAACTGGATGCGTCCACCACCCGTGTTACGGCCATCAGCCAGGTTAAACGACTGGGCGACAGCCAGGCTGAGCTGCGACTGGACGGCGAAGCGTTAACGCTGATTGCGCTGGAGATCGACGGGCAACCCTGGACGGCTTACCGTGAAGAAGAGGGCGCACTGGTGATCAGCCAGCTGCCGGAAAGCTTCACCCTGAAAATCATCAATGATATTCATCCGGATCAGAACACCGCGCTGGAAGGGTTGTACAAATCGGGCGAGGCGCTCTGCACCCAATGTGAAGCTGAAGGCTTCCGCCATATTACCTGGTACCTCGATCGCCCGGATGTCCTGGCGCGCTTTACCACCACCATTTATGCAGACGGTGAACGCTATCCATTCCTGCTCTCTAATGGTAACCGCATTGACAGCGGCCGGGATGAGCAGGGTCGCAGCTGGGTGAAGTGGGAAGATCCGTTCCCGAAACCTTGTTACCTGTTTGCGCTGGTGGCAGGCGATTTCGACGTGTTGCGTGACAGTTTTACCACCCGTTCAGGCCGTGATGTGGCGCTGGAGATCTTCGTCGATCGCGGTAATCTCGACCGTGCCGACTGGGCGATGACCTCGCTGAAAAACAGCATGAAGTGGGATGAAGAGCGTTTCGGCCTGGAGTATGACCTCGACATCTTTATGATCGTGGCGGTGGACTTCTTCAATATGGGCGCAATGGAGAATAAAGGCCTGAACGTCTTCAACGCCAAATATGTACTGGCGAAAGCGGAAACGGCGACCGATAAAGATTATCTGGGTATTGAAGCCGTTATCGGCCACGAATATTTCCACAACTGGACCGGCAACCGCGTGACCTGCCGCGACTGGTTCCAGCTCAGCCTGAAAGAGGGATTGACCGTGTTCCGCGATCAGGAGTTCAGCTCTGATCTGGGTTCACGTGCCGTGAACCGCATCGATAATGTGCGTATCGTGCGTGGGGCGCAGTTCGCCGAAGATGCCAGCCCAATGGCACACCCGATCCGTCCGGATCAGGTTATTGAGATGAACAACTTCTACACCCTGACGGTGTATGAGAAAGGGTCAGAAGTGATCCGTATGATGCATACCCTGCTGGGTGAAGAGAATTTCCAGAAAGGCATGAAGCTCTACTTTGATCGTCATGACGGCAGCGCCGCCACCTGTGATGATTTTGTCCAGGCGATGGAAGATGCCTCAAACGTCGATCTGTCGCAGTTCCGCCGCTGGTACAGCCAGTCCGGTACGCCGGTACTGACGGTGCGCGACGATTACAATCCGGAACTGGAGCAGTACACCCTACACGTCACGCAGCACACGCCAGCGACCGCCGATCAGAAAGAGAAGCTGCCCCTGCATATCCCGCTGGATATTGAACTTTATGACGGTGAAGGCAAGGTGATCCCGCTGCAGAACAACGGTCATCCGGTGCACCATGTGCTGAATGTCACCGAGGAGTTCCAGACCTTTATTTTCGATAACGTTTACTTCCAGCCGGTGCCGTCACTGCTGCGCGAATTCTCTGCGCCAGTGAAACTCGATTATAAATGGAGTGATGCACAGCTCACCTTCCTGATGCGCCATGCCCGCAACGACTTCTCCCGCTGGGATGCGGCGCAGAGCCTGCTGGCGACCTACATCCGTCTGAACGTTGCACGCTATCAGCAGGGCCAGCATCTGTCGCTGCCGCTGCATGTCGCCGACGCCTTCCGTGCAGTATTACTGGATACCGACTGCGATCCAGCCCTGACGGCGCTGATCCTGACCCTTCCGTCGGAAAATGAGATTGCCGAGCTGTTCGATACCATCGATCCGCAGGCGATTGCGCTGGTGCGTGACGCTCTGCAACGCACGCTGGCACGTGAACTGGCCGATGAGTTTTTTGCCATCTACAACGCCAATCAGCAGCCTGAATACCGCGTGGAGCATGATGCGATTGGTCAGCGCAGCCTGAAAAATACCTGCCTGACCTATCTTGCCTTTAGCGATGCGCAGCTGGCAGACAAGCTGGTACAGACGCAGTACCACCAGGCGACCAACATGACGGATGCACTGGCGGCGCTTTCCGCGGCTGTGGCGGCTCAGTTGCCGTGCCGTGATGCGCTGCTGGCGGCGTACGATGAGCGCTGGCATCAGGATGGTCTGGTGATGGACAAATGGTTTGTTCTGCAGGCCACCAGCCCGGCTGCCAACGTGATGCGCAATGTGCGTCAGCTTCTGACTCATCGCTCCTTCACCATGAGTAATCCAAACCGCGTTCGCTCGCTGGTGGGTGCCTTTGCCTCGGCTAACCCGGCCGCGTTCCATGCGAAAGATGGCAGCGGTTATAAGTTCCTGGTGGAGATGCTTACCGACCTGAACACCCGTAATCCGCAGGTCGCGGCACGAATGGTAGAACCGCTGATTCGTCTGAAACGTTATGACGAAGACCGTCAGGCGATGATGCGCCAGGCGCTTGAGCAGTTGCTGCAGCTGGATAAGCTCTCTGGCGATCTTTACGAGAAAATCACCCGGGCACTGAACGCCTGATGACCCGTCCTGGCATAGGTTGACACGCTATGCTGTTAAAACGCCTGATGCACTGCATCAGGCGTTTTTTATTTCAGCGCTGCTGCGCGTAACGGACGGGCTGCGGTCGTTCCGTGCGCTGCATCACCCGATCCAGCACCTCCGCTTCCAGCTCGGCCAGCCGCGCAGAACCACGACGCCGCGGACGTGGCAGGTCCACCAGCAGATCCAGACCGATCTCGCCCTCTTCAATCAACAGCACGCGATCCGCCATTGCCACCGCTTCACTGACATCATGTGTGACCAGCAACACGGTAAAGTTATGCTGTTGCCACAGTGACTCAATCAATCTCTGCATTTCAATGCGCGTCAGGGCATCCAGTGCGCCCAGCGGTTCATCCAGCAGCAGCAAACCAGGTCGATGGATCAGCGCCCTGGCCAGTGCCACGCGCTGTTTCTGACCGCCAGAGAGTGCAGCCGGCCACTCACTGGCCCGATCGGCCAGTCCTACCGCCGCCAGAGCATCCATTGCCGCGCTGCGCCATTCGCGCCCGCGCAGGCCCAGACCGACGTTATCGATCACTTTTTTCCACGGCAGCAGTCGCGCATCCTGAAACATCAGGCGTGTATCTTCTCGCGCTGACTGCAGCGGCGCATTGCCCGCCAGCAGTTCACCGCTGGAACTCTGTTCAAGTCCGGCCAGCAGACGCAACAGGGTGCTTTTGCCACAGCCGCTGCGACCCACTACCGCCACAAACTGACCTGAAGGAATATGCAGGTCGATCTTATTGAGTATGGTGCGACTGCCATACTGTTTGCTGACGCCGTTGACGCCAACCGGCGTACCGGTGTTGAGGCGGGCCGGTGAGAAAGTCTGGCTCATGCGTTCTCCTCCTTCAGTTGGTAAGCGGGATGCCAGCGCAGCCAGATACGTTCCAGTAACAACGCGGCGACATCCGCCAGTTTGCCGAGCAGGGCGTAGAGAATAATGGCCACCACCACCACATCGGTCTGCAGGAATTCACGCGCATTCATCGCCAGATAGCCGATGCCAGAACTGGCGGAGATGGTCTCGGCGACAATCAGCGTCAGCCACATCAGACCCAGCGCGAAACGCACGCCGACCATGATATTGGGCAGCGCACCAGGCAGGATCACCTGAATAAACAGGCTCCAGCCGGAGAGGCCATAGCTGCGGGCCATCTCAACCAGCCCGCGATCAATGTTGCGGATGCCATGATAAGTATTCAGGTAGATCGGGAACAGCGTGCCCAGCGCCACCAGAAAGATTTTGGCGGACTCATCAATGCCGAACCAGAGGATCACCAGCGGGATCAGTGCCAGATGCGGCACATTACGCAGCATCTGCAGCGAGGTATCCAGCAAACGCTCACCGGTTTTTGAGGTGCCCGTGATTAAGCCCAGCAGCAGGCCGAGAGATCCACCGATGCTGAAGCCGATCAGCGCCCGCCAGCTGCTGATCGCAAGGTGCTGCCAGAGTTCACCGCTGGCAGTCAGCTGCCAGAAGGTGGTCACAATCTTCTCCGGTGCGGGCAGAATGCGGTTCGATAACCAGCCGGTCTGTGAGGCTATCTGCCACACCACGACCAGCAGCGTTGGCAGGAGCCAGGGTAGCAACGTATCAGCAAGGCGTTTTCGGGTTCTGGCCATCATGTTCTCCTCAGCCCCGGGCGACTTTTTTCTCAGGGGTAAAATCGTTGGCGACCGCTTCACCGTGCGCCTGAACCACCCGCGGCTGGGGCACCAGGGGAACCTGCAGATCCAAATGCGGGAACAGCAGTTCGCCAACGCGATACGCCTCTTCCAGATGCGGATATCCCGACAGGATAAAGGTTTCGATGCCCAGCGCTTCATACTCCCTGATACGTGCGGCAACCGTCGGACCATCGCCGACCAGCGCCGTACCGGCTCCGCTGCGCACCAGGCCCACGCCGGCCCACAGGTTCGGGCTGATTTCGAGCTTGTCGCGTCGACCGCCGTGCAGTGCGGCCATCCGGCGCTGACCCACAGAATCTGCCCGCTGGAACGCTGCCTGTGCTTTCGCGATAGTGGCGTCATCGACATTGGCAATCAGCCGGTCAGCGGCCTGCCAGGCCTCTTCATTGGTTTCACGCACAATCACATGCAGACGGATGCCGAAGCGTACGGTGCGTCCCTGAGCAGCGGCTTTGGCGCGCACCTGGTCAATCTTCTCTTTAACCTGCGCAGGCGGCTCACCCCAGGTGAGATAAACATCGACCTGTTCGGCCGCCAGCTCCTGGGCCGGTTCAGAAGAGCCACCGAACCAGAGTGGCGGACGAGGCTGCTGCACCGGTTTAAACATCAGACGCGCGCCGCGAACCTTCACGTGCTTGCCTTCATAATCGACGGTTTCGCCTTCCAGCACCCGACGCCAGACACGGGTAAACTCGGCAGACTCTGCGTAACGCTCACGGTGATCCAGGAACACACCGTCGCCCGCCAGCTCTTCCGGATCGCCGCCGGTGACCAGATTGAACAGCGCGCGGCCATTGGAGAGCCGATCCAGAGTGGCAGCCTGACGCGCCGCCTGAGTCGGTGAAATCACGCCGGGACGTAACGCGACCAGGAAGCGCAGGCGCTGAGTGACCGGAATCAGCGAGGCGGCAACCAGCCAGGCATCTTCGCAGGAGCGGCCAGTCGGGATTAATACGCCACCGAAGCCGAGGCGGTCGGCGGCCTGTGCCACCTGTTGCAGATAGGCGTGATCAACCGGTCGCGCCCCTTCGGCAGTACCAAGATAGTGACCGTCGCCATGCGTCGGCAGAAACCAGAAAATGGATACGCTCATTATTGTTGCTCCTTAGTGCGTTACGGTATGCGGTTGCCAGATGCGATCCTGAATCGTCACTTTTACGGGCAACAGATGATTGGCATAGAACAGGTCAGCGGTGCGCTGCTGAGCCGCAGCGGTTTCAGCGCTCACCGGTGAAATCCGGGTTGGTGGCCGATGGCTGAGATAGCTGGCGATAACCGGCTCAGGCAGACCCATTGCCTGCGCCAGCAGTGTGGTGCTCTGCTGACGCTGGCTGATTGTCAGCGCATCGGCCGCGCTAAAGGTGTCGAGAACCTGCTGGATAAAGGCGCCATGGGCTTCGGCATAGCTGCGGGTCGCTAAATAGAATGAGCCAGTCAGATTAAGTGCGCTGCCATCAGTCAGCAGACGCGAATGACCCTGCAACAGCACCGAGGAGTAGTAGGGGTCCCAGATTGCCCAGGCATCAACATCTCCCTGCTGGAAGGCGGCGCGCGCATCGGCGGGTGTCAGATAAACCGGTGTAATATCTTTAAAACTCAGGCCCGCCTGCTGTAAGGCGCGAAGCAGTAAATTATGCGAGCTGGAGCCTTTCTGGAACGCGACCTTTTTCCCTTTCAGATCTGCGACCTGCTTCAGAGGACTCTCTTTTGGGACCAGAATCACTTCTGCTTTAGGCTTTGGCGGCTCAGAGCCGACATAAAGCAGATCCGCGCCAGCGGCCTGGGCAAACAGTGGCGGAAGGTCACCGGTGCTGCCGAGGTCAATACTGTTGATGTTCAGCGCTTCCAGCATTTGTGGACCCGCCGGGAACTCGATCCACTTAATCTGAGTATGGGGAAAACGCTTCTCCAGTAACTGATGTGATTTTGCCAGCACCATGCTGACTGAACCTTTCTGATAGCCGATACGAATCTCAGCCGGATCGGATTCGGCGGCCTGAACCAGAGGGGCGATGAGTAAAAGTCCTGCCACCAGCCACTTTCCAACTATTTGCTTCATCAAACTCTCCCTTATACCGCTTGCGCAACGGGGTGATGGTGACGGGTCAGCGCCAGCCAGAACGCAGTGACGGCTTCATCCAGGCGCTGTGACAGTGAATCCTGTAAAACCGGCTGACGATCGTAATGGGTAATCTGGCTGTCCTCGGCATAAACACCGTGCAGGATCTCCTGCGCTTTTAAGGCGTTAAGAACCGGTTTCAGGGCGTAATCCAGCGCCAGCATGTGGCCGACACTCCCGCCGCTGGCCAGCGGCAACACAACCTTGTGCTCGAGTGCACGTTCAGGTAGCAAATCGAGCAGGGTTTTCAGCGCGCCTGAAAAGGACGCCTTATAAACAGGTGTCGCCACAATCAGGCCATCAGCAGACGCGAGGTCTTCACGGAGGGCCAGGAGCGCGGGTGCATCAAAACGTGCATTGATCAGATCGTCAGGCTGAAAGTTGTGAATACTCCAGGGAATGACTTCAATGCCACGCGCTTCCAGCTTGTGCTGACACAGCGTCAGCAATGAAGTCGAGCGGGAAGGAAATCGTGGGCTGCCAGCCAGCGTAATAACGCGCATCATCACTCCTTATAACTAAAAGTTATTGATTATCTAAAGTTGAGAACTAATGGCTTAATACTGTCAGAGCTACGGAGTGGGCTTAAATGATTTATCCGGCAAAGTAAGGGTGAAAATTGCAAATAGAAGACGCTGTTGCAGAACGGAACGCAGAAGCTTCCGATAATTCTTAATTTAGGTTCCGGCAGGCGGTGAACTCATTAAGGAGTGTGATACGAGATGGTCAAAATGGGGGAGGGTGCTGAAAAAAATCGTTTTCGTCTGATTGCTTAATCAATCTTCCTGAGAGTCATACAGCTTTTAAACGAAGCGGTGAGCATAATAGCCCCTTTGAGCGGCACAGAATCTGCCTGTCTGCGGAAGCATCTGCCTGAAACTAAGATTAATCGCAGAAAGAAAACTGCAATGAAAATGAAGTAATGGTGAAGTTATTCACTATTACAGATGTTCTCTTACACATTCCTGAACATGGTTACGTCTGCTTTGCCAGGCTATTTTAAATCGATCATCAACGGTTTTAACATTTACGCGGACTATAGATGCACTTTCATTAACAGTGATTTTCACAGGAAACGTTAAGATAATTTTTACTACTGGTCTTTATTCGCATTACCGGTTTAAGATAATCAGGCCAAATGAAAGCTATCATAATAATAGCGCATTACTCTTTTCGACGTTTCGCCTCTGGTCAGGACCTGCATCCGGCAGGTGACGCGTATTGTCTTTTTTCTAACAGCAGAGAATTGCCTATGTCTGACACTCTATTATCTGTAATTATTCCAACTTACAATGTTGAAAAATATATTGTGGAGTGCGTCGATTCATTATTACGTCAGGTTAAAGCGCCCAATGAAATACTCATTGTGAATGATGGTTCCACCGATGGAACATTAGCCTTACTTGAACAGAATTATGCGCATCTTCCTCAGGTAAAAATAATTACCACTGAAAATGGAGGCGCCGGTCAGGCCCGGGATGTGGGCATTGCACAGGCGAAGGGCCAGTTTCTCTTTTTCTGTGATCCGGACGACGTCGTGGCCGATGGCCTGGTGGCCGAACTGGCTATGGTGGCGGAAAAGCATCCTGAAACGGACCTGTTCTGTTTTAAATCGTGTGTATTCCGCGATGGTCACATTGACATCACTTCACCAAAAGTGAGGCACGAACGCTTTGGCCAGCAAAAGCCACAGGACGTCCTGCTGGCGCTACTGCGTAATGGCAGCTATACCTCGGCGGCGTGGAGTTATGTCATCAGCAAACGCGTTATTGAGCAGCATAAATTGCGCTTTGTTAAACGTGTTCATGAAGACCACAATTTTACCCTTTCCAGTTTTATGAAAAGTCAGCAGGCCTGGGTAAGTCATCAGGTCTATTATAAACAGCGTATTCGCAACGGTTCACTGACCAACAGTACTAAAAGCAATGAGTTTTTCCATCAGCGCTATGACGCTTTTATGCACGCCTACAACACGTTAACCGGATCAATGGTTAAATCAGCATGGCGTGACACACTGGAAAAAGCCTATTTAGTTCACTCGTTTCGTCTGATGATCTATTTATCGCTCTACAATCGAACACCTGTTCCTGAATATGTGCTGAATGCTATTCGCTTTTTGGGACGTAATGTAAAAGCAGAGAGCTTTAAAGAGTGGTTATTGTTTAATCGTCCTGAACTGTTTATTGCGCTGCAGCATTACAAAGTCAAAAAAGAGTTGAAAAACGCGGCCTGATCACAAAAAACAGCCTGATTCTGAAAAATGTGAAGCGATATTGTTTATGCCTTAGCGAAATGAGAAGGTGAGACATGCAATGTGTATAAGGTTGTTGCGTCATGGCAAAAGTTCTTGATAAAAGTCTGATTATTAATATTTTCTCCCTGCTGGCCTATCGTGGTGCGTCGTTCCTTTTTCCGCTGGCGACGCTGCCCTATCTTGCCCGTGTTCTGGGTGTAGAGCAGATGGGTACGCTGGCACTGGCGATCGCCTGTGTGCTCTATTGCAGTACCATCTCTGACTGGGGATTTAATGTCTTTACCACCAAAGATATTGCTCACCATCGTGATGACAAAGAACGCGTCACTCAGCTTTTCTGGTCAACATTTAACGCCAAGCTGATGCTGCTGGTGGTGACCAGCGGCACACTGCTGACCGCGACCTGGTTTAATCCCGCCTGGCATCCGTTGTTCTTTATCATCCTGGCGAACTGCACCACGCTGATAGGCTCGCTGTTTTCATTTGGCTGGCTGATGCAGGGCTTTGAGAAGTTGGGTAAGACGGCAATGATCGCTACCTTCGGGAACTTCTGTGCGATTCCGCTAACGTTTTTACTGGTGAAATCCCCGCAGGATACCTGGCTGGCTGCCCTGATCCCTGGCACCGTCTCCATCATCAGTGCAGCGATTACGCTGAAGTTTGTGCTCGAGATGAAGGTCATTGGCCGCTACCGTTTTGAACCGCGTGAAATCAAACAGCGCATCACCGACAGCATGGATGTCTTTATCGCCATTGCCGGTGCCAACCTGTTTAACAGCGTCAACGTCGTGATTCTCGCCTCCTTTACCTCCACCTATATGGTTGGTATCTATAACGGTGCGGATCGTCTGCGTAAAGCCGCTAACTCTGTGCCAGAGCAGATTGGCAGCGCCTTCTTCCCGCGCGTCAGTCATCTGTTTGGCCGGGATAAACGGGCTGCCATTGCAGCGACGCGCAAAAGCCTGCTGCTGTCGTTTTCCCTGAGTCTGTCGATTGTGATCTTTACCTGGTTCTTTGCTGACCTGGTGGTTTCAATCTTACTGGGTAAGGACTTTATTCCGTCGGCAGATGTGCTGCGTGTCTTTGTGCTCTGCTTCCTGTTTGGCAATATTGCTTATCCGGCCGGATTACAGATTCTGATTCCACATGGTTTAGCGCGTCAGCGTATGTGGGTGATGATGGCCGCGGGTGTGATTAACGTGCCGCTGTGCTGTTTCCTGGCGTGGAAGTTTGGTGCGATCGGGGCCGCATGGTCGATGGTCGGGGCAGAAGCGTTCGTCTGCATCGGTATTTTTGGCATCATGCAGCGTCACGGGATCCTGCGGGAATATCTGTTCCCCTCGCAGGTGGAAAATCACCCCGTAAACGATTCCGCTGCGTAAGATCAAGGGATTTTCAGTTAACTTCCCACCACCCCGCAGTTCGATTTACTTTTGCGCCAGAGCACTTTACCATTCTGGCGCACATTTTCCCGTGCACCGACTTCCACGATCGCTTCCGTCCTTCAGGAGAGTGCATGTTTTATCCTATCGTCCGACCGGCGCTGTTTAAACTCGACCCCGAACGCGCACACGAACTCACCTTTCAGCAACTACGCTTTATGAGCGGCACGCCACTTGAGATGTTCTATCGCCAGACTCTGCCGTCGCGTCCGGTTACCTGTATGGGACTGACCTTTAAGAACGCCCTGGGCCTGGCCGCCGGGCTGGATAAGAACGCAGAGTGTATTGATGCGTTTGCCGCGATGGGTTTCGGTTTTGTTGAAGTCGGTACCGTCACGCCGCGCCCTCAGGCGGGTAATGATAAGCCACGCATGTTTCGGCTAGTGGAAGCAGGCGGAATTATCAATCGGATGGGATTTAATAATCTGGGTGTTGATCATCTGGTTGAAAACGTGAAAAAAGCGCGTTTTAACGGCGTGCTGGGAATCAATATCGGTAAAAATAAAGATACGCCAGTCGAGCAGGGCAAAGATGATTATCTGATCTGCATGGAGAAGGTCTATGCCCACGCCGGTTATATCGCCATCAATATTTCCTCCCCTAACACGCCAGGTTTGCGTTCGCTGCAATATGGCGAGGCGCTGGATGATCTGCTCTCCTCAATCAAACAAAAACAAAAAGAGCTGGAACAGCGTCACCTTAAATATGTTCCGCTGGCCGTGAAAATTGCGCCTGATCTCTCGGAAGAGGAGTTAATTCAGGTCGCTGACAGTTTAATTCGTCATCAGATTGATGGTGTTATTGCCTGCAATACCACCCTCGATCGTTCGCTGGTTAGTGGACTCAAATATGCTGAGGAAGCAGGCGGATTAAGTGGCCGGCCAGTTCAGTCCCGGAGCACAGCGGTTATCCAGCGCCTCTCTCAGGAACTGCAGGGACGCCTGCCGATTATTGGCGTTGGTGGCATTGATTCTTTAACGGCCGCACGTGAAAAAATCGCCGCCGGGGCAACATTAGTTCAGATTTATTCAGGTTTTATTTATCAGGGACCGGGCTTAATTAAAGATATCGTTACCAATATCTAAGACAATTCTCACAATGACGGGCCGGGGGCTTTATTTATCCCCTCGGCTCGTTTATATTTTGTCCTGTTGCACGCTTTTTCAGCTTTTCCTTATGTTTCTTTTTCGCTGAATTCTGCGTGATTTTTGGCGCAGCGGTAAATACAGGGCACACGATGAAAATTAAACCCGATGATAACTGGCGTTGGTATTTTGACAGCAGCCACGATCGAATGATGCTCGACCTGGCCGACGGTATGCTGTTTCGTTCCCGCTATTCCCGCAAAATGCTCACGCCGGACGCTTTCGCTGAATCGGGCTTTTGTGTCGATGACGCTGCTCTTTATTACACGTTTGAAGAGACCTGCCGTCATTGCAAACTCAGTGGCAGTCACCGTGCTGAGTTGGTGTTAAACGCACTGGTCGCTGCACGCTTTCTCAAACCCCTGATGCCTAAAAGCTGGCATTTCACCTCATATGCCCCGGCCATGCAGCCTCGTCCTGGCGAAATGGTACAGGTTACGCTGGCTGAAGAGGGAACACAGGCACGTCTGCTGGTGGTTGAAAGTGGTGATAATGCGGCGCTCTGTCTGCTGGCACAGCAAGGTCTCACGCTGGCGGGTAAATACATGGTGCTCGGCGATGCCATCAAAGTGATGAACGATCGCCTGCAGCCCTGGCATGAGGACGTTGCTGCACCTTTCGCCCGCGCTGTCTGATCACCTCAGTTCAACATCGCCCGCCGGAATACAGCTACAGCTTAACAGTGTGCCGTCCTGACGCAGGGCACTCTGTTTTAGCGCCTTCACCTCTCCTGCGACCAGATTCAGCTTGCAACTGCCACAGAGACCTGCACGACAGGAATAGGGTATGCGAAAGCCCTGCATCTCCAGTTGATCCAGTAACACCTGCTGATTATCCCCGGTGAATGTCTGACCCTGATAAGTAATATTTACGGTTTCAGGTGCCTGTTTTTCTGGTTTCAACGTTTCGACCACGTCACCCGCCCCATACCTGCGCGATGCATGACGTTTCAGGACAATCATTTCATCACCCGCACGCACCACGCCGCTGCTACGCGCCACTAAGTTCAGGCCGAAATCGATGTCACCACTGCCATCCTGAGCGGTACGAAAAGTCTGCAGCGTCGCCAGCGGATGACCGGTGGGATGCTTAACGCCGGTCTCGGTGCTGACCGTGGTGAGCACACAGCGACTGCAGGGCTTTGGCACTTCGAATATCACGTCGCCAATCTGAATTTCTGCCCAGCTATCTTCATCCCATGCGGCAGCACCGCTGACGACCAGATTCGGACGAAACTGTTCGGCTCGGACGCTGGCCCGGCAGCGTTGTTGCAGATCATGCAGCGACGCGTTGTTGATCAGCAAAAACGGAAAGCCATCGGCAAAGCTCAGCGGAATATGATCAAACTTTTTGACCCGGCGGCTGGGTTGTGGCCCGACCCAGCGCAACTGAACGTCGCGCGGGAAGAACTGGCTCAGCCACTGATTTATCGCAAGGGGCGCTATGCGCGCGGTAAAATGATTACCCCAGACTTTGGTGGGATGATTCTGCTCATCGAAATCGCTGAAGCGGATCAGGGACTGACTCCCATCTGGCGCCGCCAGCAGCAGGCCATCCGGCAGAATCGCGGGCGTAAAGCGCACCATCTCCGGGTGCTGGCGGGCGGTAATAAAGGTGCCATCAGGTTCGGTCACCATAAACAGACGATCAAACGCCAGTCCGCTGTCAGTGACCAGCGCGTGTGATAATGCTAATCCCCGCATCGACTTCACAGGATGAATAAATAAGCGGGAAAGCGTGATCATGGTGTTCTCCTTGAACCCGACGCGCGACACAAAAGAAGCTAACTTTATGACATAGGTCTCCGATTCGCTATAATGCGCGACAATTTTCTCAAGAGTTAAAAAGTGACGATATGAATTCTCTGTTTGCCAGCACGGCGCGTGGGCTCGAAGAGCTGTTAAAAAGTGAGCTGGACGCGCTGGGCGCGCAGGATTTGCAAGTGGTGCAGGGAGGCGTTCACTACGAAGCCGACGATCGCGCCATGTACCAAAGTCTGATGTGGAGTCGTTTAGCATCACGCATCCTGTTGCCGCTGGGAGAGTTTGGCGTCTACAGCGATCTTGATCTCTATCTTGGTGTACAGAGCGTGGACTGGCCGACGATGTTCGGCAGCGACAAAACGTTTGTCGTGCATTTCAGCGGCACCAACGACTCGATTCGTAATAGCCAGTTTGGCGCGCTGAAAGTGAAAGATGCCATCGTGGACAGCTTTACCCGTCAAAACCTCGAGCGGCCGAATGTCGATCGTGAGCAGGCGGATATCCGTGTCAACGTCTGGCTGAATGACGATCGTGCCAGTATTGCGCTGGATCTCAGCGGCAGTTCGCTGCATCAGCGCGGCTATCGGCAGCAAACCGGTCAGGCACCGTTGAAAGAGACGCTGGCCGCAGCGATTGTGCTGCGTTCTGGCTGGGAGCCGACCACGCCGCTGATCGATCCGATGTGTGGTTCCGGTACGCTGCTGATTGAAGCCGCACTGATCGCCTGCGATCGCGCACCAGGCCTGCTGCGCAAGCACTGGGGCTTCACCGCCTGGAGCCAGTTTAATGCTGCTCTGTGGCAGGAAGTGAAAGCCGAGGCGCAGGCGCGTGCCCGTGCGGGCACCGCCGCCACCCAGGCGCGCTTCTTTGGCTATGATAATAATGGCCGCGTGCTGGAGTGGGCGCAGGTGAATGCCCGTCGCGCTGGCGTTTATGAACTCTTTACCTTTGCTCAACAGGACCTGCTGAAGCTGATCAATCCGGTCGATCCGGCGGTGCATGGCACGGTGCTGAGCAATCCGCCTTACGGTGAACGTCTGGAGAGCGAACCCGCCCTCATTGCGCTGCACAGCCAGCTTGGACGTCTGATGAAGCAGCATTTTGGCGGCTGGAATCTGTCGCTGTTCAGCGCCTCGCCTGAACTGCTGAGCTGCCTGCAACTGCGTGCCGACCGCCAGTTCAAAGCGAAAAACGGTCCGCTGGATTGCGTTCAGAAAAATTATCAGCTGGCGGTCAACAGCCATGAAAGCGCCGGTCAGATTGCGGAAGATTACGCGAACCGTCTGCGTAAAAATGTGAAAAAGCTGGAGAAGTGGGCGCGTCAGGAAGGCATTGAATGCTACCGCATTTATGACGCCGATCTGCCAGACTACAACGTCGCTGTCGATCGCTATGGCGACTGGGTGATTATCCAGGAATACGCGCCACCGAAAACGATCGATCCGAACAAAGCGCGTCAGCGCCTGTTCGATGTGATCAGCGCGACCCTGAGCGTACTGGAATTGCCCGCTGACCGTCTGATTATGAAAACGCGTGAGCGTCAGAAAGGCAAAGCGCAGTATCAGAAGCTCAGCGAAAAGGGCGACTATTTCGAAGTTAAAGAGTTTAATGCGCATTTCTGGGTGAATCTGACCGACTATCTCGATACCGGCCTGTTCCTCGATCACCGCATTGCCCGTAAAATGCTCGGCCAGATGAGCCAGGGCAAAGATTTCCTGAACCTGTTTGCCTATACCGGCACCGCCAGTGTGCATGCCGGTCTGGGTGGGGCGCGTTCGACCACCACGGTAGATATGTCGCGGACCTATCTGGAGTGGGCGGAGCGCAACCTGCGTCTTAACGGACTGACCGGGCGTCAGCACCGCCTGATGCAGGCAGACTGCCTGAGCTGGCTGAATGAGAGTGACGAGAACTTTGACCTGATCTTTATCGATCCGCCAACCTTCTCCAACTCAAAACGTATGGAAGAGAGCTTTGACGTTCAGCGCGATCATATGATGCTGATGCGTAACCTGAAGCGCCTGCTGCGTCGCGGCGGCACAATCATGTTCTCCAATAACAAACGCGGTTTCAAAATGGACATGGATGGCCTGAAAGCACTGGGCCTGCAGGCGCAGGATATTACCCAGAAAACACAGTCGCAGGACTTCGCGCGTAACCGTCAAATTCACAACTGCTGGCTGATCACTCACGCCGGTAAGGAATAAGATTACATGTCATTAATCAGTATCCACGGCGCTTATCTCTCCTTCAGCGATGCGCCGCTGCTAGACAACACCGAACTGCACATTGAAGAGAACGAACGCGTCTGTCTGGTGGGCCGTAACGGTGCAGGTAAATCCACACTGATGAAAATCATCAACGGCGAACAGCCGCTGGATGATGGCCGCATTATTTATGAAACCGATCTGGTGGTTGCGCGTCTGCAACAGGATCCACCGCGTAACATCACTGGTTCGGTCTATGACTTCGTGGCTGAGGGCGTTGAAGAGCAGGCTGAGCATCTGAAAGCCTATCACGCCATTTCCCATGTGGTGATGGACGATCCAAGCGATAAAAACCTCAATGAGATGGCGCGTCTGCAGACTATTCTCGACCATCAGAATTTGTGGCAGCTGGAAAGCCGCATCCATGACGTGCTGGAGCAGATTGGTCTGCAGCCCGATACCGAACTGTCGTCGCTCTCTGGCGGCTGGCTGCGTAAAGCGGCGCTGGGCCGTGCGCTGGTAAGCAACCCGCGCGTGCTGATGCTGGATGAGCCAACCAACCACCTCGATATTGAGACCATCGACTGGCTGGAAACGTTCCTGAAGAACTTCACCGGCAGCATCATCTTTATTTCCCATGACCGTTCGTTTATCCGCAACATGGCGACACGTATCGTCGATCTCGACCGCGGCAAGCTGGTCTCCTGGCCGGGCAACTACGATCTCTATCTGGAAGGCAAAGAAGAAGCCTTGCGCGTTGAAGAGATGCAGAACGCAGAATTCGACCGCAAGCTTGCGCAGGAAGAGGTGTGGATCCGTCAGGGCATCAAAGCCCGCCGTACACGTAACGAAGGCCGTGTGCGTGCGCTGAAAGCGCTGCGTCGTGAGCATTCGGAACGTCGCGAAGTCATGGGCAAAGCCAACATGCAGGTGGGCGAAGCGTCCCGCTCCGGCAAAATTGTGTTTGAGCTGGAAAATGTCGACTACGCGGTCGACGGCAAAGTGCTGGTGAAGGATTTCTCAACCCAGGTTCAGCGTGGCGACAAAATTGCGCTGATTGGACCGAACGGGTGCGGTAAAACCACCTTACTGCGTCTGATGCTGCAGCAATTAAAAGCGGATCATGGCCGCGTGCATTCCGGCACCAAGCTGGAAGTGGCCTACTTTGACCAGCATCGCGCTGAACTGGATCCGGATCGCACCGTGATGGACAACCTGGCCGAAGGCAAGCAGGAAGTGCTGGTTAACGGCAAACCGCGCCACGTGCTGGGCTATCTGCAGGACTTCCTGTTCCATCCTAAACGTGCCATGACGCCGGTGCGCGCACTTTCGGGTGGTGAACGTAACCGCCTGTTGCTGGCGCGTCTGTTCCTGCGTCCCAGCAACCTGATGATTCTGGATGAACCAACAAACGACCTCGACGTCGAAACGCTGGAACTGCTGGAAGAGCTGATTGATGGTTATCAGGGCACCGTCTTACTGGTCAGTCACGATCGTCAGTTCGTCGACAATACCGTCACTGAGTGCTGGATTTTTGAAGGCAACGGAGAAATCGGTACTTTTGTGGGCGGTTATCACGATGCTCAGCAGCAGCGCGCCGCCTACCGTCAGCACAGAGCTGCCACACCCGCAAAAGCGACGGCTAATACCGCTAAGCCTGCCGCAGAGAAGAGTGATGTGAAGCGTAACGTAAATAAACTCAGCTACAACCTGGCGCGAGAGCTGGAACAGTTGCCGCAAAAACTGGAGCAGCTGGAGGCGCGCATCGGTGAACTGCAGGCGAAGATGAGTCACCCGGACTTCTTCAGTCAGGCACACGATCAGACACAGCCGGTGCTGGATAATCTGGCGCAGGCTGAGCAGGAGCTGGAAACTGCGTTTGCACGCTGGGAAGAGCTTGAGTCACTGAAAAACGGCGCGTAGGGCAGGGCTAACGGATGTGTTCAGCAGTGAAAAGTAACGGGTGGATGCTCTGTCCACAATGCGATTTAATGATTAAGCTGCCGGACGTTCCTGTTGGCAGCCGTGCGTCATGCCCGCGCTGCCACACCTCCCTGACGGCCAACTGGCACGAGCCGCGTAAACGACCAACGGGCTATGCGCTGGCAGCACTGTTTATGCTGCTGCTGGCGAACCTGTTTCCTTTTGTCTCTATGAAGGTCGCGGGGCTGACCAGCCAGATTACGCTGTCGCAGATCCCTAAGGTGATGGTGACAGAAGATTACAGTAGCCTGGCAACGCTGTTCCTGCTGTTTGTGCAGGCCGTGCCGGCCTTTTGCATGGTTGCGATTATCCTGCTGGTCAATCCGGTACCCTTGCCGACCCGCCTCAAAATTGGTCTGGCACGTATCCTGTTTCAGCTGCGCAACTGGGGCATGGCAGAAATCTTTATGGCGGGCGTGCTGGTCAGTTTCGTCAAACTGATGGCCTACGGTGAGATTGGCCTGGAGACCAGTTTCTGGCCGTGGGTGCTGTTTTGTCTGTTACAACTTCGGGCCTTTCAGTGCGTTGACCGGCGCGAGTTGTGGGAGAGTCTCTCCCCCCGACCCGCGCTACCTCATCTGCCCGAAGTGGGCATCAGTGGTTTAGAGCAGGGCCTGCGTTCCTGCCCCTGCTGTACGGCCATTCTGCCTGAAGCTGAGCATACCTGTCCGCGCTGCGGCGTTACGGCGCAGGCGCGACGCAAGCACAGCCTGCAGTGGACGCTGGCGCTGTTGTTTACCTCCATACTGCTTTATATCCCCGCCAACCTGTTGCCGATCATGGTGACGGAAACCCTCGGCACAGCGTATCCCTCTAATATTATGGCGGGTGTGATTGTGCTGTGGGGTGAGGGTTCTTATCCGGTAGCGCTGGTGATTTTTATCGCCAGCATTATGGTGCCTACGCTAAAAATGCTGGCGATTGGCTGGCTCTGCTGGGATGCCAGCGGGCGCGGACGGCGTGACAGCCACAGGATGCACAAAATTTATGAAGTGGTTGAATTTGTTGGCCGCTGGTCAATGATTGACGTGTTTGTGATTGCCGTGCTCTCTGCGCTGGTGCGTATGGGGCAATTAATGAATGTTTATCCCGCGTGGGGGGCAGTACTGTTTGCGATGGTGGTGATTATCACCATGATTGCTGCCATGACCTTTGACCCGCGATTAACCTGGGATCATGTACGCGGAAACAATATGAAGGAGTCGCGCCTTGACGGAAACTAACCATGGCCATGCAAAGGTGGAACAGATTAAGCGCTGGTCGCCGGTCTGGATTGTCCCCATCGTTACGCTGTTAATTGGCGGGTGGATCCTGTTCTACCATTTCAGCCATCAGGGGCCGGAAGTCACCTTAATCACCGAAAACGCCGAAGGCATTGTTGCGGGTAAAACCACAATTAAAAGTCGCAGCGTGGATGTCGGTATCGTGGAGAGCGCGGTGTTGAGCGACGATCTTCACCATGTAGAAATTAAGGCCCGTCTTAATGCGGGTATGGGAAAACTGCTGCATAAAGACAGTGTTTTCTGGGTAGTGAAACCGCAAATAGGACGTGAAGGCATCAGCGGGCTGGGAACGCTGCTGTCAGGCGCCTACATTGAATTACAGCCCGGCACCAAAAGTGAAGCGCCAGAACAGTTTAACCTGCTTGATGCTCCTCCTTTAGCGCCGCCAGATGCGAAAGGTATCCGCATTATTCTCGACAGCAAAAAAGCGGGTCAGCTTAATCCGGGCGATCCGGTGCTGTTCCGCGGCTATCGCGTCGGTACGGTGGAGACCAGCGTTTTTGATACTGACAAACGTATGATGACCTATCAGCTGTTTGTCGCTGCGCCTTACGATCGCCTTGTAACAACCAACGTGCGCTTCTGGAAGGACAGCGGCATCGCCGTGGATATGTCTGCCTCTGGTATGCGCGTAGAAATGGGTTCGCTGACGACGCTCTTCAGCGGTGGCGTCAGTTTTGATGTGCCGGATGGCTGGGAACTGGGTGAGCCTGCGCAGAACAAATCTGATTATCATCTGTTTGACGATCAGCGCAGTATTCAGGACTCACTCTATACCAACCACATCGACTACGTGCTGTTCTTCACCGACTCGATTCGTGGTCTGCAGGCAGGCGCGCCGGTTGAGTTCCGGGGTATTCGTCTGGGTACCGTTTCTGAAGCGCCATTGATGAAAGCAGGTCTGGATCAGGCGCTGAATAATGATTACCGCGTACCGGTACTGATTCGTATTGAGCCGGATCGCTTTATCAGCCGACTGGGTGAAAATTTCGATCTTGAACAGCATCTGCAGGATGGTAAGAAACGCGGTCTGCGTGCCACGCTGAAAACGGGCAACCTGCTGTCGGGCGCACTCTATGTCGATCTCGACTTCTATGACAATGCGCCAGCCTATAAAGGACCACAGAAAGTCTCTGGCTATGAAGTGATCCCAACGGTCAGTGGTGGCCTGAGCCAGATTCAGCAGAAGCTGATGGCGGCACTGGATAAAATCAACAGTCTTCCACTGAACGGCATGGTTAACGAAGCGACAGGTACTCTGAAAGAGAGCCAGAAAACGATGCGTGATCTGCAGCGCACCATCGACAACATCAACAAAGTCACTGGCAGTCCGGCGATGAAAACGCTGCCGGAAGATCTGCAGCAGACATTGCGCGAGCTGAACCGCAGCATGAAGGGCCTGCAGCCAGGTTCGCCAGCCTACACCAAAGTGGTAGGCGATATGCAGCGACTGGATCAGGTACTGCGTGAACTTCAGCCGGTACTGAGAACGCTCAACAATAAGAGCAATGCGCTGGTATTTGAGGCGAAACCGGGACAGGATCCCCAGCCGAAGAGGGCGAAACAGTGAAGAAAGGGTTGATACTTTGTGCCGCGCTGGTGTTAAGTGCGTGCAGTAGCAGCGTTGACAATACCTGGTATCAGCTGCCCTCCGGGGCGGCATCCATGCAGGTCAGCAGCAGCCAGCTGAATGAAGCGCAGCCGATGTTGTGGGTGCAACAGGTGACGGTGCTGGATTATCTGGCAGGCAATGGACTGGTTTATCAGACCAGCGATGTCAAATATGTCATCGCCACAAATAATCTCTGGGCCAGTCCGCTCGATCAGCAGTTGCAGCAGACGCTGATCACTAACCTGAGCAAGGCGTTACCAGGCCGGCTGGTGGCCGGTTCACCGTTAGGCGCGCAACACGATACGCTGAACGTGACGGTCACCGGCTTCCAGGGACGTTACGATGGCAAAGCGATCGTCAGTGGTGAATGGACGGTGGAACATCAGGGCCGTCTGACTAAGCAGGCGTTTAATCTGGTTCTGCCGCAGACTGAAGATGGCTATGATGCGATGGTCCGCACGCTGGCGGCGGGCTGGCAACAGACTGCGCAGAAGATAGCCAACAGTGTGGTTGCGTTAAATTAAGATTAATGTGAATAAATAAGCTAAGCCCCTGTCCGATTGTCGTGATTTTTCGACGCCGGCCAGGGGCTTTTTTATTAGCTTAATCAGAGAGATGGTGTTGATGTGTGCATCACAAAACGTCGTTATTTTTACCGATTAAGGTCACATTTATGACACTGGCATGAAGATTGAGCATTGATCTTTAGATTCGCAGGAGGTAGAACATAAGGGTGGTTGAACATTAAATCACCACTTTTCTTTCCACCAGATTCCACAGACCTTACATGAGGGAAACGGAGTATGAAGAGACAGAAACGAGACCGCCTCGAACGCGCCCATTCACGTGGTTATCAGGCAGGCATTACTGGACGCTCAAAAGAGATGTGTCCGTATCAGTTGATTGACGCTAAGTCTCACTGGTTGGGAGGTTGGCGACAAGCCATGGAGGACAGGTCGGTAGCTGCATAACCGGATGTCACTGAAAAAGGAATATAACCTCCGCCATGCGCGGAGGTTTTTGTTTCCGGAGGAAACGCTTAGAAAGCGGCGGTATCTTTAAACAGGCCAACTTTCAGATCGCTGGCGGTATAGATCAGATTACCGTCAACCAGCACTTCACCATCTGCCACGCCCATCACCAGTTTACGGTTGATCACGCGTTTGAAGTGAATGCGGTAAGTGACTTTCTTCGCTTCTGGCAGGACCTGACCGGTAAATTTCACTTCACCCACGCCCAGTGCACGGCCTTTACCTTCGCCGCCCAGCCAGCCCAGATAGAAACCAACCAGCTGCCACATGGCATCCAGGCCCAGGCAGCCTGGCATCACCGGATCGCCAATGAAGTGGCAACCGAAGAACCAGAGATCGGGATTGATATCCAGCTCCGCTTCAACAAAGCCTTTGTCATATTTGCCGCCGTCTTCGGTCATTTTGACCACGCGGTCCATCATCAGCATGTTGCCGGATGGAAGCGGCGGACCATTTTCGCCAAACAGTTCACCACGACCTGACAGAATCAGATCTTCTTTGGTATAGGATTCGCGTTTATCTACCATGTTTTCAATAAGCCTTGTTTTAGTGAATCACGAATATTAGCGAACAGTTGTACGCTGAGCAAATCGGATTAACGGTGGTTAAACCAGTTAAGCCAGCGCAGCGCCCAGGGACGTTGCGGACCGTCCGGCTGGTTGAACTGGCTAATGCGTTCCTGGATGGTATTCAGCAGGCAATCACCCAGACCATCCTCGGTACTCCAGATTTTCCCCGTCAGCAGCGGCAGTGCTTCCTCGGCCTGGTCAATGGCCCAGATGTGGAAGCGACCCTGCTCAACCGCCGAGACAACAGCCTGGTTCAGACTAAGATGACGCACATTGCAGGCCGGAATGATCACTCCCTGCTGGCCCGTCAGTTCTCGCTGATGGCAAATATCAAAGAAGCCTTCGATCTTCTCATTCAGTCCGCCCACAGGTTGTACGTTGCCGAATTGATCGACCGAGCCGGTGACAGCAATTTGCTGATTGATGGGCTGATTTGCCAATGCGCTTATTAAGGCACAGAGTTCAGCCAGCGAGGCGCTGTCACCATCCACTTCGGAATAAGATTGTTCAAACACCATTGAGGCCGAGAAGGGCAGTTGCTGATCAAGTTCCAGCTCGGCAGTGAGGTAAGCCTGCATAATCATCATGCCTTTGGCATGGATATTCCCGCCCAGCTCCGCTTTGCGTTCGATATCCATGAACTCACCATCACCAGGATGGACCACGCAGGTAATGCGCGAAGTATCGCCCCAGGCGCGCGGGTGGCCTGGAAATTCCACCACTGACAGACCATTAATCTGACCGACGACTTCACCTTCGGTTTCAATCAGAATCTGCCGCAGCAGGATCTCATCACGCATCCGTTCATTGAGATAATTCTCGCGCCATAAGCGCGCTTCCAACGCATCACGTAGCGCTTCAGCATTGAGTTGTTCATCGCCCATCAGAGCTGACTCGCGCATCTGACGCTGGAGCCAGCGGGGACAAAGTGGCAGGGTATCCTGATCGCCGCTATAGCGAACGCCTTCTTTAATCAGCTCGGGCCAGAAGTCCTCTTCCGGCAGGGGCAGCCCCGCCTGCTGTGCCAGTTCTGCGTTCCAGCGACACCAGGCAAGCATGTCATCCTCATCCAGAATCTGAATGTTCTCTTCAAACTCAGTATAGATGGCCATTTCGTGTGCTTCAGGATCGAGCTCCTGAAAATCTGCCAGCGTTTCACGTTCGCCACACAGGACCAGATTGAGGCTGAGTGG
This sequence comes from Pantoea sp. Cr_R13, assembly GCF_029222565.1. NCBI lineage: Bacteria > Pseudomonadati > Pseudomonadota > Gammaproteobacteria > Enterobacterales > Erwiniaceae > Pantoea > Pantoea sp. Cr_R13. Next base: position 365,773 of record NZ_JARHXL010000003.1, read on the forward strand.
CAGAGGCGGAATGGAAACCGGCAGCGGCCGGCGTTCGTCCTGGGATGTCCACTCGACATAGCCCTGCTCGATACACTTTTTCAGGCGCAACCAGAGAATGGGCTGCGTCATCAGGCTTTGCAACGAAAGCACCAGCGTGCCACCGTTAGCGCGATGTATCAGGCCCGGCTCGAGCTGGATGCGATCTTTATACTGGCGCACGCAGCCAAACAACTGTTCCATCTCAATCCACTCAGCAAAGTGAATACCACCCTGACTGGTGAACGGGCGTTGTGGATCGGAGGGGGGCTGAAGCGTGACATTATCTGCCATGATATGGTAATCACCACCATACAGCGTGGTACTGTCGGCCATAACCCGTTGTGCGGCCTGGGCAATGAATGCCAGATAATCGCGATTCTCCTGGCTACGAACCAGCAGTAATGGGAACCCTTGCGTCTGATGGTGTAAATGCGCAAGTGCATTCAGCAAACGGGGCTGTACCGTTGCCAGAGCATCAGTTTCTTCATCAGCAATTCGGGAGAAAACGGATTGGTATTGCGCGCTATCCGGCTGTAAGGTCTGCCACGTAAGTTGGGTGCTGGTCAAAATAATCGCATTTGTCAGTATTAAGAAAAGCGAGATTATACAGGAATCACCCTTGTTAAGCACTGCAGACTTCCTGTTGAAAATGTGATGATAACAGCATGTTTTTCGTTGCTGCATCCGGTAAAAAAGCTGTTATTCTTAGTTCGTTACGTGATCACGATGAGATTCCGATGAAATACCAGCAACTCGAAAATCTTGAATGTGGATGGAAGTGGAAATACCTGGTGAAAAAACATCGGGAAGGTGAACTGATCACGCGTCACCTTGAATTAAGTGCGGCGCAGGCTGCAGTCGATAAGCTTTTGGCGATGGAAAATAATCCGGTCACGGTGAATGAATGGATCGCGGAACATATCCATTCTGATCTGGATAATCGGCTGAAACAGACTATCCGTGCCCGGCGAAAACGCCATTTCAATGCTGAACATCAGCACACCCGTAAAAAATCGATCGACCTTGAATATCTGGTCTGGCAACGACTGGCGGGACTGGCACAGCGGCGCGGCTGCACGCTTTCTGAAACAATTGTTCAGTTGATAGAAGATGCAGAACGTAAAGAGAAATATGCCACTCAGATGTCTAGCCTGAAACAGGATTTGCAGGCGATCCTGGGTAATTCAGGCTCTGAAAGCGAGTAACGTAACGGGAGCAATGTCATCCCTGAACGCCTGATGCCAGCTTTATTACTGGCATAAAAAAACCCCGCCTTGGCGGGGTTTTTTATGACATGTAAACTTAAGCCTGTGGCTGAGTTACAACGTCTTTGATGCCTTTAACATCGATTTCTACGCGACGATCCGGAGACAGGCAATCGATCAGGGCATTACGGCCTTTCACGCTGTCACAGGTGTTGCCGGTAACTGGGTTAGATTTACCCATGCCACGTGCAGAGATCTTGTTAGAAGGGATACCTTTAGATACCAGGTAATCTACGACTGACTGAGCACGTTTCTCAGACAGTTTCTGGTTGTACTGCTCTGAACCGATGCGATCGGTGAAGCCCAGTACGACAACGGAACCATCTTTAGGATCCATTGAGCTCAGCTGGCTGTACAGCTGATCCAGAGCCTGCTGGCCTTCTGGCTTCAGGGTAGATTTGTTGAAGGTGAACAGAACGTCAGACTTCAGAGTGAAACGCTTGGTTTCAACAACTGGCGCTGGTGCTGGAGCCGGAGCTGGCGCCGGAGCAGCGACGTCATCCTGACCGAAGCGGTATGAAACGCCTACGCTCAGCATGCCATTGTCTGGACGAGCACCAACGGTCTGTGCATCACCGATGTTGTTAACCCACTGGTAATCCAGACGGGTAGCCCAGTTCTGAGTCAGCGCATATTCAACACCAACTGCAGCCAGCGGAGATACGCCGGTGTCGTGGTCGCTGATGCGGCCAGTAGTTGGGTTAGTCTGCGTTGCATCTGCACGCCATACCATGCCGCCCAGACGAGTATACACGTCCAGATCGTCATTGATTGGGTAGCTCAGTTTAGCAGCCAGCTGAACGCCCTGTGCTTTGAATGCGCCGTTAGTCACATCGCCTTTATTAGGCATGCGACCCAGCCAGTCATAGCCCATCTCGAAGCCCAGGTATGGGTTTGCCTGATAACCAACGAACGCACCTGCGCCCAGCTGGCTTTCATGAGTTGGACCGTCATTGTTCTCGTAACCGTGACCGTAGTAGCCAGTGTCGTGATACTGAGACCAGCCCAGTTTAGCACCGGTGTACCAGGTGTTATCTTTCGGAGCGGCCTGCGCTACGGTAGCGAAGCCAGCCAGTGCCACTGCAATTGCGATAGCTGTCTTTTTCATTTTGCGCCTCGTTATCATCCAAATAGGCAATGAGCAAAAAGGTTGCTCTTGGTTTAAATCCTTCGCCGGGTCAAAACGCTCGCTTATGACTCTACCGCAAAAAACGGAGGTTATTGAGCACCCTGGCGAGCTAAAGTCTACAACGAGATTGGAAACTTACAAGTATGATGTGAGGCGCTACTGTAAAAAAACAGTGGTTTATACACAATTTCTAACAATTAGGATGGTCGTAACGTCGTAGCAAAAAGCCCAAAAAACCTGCTAACCCATTGTCACAGCTCGAACTAACAGAATCAGTGGTTTAGCGACAACTGATAAGAATAATAGCCTGGGAAACTTCTTATTTTTACTTAATGAAACAAATCCGACTGAATTTTTATCGCACTTTGCGGTCTGAGAGGCGCTTCCGTTGTCCCACTGGCCCGCAAAATCAAACCCAGCGCTTCACCCTCAGCCGCCGCATTTTCAAGTTGACGACGCTCATTTTCATCAAGATCGTACGGAATCCATGCCAGAACAACGCTGTAATTTCCCGTACGCAACGCTTTAACCATCGCCTCTACCGCATTCAGACGTTCAGAATCGGCGATATGCATACTTTTATCTAATGGTAATCCTGATTCCTGCAACCAGGTGCGGTTCAGTTTATGTGCCGGTGTTAACCACAACTGCCAGCGTGACTGCTGACTCAGTTGCTGTAATAACGGCAACAGCATCATCTGCATCATACCGGGCTGCTCGCTGTAACGTAACTCAGTAATTCCACCACCCTGCGTGGACGGAACAGAAGAGGACGCATAATGATGAGCATAGCGTGCATTATTAGGATGTTGTGTTCGCATAAGTTAATCACCAGCAGTGGACTGTATGAATATACAGTACTGTCATCCTGGATAAAGATCAACCCAAATTTCTGAAAACGCCTCGCAAAAACGCGACAAGATTAGTTGAAGCACTATTTATTCATTGAACCTGCTGCCACTTTTTTTTATCTTCTAATTACCTGATACACAAAGTAATTTACCAGATATTTCTTACATGGAGGTGGTGCAATGAAAAAGGTTAACCCGGTTGTTGAGCGCTCCAGAGCGCACCTGGGCCCATTGGGAACAATTGAGTCCCGGACCCAGTTTGGCGGCTATGCGCTGGCTGTCGAAAGGGTGGTTTTTGCGTTAATTAATAAAGATGAACTCTACCTGCGGGCCAGTGAACCCTTGCGGGATTACATTACCGACCGTCCGCTCCAGCCCCTGATTTTTCGCAAACGGGGCAAGTCAGTGAAGCTTGATTACTTTCAGGTCGATGAAGCCTTATGGCGGGATCCTGACCATCTTCTGACGCTCTCCGCGGCCTCTTTAGAAACGGCACAGCTTGAGTTGCAGCACAGACAAGCCTCTCCGCGGTTGAAGGATCTGCCTAATCTCAGTGTACGCATGGAAGTGATGTTGTACGAGGCGGGCGTGATGAGTGTCAATCATCTTTACCAGATGGGAGCCAAACAGTGCTGGCTGAAGTTAAAAGCGATCAACCAGCACGTTGGATTTCAGACACTACTGGCGCTGCAGGGTGCGATTACGGGCCACCATGCGGCCGCACTGCCACTGGCCACCCGCGCCGAGCTGAATGCGTGGTTTCAACGCACGCTTTTATCGAAACCAGACTTCAGGGGCGAAGAAGGCTAATCAGCAATAAGCGTGCGACGCAGGCGAGCCACATCAGGCATTAAGGCCACCAGCAGTCCAAGCTGCTGAAGCACCAGCGGCGCACGCACATCCGCATCTGTGGCCAACTGGCTGATGCGATGAGCCAGTTGATGGCGCATTGTTTCAACATGCTCATCACTGACTACGTCCGTCTGAAGCACATCCTCAACATAACAAACTGTATCATCCAGCAAGGTCAGCAGTTCTGGTGCCGTAATTTTGTCACGGTGCGCGCCCAGTGCAGAAATGTAACTCAGAAACGAGTGGTTTGAGCAAAGCAGCTGAAAAGCCGATTCGCGAAGTTTCTGACTGGTGCGACTTTCACTGCTCATGTTTGAAACCACGGATGCCAGCTCGGCATCTGCATTGTGTGCGTCACGGCGGGCAATGCGATAGGCGAGACGGTTATCCTTGCCCTGATGATACTGTTCCATGATCGCATCCAGATAGCGGCAGTTCGCTTTCAGGGTTCGTTCAGCGACCGCCGGCAACTGACGAAAGCGCCAGTCTGGCCAGATAAACGCCACAGCCAGCCAGGCCAGGCCACAGCCGAGTAAGGTGTCCACTACGCGTGGCAGGGCGACCTCAAAGCCTTCCCCTAACAGGTTAAAGCAGAGCAGAACCAGCAATGTGATAAACAGCGTGGCCTGCGCATACTGTACCTGCCTGAAAGCGAAGAACAGCACGCCGGAAATCACAATCAGGATTAACTGCCCTTCAATTGAGGGCACCAGCCATAAAACGGGCAGACCAATAGCAATGCCCGCCAGTGTTCCGCCGATACGTAAGGCCAGTCGCCGCTGCGTTGCGTTGTAGTTGGGCTGGCAGACAAACAGGCTGGTCAGCAAAATCCAGTATCCCCGCTCCAGCCCGGTGATCTTAATGAAGCCATAGCCGATACAGAGCACGACTGACATGCGAACTGCATGCCGGAATAGCACCGATGAGGGAGAGAGATGGCGGCTAAAGCGCAGCCGGATGTCACTCCAGCCACTTAATCCTTCGCGTGACAGCAGATTATCGCTGTGCTGAGGATCTTCACCAGCCAGCGTCTGTTCAGATTCGATGGAGGCAAGGTGGGCATCGATGGCGCGGAGATTGCGCTGCAGCCAGAACAGGGCACGGGTATGCTCGGCCTCAGGCTCGCGCTGCTCCAGACGTTCAATTGCTTTTTGTAATCGTTCAAACGCGCGCTCAAATCGACTGTCATGCACCCATCTTTCACGCATCAGAATGCAGCGTGCCAGCTGGCGACAGGCTTGTGCCTGCATGTTAAGAAGACGCTGGAAGCGAAACAGAATTTCGTTATAGCGCCAGTCACCGCGCAGCAGATGATATTGCAAATGGGACGAGCTGGCCCGTTCATGAATGTCCTGCGCCACAAAATAGTAGTGCAGACTACGGCGGGTGCCGCGCGACCCGCGATCGCCACGCAGTCGACTCTGCAGCGTCGTTTTGGTCAGGTTTAGCTGCGCCACTAACTGGCTGTTGACCATCGCCGCATCGATAAACGCGGCGTCATCCTGCTCGCCAGCATCCGGATCGAAGAGATTCGCTTTGGCATCCAGGTAACGCGCCAGTTGTGAAAAGCTGCCAGCCAGCTGTTCCTGCACCGGCCGGACCGGAAACATCAGATGACCCAGCAGCGTCAGCAGGTTGTACCACAGCGCGCCGACCAGCAGCAGCATCGGCTGCATATACCACTGACTGAACAGCCCGATGCCGAGCATGGTATAGACCGCAATCAGCAGCGCACCAAACGCGATAGTGGCGTAGCGCTGGCCCAGGGCACCCAGCAGAATAAAGCCCCATGTCGAGATCGCCAGCCCGACAATAAAGGCGAACGGATAGGGAAACAGGAGTTCAACTGAAACGGAGGCGATGCAGAAGCAAAGCAGGGTAATCAGCAGATTCTTCAGACGACCGGCCAGGCGATCATCGAGATCGGCCAGCGCCGCCGCGACCACCCCCAGCGTTAGGGGAATCGTCCACTCAATCTGATGCAGCCACCAGGGAATAGCAGCGCAGCCACTCAGCGCAAACAAAATCCGCAGCAGATAGCGCCACGTACTATTAAACAGATATTTTCGCCAGCCAGGCACTGCATCCGACATCATATTAATAGCGGCGGGCATTGGCTTCGCGCGCGGCGCGCGCCTCTTCCACTGACACCACCCGGCGTCCAACCGGCCAGAGGGCGATAGCGGCAATCTTAAAGTTCGCAATCCCTGTGGGAATACCGATGATGCTGATGCATTGCACAATTCCCACCGAGATATGTGAAAGGCAGAGCCACCAGCCAAAGAAAATCAGCCAGAAAATATTCAGGAAAGTTCCGCCGGTATTCAGAATATGACTCTTACTTTCAGGACGAAGCACATCGACATGCACCGCCTCGTTGCCAAACGGCAGCAGCGAGAGCTTTGTAATTTCCCAGCAGGAGCGGGTCAGTGGCAGGGTAAAAATCAGCACGACGCTGATTAACGTGGCAAACAGCCAGCTCAGCGTGGTGAAAAAGCCACCCAGGACAAAATTAAGAATATTTAAAACGGTGCGCATGATCGTCTTTTCCTTTTGCATTCCGTAAGATGTGACGCCAAGTTTAGCCTGTTTTAAGGCTGGAGCGCTAAGGGTCTGACAGGTAAACTCCCCTTAATCCTGTTATCTGACGTTGGTGTCGGCGTGGAACTGAAAGCAACCTCGATGGGCAAACGACTTGCCCAGCATCCTTATAATCGTGTCCGCCTGATGGCGGCGGGCGTCGAAGTCAGTGGCGATAAGCACGAGTATCTGATCCCCTTTAACCAGTTACTGGATATCGCCTGCAAGCGTGGGCTGGTATGGGGCGAACTGGAATTTTTGCTGGCCGATGACAAAGTGGTTCGGCTGCACGGAACGGAATGGCAGGAGACGCAGCGCTTTCACCACTATCTGATGCAGGCCTGGCAGAGCTGGAGTCTGGAGATGAGCGCAGTCTGCCGTGAGGTACTCCAGTCGCTGCGTGATGAAATCGAGACCTTTGGCGCGCAGGATCGCTGGCTCAACCGCCACGAACTGCAGGGGCTGAAAACAAAAATTCTCAAACAGTTCGATGCGTTGCCAATGCCTCTTATCCGCTTAAAAGAGTTTGCTGACTGCCGCGAGAACTGGGCGTTTTGTCAGCGCTGGCTGGATCAGGGTGATGCGGCCTTGCAGCAGCGAAACCGCGACTGGACGGCCGCTATGTTAAGCCGTTATCAGGCATTCTTTGCCAGCGTCGAGAGCACGCCACTGAATCAGTCGCAGTGTGAGGCGGTGGTCAACGGCGAAAATTCTTTGCTGGTGCTGGCTGGCGCCGGTAGCGGTAAAACGTCAGTGCTGGTGGCCCGGGCAGGCTGGTTAATGCAGCGCAAGCTGGCCAGCGCCGATCAAATCCTGTTACTGGCATTTGGCCGCGAGGCTGCCAAAGAGATGAACGAGCGTATCCAGTCACGGCTCTCCGCGGGTGACATCCAGGCGCGAACCTTCCATTCTCTGGCGCTGCATATTATTCGTGAAGGCAGCAATAAGCAGCCGGTTATCAGCAAGCTGGAGAGTGATGCGGATGCGCGTCGCGCGTTATTGATCCGGGAATGGCAGCAGCAGTGCCATGAGAAGAAAGCGATGGCAAACGGCTGGCGTCAGTGGCTGCGTGACGAACTGGAGTGGGAATTACCGGAGGGGCCTTTCTGGGAGGACGACAGGCTGGCAAAGCGGCTGGCGTCACGACTGGAGCGCTGGCTCGGCCTGATGCGCATGCACGGAGGTGCACAGGCAGCTATGATCGCGGATGTGCCGGAAGAGGTCCGGGATCTCTTCAGTAAACGCATCAAACTGATGGCACCGCTGATGAAAGCGTGGAAGAGTGCGTTGAAAGAGGAGGGCGCGGTCGACTTTTCGGGTCTGATTCATCAGGCCATAGCCGTTCTGGAAAAAGGGCGGTTTATCAGTCCGTGGAAACACATACTGGTGGATGAGTTCCAGGATATTTCACCTCAGCGTGCCGCATTACTCAGCGCCCTCCGCCAGCAGAATAAGCGCACCGCCCTGTTTGCGGTTGGCGATGACTGGCAGGCTATCTATCGCTTCAGCGGCGCAGAGATGACGCTGACGACCGCATTCCATCACTATTTTGGTGAGGGTGACCGTTGCGTGCTCGACACCACCTATCGCTTTAACGATCGCATTGGCGATATTGCTAATCGTTTTATCCAGCAGAATCCTCAACAGCTGGCAAAACCGCTGAACAGCGTCACCAAAGGCAATAAGAAGTCGATTGCATTGCTGGCAGAGGATCAGCTGGACGCCCTGCTGAACAAACTCAGTGGTTATGCGAAACCGGATGAGCGTATTCTGCTGCTGGCGCGCTATCACTATCTGCGGCCAGACATACTGGATAAAGCCCGAACCCGCTGGCCGAAACTCAATCTGGACTTTATGACGATCCACGCCAGCAAAGGCCAGCAGGCGGATTATGTCATTCTGCTGGGATTACAGCAGGGCAAAGAGGGGTTCCCGGCGGAAGTCCGCGAGTCAGTTATTGAACAGGGCTTACTACCGCAACCCGAACCCTTCCCGCATGCGGAGGAGCGCCGTCTGGCCTATGTGGCACTGACGCGAGCACGTCAGCAGGTCTTTTTGCTGTTCGATAAAGCAGCGCCGTCACCGTTTGTCGATGACTTCCGCGAGCTCGGTGTGCCAGTACTGCGTAAAGCCTGAGTTATTTCAGGCGATCGGCCAGATAGCGCTGATAATCGGGAATCATAATCTCCAGGCTTTGCGCAAACAGCGGCGACTGAATAATAAAGTCCGCTGTGGAGCGATTTGTGGCGACCGGAATATTCCAGACGGTTGCCAGGCGCAGCAGCGCTTTGACATCCGGATCGTGCGGCACGGCGTTAAGCGGATCCCAGAAAAAAATCAGTGCATCAATTTTTCCTTCTGAAATCAGCGCACCCACCTGCTGATCACCACCCATCGGGCCGCTCAGCATGGCTGTCACGTTCAGGCCGGTATCACGATTAATCAGATTTCCGGTCGTCCCGGTCGCATAGAGGATATGTTGTTCCAGCGCGGGCTGATTCTGTTTAACCCAGTCAAGCAGTGCGGCTTTGCAGTGGTCATGGGCGACCAGCGCGATATGTTTTATGGTGCCAAGGGTGCGAACAGTCTGTTCCATAGAGGCGTCCTGATAAGGCTCATGCGCAATGAGAGGGATCCTAAGTTTACCTCTGGCCCATTAACGCTATCAACTCGTACGTAGCATTTTGACCAGTGTCATAAATTGCTGGCGCGTCGCTTCATCGAAACGATGAAACCAGCGGTGCAGCGAGGGCAGTTCGGCCTGTGAAGTCCAGTCCAGGTCGGCGGTAAGCCTGACGGAAGAGGGGGGAGCAGAAGCGGAATTTGCAAACCGGGGCACAGAGGCGATCTGGCGGGTGCGGTTATAATTCAGCATCGCTTTTTCCATGTCGGCGGTTGTGATGGCCGGCAGGTGGTCACGCACGCTGGTAATCTCCGTGCCTTTTTCATCCACCAGCTGGAAGTTAAGGCTGCGGTCAAAATGATAACGCTCGCGTTTTGTCTCCAGCGCGGGCAGCCGAATAGTAATGGTTTTGGCTACAGCAGTGAACGTGACAATCATCGGCAGAGACTGATAGGCAATGACATTCTCTTTCTGCCCTTTGCGCTGATGCTCTACCCGGAACAGAAACTGATGCTGACCGCGATCCAGCTCCAGGCTGTCAGCTCCTTTGAGGAGCGAGCCTGAAATTTTTCGACCATCCAGCACCAGCAGCTCGATTTGCGGATCAAGCTTTAATGTGATGGCAGAACAGGACGCCGAAACGAGGAGTGTAAGTAACCCCGTTACAGCCAGCGACAGCTTCATTTCAACTCCGGTAACTGATGACACGAAAGGGGATGTGTAGCAAATTCTTACATTATGGCAGTTAATTTACATTTAAACATATTTATTCGTGCGCGGGTTCAATTAATTGTGCTCCGGACTTACCCGTTAACGAGTGCACCCATCTACACTCAACGCTGGCCTGAAAGGAGAGAAACATGAACGACCAGACAATTCGTGACGTGCTGACGCGAACCCAACGTATCGCCTTAGTTGGAGCAAGTGATCGCCCCGAACGTCCCAGTTACGGTGTAATGAAGTATCTGCTTGATCAGGGCTATGACGTGATCCCGGTCAGCCCGAAACTTGCAGGGAAAACAGTGCTGGGGCAACAGGGTTATGCCAGTCTGGCTGATGTACCCGGCGGGATTGATATGGTGGATGTCTTCCGCAATTCTGAAGCCGCATGGGGTGTCGCCCAGGAGGCTATAGCCGTCGGGGCAAAGACATTATGGCTGCAACTCGGCGTGATTAATGAACAGGCGGCTGTGCTGGCTCAGGATGCAGGCATGACGGTGATTATGGATCGTTGCCCGAAGATTGAAATTCCACGTCTGGGGATTACGCGCTAAATTAGAGTGGCGGCAGAGCGTGCCGCCACAGATTAGTGTCGCAGATGAGGTGCCTGCAATTGCTGACGTACGGATGCAGCGAGCTCATCCATTGAAGGTTGCTCAGGATGTTCAATGCTGGTTTCACCTGAAAGCTGAATCTCTGCGACATAGGTATGAACCTGATCGCCTTCCTCATCTTCCATCACCACATGATACCAGGGTGCGGTACGCATCTTTTCTTCTGCGCCAACATCTTCAATTTTAGGCTCATCTAACGAGTACTCAGGATCGACATCAACGATAACGCCCAGTACGCCGGACAAACGATGACGAACCTGCTGACCAATACCAAATTTACTGGCAATCATTTTACTGGCAATCATAGTGACCTCCGAAAAAAAGCTCTCTTACCAATATGGGGTCAGGAGCCAATTTTTCAAGTCACATCACGCGGCAGGCAAAACCTTTCAGATAGAGGCCTTCCGGATAGCTGGCGATGACCGGATGATCCGCTGCCTGACGGAACTGTTCGATAAACTGCACTTCGCGTCCCGCATCCAGCGCGGCATCGGCAATAATCTTCTGGAACAGTTCGGTAGCCATCAGACCGGAGCAGGAGAAGGTCATCAGGACCCCGCCCGGATTCAGTAACTGAATGGCAAGCATATTAATATCTTTATAGCCGCGACAGGCACCCATTAACTGGCTTTTGTTTTCGACGAATTTGGGCGGATCCATAATGATCAGATCAAATTTTTCCCCACTGTCACGATAGCGGCGCAGCAGTTTGAACACATCATCACGCTCAAAACGGGCGCGAGAAAGATCCAGCTCGTTCAGTTCAACGTTCTGACGGGCTACGTCCAGCGCTTCCTGAGAGGTATCCACACTGATGACTTCTTTACACCCACCCAGCAGCGCAGAAACAGCGAATCCGCCTGTGTAAGAGAAGCAGTTCAGTACACGTGCATCCTGGGCATAACGACGCGTAGCAAGACGACTGTCACGCTGATCAAGGTAATAGCCCGTTTTATGACCGCCCTGGATATCAACCAGCAGCTTCATGCCATGTTCTGTAATTGGCAGCAGGGGCGGTGGCAGTTCACCGGTGACGGGGCCTTGTGTCAGCTCCAGACCTTCTTTCTTGCGCACGGCCACGTCAGAACGGTCATAGATGGCGCAGCCAGGGAAACACTGCTGCAGGGCGGTGATAATCGCCGCACGCTGATATTCCGCGCCAGCCGAGAGCAGCTGCATTACTAAAAAGTTGCCAAAACGATCAATAGTGACGCCGGGCAAATTATCAGACTCACCGGCAATCAGGCGATAACTGTCCAGACCATCACGGGCCGCCAGCCATTTACGCCACTGCTGCGCCTGTTCGAAACGGCGGACAAAGAAAGCGATATCGATGGATTCATCGGCCTGCCAGCTCCAGACGCGGGCGCGAATCTGCGACTCGGGTGAATAAGCGGCGCGAGCCAGCCATTTGCCGTTGCTGTCACAGACGTCAAGGGTTTCACCCCGTTGTGCTTTACCTTCCAGACGTGCAACGGCACCTGAAAAGACCCATGGATGGCGACGGAGCAGGGACTTTTCACGTCCCTTTGCGAGAATCAATCTGACTGTCATAGTTTGCTATGCTTACCTGAAAAAATGAGGCGCCATTGTCCGGTGGATAACGGGAAATTGCAACGAACAGCAGCAGGAGAGAATAATGTCAGCAGCCTGTTTTAAAGCATGGGTTCATGGCCGAGTCCAGGGCGTCGGGTTTCGTTACAGTACGCAGGCAGAAGCCAGGACGCTGGGCGTGCTGGGCTACGCGCGGAATCTGGATGACGGCAGCGTCGAGGTGCTGGCCTGGGGCGACGCGGAGAAGGTCGATGCGCTAATCGCCTGGCTTAAAGCGGGCGGGCCCCGCAGTGCGCGCGTTGATAAGGTGCTGGTGGAACCGCACCAGCCCGCAGAGCCACCCCGCGATTTTACAACCGGTTAATCACAGACACTTTGCCGGTTTAGGCAGGCCGGCAATTTTCGTTGCCTGTTTAGCCGGCCCTTCTGGAAACAGGCGGAAGAGGTAGCGGCTGTTGCCTTTCTCTTCCCCGTATTTCTTCGCCATTGCCTTTACCAGCATCCGCACGGCGGGTGAGGTATTAAATTCCAGATAAAACGCGCGCACAAAATGGACCACTTCCCAGTGTGCTTCGGTCATGGTGAGGCCTTCCCGCTCAGCAATGTGTGCCGCCAGCGCTTCACTCCAGTCGTCGGTACTCTTCAGATAGCCTTCGGCATCGACGGCGATTTCGTTACCGTTAAAATTCACGTGATCTCCTCTCTGTAAATGACGGCGCAGTTTAGCAAACCTGGCAGGCAGTAAAAGCAAAAACCCCGCCGAAGCGGGGTTTTACAGGCCGACTGTCATTGCTATTTAGTTGCTGCGGGCGAAACCCAGCAGGCTAAGCAGGCTGACGAAGATGTTATACAACGAAACATAGAGGCTGACCGTCGCGCGGATATAGTTGGTTTCGCCACCATGAATGATGTTGCTGGTTTCCCACAAAATCGCACCGGCTGAAAACAGAATAAACAGGGCGCTGATAGCCAGATGCAGGGCAGGCAACTGCAGGAAGATGTTGGCGACCACCGCAACCAGCAGTACCACAAAACCTGCCATCATCATGCCACCCAGGAAGGACATATCACGACGGGTTGTCAGCACGTAGGCAGAACAGCAGAAGAACACCAGCGCCGTACCGCCCAGCGCCAGCGCGATCACGTCGCCCATGCCTGCGGTTAAGAAGGAGCTCAGAATAGGGCCCAGGCAGTATCCCAGGAAGCCGGTAAACGCAAACGCGGCAAGAATACCCATCGGGCTGTTAGCCAGACGGTAGGTTAAAAACATCAAACCATAGAAGCCGACCAGCATCAGGATCAGGCCCGGCGCAGGCAGGGCAAGCAGGGTGCTGGCGGTAGCTGTAACCGCCGAAAAGGCCAGAGTCAGTCCAAGCAGAAAATAGGTATTGCGCAGAACTCTGTGCGTTGAAAGCAGTGAAGACTGCGATGAGGTGACAATTCTTTCCATGTTGCGCTCCTTTAAGCAGAACACTAATAAGCAGATCGTTAAATATGTGCCGAGAATACGCAGCCCATTAAAGAGGGAAAAGACGTTTTACCCTTCTTTACGCGCTAATCTGCTAATTGTTTGAGCAGAGTGGCGATTTTGACACCAAAAAATCACAATCTGGCTGTTTTTCAGGCGAATAAACAGATAGATGCTTTACATCCCTAAACGGGGTGTTTATAGTGCGCGTCATTGCGGAGGGGTGGCCGAGCGGCTTAAGGCAGCGGTCTTGAAAACCGCCGATGGGAAACCATCCGAGAGTTCGAATCTCTCCTCCTCCGCCACTTTATCTGCCACGGGCAGTAAAGCGGTAAAAATCAATAGTTTTGCCGATGCAGTACAGTTTCAAAACGGAGGGGTGGCCGAGCGGCTTAAGGCAGCGGTCTTGAAAACCGCCGATGGGAAACCATCCGAGAGTTCGAATCTCTCCTCCTCCGCCACATTTTACAGGCCAGCACTCAGTGCTGGCCTGTTTCGTTTCTGACGTTCCAGCTTTTTCCTCCAGTCCGAAAAAAGCACGCCTCTGCTGCTGACGCGCGGCTGCGCATTCATCTGTTTGATGCATCTCTGCTATAGTCCACTCACTGTTTTTGCAAACATCTGGCGCTTTTCCGAGGCGAGCTGAGTTACACTGTTGATTACATCGCTCTGAGGCGAGCTAATCGGTTGATAGCCAGAGTGTTTCTTTACTGAATAAATGGAATAGGCACAATGATCAAGAAACTGAGTCTTTGCGCATTGTCAGTGCTCGCTGCATTGCCGGTCGGAACGGTAGCATTTGCTGCTGAGGGTGACATGCAGCTGCAACAGGTGCTGATGTTGAGTCGTCACAATCTGCGTGCGCCACTGGCCGATAATGGCAGCGTGCTGGAACAGTCCACTAAGAAAAGCTGGCCGCAGTGGGATGTTCCCGGCGGACAGCTGACCACCAAAGGTGGCGTGCTGGAAGTCTACATGGGTAATTACACCCGTCAGTGGCTGGCACAGCAGGGCCTGGTGAAGAACGGCAGCTGTCCTGACAGTAATAACGTCTTTGTCTACGCTAACAGCCTGCAACGCACCGTTGCGACGGCTCAGTTCTTTGTTAATGGTGCCTTCCCAGGCTGTGACGTCGCGGTCACACACCAGGATGAAATGGGCTCCATGGATCCTATCTTTAATCCGGTCATCACCGATGGCAGCGATGCTTTCAATAAGAAAGCACTGGCCGCGATGACCGCAGCAAATGAAAAACTCTCGCTGAAACCTGCTTTCCAGCGCCTGGAAAAGATTGTCGACTATAAAGCATCGCCTGCCTGCAACAATAAAAAGCAGTGCGATCTCAGCAGCGGCCAGAACACCTTCAGCGCTGAAAACGGTAAAGAGCCGACTGTCAGTGGCCCGCTGAAAGTGGGTAACTCCCTGATGGATGCGTTTACGCTGCAGTATTACGAAGGATTCCCGCTGGATCAGGTTGCATGGGGCCAGATCAAGACGCCTGAACAGTGGAAAGAGTTATCAGCCATTAAAAATGGTTATCAGGACGCCCTGTTCACCAGCCCGGACGTTTCTCGTGAAGTGGCGGCCCCACTGGTGGATTACATCCGCAGTCAGTTAGTGGATCAGGACAAAGCCAACGCGCCGAAAATCACGCTGATGGTGGGTCATGACTCGAATATCGCCTCGCTGCTGAGCGCGTTGCAGGTCAAACCTTATGAGTTGCCTGATACTTACGAAAAAACGCCGATTGGCGGCCAGGTTGTTTTCGAACGCTGGCATGATGCGAAAACGGATAAAGACCTGCTTAAAGTCGAGTATGTCTATCAGACGGCCGATCAGCTGCGCAACGCTGACGTGCTGAGTCTGAAAAACCCACCGAAGCGCGTTACGCTGCAACTGGCGGGTTGTGAGACGGATGCAAACGGCTATTGCAGCTGGGATCAGTTCTCTCAGGCGCTGAATGCTGCGCTACAGGGCACGCCAATGCAACCTGCGGCAGCTCCGCAACCGGCCGCGCAGTCAGAGGATGACAGTGCTAAAGCCGCAGCTACGCATGACGCTGCTGCTGATAAGGCTGAGGCGGATAAAGCGACCGCTGCGAAAGAAAAAGCTGACGCCGATAAAGCGGCTGCTGAGAAAGCAAAAGCGGATAAAGCAGCCGCTGAGAAGGCTAAAGCGACAGCGGAAAAAGCCGCTGCTGAAAAGGCAAAAGCGGATAAAGCCGCAGCCGATAAAGCCGCTGCTGAGAAAGCGAAGGAAGACAAAGCAGCCTCAGCCAGTGACGCGAAAACTGACCAGGCTAACGCTGCGAATAAGCCTGCCACAGTGCACAACGACGAATCAAAGTCCGCGGCTGCGGCAACGCAGTAATTGCGCTGTAGCGACCGATAATAAAAAACCCCGTCGAAACGGGGTTTTTTTATGGCTGCAGGGCGATTAACCCGCCACAACGACCAGTTTCTGGTTAGCAAACTCTTTGATACCCAGATCAGAAAGCTCACGACCATAGCCTGAACGTTTCACACCACCAAAAGGCAGTTCCGCTGAGGTGTCGCTCTGCGAGTTGATAAACACCATCCCGGTTTCAATGGCGGAAGCCAGTTTACGACCGCGAGCCGTATCCCGCGTCCAGACTGAGCCACCCAGACCGTAGTGCGAGTCGTTTGCCAGCGCCACAGCCGCATTATCGTCACCGACGACATAAACCTGCGCCACAGGACCGAAGAACTCCTGATAATAAGCAGGATTGTCCGGGGTGATGCCAGTAAGAATGGTTGGCTGATAGAAGCAACCCGCACCCTCTGCCGCTTTACCGCCTGTCACCAGTGTTGCACCATTAGCGACCGCTTCATCAACCTGTTTCACCAGGCGGTCACGTGCATCAGCAGAAGAGAGCGGGCCAAGTGTGGTTTTCTCATCCAGCGGATCGCCCAGCGTTGCAGAACTCAGCGCAGCGCTGAACTGACTGATAAAGCGATCGGCAATTTTCTCATGCAAGATAAAGCGTTTTGCGGCAGTACAAACCTGACCGCAATTGCTGAGACGTGCCTGCACGCCCTGACGCACTGCTTCGTCAAGATCCGCATCATCCAGCACCACAAACACATCATTGCCGCCCAGTTCCAGCGTCGATTTCTTAAGATACTTACCAGCCTGCTCAGCAACGGCGCTGCCTGCGCGCTCTGAACCGGTCAGGGCAACACCCTGCACGCGATCATCAGCAATCAGATCGGCAACCTGCTCGTTTGATATCAACAGGTTAGTCCAGGCCCCTTCAGGCGCACCCGCTTCACGAACCAGTTTTTCAAACACATCGGCACAATGCGGCACAATATTGGCATGTTTCGCCAGCACAGGGTTGCCCAGCGCCAGATTAGGTGCCAGTACGCGCATCAGCTGATAGTAAGGGAAGTTCCACGGCTCGACGGCAACTAACACGCCAATCGGGTGATACTCAACCCAGGCCTCGCCCAGCTCGCTGGGATAGGACTGCGGCTGCAAAATACGTTCGGCATGCTCTGCGTAGTAGCGGGCAATCTGTGAACAGATTTTCACTTCGCCACGACTCTGACCAATCAGTTTACCCATCTCTTTACTGGCGATGGTCGCCAGCTCTTCCGCGCGGCTATCAATCAGGTCAGCCAGTTTTTTCAAAACCTGCAGACGTGGCTGAATTTCACCTTTGCTCCATGAAGAGTGGAAAAGACGATCGGCCACGTCCAGCGCATGGCTGACAGCCGATTCATCATGTGAAGGCCAGCTTTTCAGCAATTCATTGTTTGCGGGATTAATGCTTTGATAGGAAGACATAACGTACTCCTTGGTGAGCTAAAAATGTGAGGGCGGGAAATTCCCGCCCCTGAATCAGACGTTCTTACGTTCTACGGGCTTATCATCCCAGGTCAGGAGATCTTTATCGGTCTTTTCAAAGGCGCGAATGAGCACATCGTCGCTGCCTTGCTGACGCCAGATCTCTTCTGCCAGTCTTTCATCGTAATTCGCCACTTCGAAAATGGCCTCGGCAATTTCAGGGGAGGTATGACGCAAACTTGCCCATTCGCCAACGTGATGTGCTTTCGATTGTTCAGTAGACATACTTTTCTCCTTGATTAAATCAGTCCTGCAGTTTCACAGTCAGTCCGGCAACATGTTCACCCTGAAAACGGGCAATATTGAGTTCCGCCTCTGTAGGCTGACGCGAGCCGTCGCCGCCCGCCAGCGTGGTCGCACCATAGGGTGTGCCACCACGAACCTGAGAAATATCAAACAGCTCTTTGGTTCCGTAGCCGATAGGGACGATGACCATGCCGTGATGGGCCAGAGTGGTCCAGACTGACGTAATAGTCTGTTCCTGACCGCCGCCAGTACCGGTTGAGGTAAAGACACTGGCAACCTTGCCAAACAGTGCACCCGATGCCCAGAGACCGCCAGTGCGATCCCAGAACGTCCGCATCTGCCCGGCCATGTTGCCAAAGCGGGTCGGGGTACCCACGATAATTGCGTCATAGTGCGGCAGCATCTCAGGTGAAGCCTCTGCAGCCTGCTGATTGGTTTTGCCGCCCACCTGTGCAAAGCGATCGGCCTCCATTGTTTCTGGTACCCGCAGGATATCCACTTCCGCGCCGGGAACCCGACGAGCGCCTTCTGCAACTGCGTTCGCCATTGTTTCAATATGTCCGTACATCGAGTAGTAGAGCACCAGAATCTTGGCCATAAATCTCTCCAGGTGGTTTTGACGTCCAGAAAAAGTATAGAAGAGCTTTTGTTTTACGCAGGAGATACAGACATCGTGGTGAATGAATCGGGCAATAATCCTGCAGATAATCGGTGATAAACCGGCGTAATGTTCGTTCTTTAAGCAAATTACTGGTGATTACTCTGTTAAGAAATGTGACTGCTGGATGAGTTTATGCAGAGTCTGGCTATTATTTAAGCATGGGCTGGTTTCGGAATTCAGCCTTCTGCTTTTAGTTCTTTATTAATCGCACTACGCGAAAGGAGCAAATCATGACAGCACATCGTGGAGGTTCAGGAAATTTTGCTGAAAACCGTGAGCGTGCCGCTGAAGCGGGACGTAAAGGCGGAAAAAACAGCGGCGGTAATTTTAAAAATGATCCGCAGCGCGCAGCACGCGCCGGTGAGAAAGGGGGACGCAGCAGCCCTAAAAAAGCGGACGCATAACCTGGCGTTCACCGCCGGCGCTTACCGGCGGTGAACGTCGTTGCTTTTCCTCCTCGCTCTCCCCACAATATCGTCCGGACACATCATCAGGTGAATTATGTCGGACACACCCCGCGGTTTAACCCTGCGCCTGACGCGGCAGGAGCTGGTATTACTTTTTATCACCATGATCTGGGGCGGCACCTTTCTGGTGGTGCATCGGGCGATGCAGCACTCCGGCCCGTTCTTCTTTGTTGGCCTGCGTTTTGCCACCGCCGCGCTGCTGCTGGCCTTTTTTTTCCGGCGGTATCTGGCGGGCATGACCTGGCTGGAGGTGAAAGCAGGCGCGCTGATAGGCCTGTCCATCGCCGGTGGCTATGGCCTGCAGACCTGGGGAATGCAGACCATCTCCAGCAGTCAATCTGCTTTCCTTACCGCACTTTATGTTCCGGTGGTGCCGTTGCTACAGTGGCTGTTTTTACGCCGTCCGCCGGGCATCATGTCATGGCTGGGAATTGTGCTGGCGTTTACCGGATTACTGCTGGTGGCCGGGCCACAGGATGGCCGTATTAGCCTGAATGCCGGTGAAATAGCGACGCTGCTCAGCACGCTGGCAATTGCCGCCGAGATCATCCTGATCAGTCGTTATGCCGGCAAGGTCGATGTACGCCGCGTGACGTTGATCCAGCTGGCGGTGGCGTCGGTGTCTGCCTTTGTTTTGATGATCCCCAATGGGGAGACGGTGCCCGCAATATCAACACCCCTGCTGCTCAGCGCACTGGGATTGGGTGCGGCCAGTGCGCTGATTCAGGTCACCATGAACTGGGCGCAACGCAGCGTTTCGCCGACCCGTGCCACGGTGATTTATGCCGGAGAGCCGGTATGGGCTGGCCTGGCAGGACGTATTGCGGGTGAGCGTCTGCCTGCGCTGGCTTTGCTGGGTGGAGCGCTGATCGTCTGCGGGGTGATCGTCAGTGAGCTGCGGCTGAAACGAAAAAAAGCGGTGCAGCCTGTAGCCACACCGCTGGAGTAGTTAACCCTGCTGCCGCGCAAGCGGCTTTTCCTGCGATGCCCCACTGCGGCGTCGCAGAATGGCATTCAGGATAATTGCGCCAAACGTGGCTGTACCGATTCCACCGAGTGTGAAAGAGCCGATTTTCAGCGCAAAATCCCCTGCACCAAGAACCAGCGTGGTAGCGACCATAATCAGGTTGCTGTTCTGACCTAAATCAACATGGTTCTGCACCCAGATGCGTGCGCCTGCCACCGCAATCAATCCGAACACCACAATGGATGCGCCGCCAATTACCGGGGCCGGAATGGTGTGGATCAGCGCTCCAAACTTCGGCGAGAAACCGGCGAGGATAGCGATGATGGCTGCCGCAACAAATGCCAGCGTGGAGTAGACTTTAGTCACGGCCATCACGCCAATATTCTCGGCATAGGTCGTCACGCCACTTCCGCCGATCGAACCAGAGAGCATGGTGGCCAGTCCATCCCCGACAAAAGCACGTCCCATGTAAGGATCGAGGTTGCGGCCGGTCATGCCCGCCACCGCTTTCAGATGCCCGAGGTTTTCAGCCACCAGAATGATCGCCACCGGCGCGATCAGCACCATCGCCTGCAGATCAAAAGTGGGTGCGGTGGTGTGCGGCAGGCCAAACCAGGCAGCCTGTGACAGCATCGTAAAATCGACCGGTTTGCCCAGTCCGAGACCGTTGGTCAGAATCGCATAGATCGCCCACGCCAGAATCAGGCCGACCAGAATCAGCAGACGCTGAATCATCCCGTGGGTAAACACCGCCACCAGACCGATACAGAGCACGGTCATCACCGCGACCCAGCTGTCGAATGAAGAGGCGGAGACGCTGTGAACCGCGATTGGAGCCAGATTCAGCCCGATCGCCATCACCACCGCGCCTGTCACCACCGGCGGCATCAGGTTTTCGATCCAGCGCGTGCCTGACTTCATCACCACCAGCCCAATCAGCGTGTATAGAACGCCACAGGCGATAACACCGCCCAGTGCCACGCTGAGATTTGGATTCAGTCCCTGACCACTGAAGCCGGTTACCGCAATCACCACGCCAACAAAGGCGGCGCTTGACCCAAGATAACTGGGCACCCGACCGCCGGTAATAAAGAAGAACAGCAGCGTGCCAATACCCGAGACCAGAATCGCCAGATTGGGATCCAGCCCCATCAGCAGCGGCATCAGCACCGTTGCGCCAAACATCGCCACCGCATGCTGTAAACCCAGCACCAGCGTTTGTCCCAGAGGGAGTGTCTCATCCGGGGCGATAATACCGTTTTCTGTTAGTGCCGACTTCTTTTGCCATTGCGGAAACCAGGATCGTGCCATCGTCTACTCCAGAGCGTGATGAATGCCGGTGGGTTACAGGGAAGTGTTAACAGGCATCCTGCCGCATCAGGGGATGATATCCCCGGTCAAACCATGCCAGGCCGTGGGTATCATCGTTACGAACCAGACCCACGACTTCACAGAACAGCGTGTCATGCGTACCGACGCTGACAATCTGTGTGATACGACAGTCAAAGGAGGCCACCGCACCGCTCAGTACCGGCGATCCGGTCACGGCCGTTGACCACTCAGCCGCAATAAAACGATCAGCCATTGGCGTTTTTCCGCCGAAAAGATTGGAAAGAGTTTCGTGTCCTGCAGCTAGCGTGTTAACGCAGAGCTGCATGTTTTCACGGAATACAGAGTAAACCGAGGCAGAGCGATTCAGGCAGACCAGCAGCGTCGGTGGCGAATCAGTGACGCTGCACACAGCAGAAGCGGTAAAGCCTGCGCGGCCAGCCGGTCCTTCAGTGGTAATGATGTTGACCGCAGCACCCAGCCGCGACATCGCATTACGAAACTCAGTTTTCTCAACGGCTGGGGTAAGGGTTTCCAGGCTCATAGTGTTCTCCGCGAAAGGGTTATCCTGCGACGCGCTGCAGCGGCTGCACGTCATCAGTCTGATCCAGCCACTGCAGCAGCAGGGCATTAAATTTTTCAGGGTCGGTGACGCTCATGGCGTGGCCGCCCCAGGCCATCATCTGTTCAGTGGCATTCGGCAGCGTCGCGGCCAGCTCGGTTGAGCAGCTCCACGGCACCAGCAGATCGTCCTGGCTGGCAATCACCAGCACCGGTTGCGGAATGGCGGCGGCCCGTGCGCTGAAATCGGCGCTCATCAGGGCGTGCAGCCGACGCATCAGGTTTTCCATTCCCTGAAAATGGGTGACGTGATGGCTATCTTCCTGCTCCAGCCGCGTCTGATGCTCTGCCATCCACTCCGCAGGATAGAGAAACAGCGGCTGAGCACGAACAAAAGCCTCGATGCCGACATTGAGCAGCAGATCCTGCCGTACCTGGAAGCAGCGGCGGGTATGCGGGTGCAGTGTCAGCCAGCCGTTAATTACCACGATCCTTTCAATTCGATCCGGATAATCCAGCGCCAGCTGCATCCCCACCAGACCGCCCAGCGCGTGACCGATCAGGCTGAAGCGCAGGATGCCGTGCTGCGCCAGCGCCTCGGCCAGCTCTGCGGCCATCATCGCCATGCTGTAACCTTCCGGTAAACTCTCCGCGCTGCGACCGGTGCCGCGCTGGTCATAGAGCACGACCCGATAGCGTGCGGTCAGTGCCGCCAGCTGTGGCTGCCAGAAACCCGCCACCCCGCCCAGACCCGAAGAGAGCACCAGCGTCGGTGCCTCAGGGTTTTGCAGACCCAGAATATCCAGCTGCATCAGACCTCCGGTTTGCCGATGTGCGCCACGCTGGCGATCTCAATCAGCGCGTCAGGCTTGACCAGTCCGCACTGAATGCAGAAACGTGCCGGTTTTTCACCCGGGAAGTATTCAGCGTAAACCTGATTCACCGCGGCGTAATTCGACCAGTCGGTGATGAAGATCGAGTTA
This sequence comes from Pantoea sp. Cr_R13, assembly GCF_029222565.1. NCBI lineage: Bacteria > Pseudomonadati > Pseudomonadota > Gammaproteobacteria > Enterobacterales > Erwiniaceae > Pantoea > Pantoea sp. Cr_R13. The sequence continues at coordinate 388,534 of NZ_JARHXL010000003.1, forward strand.
AAAGTCACATCAGCCATGCTGCCACCGGCGGTCTCAATCACCTTTTTAATGGTGTCCAGCACGTGGCGGGTCTGCGCGGCGGCGTCACCCACATGGACGACATTGTTGTCACCATCAAACGGCAACGTACCTGAGACATAGACCACGCCATCCGCCAGCGTGCCGGGGACAAACGGGGCGATAGGTGTGGTGGTGCCTGGCGGAACAATGATACTTTTCGGCATAGTGACGTCCTTTTAGTGGATTAGCGGGTATTCAGGCTTTCGCAGAAGGTATCGACATCCGATACCCAGCCAAAAAAGGTTTCGATATTGAACAGGGCCGCCTGCTGTGCAAAGGGCGGACCCGCCTGGTAGGTGGCGTCTTCCAGCACCACACCGAAATATTCCAGGAAGAAGCCGTCGCGTAGTGTCGATTCGACACAGACGTTGGTGGCGATGCCGGTGAAAATCAGATGCCGGATCCCGCGACTGCGCAGCGTACTGTCGAGTGAGGTGTTGTAGAAACCGCTGTAGCGCGATTTTGGCAGCACAATGTCACCAGGCTGCGGCACTAGTTCATCCACCAGCGCGTAATCCCAGCCGCCCTTCGACAGCAGCGTGCCCTGTAGTTCAGGCCGTTTACGCATGGTTTTTAGCGCATTCGATTTGTGGAAGTTAGGCGAACCGGCATCACCCGCTTCAACATAGTCACTGTCCCAGCCGTTCTGGAACCAGATGATTTGAACGCCAGCGGCACGGGCCGCGGTCACCGCCTGATGAATTTTCGCAATCACCGGTTTCGTGGCAGACACATCAAACCCGGCCAGATCGAGGTAACCTCCTTCAGTGGCGTAGGCATTCTGCATATCTACGACAATCAGTGCTGTCTGACCTGGCGGAAAGGCGATCGGCTCTGGACGGGCAGGCAGTTCGACCTGAGGAAGCGCCTGAGTATGGGCGCAATAAATGGTACTCATCATGCCACCTCCTGCTGTGCATCAAGCAGGGCACTACGACAGGTCATGAGGGGCTGAATGCGCTGACCGAAGTTTTCGATACCTTCCAGGAAATCATCAAAGGTCAGCAGCACACCGTGCGTGCCTTCAACCTGCGCCACTTCATCCAGCATCCGCGCTACGTTTGCGTACGAACCGACCAGGGTGCCCATGTTGATATTGACCGCTGAGGTCGGATCCGCCATCTGACGTACATTGGTGTCACTGCCCGATTTGGTGTCCTGCTGACTCTGGGTGGTAAGCCATGAAAGCGCCTCTTCATCCGCTCCCGCTTTGTAGTGTTCCCACTTAGCCCGCGCTTCTTCGTCTGTTTCGGCAGCAATGATCATAAACAGCACATAGGAGCCGACATCGCGACCCGCTTTTTCAGCGGCCTGCTTCATGCGAATCGAGGTCGAGCTGAATGCAGAAGGGGTGTTCACACCTTTGCCGAAGCAGAAGTTGTAATCGGCGTGCTGAGCAGAGAAGGCCATGCCGGCATCGCTCTGTCCGGCGCAGATAACTTTCATTGGGCGCTGTGGCTGAGGACTCACGCGGCAGTCGTTCATGGTGAAGAACTCACCTTTAAAGTCCGATTTTCCGGTGCCCCACAGGTCACGCAGCACGGTAACGTACTCGGTCAGATAAGAATAACGGCTACCGAAGTACTCATCGCCAGGCCACATTCCCATTTGTTCATATTCAGGTTTCTGCCAGCCGGTTACCAGGTTGACACCGAAACGACCGCCTGAAATGGAATCAATGGTGGACGCCATGCGCGCCACAATGGCCGGAGGCAGCGTCAGGGTGGCCGCAGTGGCATAGATCTCAATACGTGATGTGACAGCAGCCAGGCCTGCCATCAGCGTGAATGACTCCAGGTTATGATCCCAGAATTCTGTTTTACCGCCAAAGCCGCGCAGTTTGATCATCGAGAGCGCAAAGTCGAAATGGTAATGCTCTGCTTTCAGCACAATGGCTTTGTTCAGTTCAAACGTTGGCATGTACTGCGGCGCATTGGATGAAATCAGCCAGCCATTGTTACCAATCGGAATAAAGACGCCTATCTTCATGTGAAACCTCGTTGCGATGGGGGAAAGGTATTTCACGCGCTGCACTGCATCCTGCTACGTCCTTGTGGGCCGCGCTCAGTCACAATTCTGCAAACTGTGTGCCACATTTTTTATTGTTTTAAATAACAATGAGTTAAATTTAACCCGAAAGAGGTAAGTGGAGTCACTGGTCCATTTCGGACCATCTGGTCAAAATTCGCTGCACGTTTTACATGCAACCTGGGCAAAAAAGGTGCAGGGAGTGGATTGGGCAGCGATGAATCCCTTTGCTATGATGCGCTGACACCAGATGGATGAGGTAAACCTGTGAATACCGATGAAAAAAAACCAACGCGTCGATCGCGTGCGGTTGCAGCGAAGCGGGCCGCTATACTGGAAGCGGCGTTAACAATCTTTTCACAGTTTGGCATTCATGGCACCAGCCTCGATAAGGTGGCTGAGCTGGCCGATGTCTCTAAAACCAATCTGCTCTACTATTTTCCCTCAAAAGAAGTGCTTTATGTGGCGGTGCTTAAGCAGATTCTGGATGTCTGGCTGGCGCCGTTGCGTGCCCTGGCCCACGATCAGGATCCGCTCGTCGCTATTCGGCGCTACATCCGGCTGAAGCTGGAAGTGTCGCGCGATCATCCTCAGGCTTCGCGGCTGTTCTGTCTGGAGATGCTGCAGGGCGCACCGCTGCTGAAAGGTGAGCTGGCGGGCGATCTCAAGCAACTGGTGGATGACAAGGCGGCCATTATTGAACGCTGGATTGATGAGGGACGGCTGGCAGGCGTTCAGCCGCAGCATCTGATCTTTATGCTATGGGCCACTACACAGCATTACGCCGATTTTGCTACCCAGGTTGAGGCTGTCACCGGTCAGACACTCAGCGATCCGGCGTTTTTCGACCAGGCTGTTGATAATGTTCAGCGCATGATCATTGAAGGGATTCGCGTACGCTAAATCGGGACACATTCATCGTTCGGTAACGGAGTGAATTAATGGATTCTGTTTCGCAGTTCGTACTGGGTGCCTCAGTCAGTGTTGCCGTGATGGGACGACGGGCGCAGATCTGGCAGGCCGCGCTGGTGGGCGGTGTCTGCGGCACCTTACCCGATCTGGATGTGTTTATTGACCACGGCGATGCGATACGCAACATGACGCTGCATCGCACAGAAACGCATGCGTTGATCTGGCTTACGCTGGCATCGCCACTGATTGCCTGGCTCGTAGCAGCACTGTGTCGTCAGCGGGTGAAGTGGCTGGAATGGTGGCCTGCGATCTGGCTGGCTCTGATTACCCATCCGCTGCTTGATTTGATGACGGTTTATGGTACCCAGCTTGGTCTGCCACTCACCGATTATCCCTATGCCATCGGCAGTATTTATATCGTTGATCCCCTTTATACATTTCCACTGCTGATAGGGCTGGGCGTTGCGCTCTGGCGTCGCGGTGACAAAGGCATCCGCGGTAACCGTGTCGGACTGACGCTGAGTACACTGTATCTGGTCTGGAGCGTGGTGATTCAGGGCGTGGCAGGCTGGCAAATTCGGGCGTCGCTGACGACACAGGGGATTGCGGCTAATCACGTGCTGGTAACGCCCAGTGCGTTTAATACGCTGGTCTGGCGCAGCGTGATTATGACGCCGGAACGCTACGGCGAAGCTTACTGGTCACTGCTCTCGCCGTCGCGTCCCCTGCAGGTGACATGGTATCCGCGGCATCCTGAGCTGTTTGACGCTTTTCGGGGCAGCTGGTATGCAGAACGTGTCGCCTGGTTCAGCCACGGTTTTTACGCCCTGCGTGAGCAGGATGGAGAAACGACAATTGCCGACCTTCGTATGGGCGAAGGCGATAGCTATACGTTCACCTTTGGTCTGGGCTCGCCTCAGCATCCCGATGCACGGCCACAGCGTTTACCTTATGTACGCCCCTCTTTATCCGCCATTTTCTCGTCACTGGGCGAGCGCCTGTAAAAAAGCCCGGTCAGATGACCGGGCTTTTTCCATGCTGTTACCGATTAGAGGCTGCGACGATTACGCAGCATCCAGCCCACACCCAACAGGGCAAACCAGAGTGGCGTAACCATCAGCGCCTGGCGCGTATCTTCCTGTAGCGTCAGCAGCACCAGCACAAAGGCGAAGAAGGCCATGCAAACCCAGCACATGAATTTGCCCAGCGGCATCTTAAAGGCCGACTCCGCATGGCGCTGCGGATGCTTTTTACGGTAGGCCAGGTAGCTGCACAGAATGATGGTCCAGACGAACATAAACAGGATGGCGGAGACGGTCGTCACCAGCGTAAAGACCTTCATGACATCCGGGATCAAATAGATCAACGCTACGCCAATCAGCAGGCAGAGGCAGGAGAAAAACAGACCCGTAGTAGGGACCGCACGGGCGGAAAGCCGGCCAAACGCGCGACTGGCCACACCCTGCTGCGACAGGCCATAGAGCATACGGCTGGTGGAGAAGATACCGCTGTTGGCTGAAGAGGCGGCAGAGGTCAGCACCACAAAGTTGACAATACTCGCTGCAGCAGGCAGGCCAATCAGGACGAACATCTCAACAAACGGACTGCGATCGGCCATGACCTGGGTCCACGGCGTTACCGCCATAATCACCATCAGCGCCAGCACGTAGAACATGATCACCCTGAGTGGAATCGCATTGATAGCACGCGGTAAGACTTTATGCGGATCGTGAGTTTCAGCTGCTGCCGTGCCCACCAGTTCAATACCGACAAAGGCAAACACCGCAATCTGGAATCCGGCAAAGAAGCCGCTGAGACCTTTCGGGAACATCCCGCCGTGATCCCAGATGTTGCTCAGTGCCGCCGTGCCGCCACCCGGTGAAGGATAGTGAACAGACACCAGCACAATCCCGGTCACAATCAGCGCCACAATGGCGACGATTTTAATGATTGCGAACCAGAACTCCATTTCGCCAAACAGTTTGACGGTGGCAATGTTCAGCGCCAGAAAAACCACTACGCAGAGCAGAGCGCTCATCCAGATTGAGAAGCCCGGAAACCAGAGCTGGAAATAGGCGCTGATGGCCACCACGTCAGCGATGCCTGTCACCACCCAACAAAACCAGTAAGTCCAGCCAGTAAAATATCCCGCCCACGGACCAAGCAGGTCAGCCGCAAAATCGCTAAAAGATTTGTACTCAAGGTTGGAGAGCAGCAACTCCCCCATGGCGCGCATCACAAAGAACAGCATAAAGCCGATAATCATGTAGACAAAAATGATCGAGGGACCGGCCAGACTGATGGTTTTACCGGACCCCATAAACAGGCCGGTGCCGATAGCGCCACCGATGGCGATTAGCTGGATGTGACGGTTGTGCAGGTTGCGCTGTAATTTATCAGGCGCATCCTGGGTGCGTGCGGTTTCTTTAGATTGATCAACCATAGAATTGTCTTTCCTGTCTTGATGTTGTGTCAGCTCTGCTGGCTGTTAGTTAAGGCATCTGCCTGAGGGCAAGTCGGATAAGATAGAGGAAGTCACCCCAAAGCCGGTAACAATTTTTTACCTGATGTGATACCGCTCAGGCGCAATGACGGTGGCAGCGGGTCATTCTGGTTAATCCTGCGTCAGTCTGAGTAATGATTCATCACGTAATGTCAGGCAGACGGCGTAAAGGGTTTTTTGCCCCTACACTTTTTGTTTGCTTATCATCATGCTGCACAGGGGACTATGCGTACGCTTATCCTGTTTCTGCTGTTAATCGCGCTGGGGTGGGGCAGCTTACCCTGGCTTAAGCAGCATCTGCCGCCGCAGTTCAATCCGTTTACACCGCTTTCTGTCACCGACCCGCCGGGCTGGATGACGCAAATTAAGATGAAAAGGCTGGCCAGCGATCCGGACGAATGTCTGGACGTGATGCGTCGTGCTCAACAGGCGGGTTGGGTCAGTTTCACTGAGCGTCCACCTGTAACAGGTAAATGCCCGCTTACTCATCCGCTGAGGATCCAGAAATTCGGTCCGATCAGCCTCAGCAGCAGTTTTCTCGCCAGTTGCCCTATGGCGGTCGCCAGTACGATGTATGCGCTTCACAGTCGTGAACAGACCGCCAGGGATATGCACAGTCCGCTGGTACGAATTACGCATGTCGGCAGCTATGCCTGTCGTAACATCTATCACCGCACACAAGGGCGGCTCAGCGAGCATGCCACCGCCGATGCGTGGGATGTCACAGGCTTTCAGCTGGCTGATGGTCAGCGGCTTGAGGTCAGTCGTCACTGGCAACAGCCAGAAGAAAAGGCGGCGATGTTACATACGTTGTGGCGTGGCGGCTGTGAGGTGTTCGGCAATGCGCTCGGCCCGGATTACAATGCTGCACATGCCTCACATTTTCATCTGGGTATGCGAGGAGCAGGGTACTGCCGATAAATCATCAGACAGGATTAATACCGTGTTTGGTTAAGGAATGTTCTGACAGCGTTTGCAAAACCCACCCAGTTTTCATCGCAGAACCCGAATCACACGGGATTTAGCCTGACGACAGATTAGGGTGCCGAAAAAGCGCCTTTTTCAGGTCCATTATTTAAAATAAATCTACGCCTGCGGGATTAATGGATTGCGCGATTTTTCAGCATCGATGGTGCTAACAGGCTCCACGTTATAATGAAATTTTTTCACGATCTTACTTGTAAGAATAATCGTATTAATATGAATTTGTCTTAAGCGTGATGGGCGATTTTTATTCCGTAAATCTATTTTATGTGGTTCCGGTTTATGGCTATCGATAAAGTGATTTAATTGATTAAAAGAGAATCAGTAATTGATGTACAGATGCTATAAATAGTGTTTTGTGCTATAGCATTATTGACACCGGGAGAGGAGTGAAGCTGATTTTCCCGGCCAGGGCTTAGTGAGGGCAGATAAACAGAAAAGTCCTGCCGTGATGGGAAGGGTTCAGAAGAGAATATCGCCATGCAATGCATGAGCAGAATGTTCTTATTAACAGCACATGGCCAGGCCTGACGAAGAGAGGCAAAAAATGAAGGTAGATGTGCCATCATGACCTGCTGAATACCTGCCGGAAGCCGGGAATCTGTCGTGAAGATGAGTAAAACAGCCACATCACTGGATGCCAGTGCCTGGACTTAAGGCGACAATAACTAAGCCGCGCTTATTTCCTGATGAAAAATATGTCAGTCAACCAGGCCTGCCGTCTCGCTTATAATCGCTATTTAACACATTGTTTACTCGTTATTTACTCAGCGATGTGACGCGTTATTGAATATCTTTATCTGAAATTACTGGCAAATGATAAAGTGATGCCCGATATCGGGGATTGAAATCCTATCAGAAAAATCTTATTCTCATGGGGTGATTGAAATTGCTGTGATCGGCCTCACATTACCATTGCCAGCAAGCTTTTTCACTCCGCTCACAAGGTGAAAGGTTAATTGGCTCCGCAGGGCGACGGGTCATCCCTGACGATGAATTAAATGACTTATGCTAATTTAATTTATCCGATGAATCCGAATGAATATTTCCGCAAGAGCGAGTGAAATTAACGTTGAGGCAATATGAGTACTGAAAATTATTTCGCCTGGCGAAGTGAGGTGAAACAACAATTTCAGGCATTAATGGCATGTTCTGATTTGAAGCCATTATTGCAACAATTTACTGAGTCATTAGGTTTCGATTATTTTGCTTTTTTGATTCAGCATCCGGTGCCCTTTAGCCGGCCGCGTATTCATCTGCATAGCACCTATCCCAAATTATGGGTTAAACGTTATGAGAAGCAGAATTATTACGCTGTCGATCCGGTACTCTCGCTGTGTCAGCGATCGGGAAGAGGGTTGATGTGGACAGAAGAAATGTTCGCTGGTGCCGGCAATCTGTGGCGTGAGGCAAGAGAGTATGGGCTGCAGAGCGGATTTTCTTGCTCTGCAATGGCACCAAATCGCGCGCTTGGTATATTATCTATATCATCGCAACAGCCCATTCCTCTCAAGCTCTGCCACGAAGAGCTTGAAGTAAAACTGCACCTTTTAGCGGAACTAAGCCTGGATACGCTGGAACGCTTTAGCGATGATGCAATGATGGTACTAAAAAAAGAGTTTAGTCAGCGTGAGCTGGAAATTCTGAAATGGACGGGTGAAGGAAAAACGGCGGTCGAAATTTCTCTTATTTTATCCATCTCTGAACATACCGTTAATTTTCACCAAAAAAATATGCAAAAGCGTTTCAATGTTTCCAATAAAACGCAGATTGCCTGCTACGCAGCAGCAATCGGACTGATTTGAACATAAAACAACTGCTACATTTGGCAGTTCCTTTGTACAGGTCTGTTGTCTACCCTGCGCCGGGACTGTGTCAGGCTGGCGCAAAGAAATCATTGTAAAAATGGGGATGTCAGAGGCGCATGATGAAAATAGTGCAAACGCAATTAAAGGATATGCCATCCTCGTTGCTTGCCGAACTCGGCAGCTACCGTTACAGCGTCTTTGCGCGCGGCGAAGGGTGGTCAATACCGCCCCGTCTGAGTACGCCAGGACAGGAATATGATCGCTATGATCGTTCAGATGTGACCTGGTTGATCGCATGGAATGCGCGTGAAGGAATCAGCGGCTGTGCACGTCTGATGCCCTGGTTTGAACCTGAGCAGAGCGAAGGCATTGTGCTGCCTTTCAGCCATGAGAGAGTGTGGGAAATGTCGCGCTTCTCGGCCCGGCTGGAGGTCGACGCCGAACTGCCGCTGAATATTCTCTGGCACGCGGTGCAGATGGCAGAACTCAATGGCATGGAGTACATCATTAGTTCGGCAACGCCGATGCTGGAAAAGATGTTTGAACAGCATGGGGTGGTATATGAGCCGCTAACGCCGGGACTTATTCTGTCAGAAGATAATCTGTTTGCGATCAGGATTCCGGTGGAACAGCCAGCGCTGGCAGAGAAGTACCGGGGAACAAGGCGTTTCAGTCCGGAAGAGGTACTGCCAACGCTGGGCGTTTCCGTTAACTGGCAGGCGCACAGTTAACGTATCTGCCCCCGCCACTGGGGGCAAAAGCGTTACTGACGGTAGGCCGTTTTAATCTGCTTAATGGTGTTGCTGAACACTTCCGCCTGAGGCTTGTCGCCCAGCGTCTGTACATAGCGTTCCATGTTGATAATCACTTTTCCAGCATCAGCCTGGCCCATACCTTTCAGGATCAGGGTGATCATCATCTTCAGCCCCGCGATTTCATCCGCTAATTTCCGGGCTTCCTGCGAAGTTGCAAAATCTTCATCGCTCATGTGTATCTCCTTGGTGAATGACAACGTGTCGGCAATCTGTCCGAACAGCAGTGCGTGAGTATATCACAGCGTCAGTATGTTGCTGATGCAGCCGGTTCGTTTCGTCTGAAACAGCAGGTTTGTCCAGTGCAACTAATCAATCGCAGAAAGTAATCAACGAGAGCCTTCCACCTGATATTACCTGTCACTGCAGCGCCGGGTAACCGTAGTACCAGTTGTTAATGTCATGAAATAGTGAGACTTTAAGGAATGTTTGACGATGCTTTCTGTTTCAGGAAATGTCTGATAACTCAGGCTGGACCAGACTAAAAGTGAACAGGCTAAGCCAGGACTGTTTTACTTTGTTGATGTGCTTTTGAGGTAAAAGCGGGTATGATTATCGCTTGAAATCGTTAGTCGCTTCCTCTTTTTCAGCCTCTGGAGTTTCCCCGTTGATCAGTGTGCTTCTTGTTGATGACCATGAGCTTGTCCGTACCGGTATCCGTCGCATCCTGGAGGATGTTAAAGGTCTGGCTGTGGTCGGAGAGGCCAACTGTGGTGAGGATGCGGCTAAGTGGTGCCGTGCTAACCAGGTTGATGTGATCCTGATGGACATGAACATGCCTGGCATCGGCGGACTGGAGGCGACGCGCAAAATCGTGCGTTACAATCCCGATATCAAAATCATTATGCTGACTATTCATACGGAAAGTCCGCTGCCTGCTAAAGTTATGCAGGCGGGGGCAGCAGGCTACCTCAGTAAAGGGGCGGCACCCCAGGAAGTGGTCAATGCCATTCGCTCGGTGAATGCCGGACAGCGATATATCGCATCAGACATCGCTCAGCAGATGGCCTTGAGTCAGATTGAGCCGCAAAAAGCGGAATCCCCCTTTAGCTGTTTGTCGGAAAGGGAATTGCAGATTATGCTGATGATCACCCGGGGACAAAAGGTGACGGAAATTTCCGAGCACTTAAATCTCAGTCCTAAAACCGTTAACAGTTACCGCTATCGGATGTTCAGTAAGCTGAATATCAGTGGCGATGTAGAGTTAACGCATCTGGCCATTCGACATGGCCTCTATAATGCGGAGCCGTTAATCAGTAGTGAATGACGTTTTTGATTCCAAAGCCTTTTTGAGTACGGTAACCAGCAAGCCCGGTGTTTACCGCATGTATGACGCCTCAGGCACCGTCATCTATGTAGGCAAAGCCAAAGACCTGAAGAAGCGTCTGACCAGTTACTTCCGCGTTCAGGTCGGCAGCCGAAAAACCGAAGCGCTGATCAGCAATATCCAGCACATCGATGTCACCGTCACCCACACCGAAACCGAAGCGCTGCTGCTTGAACATAACTACATCAAGCTTTACCAGCCGCGCTATAACGTTCTGCTGCGCGACGATAAATCGTATCCCTACATCTTTCTCAGCAGCGATACTCATCCGCGACTGGCGATGCACCGTGGGGCAAAGCATGCCAAAGGCGAATACTTTGGCCCGTTCCCGAACGGCTATGCGGTGCGTGAAACGCTGGGACTGTTGCAAAAAGTTTTCCCCATTCGCCAGTGCGAAAATAGCGTTTATCGCAATCGCTCCCGGCCCTGTCTGCAATATCAGATTGGTCGCTGTCTCGGCCCCTGTGTTGCCGGGCTGGTCAGTGAGGAAGAGTATGCGCAGCAGACCGACTATGTGCGCCTGTTCCTTGCCGGTAAAGATGATCAGGTTCTTAACCAGCTGGTTAAACGTATGGAAGAGGCGAGCATTGGCCTGCGGTTCGAAGAAGCGGCCCGGCTGCGCGATCAGATTCAGGCCGTGCGGCGCATCACCGAAAAACAGTTTGTCTCCAATCAGGGCGATGACCTTGATGTGATGGGTGTGGCTTATGAGGCGGGCATGGCCTGTCTTCACGTGCTGTTCATTCGTCAGGGCAAAGTGCTGGGCAGCCGCAGCTACTTCCCGAAGGTGCCTGTGCACACAGATTTGGCCGAAGTCGTGCAGACCTTCGTCGGGCAGTTCTACCTGCAGGGCAGTGAAGCACGTACGCTGCCTGGCGACATCCTGCTGGACTTTACCTTGCCAGAGCGCGAGTTGCTGGCAGAGTCCCTAAGTGAACTGGCGGGACGTCGGGTTAACATTCAAAGCAAGCCACGCGGCGATCGCGCCCGCTATCTCAAGCTGGCGCGCACCAACGCCGCGACAGCGTTAACCACGCGTCTGTCTCAGCACTCTACCATCCACCAGCGGCTGAATGCGCTGGCAGAGTTTCTTGAGCTCGACAAGATCACACGCATGGAGTGTTTTGATATCAGTCACACCATGGGTGAGCAGACCATCGCCTCCTGCGTGGTGTTTGACCAGAATGGTCCGCTGCGTGCCGATTATCGTCGCTACAACATTACCGGCATTACGCCGGGAGATGACTACGCCGCCATGAACCAGGTGTTGCGACGCCGGTATGGCAAAGCGATTGAAGAAGATAAGATCCCCGACGTGATTTTGATTGATGGCGGTAAAGGTCAGCTGTCACAGGCGTTACAGGTCTTTGCTGAGCTGGATGTGCCCTGGGATAAAAACAAGCCCATTTTACTCGGCGTTGCTAAAGGCAGCGACCGTAAAGCCGGTCTGGAAACGCTGTTCTTTGAGGCTGAAGGGGAGGGCGTTTCGATGCCACCTGATGCACCTGCACTGCATGTGATTCAACACATTCGTGATGACGCTCACAATCATGCAATTTCAGGTCACCGAAAAAAACGGGCCAAAGTGAAGAACACCAGTGCACTGGAAAGCATCGAAGGCGTCGGGCCGAAACGACGTCAGCAACTGCTTAAGTACATGGGAGGCCTGCAACCGTTAATGAATGCCTCGGTGGAAGAGATCGCAAATGTACCAGGCATCTCGCATGCGCTGGCAGAAAAAATATACTATTCCTTGAAACACTAACATTGAAACGGGGGGGGCAATGTAGGAACATAGGTTAAATTCTACCTATATCCAGACAGTTACCGGCATATGCAATTAAACATCCCGACGTGTCTCACCCTGTTTCGAGTCGTGCTCATCCCGTTCTTTGTGCTGGCTTTCTATCTGCCGTTCATTTGGGCGCCGCTGGCTACTGCACTGATCTTTATTTTTGCTGCTGTTACCGACTGGTTTGATGGCTTTCTGGCGCGCCGCTGGAAGCAGACGACGCGCTTTGGCGCATTCCTCGATCCGGTTGCTGATAAAGTGCTGGTCGCGATAGCGCTGGTGCTGGTGGCAGAACATTTTCACGCATGGTGGATTACTCTGCCAGCGGCAACCATGATTGCCCGCGAGATCATTATCTCTGCGCTGCGTGAATGGATGGCGGAGATTGGCAAGCGCAGTAGTGTTTCTGTCTCCTGGATTGGTAAAGTCAAAACGACTGCGCAAATGTTGTCTCTCTTCGCACTGCTGTGGCGCCCAGATGCCACCGTTGTAGCGATTGGCGTGGTGGCGTTATACATTGCTGCAGTGCTGACTTTCTGGTCGATGTTCCAGTATTTAAGCGCGGCGCGCGGTGATTTGCTCGAACCGTGATCGATACGATTTAAAAAGCAGCAAACGGATGGTCTGTGAGGATAATTTTATTGACTCATTGCGTCATCTAAGTAGAATGCATCGCATCGAACGGCAGCCAGGCTGCCAGAAGATAAATAAAATCAGCAGGTTCGATAAGATCGCTGAAAATTGCGGGAATAGCTCAGTTGGTAGAGCACGACCTTGCCAAGGTCGGGGTCGCGAGTTCGAGTCTCGTTTCCCGCTCCAGATTCGCATGTCAGGTTAGCCTGGCGGCATCATAGTTTAAGGCGCGTTGGCAGAGTGGCTATGCAGCGGATTGCAAATCCGTGTACCTCGGTTCGACTCCGGGACGCGCCTCCAGTTACACCCAGCCCGGGTGGTGAAATCGGTAGACACAAGGGATTTAAAATCCCTCGGCTGTAAGGCTGTGCGGGTTCAAGTCCCGCCCCGGGCACCATATCGCTTTACCAATAAAATCAATGATAAGCAGTGTCGTCAAGCCGCCCTCTAGAGGCGGTTTTTTTGTGTCCGGAATCTGGCATGGCTGGCACCTCACATCCTTATGCCTTTCAACTGGCATCACGTCTCAGTGCTGAATAACTGTTCATTATCCGTGTCACTGCTTTGCCAATTCAAACCTGATTACATCTGATTTCATTCATTTTTGCGGCCTGAGTCGAACTTCATAACCTGTTGAAACAGGTTGGTTTATCATAAAGTGGTGGGTATTATTTGCCGTTGCAGAGACGTTAACGTCAATGACCAGACCTTTCAAACATGACTCACCCCTTTCGGCTTTACCGCCGGTTATTGGTATTGTCGCCAGCCAGTTATTCAATCCGTATCAACAGAAAATGCTGGACGAAGTAACGCGGCAACTTAATGTTCGCGGTGCTATCACCGTGCTGTTGAGTGCCGATAGCGAAGAAGCACTGACAGCACTCATCCGGCAGGCGACACCGCTTGCGATGCGGGGGTTGATACTGCTACCCGGCAATCGCATTACAGATACCTGCAATCTGCCGGTGCTTGAGATTGACGCGGAGCCTGAACTGCAAGCGGATGCGCGGCGGGCAGGGGAAGTAACATCGGAATTACTGCTCGCGGAAGGGCATCAGCGGTTTGGCTTTATGCAAAGCCAGCCTGTTGAAAGCGCGCAAAAGCAGGGCTATAGCACGGCACTACAGGCGGCGGGCAGGGTGCTGAATGCTGTGCTGACTTCAGAGGCAGATGATCGTGATGGCGCGTATCAGGCGATGATGGATTATTTGAAAAAGACCCGTGCCGCCGATCGTATTCAGGCACTTTTCTGTGAAAGCGATCTGATGGCCTTTGGTGCGATACAGGCAATCCGCGATTTTGGTCAGGGTGCCCACATTGCGGTGGCGGGATTTGGAGACAGTGAGGAAGCCCGGAGCTCTACCTGGCATCTTACCAGCTGGTCACCTGATATCAGGCAAATTATGGGCAACGCGTTAGATCGCTGGTTGGGGCAGCACACAGTCAGCAGTCAAGTGCAGGGGCAATTAGCGCGTCGCCACTCCCATTTTGGCAAAATTGCGCCAGGTGAAATGTCAGCCTGCGGCTGCGCCTTTCGGCATTAGCCAGCCTGCAACGCAGACTGGCTGAAACAGACTATCCCTGCGGTTGTCCTGCCGGGCCAACACCGCCTGGTGCGCCAACCGGCTGCTGCCCGCCCGGAGGAGGTGGTGGGGCCTCTTTGCCTGGCGGCGGTGGCGGTGGTGCATCTCTGCCCGGCGGTGGTGGTGCACAGGCAGTGAGTGTCGCAAGTATAGCCAGCATCGATAACAGGTAAGCAATACGTTTCATCGTAATTCCCTGATCAGGTAAGCGGAACGTAGAGTATAGAGAATCGCCGTAAAATTACCTGGAGGAGGTAACATGTCCGAGCCAGAGAGAGAATTCGTGACGATTATATGAGATGTCTCTCAACCCGAATAAACGGGCGATGCTTTTTGGGCAGGAGCAGGTTAAGGTGGTTCATTATTTAAGAGGAGTCGTTATGAATGGCATTATGAAATTCGTCCGCGGATGGCTGGTGTTCTCTGTACTGTGGGGCGTATTCATGTGGTTTATGTCATGGCATCAGCAGGAAAAAGAGCCAGGCCTGGCGATTCTGACAAGTCTCTATGCTGGTTTAATCTATCAGGCGCTGATTACTATGGTTGGCCGCTATCGGGCGCGGCGGCAACAGGCAGAGTAAAGTCTGCTGCCGGAGAGGCAGCAGAACGGAGTTATTTATCCGAAATTACCGGTAAGGCGCTGATGGAAATCAGTGCTGCGCGGATCCAGCCCTTCAATCGTCACGTCTGCACCATAACGCTGATAGCGATATTCAATACCATCCAGCGCTGCGACGCTGGATGCATCCCAGATCTGCGCGTGCGTTAAGTCAATAGTCACTTTTTTCGGGTCATGCGCATAATCAAAATGCTCAAACAGATCGTTGCTGCTGGCAAAGAAGAGCGGACCGCGTACCTCATAGCGTACCGACTTACCATCTTCACTCAGCTGACGTTCAGCATGAATGACATGTGCAATACGGCGGGCAAACAGCAGCATCGCCAGGATCACTCCAGCGAGCACGCCCAGTGCCAGATTTCCTGTCCAGACCGTTACCGCCACTGTCAGCACCATAATCAGCGTCTCTGACCACGGCATACGTTTCAGTGTGTTGGGCTGCAGGCTATGCCAGTTAACGGTTTTCACTGCCACCACCATCATGATACCGGCCAATACTACCATCGGAATTTGCGCCATTATCCGGCTCAGTCCGGTCACCAGCAGCAGCAGCACCAGACCCGCGGCCACGGTTGAAACGCGGCTGCGCGCACGGCCCAGCTCAACGTTGACGATAGTCTGACCTATCATCGCGCATCCGGCGATACCGCCATAAAATCCCGCAAGGATATTTGCCACACCCAGACCCCAGGATTCGCGGCGCTTACTGGAAGGGGTATCGGTCAGGTCATCGACCAGTTTGGCGGTCAGCAGCGACTCCATCAGCCCGACAAAGGCGATACTCAGTGCGGTGGGCCAGATAATCTGCAGAGTCTGCAGGTTAAGCGGTACCAGCAGGCTGTTAAAACCGGGCAGGCCAGGACTCATCGGTCCTTCATCGCCCACATTCGGCATGCGATAGCCCATTAATAGCGCGACGCCCGTCACCACCACAATGGCAACCAGCGGAGAAGGAACACTTTTTAACAGACGCGGTAACAACAGCACGATTGCCAGGGTCGCCGCAAAGAAGATCCACACCAGTGATGACTGGCCCCATACGTGCGGCACCTGAGCAAAGAAAATCAGCACGCCCAGCGCATTCACAAATCCCAGCATCACCGAGCGGGGGATGTAGCGCATCATGCGTGCCAGACCGGCCACGCCAAACAGAATCTGAATCACGCCGCCCATGACTACTGCGGGAAGAATATATTCAACACCGTGCAGATGAACCATCGGTCCGATTACCAGTGCGACAGAACCGGCAGCCGCCGTAACCATCGCCGGGCGTCCGCCGAGTATCGACAGGGTCAGGCAGAGCACGACCGAGGCGATGAGACTCACTTTAGGGTCTACACCGGCAATAACGGAAAAGGAGATCACTTCAGGGATTAATGCCAGCGCGGTAATTACTCCGGCAAGGCATTCGCGGGTCAGCAGCGCAGGCGAACGCAGAACGCGCCCCACACTTATATCGCCCGCCACAACGTCGGTTGCGGCAACATCATTGGTTTGAGTCATAAAGGTCTGCAGGCTCTTTAGTTGTTTTGCTCCCGCGCGAAGGGCGGGAAGATCAGGCTCATGGTGAGGGGCAGATAGTACCGGGCGACTGGCAAAGATGCCAGAAAAAGGGGGGAACTCCCTCCATGGAGTCAGTCTTACAGCGAAAAATCATCCGAGGTCTTGTGGACCACGAGGTCGAGCAGCTGGCGGTAGCTATCCAGCATTTCCCTGTCACTTTCCAGTTCAAGCCGATGAATGAGTTTGGAAATAATGGCTTTATTATTCACTGGCATGCCTGACTGCAAAATTTCTGCAATCAGGATACCCAGCATTTCCATCTCATTGGCTGGCTTGTTGGCCGCAGGGTTAAAATAATCAGCGATTTCCTGATTGGTCCGGGGAATAATATATTGCATGTGTAAGCCCTTCAGAACAGCCCGATTCCGGTTCGGATGTCAGGACAAAAGCGATCAAAAAAACCACCGCATGGACAGATGCGATGGTACCAGTACCACAAATTGAGCAAACAAAAATTAACCTCTGAAGGTGGAAATCCACTGACACCTTCAGAGGCGACGCAAATGCATCATTCGTTACAGAGTCGCATACAACTCGTGGCAGTAAACTTATACAATGAATAACTATCTGTAAAATCGAATTCTTTAGCAAAATGTGCCATTCACAACTTATCAACGAGTTATAAGGATTATTCCGACAAAAAAGTTGTACAAATAACCTATACAGAAGGCGGGATTGGCGAACAGGGTGGAAAAAGCCGGGAAGCTGCGGCCAGTTTCCCGGGAATAAATTAGCTGAACAACACCAGTTTAGTCGTCAGCTTACGCAGATTTTTTTTATCGCCGACGATGGCAATGCCCAGCAGACGCCACTGATGACGAGGTTGCTGCCGTAGTAAGGCTCTCAGCGCCTGGTAATCTGTGGTGGTCTGCCCCTCTTCGGGAAACAGGACCAGATCGTAATCAGCCTGCTCGCACTGTTCACGCAACGCATTGAGCTGGTCGTTGGTCGCGGACAGCACCGGAATGCCGGTGGTAATCAAACCGGGCGAAGCGTGCTTCTCAGCATCTTCCAGCATGTCGCCAACCAGCGCGGGATGCCGCTGTCCGAGTGTCAGGGCTATCACGGCAGCGGCATTAGTTGCTTTGCCTGGCGGCAGCGCGGCATTCAGTATCATCACACATCCTGGATTTTGCATTGCGTTTCTCCTGTCTGAAAAAGCGCATTGTGGCAAGTGCCTCACCCCGGGTCTGGAAGATTTGTGCAGGCGCGCTGATAACGTGTGGGAGAGAGCTGGCAGGCGCGTTTAAACCAGCGGCCAAGGTGACTCTGATCGGCAAAGCCCAGGGCGGCAGCGACATCGGCGACGGGCTGCCCCTGAGCGAGTTGACGACGTGCCTGACTCAGCCGCCATTGCACCAGCCAGGCGTGAGGCGGCAAACCCCAGTGCGTCTGGAACAGGCGTGATAACCGGAAGCGATCCACCTGCAGCTGCTGCGCCATCTGCAGCAGGCCGGGATTGTCTGCATGATGGGCAATCAGCCAGTCACGCGCCTGCAAAGCCAGCCTGGCATCTTTATCGACGGGCTGAGCGGGCAGTGACCATTGCCTGTGCGAGGTGAGCTGACTGAACATCCGATCCATCGCCGCCTCTTTGATGATCGCGGGATGGTTGTACCACAGTGCATCAAACGCGTGCCAGACAGCATAAGCCAATGGACGGTCGTCGCGCAGTGTGGTAGCAAAGCGGAGTTCACGCGGCAAGGGGTCATCAGCCTGATCAGGCGTAAGCTGCTGCGCAATCTGTTGCGGTGAAAGATAGAGCATACGATAGGTGAAGCCGCTGTGGTTGATAGCATCGCCATCATGCAACTCCTCAGGCTCCAGCATAAAAACCGTGCCGGGACGGCTTTGATGCTGTTTGCGCCGCGAATGAAACTGCTGTACACCTTGCTCGGTCACGCCAATAAGATAGCTGTCGTGCCAGTGGGGATCATAGGCGTGGCCAGTGAAATGGGCGCGTAATGCCTCAATACCGCTGACGGCGTCACGGCGCAAATCGATCCAGTTTGCTGATGCCTGATTCATGTTATCCGGCTCCTGATTGCGGCCTCTGGACATTCTGACGCGATCCACTAATTTTTAACAGACCGGACGCTTTTCAATCGCGTTTCGCTTTGCGTATAATAACGCCTCCACTCAATTAGATATCTTACTATTAGGCTGCTAACAT
Organism: Pantoea sp. Cr_R13; assembly: GCF_029222565.1. Taxonomy (NCBI): domain Bacteria; kingdom Pseudomonadati; phylum Pseudomonadota; class Gammaproteobacteria; order Enterobacterales; family Erwiniaceae; genus Pantoea; species Pantoea sp. Cr_R13. Next base: position 407,331 of record NZ_JARHXL010000003.1, read on the forward strand.
TTGTCTGAGCATACGCGTACCTTTACCCACTTACTGCATCTGACCGCCCATGCCTGGCGCCTGGCGGTTGATCGTCACCTTAAAGATAGCGGCTTAAGCATGAGCAGCTGGATGGCCATCGGGCTGATTGCCAGTGAGCCGCAGCGCATGACACAGACCGAACTGGCGCAACTGCTGGGGCTGGAAGATGCCAGTATGGTGCCGCTGGTGGATCGGCTGGTGAAACAGTCGCTGCTGACGCGGGTACAACCGCCAGAAGACCGCCGTAAACGTCACCTGGTGCTGACCGATAAAGGCAATGAAGCCTTCGCCAAAGTGAAAACCGAGGCTGATGCTCTCCGTACTGAAATGCTGGCTGATATTGATCCCGGGGATCTGGCTGTCACCGAGCGCGTCCTGCAACAACTGCTGAGCCGCATGGGAAGTATGTAGAGGTGGCAAAGCGAAATCCCTACGCTGCACGCGAGTGGTTACCGCACGAAAAACCGATGCTGCCGGGTTCACCCTCGACACCGCTGCATCCCATGCCAAAGCGCCTGGCATTTGGCCTGATAGGCTTACTGATTTCGCTGACCGGTGCGTTAAGTAACGCACTGGTCACCGCGAACCTGGTTAATCTGCAGGGCACCTTTGGAGCCTGGTCGAATGAGATTGCGTGGTTACCTGCGGTCTACGTGATGGGCAACATCTCTATAAATCTGCTGCTGGTAAAATTCCGACAGCAGTTTGGCCTGCGTGTCTTTACTGAAGCATTTCTGGTGCTTTATGTACTGGTCGCATTCTTTCACTTATTCGCTAACGACCTTAGCTCGGCGATCATTGTGCGCACCGCCCATGGCATGGTGGCGGCGGCGCTCAGCTCACTGGGCATCTACTATCAGGTTCAGGCCTGGCCCGCAAAACATCGCCTGAAAGCGCTGGTGATTGGCCTGACGGTCTCTCAGCTGGCTATTCCGCTGGCCCGCTTATTTTCGTCAGAATTACTGCAGCTCAACGAGTGGCGTGGCCTTTATCTGTTTGAACTCGGTCTGGCACTGATCGCGCTGGGTGGCGTGCTGCTGGTGAAACTGCCACCAGGCGATCGCATTAAAACCTTTGAAAAGATGGATTTCCTGACCTTCGTTCTGCTGGCGCCTGGCATGGCGCTACTGTGCGGCGTGCTGACGCTGGGCCGTATTGAATGGTGGTTCACCACGCCGTGGTTGGGAATCTGTACTGCGATTGCCCTAACGCTGATTGTCGCGGCGATTGTTATTGAGCATAACCGGCGTAACCCACTGATTAACACCCGCTGGCTGAGCAGCGGCATGATGGTGCGGCTTGGCATTGTCATGGTCATGATCCGTATCGTACTGGCGGAACAGAACACCGGCGCGATCGGCTTTTTGCAGCAGATGGGTTTGCAGAACGACCAAATGCGCGGTCTGGCACTGGCGATCATGGCCGGGGTTATCGTAGGCATCGCCGCCAGCGCACTCACCATCAAACCCAATCATCTCAACTGGCCGATTGTCGCCTCGCTGGTGGTGATGATTATCGCCTCGCTGATGGATGCCCAATCCAGTCCGCTGACCCGTGGCCCCGAAATGTATCTCAGCCAGTTTTTGCTTGGCTTCAGCAGCGCCTTTTTCATGGCACCGGCGATGCTGATGGGCATTGGTAGCGTGGTGACCCAGCCAAAAAACCTGGTGAGCTTTGTGGTGCTGTTTGGCATGAGTCAGAACCTGGGTGGACTGATCGGATCAGCGATCCTTGGCACTTTTCAGGTCTGGCGGGAAAAATATCACTCCAGCCTGCTGGGCGATCAACTCTCACTGCTCGATCCTAACGTTACCGAACGGCTAAGCCAGTACAATGCGCTATTTAATTCACTGGTGGGTGACGACGTTCTGCGCGGTGCGCAGAGCACCACCCAGTTAGAGACGGTCGCCACGCTACAGGCTAATGTGCTCGCCTACAACGATACCTATCTGTTAACCGCTGCGCTGGCACTGGTGACTCTGATGTGGGTCATCTGGCGCTTAACCCGGCGTCGTTATCTTGACTGGCGTCAGGCACAATTTAACCTGCGTGAGCAGCAACAGCTGGCTGCGTTACAGGAATCAACGGAGAAACAATGAGTCAGCAGGATGAGCTTCAGGCGGCAGAACGCGAACGTGCAAACCGTCGACGTATTCTTTCGATAGCCGCCGGCAGCGGTATTGTAGTGATTGGCGTACTGGTTATCCTGTATGCCTGGCAGCTTTGGCCTTTTACCAGCGCAATACAAAGCACCGAGAATGCCTATGTGCGCGGTCAGGTGACCTTTATCAGTCCGCAGGTAAATGGCTATCTCACCTCGGTAAAGGTCATCGATCTGCAGCCGGTGAAGAAAGGGCAGTTGCTGATGACGATTGATGATCGTATCTATCGTCAGCGGGTGCATCAGGCGCAGGCGCAACTGGCGATGAAGCAGGCGGCACTGAAAAACAATCTGCAGCAGCGGCGCAGCGCAGAAGCGACCATCCAGAGCAATAAAGCGGCGCTGGAAAACGCGAAAGCGCAGGCACTGAAAAGCGGCTTTGATCTCAAACGCGTTGAGAATCTTGCGGCGGATGGATCGCTGTCGGTACGTGAGCGCGACGCCGCCCGCGCAGCAAACGCCCAGGCCCAAGCCCAGGTCCGCCAGGCTGCCGCGCAGATCGCCGTCGCCCAGCAGAACCTGCAAACCGTTATCGTTAATCGCGACGCGCTGGAGGGGGATGTCGAGAGCGCCCGCGCCGCGCTGGAGCTGGCGGAGATCGATCTGGCGAATACACGGATTACCGCGCCTGATGATGGCCAGCTCGGTCAGCTGTCAGTGCGAACCGGCGCCTATGTCACGGCGGGTACGCGCCTGACCTCGGTGGTACCCAATCACAAATGGATCATCGCGAACCTGAAAGAGACTCAACTGGCCCATATCCGGCCTGGCCTGCCGGTGACGATTCGGGTCGATGCACTGGATGGCAAACGCTTTAACGGGCAGGTGGAATTTATCTCGCCGGCAGCCGGCTCAGAGTTCAGCGCTATTTCACCTGACAATGCCACGGGTAACTTCGTTAAAATTGCACAGCGTATTCCGGTTCGAATCCGTATCAACGATCAGGATATGCAGCAGCTGCGCCCGGGCATGTCGGTTGAAGTCGATATCGATACCGCAGCCCAGGCCGCCGATGAGGGCGCACAATGATGCGTCGCGGCATACTGGTAAGTGCGCTGATGCTGGCGCTGACCGGCTGCGCCACGCAGGTTGAAAAGGCACCGTCCTCTCTGCCGATCCCCGCCGCCTGGCGTAACAGTGTCGGGCCTGCTGCTGCGCCGGAAGCGGAGTGGTGGCGCGCGTTTCATGATGCGTATCTTAACCGGCTGGTCACACAGGCGCTGCGCAACAATCCTGATATTCTCACCGCGCGTTCCCGGGTTGATCAGTATCGCGCCCAGCTGCGCGCCACGCAGGGTGATGAATTTCCGACCCTCAGCGCCGGCGTAGCGGCGACCCGTGAGCGAACGCTCTCGTCAGTGACGGGCCAGCCGTATGAAACCGATGTTTTTCAGGGGTTGTTACAGGCAAATTACGAGGTTGATCTCTGGGGGGCGCGTAGCAACAGCGTCTCGGCGTCGCAGGCAAGCTTAGCGGCGCAGCAGGCCGCCGCGTCTGCTGCAGAGCTGACCATTGCCAGCTCAGTGGCATCGGGTTATCTCAACCTGTGCGCGCTGGATGAACAGCTGCGGGTCACCGAGGCGACGCTGGCGACCCGCAACAATTCACTGAAGCTGGCCCAGCGTCAGTTTGAGAGCGGCTACACCTCAAGGCTGGAGTGGATGCAGGCCGCTTCTGAATATCAGTCGGCTAAAGCACAGATACCGCAGCTGCAGCATCAGATCGCGCAGCAGGAGAATGCGCTGAGCATCCTGGTGGGCATGAACCCGCGTAGCATTGCCCGTCGTCAGCAGTTTGACCAGATTCTACCGCAGCAGATGCCATCGCTGCTGCCGTCCGAGCTGCTAAATCGCCGCCCGGATATTGTGCAGGCGCAGCGTCAGTTACTGGCCGCAGATGCCAGCCTTGCCTCGTCGCGGGCTAAGCTGCTGCCGGGGCTGAACCTCACTGCCACCGGCACCCTGCAGAGTTCGGTGCTGCACCAGCTCGCAGACAATCCATTCCGGCTCTGGAGCGTGGGCGGCAGCATTCTGGCACCGTTGCTGAACCGTGAAGCGCTGACGGCACAGGTTGATGTCTCAATGGCAACGCGTAATCAGGCGCTGTATGGCTATGAAAAAGTGGTGCGCAACGCCTTCTCGGAAGTCAACGATGCCCTGGACGCTATCCGACAGCGTGAGGCACAGCTTCAGGAACTGCAAAAGCAGGAAACTTACGTAACCGAGGCGCTGCGCATTGCCCGCAACCGCTATCAAAATGGCTACGCTTCCTATCTGGATGAACTGGATGCGCAGCGAACCCTGTTTTCAACTCAGCTGAATCGGGTGGCCGTTAAAAATAATCTGTTGCTGGCGCAGATCGATCTCTATCGCGCACTGGGCGGTGGCTGGGCACCCGCCTCCACACAATGACTGTCCGGGCCGATCCAGCCGCAGTAAGAGTTTCTGCGGCCGGGCTCGGCCTCTGCGCAGACGCGTCGACTGCGCATTTTACCTCGCGTTAATCCCTCAAATAACCACCAAAAACCTATACATACTTCTGCTTACCTGTCTTTACATTCGATGGTATCATGCGCGGGTTTTGAACCAGCCAGCCGGAAAAAAGCACTTAATGTTAAGCTGGTGTTGGGTGATTTTTACGTTTAAATCACTGATAAAAAAGATCAAAGAAGGGACTCGTTATGATCAAAAAAACAATTTTCGCGCTGGCTGTGGTCGCTGCATGATTAACCGGCTGCGCACGCACGCCGCCGATTCATAACGTGAATCAGGCCCTCACTCAGCATGACAGTGATAATCAGATGAAACTGGCGATGATTGAGGCGGGTATTGGCCGGAAACAGGTGATGACACCCGTTTCGCCTGGTGTAATCAATGGTCGTCTGGCCCAGCGTGATGTTGTGGCGACCATCCGCATTACTTACACCAGACAGAATTACCGCATTGAGTCTGTCGGCAGTGAAAACCTGAAAGCGGGACAGAGTGTGATCCACAATAACGATAACGACTGGATGGCCAATCTCGATCAGGATTTTCAGTTGCGGCTGTCGGCCCTGGCCGCCCGGTGATGGTGTGCTATCGCAATAATGGGTCGACAGACTCGCTAAGCATAAAGTTCTGCGGCAACCGGCCGACAAATCAGATGAGCTGCTATTGATGAATCCTGGAGTAAACCTCTACCGTGAGAACCTGATAAGGGTTCGGCAGGTTTTCCGGTACGCACTTTTTTTGCAGAAGGCAGGAGTGACGATCCAATGAACGCCGACTCCACACGTATGATGAAAAGAGTGTTGAGATGAAACTCGCTTACTCACTGGTCGACTGGCAGGCACTGGCTCCGGGTTTAAGCGCGCCAGAAGCCTGGCAGGACTGGGCGCAACAGAGCAGGGCCATCGACCCCTTAGCGGCGATGGCAAAGCCGCAATGCTTACCGATGATGACGTCGCGTCGTCTGAGCGGCGGCAGCCGTGCGGCGGTGGAGTGCGGGCTGGCGCTTCTGGCACGGCAGAAGGCAGACGCTATCGTGTTTACCAGCCGTCACGGTGAACTGGAGCGTAATCTGCGTATTCTTAATACCCTGGCAGATCAACAGTCGATGTCACCCACAGACTTTGCCATGTCAGTTCACAATTCGGCGGTTGGCAGCCTGACCATTGCGGCAAAAGCGCCGCTGGTGTCGACCTCCATCGCGGCAGGCATTGACTCTTTTCAGCAGGGATTGATTGAAGTCAGCGCTCTGCATCAGGCGGGTTATCAGCAGGTGCTGCTGGTCGACTTCGACGGCATCGTGCCGGACTATTATCTGCCGTGGCTGGCGGATCAGCGCGTGAATTTCCCCTATGCGGTGGCACTGCTGCTGCGTGCGGGCGAACAACTCTACTGCACTGGCTGTAAAAGCGGAGAGAAGCGGGCAGAACCGCTGTTACCGCAGAGCCTGCGTTTTCTGCAGCAATGGCTGGCGGCTTCGCCCACCTTCAGCCTGGCAGGCGAACGCCTGACATGGCACTGGGAGAGAAATCATGGCTGAGTGCTCACAACCCGCACAGCACTCAGGCAGCCGCCTTAACTACTGCTGGCGACTGGTGATGACCGCCGTCAGTTTTACACTGTTTGGGCTGGGCGGACTGCTGCTGTCACTGATTGGCTTCAACCTGCTACTCCTGATCCAGCGTGATTCTCTGCGCCGCCGGCTGCTGGCCCGACGCGCTATCGCCTTTAGCTTCCGCTGCTTTCTGCGTTTCTGCCGGATGACGGGCGTTTACGACTACCGCATTGAAGGCGCAGAGCTGCTGCAACAGGATCGCGGATGCCTGATTGTCGCCAATCATCCGTCGCTGATCGACTACGTGATGATCGCGTCGGTACTGCCAGAGATGGATTGTCTGGTAAAGGCCGATCTGCAAAAAAATCCCTTTATACGTGGGGTGATTCGCGCCGCCGATTATCTGATCAACAGTGAAGCGGAGACGCTGCTGCCGGACAGTCAGCAGAGACTGGCGCGCGGCGACAATATCCTGATTTTTCCGGAAGGCACCCGTACCCGTTACGGTCAGCCGCTGACTCTGCAGCGCGGAGCCGCCAATATTGCGGTGCGCGCCGGATGCGATCTGCGCGTGGTTCACATCACCTGCAGCCAGCGTATGCTTGATAAACAGAGCCGCTGGTATCAGATTCCGCCGGTTAAACCGCTGTTTACCGTGCGAGTAAAGTCACGAATCGACAGTCAGTCGTTTTGTGAAAGCAATCCCGATGCGCAGCCACTGGCCGCGCGTCGCCTGACCCGCCACTTAGAGCAGGCGCTGGTCCCCCAGAACAGGTAAGACGAAAACCGGTATGGATTCATTAATTAACGATATCAAACAGATGATTATCGCCACGCTGAACCTTGAAGATCTCAGCCCCGATGATATTGAGACTGACGCTGCGCTGTTTGGCGACGGGCTGGGGCTGGACTCAATTGATGCACTGGAACTTGGCCTGGCAGTGAAAAATCGCTACGGTGTGACGCTCTCTGCGGAAAGTGAAACCCTGCGTGCCCACTTCTTCTCTGTCGCGACGCTGGCCGCGTTCGTCAACCAACAGCGCGGCTGAAAGCGGAGACAATCTTATGATGAACAAAGAAGAGATTTATCAGGAAGTGACTTCGCTGCTCACCAGCCTGTTTGAAATTGCGCCTGAGGATATCCACCCCGAGGCGCGTCTGTATGAAGATCTTGAGCTCGACAGCATTGATGCTGTCGATATGGTCGTGCACCTGCAAAAACGTACCGGCCGTAAAATCAAACCGGAAACCTTCCGCGCGGTCCGAACTGTGCAGGATGTCGTGGATGCCGTGGAACAACTGATGCGCGAAGACGCCTGATCCGTCGTGCCTGCTGCTACGCTTCGCCTGCTCAATCTGCTTACGCTGCTGGCCTGGCCCTTGCTGGTCTGGCTGGCGCTGACCCAGCCGCGCTGGCAGGGACTCTTCTGGCTGCTGGCGCTGCTGTTTGGCCTGCGCTGGCTGCAACTGCGTCGTCAGCAGAACGCGCTGGGCGCAGTCATGGGCTGGCTGGCGCTGCTCGGCGCACTGCTCTGTATCAGCAGCCAGCTGTTACGCGCTCAGCATCTGTTGCTGTGGTATCCGGTGGCGGTCAATCTGGCGATGCTGCTGGTGTTCGGTACTTCACTCTGGAGCGCGATGCCGCTGGTGGAGCGTATTGCCCGGCTGCGTGAGCCAGAACTTCCTGCCGCCGCAGTGCCTTACACCCGTCGCGTCACGCAGATCTGGTGCCTGTTTTTTATCGGCAACGGCAGCATGGCTTTCTATACCTGTCTGCAGGACGATCTGCGGCTCTGGACGCTGTGGAACGGTGGCATCAGCTACCTGTTGATCGGCGTGCTGATGGGCGCTGAGTGGCTGGTTCGTCAGCGTGTGAGGCGAAAAGCATGAGCGTGGCAGAGTGGCTGACAGGCGCCGATCGTGAAGTCGCCTGGCGAGGCGATCAACCCTTGATGCTCGGCGCGATGCGTCGTCAGGTGCAGGCACTTAGCCTGCGCTTAGCGGCACAGCCGGGCACGCACTGGGCGCTCTGTTTTGACGACAGTTATCGTTTCTGTGTGGCGCTGCTGGCCTGCTGGTATGCCGGTAAAACGCCGGTGATGCCGGGTCATAGCCGCGCCGCGCTGCTGGATGAGATGCAGGATCAGCTGGATGGCGTGCTATGCGACATGCCGCTGGCGGTCAGCCTGCCGCTGCTGACGTGGGATGAGGCAGAAGCCCAGGGCCAGCTGCCGCCACTGCCTGCGAGCTCAGCGCTGATACTCTTTACCTCGGGGTCCACCGGCGCACCGCGTCAGGTGGTGAAGTCACTGACGGTGATGGAGCAGGAGAGCCGCTGGCTCAGCGCTCTGTGGGGCGAACAGCTGCAAGGCTGTCGTGTGATTGCCTCCGTCAGCCATCAGCATCTTTACGGTTTATCGTTCCGACTTTTCCTGCCAATGACGCTCAGGCTGCCGTTTTCCGCTCAGCCGCTGTTCTACGGCGAGCAGCTGGCCCAGCTCCCGCGCGACTGTCGCTATGCTTTTATCAGCAGCCCGGCTTTTTTATCGCGGCTGGACAGTACGCTCGACGCGCCCGGTTGTGAACTGATTGTCTCTGCCGGTGGCACCCTGCGCGGGCCGGATGCAGAACAGGCCTGGCAGCGCTTTGGCTGCCCGGTCAGTGAAATCTACGGTAGCACCGAAACCGGCATTCTGGCCTGGCGTCAGTGCGATCGGGCCGATGCACCGTGGCGAAGTTTTTCTGGCGTCAGGCTTGAGCAGGTGACGCCAGAACGCTGGCAGGTCTGGTCGCCGCTGATTGCGGGTGATAACGGCCTTGCGCTGGACGACCGCCTGAATATGCAGCCGGATGGCGGATTTCAGCTGGCAGGACGTCACGATCGCATCGTGAAAATTGGAGACAAGCGCATCTCATTAAGCGAGATAGAGCGCCGACTGACCGATCTGCCGGAAATCGACGATGCCGTGGCGCTGGTGGTCACGCGTCATGATCGTCAGGCAATTGGCGTCGTGCTGTCGCTCACCAGCACGTTGGATGAAGCGGCTCTGCACCAGCACAGACAGCAATGGAAACGCCAGCTGCAGTGCTGGCTGGAACCGCTGGCGATGCCGCGCTACTGGCGGATTGTTGCCACCATTCCGGTTACCCCCCAAAGTAAACGCGCCTGGCCGCAAATAGAGGAACTTTTTCATGTTGCCGATTGAACGAAGCCGGGAGTTGCAGGCTGACAGCGCCACGCTGATTCTGCAGGTTGAAGCCGGACTGTTCTGGTTCCAGGGCCACTTTCAGACGCTGCCTATTCTGCCTGGCGTGGCTCAACTGGACTGGGTGATGCACTACGGCGTGTCACTGCTCGCGCCGGGTAAGCAGTTTGCCGCCATTGAAAACATCAAATTTCAGCAGCCGGTGCTACCTGACTCACTTCTGCAACTGCGTCTTGACTGGGATGCTGAAAAGTCGCGCCTGAGTTTCCGTTACAGCCTGCTCAGTCACGACGGCGAGCAGAGCGCCAGCATCGGGAAGATCGCGCTGTGCTAACCCTGCCGTTTACGCCTTGCGTAGTGATCCCGTGTTACAACCATGGTGCGATGATGGCATCGGTACTGGCTCGGCTGGCACCGTTTAATCTGCCGGTTATCGTCGTGGATGATGGCAGCGACACGGCGACTCAGCTTCAGCTGGCGACGCTGTACGGCCCAGAGCTCACTGTGCTGCGATTCGACAGCAATCAGGGTAAAGGTGCGGCGGTGATTCATGGTCTGCGCGCTGCGGCGGCACGCGGATTCACCCATGCCGTGCAGCTTGATGCGGACGGTCAGCATCAGGCGGAAGATCTGCCGCTGATGCTGGCGGAAGCTGAGCGCTATCCCGACGCGCTGATCTCCGGACAGCCGATTTATGACGATTCGATCCCTAAATCACGTCTTTACGGTCGCTATATCACGCACTTCTGGGTCTGGATTGAAACGCTGTCGCTGTCGATCCGCGACAGCATGTGCGGTTTTCGTGTCTATCCGCTGGCCGCCACGCTGGCGCTGTGCGATCGCCGTGCCATCGGTCAGCGCATGGATTTCGATACTGAGATCATGGTGCGGCTCTACTGGCAGGGCATACGCAGTCGCTTTATCCCGACCCGCGTCACCTATCCCGCCAGCGGGCTGTCGCACTTCGATGCGCTCTATGACAATCTGCGCATCTCCTGGATGCATACCCGTCTGTTCTTCGGCATGCTGCCGCGCATCCCGCGTCTGCTGGCGATGCGTAACGCGCCAGCACACTGGTCTGTGGAAACGGAGCGGCGCGGACAGTGGGGATTACGTTTTATGCTTTCGGTGTATCGCTATGGCGGGCGGCTGCCCTTTACGCTGCTGCTCTGGCCGGTCGTCGCGGTCTACTGGCTGAGCGGTCAGCGCGCGCGAAGCGCTTCACGGCAATGGCTGGCGCAGGTCACCGCCGCCGCACAGCAGCGGCAGGTTGCATTACCGCCACGGCTTAACAGCTACCGCCATTTTCTGCGCTTCGCCGGGGCGATGCTGGATAAAGTCGCCAGCTGGCGCGGGGATTTGCACTGGGGACGGGATATCGATTTCGCGCCGGGCGCAGAAGCGATAATCCGCGCACCCACACCCCAGGGCAAGCTGATCCTGGCCTCCCATCTTGGCGACATTGAAGCCTGTCGCGCGATGGCGCAGCAGGTCAGCGGACTGGTGATTAATGCACTGGTATTTACCGACAATGCCCGGCGCTTTCGGGCGGTACTGGAAACTATCGCCCCGCAGGCGGGGGTCAATCTGATGCCGGTCAGTGATATCGGGCCGGAGACAGCAATCCTGCTGCAACAGAAGCTTGATGCGGGCGAATGGGTGGCGATTGTCGGGGATCGTACGGCGGTCAATCCCCAACGCGGCGGCGAGCGTCGGGTCATCTGGAGCGATTTTCTGGGCCGGGCAGCACCGTTTCCGCAGGGGCCGTTTGTGCTGGCGGCAGCATTACGCTGTCCGGTGCTGCTCATGTTTGCCCTGCGGCAACAGGGTAAACTGCTTATCCACTGTGAGCCGTTTGCCGATCCGCTGCTGCTGCCCCGTGCACAACGTCAGCAGGCGCTGCAACAGGCGGTCGATCGCTATGCGCAACGGCTGGCGCATTATGCGCTGCTGGCCCCGCTGGACTGGTTCAACTTTTTCGATTTCTGGACGTTGCCTGAGCACCAGGCACACCACAAGGAGTCTGACCATGACTGAACATCATGCTGAAGTCGTGCTGACCGTCTCATTCCACGACTGTGATCCCATGGGTGTGGTCTGGCACGGTAACTATTTCCGCTTCTTCGAAGTGGCACGCGAAGCTCTGCTGCGCAGCATCAATTACAGTTATGCCGAGATGGCTGCCAGTGGCTACGTCTGGCCGGTAGTCGATACCCGGGTTAAATATCGCCATCCCCTGCGCTGTGAAGAGACGATTCGCGTCAGTGCCCGGATTACAGAATATGAGAACCGCCTGCGCATCGACTATGAGGTGCGAAACGCGGCCGATCAGATCACCACTAAAGCGCATACGCTGCAGGTTGCGGTGGAGCAGGAGAGTCAGGCGCTGTGCTTTGTTTCGCCCGATATTTTACTGGAACGTTTAGGAGTAAAAGGATGCTGAAAATAGTGCTTGCCGGCCTGCTATTGTGGGCCAGTGCCGCCAGCGCAGTCACACTGGATCAGCTGCAGCAGCGTTTTGCCAGCCAGCCGGTGATCCGGGCCGACTTTACCCAGACGCGCACCATTTCAGGTATGCGTCAGCCGCTGGTGTCGCACGGTCAAATGCTGATCGCCCGTGAGCAGGGGTTATGGTGGCATCAGCAGACGCCGTTTGTGATGACACTGCTGCTGGATGATAAGCGCATGGTACAAAGCCTTAACGGCCAGAAGCCCCAGGTGATCACCGCTGACAGCAATCCGCAGATGTTCCAGTTCAATCATTTGCTGCGGGCGCTGTTCCAGGCTGACCAGAAGGTGCTTAACGAAAATTTCAGCGTGGCCTTCAGCGATCGTGGCAACGGCGCCTGGACGCTGGACCTGACGCCCAAAGCTGCGCCACTCAACAAAATCTTCAACCGTATCTCGCTGGCGGGTAATACCTTCCTGGACAGCATCAACCTGGATGATAAGCAGGGCGATAAAACCCAGATTCAGCTCAGTAACACCCGCATAGAACCGCCGCAGTTAAGCGACGAGGAGCAAGCACGTTTTGCCGGGCCGTAACGATCGGCTGCTGGCGATCCTGTGGCTGGCCATCTGTCTGCTGCTGGCGGCGGCGCTCGCTTTTCTGTTGCCGCGCAGCCAGCTCAACAGCAGCGTGCTGGCTTTGCTGCCGCAACAGAATCTGGGCGCGGCACCGCCTGCGCTACAGCAGGCTTTTATGCAGCGGCTGGATCGCCAGATGGTGTGGCTGGTTTCACCCGGTGAGCAGGACGATCCGCAGGTCGCTGCCTGGTGGCTGGCGCAGTTGCGTGCGCTGCCTGACCTGATGCATGTGCAGGGCGATCTTGATGCACAGCAGCAGCAGCAGTGGGGCCGTTTCGCCTGGCAACACCGCAATGGTCTGCTTGATGAGGCGACACGCAGCCGCTTGGAGAACGGGGGTGAAGCGCAGGCGGACTGGCTGCTGGCGCAGCTTTTTTCAGCCTTCTCTGGCGTCAGCAGCAGAGAGTTGCAGGGCGATCCTTTGATGCTGGTGCGCGGTTCACAGCTGGCACTGGCTCAGAATGCCGGGCGTATGACGCTGCATGATGGCTGGCTGACCGTAAAAGACGAGCAGGGTAAGCAATGGTATTTTCTGCATGGCGAACTGGCGAACAATGCTTTCAGTATGCAGCAGAGTCATGCGCTGGTGACCCGGCTTAGCGCGCTGGAGCAGCAGCTTAAAAGCCGCTGGCCGCAGGCGAAACTGCTGACGCGGGGTACTGTCCTGTTCAGCGACAACGCCAGCCAGCGTGCGCAGCACGATGTTAAAACTCTGGGGAGTGTAACGCTGGGTGGCGTCGTCCTGCTGGTGCTGCTGGTCTTCCGATCACTGCGTCCATTGCTGCTGACGGTGACGTCTGTGGCGGTTGGCGCGATGGCAGGCACAGTGGTGACGCTGCTTTGCTTCGGTGAGCTGCATCTGATGACGCTGGTGATGAGTCTGAGTATTGTCGGCATCTCGGCGGATTACACGCTCTATTATCTCACTGAGCGTATGGTTCACGGCGAACAGCAGTCACCGTGGGAGAGCCTGCGCAAAGTCCGCGGTACGCTGCTACTGGCGCTTGCGACCACCGCGATTGCCTGGCTGCTGATGCTGCTCGCGCCATTTCCCGGACTGCGTCAGCTGGCGGTGTTTGCCGCCAGCGGATTAACCGCGTCCTGTCTGACGGTAATTCTGATGACGCCGTGGCTGGTACGTGGATTACCGGTGCGCCCTGTGCCGCTGATGGTGCCGCTGGCGCGCTGGCTTGCCGCCTGGCGTCGCCAGCGCGGATTGCGTGTCGGATTACCCGTATTGATGGCCATCTTCGCCCTGACCGGGATCGCTCAATTAAAGATAGATGATGATATTGCGCATCTGCAAAGTGCCCCGGCACAGTTGCTGGAACAGGATCGCCAGCTCGCTACTCTAACCGGTCAGCGTGCCGATCAGACCTGGTTTGTGGTCTGGGGCGATGACGCGCAGCAGACGCTGCAGCGGCTGGAAAAACTGGCACCGGATCTTCATCAGGCACAGCAGCAGGGCTGGCTGCAACATTATCGTCTGCTGCCGCTGAAGTCGCTGGCACAGCAACAGCAGGATCTGCAGCTGCTGAAACAGGCCGTTCCGACGATTACGGCCCGCCTGCAGCAGGCGGGAATTGCCCTTGCCGCGCCAGATCTGACGCCAATGCCGGTAACACCCGATGCCTGGCTGTCGGGTCCGCTGAGTGAGGGCTGGCGTCTGCTGTGGCTGACGCTGCCGGACGGGCAGAGCGGCGTTCTGATCCCCACCAGCGGCGTAAAAAACAGCGCCGCACTCGCAGAGCTGGCTAAGCAGCATCCTGGCGTCAGCTGGATCGATCGCAAGGCGAGTTACGATGCGCTGTTCAGCTTCTGGCGCACCTTGCTTGGCGGATTACTGGCACTGGCGCTGCTGCTGATCACCCTGAGTTTTGTACTGCGGCTGGGATTAAAGGCGGGCTTACGCAGCGCGCTGCCGTCGCTGCTGTCGCTGGCGATGGCGCTGGCAACGCTGGGCTGGATCGGCGCATCGCTGAACCTGTTTGCACTGCTGGCGCTGATTCTGGTGCTGGGGATCGGCATTAACTACACGCTCTTTTTCAGCAACCCACAGGGTACACCATTGACCTCATTGCTGGCGGTATCGCTGGCGATGATCACCACCTTACTGACGCTGGGCATGCTGGTATTCAGCAGCACCAGCGCGATTGCCAGTTTTGGCACCGTATTATGCAGCGGCATCTTCAGCGCTTTCCTGCTGTCACCGCTGGCGATGCGACCCACCCGATCAAGGAGTAAACGATGATCCGCGCCGCCTGTATTCTGCTGATGGCTTTGCTGCTCAGCGCCTGTGCCGGACCTGCACCCGATAGCAGCCGTCCCACCGCCTGGCTCAAACCGGGCGTGAAGGTGACGCTGCCGCCGCCAGGCATCCGTCCCGCCTTTCAACAGCAGCAGTTGCTGACCGGCCAGGTTAAAGGTCAGAGTCAGTCACTGCTGGTGCTGCTCAGTGCTGATGAACAGCAAATTGATCTGGCGGGGCTCTCTTCGGTGGGTATTCGACTCTTCAGTCTGCGCTATGATGCCAGCGGTATTCATACCCAGCAGTTGATGCCGCTGCCGCAGATGCCGCCCGCGAGTCAGGTACTGGCAGACATCATGCTCAGCTACTGGCCGCTGGATGCCTGGCAAAAACAGCTGCCACCAGGCTGGAAGCTGCAGGATAAGGGATTAAAGCGCCAGCTAAGGGATGCCGATAATCAGCTGGTAACGGAGATTGATTATCTGCAACGGGGTAATCAGCGCCAGCCAGTCAGCATTCGGCAGCATGCCTTTGGCTATCAGATCCGCATTCAACATCTGGACGCCTCATGATTTATATCTCTGCTATCGGCATGCTGAATGCCCTGGGAAATGACAGCCAGCAGATCGCGGCCAGCCTGAAAAAAGGTGAAGCACCCGGCATGCAGTTGCGTCATGGCTGGCTTAGCGGCGATCGCGCCTGTTGGCTTGGCAGAGTTGAAGGTGAGCTACCAGCGATTCCTGCTGTCCTTAGCGCGCATAACACCCGCAACAACCAGCTGCTGCTGGCCGCGCTGATACAAATCCGTCCGACGCTTGACGCGGCGATTGCACGCTATGGAGCCAGCAGAGTGGCAATCGTACTGGGGACCAGCACCTCGGGGGTGGATGAGGGGGATCAGCAGATTTGCGGCGGCCAGCCCGATTATCACTACCAGATGCAGGAGCTTGGCGATCCGTCACGTTTTCTGGCGCACTACCTGCAGCTGGATGGCCCGGCCTATACCATTTCTACCGCCTGCTCTTCCAGCGCCCGCGCCATTATCAGTGGTGAGCGGCTGATCGCGGCAGGGCTGGCGGATGTCGCGCTGGTGGGCGGTGCAGACTCGCTGAGTCGGATGCCGATCAACGGCTTCGACAGTCTGGAATCGCTCTCTGAGCGCCGCTGCGCGCCGTTCAGCCGCGAGCGTGACGGCATCTCGATTGGCGAAGGAGCCGCGCTGATGCTGCTGACGCGGGAACCGCAGCCGCTGGCGCTGTTGGGTGCAGGTGAATCTTCTGACGCCTGGCACATGTCTGCGCCCCATCCTCAGGGCGAAGGCGCTGAACGGGCGATGCGAATGGCGCTGCTACAGGCGAATCTGTTGCCGCAGCAGGTGGGTTATATCAATCTGCATGGTACCGCCACGCCGCTGAACGATCAGATGGAAGCCGCCGTGATTCATCGTCTGTTTGGCAATGCGGTGCCATGCAGCTCAACCAAACATCTGACCGGCCATACGCTCGGCGCGGCGGGTGTGTGCGAAGCTGCGCTCAGCGCGTTGATCCTGCAAAACAATCTGCCGCTGCCTGCGCAGGATTTTAGCGCGGCAGCGCAGGATGAGACGCTGCCGGATTGCGGATTGCTGTTACAGCCACAGGCGCTGCAACGGCCGGTCATCGCCTCTAATTCATTCGCCTTTGGTGGCAACAACACCTGCCTGATTCTGGGACGCCTTGATGGACATTAATTCTCCCGCGGCACTCTGGCTGCCGCATGCTGCACCGATGTTGCTGCTTGATCAGCTGATTGCCGTTGATGAAGAGCACGTTCACTGTCAGGTATCGACCAGTGCCGATGGCGTACTGGCGCCGTTTCTGACGCCACAGGGCGAACTGCCTGCCTGGTTTGGCGTCGAGATGATGGCTCAAACCGTGGGCGTCTGGTCGGGCTGGCATGCAAAGCAGGGTGGCGCAACCCTTATCCCGCCCGGCATGCTGCTGGGTGGACGCGGCTGGCGGGCAGATCAGCCGTACTTTCACGCGAACGTCACGCTGGACATCAGAATGACGTTGCTGATGCGCGATGACCGTATGGGCAGCTTTGAGGGCGATATTTGTTACGGCCCGCAACGGCTTGCCAGCGGTCGTCTCAACACCTGGCAACCCAATGAAACAGAGTTAAAGCAATTAATGTCACAAGGAAATCAGCCATGACAAAGTCGGTATTAGTCACGGGCGCCAGTAAAGGCATTGGCCGCGCGATTGCGCTGCGTCTCGCCCAGGATGGCTATCAGGTTATCGTTCATTTTAACCGCGACCGCGCGGGGGCTGAGCAGTGCCTGCAGCAGATCGAATCTGCAGGCGGCAGTGGTCGTGTGCTGGGATTTGATGTGGCTGACCGGGCAGCCACCCGTGCCGCGCTGGAAGCGGATATTGCGCAACACGGGGCCTACTATGGCGTGGTGAGCAATGCTGGTATCACCCGTGATGCAGCGTTTCCCGCCCTGACGGATGAGGAGTGGGACAGTGTAATCCACACCAACCTCGGCAGCTTTTACAACGTTATCCAGCCCTGCGTGATGCCGATGATCGGCCTGCGCCGCGGTGGCCGCATTATTACCCTCTCTTCGGTCTCCGGAATGATGGGCAATCGCGGTCAGGTCAACTATAGCGCGGCGAAAGCGGGCATTATCGGGGCTACCAAGGCGCTGGCGATTGAGCTGGCTAAACGTAAAATCACCGTTAACTGCATCGCGCCCGGTCTGATCGATACCGGCATGGAGGGGCTCGAGCCTCAGGTGATCGAAGAAGCGATGAAGATCGTGCCGATGAAGCGCATGGGCGCGGCTGACGAAGTCGCCGGACTGGCGAGCTATCTGATGTCCGATATCGCCGGTTACGTAACGCGTCAGGTGATTTCAATTAATGGAGGCATGCTGTGATCCAGCGGGTGGTCGTAACCGGTATGGGCGGCGTAACTGCCTTTGGTGAATCCTGGGCTGAGGTTTCGGCGCGTATTCGTGCCGGGCGCAACGCGGTACGCTTTATGCCGGAGTGGCAGATCTATGACGGACTGCATACCCTCCTCGGCGCGCCCGTGGATAACTTTGAACTGCCTGCGCATTATACCCGCAAGCGTATCCGCGCCATGGGCCGCGTTTCGCTGCTGGCAACGCGTGCGACCGAACTGGCGCTGACCCAGGCAGGGCTGATTGACCATCCGGTGCTGACCAGCGGAGAGACGGGCATCGCCTACGGCTCCTCTACCGGCAGCACCGGGCCGGTCAGCGAGTTCGCCACCATGCTGACCGAAAAGCACACCAACAATATTACCGGCACGACGTACGTGCAGATGATGCCGCATACCACCGCCGTGAATGCCGGGCTCTTTTTCGGCCTGCGCGGCCGGGTGATCCCGACCTCCAGCGCCTGTACGTCAGGCAGCCAGGCCATTGGCTATGCCTGGGAGGCGATTCGTCATGGATATCAGACGGTGATGGTGGCGGGTGGTGCGGAGGAGCTCTGTCCGTCGGAAGCGGCGGTGTTCGATACCCTCTTTGCAACCAGCCAGCGCAATGATGCACCGCACACCACCCCAGCGCCTTTTGATCAGCAACGCGATGGCCTGGTGATAGGCGAAGGGGCCGGCACGTTGATCCTGGAGTCGCTGGATCATGCCCTGGCGCGTGGTGCCACAATTTATGCTGAAATCACGGGCTTCCACACCAACTGCGATGCCGCCCATATCACGCAGCCGCAGCGGGAAACCATGCAGATCTGCATTAAGCGGGCATTGCAGAGCGCCGGTATTACCGCATCAGAAGTCGGTTATGTGAATGCGCACGGCACAGCCACTGAGCGGGGTGATAGGGCAGAAAGTCTGGCGACGGCGGCGGTGTTTGGCGAGTCAACGCCGATCTCCTCTCTGAAATCCTATTTTGGCCATACGCTGGGTGCCTGCGGGGCGCTGGAAGCCTGGATGAGCATTGAGATGATGCGGGAAGGGTGGTTTGCGCCCACGCTTAACCTGACGCAACCGGCCGCTGATGGCGGTCAGCTGGATTACATCATGGGTGAGCCGCGAGAGATTGAAACCGACTATATCCAGAGCAACAATTTTGCCTTTGGTGGCATTAACACATCTCTGATCTTCAGACGCTGGCGCGGCGTCTGATATCCGGTCCGTGCGGTACTGGCACGGGCCAGTTTATTTTCCGAACGAAAAAACCGGACGATAAACAACCTTTCATTTACACTGTCACTCACCGCATTACACCCTGCGGCCCCTATTTTCCACAGGATAGTTATGTCTTTGCCCTTGCCACCCGACGATCACGATGAGCCAATTCGCCAGTCACTTGACGATGCGCACTTTGCGATAGTGGTGCTTGCGGTGACCTCGGTAACGCTTATAATCTTTGTCCTGATAGTTACGCTCTGGATGAGCTGACACGCCCAGGGATTCGTCGGATGGCATAAGGAGAAGGCGATGGACTCCGGAGATGACAAATTAATCGCAATTATCGGTTTGCTGGCGGCCTGCCTGATCGGGGTCACTTTCCTGTTTACCATGGTCTGGCTGACCGACGTTCGTCATCCTGCCGATCCCTCTCTTGATGTTCGCTCCTGTTACCCGAAGAACCATCCTTCTCAGCATGCCTGATTATGCGTTACGTGTGGTGAACTTAATCTGCTGACTGCGCAGAACCAGCGCCAGCGCTTCATGCAGCTTGCGGTTGCCATTAGGATCAGCTAATCCCAGCAGCGGACCTGGTGAACGCCGGTCGTCAGCCCAGGCGGGATACTCCACTACCGGATAGAGCGAAATGCCCTCCACTGCAATGCCGTGATCCAGCGCCACCGCCACGTTTTCACTGATCTCCTGCAGCCAGGGCGCGCGCGCGTCACCCTCTGCGCCGGTTTCGGCAATTAACATCGGGCGCTGGTAGCGTTGCCAGCACTGCGCCAGCAAAATGTGCAGTGGAGTTCGCGCCGGATCCTCCAGTGACATCGGCTGGTCGGGGAAAAACCAGTGGTTATCGGGATAGTAGTTCAGGCCCAGGATATCCAGGCAATCTTCACTGCCGCCTAACTCTTTATCAACGCGGCCGGCCAGCATATCCCAGGCCTCAAACTGCGCCTGATGCTGCGCATCCGCGTAAGGTTTGCTGTCTGGATTATCGGGATGATGGGCAATCTGTACCAGCGGATCGGTCAGTACAAAACGTGCTTCCGGATAGACTTCGCGAATGGCGTGAATCGCTGCCAGCGAGGCACGGACCAGCTGTCGCTTCAGTTCTTTACCGCGATTAGCGGCATGGGGATTGAACCAGGCCACATCGGCTCCAGCCCATGACCAGAATGAAATTTGATTTACCGGCGTAAAGAAGGGGCGTTCGATGCCCTGATCGCGCATCAGTTGTGCCATCGCACGGGCGAAACGACTAAAATGCTCAACAAATTCGGCTTTCCAGATATTAAGATGATCGGGATAACCAAAGTGCGCCAGCTCCCAGATGATCTCCATCTGCTGACGCTGCGAAGCTTCTATCATCGGCAGAAAACTTTGCCAGTCATACTGGCCGGGGATCTTTTCAATCAGATGCCAGCGTGCACCGTCACGGGCGGTGAGCAGATGCTGTTCAGTCAGGGCAGCATAATCTTTTTCCAGCAGCATATCGTGGCCACTGCTGAAAACCATATCGAGCCGTTTACCCGGTGTACGGCAGGCGGTGGAGCAGGGAAAACTGCCCTGAAAAAAGCTGCGAAACAGGCTGGGATGGTAGCGCTGGCGGGCATCTGTAAGGGATTGATGAGACATATTCCTCTCCTGCCGGGTTAATGCCGGTCACAGATCGTCCGATTAAGTCTAGACTAAAAAACGCCCATAACTGCGCACGCATTCGGAACAGAGGTATGGTGTCAGAGGGCGGGCCGGGGAATAATAAAAATAACTGCATTTTACAGGGAATTGTCATGACCGAAGCGTTTGAGCTCTCCCAGTCATCGGAACGTACCAGCTGGCTGGAAACGCAGCTGGAGCCAGAGTGTCAGCGTCATCCGGGAATGAGCGGTGTCCATCAGCTGAGCGACGGGCTGGATGCCTTTGCCGCGCGCTATCTGCTGATGCAAAAAGCGGAACGTTCACTCGATATTCAGTACTACATCTGGCAAAACGATCTGTCGGGACGGTTGCTGTTCAGCGCGGTGCTGGAGGCGGCCCGTCGTGGCGTGAAAGTGCGGCTGCTGCTGGATGACAATAATACGCCGGGCCTGGACGATACGCTCGCCCAGCTTAATCGCCATCCCAACATTGAAGTGCGGCTGTTTAATCCCTTCTCGTTTCGTACCCTGCGCGCACTGGGATATCTCACTGACTTTGCCCGTCTGAATCGCCGCATGCACAACAAGAGCTTTACCGTGGATGGTGTCACGACTGTGGTTGGCGGGCGTAATATCGGCGACGAATATTTCGGCACCGGCAATGAACCGTTGTTTGCCGATCTGGACGTGATGGCGATAGGTCCGGTGGTGAAAGAAGTCGCAGAGGATTTTGAGCGTTACTGGCGCAGTAAGCCGGTATCAAAGCTGCAGCAGGTGCTGGATGAAGAGGAATCCGAAGAGGACAGTGTGAGCCTGCCAGCAGAATGGCGTCATAGTGAACCGGTACAGCGTTACCTTCAGCGGCTGGAAAATTCGTCACTGCTACAGGAGCTGGAAGAGGGCACGCTGGCCCTGACCTGGGCGAAAGCGCGACTGCTCAGTGATGATCCGCGTAAAGGACTGGGTAAAGCACGCGCCAGAAGCCTGCTGCCGCAGCGGATGCTGGAGGTGATTGGTACGCCCCAGGAGCAGTTCGACATCATCTCTGCCTATTTTGTGCCGACACGCGCTGGCGTCGCTCAGTTGCTGGCGCTGAAGCGCAAAGGGGTAAAAATTGCCATTCTGACCAACTCGCTGGCGGCCAACGATGTCTCGATTGTCCATGCCGGCTATGCTAAGTGGCGCAAAAAACTGCTGCGTCACGGCATCGCGCTCTATGAACTTAAACCACAGGCGGGCGTGCCTGATGCCCCGCACGACCGGGGATTAACCGGTAACTCGGGCTCCAGCCTGCATGCCAAAACCTTTTCGGTGGATCAACAGACGCTGTTTATCGGTTCGTTTAACTTCGATCCGCGTTCAGCAGTGTTGAATACCGAGATGGGGCTGGTCATTGAGAGTGCGGCGCTGGCCGCAGAGACGCATCAGCGTTTCAGCCACTCGATGCGCGATCGGGCATGGACGCTTCGGCTGGATAAGTGGGGAAGGGTTAACTGGCTGGAGTATCCGGATGAGCCGCAGCAGATTGTGCATAAACACGAGCCGGGTTGCTCGTGGTGGCAACGTCTTCAGGTAAGGCTGGTGTGGCGACTGCCGATTGAGTGGTTGCTGTAAGCCAGGCTCTTCACCGCAGTTTACACCCAAAACCACAGATTGCTTATCACAGACGACTCCTGGGCGTAAAGCGATGGGAGTCTGTGCCCGTAGCAAAGCAGCGCGGGCCATGGACAAGAACGCTTGGAGCGTTTTTGAACAACAACGCAAAGCGTTGGCCCGGTTACAGGCGCACCTCAGAGATGAGGTGCGTATTCGCCCGCGCTGAGCCTGCCATGGGTGGCATCTTTTGCGCTTTTGCGAAGGGCACAGGCTCCCTGAGCCTGCTCGCTGTACTCAAGGCGATGAGGGTGTAGTCCCATCGCTTTGAGTTGTCGACTCTATTCAGGCAATACCGTCAATGCTCTTGTCCGGATTGTTTGCGCTCAAACTTCCCCGAGAACAGGAAGCGCAGCAGCGGGATGCGCAGGTGAATCTCATACAGCAGAAACGCGATGCCAAACACCATCAGCAGGCCCACAAAGAAGCCCAGCGTGTTGTTTTCAATCCGTGGTGTGACATAAATACCATATAAGAGCGTCAGTGGATGGTGCACCAGATAGATAAACAGCGACGCATTCACCAGATACATGATGCGTGGCGAATGCGAATTCAGCAGCTTGTGACCAAAGCAGAAGCAGACGTTCAGCATGCAGAGGCCCATCAGCGTGGTGATAATCGCGTCCAGCTCATATAACCAGCCATCGCCGCTGCTCAGACGCTGATTTGTGCAGTAGGCAACAAACATCACCACTGCGCCGACCCACATCACCGGATTGAACCGCACAAACAACTGTTTCAGTGGCGGATGTTTCCATGCCAGCGCCCCCAGCATAAAGAACGGCAGATAGAAAAGCGTTTGCATAACCACAATGCTGAATAAGCCATCCATCAGCCAGGCTGGCTGGAACATAAACACCAGACGGCGGAACACACACCACACCAGCGCCCATGTCAGCACACCAGCGGTAAGCGCTCCCCAGCCCACCCGCGTATAATCAAGGGTGCGATGCTGATCGCGCAACCAGCGGAACGTGACCATGCCGAGCGTGGTCAGCATCACCAGCACCACCAGGAACCACAGGTGTGAAATCAGCTCCCACATCAGGTTATTGAATTTCTGGTACGGCGTGAATCGCGGCCAGTCAGCCAGCTTATCTGTCCAGGCCTTCAGCATGAAAAATTGCGGCAGCGTGAGCAGCGGAACGGCCGTGAGTAGAGGGATTCCCACACGCTCAAGACGTACTTTCAGGAAGCGACGTGGCTGATAGCGCAGATACAACATGTAGGAGAAGTATCCCGAAATGACAAAAAACACCTGCATACGAAATGCATGAATAAAGTCATTCAGCAGCGTCAGCCATAACGAGGCTTCATGACTGTTGACGGCCCATTTTTGCGCGGAATAAATGAGGGAAACATGAAACGGTACCCCCAGTAACATCAGGTACGCGCGTATGGAATCGAGAAAGTATTCACGTTCAGGTTTTACAGTACTCATAAAGTTCCAGTTCGTTAGTACGTATGGCCGGTTTCACCCTGAAACCGGATTATGTTCTGTGAAAAGTCTACCTGGGATAAACCAGGTATACTATCAGTGGAATCCGTAGTGTCTAATTGTCCTAAAAGTAGCGTTAACCCAGACGAAATGCGGGAACAATGTTGCGCATAAGCTGTCGGAAAACCGAATAATCCTTTAAGATAAACGGGTTTGATTTAAGCACACGAAAGGGGGGGATGTGCCGACTAAAGAAAAAAATAAAGCCGGACTGATGAAGGTACGCTGGATTGGTACTGCAGTTCTGCTGGCGTTGTACGCCAATAACAGTTGGGCGTTTAACATCGATGATGTAGCCAAACAAGCCAAAGCGTTGGCAGGGAAAAGCTTTGAAGCGCCTAAAAGCAATTTACCCTCTCAATTTCGTGAAATGAAATTTGCTGATTATCAGCAGATCCAGTTTAACCACGATAAAGCGTATTGGGGCAAACTGCGCACGCCATTCAAGCTGGAGTTCTATCATCAGGGCATGTATTTCGATACCCCGGTGCAGATCAACGAAGTGACGGGCAGCGCGGTACGCGAGATTAAATACAACCCCGACTATTTTAATTTCGGTAACGTAAAACATGACGCAGAAGCGGTAAAAAACCTCGGATTTGCCGGTTTCAAAGTGCTTTACCCACTCAACAACAAGGGTAAAAACGATGAGATCGCCAGCTTCCTGGGTGCAAGCTATTTCCGTGTGATTGGTGCTGGCCAGGTTTATGGCCTGTCGGCGCGTGGCCTTGCCATTGATACGGCTTTGCCATCCGGTGAAGAGTTCCCGCGTTTCAAAGAATTCTGGATTCAGCGTCCTAAACCGCAGGACAAGCAGCTGGTGATCTACGCACTGCTTGATTCGCCGCGTGCGGCGGGCGCGTATCGCTTTGTGCTGCATCCGGGTGAAGCGTCAACGGTTGATGTGCAGTCTAAAGTTTACCTGCGTGATAACGTCGGCAAACTCGGGATCGCACCACTGACCAGTATGTTCCTGTTTGGTCAGAACCAGCCGTCGGCGGTGAACAACTTCCGTCCGGCACTGCACGATTCTGATGGACTCTCTATCCATAATGGCAACGGGGAGTGGATTTGGCGTCCGCTGAATAACCCGCGTCATCTGGCGGTGAGCACGTTCACCATCGAGAATCCGAAAGGTTTTGGTCTGCTGCAACGTGGGCGTGACTTTGACAACTACCAGGATCTGGATGACCGCTATGACCTGCGTCCAAGCGGCTGGGTTGAGCCAATCGGCGACTGGGGTAAAGGCCGGGTTGAACTGGTTGAAATCCCGACTGCAGATGAAACCAACGACAACATCGTTGCTTTCTGGACGCCAGAGACGCTGCCAGAGCCTGGTAAAGAGATGAACTTCAAATATCGTCTGCACTTCTCGCGCGACGAAAACCAGCTGCACTCCGATGATACCGCCTGGGTCAAAAATACCCTGCGTTCAGCGGGTGACGTGAAGCAGTCTAATCTGGTGCGTCAGCCGGATGGCACCGTGGCTTTCACCATCGACTTCGTGGGTAAAGACATGAGTAAGATGGCGGAAAACAGTCAGGTGGCACCTCAGGTCAGCGTCGGTAAAAATGCTGATGTGGTTGAGCAGAGCGTACGTTATAACCCGGTCACCAAAGGCTGGCGTCTGGTGTTGCGTCTGCGTGTGAAAGATGCCAAGCAGTCCACGGAAATGCGTGCGGCCCTGGTAAGCGGCGACAAGACATTGACGGAAACCTGGAGCTATCAGTTACCTGCCAATGAATAAATCGACTTTTACACCTCAACGTTATGTGGAATCTCTGCCGCTGGATGCGGCAGGGAAGGCTCGCCTGAGCGTCTCATTGCAGAATGCCGGTGAGTTCCACTTCATCCATGATGCGCTGGGAAGGGATGCCGCAGCCAGTGATCGTCCGGATGATGCGCCGTTAAAATCGGTCTCATCGCGGGTTGAAATGGCCTGGCCTGATTCATTGGCCGACGGTCAGCAGTTGGGCAAAGATTATCTCGACCGCACCACGCTGAAAGCGATGCCGAAGGTCAAGCGCTCACTGATGTTTCCGGAAGCGTGGCGTACCAACCCGGTCGCCCGTGCCTGGGACTCACTGCGTGGACACAAATCGGTTCCGCGTTATGCCAATGCGGAAGAGCGTCGCGCCGAAGAGAAGTGGCGTCATGTCGGTTCAATTCGTCGCTACATCCTGCTGATCCTGACCATTTTTCAGACAGTGGTCGCCACCTGGTACATGAAGAGTATTCTGCCTTATCAGGGCTGGACGCTTCTGGATCCGATGGAGATGATCAATCAGAACTGGCAGCAGTCAGTGATGCAGATTCTGCCTTACTTATTGCAGACCGGTATCCTGTTCCTGTTTGCCATACTCTTCTGCTGGGTCTCTGCTGGCTTCTGGACAGCACTGATGGGCTTCCTGCAGCTGCTGATTGGACGTGACAAATACAGTATCTCTTATTCAACAGTCGGAGATGAGCCGCTAAATCCGGAACATCGTACTGCGCTGATTATGCCGATCTGTAATGAAGACGTTGAGCGTGTTTATGCCGGTCTGCGTGCGACATGGGAATCTGTGGTTCGCACCGGTAACGCTGAACACTTTGACGTTTACATCCTCAGCGACAGTTACGATGCGGATATCGCCATTGCCGAGCAGAAAGCCTGGATGGAACTGGTGCGGGATGTCGGCGGCGCAGGCAAGATTTTCTATCGCCGTCGTCGTCGTCGTGTGAAGCGTAAAAGCGGCAACATCGATGATTTCTGCCGTCGCTGGGGCAGCAACTATAGCTACATGGTCGTGCTGGATGCGGATAGCGTCATGAGCGGTGAGTGTCTCACCGGTCTGGTGCGCATGATGGATGCTAACCCGAATGCCGGGATCATCCAGTCGTCGCCGAAAGCATCGGGTATGGATACGCTGTATGCGCGCTGTCAGCAATTTGCCACCCGTGTATACGGTCCGCTGTTTACGGCCGGTCTTCACTTCTGGCAACTGGGCGAGTCTCACTACTGGGGTCACAACGCCATTATTCGCGTAAAACCCTTTATTGAGCACTGTGCACTGGCTCCGTTACCAGGTGAGGGCTCCTTTGCCGGTTCGATCATGTCCCATGACTTTGTGGAAGCTGCGCTGATGCGTCGTGCTGGCTGGGGCGTCTGGATTGCCTATGACCTGCCGGGATCCTATGAAGAGCTGCCACCGAACCTGCTGGATGAGCTGAAGCGTGACCGCCGCTGGTGTCACGGTAACCTGATGAACTTCCGCCTGTTCCTGGTTAAAGGTATGCACCCGGTCCACCGTGCGGTGTTCCTGACCGGTGTGATGTCCTATCTGTCTGCTCCTCTGTGGTTTATGTTCCTTGCGCTTTCAACTGCCTTGCAGGTGGTGCATACGCTGATGGAACCGACCTACTTCCTGCAACCGCGACAGCTGTTCCCGGTCTGGCCGCAGTGGCGTCCGGAGCTGGCGATAGCGCTCTTCTCGACCACCATGGTGCTGTTGTTCCTGCCGAAGATGCTGAGTGTGGTGCTGATCTGGTTCAAAGGGTCAAAAGCCTACGGAGGTCCCCTGCGCCTGCTGGCTTCACTGGTGCTGGAAACGCTGTTCTCAGTGCTGCTGGCGCCGGTACGTATGCTGTTCCATACGGTGTTTGTTGTCAGCGCCTTCCTCGGCTGGGAAGTGGTGTGGAACTCTCCGCAACGTGATGACGATGCGACGCCGTGGAGCGAGGCATTTAAACGTCACGGTTCGCAGATGGCATTGGGTCTGGTGTGGGCAACGGGTATGGGACTGCTGGATCTTAACTTCCTGTGGTGGCTGGCCCCGATTGTCTTCTCGCTGATTCTGTCGCCGTTTGTTTCTGTGATGTCGAGCCGCTCAACACTGGGTCTTAAGAGCAAGAAAGCCAAATTGTTCCTGATCCCGGAAGAGTACTCGCCGCCGCAGGAACTGGTGGATACCGATCGTTATGTGCTGTTAAACCGCGAACGTGCGCTGGAAAATGGCTTTATGCATGCCCTGTTCCATCCTGCGTTTAACGCACTCGCAACGGCACTGGCGACATCGCGCCACAAGCAGAGTCAGCTGCTGGACTATGCACGTGACCGTCGTGTGGATCAGGCACTGAGCGATGCACCGGATAAACTGGGCCGCGAGCAGCGACTGCAGTTAATCAGCGATCCGGTGGTACTGGCCCGTGTTCATACCCGACTGTGGGAAAATGCGGATAAGTATCATCAGTGGGTAGAGAGTTATCAGAAACTTAACCTCAACCCTAACGCGCTGGCAAAAAACGCGTAATCTGAAAAGCGGCAGCGATGCCGCTTTTTTATGGGATTAAAACAGCGATACGCTGATAAATTGTTTGCTGGCAGTCACCGTGAACAGCGCGTGACGTTCTCAATGGCAGTTCATAGCGGGTATCAGTGGTGAAAGCATTTTTAAAGGCAGGCGTTGTTGTAGCTGCGGTGCTTTGCTTAAGCGGATGCGGCAGTATCATCAGTCGCACCCTGCCGGGGCAGGGACACGGCAATCAATATTATCCCGGCGTTCAGTGGGATGTACGCGACAGCGGCTGGCGAGTCTTAACGATCCTCGATTTGCCACTGTCGCTGGTGGTTGACACCCTGTTATTACCGGTGGATGCCAGTCACGGTCCTTACGAATAACTGCGATCGGAGTCGCTGTTATCATCTTCCCACTCTTGCGCGGCGGCTTCACCCTCTTCGGTGTCCAGCGGCGGCTCAAGCTGGAATTCGCCGTCATCCCACTCGTGCAGGGTATTTTCTGCTAACCACTCCTGACGCAGTTCAACTTCGTCAAAGTCAGCATCAAAGATGGCCTGTGCGGCGTCACCGCTGCGGAAGGGCAGGCATTCGCCCGCTTCACCTTCATCGGTCAGGAACTCAGCCTGCCACATAATATCGCCATCCTGCATGACATACTTTTGCAGGCCAAACTGACTGATCGATGCTTCTTCTTCATCCACCTCAGGATTATTAGCGAGGTACTCTTCACGTGCAGCATCAATCGCTTCCTCTAACGTACTGTACATGCTCATAGATCTTCTCCTTACCGGGTTCATTAACTGCAGATTCATTTGATTTCAGTGAAGGATAGACGAAATTCAGGGGAGGGAAAGGGCGGGTCAGTGCAACTGGCGGGAAATAAACCATTTCCCGCCAGTCAGGGTCAGATCATCTTTTGTGGAAAGTGCAGAACGGGTTGAACAGAGTCATGAATCACCGGTGCTGAGTAGCGGATACAGCATTTTATACAGGGCTTAACTTTCTTAAAATTAATTCTGGCGATAGAAAGCGCCTGGCTCAGGTTATATAAAGTGCCAATGAAGATGACTTCATCTTTATCTGGCATTCGCTTACATCCCTTACGATGAAGGAAATGATAATTTTCCTGATCGGTACCAATTGTGACGTAATAGTAGAGACCTTTGTTCATATAATATGTCCCGATAGAGGTTTGCTGTGTTGTCTTTTTATAATTTTTGTCAGAGCGGTTAAAGATCTGACTGTCACGAAAGAAACTACCGATTAGCTTTAACTTCTTCAAATGCCATAACGGTCTATCAGGCTGTTAAAAAAATGTAAAAAGGAATATAGGTCAAATTAACGAGGCAAAAGCTTGTAATATAAGTTAATTTTAATCGATCCATTAGCCAGAATACATCGTTAAGCCTGGCTAAATAGGATTAGGCCTGGTTTGAAAGTTAATTAGCACCAAATAATATTAAATACTGCACGCTGAAAATTAATGACTGAAAAGAAAGTCAGACAGAACGGCGCCTGTTGGTAAGGTTTTTGATTGGCAACTTTAAGTTTTAAATAGATAAATAAATTATTATGAGTCTGCGGCTTGATTAATTAACGGTCCTGAGAATTCGATGAAATGCTGATTCCGCCACGAGCGACTGATTTATTCAGCAGAGCATAGAGTAAGAAAAGCGCTAAATGCCAGACAGACATTTAGCGCGAAAGGATTAATAACGGGAGGGTTCGCCTTCGGGGCGGGTTTTAAAGCGACGATGAAGCCACATATACTGTTCCGGTGCCAGCAACACGCCTTCTTCAACCACTTTGTTCATTCTGGCAGCGGTGACAACATCGCTCTCCAGTGTAAATTCGTCGCTGATGTCAGGCAGTATCATCAGTTCATAACCACGACCACCAGGCAGACGACGCGGCACAAAGGGAATAACCGCCGGTTTACCGGTACGAATCAGCAAGTGGGTGCCCACCGTGGTTGCCGCTTTTTCCACAGCAAAGAAGGGCGCAAAAACGCTGCTGCGCGGGCCATAATCATGGTCGGGTGCGTACCAGATAATGTCGCCGTTTTTCAGCGCGCGAATCATTCCTTTAAGATCTTTGCGGTCAATCATACTTTTATTTGAACGCATCCGGCCTTTAACCTGCAGCCAGTCGATCAATTTGTTGTCATTAGGGCGATAGACACCAATGCCTGGATTATGGATACCAAACATGCGCGCCCCAATTTCCAGTGTCAGAAAGTGCATGCCAATAAGCAGGACACCACGCTGACTATCCCGCGCCTGCTGAATATGCTCCAGACCTGAAGGCTTATGCCATTTATTGATGCGCCAGTCAGGCCAGAACCATGCCATCCCGGTCTCGATCAGTCCCATGCCAACCGATTCGAAATTGTGTTTTACCATCGCTTCACGTTCATTGATCGGCATTTCCGGAAAACATAATTCCAGATTACGTCGGGCGACACTGACGCGGTGCTTCATAAAACGCATCCCGATACGACCAATATTGCAGCCGAGAACATAAAGCAGGGGATAGGGAAGTAGCACCAAAAGATAAAGAAAAGCGACACCCACCCAGGACAACCAATAGCGCGGGTGAAGCAGTTCTCGTGAAAACTGAGGCAACTGGGTCATATGAAGGTTAATTTTCCTGCGTCGCGCACCGTGCGGTGCTGATATCTCATTAATTTCTGCCATTGTGCCAGTTTTTATCGGGCGTATAAATATCACTGACGGAACAGGCTACTGCAGGCGGATGTAAACTCTCCAGATATTGGCGGAAAAAACAGCAATAGATGATCAGTTCTGACACTGGCCTTTGCATCCTGCTGAAATCAGGTATCATGTGCCCGCTAAAATTCTCCTATTGATAACAGGAAAGAACACCATGCCAGTGTTACATAACCTCGTTTCCAATAAAGAGCTGAAGGCGCGCATGCTGGCTGAAACTGAGCCGCGCACCACTGTCTCTTTTTACAAATATTTCCAGATTGCCGATCCAAAAGCATTCCGTGATGCGCTCTACCTTGGCCTGACAGCACTCAAGGTGTTTGGCCGCGTCTATGTCGCGCACGAAGGTATTAATGCGCAAATCAGCGTGCCCGCCAGTCAGTATGAAAAGATGAAAGCGTGGCTCTATAGCTTTGATCCGGCGCTGAATAATCTGCGTATGAATATTGCACTGGATGATGATGGAAAATCGTTCTGGGTGCTGCGTCTGAAAGTGCGCGATCGCATTGTCGCGGACGGAATTGAAGACAGCAGTTTCGATGCCAGCAATGTGGGTCAGTATCTTAAAGCGGCAGAAGTTAACGCGATGCTGGACGATCCTGACGCGCTGTTCGTGGATATGCGTAACCACTACGAATATGAAGTGGGCCGCTTTGATAATGCGCTGGAAGTGCCTGCTGACACCTTCCGCGATCAATTGCCGATGGCGGTTGATATGCTGCAGGATCAGAAAGACAAAAAGATCGTAATGTACTGCACCGGCGGGATCCGCTGTGAAAAGGCCAGTGCCTGGATGCGGCACAACGGCTTTGAGGATGTCTATCATATCGAAGGCGGGATCATCGAATATGCCCGCCGCGCGCGTGAGCAGGGATTACCGGTACGCTTCAAAGGCAAAAACTTTGTCTTTGATGAGCGGATGGGTGAACGTATTTCTGACGACGTGCTGTCGAACTGTCATCAGTGCGGCGAACCCTGTGATACCCACGTCAATTGCGTCAATGACGGCTGTCATCTGCTGTTTATTCAGTGCAAAAGCTGCGCAGAGAAGTTTGAGAACTGCTGCAGCCCGATCTGTCAGGAAGAGGCAAAACTCTCTCCGGAAGAGCAGCGCGCTCGCCGGGCGGGGCGTGAGAATGGCAATAAGATCTTTAACAAGTCACGTGGCCTGTTAAATATGACTATTCCTTCGCCAGTGAAGAAATAAACGTGGCCGCCTGAAGTCAGCTTCAGGCGGCGTGTTGTTTTACTGACGTACACCTTCAACTGAGATCATCAGCTGCACCTTCTGCGAAGCGGGCCCCAGATCTTTAGTGATGTTGAAATCTTTCAGTGCAATTTCCCCTTCGGCCTCAAAGCCAGCGCGGTAACCGCCCCACGGATCTTTACCTTCACCCAGCATTTTTGCCTCCAGCGTCACCGGTTTCGTCACGCCATTCAGCGTCAGATTGCCGGTAATCTTCAGCTCATCACCCTCTTTTTTTACCTCTGTGGATGTAAACGTGGCCTGCGGGTTTTTACTGGTGTTCAGGAAGTCAGCGCTGCGCAGGTGCTTGTCACGTTCAGCGTGATTGGTATCGACGCTGCTGGTGTTAATCGTGACATCGACTTTGTCTGCTGCAGGGTTCTTCTCATCAAAAGTGAAGCTGCCATCGAAATCTTTAAAGGTGCCGTAGAGCCAGCTGTAACCCAGATGCTGAATACGGAACTGAATAAACGCGTGCTGGCCCTCTTTATCGATTTTGTAGTCTGCAGCATTGGCGGTCATCGAACTGAGCAGCAGGCTGGCACCGGTCATCGCCAGCAGAGTCTTCTTGAACATATTATTTATCCTTTTCAGAGGGAGAAGGGATGCGTAAACCTGACATCCGTTTTAGGGTGATATCACGATCGATAAAATGATGTTTTACCGCAGCCAGACCATGCAGTATTGAGAGGATCACAACCGTCCAGGCCAGCCAGAGGTGAATGTCGCCCGCCAGGTCAGCCTGCGCGCCTGCACCGCTGAATAGCGCAGGCAGGGTAAACCAGCTAAATACAGATATCGGTTTGCCATCGGCGGTAGAGATCAGATAGCCACTGATTAAAATGGCCAGCAGCAGGGTGTACAGCAAAAGGTGCGCAACCATTGAACTGATACGCACCAGCGGGGAATAACTGTTCAGCGGTTTTGGCGGCGGCGAAATAACACGCCACACCAGACGAACAATCAACGCCAGCAGCAGCATCACGCCAATGCTTTTATGAATTTCCGGCGCGTCGTGATACCAGCTATCGTAGTAGCCCAGACCGACCATCCATAACCCCAGCGCAAACATGGCATAAATCGCCAGCGCCATACACCAGTGCAGCAGCACGGCAATCAGTCCAAACTGATGAGATGAATTACGTAATAACATGATGTCGTTTCAAAAAAGAAATAATATGAAATAAGAATCCACACTTTGAAATATAAAAGCAATTGCCCTTACGTTTCTATAAATTTTAATTTTTAATATGAAATGGCTGAATAAGAAGGGATGAAAATGCGCAATATTTCTGAATGAGTTATTTGTGGCAAAGGGCTCGTCAACGAATAAGGCAGTAAATTAACTTAAAGGGCGAAATAAACAGCGTCGCTATGTCAGCAAAATTCGATTTACGTCATTTAATGTCAATGGGTGGCCCCCGCTGGATGCCACCCATTTTCAGCGTCAGAAGCGTGAAAGCCGGAAAGGGGTCAGATCAAATGAGAACGGTTTTTTCTGAGCAAATTCTGCAGCCAGTTCGCCTAATACACTGGCAAATTTAAACCCGTGTCCGCTGAGTCCGGTAATCAATAAACGGTCAGGTTCACCTGGCAGCGTATCAATAATAAAGTCCTCATCCGGGCTGAAATCGTAGCTGCAGGCTTCACCATGCAGACAGACACCCACGCCGGGTAAAAACTGACGCAGGAAACCAAAGGCTTCACTGCCATCGGCCGCGACCGCACCAAAAGGTTTACGATCCTCTGGCTGCTGCATCGGCTGTCCGCCATCATGACGCCCCACCTTCAACGCGTTATTATCCGCCGGGAAGCCATAGAACTGGCTGCCATTCGTCATTTCTACTGTAAAGCCGGGAAACTTATTGTTTTCGCTGTAGCGACCATCAGCCTGATACCAGGCAAACACTTTGCGGGTGGGGGCCACTGGCAGGTCAGGAACTAATTTACCCACCCATGTGCCGGCACTGACCAGCATTTTGCGACCCCGATAGATGCCGTCCAGGGTGGTGACCTGCTGCAGATCGCCATCACGTCCCAGCTCTGTGACCGGACAGTTAAACAGCTGCGCACAACCCGCCTGCTCCGCCAGCTGAATCCAGCTGCGAACCGCCTGTTCGCACTTCAGATAGCCGGAGTCCGGCTCAAAGACGCCCAGATAACCCTCAGGCACGTTAATTTGCGGCCAGCGCTTTCGCACGTCATCGGGCTGCATTACCTCAATGTTGAGTTGCCAGCGAGCGGCGCTGTCGATGACGTTCTGAATAAAAGGTGACTGAATTGGCGCAAGGTTAAGTACGCCGCTGCGATGCATAATGCGCTCACCGGCGCGCTGTTCCAGTTCATCCCACAGCGTCTGCGCTCGCAGGACCAGGGGAACGTAACGTTCGCCTTCGCCATAAGCGTGACGGATCAATCGACTTTCGCCGTGATGCGTGCCCTGATTGTGGGGAGGATGTGCACTGTCGATCATCAGCACCGATAAACCCGCCTGGGTAGCATAGTAGCCTGCGGCCGCGCCCACTGAGCCGCTGCCGACGACGATAAGATCATAAATCATGATAACTGTGCTCTAAGAGTAAGATAATCAAAAGAATACCAGAAACAGAAACGAAAAAGGCACCCCTGAGGGCGCCTCTTTGATGCGGCAGAGATTAATGCTTATTGAGGAGTCGTTCTATCTGCTCGGCTGATTCTATCTTGGCGATGCCCGCTTCGAGTATCGAGATAAACTGCCTTGCCACATCCGTTGTCAGCCAGTAAGTAGGGCCAACATCCGCTTCTTCTTCTTTTTGATCCTGCGACGACAGCGAGTGCAGGCGGATCATCATGGCGTCATAGCTATCAACGGTACTGATATCCCAGCCCACCAGCGGATGAGTCTGAATAACGTCTTTTCTTCTGTCCATTATAACCTCCTTATTACTCGTTAAACGAAGTGCATGGTGAGGTTCAATGCGGCTTTTTTATTCCAATAGCGAAACTATTATAACAGTAAACCAGGGAATCATGACTTTAAAAAGGCCGTGAGTCAGCTTCTCACAGAATATTTGCGTTTGAAAGGCGCGGAGGAAAAAATAAAATGCCTGACAGGCAGGCATTTTAATCACTATTCATTGGGCAGGCAAAAAGTGGCTTAAGCCACGTGAGCGTGCTTAAAGTGTCGGGCTTTCTGGCACGATGCCGCCGCCACGTTTCTGCAGTGTTTCTGCCAGACGGGCAAAGTGCTGCTGAAGCTGTTCATCATGGTTTTGATTTTGGGCTTCCAGCGACAGATTGTGCACCAGCAGCTGACTGGCGCGATCGTCAAGACAGAAAATCAGACTGGAAAAGGCATTTTCCAGCACCGTCAAACGACGCTGTTGATCACCAATCAGTGCTAACAACTCACCAAAGGTCATCGCCTCTTCCGGTTTATCAGTAGTCATGGTGCGCACCTCCTGTTATGCGTGACGAGCGCAAGGATAGGGCATTGATCATTAAGAGTCTAGATGCAGAGAGGGGGAAGTGCGAGAGGGAAGAAAAGATAAAAAAACCGGGTGGCGACACCCGGAAAAAAAGCACAGTGGCGGTTAATCAGTAATGAACCAGTCATCAGCACTTTCCCACGTCTGCTGCAGGATTTCGCTGATCTGGTCGCGCGTCTCTTTTCCACCGCCCAGCACGCTGAGATTATTGGCACTGGCGTAACGTACCTTGACGTGATTGGTCGAGTCAGGGAACTGTTCATCAATGCGGCGCGATAATTCATCGCTTAACGCTTCAATCGCGCCAGCAGGAAGAGGTCGGGTATTGGATACGGTAATTTCAACGCGCATAATAGCCTCCGGTTAAGATACTGTATATATTTACAGTATAGGCGAGCCGGAGGCAAGTAAAATTATGCGATGCGCCAGTTCAGTGTCTCACCCGCCAGGAACGGCACCAGAGCGTGGCTGCCGAGCGCGATTGATTCAGGCACCTGCCAGGGCTCACGCACCAGCGTAATCGTTCCTTCATTCAGCGGCAGGCCGTAGAAACGCGGCCCATTCTCAGAACAGAATGCTTCGAAATGTTCCAGCGCGTTCAGCTCTTCGAAAACGGTGGCGTAAGCGGGCAATGACGTTGGCGCATTAAACACGCCAGCGCAGCCGCAGCTGGCTTCTTTGAGATGGCGCAGATGCGGCGCAGTGTCAGTGCCGAGGAAGAAGCGTGGGTTTCCGCTTGCTACCACCTTACGCAGCGCTTCCTGATGCACGTTGCGCTTAAGGATCGGCAGGCAGTAGAGGTGCGGACGAATACCGCCTACCAGCATATGGTTGCGGTTAAACATCAGATGCTGCGGGGTAATGGTTGCGCCCAGCGTCTCATCGGCGGCGGCGACATAGTCAGCAGCGTCCTGCGTGGTAATGTGTTCCATCACCACCTTCAATGCCTGAAACTGGCTGCGCAGCGGCACCATTACGGTTTCGATAAACCGGGCTTCACGGTCAAAAATATCAACGTGCGCATCGGTAACTTCACCGTGGATCAGCAGCGGCATACCGAGCTTCTGCATACGCTCCAGCACGCGGGCAATCGACGCGATGTTGGTGACGCCATGGCTGGAGTTGGTGGTGGCGTGCGCCGGATAAAGCTTAGCTGCAGTGAACAACCCCGAGGTAAAACCGCGCTCCAGCTCATCAGGATCCAGCGAGTCGGTCAGATAGCAGGTCATCAGCGGCGTAAAGGCGTGTCCGGTGGGCAGCGCCGCCAGGATACGATCGCGGTACGCTTCACCTGCCGCCACGCTGGTCACCGGCGGAACCAGGTTCGGCATGACAATGGCACGACCATTCACCGCGCTGGTATAGGGCAGGACCGTGTTGAGCATCTCATCATCACGCAGATGAATATGCCAGTCGTCAGGGCGACGCAGGGTAAGTTGCTGAGGTTGTGCTGTCATCAGTGAAGCTCCGGCAGAAGGGAAACAAAAGGCATGTTTTGGCCGGGGTCTAAGCATAAGGATTCAGGCAACCGTTTGCACCTGCTTTTTATGCCGATAAAGAAAATCCGCGCCATAAGGCGCGGAGATCGGGGTTACTGTGTGAGCGGAATGACCAGTTCTCCCGGTTTCACTTCCAGTCCTTTGGCAAATTTCTTCGCCAGCGACTCGCCTTTACTGCGGTCAGCACTCAGCACATAGGCCGGATTTTGATCAAAATAGCTTTTGAGTGACTGATTCAGGTATGGCGTCAGCGTCTTCATAATTGACGCCATTTTTTCCGGGGCAACCTGCGTATCTACAATCTCCAGATCGCGAAGATATATGGCGCCCTGCTGCGGCTCATAAACCGGCTGAGCACGCATCTTCAATTGCATATCGGCCTGCTGAGGACCAAACAGTGAGGTGACGTTAATTTTTGCATTGCCGGAAAGTGTCACTTTTCCGGGTTCTTCGCGACCAATCTGACTGGTCAGGTTGTTCAGCACGATATGTGCGTTAACCAGTCCGGAGACACCAATGTCTTTCTCATAGTTGTTGTGCTTCTGCAGCGCCTGATTCACTTCCTGTTCGCTGATGGTGTATTGGGTCAGTTGATTACATCCGCTCACCAGCAGCGCAATCAACAGGGCCGTCAGCCCGAAAAATGCCTTTTTCATCGATCTTTATCCTGAATATCAGAGCCAGTAAACAGGCTATAGCCTGCCTGAATGCGGGGCGGGTGTCATCAGGAAAGGGATGAGAAACGCCGCAGCGTCTCTCATCGCGGCAGGGTTAGTGGGCTATTGAAGAGAGAAGATTTACCTGGGTCTGTTTAGCCATATTATCGCGGTAGTCAGCGACCCGTGCTGGCCAGTCGATACCCGCCACCAGCGTCAGTGAGCGCAGCAGTGGAAAGAGATTAAAATCATCTTCTGACAGCTCGCCGTTCACCGCATTGGGCTGTTCGATTAATTTGTCCAGCTTGCGCAGATCCTGGCTGACATTTTTAATCAGCCCGGCCGAGTGACTTTTCAGCGCGTCAAAATCACCGATGCTTGCCTGCTTTTTGGTGTGGAAATAGTCACGCGCCTCCGGGGTAGCGAATTCGGCAAACGCCGACTCAGCAATGCGCGGCAGTAGCAGTTTGTTGACATAGCTATTCATATGACGCAGCCAGTCAGCGATTGCCGGATTCAGCGCGCCGGTAATCAGCGGCTCGCGATCCTGCTGATCGACATAATGCACAATATCCATACTCTCAGGCATCGCGCTGCCATCCTGCTTCTGCAGAATCGGCGCCATTTTCTGCCCAATCAACCGGTTCGGCGTCTCCTCGTCGTCGTTTAGCATCACCACCAGCTCAACCGGTTTGTTCTTCAGGCCAAAAATCATTCGCGCTTTAACGCAGAAAGGACAGTGGTCATAGATATAGAGCTTCATCCTGATCTCCCGGGTTTCAGAGGGTTATTGTTTAACAGAACGAATCAATTCTTTCTGTTTTCGGGCGTGTGAAAAGTATGGAAGAGATTACTCAACAGGGCAAACTCACCTGACAGAGGCATCACAGGATCCGCCGCTTAAACCAGCCATCCTGATGAATGAAAGCGGTGATAACAGAGCAAAATCAACCTCTTTATGGCGAAAAAGCTGTAACGTTTTACCGCAGCCCAGGCGACGGTTATAGTGAAAGCCGGTTAATGACGGCTCATCTTCATCAGCCATTGATTTCAGGAGTCAGGATGTTTGGCTATCGTTCTGCCGCGCCCAGGGTGCGATTAACCACCGATAGACTGGTGGTCCGTCTGGTTCACGAACGTGATGCCTGGCGAATGGCAGATTACTATTCGGAAAATCGCCAGTTTTTAAAACCCTGGGAACCGGTGCGCGATGACAGTCACTGCTATCCCTCAGGGTGGCAGGCAAGGCTCGGACTGATTTCGGACATGCATAAGCAGGGTTCCGCTTTCTATTTTATTCTCATGGACAGCGATGAAACCGAGGTGCGGGGCGTGGCGAATTTCAGCAACGTGCTGCGCGGATCGTTTCACGCCTGTTACCTTGGCTATTCACTGGGTGAAAAGTGGCAGGGACAAGGGCTGATGTTTGAGGCGTTGCAGGCGGCTATCCGCTATATGCAGCGCCAGCAGCATATTCATCGCATCATGGCGAACTACATGCCGCACAACCAGCGCAGCGGCGATCTTCTGGCGCGACTGGGTTTTGAGAAAGAGGGATACGCGAAAGATTATCTGCTAATTGATGGGCGCTGGCAGGATCACGTGCTGACAGCGTTAACTCTGCGGGAATGGACGCCTGACCGGCGTGGATAATGATGAGGATGCTAGCATGAAGATGGTTTTATCGGCGCAGGCGTTGCGCGTACTGGGCTGTCTGCTGGAGAAGCAGGTCACCACGCCGGAGCAGTATCCGCTGTCACTGAATGGTGTTGTGGTTGCCTGTAATCAGAAATCGAATCGCGATCCGGTCATGGAGCTAAGCGAAAGCGAGGTTCAGAATCAGCTCGATCTGCTGGAAAAGCGGCATCTGATCACCGCCAGCAGCGCCGCCGGGCAACGGGTAGTGAAATATGAGCAGCGTTTCTGTAACTCTGCGTTTGGCGCGCTGAAGCTCAACAGCGCGGAAGTCGCCCTGCTGACGCTGCTGCTGCTGCGTGGGCCACAAACACCTGGAGAACTGCGTACCCGCAGCGGTCGTCTGCATGAGTTCAGTGATGTCAGTGAGGTCGAGCAGACGCTGGAAGGGCTGATGCAGCGCGACGACAGTGCACAGGTTATCCGCCTGGCGCGAGAGCCGGGTAAGCGTGAAAGCCGCTTTATGCATCTGCTGAGTGATGAGAGTGATCAGCCACAGGCCGCTGACGCGCCGGAAGAGCAGGGCGAGCTGGCCACGCGCATTACCCGGCTGGAGCAGCAGGTCGCGGAGCTTCAGGCCCGACTCACCCAACTGCTGCAAACGGAGCGCTGAAATGACACTACGTATTGGGGTGGTGGGATTAGGCGGTATCGCGCAGAAAGCCTGGTTGCCTGTGCTTTCTGCGGCAACAGACTGGACGCTGGTGGGCGCATTCTCCCCGAACCAGGCCAAAGCCCGCCCAATCTGCGACAGTTATCGCATCTCAAATTTTGGTTCGTTAAATGATTTAGCGGCTGCCTGCGACGCGGTCTTTGTCCACACCAGCACCGCTACGCATTACGACGTGGTCAGGGCACTGCTGCTGGCCGGAAAAGATGTCTGTGTCGACAAGCCGCTGGCTGAAACTCTGGAGCAGGCTGAGTCGCTGGTGGCGCTGGCAGAAAAACGTCAGCGTAAACTGATGGTGGCGTTTAACCGTCGATTCGCGCCGCGCTATCAGCAGCTGCGGGCCAAGATGACCGACGCTGCCTCTCTGCGGATTGAAAAGCATCGCAGCGATAGCGTCGGGCCACAGGATCTTCGCTTTACCCTGCTCGACGATTACCTGCATGTGGTGGACACCGCACTCTGGCTGGGCGGCAAACCGTTTCGCCAGGTTCAGGGACGTATCGAGACCAACGAACAGGGACAGATGCTCTATGCTGAGCACCATTTCAGTGTTGAAGGATTAACGATCTCCACCAGCATGCACCGCCGCGCAGGCAGTCAGCGCGAGCGGGTCAGTGCGGTATGTGACGGTAAATGCATCGACATCAGCGAGATGCGCGACTGGCACGAAGAGCAGAGCGAGGGCCTGATAATTACGCAGCCACCCGCCTGGCAGAGCCATCTGGCTCAGCGCGGTTTCAGCGGCGCGGCGCACCATTTTATTGACTGTGTACAAAATCAGACGAAGCCTGAAACCAGCGGTGAACAGGCACTGATGGCGCAGCGTGTCGTGGAAAAACTGTGGCGCGAGGCCACCCGCGAATAACGCCTTGTAACACTCCGTGCTGGTCATTTCCCTCTGTGGCAGTAGACTGTCGCCGGGCATCCTCAGGTGCCCGCGCTAATTCTCCTTTTTTGCTGATTCTTTTCAGGATGCGCCGTCAATTATGAATTTGTTGAAATCGCTGGCAGCGGTCAGTTCTATGACCCTGTTTTCCCGCGTACTGGGCTTTGCCCGTGATGCCATCGTGGCGCGGGTGTTTGGCGCCGGAATGGCGACCGATGCGTTCTTTGTTGCGTTTAAACTGCCCAATCTGCTGCGGCGTATTTTTGCTGAAGGTGCATTTTCTCAGGCTTTCGTGCCGATTCTGGCTGAATACAAAAGTAAGCAGGGCGAAGAGGCGACCAGACTCTTCCTGGCTTACGTCTCGGGCCTGCTGACGCTGGCGCTGGCGCTGGTCACCGTGGCGGGCATGATCGCTGCGCCCTGGGTCATCATGGTCACGGCGCCCGGCTTTGCTGACAGTCCTGATAAGTTCGCGCTGACCAGCTCGCTGCTGCGGGTAACCTTCCCCTACATTATGCTGATTTCGCTGGCGTCGCTGGCGGGTGCGGTGCTCAACACCTGGAACCGTTTCTCGGTGCCAGCCTTTGCGCCGACTCTGCTGAACGTGAGCATGATTGGCTTTGCGCTGTTTGCTGCGCCGCACTTCCATCCACCGGTGATGGCGCTGGCCTGGGCCGTGGTGGCTGGCGGCGTGCTGCAACTTGGCTATCAGCTGCCGCACCTGAAGAAGCTGGGGATGCTGGTGCTTCCGCGCCTGAATCTGCGTGACGCGGGTGTCTGGCGGGTTATGCGTCAAATGGGGCCTGCCATTCTGGGCGTTTCCGTCAGTCAGATTTCCCTGATCATCAATACCATCTTCGCCTCATTCCTGGTCTCAGGTTCAGTCTCCTGGATGTACTATGCTGACCGTCTGATGGAGTTTCCCTCTGGTGTCCTCGGCGTGGCGTTGGGCACTATTCTGCTGCCATCGCTGGCTAAAAGTTTTGCCAGTGGCAACCATGATGAATATTCCCGACTAATGGACTGGGGTCTGCGCCTGTGCTTCCTGCTGGCACTGCCCAGCGCCGTAGCCTTGGGTATGCTCTCCGGCCCGCTGACCGTGGCACTGTTTCAGTACGGTAAATTTACCGCCTTTGATGCATTGATGACGCAGCGTGCCTTGATTGCTTACTCTGTCGGCCTGATGGGACTGATTGTGGTCAAGGTGCTTGCACCGGGCTTCTATTCCCGTCAGGACATCAAAACGCCGGTTAAAATTGCGATTATTACTCTGATCATGACGCAGGTAATGAACCTGGCGTTTATTGGTCCGCTGAAACATGCCGGTCTGTCACTGTCGATTGGTCTGGCAGCCTGTCTCAATGCGTCGCTGCTTTACTGGCAGTTGCGTAAGAAGAATATCTTTAACCCGCAGCCGGGCTGGAGTAGCTTCCTGATCCGCCTGCTGGTCGCGGTGGTGGTCATGGCGGGTGCACTGTTCGCCATGCTGCAGTGGATGCCCGCATGGGAGCAGGGTTCGATGTTATGGCGACTGCTGCGTCTGGCGGCGGTCTGTGCAGTCGGCGGCGGGGCCTATTTCCTGGCGCTGGGGCTGCTGGGCTTCCGGTTGCGTGACTATGCACGGCGCACGACGATATAAGTCAGCGCCTGAAATCAGAAAATAAAAAATCCCGCACCAGCGGGATTTTTTTCAGATCAGTGAAATTTTACAGAAACGCAAAAATCCCGCACCTGGCGGGATTTTTTTACGCTACTTTTTGGCTCAGGCTTTACGGCTTAACGTCGCCTGGCCTTTACCCATCCCATCCGGGCCATAAAAGGCCTGCGTCTGATGCGGCTTCAGCACTTCAAGCGCATTTTCGGTGTAGCGAATCTGATGTTGCAGCAGCAGGCCA
The DNA here is from genome assembly GCF_029222565.1 of Pantoea sp. Cr_R13. Lineage (NCBI taxonomy): Bacteria > Pseudomonadati > Pseudomonadota > Gammaproteobacteria > Enterobacterales > Erwiniaceae > Pantoea > Pantoea sp. Cr_R13. The sequence goes on from NZ_JARHXL010000003.1 coordinate 450,072, forward strand.
TTGTGGACATTGGCATCCTGCAGACGACGGGAATGCTGCTGGATCGTATCCCAGCGGCGAGCCATGTCGTTCTGACCACGATAAGGTGCTGATGTCGCCTGACTCTGTTCAGCGGCGCGACGCATCTCATCCAGATAGTTGAGCGTACTGAGCAGCGCGCTTTTATCTTCGGTGATACGCTGCAGCAGGTTGCTGTTAATGCTGCCCGCTGCCAGCTGCTGCTGCTCTTCTTCCAGCACGGCTGACAGCGATGCCAGCACGTCCTGCATCTTATCTAATGTGGTCTGCAAATTACTCATGGGAATTAGTTACCCTCTAAATACGCCTTGGTGTCGGCAATCAGCGCATCGGCGATTTTGCCGGTATCCATCTTCAGTTCGCCATTACGAATGGCGGTTTTCAGTTGTTCAACGCGCTCGACGTTAATATCTTTGCTGCTCGGCTGCATCAATTGCGCCTGCGCGCTGCTCAGGCTGACCTGGGCTGCTGCAGGGGTCGTGGCGGCTGCCACCGGGCTGGCGCTCTGGCGCACTTTGCTGTTACCGGACTCACTGCTATCGCGGCTCTGTACGGTGCTGGCGGGTTTCAGCGGTTGCGTTCTGTCAATGCTCATGTTCGGGCTCCTGTACGGTCAGGGGGAAGTCTGCCACCTGAATCATAATAGCGTTATCGCTTTGTTGATTCTTCTATCGGCAGCACTTAGGGCTTCTTTAACACTTTACAGCGTTATAAGAATATTCCCATCCTCCCGGACCTTACCGCTGACAACCTGGCCATTTCCCATCCGGACGCGGACCGACTGCGATCGGGCGGCATTGTTCAGCGCCTTGCCCTCACCGCTGGCATCAAATCCATCACCACTGGCAATCACCATCACATTCTGACCCGCCTTAACCCGCCATGGCTGACGCAGCGTGGACGGATTAATTGGCTGTCCGGGCTGGATATCGCGCAGCACCACAGCATCGGCGACCGAGTCCGCATTCAGCAGGGCGCGGGCAGGCAGGGTGTCCAGGCGGCCGGTCTGCAGCGTGAAATCGCTCTCGCTGACGCTACTGCCCTGACTCAGCAGCCGGTTCGCTACCAGATAAGATCCGGTGACCTGGACCTGTACCTGGATATAACGGCGATTCTCGCCGCAGTTTGCCGCCACGCTCATATTGCCCCACAACCGGCTGTTGCCGGGCAGCGTGAACTGTGGCGCCTCACAGGCTGGCCACTGTTCTTTCGGCGTGCGAACCACTACGACCATGCCAGCAGCATGCTGGGCGTCACGCGCTTTAAAAAATTGATTCAGTTGTGCATTGAGATCCCCGGCAGAAGCTGGCAGGGCAATCACGACCAGCAGACTGGTCAGCAGGGTCAGATATCGACGCATTGTGCATTTCCTCACTGATGATGGCGACGAGTGTAACCTTTAAGAAAAATCCTCAATTGTCAAAATAGCGGCCATTTAAGTCGCTATTCAGACGATGACGTCTTGCTTTTTCAAATTAAGCTGCGAGCTCGAAATTCTCATACGCGGAGGAAACATGCTCGACAAACTGGATGCGGCGCTGAAATTTGGTACGGAGGCCCTCAACCTGCGTGCTCAACGTCAGGAGATCCTGGCGTCAAATATTGCCAACGCCGATACCCCTGGATATCAGGCCCGGGATATCGACTTTGCAAGCGAGCTGAGTCGGGTGATGTCCAATGGTCGTGCGGAAGGCAGCAGCATGGCGTTAAAAGTCACGTCAGCCCGGCACATTGAAGCACAGACAAACGGCGCACCATCGATGGATATGCTTTATCGCATTCCCGATCAGCCTTCTGCCGACGGCAACACCGTAGATATGGACCGTGAGCGTACGCAGTTCGCGGATAACAGCCTGAAATATCAAACCGACCTCACCCTCATCAGTAGCCAGATCAAAGGCATGATGAGCGTGTTACAAGGGCAATAATTATGGCCTTGCTGAATATTTTTGACATTGCCGGCTCAGCGATGACCGCGCAATCACAGCGATTAAACGTCAGTGCCAGTAACCTGGCGAACGCCGACAGCGTCACCGGCCCTGATGGTAAGCCTTATGTTGCTAAGCAGGTGGTCTTCCAGACCGATGCGGCACCCGGCTCCGCCACCGGCGGTGTGAAAGTGGCAAAGGTCGTGGATGATCCCACACCCGCAAAGCTGGTGTATGACCCGGGCAATCCCATGGCTGATGCCAAAGGCTACGTGAAGATGCCGAACGTGGATGTGGTTTCTGAAAGCGTCAACACCATGTCGGCGTCACGCAGTTACCAGGCCAACGTTGAAGTGCTCAACACCGTGAAGTCGATGATGATGAAAACCCTGACCCTTGGGCAATAACGGAGAAAATTTATGGCTATCGCGGTAGGCGTTAACGACAAGCTGGACCCCACGGTTCTTAGCTCTTCTAACACCAGTGGCACGGGCAACAATGCACAGGATCTGCAGAACCAGTTCCTGACCATGCTGGTGACGCAGTTAAAGAACCAGGATCCTACGAATCCTATGGATAACAGCCAGCTCACCACGCAGCTGGCACAGATCAATACCCTGAGCGGCATTGAAAAACTGAATACCACGCTGGGATCGATCTCCGGCCAGATCAACACCAGCCAGTCACTGCAGAGCTCTACGCTGATTGGGCATGGCGTAATGGTCAATGGCGGACAGATTCTGGTCGGCAAAGGCACCACGACGCCATTTGGCGTTGAACTGGCCTCTGCCTCAACCGGCGCAACCGCCACCATTACAGATGCCAATGGCTCGGTAATCAACACCGTCGATCTGGGCGCGCTGAGCGCCGGCGTGCACACCTTCTCGTGGGACGGCAAGCTCACCGATGGCTCCATTGCGCCAGATGGTAAATACAGCGTTGCGATTGCCGCAAGCAATGGCAACACACAACTGGTGGCACAACCGCTTAACTACGCCTACGTCAATGGGGTGAGTACAGCGAACAACACCACAAAACTGGATCTCGGCACCATGGGCTCCGCCACCCTTGACGACGTACGTCAGATTCTCTGATTAACCTGTAGACAGGAAACAAACACATGTCATTTTCCCAAGCGGTCAGCGGCCTTGGTGCTGCTTCAAGTAACCTTGATGTCATCGGTAACAACATTGCTAACTCCGCCACAGCGGGCTTTAAATCGAGCACCATCGCGTTTGCCGATATGTTTGCCGGTTCTAACGTTGGCCTCGGCACCAAAGTCGCTGCGGTAATCCAGAACTTTAACGATGGTGCGACCACCACCACCAGCCGTGGCCTGGACGTTGCGCTGAGCGGTAACGGTTTCTTCCGTATGACCGACAGCAGCGGCGGCGTCTTCTATTCACGTAATGGCCAGTTAACGCTGGATGCCAACCGTAACCTGGTCAACACCCAGGGTCTGAACGTGACCGGCTATCCGGCCAGCGGTTCACCGGCTACCATCCAGGCAGGTGCTAACCCGGTTGCACTGCGTATTCCTACTGAGCAGATGCCCGCCCGTGCGACTACCACCGCCGGTCTGGTTGCCAACCTGAACTCAACGGATACCACGCCATCCGTGCCTACCTTCTCGACGGCGAACGCAGACAGCTACAACAAGAAAACCACTGCAACCGTGTTCGACTCGCAGGGTAATGACCACGCGCTCGACATGTATTTCGCGAAAGACACCGCCAGCAACAGCTGGACCGTGCGCACCATTGATGCCAATACCGGCCTTTCAGCGGGCGATTTCAGAATGGCGTTTGACACCAGCGGTAAGCTGACCAGCGTCTCTAAACTGAATGCAAACGGTACGGTAGCGAGCACCACCACCGATGGCACTGTTGGCCTGACGCTGAACGTGGGCGGTGCCAATGGCGCAGTCGCCAATCAGCCCATCACTATGAGCATGCTGGGCAGCCTGCAGCAGAACACCGGCGCCACGAACTTTGGCAGCCCGACCCAGGATGGTTATGCCCCTGGCGATCTGACCAGCTACGCGATCAATAATGACGGCACCATCACCGGCAGCTACTCAAACCAGAAAACCCAGCTGCTGGGTCAGATCGTCCTCTCGAGCTTCTCGAACCCGGAAGGTCTGCAGTCTAAGGGCGATAACGTCTGGCAGGCGTCAAGCGCATCCGGTCAGGCAGCCATTGGTCTGGCTAACACCGGCACCTTTGGTTCACTGACCGCCGGCGCACTGGAATCTTCCAACGTCGACATGAGTAAAGAGCTGGTGAACATGATCGTGGCGCAGCGTAACTATCAGGCGAATGCGCAGACCATCAAAACTCAGGACCAGATTCTCAACACGCTGGTTAACTTACGTTAATTCGCTAACAGGATTGCCATATGGATCACGCGATATATACCGCGATGGGCGCGGCCAGCCAGACGCTGGATCAGCAGGCGGTGACCGCCAGCAACCTCGCCAACGCCTCTACACCGGGTTTTCGTGCGCAGCTGAATGCACTGCGCGCAGTACCGGTGAGTGGCTGGTCGCTGCCAACCCGTACGCTGGTCGCCGCCTCTACACCCGGCGCCGACATGAGTCAGGGCGCGATGGATTACACCGAGCGTCCGCTCGATGTGGCGGTGCAGCAGGATGGCTGGCTGGCGGTACGTACCGCTGACGGCAGCGAAGCCTACACGCGTAACGGCAATATGCAAATCAGTCCGACCGGTACGCTGACGGTTCAGGGCAATCCTGTGATGGGCGATGGCGGTCCGATTGTGATCCCGCAGGGCACTGAAATCACCATTGCTGCTGACGGCTCGATCACCGGGCTGAATGCCGGTGATTCGCCAAATGCCACGGTACAGCTGGGCAAGCTGAAGCTGGTCAGGGCTACCGGGCAGGAGCTGCAGCGCAGTGATGACGGCATGTTCCGTCCTACTGCGTCGACGCAGGCGACCCGCGGAGCCGCGTTACAGGCGGATCCCACCATGCAGGTTATGCCTGGCGTACTGGAAGGCAGCAACGTCAAACCGGTAGAAACCATGGTCGATATGATCGCCAACGCCCGACGTTTTGAGATGCAGATGAAAGTCATCACCAACGTCGACGAAAATGAACAAAAAGCCAACCAGCTCCTGAGCATGGGCTGAGGCACGAGGATAACAACATGATTCGTTCTTTATGGATCGCTAAGACCGGTCTTGATGCGCAGCAGATGAACATGGACGTCATTGCCAACAACCTGGCAAACGTCAGCACCAACGGCTTTAAGCGTTCACGTGCCGTGTTCGAAGACCTGATGTACCAGACCATGCGCCAGCCGGGCACCCAGTCATCAGAACAGACGACGCTGCCATCGGGTTTGCAGATTGGTACCGGTGTCCGTCCGGTGACGACGGAGCGTCTGCATACTCAGGGCAACCTGTCGCAGACCAGCAACTCGAAAGATATCGCCATTAATGGCCAGGGTTATTTCCAGATTCAGATGCCGGATGGCACCTCGGCTTATACCCGTGACGGCGCGTTTCAGGTTGATCAGAACGGCCAGCTGGTGACCAACTCCGGCTTCCCGGTGCAGCCAGGCATTACCATTCCCGCTAACGCCACCAGCATTACGGTGTCGCGTGACGGTGTGGTCAGCGTGACGCAGCAGGGTCAGGCTCAGGCCGCGCAGGTTGGTCAGTTAACCCTGAGCACCTTTATGAATGATGCCGGTCTCGATAGCGTGGGTGAAAACCTCTACAAAGAAACACAGGCATCGGGCGCACCGACAGACAGCACCCCAGGCCAGAACGGCGCGGGTCTGCTCTATCAGGGCTACACCGAAACCTCAAACGTTAACGTAGCGGAAGAGCTGGTCACCATGATCCAGACGCAGCGTGCCTACGAAATCAACAGCAAGGCGATCAGCACTTCCGATCAGATGCTGGCGAAATTAACGCAGCTTTAATCCCGAACAGGGCCAGCCCGTGCTGGCCTGAATGACAGACATTAATAAGGTCGTGACACCGTGGCGAAGCAACAGATTCTCAAGCCTGGACATTGGTTAGTCGCCTCGTTGCTGCTAACTCTTAACGGATGTGCTCTGGTCCCGCGTACCCCGCTGGTCGAAGGTGCAACCACAGCGCAACCTATGCCGTCCGCGCCACCGGTGGTCAACGGCTCCATATTCCAGGGCGTCGCGCCGCTTAACTACGGCTATCAGCCGCTGTTTGAAGATCGTCGTCCGCGTAACATCGGCGATACCCTGACCATTACGCTGCAGGAAAACGTCAGCGCCAGCAAAAGCTCCTCGGCCAGTGCCAGCCGCGATGGCAGCAACAGCCTGGGTATAACCGGGGTGCCGACAGGCCTCGCCGGTCTGGTCGGTGCAGGTGGCGAAAAAGCCAATCTCAGCGCCGAAGGCAAAAACGATTTCGCAGGTAAAGGCGGCGCATCTGCCAATAATACCTTTACCGGCACCATTACCGTCACCGTGGACCAGGTGTTGTCAAACGGCAACCTGCACGTGGTGGGCGAAAAACAGATCGCCATTAATCAGGGCACGGAGTTCATTCGCTTCTCAGGCGTGGTCAATCCGCGCACCATCAGCGCCAGTAACGCCGTGTTATCTACCGCTGTCGCCGATGCACGTATTGAGTACGTCGGAAATGGTTATATCAATGAGGCGCAGACCATGGGCTGGTTCCAGCGTTTCTTCCTGAACATCTCGCCGATGTAAGAGGTTTCAATGAAAAAGTTAACGCTGTTACGCGCCGGGCTGGCGCTGCTGCTGGGCGTCAGCCTGCTGGCCAAAGCCGATTTGATTCGTGATTTAACCACGGTACAGGGCGTGCGTGACAACCAGCTGCTGGGCTACGGCCTGGTGGTGGGTCTGGATGGCACGGGTGACCAGACCACCCAGACGCCATTTACTACGCAGACAGTGAGCAACATGCTGTCACAGCTGGGTATTACCGTGCCTGCCGGCACCAACATGCAGCTGAAAAACGTGGCGGCCGTCATGGTCACCGCCAAACTGCCTTCGTTTGCCCGTCAGGGACAGACGCTGGATGTGGTGGTCTCCTCGCTGGGTAACGCCAAAAGCCTGCGTGGTGGCACGCTGTTAATGACGCCGATGAAAGGGGTTGATAACCAGGTTTACGCGCTGGCGCAGGGTAATATTCTGGTCGGCGGTGCTGGTGCATCAGCAGGCGGCAGCAGTGTTCAGGTTAACCAGCTGAACGGTGGACGTATCACCGGCGGGGCAACCGTAGAGCGTGAACTGCAGAGCAACTTTGGTACGCAGAACACCATCAACCTGCAGCTTAACAGCGAAGATTTCTCAATGGCACAGCGTATTGCTGATGCAATCAACGCCCGTGGCGGTTACGGCGCGGCACAGCCGCTGGATGCCCGTACTGTGCAGATCCGCGTGTCACCTAATAATGGTGCGCAGGTGCGCCTGCTGGCTGAGATCCAGAACATTAATGTGTCGATTCAGGTAGAAGATGCCAAAGTGATCATCAACTCCCGTACCGGCTCAGTCGTTATGAACCGTGAAGTGACGCTGAATCAGTGTGCGGTAGCCCAGGGCAACCTGTCGGTGACGGTTAACCAGCAGCAGAACGTGAGTCAGCCTGATACACCGTTGGCCGGTGGTCAGACGGTCGCGACGACGCAGACGCAGATCGATCTGCGCCAGACCGGCGGTGCGCTGCAACGTGTTAACGCCAGCGCCAACCTGAATAACGTGGTGCGTGCACTGAATGCGCTGGGTGCGTCACCGATCGAACTGATGTCGATTCTGCAGTCGATGCAGAGTGCCGGCTGTCTGCGTGCCAAACTGGAAATTATCTGATGGCTGACATGCAATCTCTGACAAGTTCGGCTTTTGACAGCCGCTCCCTGAATGAACTGAAACGCCAGGCCAGCAACGATCCGAAAGCACATGCGTTGCAGGTCGCGCGTCAGGTCGAAGGGATGTTTGTACAAATGATGCTGAAGAGTATGCGCGAGGCGTTGCCGCAGGACGGGATTATGGGCAACGAACAGACCAAACTTTTCACCTCGATGTATGATCAGCAGATTGCACAGGAGATGGGTAAGCGCGGCCTTGGCCTGGCGGAAACCATCGTCAAACAGATGCAGCCTGCCACCGCGCCGGATGAAAAAGCCGGTACGGTGCCGATGAAGCTGGATAACAGCTTCATTCTCAGCACCAGCGGGGCAAAACCCATGGCCGCGGAGCAGCTGGAGCAGATTGTGCGTAAGGCGATGCCGCGTCTGCCGCCGGTTGCGTCACCCACAGGCCTGCCCAGCGACAGCCGCGAGTTTATCGCCCAGCTGACGCAACCGGCGCAGGCAGCCAGTCAGCAGAGTGGCATTCCGCATCACCTGATTCTGGCGCAGGCTGCGCTGGAGTCGGGCTGGGGCCAGCGTCAGATCCTGACCCGCGACGGCAAACCGAGCTACAACGTGTTCGGGATTAAAGCCAGCGGCGACTGGAAAGGCGACACCACCGATATCATGACTACCGAATATGAGCAGGGTGAAGCGAAGAAAGTCCGTGCCAGCTTCCGTGTCTACAACTCTTATTTCGAGGCGCTGACTGACTACGTCAAACTCCTCACCAAAAACCCACGCTATGCGGCGGTGACCAACGCCACATCCGCGGAGCAGGGCGCGCAGGCATTGCAGGCGGCAGGGTATGCCACCGATCCGAAATATGCGCAAAAGCTGGTGGGAATGATTCAGCAATTCAAAAGTATGGGTGACAAAGTCGTCAAAGCGTACAGCCAGGATATGGGTGACCTGTTCTGATCATTGCGCCTCAAGTTTCACTTAAGCAAGCCGATAACATCCCTATAGCCAGATGCGTTTTCGCCTGCTGGCGCCCACTTTGATGTCTGCCAGCCCGGTTAACGGGGAACGTAAGGAACCGAGATGTCCAGCATAATTAACTCCGCGATGAGCGGACTGAGTGCCGCGCAGGCCGCTCTGAGCACCACCAGTAACAATATTTCCAATTACACCGTGGCTGGCTATTCACGTCAGACCACGGTCCTGGCGCAGGCAAACAGTACCCTGCAGGGCAACAGCTATTATGGTAACGGCGTGAATATCACCGGTGTACAACGTGAATATGATGCATTTATTGCCACGCAGTTACGCGGTTCCAGCGCGAACTACAGCGCGGTAAGCACCCAGCACAGCCAGATTTCAAACATTGACGATCTGCTGTCGACTTCGACGACCAGCCTGTCAACCTCGCTGCAGGGCTTCTTTACTAACCTGCAGAACGTGGTCAGCAATGCCAACGATCCGTCAGCACGTCAGTCAATGCTCAGCAATGCACAGGGTCTGGTCAGCCAGTTCCAGACCTCGGCGCAATACCTGAACAATATGCAGAACAGCGTCAATGCAGACGTCGGTTCCAGCATCAAGCAGGTCAACACCATTACCAGCCAGATCGCCGATCTGAACAAGCAGATTGGCAAACTGAGTACCGCTAACGGTGCCGCTCCTAACGATCTGCTTGATAAGCGTGATCAGCTGGTGAATACCCTGAATAACGTAGTTGGCGTCACAGTGTCGCAGCAGGATGGCGGCTACACGGTCTCCATGGCGAATGGCCTGACGCTGGTAAACGGCGACAAATCTCACGATCTGGTGGCGATGCCTTCCAGCAGCGATCCGACACGCACTACTATCGGCTATGTCGATAAACAGGCGGGCAACGTCGAGATTCCGGAAAAGCTGATCACCACCGGCTCGCTGGGCGGTCTGCTGGCATTCCGTAGTCAGGATTTGGATCTGGCGCAGAACCAGCTGGGTCAGTTAGCAGCTGCGTTTACGACCAGCTTTAACGATGTTCACAAGCAGGGCTTCGACAGTAACGGCGATCAGGGCGTTGATTTCTTTAATATCGGCAGCCCGCTGGTGGTAAGCAACAGTAAAAACAGCACCGCCGCCTCCGTTACCGCTGAATGGACCGATACCAGTGCGCTGAAAGCGACCAACTATAACGTCAGCTTTGATGGCACTAACTGGAGCGCCACGCGTGCCTCTGACAGCACCGCTGTGACCATTGCACAGGTTAAAGACGCCAGCGGCAACACCACGCTGAGCTTTGATGGCCTGAAGCTGACCGTTCCCGGCACGCCTGCACCGGCTGCTAAAGACAGTTTTCTGGTGAAGCCGGTCCAGAACGTGATCAACGACATGTCCGTCGCGATCACCAATGAATCTCAGGTGGCCGCAGCAGGTGCCGTTGGCGGTGAAAGTGATAACCGTAATGCGCAAAAACTGCTGAGTCTGCAGGATGCGAAGCTGGTCGGTGGCAACGCCACGCTGTCGCAGGCTTACGCGGCTATCGTCAGTACCGTGGGTAACAAAACCAGTTCACTGCAGACCACCAGCGATACACAGAAAAGCGTGGTCAGTCAGCTGACCCAACGTCAGCAATCGGTCTCAGGCGTAAACCTTGATGAGGAGTACGCCAACCTGACTAAATATCAGCAATATTATATGGCTAATGCGCAGGTGCTGCAGACCGCCAGCACCGTGTTTAATGCATTGATCAATATTCGCTAAGGGCAGGAGATAACATGCGAATCAGTACAAATATGATTTTTGAGCAGCAGGTGCGTGGCATCACTGACTCACAGGCCTCCTGGCTGAAAGTGGGCGAGCAGCTCTCCAGCGGCCGCCGCGTAACTAACCCTTCGGACGATCCCATTGCGGCGTCACGCGCTGTGGTGTTGACCCAGACTCAGCAGCAGGGTAAACAGTTTGCGCTGGCGCGGACGTTTGCCGAACAGGGTTTGTCACTGGAAGATAATACGCTGAAAGGCGTAACCAATGGGATCATTGCGGCGCAGGGACTGATCGTTAACGGTTCAACCGGAACGCTGAGCGACGATGACCGTGGTTCGATTGCCACCCAGTTGGAGGGCATTCGCGCCCAGTTGCTGAACCAGGCAAACAGCAAAGATGCCAATGGACGCTATATTTTTGCCGGTTATAAAACCGACAGCGCGCCGTTTGTTGATACGGCAGGCACCGGCGTCAGCTACACAGGCGGTAACGAGGCAATCACCCAGAAGGTCGACACCAGTCGTACCATGACCGTGGCGCATACCGGTGACAGCATCTTTATGTCGATCACCGGCAATGCCACCAAAGAGCCGGATGGCAGCGCCAGCGAAACCAATGTGTTTACGATGCTGGACAGTGCCATTGCGGCACTGAAGGTGCCGCAGGATAACGCAGACGCCGCAACCAAACAGACCTTCCAGGATGCGATGGATAAAACTAACCGTGGTCTGGGTAATGCGCTGAATAATGTTTCAAAAGTGGTTTCTGAAATTGGTACTCAGCTTGGCGAGATTGATACGCTGAATGCCCAGGGCGATGACCGCAGTGTGATCTATAACTCGCAGATGAGTGACCTGGTTAACGTAGATTTAACCGAGGCGGCGTCCAGCTATACCATGCAGCAGACAGCCCTTCAGGCGTCGTACAAGACCTTTACTGATATGTCCAAGATGTCACTGTTCCAGATGAATTCGTAGTCTGACCTGAAATTTTAGGCGTACTTTAACCGGATGCGCTTACTTTTCCCCACTCTCCCGATAAAGGAGGGTGGGATTTTTTTGCCTGCGATTCGGCTGCTGGCGGAGATATTTGCCCTTAAATCAGTTTGCCTTGCAGCGTAAAGTGATTCGGATGGCTATCTTACTGTCACGTATTTATCGCATCCAATCCAGAATAGTCCAATAGTCCAATAGTCCAATAGTCCAATAGTCCAATAGTCCAATAGTCCAATAGTCCAATAGCCCAATAGCCCACCAGCCCACCAGCCCACCAGCCCACCAGCCCACCAGCCCAGGCGATGAACTTAACCCCTGCGTTTGTCTGACGTTTTCTCGATAGAAACTAATTATCCGTAATCCGGCTGGCGGGCAGAATTGCAGCCATAAAAAAACCCCGGCTTCAAGGCCGGGGTTCGGTTCACAACAGCTTATGCGTTACGGCTTGGTTGCCGGTGCAGTGGCCTGATGGGTGGCGCTATGCGCTCCTGCAGAACCGCGACCGTCGAACTCATACGGTGCACGCACCCAATCACTGTGCGGAGCCGGTTCTGACTGCCAGACTGGCGCAGGCGCTTTGGTCATTGGCGAAGAAGCAAAATGCTTCCAGCGTGTACCGTCGTTCGGTACAGCTGCAGCTGCTGGCACAGATGCGTCGGCAGGCAATGACACTGCAGGTTCGGTCGCCTTCACAGGTTCCGCCGGCGCGATATCACGTGCAGCAACCGGAGCATGAGGTTCACGAACCGGTGCTGTTTCAGACTCTGCTGCGACTGGCGCATTCAGCACTTCTTCAACCTCGGCTGCGATCTCTTCACTGACATCAGTGGCTGACTGCTCAGCAACGTCCGCAGGCTGTTCAACCTCTGATGATTGTGCAACCTCTGCAGGCTGTACCGTCTCAACAGCAGGTGTCATAACCGGCGCTTCAGTGACGGGTTCAGCAGGCACGGCTTCAGCCGCGACAGCGTCTGCTTTCACTTCATCGGCAGCCGGAACCACAGAAGGCTGTTCGTCAACCGGGGCGTCAATAGCACGGGTATCATCAGTGTTGACGACCGGCACTGGCGTTTCTGCCTGCGGCTCAGCATGCTGCACTGGCGCGTCCTGCACACCCGATTCCACAGCGGCAGCCACGGGCAGGGCATGGGTAGCCACTGCTGTTTCTTCCGCGCTGTACGCGGGTGTCTGGTGTGTCACATTCTGCACCTGCTCTTCGCTGGCCTGGCTCACCGGATAGCGAATCCAGACTTTACCAGAGGCCATCTCGGGAGACGCTGCTGCTGCGGCCAGAGGCATGGCTGACTGCGTCGGGTAACGCTCATCACGGTAACGACGACGACGCTGTCCGCTCACACGCAGATGGCGTGGCGAACGACGTGAGCGACGTGGCATATTGGCGTTATCACGGTTGTCGTTGTCATCCTGTTCGTCACTCTGCTGCGCCTGGAACTCAGGCTGCGGCTGTGCAACTTCAGCTGGCTGAGGCTGACGCACTTCGGCAGGCTGGGCAAAGTCGCTGGCTTCGGCTGGCATAGGCTGACGGTTATCATCAACACGCACCTTCTGGTTCAGCTGACGCGGCTTACGACGCGGCATAACCTGTACGCGCTCATCATCCTGCACCTCGATCGCGTCCGGGGCTTCTGCGACCACTGCTGGCTGTTCAGCTACTTTGGCGGCTTCTTCACCGGCGCGTTTCTCTTCCTGACGACGACGCTGACGTTCAGCGCGCTGTTCACGGCGCTGTTGCTGCTGCTCATCACGCTGCTGGCGCGCTTCTTCGCTCAGTGCCGGACGCTCTTCGCGCACTTCACCTGACTGAGACTCACGCTTGTTGCGACGGTTGTTATTATTGCCATCGCGCGGCTCACGATTTTCACGTGGCTCGCGGCTTTCGCGCGGTTCACGGCTCTCACGCGGTTCACGACTTTCGCGAGGCTCACGGCCCTCACGCGACTGTGCGTTATCCCCGTTACGCGGGGTACGCTCACGACGATTGTTATTGCGACGGTTGTTATTGTTGCTGCGACGTTCGCCACGACCGTTGTTATTTTCCTGCTCACTTTCAGTCGCTTTTTGTGGTTCAGCAACCTCAGCGGTCACGGGTTTAGCAGCAGGCGCTTCTTCGCTGGCAAACATTTTTTTCAGGCCGCCAAGCAGACGCCCGAAGAAACCGGTGCTGGCCGTCGCAGGTGCAGCCACCGCAGGTTTAGCTTTTGCCGCTGGCTGAACTTCAGCACGCTGCGCTTCCGGCTCAACTTCTACCGGAGCAGGCGGTGCATCAGGCATCACAAACGCGGCCAGAGCAGGCTGCTCAGGACGACGACGCTCTGCATGCTCTTCTTCCGACGGCATCGCCATTTCGGCTTCGTGCAGCTTCGGCAGATGATAGCTCAGGGTCTGGGTCTCTTCGCCTTTACGTACGCGCAGCACGGAGTAGTGCGGGGTCTGCATCTTGTCATCAGGAACGATGATTGCCCGCACGCCACCCTGGCGTTTTTCAATCGCGTTGACCGCTTCACGTTTTTCGTTCAGCAGGTAAGAGGCAACCTGAACCGGAACAATAGCGTGAACTTCTTTGGTGTTGTCTTTCAGTGCTTCTTCTTCAATCAGACGCAGAATCGACAAAGCAAGTGACTCGTTATCACGGATGGTGCCGGTGCCGCTACAGCGTGGGCAAACGTGATGACTGGATTCACCTAATGATGGACTCAGGCGCTGACGGGACATCTCCAGCAGGCCGAAACGCGAAATGTGGCTGATCTGAATGCGGGCGCGGTCCTGACGGACAGCTTCGCGAAGACGGTTTTCAACTGCGCGCTGATGGCGTACCGGCGTCATATCGATGTAGTCGATAACGATCAGGCCGCCCAGGTCACGCAGGCGCAGCTGACGGGCGATCTCGTCGGCCGCTTCAAGGTTAGTGTTGAACGCCGTCTCTTCGATGTCACCGCCGCGCGTTGCGCGTGCTGAGTTGATATCGATCGCGGTCAGCGCTTCAGTGCTGTCGATGACAATCGAGCCACCGGAAGGCAGGCGGACTTCACGCTGGAAAGCGGATTCGATTTGCGATTCAATCTGATAATGGCTGAACAGCGGGATTTCACCGGTGTAGAGCTTAATTTTGCTGCTGAAGTCCGGACGGCCCAGTGCAGCAATATGCTGACGCGCCAGTTCCAGAACTTTTGGATTATCGATAAGGATTTCACCGATGTCCTGACGCAGATAGTCGCGGAAAGCGCGGACAATCACGTTACTCTCCTGATGGATCAGGAACGGAGCAGGACGGTTTTCAGCGGCTTTCTTGATCGCTTCCCAATGCTTAAGACGGAAGCTTAAATCCCACTGTAGCGATTCGGCCGATTTGCCGACGCCGGCGGTGCGGACAATCAGTCCCATGCCTTCCGGCAGGTCAAGCGCCGACAGCGCTTCTTTTAATTCGGTACGGTCGTCACCTTCGATGCGGCGAGAGATACCGCCTGCACGTGGGTTATTCGGCATCAGGACCAGGTAGCTGCCCGCCAGAGAGATAAAGGTGGTCAGCGCAGCGCCTTTGTTGCCGCGTTCTTCTTTATCAATCTGAACAATAACTTCCTGACCTTCACGCAGTACGTCTTTAATATTCGGACGACCATGCGCGTTATAGCTGGAGGGGAAGTATTCGCGGGAGATTTCTTTTAACGGGAGGAAACCGTGACGCTCTGCGCCGTAATCGACAAACGCAGCTTCAAGGCTGGGTTCAATGCGCGTGATTTTACCTTTGTAGATGTTGGCTTTTTTCTG
The DNA here is from genome assembly GCF_029222565.1 of Pantoea sp. Cr_R13. NCBI lineage: Bacteria > Pseudomonadati > Pseudomonadota > Gammaproteobacteria > Enterobacterales > Erwiniaceae > Pantoea > Pantoea sp. Cr_R13. The sequence goes on from NZ_JARHXL010000003.1 coordinate 465,380, forward strand.
TTCGTGTCCAGGACTTTCAATATCCAGATCGTACAGACGCTGACCGTCAACCAGGGCAACGCGCAACTCCTCCTGCTGAGTTGCGTTTATTAACATTCTTTTCATCGTGACTTACTCGTTATTCTTTCATGAGTGATTACAGCTGCGGGCATAATTACCCTGGACGAGTATCAACCGATGGCCCCGTGACTTAGTGCAATGTCGTCAACCTCACGGCTGTCGACCGCGCGAGGGGCGCAAATAACGTCGGTGGCCTGTTTTTCATAAGGGAAAACAGCACCAGATAGTGGAAATGCCTGAGAGAATAAAGAAAACCCGTGCATCCCATACTGCTGTCCAGGCCGCAACCCGCAGCCCGCTAAGTGCCTGATTTCGCATTACGTCTTACGCCATTGCTGCGTGTCTGCTCAATCCGGCAAAATGACAATTTCGCTCGGTTTCTGCCCTGAAATGCATCAGTTAGGAAACTCAGGCATTATTCCATTGCTAACCTTCATATAGCAAGGCGACTTTAGCCAGCTTGTGAAGTTTCTTTACATTTAACGCGTTAATGTGTCCGACAATGCAGCGCTTTGCTGAAAAAGCCAGCAGAGAGGCGACTTGCCGTCACACCAACTCCTGAGTTAAGCACAGAAAAAGGGGTGGCGCTATCAGGGGACACTATTTAGAATCGCCGCCATGAAAACAGAGAATCCCGGCGTACATTTTGTCGCCATCACGGCTGAAAATGCCGGACAACGCATTGATAACTTTTTGCGCACCCAGCTTAAGGGTGTGCCAAAGAGCATGATTTATCGCATCGTACGCAAAGGCGAGGTGCGGGTGAATAAAAAGCGCGTTAAGCCAGAGTACAAGCTGGAGGAGGGCGATGAGGTACGCATTCCGCCTGTTCGGGTAGCGGAACGCGATGAAGACGCTGTTTCCCCTAAACTGGCGAAGGTTGCCTCACTGGCTGATGCCATCCTGTTTGAGGATGAGTCGCTGCTGGTAATGAATAAGCCTTCCGGTACCGCCGTGCATGGGGGTAGCGGACTTAGCTTTGGCGTCATTGAAGGGTTACGCGCCCTGCGACCTGAAGCGCGCTTTCTGGAATTAGTGCATCGCCTTGATCGCGATACCTCAGGTATTCTGCTGGTTGCTAAAAAGCGCTCGGCGCTGCGTTCTCTGCATGAGCAACTGCGTGAAAAGGGCATGCAGAAAGATTACCTGGCTCTGGTGCGCGGTAACTGGCCCTCACATCTGAAGGTGGTTCAGGCACCGCTGCTGAAAAACATCCTGCAGAGCGGAGAGCGTATTGTGCGCGTCAGCAGTGAAGGCAAGGCGTCGGAAACCCGCTTTAAAGTGGAAGAGCGGTTCGACTTTGCCACCCTGGTAAAAGCGAGTCCGGTCACCGGACGCACACACCAGATTCGCGTTCATACACTGCATGCCGGGCATCCCATCGCCTTTGACGATCGTTACGGCGAACGTGACTTTGACAGTCAGCTGGCCTCAACCGGATTAAAACGGCTGTTCCTGCACGCAGCGGCGCTGACCTTTACCCATCCTGGCACGGGCGAAGTGATGCGGGTCGAAGCGCCACTGGATGACGGGCTGAAGCAATGCCTGAATAAACTGCGTCAGATGAAGGCGTAACGGCTCTCCGGTATCAGTCCGTTAAAGGATTGATACCGGCCTGCTGCAACATCTCATTCAGCGCAATCAGCGGCAGCCCAATCAGCGTATTGGGATCGCGGCCCTCCAGTCGGTCAAACAGACAAATTCCCAGCCCTTCACTTTTAAAACTGCCGGCACACTGCAGCGGCTGTTCTTTTTCCACGTATCCAGCGATTTCGGCGTCGGTTAAGGTGCGGAAATGCACCACAAAAGGCTCACAGCACTGCAGCAGTCTGCCACTGGCCGGATGAAAAAGGGCCAGACCGGTGTAAAAGGTAATGGCTTTACCGCTGGCGGCACGCAGTTGCGCGCATGCATTCTCCACCGTGTGAGGCTTTCCGGTGATCGTGCCATCCAGCACACAGACCTGATCCGAGCCGATGATCCAGTGGCTGGGCCAGGTTTTTGCCAGCGCCTGCGCTTTTGCCACGGCCAGGCGTGTCACCAGCGCTTCGGCGGTTTCACCTGGTACGGGTGACTCATCAACCTCCGGCGCGGCGGTAATAAATGGCAAGCCAAGCTTATGCAGTAAAGCCTGCCGGAAGGGCGACGTTGAAGCTAAAAGAATCGATGGTGTCATTTTTTTTCAATAGTGATAGCGAATTGGTGGCAGTCATTTTAAACTGTGCGCCGCACTGGATGCGAATAGTGGTTGAAAGATGCTGTTTAACGGCCTTTTTCTTTGACTCTATGACATTACAAAGTTAATATGCGCGCCCTATGCAAAAGGTAAAATTACCCCTAACGCTGGACCCTGTCCGCACCGCTCAGAAGCGCCTTGATTATCAGGGTGTCTACACATCTGTACAGGTGGAGCGTGTGGCCGAGTCGGTCGTTAGTGTGGACAGTGATGTGGATTGTGCCATGTCGTTTGCGGTTGATAACCAGCGTCTGGCGGTACTGACGGGTACTGCTGAAGTACAAGTGACGTTGCGTTGTCAGCGCTGCAACCAGACCTTTCCCCATCACGTAAAAGTGAGTTACTGCTTCAGCCCTGTCTCTTCTGAAGAGCAGGCCGAAGCATTACCGGAAGCGTACGAGCCGGTCGATGTCAACGAGTTTGGTGAGATCGATTTGCTGGCGGTTGTCGAGGATGAACTGATTCTCGCGCTGCCGGTCGTTCCGGTGCACGATTCTGAACACTGTGAAGTGTCCGAGGCGGACATGGTCTTTGGTAAACTGCCTGCAGAGGCGGAGAAACCAAATCCATTTGCCGTATTAGCCAGTTTAAAGCGTAAGTAATAGGAGTAAGGTCCATGGCCGTACAACAGAATAAACCCACCCGTTCTAAGCGTGGTATGCGTCGTTCGCACGATGCGCTGACCACTGCTGCTCTGTCAGTAGATAAAGTTTCTGGCGAAACTCATCTGCGTCACCACATCACTGCGGATGGTTACTACCGCGGTCGCAAGGTTATCGTTAAGTAAGTTTCTTGCTTAGCAAGGCGATACCTTGACACGTTTGACCCTGGCGATTGATGCCATGGGCGGGGACTTCGGTCCCTGCGTGACAGTGCCTGCAGCATTGCAGGCACTGGCCTCTCATTCGGAACTTTTCCTTCTTCTGGTCGGCAATCCCGACACCCTCATGCCATTGCTTGCCAAAGCGGATTCCTCCCTGACGGGGCGTTTGCAGGTTATCCCTGCCGAATCGGTTATTGCAAGTGATGCGCGGCCTGCTCAGGCCATCCGGAACAGTCGCGGCAGTTCAATGCGTGTCGCGCTGGAGATGGTCAAAGAGGGACGTGCACAGGCCTGCATCAGCGCCGGTAATACCGGTGCACTGATGGGGCTATCAACACTCTTATTAAAACCGCTGGACGGTATCAAACGCCCGGCGCTGATGTCCGTTTTACCGCACCAGCAGCAGGGTAAAACGGTGGTACTGGATTTGGGCGCGAATGTTGACTCAGACAGTGCCATGCTGGTGCAGTTTGCTGTGATGGGGTCGGTAATGGCTGAGCATGTGCTTGGCATTTCACGGCCCCGTGTCGCGTTGCTCAATATTGGTCATGAAGAGACTAAAGGGCTGGAAACTATTCGCGATGCCGCAGTTGTACTGCGAGAATCACCGCACATCAACTATATTGGTTACCTCGAAGGCAACGACCTGCTTACCGGTAAGACGGATGTGATGGTCTGTGACGGTTTTGTCGGAAACGTCACGCTGAAGACAATGGAAGGCGTGGTAAGAATGTTTCTTTCTCTGCTGAAGTCATCAGGGGAAGGTAAAAAACGGTCATGGTGGCTGACGTTGCTGGGACGCTTAATCCAGAAACGCCTGGCGAAGCGATTCGGGCAACTCAACCCTGACCAGTACAATGGCGCTTGTCTGTTAGGATTGCGCGGAACAGTGATCAAGAGTCACGGCGCAGCAAATCAACACGCTTTCGCCGTGGCGATAGAACAGGCAGAGCAGGCGGTGAGGCAGCAAATTCCCGAGCGAATTGCTGCGCGCCTTGATGCTGTATTAGCCAGGAGTGACAAAGCCTAGATGTATACCAAAATTATCGGTACGGGCAGTTATCTGCCCAGCCAGGTTCGCACCAATGCCGATCTGGAAAAAATGGTGGAGACGTCGGACGAGTGGATTGTGACCCGTACGGGCATCCGTGAGCGCCGCATTGCTGCGCCTGACGAAACCGTCGCCACCATGGGATTCAGTGCGGCGCAACGCGCCCTTGAAATGGCCGGCGTTGACGTGAACGAGATTGGGCTGATTATTGTCGCCACAACCTCTTCCAGCCACGCCTTCCCAAGCTCCGCCTGCATGATCCAGCAAATGCTGGAGATCAAAGACTGTGCGGCGTTTGACCTTGCTGCCGCCTGTGCAGGTTTTACCTATGCGCTGAGCGTGGCCGATCAATACATTAAAAATGGCGCGGTTAAACATGCTCTGGTGATTGGTGCTGATGTCCTGGCGCGCGCGCTGGATCCTGAAGATCGCGGTACCATCATCCTGTTCGGTGATGGCGCCGGTGCGGTTGTGCTGGGTCAGAGCGAAGAGCAGGGGATTATCTCAACTCATCTTCATGCTGATGGTCGCTATGCCCAGTTGCTGACGCTGCCTTATCAGGATCGCGCTCATCAGGATCAGCCTGCTTATGTCACCATGGCAGGCAACGAAGTCTTCAAAGTCGCGGTTACCGAGCTGGCTCACATCGTTGACGAAACGCTTCAGGCCAATAATCTCGATCGCGAAATGCTGGACTGGCTGGTGCCGCATCAGGCTAATCTGCGCATCATCAGTGCCACCGCGAAAAAACTCGGTATGACCATGGATAAAGTGGTCGTTACACTGGATCGTCACGGCAATACCTCTGCCGCATCGGTGCCAAGCGCACTGGATGAAGCGGTTCGTGATGGCCGCATCAAACCCGGACACCTTATTTTGCTGGAAGCCTTTGGTGGTGGATTCACCTGGGGTTCTGCGCTGGTTCGCTTTTGATTGACAGGAACGAAAGATGACGCAAATTGCATTTGTTTTTCCAGGTCAGGGTTCACAGACCGTGGGCATGCTGACTGAATTAGCCGCGACCTATCCGCTGGTTGAAGAGACCTTTCGTGAAGCTTCGGACGCGCTGGGATATGATCTGTGGCAGTTAGTGAGTCAGGGTCCGGCTGAAGAGCTGAATAAAACCTGGCAGACTCAGCCTGCATTGCTTGCCGCCTCGGTGGCTATCTATCGTGTCTGGCAGCAGCAGGGCGGTCAACAGCCAGTCCTGATGGCCGGTCACAGCCTGGGTGAATACTCTGCGCTGGTTTGCGCCGGTGTGCTCAGCTTTGCTGATGCCGTGAAGCTGGTTGAGCTGCGCGGCAAACTGATGCAGGAAGCCGTGCCAGAAGGTACTGGCGCGATGCAGGCGATTATTGGCCTGGATGACGCAGCTATTCGCAAAGCCTGCGAGGAGAGCGCGCAGGGACAGGTGGTTTCACCGGTTAACTTCAATTCGCCGGGCCAGGTGGTCATTGCGGGTAACAAAGAAGCCGTTGAGCGTGCAGGTGCTGCCTGTAAAGCCGCGGGCGCTAAACGTGCCCTGCCACTGCCCGTCAGCGTGCCTTCCCACTGCGCACTGATGAAGCCCGCAGCGGATAAACTGGCGGTCGCGCTGGAAAACATTACGTTTGCTGCGCCTGCGGTGCCAGTGATTAATAACGTCGATGTGAAAGCAGAAACCGATGCTGCGGCAATCCGGCATGCGCTGGTTCGTCAGCTTTACAGCCCGGTTCGCTGGACTGAGAGTGTGGAAGCGATGGCAGAACAGGGCGTTACGCAACTCCTGGAGATGGGTCCAGGTAAAGTCCTGACCGGTCTGACGAAACGTATTGTCGATAGTCTGACAGCGGCTGCCGTTAACGATACAGCATCCCTGACAGCTGCACTCGGTAAGGAATAAGAGGAAAATCATGAGCTTTGAAGGTAAAGTTGCGCTGGTTACCGGCGCGAGTCGCGGCATTGGTCGTGCGATTGCAGAAACCCTGGCGGCACGTGGTGCTAAAGTTGTGGGTACTGCAACCAGCCAGAATGGCGCCGACGCCATCAGTGCTTACCTTGGCGACAAGGGTAAAGGCCTGTTACTGAATGTGACAGATGCTGACTCAATCAGCAGCGTTTTAGAGAATATTCGCGCGGAATTTGGCGAAGTGGATATTTTAGTCAATAATGCAGGCATTACGCGTGATAATCTCCTCATGCGCATGAAGGACGATGAGTGGGAGGATATCTTAGATACTAACCTCACATCGGTATTCCGCCTTTCTAAGGCGGTCCTGCGTGCCATGATGAAAAAGCGCGTGGGCCGTATCATCACCATTGGTTCCGTTGTTGGAACCATGGGTAATGCGGGCCAGGCAAACTACGCGGCAGCTAAAGCGGGTTTGATTGGTTTTAGCAAATCACTGGCGCGCGAAATCGCGTCACGTGGCATTACCGTCAACGTCGTGGCTCCAGGTTTTATTGAGACTGACATGACGCGGGCACTGAACGAAGATCAACGTTCCGGTATTTTGGCGGAAGTCCCTGCGGGTCGCTTAGGCGATGCACAGGAAATCGCCAATGCTGTCGCATTTTTAGCCTCTGACGAAGCAGCCTACATCACAGGTGAAACGCTGCACGTCAATGGCGGAATGTACATGGTCTGATAAATCACGAAATCATTTGCTTTATTTGCGGTTAAAACCGCAAAATAACGCAAAATCGTGGTTCGACCAGCCGGGATTTTGTTGCATCTTTTTCACCATTTTATACACTACGAAAACCATCGCGAAAGCGAGTTTTGATAGGAAATTAAATAGTATGAGCGATATCGAACAACGCGTTAAGAAAATCATCAGTGAGCAGCTGGGTGTGAAAGAGGAAGAAGTCACCAACTCTGCATCTTTCGTAGAAGACCTGGGTGCCGATTCTCTTGATACCGTTGAGCTGGTGATGGCTCTGGAAGAAGAGTTTGATACTGAGATTCCAGACGAAGAAGCTGAGAAAATCACTACCGTTCAGGCAGCGATCGACTATATCAATAGCCATAAAGGCTAATGAATATCTTCAGGCGGTCGCTCGACCGCCTGATTTTTTTGTTTGTCCCACATAGTTCCCTATTTCCCCTCCCTGGAGGACGAACGTGTCTAAGCGTCGTGTAGTTGTGACTGGTCTTGGCATGTTGTCTCCTGTCGGCAATACCGTAGAGTCTACCTGGAGTGCTCTCCTTGCCGGTCAGAGCGGCATTACCCTGATCGACCATTTTGATACCAGTGCTTATGCAACGCGTTTTGCAGGTCTGGTAAGAGGTTTTAATTGTGATGACTACATCTCGCGCAAAGATCAGCGCAAGATGGATGCCTTCATCCAGTACGGCGTTGTAGCCGGTATGCAGGCCATGCAGGACAGTGGTCTGGTTGTTACCGACGAAAATGCAGGCCGTGTTGGCGCGGCAATTGGCTCCGGCATCGGTGGTTTAGGTCTGATTGAAGATAATCATACTTCACTGGTCAACGGCGGTCCGCGCAAAATCAGCCCATTCTTTGTGCCTTCAACCATCGTTAACATGGTGGCGGGACATCTCAGCATCATGTATGGCCTGAAAGGTCCAAGCATCTCTATCGCGACAGCCTGTACCTCTGGTGTGCACAACATCGGTCATGCTGCACGTATCATCGCTTATAACGATGCTGACGTGATGCTGGCGGGTGGCGCAGAGAAAGCCAGTACGCCATTAGGCGTGGGTGGTTTTGGTGCAGCACGTGCCCTCTCAACCCGTAACGAAAACCCGCAAGCGGCCAGCCGCCCATGGGATAAAGACCGCGACGGTTTTGTGCTGGGTGACGGTGCTGGCATTGTGGTACTCGAAGAGTACGAGCATGCGAAGAAGCGTGGTGCAAAAATCTACGCTGAAATCGTAGGTTTTGGTATGAGCAGCGATGCCTACCACATGACTTCACCACCAGAAGATGGTTCAGGTGCCGCGGCGGCCATGATCAATGCGCTGCGCGATGCCCAAAGGACGCCAGAGCAGATTGGCTATGTCAACGCGCACGGTACCTCCACGCCAGCGGGTGATAAAGCGGAAGCGCAGGCGGTGAAATCGGTCTTCGGGGCAGCGGCCAGCAGTGTGATGGTCAGCTCAACCAAATCAATGACCGGGCACTTGCTGGGTGCCGCAGGCGCTGTTGAAGCGATTTACTCGATTCTGGCACTGCGCGACCAGGCTGTTCCTCCGACTATCAATCTCGACAACCCGGATGAGGGCTGCGATCTCGACTTCGTACCTCACACCGCGCGCCAGGTTTCTGGTCTGGAATACACGCTGTGTAACTCTTTCGGATTCGGCGGAACCAACGGTTCATTGATTTTCCGTAAAGTGTAATCGTTGTTGATTGCTAAAAAGGCCCGCGATGCGGGCCTTTTTTTATCCTGCAAAATGCGGTGAAATCAGAGGTCACGCTCAGGAGAGAACGATGTGGATTAACGGGTTCAGACAATCGACAGTGGCCGCCAGCGACCGCGCACTGCAGTTCGGCGATGGCTGTTTTACTACCGCCGCCGTGCGTCAGGGTAAAATTGTGATGCTGGAAAGCCATATTCAGCGCCTTAAAGAGGGCTGTGAGCGGTTATGGATCGCTGGCGTCGACTGGCATCAGCTTGAGACCGAGATGAAGCAGGCCGCTTATGAACAAACCCAGGCGGTGCTGAAAGTGATTATCAGCGCGGGCAGCGGCGGGCGGGGTTACAGCCGTCGCGGCTGTGGTGAACCTGTGCGAATCGTCTCTCTGGCCGCCTGGCCACAACACTACACCGATATTCAGCAGCGTGGTGCCCGACTCCGGCTTAGTCCGATTCGTCTGGCGCGAAACCCGCAATTTGCCGGTATCAAGCACCTGAACCGCGTGGAGCAGGTGATGATCCGGGTTCATCTTGACCAGACAGACGCCGACGAGGCGCTGGTGCTTGACACTGAAGGTTGGGTGGTGGAATGCTGTGCGGCCAATTTATTCTGGCGTCAGGGCACGCAGATTTTCACGCCCGATCTCTCGGCATCGGGTGTCGATGGCATTATGCGGCGGAGTCTTATGGCGCAACTTGCTGCAGCAGGTCAGGCTTGCCAGATAGTGAAAAGCGAACCGGCGCAACTGCTGGCAGCCGATGAAGTGGTGATATGTAACGCGCTGATGCCGGTTCTGCCGGTCCGACAGATAGAAGCGGTGCAGTTTACTGAGCGCTCGCTGTTTAAGCAGCTGCTGGCAAGCTGTGAACAAATAATGGATGCATCATGATTCGAAGTAAAAAGATTCTCGTCAGCCTGCTGGCAATCGTCGTTCTCGCAGCGGTGCTGAGTTACTGTCAGGTTAAGCAGTTTGCTGCCACCCCATTGACGCTGAAACAGGAAACGATTTATACGCTGCCTGCCGGCACGGGGCGGGTTGCGCTTGAAGCGCAGCTGGAAGAGCAGAAAATTATTCCCCACAGTATCTGGTTTGGTGCGCTGCTGCGTCTGGAGCCGGAACTGGCGACCTTTAAGGCGGGCACTTATCGCCTTGAGCCAACCATGACCGTACGCTCGCTGTTACAGCTGCTGGCCAGCGGCAAAGAGGCGCAATTCCCGGTGCGGTTCGTCGAAGGTCAGCGGCTCAAAGAGTGGCTGAGTGAACTGCGTAAAGCGCCCTACATCCGGCACACCCTGAAAGACGATCAGTTCGCCACCCTGGCCAGCGCACTCAAGGTGGAGCCTGAACAACTGGAAGGCAACTTCTTCCCGGATACCTATCTCTACACGGCGAACACCACCGATATGGCGCTGTTGCAGCGGGCGCATGATCGGATGAAAAAGACCATTGATGCGGTGTGGCAGGGACGGGCGGACAATCTGCCCTATAAAACGCCACAGGATATGGTGACGATGGCCTCCATCATTGAGAAAGAGACCGGTGTCAGCGAAGAGCGCGCACGTGTCGCCTCGGTGTTTATTAATCGCCTGCGCACGGGAATGCGGTTACAGACCGATCCCACCGTCATCTATGGCATGGGTGACAGTTATAACGGCACGCTGACCCGCAAAGATCTTGAAACCGCCAGCGCGTACAATACTTACACGATTAACGGGCTGCCGCCTGGCCCGATTGCCATGCCGGGCAAAGCGTCACTTCAGGCAGCAGCGCATCCTGAAAAAACGAACTATCTCTACTTCGTTGCAGACGGGAAGGGTGGACATACGTTCACCACCAACCTTGCCAGCCATAACAAAGCGGTGCAGATTTACCGGCAGACACTGAAGGAAAAAAATGAACAGTAAGTTTATCGTCATTGAAGGCCTGGAAGGCGCCGGAAAGACCACTGCGCGTGATGCTGTTGTTGCCACGCTGCGCGCCCGGGGCATCAACGATCTGGTCTTTACCCGTGAACCGGGCGGCACGCCGCTGGCAGAACAGCTGCGGACACTGGTCAAGCAGGGGATTGAGGGTGAGCAGGTTACGGATAAAGCAGAGCTGCTGATGCTCTATGCAGCGCGCGTTCAGCTGGTGGAGACCGTCATCAAACCTGCGCTGGCTCGCGGTGCCTGGGTGATTGGCGATCGACACGATCTCTCTTCTCAGGCTTACCAGGGCGGCGGTCGGGGACTCGACAGTGAACTGATGCAGACGCTGCGTGATGCTGTCTTAGGCGATTTCCGTCCCGACCTGACGCTCTATCTGGATGTGACACCTGATATTGGTCTCCAGCGTGCCCGTGCACGTGGCGAGCTGGATCGTATTGAGCAGGAGTCATTGCGCTTCTTTGAGCGCACCCGCGCGCGCTATCTGACGCTGGCAGCAGACGATCCCACCATTCTTACCATTGATGCCACTCAGTCGCTGGAAGAAGTGACCGCGTCACTTAAAGCGACGCTGGATAGCTGGCTGGCGGAGCAGGCGTGATGAACTGGTATCCGTGGCTGAATCAGCCTTACCGTCAGGTGATCAGTCAGCACCAGGAAAATCGCGCTCACCATGCGCTGATGATCCAGGCGATGGCGGGCATGGGCGATGAGGCACTGGTCTGGGGAATGAGCCGCTGGCTGATGTGCCAGCAGCGGGATGGCCTGAAAAGTTGCGGAGAGTGCCACGGTTGTCAGCTGATGCAGGCCAACACCCATCCTGACTGGTATCGACTTGAGGCAGAGAAGGGCAAAAGTACCCTGGGCATTGATGCGGTGCGTCAGGTGACGGAAAAGATGTATCACTTTGGTCAGCAGGGCGGCGCGAAAGTGGTCTGGCTGCCAGATGCTGCGCAGCTTTCGGAAGCCGCAGCTAACGCACTGCTGAAAACCCTTGAAGAGCCGCCTGCCAACAGCTGGTTCTTCCTCTGCAGCCGTGACCCCTCACGCCTTTTGGCCACGCTGCGCAGCCGCTGCATGACGCTTCATCTGACACCGCCGGACGAAGGACAAAGTCTGCTCTGGCTGAAGAAGCAATCCTCCCACGATGAACAGATGCTGCTGGCAGCGTTGCGCCTCAGCGCGGGCGCACCCGGAGCGGCACTGAGCCTGCTGGAAACCGGACCGTGGCAAGCCCGTCAGAAGCTCTGTGATGCGCTGCCCGCTGCGTTACAGCAGGACATCCTGCAACTGCTGCCTGCACTGAACGCGGACGACGCGGCCGCACGTATCGGCTGGCTGCTCTCGTTATTGCTGGATGCCATGAAATGGCAGCAAAATGCGGGACAATGGCTGAGTAATATTGATCGCCAGGATGTGGTGCAGCTACTGGCAGGTTACTTTTCTGCCAGTGCGCTCAACAGCAGCACCCAGGCATGGATGCGCTGTCGTGAGCAGCTACTGCATGTGGCGTCAGTCAATCGTGAATTATTGCTGACCGATCAGCTCCTGAGCTGGGCGGACCTACAGAAGCCCGCGCTGGTCGGCTAAACCTACCTGAGAGTAATTATGTTTATTGTTGATTCCCATTGCCATCTTGATGGCCTGGATTATGAAAAGAACCACCGTGACCTTGATGATGTGATCGCTAAAGCAGCAGCGCGTGATGTGAAATTTATGCTGGCTATTGCCACCACGCTGCCGGGTTTTCACACCCTGAAACGTCTGGTTGGCGATCGAAAAAACATTGCGCTCTCCTGCGGCGTGCATCCGCTGAATCAGGAAGAGGCCTATGACGTTGAGGAGTTTCGCCGGCTCTCTGCCGATCCTCAGGTCGTGGCTCTGGGTGAAACCGGGCTGGATTATCACTATCAGCCAGAGACCAAAGATCAGCAGCAGCGCTCATTCCGGGAACATATCCGTACCGGCATCGCGCTGAATAAACCGATTATTGTTCATACCCGGGATGCACGCGAAGATACGCTGGCGATTTTGCGTGAAGAGCAGGTCGAGCGTTGTGGCGGCGTGCTGCATTGCTTCACCGAGGATCAGCCCACCGCCGCAAAGCTGCTGGATATGGGCTTTTACATCTCATTTTCCGGTATTGTCACCTTCCGCAATGCTGAACAGTTACGCGAAGCTGCGCGTTATGTGCCGCTGGACAGGATGCTGGTGGAAACGGATTCACCTTATCTGGCACCCGTGCCGTATCGCGGTAAAGAGAATCAGCCCGCTTATACGCGCGATGTTGCCGAATATCTGGCCGTATTAAAAGGCGTGGATATGGAAACGCTGGCCGCTGCCACCACTCAAAACTTTTCAACGCTGTTTCATATCCCCATGAGTAAGCTGGGCGGCTAACCGTCTTTTATTTCACTCTCTGTAATTAATCTGCAACCTGCTTATATGACCCTGTCTATTCAGCCAGGGTCAGCTTTTTATCGTCGATTACTCGTGCGGATCAGTCAGAAATTTCGTAAAGTGCGCGGCTCTGTTTGTCGAAACGTGATAGCCGTCAAAGTAACAATTCGGGATTTATTTTACCCTTCGTAATAAATCAAAAGGCGGTCACCGCCAGCCCGGCAAAGAATCCTCCCTCTTTGCCACGCGCTCTGCGCAAATATGCACTCATACTCAGGAGCTTCACGCTATGTTCAAAAATGCTTTTGCCAACCTTCAAAAGGTCGGTAAATCGCTGATGCTGCCGGTATCGGTTCTGCCGATTGCCGGTATTTTGTTAGGGGTCGGTTCAGCCAATTTCAGCTGGTTACCAGCAGTGGTTTCCCATGTAATGGCAGAAGCGGGTGGATCGGTGTTCGCCAACATGCCACTGATTTTCGCTATCGGCGTGGCGCTGGGCTTCACTAACAACGACGGCGTTTCGGCACTGGCCGCCGTTGTCGCGTATGGCATCATGGTGAAAACCATGTCGGTCGTTGCACCGCTGGTGCTGCATCTGCCAGCGGCGGAGATCGAGGCGAAACACCTCGCCGATACCGGGGTTCTGGGCGGTATCATCGCTGGTTCCATCGCCGCTTACATGTTCAACCGCTTCTACCGCATCAAGCTGCCAGAATATCTGGGCTTCTTTGCCGGTAAACGTTTTGTGCCGATTATCTCTGGCCTGGCGGCGATTGTGCTGGGTGTGCTGCTCTCCTTTATCTGGCCACCCGTCGGTGCTGCGATTCAGGAGTTCTCACAGTGGGCTGCCTATCAGAACCCGGTTGTTGCCTTTGGCATCTACGGCGTTGTTGAGCGCGCGCTGGTGCCATTTGGTCTGCATCACATCTGGAACGTACCTTTCCAGATGCAGATTGGTGAATATACCAATGCGGCAGGCCAGGTATTCCACGGCGATATCCCGCGTTACATGGCAGGTGACCCGACCGCAGGTAAACTCTCTGGTGGCTTCCTGTTCAAAATGTACGGTCTGCCAGCAGCCGCGATTGCTATCTGGCATTCAGCGAAACCTGAAAACCGTGCCAAAGTTGGCGGCATCATGATCTCTGCTGCGCTGACCTCATTCCTGACCGGTATCACCGAACCGATTGAATTCTCATTCATGTTCGTGGCGCCGATTCTGTATGTGATCCATGCGCTGCTGGCAGGTCTGGCCTTCCCAATCTGTATCCTGCTCGGAATGCGTGATGGCACCAGCTTCTCACACGGTCTGATCGACTTCATCGTGCTGAGCGGCAACAGCAGCAAAATCTGGTTGTTCCCGATTATCGGCATCATCTACGGCCTGGTTTACTACACCGTATTCCGCGTTCTGATTGCTAAACTGGATCTGAAAACGCCTGGCCGTGAAGAGAGCAGCAGCAGCGAGCAGTCTACCGCGACCGGAACGGAGATGGCGGGCAAACTGGTAGCTGCGTTTGGTGGTAAAGAGAACATCACCAACCTGGATGCCTGTATCACCCGTTTACGTGTCAGCGTTGCTGATGTAGCGAAAGTGGATCAGTCTGAACTGAAAAACCTCGGCGCTCGTGGCGTGGTGGTTGCGGGTTCCGGTGTACAGGCGATTTTCGGAACCAAATCCGATAACCTGAAAACCGATATGGATGATTACATCCGCAGCATGTAATCATTAAGAGATGAAAAAGCCCCGCTAAGCGGGGCTTTTTTTTGGCCAGGACTCAGAGGTAAACACGCAGATACTCAGTCAGACAGAGCAGGGCCATCGCCTGACCGTACGGCATGGAGGTCAGGGGAACCGTGCGGTAGTAGTCCAGGTCACTGCCCATTGCAGTACCAAAAGAGACCTGCTTCAGCTCGCCATCTTCATCAATATTGGCAATTACGCCGTGCAGCGCTTTTTCTGCCACCTCACGATACGCAGCGGACAGATAACGCTTGCGCACTGCTTTCAGAATGCCATAGGCAAACCCGGCTGTGGCAGAAGCTTCCGGATAGCTTTGCGGATCATCGAGCAGGGTGTGCCACAATCCGCTGCTGTGCTGACAGGCCTTCAATGCGTTAACCTGGTTCTCCAGCACCTGCTGCAGAAAACGACGGGTCGCGTGATGCTCAGGCCAGTTCATCATCTCCAGAAAATCGGGAATGACAATCGTCACCCAGCTGTTGCCGCGCGCCCAGTGCGCATTGGCGAAGTTATGGCGGCCATCAAAATTCCAGCCGTGAAACCATAAGCCGGTATTGCGATCCATCAGATACTGGGTATGAAGCAGGAACTGATAGCTCGCTTCTTCAACCCACTCATCGCGCTTCAGCAACTGACCAATTTTAGCCAGCGCCATTACGCTCATCATCAGCGTATCGTCCCAGAGCTGCTGGGTGTTCTCATTGTTATAGACAATATGCTGCAGGCCGCCCTGTTCAGTACGCGGCATCTCATACATGACCCATTCTGCCCAGCGCTCCAGCACCGGCACCCAGGCCGGGTTTCTGGTCTCTTCGTAACGATAAGCCAGCGTCAGAAAGGGGCACACGGTATTCACGTTTTTGGTCGGCGTGCCTTCCGCCAGGCGCTGCGTAAACCACCTGTCGATGATGGCCAGCGTCTGCGCGTCACCGGTCTGCTGATAGTATTGCAGCATACCGTACAGGCCGATGCCGTGTGTCCATTCCCAACCCGCCCAGCCTTTAGTATCAATCACCCGGCCATCGTCCAGCCGTAATAAAAATTCGCCAGTTTCATCCGTGATATTGACCAGATTCTGAGTCAGCTTCTGAATCAGCTGAACCAGTTCGCTGCGTGGCAGCAAATGCTCAGGCTGGCACAATAATTTGCTATGTTTAACGGGAAATACAGTCATGGTTTATTCCTGTCGTTTTAAGGTGGTGTTTAAAGAAGGGGTTAATACGGGAGGTGCGGTAAGTTTTTCCGGCGCGGGCTTGTTGCGATTAAGGAAGCCAATATTGTTGTTGCCCCACAGATTCTCGTAAGGCATGCCTGCCAGCGTTTCGACAATGCTCCGTGCTTCCGGGGTGATACTTTCCGGCACGATGCGGCCTGCCTCGCGCATCTTCAGCGTCTCCTGGCGCAGCACGGTGTGCGTCTGCAAATTCAGTTTAAAACGCAGTGAGACAATAAAGCCGCAGGTCAGCACGGCCACCGTGCCGATGCTGAGAATCGCCAGAATAGTGTGGCTGACGCCCGGCGCCTGCGTGGCCTGGCCAGAGACAAAGCCGGAGAGCTGCAGCACGATGCCCACCAGCATGACGGCACCCGCCTGGGACGCTTTACGCGTCAGGGTCATGATGCCGGCAAATATCCCTTCACGGCGCTGACCGGTGATCACCTCATCCACATCGGCGATATAGGTGTAGGTGTTCCACGGCACATAGTTGATGCCGCCACGCCCCAGGCCTGCGACGGCAGAGATCACCAGCAGCAGAGACATGTTGTCGTTCATTCCGGTATACCAAAGACCGGCATAGGAGAGCGCGGCGAGGCCAAAGAGTATGGCGACCAGACGATAGGCAGGGGCCGGTCCCATACGGATACAGAGCGGGATCATCACCATCACAGCAATAAACTGCAAGACTGCCATTGTGCCCATCAGGCTGGAGGCAACCTGTGCACTCTGCATCAGCACAAACACCACGTACCATGTAAAGACGGCGTTAAACACATCCTGAGCAATATAGCCGCCGAGATACATGCCAAGGTGTTGCCGGAAGATACGGATACGTAAGGTTGAGGCCAGTTCGACATAGAGCCGTTTAAGACTCTGCATCAGCGTCAGCTGCTGCTTTTCCTGCTCCGCACGGCGTGATTCGGCAGAAAAGTCATCGGGGTGACGTTCCCAGGTAAAGCACCACACCAGCGTCAGTACCAGCGCGCAAATTACTGAGAACACCAGGCTGGCATAGAAAAAGGAGAGGGGATTTTCTTTGCCCAGCATGCTCAGCAAAATACCGGGTAAGAATGCGGCCAGTATCGCTGATAATTGTGCCAGACCAATTCGCGCCCCGGAAAAGCGGGTCTTCTGTTTAAAGTCGTCGGTCATTTCCGGCACCAGCGTTTCATAAGGCACCAGAATCATGGTGTAGACGATATCAAACAGCAGGTAAGTGCAGAGATACCACCAGAAACTCATGTCGCTAACCCACATCAGGCTATAACTGAAGACACAGGGTATGCCGAGCAGGATAAAGAATTTCCGGCGGCCAAAACGTTTGCCCAGCCAGGTTGAACCGAAGTTGTCGGTAAGGAAGCCCATCAGCGGGCTGACCACGGCGTCCAGCACGCGAGCGGCGGCGAAAATCAGCGTGGCCTGAATGGGGGTTAATCCACAAAAGGTCGTGTAAAAATAGAGTAACCAGGCGGCAGTCAGCGCCGTTGTGCCTGCTCCGAGAAAATCGCCAGATCCATAGGCCAGATAGTGGCCAGGACCAATTTTACGTGAGCGCATGTGTGAGGCTCCTTAATGTTATGGGGCAATTTGACCGGGTGACGCCAGACATCTCCCCCGGACTGATTAGCAAAGTAGAGCTGACGCGGCGGTTAAACCTTCGCAATCTGGCAACCAAAAGCGTTGAAGTGGCAATCAGGCAAAGAAAAGGGGGGCATAATTCTAATTTATAAAACAGCGTTTCATTTTTATGTGATGGCGGCTGCTTTATGGGTATTCATACTGGGGTTTCAGGCAGGGGAGTGAGGGGCTGCTGCAAAGGCACGCGAACAATGCAAGAAAAGTGGTACTGAGGTTGAAAGAAAACAAATTTCTCCCGCATACTGATTGATTACGACTCAGGCTAAAGGAATTGCACCATGGCTGAAGAAACCATTTTTAGTAAAATTATCCGCCGCGAAATCCCCGCTGATGTGGTTTACCAGGACGAGTTGGTCACGGCCTTCCGTGATATTTCGCCTAAAGCACCGACGCATATTTTAATCGTGCCGAATGTGCTGATCCCTACGGTCAACGAGGTGGAAGCCGCGCACGAGCACGCGCTGGGACGCATGTTTACCACCGCGGCGAAAATCGCCCGCCAGGAAGGTATCGACCAAAATGGTTATCGTCTGATTGTGAACTGCAATCAACATGGTGGTCAGGAGGTTTATCACATTCATATGCATCTGCTGGGCGGCGAACCGCTGGGTCCGATGCTCTCTAACTGATAACGGAAACGTGCTATGCGATCCTGGCTGACTGGCCTGCCGATCCTGCTCTGCCTGACGGCTTGCAGCAGTGATAAACCGATGATCAATACGTCACAGTCACTGGTGATGGAGTCCTCTGTGCTGTCGGCAGGGATTATTACCGATGAGCCGACGCTGGATGAGAACGATGGACTGAAGCGTGCCACCAGCGTGCTCTATAATCAGCGCGAAACACCGGTCGTTGTGCACTACCGTTATTACTGGTATGACGACAAAGGGCTGGAAATCACCCCGCAGGAACCGGCGCAGACCGTCACCGTTCCGGCGCAGGGCAGCATAGTCGCCGCCTCACAAATGGGTAACCTGACTGCCAGTAAGGTTCGTCT
Source organism: Pantoea sp. Cr_R13 (assembly GCF_029222565.1). Classification (NCBI taxonomy): domain Bacteria; kingdom Pseudomonadati; phylum Pseudomonadota; class Gammaproteobacteria; order Enterobacterales; family Erwiniaceae; genus Pantoea; species Pantoea sp. Cr_R13. Next base: position 483,837 of record NZ_JARHXL010000003.1, read on the forward strand.
TTATCTCTATCTTTAAGGATTTTCATCGTGATACGCAATTTTAATCGTACCGGAACGCTTCTGATGGCGCTCATTCTGACCGGCTGTGTTGTAAAACAGCAGCAGCAGCCTGCACCGGTTGAGCCGACCCAGCCCGCTGAGCCAACCCAGCCCGTTCCGCAACCTGAACCGGTGCCGCAACCGCAGCCTGTGCCGCAGCCGCCAAAACTGGTGACTATCAACTGGGATGCCACCGTTCAGCCGCTGGTGGCGCAGATGTTACAGGCCGCCAGCGCCGAGCCGGGCAGCGTGCTGCTGGTCGATCGGATCAAAAACAGCACCAATGGCTCGCTGCAAAGCGACAAAGCCACGGCAGCAATCCAGAATGCGCTGAATAATAACGGCAAATTCACCCTGGTCTCTGCAGATCAACTGGCTCAGGCCAAGCAGACGCTGGGATTATCGCCGGATGACAGCCTGAACTCGCGCAGTAAAGCCATTGGCCTGGCGCGCAACCTCAACGCACAATATGTGCTCTACAGTAACGCACGTGGCGATGTTAAAGCACCGACCCTGCAGATGCAGCTGATGCTGGTTCAGACTGGCGAGATCATCTGGTCCGGCAACGGCATTGCTCAGAATTAATCCGGCATTCCAGCGGATCATTGAACAGGTCACGGGCGAACCAGACAAAGCATTGATTATGCCGCTGGCCGGTCTGACCGGACACAGCCAGAAGATTGTCAGCCCGTGCGGCACCTTTATCGTTCGGGCGACACCGCAACCGGCTATTCCCTTTGTGGACCGGCAGCGAGAATTCCGACTGTTACGAAAGTTAAGAACCTCGGGGCTGGCGCCGCAGCCCGTAGCGTCACATCGTCAGGGAATTATCCTGACCTGGTGCGCGGGCGAGGCGCTGGATGCACAACGCTTCGGCGAGCAACGTCCGCAGATCGTGGCACTTATGCAGCAACTGCACCAGCAGCCGCTGACCGGCTATCAACTGTCGGTGTTATCGCTACTGTGGGATTACTGGCAGCTTACACCTCAGCGGCATCACCGCTGGCTGCGAGCGCTCAGGCGCCTGACGCGGCAGGGTGAGCCCCGGCCGCTGAGGCTGGCACCGCTGCACATGGATCTGCATGCCGGCAATGTCATACAAGGTCCCGAAGGCCTGCGTCTGATTGACTGGGAATATGCCGCCGATGGCGACGTGGCGCTGGAACTGGCGGCCGTCTGTGCCAGCGATCCGCAGTACGATGCCGAATGGCTGGCAGAGTATGCAGCGGCGATGCAGCTGCCGCTTCCCGCGCTAGTGCAGCAGGTCAGACGCTGGCAACCCTGGCTGCGTTTGCTGATGGCGAGCTGGTATCAGCTGCGTGCCAGTCAGAGTGAAAACGAAACATTACACCAGCTGGCCCGACAGAGCTGGGAACAGATTTAATCGCGTTATGCAGCTGCTTAACGCCACAGGATTCAGGTTATGAGAACACATTTACCCGGCCCTTTGATGCTTGACGTTGAGGGCTATGAACTGGATGGCGAAGAGCGCGACATCCTGAAACATCCGCTGGTCGGCGGCTTAATTTTATTTGCCCGAAATTATCACGATCCGGCTCAGCTGGCAGAGCTGGTGCGGCAGATCCGCGCGGCCTCTCACTCCCGGCTGGTGGTTGCGGTGGACCAGGAGGGCGGTCGCGTTCAGCGTTTCCGTGACGGCTTTACCCAACTGCCCGCGATGCAATCCTTCGCCGCGCTTCACGATGCAGACACAGCAGGTGAGATGGCGCAGCAGGCGGGCTGGCAGATGGCGGCCGAGATGATCGCGATGGATATCGATATCAGCTTTGCGCCGGTGCTCGACATTGGTCATATCAGCGCCGCGATTGGTGATCGTTCTTTCCACGCCGATCCGGCCATTGCCCTTGCTGTTGCCCGCCGCTTTATTGCGGGGATGCACGAGGCAGGCATGAAGACCACAGGTAAACATTTCCCAGGGCATGGTGCGGTCAGCGCCGATTCGCATAAAGAGACGCCACGGGATCCGCGCGACGAAAAAACGCTGCGTGAGCATGACATGGCGATCTTCAGCAAGCTGATCACCGAGCAGGCCCTTGATGCCATCATGCCTGCTCACGTCATCTACACCGACGTTGATCCGCTGCCCGCCAGCGGCTCGCCATACTGGCTGAAAACCGTGTTGCGCGAGCAACTGGGCTTTAATGGTGTGATTTTCTCCGACGATCTGTCGATGGAGGGCGCCGCCGTGATGGGAAGCTATTCTGAGCGGGCGCAGCAGTCCCTTTCTGCCGGTTGTGACATGATTCTGGTCTGCAATCAGCGCCAGGGAGCCATCAGTGTGCTGGATAACCTGATCCCGGTCGGGTCAGAGCGCGTGACGCAGCTGTATCATCAGGGCAGGTTTACCCGCGGTGAGCTGCAGGCTACGCATCGCTGGAAAACCAATGCCCAGCAACTGAGTGCGCTTCAGGAACGCTGGCTGGCTCACAAGGCGTCGTGGTAAGCAGTGACTGCCCGGGCGCTATCTCAACCCTGAGGATTATCATGATCATCTATCTGCACGGTTTTGATTCCAACAGTCCGGGCAATCACGAAAAGGTGCTGCAACTGCAATTTATCGATCCTGACGTCAGGTTGATCAGTTACAGCACCCGCCATCCTAAACATGATATGCAGTTTCTGCTGAAAGAGACCGATAAGATGCTGACGCTGTCCGACGATGACCGCCCTCTGATTTGCGGTGTCGGGCTGGGCGGCTTCTGGTCAGAGCGCATCGGGTTTTTGTGCGGCATCCGCCAGGCGATCTTCAATCCCAACCTTTTTCCGCAGGAGAATATGGAAGGGAAGATCGACCGTCCCGAGGAGTATCAGGACATCGCCACCAAATGCGTCAGCGATTTTCGCGAGCGCAATCGTGACCGCTGTCTGACCTTCCTCTCCCGTCATGATGAGGCGCTGGACAGCCAGCGCATCGCCGACCAGCTGCATCCGTTTTATGACATCGTCTGGGATGAGACAGAAGGGCACAAATTCAAAAACATATCCCCACACCTTCAACGGATAAAATCTTTTAAAACATCAGGTTAAACCTGTCAGGCACCGCAAGGTGCCTGTTTTCGTTACGTAATTATCTGAGTTTTATTTCTCCGCTTTGATGTATATCAATATTCTTATGTTCTCCTCTTCCCTCCATGCTATTCTGCCCGCAGATTGCGATTTTAACTTCGCCAACCCTATGTTTCTTAAGGTTTAATTTAACCTTTGGTTAACTTTTGGTTCACAATTTGAGGGGGTCTTTGTTGACTACGTCTGTTAAGAGAATTGTTATTGTCGGCGGGGGAGCGGGCGGCCTGGAAATGGCGACGCAGCTGGGCCATAAACTGGGTCGTAAAAAGAAAGCCGAGATTATCCTGGTTGATCGTAACCATAGCCATTTGTGGAAGCCGCTGCTGCACGAAGTGGCCACGGGTTCGATGGATGAAGGCATTGACGCACTGAGCTATCTGGCCCATGCCCGCAACCACGGTTTTGAGTTCCAGTTGGGTTCGCTCACTGATATCGATCGCAGCCGCAAAGTGATCCGCCTGGCCGAAGTGCTGAACGCACAGGGCGAAGTGCTGGTGCCACAGCGTGAAGTGGCCTACGACCAGCTGGTCATGGCGCTGGGCAGCACCTCCAATGATTTCGGAACGCCGGGTGTCAAAGATCACTGCATCTTCCTGGATAATCCACATCAGGCGCGTCGTTTCCACAACGAAATGCTCAACCTGTTCCTGAAATTCTCTGCCAGCGAAGGCAAGGTCGAGAAAGTGAATATCGCTATCGTGGGCGGCGGCGCAACAGGCGTTGAGCTGTCAGCGGAGCTGCACAACGCGGTGAAACAGCTGCACAGCTACGGCTTCAAAGGCCTCGGACGCGAAGCGCTGAACGTGACGCTGGTGGAGGCGGGCGAACGTATTCTGCCTGCACTCCCACCGCGCATCTCTGCTGCTGCGCACCAGGAGCTGACCAAACTGGGCGTGCGCGTTCTGACGCAGACCATGGTCACCAGCGCTGAGCGTAATGGCCTGAATACCAAAGGCGGCGAGTTTATCGAAGCCGACCTGATGGTCTGGGCAGCAGGGATCAAAGCGCCTGACTTCCTGAAAGAGATTGGCGGACTGGAAACCAACCGTATCAACCAGCTGGTGGTGAAAGAGACCTTGCAGACCACGCTGGACGATGACATCTACGCCATTGGCGACTGTGCCTCCTGCGCTTTGCCGGGCGGCGGTTTTGTTCCGCCACGCGCCCAGTCGGCGCACCAGATGGCCTCACGCGCGATGGAAAACATCCTGGCGCAGCGTCACGGTAAACCGCTGAAAGCTTATGTCTATAAAGACCATGGCTCGCTGGTGTCGCTTTCCCGCTTCAGTACGGTCGGCAGCCTGATGGGTAACCTGATGCGCGGCTCGATGATGGTGGAAGGGCGTATTGCACGCTTTGTCTATATCTCACTCTACCGTATGCACCAGGTCGCGCTGCACGGCTACTTTAAAACCGGCCTGATGATGCTGGTGGGCAGCATTAACCGGGTGATCCGTCCCCGGCTTAAGCTGCACTAAGCAAGTGTAATCAGTCTGGTCAAGGCTAAGCCTCCTCGATTCTGAGGGGGCTTTTTTTTGCGTCGGGCCAGCAGGTAATCGCGGATGGCGGACAGCCGTGCAACGGTTCATCCGTCGCGCTGGAGCCCCGTTCAGTCAGCTATGCCGCCTTTGTCCTGAGGCGTCAACATGAATGGGATATCACCTGTCTGACTGGTTTACAGCCGCTTATAGTTGCTGCGAATCGACTCACTATATCGAATCTGACAGGGTTCACGTGTCAATATGATCAGGACGCAGCGCCAATATTGGTTATCTCTTAATATATTGAATTTGAAGGGATTAAAGTAAATTCTGGCGTCGATTACTCCTGGCTTACGTCTCATCAGAACTCTCCTAAAAACTGGCCCTGATAGCAAAGTGACCAATTTCCTCCATTTATCTGATGTTGCATTTTCGGTCCATCTGTAAAACTTCATCTCAACAAACACGGCGCGTCGCGCACGCCGGTTATACCTCAGTTAACGAGGATGCTTTAACAGCAGGATTGCGCGGTAACACTTTTCAGGAGGAACTTCCTGTGAATAAATCAATGTTAGCGGGTATCGGTATTGGTGTGGCAGCAGCGCTGGGTGTTGCAGCCGTAGCAGGCATGAATGTGTTTGATCGCGGTCCTCAATACGCTCAGGTACTCTCTGCAACACCAATCAAAGAGAGCATCAAACAGCCACGTCAGGAGTGCCGGAACGTCACACTGACCCACCGTCGGGCCGTACAGGATGAAAACCGTCTTGCTGGCTCTGTATTAGGTGCAGTGGCAGGTGGGGTGCTGGGTCACCAGTTTGGCGGCGGTCGCGGCAGGGACGTGGCGACAGTAGCGGGTGCGGTAGCGGGCGGTTATGCCGGTAATCAGGTCCAGGGTGGACTGCAGGATCGGGATACCTACACCACAACCGAACAGCGCTGCAAAACAGTTTATGATAAACAAGAGAAAAAACTGGGATATGACGTGACCTATAAAATAGGCGATCAGCAGGGTAAAATCCGCATGGAAAATGACCCCGGCACGCGTATTCCTCTGGATCGCAATGGTCAGCTGGTTCTCAACGGCGACCAGGCGTAATTGGGCAAAGCTTTGCTGCACTCGCGGCCACACAGCACGACGTAATAGTGAAAAAATGAAAAAGGCGCATCGTATGATGCGCCTTTTTTTATCGCCATTTCCCGCGCTTTACCTATTAGCTCAGTAGTGCGCGGGCAGAAGTGTTACGTCTGATGCTCAGCCAGTTGTGAAACAAAGCCCTGCACCCACTCCATGCGAATCTTTCTTTCCGACAGCTCGCGGGTAAACCGCAGGCGTGTTGGGCCATCCAGCTTCCACTGCTGTGGCTCTTTCTGCAACAGGCCGATCAGCCATGCCGGATCTACATTGTTCTTCGGCGAAAAATCGAAATAACCGCCTTTGTCGCTGGCTTCGATCTTACGCAGACCGACAGCACGGGCCTTCAGACGGATAATCGCCACGTCCAGCAGATTTCGGGCTGGATCGGGCAGCAGGCCAAAACGGTCGATCATCTCCACTTTCAGCTCCTGTAATTCCTCTTCAACCTCTGCGCTGGCGATGCGCTTATAAAGCGAAAGACGGGTGCTGACATCCGGGATAAACGTCTCTGGCAGCAGGGCGGGCATTCGTAGCTCCACCTCTGTCTGATTACTGGTGAGATCTTCCAGTGACGGCTCGCGACCCGCTTTTAGCGCGTCGACCGCATTCTCCAGCAGTTCCATATAGAGTGTGAAGCCCAGCGTCTCCATCTGTCCGCTCTGCTCATCACCCAGTAGCTCGCCAGCACCGCGAATCTCCAGGTCGTGCGTAGCCAGCGCAAAACCGGCTCCCAGATCTTCCAGAGAGGCGATCGCTTCCAGTCGCTTATGTGCATCGGCGGTCATCGATTTTGGATGCGGCGTTAACAGCCAGGCATAAGCCTGATGATGTGAACGGCCAACGCGACCACGTAACTGATGCAGCTGTGCCAGACCAAAGTGATCGGCCCGCTCAATGATGATGGTATTGGCAGTCGGAATGTCGATACCGGTTTCGATAATGGTGGTACAGACCAGCACGTTAAAACGCTGATGATGGAAATCGTTCATCACCCGTTCCAGATCGCGCTCACGCATCTGACCATGACCAATGGCCACACGCGCTTCCGGCACCAGTTCGCTGAGACGCTGCGCCGCTTTCTCAATATTTTCAACGTCGTTGTAAAGATAGTAGACCTGTCCGCCACGCAGAACTTCACGCAGGATCGCTTCGCGGATCACCAGATCGTCAAATTCACGCACAAAGGTTTTCACCGCTAAGCGGCGGGCTGGCGGTGTGGCGATAATCGAGAGATCGCGCATGCCGCTCATGGCCATATTCAGGGTACGCGGGATCGGCGTGGCGGTCAGGGTCAGAATGTCCACATCGGCACGCATCGCCTTGATGCGCTCTTTGTGACGCACCCCGAAGCGGTGCTCTTCATCAACAATCAGCAGGCCGAGATCGTGCCATTTGAGGTCGCTCATCAGCAGCTTATGGGTGCCGATTAAAATGTCGATCTTGCCGTCGCTGGCCTGTTCCAATACCTGCGCCTGCTCTTTGGCGGTACGGAAACGGGACAGCATCTCAATGCGGACCGGCCAGTTAGCGAAGCGATCGCGGAAGTTATCGTAGTGCTGCTGTGCCAGCAGGGTGGTCGGCACCAGCACGGCCACCTGTTTATGGTTTTCAATCGCCAGAAACGCCGCGCGCATCGCCACTTCGGTTTTACCAAAGCCGACGTCGCCACACACCAGACGGTCCATCGCCAGCGGCTGACACATATCACTCAGCACCGCGTTGATTGCCTGTGCCTGGTCCGGTGTGGTTTCAAAGGGGAAGCTTTCGCAGAACAGCTGATACTGTTCACGATTATGCTTAAAGGCAAAGCCAGATTTGGCGGCGCGCTGGGCATAGATATCCAGCAGTTCAGCCGCCACATCACGCACTTTCTCAGCCGCTTTCTGCCGGGCGCGTGACCAGGCATCACTGCCCAGTTTATGCAGTGGGGCGTTATCGTCCGCGCCACCCGCGTAGCGACTGATCAGGTGCAGCGACGAAACCGGTACATAGAGTTTGGCGTCATTGGCGTAAGAGAGCATCAGGTATTCTGCCTGAATACCACCCGCTTCCAGCGTCGTCAGGCCGATATAGCGCCCCACACCGTGCTCCAGATGCACCACCGGCTGGCCGGGACTCAGCTCCGCCAGGTTACGGATAAGAATGTCCGGATTGATAGTGCGACGGGTATCCTGACGGCGACGACTGACGCGTTCGCCCAGCAGATCGCTTTCGCAAATCAGTGCCCGGTTACCCTGGGTATCAATGAAACCGCGCTCGCTGGCGCCAATCATCAGACTGAAACGATCGTCGACGGTTTCATCGAAACGATGTACCGGCTGAGGGCGCAGTTTAATCCGGGCCAGCAGTTCCTGCAGGGTCTCGCGGCGGCCTTCGCTTTCAACCGAGAAGACGACTGCACCGCTGAAGGTTTCAATAAACTGACGCAGATGGTCGAGCGGCGCTTTCGCCTGCGCCTGAACGGCAAGTTCGGGCAGCGGGGTGTAACCGAGATTGGTATTCGCCGCTTTGTCGGGCAGCACTTCATTGGTCATCTGAATGCGTGGCCAGGCTTTCAACTCACCCATCAGGGCATCTGGACGCAGCCACAGGGTAACCGGCTCCAGCAGTGGACGCATCGGGTCAACGCGGCGGTTCTCATAACGCGCCTCAGCATCCTGCCAGAAGCGGCGGGCGCTGCCTTCCAGATCGCCACAGTTCACAATCAGGGTGTTATCTGGCAGATAGCTGAACAGACTCGGTAATGGCTGTTCAAAAAAGAGCGGCTGCCAGTATTCGATGCCCGCAGGCAGCGTGCCTTTACTTACCTGCTGATAGACATGCTCCGACTCGCGGCGCACATCAAAAATTTCGCGCCAGCGGCTGCGAAACAGCTCAATAGCCGCTTTGTCGCTGGGAAACTCATGGGCCGGCAGCAGGTTAATTTCCGGGACGGCTTCCAGCGTGCGCTGACTGTCGACGTCGAACAGGCGCAGGCTGTCGATCTCATCATCGAAAAAGTCGATGCGATAAGGCTGATCGCTGCCCATCGGGAACAGGTCGAGCAGGGCGCCGCGCGTGGCGTATTCACCGTGCTCCATCACCTGATCGACATGGCGATAACCGGCCTGCTCAAGCTGGTCGCGCAGCCGGTCGCGTGACAGTTTTTGTCCCTGCTTCATCACCAGCGCATGGCCGTGCAGGAAACTGTGCGGGCAGACGCGCTGCATCAGGGTATTGACCGGCATGATCAGCATACCGCGCTGCATCACCGGCAGCTGGTAGAGGGTCGACAGGCGCGCAGAGATAATATCCTGATGCGGCGAGAAGCTGTCGTAGGGGAGTGTCTCCCAGTCAGCGAGGTGCGTCACCGGCAGATCGGTAAACTGACGGATCTCATCCAGCAGACGCAGGGCGGTTTGGGTATCGGGGGTAATCATCAATACCGGACCCGCATGGTGTTCGGTAATGCTGGCACACTCCACCGCGTGCGCTGCGCCTATAATCTGGCCAAGCTGACGGTGGTCGCCGGATTTAACGGGCAGGGTATAACGAGTCTGTTCGGGCATGGGATCTCGGGGTTGCTCCATTTTTCCAGGACGTAATCATTCCATATTATGTCAGGGGGATCACCTTTGCGGCACAATTTTCCTGCCGCGCCGCGCTGAATCCAGGGATCGGTCAGCCATTACCCGGCGTCAGCGGTAATGCAGCGGATAGAGAGAGAATAGACGGAGTCTGGCGAGGCATCGTAAAAAACCGCCGTCGCTATGCAGCGACGGGGTTAAGCGGGCATTTTATTTTATGGATTGCTGTGTGTAATGCATGCGTGGGCGGTCGATATTTGCCCAGGATAACTCCTGCTCAGGATGGTAGCTGAGGTTGCCGTCGTCCCACTTTACGTAGTAGCCGGCGGGTGCGTTTCCCTGCTCAAAGACATTGATAATTTCGCCTCTGATCTCCCCGGATTTATGTTTGACGATACTGCCTTTGGGAAATTTCAACATGGTCGCTACCTCTACCGCTGTGCGATAAATTCACCCCTTATCCTGTTACTGATTATAGTCTACACCCCACCTGCGCTGAATAATCAGCCAATAAGCGGCGGCTTTATCGGCTATTCCGCGGCTTTGACGCAAGAGATGACGCATCCGGATGCAACTTTGCTGCCGACTCAGAGGGTTAGAGGTTTCATAAAGCCAGCCGCTCCTTTATCATCCCACTACCTATTTTCAGGCAACGGCTTACTGGATTCCATGTATCAACCTGTCGCGCTATTTATCGGTCTGCGTTACATGCGCGGACGAGCATCGGATCGCTTCGGTCGCTTTGTCTCCTGGCTCTCAACGATTGGCATTACGCTTGGCGTGCTGGCGATGGTCACCGTGTTATCGGTGATGAACGGTTTTGAGCGTGAACTCGAAGGCAATATTCTTGGGCTGATGCCGCAGGCGCTGATCACCAGCGACAAAGGCAGTCTCAATCCCCAACAGCAACCCGCCGCCTCGCTGAATCTGCAGGGCGTTAACCGCATCGCGCCGCTGACCACCGCCAATGTGGTGCTGCAAAGCCCGCGCAGCGTCTCTGTTGGCGTAATGCTGGGCATTAATCCGGATGAAAAAGATCCGCTGACGCCGTTCCTGGTGAATACCCAGCAGAGCGTGCTGCAGCCCGGACAGTACAATGTCATTCTCGGCGAACAGCTGGCATCACAACTTGGCGTAAAACGTGGCGATCAACTGCGTTTGATGGTGCCGTCGGTCAGCCAGTTCACGCCAATGGGGCGGGTGCCGAGTCAGCGTCTGTTTACGGTAGCGGGCACTTATGCTGCCAATAGCGAAGTCGACGGGTATCAGATTCTGGTCAATCTGCAGGATGCGTCGCGCGTCATGCGTTATCCGGCCGGGAATATTACTGGCTGGCGACTGTGGCTGGATAAACCGCTGTCAGTCGACAGTCTGAGTCAACAGACATTGCCTGCGGGCCTTATCTGGAAAGACTGGCGTGAGCGCAAAGGCGATCTTTTCCAGGCAGTGCGCATGGAAAAAAATATGATGGGTCTGCTGCTGAGCCTGATTATCGCCGTCGCAGCCTTTAACATCATCACGTCATTAGGCCTGCTGATCATGGAGAAGCAGGGCGAAGTGGCGATCCTCCAGACCCAGGGCCTGACACGCCGGCAAATCGTGGCGGTGTTTATGGTTCAGGGTGCCAGCGCCGGGATTATCGGCACGCTGCTCGGCACGCTGCTCGGCGTCCTGCTTGCCAGCCAGCTCAACAACTTAATGCCGGTAATTGGCCTGTTCCTTGATGGTGCCGCGTTGCCGGTTGATATTAATGTGTGGCAGGTGGTCACTATCGCCCTCAGCGCGATGATTGTGGCGCTGTTGTCTACGCTCTATCCTTCGTGGCGCGCTGCCGCCGTTCAACCTGCTGAGGCTTTACGTTATGAGTAACACTCCTTTGTTGCAGTGCCGCGACCTGTGCAAACGCTATCAGGAAGGCAGCGTGCAGACCGATGTGCTGCGCAATGTGGCTTTCAGCCTCCAGCCCGGTGAACTGACAGCCATTGTCGGCAGCTCCGGCTCCGGTAAAAGTACGCTGCTGCATCTGCTGGGCGGTCTGGATGCGCCGACCTCGGGCGACGTAGTGTTTGATGGTCAGTCACTGAATGCGATGTCCTCATCGGCCAAAGCAGAGTTGCGAAACCGCGAGCTGGGTTTTATCTATCAGTTTCACCATCTGTTGCCGGACTTCAGCGCGCTGGAGAACGTGGCGATGCCGCTACTTATTGGCAAAACTGCGAAAGCGGAAGCGCAGGATCGCGCCCGTGAGATGCTGGCGGCAGTCGGTCTGGACCATCGCGCCGCGCACCGGCCTTCTGAACTGTCAGGTGGCGAACGCCAGCGCGTGGCGATTGCCCGTGCGCTGGTCAACCGTCCTCGTCTGGTGATGGCGGATGAGCCAACCGGCAACCTGGATGCCCGCAACGCTGACGCTATTTTTGAACTGCTGGGCGAACTGAACGTGCGTCAGGGCACCGCGTTTCTGGTGGTCACGCACGATCTGATGCTGGCAAAACGCATGACGCGACAGATGGAGATGCGTGACGGTCAGTTAAGCGAGCAGCTTACTATGGCAGGAGCGCTGTAATGGGCTCGTCGTTATCCCTGTTGCTGGGCCTGCGCTTTAGCCGCGGCCGCCGTCGTGGCGGCATGGTCTCGCTGATTTCGGTGATCTCTACTATCGGGATTGCGCTGGGCGTGGCGGTGCTGATTATCGGTCTGAGCGCCATGAACGGTTTTGAGCGTGAGCTGAACAATCGCATTCTGGCGGTGGTGCCGCACGGTGAGATCGAGGCGGTCAATCAGCCGTTTCAGCACTGGCAGTCGATGATTGCCCCGATTGAAAAGGTGCCCGGCATTGCAGCGGCAGCGCCCTATGTGAACTTCACTGGCCTGATTGAGAGCGGTGCCCGGCTGGAAGCGCTGCAGGTTAAAGGCGTTGATCCCGCACAAGAGCCGCGTCTTAGCGCACTGCCACAGTTTGTCGCCAATAACGCCTGGTCCACTTTTGCCGCCGGTAAGCAGCAAATCATTCTGGGCGGCGGTATCGCGAAATCGCTGAATGTGAAGCAGGGCGACTGGATCACCATTATGATCCCCAATAACGATGGTGATAACAAACTGCTGCAGCCAAAACGTATCCGGCTTCAGGTCAGCGGTATCCTGCAATTGAGCGGCATGCTCGATCACAGTCTGGCGCTGGTGCCGCTGGCCGATGCGCAGCACTATCTGGAGATGGGTGACAGCGTGTCGGGCATCGCCCTGAAGATGACCGACCCCTTCCAGGCGGTCAAACTGGTGCGCGATGCGGGTGAGGCGACCCGCTCTTACGTCTACATCAAGAGCTGGATTGGCACTTACGGCTATATGTATCGCGACATTCAGATGATCCGCGCGATCATGTATCTGGCGATGGTGCTGGTGATTGGCGTTGCCTGTTTTAACATCGTTTCCACGCTGGTAATGGCGGTAAAAGACAAAAGCAGTGATATTGCAGTGCTGCGCACACTCGGCGCTAAAGATCGGCTAATCCGCGCCATCTTTATCTGGTACGGTTTGCTGGCGGGTCTGCTGGGCAGCGTCAGCGGCGTGGTCGTGGGCGTGCTGGTGGCGCTGAACCTGACCTCGCTGGTGCGCGGACTGGAGTCGATTACCGGCCATCATCTGCTGGCGGGGGATATTTACTTCATTGATTTCCTGCCGTCGGAACTGCACTGGATTGATGTGTTCTCAGTACTGATTACGGCGATTCTGCTGAGCCTGCTGGCGAGCTGGTATCCCGCCAGACGTGCCAGCCGCATTGACCCGGCTCGGGTATTAAGCGGTCAGTGAAAAAATGCGGCGCGAGAGGTTTTCGCGCCGCATCTGTTTAAGACCTTTGCTGTTGGGTTGTGCCCTCAGCAACCGTTACTATCGGGTGATGTTGACCCGGAATCTGTTTAGAGCGGCTCACCGCAGCCGCTACGCCAGGAGATTTTATGCGTACACCACGTCGCCGCATACGACTTGCCCGCCTGAAGAAAACCCGGAGAAAAGTGCATCAGCGCTTTCGCCAGCGCATTTTTGAGCGCGATCGTCAGGCCGAACTTGCCGCCCATCCTCAGCCGCATGTTGTGGTGCTGACCGGCGCAGGCATTTCAGCGGAGTCCGGCATCCGGACCTTCCGCGCGGCTGACGGCCTGTGGGAAGAGCACCACGTGGAAGATGTTGCAACGCCTGAAGGCTTCAGGCGCGATCCCGCGCTGGTGCAGCGCTTCTATAATGCGCGCCGCCAGCAGTTACAGGAGGCGGAGATTCAGCCCAATGCCGCTCATCTGGCGCTGGCAGAACTGGAGCAGGTATTAGGCGATAATTTCCTGCTGGTCACGCAAAACATCGACAATCTGCATGAGCGAGCCGGAAACAGTCGGGTGCTGCACATGCACGGTGAGCTGTTAAAAGTGCGCTGTGTCACCAGCGGTCAGGTGATTGAGTGGACCGGTGATATCACGCCGGACGATCGCTGCACCTGTTGCCAGTTCCCCTCTGCACTGCGGCCGCATGTGGTGTGGTTTGGCGAAATGCCGCTGGGCATGGAGCAGATTTATCAGGCGCTGGAACAGGCGGACTACTTTATTGCTATCGGCACCTCAGGCCACGTTTATCCGGCTGCAGGCTTTGTCCATGAAGCCAAAATCCAGGGCGCGCATACCGTTGAGCTGAATCTGGAACCGAGCCAGGTCGGCAATGAATTTGCTGAGCGGCACTATGGTCTGGCGAGCGAAGTGGTGCCGGAGTTTGTGCATAAGCTGCTGCGCGGGCTTTATAAGTAAGCGGGGCGGCTATAACCGCACCCGAGGTTACAGGCAAAATCTGGCCCGATTAGCGGTGAGATCCAGCCTGCACCGGGAACACGGTCAGATCGGAAAGCCGCAAAACCGTCATCCATAACTGCCTGGCCCGCACGATGACGCACCTCATCCCTGAGGTGCGCCCGTAAACAGGCCGACGCTTACGTTATTCAAAACGCGCCCGGATTTTTGTCCCAGCCACGGGACGCTTTTCTCCTCTGACCCTGTAACCGTTGTGTTGAGTCTGCACGCTGCGGTGATTTTCTCGCCGGGTCAAACCGCCTCTTTGTTATTAACATTGCGAGGTTTGCTGCAACAATCTTGTAATAAGGCGTTTATTTCGGGCTTATTGCTTTCCCAAAGGTTATCGACAGCGCTAACCTGTCTCCAGATGATTTTACGCAACGTTATAACCGCCGGGTCTGTGAATAATATCGGACGGCACTTTTAAAGGATGGGCTATGGAACAGTTACTTGAGCGCTTTTTAAGTTATGTGGCAGTTGAGACGCAGGCTAAGCCGCAGGCTCGTCAGGTCCCCAGCAGTGAAGGGCAGTGGACGCTGGCGCGTCAGCTTCAGGAAGAGCTGCTGGCGCTGGGTTTTGTCGATGTCACCCTAAGCGATCACTGCTGCGTCATGGGCACATTGCCCGCCAATGTCGACTGGCCGACGCCGGTCATCGGTTTTATCTCGCACATGGATACATCGCCTGACTTTACGGCAAAACATGTGAACCCTCAGATTATCGAAAATTATCGCGGCGGAGACATTGCCCTGGGTAATGGCAACGAGATTCTCTCGCCGGTGATGTTCCCGGTGTTACACAAGCTGATTGGACACACGCTCATTACCACCGATGGCAAAACCCTGCTGGGAGCGGACGACAAAGCGGGTATCGCCGAGATCATGACGGCGATGGCGCACCTGGCAAACAGCGACACGCCGCACGGTGCGATCCGCGTCGCCTTTACGCCCGATGAAGAGATTGGTCGTGGCACCTCACATTTTGATGTGGACGCGTTCGCGGCTGACTGGGCCTACACCATTGATGGCAGCGATCTGGGCGAGTTCGAGTATGAGAACTTCAATGCCGCCTCCGCCACCGTCAAAATTGTCGGTAATAACGTGCACCCGGGCTCCGCAAAAGGCGTGATGGTCAATGCGCTGGAGCTGGCAAATCAGTTCCATGCTGCCGTTCCGGCCAGTGAAAAACCGCAATATACCGACGGCTATGAGGGCTTCTATCATCTGCATCAGATCAAAGGCAGTGTAGAACACGCTGAGATGCTCTATATCATTCGTGACTTCGAAACAGAGAGTTTTGAACAGCGTAAACAGACGCTGCTGCAGATTGCAGCGGAGATTAACAAAACGTTGCACCCGGACTGCTCCGTCACGGTTGAGATCACTAACAGCTATCGCAACATGCGTGAAAAGGTCGAGCCGTTCCCGCACATTATCGACCTGGCTTTACAGGCGATGCGTGACTGTGACATTGAACAGGTGGTGAAACCGATTCGCGGTGGTACAGATGGCTCGTCACTGTCGTGGAAAGGGTTGCCTTGCCCGAATATTTTTACCGGCGGCTATAACTATCACGGCAAGCATGAATTCGCCTCGCTGAATATCATGGCGAAGTCGGTGGAAGTGATTGTGCGTCTGTCAGAGCTGGCAGCGCAGAAGAAGAGTTAAATAAAAAGGCTCTCTGCCACAAGGGTCAGAGAGCCTGATTCAGCAGCAGCGCCCGATAGCGCTGTGTTGATTATTCGTCGTCGCCAAAGAACCAGTAACCGGCATTCACCAGACCGGCGATCTGCGCCAGTACGGCGGGATCATCCAGCGCATCACCCAGATCGTCGAGTGTTATGCGATAGTGATTCGCCAGCACTGCCATCACATCGGGACGTGAACACTCAACCCGCTCGCCGTTGATATAAACCGCGTCGCCAAGGGTCAGAACACGCAGGCCACCTAACCGACTCAGGGTATCACCCTGTTGCAGCGCATCATAAATTTCGTCAGGCTGATAAGGCGGTTCCGGCGGCGCGACGTCGAGTTCGTGACGCGACTGCGAAATAAATTCGCCAAACCACTGCTCAAAATGCTCTGGCTGATTGACCACATCCAGCATCAGCTGACGAACGCCTTCAATCTCCTGCGGCAGGATCTGTGATGGACAGTCGCGAGAAGGCACATCCGGATCGCTAAAGCGCAGGCTGCCCAGCTCATTGGCCAGCGCGTAATCAGCAAAGCCGCTAATTAACTCCCGGCCGCTTGGAGCACGGAAACCCACGGAGTAGTTCAGGGCGTTTTCCAGTGAGTAACCTTCGTGCGGGAATCCTGGCGGGATGTAGAGAATATCGCCCGGCTCCATTTCTTCATCAATGATGGCATCGAACGGTTCAACCTGCAGCAGATCCGGGTGCGGGCAGTGCTGCTTCATCGGCACTTTCTCACCAACGCGCCAGCGACGGCGACCGGTACCCTGAATGATAAATACATCATACTGATCGAAATGCGGGCCGACACCGCCGCCAGGCACGGCAAAAGATACCATCAGGTCATCGACGCGCCAGTCAGGCAGGAAACGGAAAGGGCGCATCAGCGCGGCAGAAGGCTCATGCCAGTGATTGACCGCCTGGACCAGCAGCGACCAGTTGTTCTCTCCCAGATGATCGTAGCTCTCGAACGGGCCGTGGCTGACCTGCCATTTGCCATCCTGATGACTGACGAGGCGGCTGTCCACCTCGTTTTCCATCGCCAGACCAGCAAGTTCATCCGGTGAAAGAGGATCGACAAAGTTTTTAAAACCACGCTTCAGCACTACCGGGCGTTTCTGCCAGTAGCGCTGAATAAAATCGGGCCAGTTAATATCGAGCTGATAGTCCATAAAAGGGTTCCGCTTAGGGCTGTAAATGCCAGCAAGTATAACAGCCCTGAGGGTTTTCTACTCGCGGCGATGTTCGACTTCCTGGCGCTGAAAGACTACTTCCATGCGTGTTCCGCCAAGTGCGCTGCTGGAGGCAATCACGTTGCCTTCATACTGCTCCAGAATGTCGCGCACCACCGCCAGACCCAGCCCCTGACCGGGACGCAGGGTATCGGCGCGCTGACCCCGGACGAAGACTAAATCACGCTTGCTTTCAGGAATGCCCGGACCATCATCGTCGATATAGAGATGCAGTGCATTTTCGCTCTGATAAGCGCTGACTTCGATAAACTCCAGGCAGTACTTGCAGGCGTTATCCAGCACGTTGCCCAGCACTTCCATAAAATCATTCTGGTCGCCCACAAAGGTCAGCTCCGGGGATATATCCAGCGAAATCGCCACACCCTTGCGCTGATAGACTTTATTCAGCGCCGAACAGAGGCTGTCGAGCAAACCGGACACGGAATGGATGTCGCGCTGCAAGGGGTTGTGGTCGGCCTGCATACTGGCGCGATGCAGATAATATCCGACCTGCTGCGAGATACGGCTGATCTGCTCCAGCATGACCGGCTCAGCCTGCTCTATTGTCAGCTCTTTGCCGTTTCGCAGCGACCGCAGGGTGCTCTGTAAGACGGCCAGCGGGGTTTTCAGGCTGTGGGTCAGATCCGAAAGCGTGGTGCGATAGCGGGTATAACGCTGCCGCTCATTCGTCAGTAACAGATTGAGGTTGCGCACCAGACTGCGCAGCTCCTGCGGTGGATTATCTGCCAGGTTCTCGCGCTGACTGGTCTCCAGTTCACGCACCTGCTGTGTCAGCGCGCCAATCGGCCGCAGACTCCAGTGCGCCGCCAGCCACAACAGCGGAATAATCAGTATCAGGTTGGCCGCCAGCACATAGCTGAACCATGACCAGACCACATCAGAATGCTGCAGCTCCTGCGGGATCGAATCGACGACCACGATGGTGAGCGCAGGGAGATTGGTGGTGGCATCGTAACGGTTAACAGCAACTGAGTGGGTAAAGGTGTCGTTGCTGTCCGTGTCCCAGTCGTTGAGCCGCTGCTTAGCATTTACGTTATTGCCCATCGCCACCATGCTGGTGCGGTTGCTGGTATCAATCTCGTAAAAGTCGGGCTTCAGCAGCCATTCACGACGGATTTTTTTGCGGATCTCAGGCACATCGCGTTGCTGCCACAGCAGCTTACCGTGCTCATCGTAAATGAACACCAGTGTCGGGAAATTGAGTGTCATCCGTTCCGGCTGGGCGATGGTGAGCGTGTTGTCATGCCATTGCGCCAGCGTAAAGAACAGATTGCTCTCGCCGCGCATGACGCGGTAGGTGTTTTTATCGAAACTCACCACATAGCCAATCACGGCGACCATGCCGTAAGAGAGCGAGAGGAAGAGAACTATTGCTGCAGACGCCAGCAGAAAGCGGGCGCGCAGCGAGATAGGGCGATAACGGTTAAACCAGGACATGGTCAGAGATCAAAGCGGTAACCCTGGCCACGGACAGTGGCGATGACGTCGGTTGGGTGCAACGCCAGAATTTTTTTGCGCAGACGCCCCATCAGAACATCGATGGTGTGGCTTTCACGCAGTTCAGCGTCAGGATAAAGCTGCAGCATCAGCGAGTCTTTACTGACCACTTTGCCCGCGTTACGGATCAGCGTCTCGACAATGGTGTATTCAAAGGCGGTAAGCTTCACCGGCTCTTCATTGACCGTGAGTTCACGGCGCGAGAGATCCACCTGAAACGGTGCCATATCGATGATCTGCGACGCATGCCCACTGTTACGGCGCATCAGCGCCTGCAGACGTGCCGCGACCTCTTCAATGTGAAACGGCTTGGTGACGTAGTCATCCGCTCCGGCTTCCAGCGCTTCCACTTTCGCCTGCCAGCCTTCGCGGGCGGTTAGCACCAGAATCGGCTGACGCACGGCATCACTGCGCCAGCGGCGAATCAGCGACATGCCATCTTCATCCGGCAGGCCGAGATCGACCAGTGCGATATCGGGCAGATGTTCGCGAAGAAAATAGTCGGCTTCTTTGGCGTCTTCGGCGGCATCGACCTGATGGCCCATGTCACGTAACTGGACGGCGAGATGATGGCGCAGCAGGGCATTGTCTTCAACAACCAGAACACGCATAGAAATTCCTTACACTCTGTTTGAGTCAACCTGCAGAAAGTATACGCGAAATGTATTAAACAAGATGTTAACGCAGACCGGACGGGGCCGGTCTGCGGCGGGTATTATTTCAGATCGTCAACCATCTGGATAGCGCGGCCAATATAGTTTGCTGGCGTCATCTGCTTCAGACGGACTTTTTCTTCTTCTGGCAACGCCAGACTGTCGATAAACGCCTGCATACCGGCGGCATCCACGCGTTTACCACGCGTCAGCTCTTTCAGCTTCTCATAAGGCTTTTCAATACCGTAACGGCGCATCACTGTCTGAATCGGTTCTGCCAGCACTTCCCAGTTGTGGTCCAGCTCATCCAGCAGGCGGTCACGGTTCACTTCCAGCTTAGAGATGCCTTTCAGCGTGGCCTGATAAGCGATCAGCGCATAACCGACGCCCACGCCGAGGTTACGCAGCACGGTGGAATCGGTCAGATCACGCTGCCAGCGTGAAACCGGCAGCTTGCTGGCCAGATGCTGCATGACGGCATTCGCCAGACCCAGATTGCCTTCCGAGTTTTCGAAGTCGATCGGGTTCACCTTGTGCGGCATGGTGGATGAGCCGATCTCGCCCGCAATGGTTTTCTGTTTGAAATGGTTCAGTGCCACATAGCCCCAGATATCGCGATCGAAATCGATCAGGATGGTGTTAAAGCGGGCGATACAGTCGAACATCTCAGCGATATAGTCGTGCGGCTCAATCTGCGTGGTGTAGGGGTTCCAGGTGATCCCCAGCGAGGTGACAAAGTTCTCGCTCAGTTCATGCCAGTCCACTTCCGGATAGGCGGCAATGTGGGCATTGTAGTTACCGACCGCGCCGTTGATTTTACCCAGCACCTCGATCTGCTTCAGCTGACGTAACTGACGCTCCAGACGGTAAGCGACGTTAGCCATCTCTTTGCCCATGGTCGATGGCGTTGCCGGCTGGCCGTGGGTGCGGGAGAGCAGCGGGATATCACGGTATTCGCTGGCAAGGCCTTTCACGGCGCTAATCAGCTGCTCCCAGTAAGGCAGGATGACGTCACGACGGGCGGTTTCCAGCATCAGCGCGTGCGACAGATTGTTAATATCTTCTGAAGTGCAGGCGAAGTGGATAAATTCAGAAACGGCGTGCAGGGCAGGCAGATCGGCGACTTTCTCTTTCAGGAAATACTCTACCGCTTTCACATCGTGGTTGGTGGTGCGCTCGATGGCTTTAATGCGTGCCGCATCGTCTTCAGAAAAACCGGCGACGATCGCATTAAGGAAAGCGTTTGCGTCGGCATCAAATGCAGGAACTTCCTTGATCTCTGCGGTCCCGGCCAGTTTTTGTAACCAGCGAACTTCAACCTCAACGCGGAATTTCAGCAAACCGTATTCGCTGAAAATCGCACGCAGCGGGCTGACTTTATCGCCGTAACGACCATCGACAGGTGAAACGGCGGTCAGAGAGGATAATTCCATCAGTGCAACTCCTGAATCATTTAGCGTGTTTTGCCGCACCGACTTAGTAAGTCAGTGGCAGCCGGGATAAGAGGGTTTTTGCTTCACGCAGCAAACGCTGACGCGAGAACATCAGTTGCAGTCGGCCACCACCGACCTGCTGCCACAAGACAGCCGCACGGATACCGGCTAACAGCGTGGCGCGCACTTTACTCTGCACCTGCGTATTCTGCAGCACCGCAGGCGAACCGGTAACCTGAATACGTGGGCCAAGCGGGCTGATCACATCTACATAGATGGCCGCCATCGCGCTCAGTATGGTGTCGGACTCAAGTTCATAATGCGCCAGCTGGCGATCCAGTTGTGTAATGCGCTGTGCCAGTGTGGCCATGGCGGATTTACTGGCGCTAAGCTTGCGCTCCAGCACCATCATGCTCAGGGTATAACGCGTCAGTTCTGCGCCTGCGCCCTGGCGACTGCTGCTGTTCAGCACCGCCATCAGAGTTTCGAGCCCGAGGCGCAGGTTGGCTTCATTGTTACCAAACACCGCCAGCGTGGAGCCAGGATTAAGGTCCAGCACGCTGCGCAGCGACACGGTCAGTGCCTCTGGCTGGCAGTGACCCTGCTGAGCCAGCTGCTGCACCAGATGGGCGGACTGACAGATGCCCGCCAGCGCCAGCGTAATTTCCTGATAATTTTTCGCCACGGTTACTCCTGTTTACGCGTCATCAACGCGGGCTGTTCCCGCTTACTCTGCCACTAACGGCAGGCGTTGTTCGATAATACCGCCACCGAGGCAAGCGTCACCAAGGTAAAACACCGCAGACTGACCCGGCGTGACCGCAGCGACGGGTTCATCGAAACGCACTTCAATGCGATCGTCGCCGTGTGGAATAATCTCACAGGGAATATCGGTCTGACGATAGCGGGTTTTCACGGTGCAGCGAAGCGGGGCGGTAATCGGCTGGCGATCAACCCAGTGCAACTGCTGGGCAATCAGGCCCACGGACATCAGACGCGGATGATCGCCGCCCTGGGCGACAATCAGGCGGTTACGGGCCACATCTTTGTCGACGACATACCAGGGATCATCTTTGCTCTCTTTGAGGCCGCCAATCCCCAGGCCTTTACGCTGTCCCAGAGTATGGTACATCAGCCCCTGATGTTCACCGACAATCTGGCCTTCCGTGGTTTCAATCTCGCCAGGCTGAGCGGGGAGATAGCGCGCCAGGAAGTCGCGGAATTTGCGTTCGCCGATAAAGCAGATGCCGGTCGAATCTTTCTTCTTCGCGGTGATCAGGTCCAGCTGTTCGGCAATGCGGCGCACTTCCGGTTTTTCCAGCTCGCCGACCGGGAACAGACTCTGGGCGATCTGCTGGTGGCTCAGCGTATAGAGGAAATAGCTCTGATCTTTGTTGCCATCCAGACCGCGTAACAGCTGGCTCTGGCCGTCCACGTCATGGCGGCGCACGTAGTGACCTGTGGCGATGAAATCTGCGCCCAGGTCCTCTGCGGCGAACTCCAGGAACGCTTTGAATTTGATCTCTTTGTTGCAGAGAATATCGGGGTTAGGCGTGCGGCCCGCTTTGTACTCTTCGAGGAAATGCTCAAAGACGTTATCCCAGTATTCAGCCGCAAAGTTAACTTTGTGCAGCTTCATACCCAGCTTGTCGCAGACCGCTTGCGCATCCGCCAGATCGTCCGCGGCGGTACAATACTCCTCGCCATCGTCCTCCTCCCAGTTCTTCATGAACAGGCCTTCAACCTGGTAACCCTGCTGCTGCAGTAACCAGGCGGAAACGGAAGAATCGACGCCGCCGGACATACCGACGATCACTTTTTTCTGGCTGTTGTCAGACATGACACGCTCGCATTACGATAAAAAAACAGGCGGCGCATTCTATCATGCAGAAGGCAGGCGCGCACCCTCGTGAAACGGCCACTGGAACGGGCTGACCAGATGTAGCGGGTAGCGCGTGCCCTGTTGCCACAGCCGTACGCTTTCCGCAACCAGCGGTGAACGCAGGTTGGAGGCAGTGAGAATCTGCGCTGGCGGCAGCCACCAGCAACAATCGATGTCGCTGTCCTGCGGCTGGGTTGGTGCTTTCTCCGCCAGATCGACGCCAAATAAAAAACGCACAAAAGGCGTACTGTCGGGCGCGATCCACTGGTTTATTCCGATGAAATAGTGCATCGAAGCGGCGATGCCGGTCTCTTCATAGAGTTCACGTTCGGCAGCTTCCAGCAGCGTTTCATCCGCTTCGAGATGTCCGGCTGGCTGGTTCCAGGTGGCACGACCGTTAATCGTCTCTTCTACCACCAGCAGTTCACCTTCAGCCTGAACCAGACAGGCGACAGTAACATGAGGTTTAAACATCTCTTCTCCGCAATTGTTAACCTGAGGTTATAAAAGATAGAAGCTCAAGGCGCAATATTGCTGAGTTCGCGCCATGCACCGGGAGCCAGATCGTCGAGTGAATACTGTCCCATCGCGTAGCGAATTAACCGTAAGGTGGGGAAACCAATATGGGCTGTCATCCGGCGTACCTGACGATTACGGCCTTCATACAGTGTGACTTTCAGCCACTGCGTCGGGATATTTTTACGTTCGCGGATCGGCGGCTGACGAGGCCAAAGCCACTGAGGCTCAGGCACTTTCTCTATGCCAGCGGGCAGGGTCATGCCATCTTTAAGATTAACCCCATCCCGCAGCGGCTGCAGATCCGCCTCCTGTGGCTCGCCTTCTACCTGCACATAATAGACCTTGCCGGTCCGTTTACCGGGCTGCGTCAGCGCGGCCTGCAGCGCGCCGTCGTTGGTCAGCACCATCAAACCTTCACTGTCGCGATCGAGGCGGCCTGCGGCATAGACTTCTGCGACGCTGACAAAATCTTTCAGGGTGCGGCGACCTGCTTCATCGGTGAATTGTGGCAGCACGTCGAACGGTTTGTTAAACAAAATCACACGGCGCGGCATCGCAGGGCGAGCAGGGGGGCGTCGCGCATCACGCGTCGGGCGGCTGAATCGTTTATCCTGGTGAATTCGTTGAGTTGTTTTTCGCATGGGCTTTGCAGTCAGAGACAATCGGCGCATTATAACGTGAAATTGCGGTGATTGGCGTGGCCGAAATATTCAAGTAGTATTGACGCGCATCTTACAAATCATTAACAAACGCCCAGGAGAGGTTAATGGAAAGCAAAGTAGTTGTTCCGGCGGAAGGTCAGAAAATCACCCTGAATCAGGGCAAGCTTACCGTGCCAAACAATCCAGTCATTCCTTACATTGAGGGTGACGGTATCGGTGTTGATGTTTCCCCGGTCATGCTGAAAGTCGTCGACGCGGCGGTGAAGAAAGCCTACAACGGCGAGCGTAAAATCTCCTGGATGGAGATTTACACCGGTGAGAAGTCAGTTGAACTCTACGGCCAGGACGTCTGGCTGCCACAGGAAACGCTCGACTTAATCAAAGAATATCGCGTGGCCATCAAAGGCCCACTGACCACCCCGGTCGGCGGCGGTATTCGTTCACTGAACGTGGCACTGCGTCAGGAGCTTGACCTCTACGTCTGCCTGCGTCCTGTACGTTACTACAAAGGCACGCCAAGCCCGGTTAAACGCCCTGAAGAGACCGACATGGTGATCTTCCGTGAAAACTCCGAAGATATCTATGCAGGTATCGAGTGGAAAGCGGGCTCTGCCGAAGCGGACAAAGTGATCAAGTTCCTGCGCGAAGAGATGGGCGTGAAGAAAATTCGCTTCCCTGAACAGTGCGGTATCGGCGTTAAGCCGTGTTCAGAAGCGGGTACCAAACGTCTGGTACGCGCGGCAGTAGAATACACCATCACCAACGATCGTGATTCACTGACCCTGGTTCACAAAGGCAACATCATGAAGTTCACCGAAGGCTCTTTCAAAGACTGGGGATACCAGTTAGTGAAAGAAGAGTTCGGCGGCGAACTGATCGACGGCGGCCCGTGGATGAAGTTTAAGAACCCGAACACCGGCAAAGAGATCATCGTTAAAGATGTGATTGCTGATGCGTTCCTGCAACAGATCCTGCTGCGTCCGGCAGAATATGACGTTATCGCCTGTATGAACCTGAACGGTGACTACATCTCTGACGCCCTGGCGGCGCAGGTTGGCGGTATCGGTATCGCCCCAGGCGCGAACATCGGTGACGAATGTGCACTGTTCGAAGCAACCCACGGTACAGCACCTAAGTATGCTGGTCAGGATAAAGTGAACCCAGGTTCAGTCATTCTGTCAGCGGAAATGATGCTGCGTCACATGGAGTGGTTCGAAGCGGCTGACCTGATTGTTAAAGGTGTTGAAGGCGCTATCGCTAACAAAACCGTGACTTACGATTTCGAACGCCTGATGGATGGCGCTAAACTGCTGAAATGTTCAGAGTTTGGTGACGCGATCATCGAAAATATGTAATGTATGCCTGAGCCAGCATAGCGTTCAACGCTGTGCTGGTTTTTTTGTTTCTGCTTTCACCCCTCGCGCTTTCTTCCGCATCATTTTTAGTCATAACAGATTCAGCAGACGCACGCTTTAAAGACGCAGAAAACCCAACGACATTTATTGCTTTCGCACCGCATGCTGCAGGTGTCTTTTCAGGTAAGTGTGTGGATGAATCATTTATCGCTGCGTATCACGGTAATATTTCTATACGTTCCTCTGCCTGATTACACGGTAAAAGAAACACCGCGATCGTCAATCTTCCCTCCAGCATCATCTGAATAATGATTACTGAAATAGCGTACTCAGAAAAAAGTTTTCAGAACGTTAAATAGTTAATGAGGCTGAATATCTTTCGCCTTTTTTCTGCTCAGGTTTTGCCGGCGTTATAAGTGGGTAATTAATTCATAGTCATGAAGTCATGTCTGAAAAAATTCATTGCGTGTTTGTCGGCATTGAGTTTTGAAGTGTTATTTACTTTTTCAATCAACAGTCCGGCTAATGAATCAGTCAGAGAACGGGATTTTAAAATGGCCAACGTCTTTCCAGAATATCGTGACTATTGAACCAACCTCAATCTGCGCTGACTAATTTGCTGACTTGTGCCGTTACGTTAACGCGTTCAGAACGTTGAATGGGCAAGTCTTACTTTAATTCAGCCAGTACGGCGTAGCCTGTGCGCAGAGGATGTCAGATATGCGGGTTTTAATTATTTGTCGGGATAATATTGGCGACACGTTACTGACCACGCCGCTCATTAGTGCGCTGGCGCAATCTGGCCAGCATCAGGTCGATGTGCTGACCAACAATTACGCTGCGCCCGTGTTGCAGCATAATCCTGATATCCGGCAGCTCTTCTATTACACCAAGTTGCATCACCGTGAGGCAGGGCAGAGCCGACTGGCTTGTGTGCTACAGCGACTGAAGCTGATGCTGACCCTGAAAAAGCAACGTTATGACGCCGTGATTCTGGCTAAAAGCCGCTGGGATCAGCATGGTATGAAGTGGGTTAAAACGGTGCGGCCCACCAGAGTCATTGCTTTAGGTGAACAGTCGCATCCGCTAATTACCGATCTGTTACCCCCGCCGGGCAAGTCTCCGTGTCATATCAGCGAAACCCTGTTCAGTCTGGGGCGGCCCTTCAGTCTCAGCGCCATAGCGCCGGGCAAACTGACGCTGTTGCCGGATACGGCAATTGCCGCCAGCCTGCGTGATACCTGTGCGATTGATTCCACTGTGCCGGTCTATGCCTTACAGATCAGCGCCCGTAAGCCGAGCCAGCAGTGGGAAGCCACCCGATTTGCCGAACTGGCTGAAAAGATTGCAACGCGGCATGCCTGTCAGATTATGCTGCTGTGGTCACCCGGCAGCCGCGATAATCCGCGTCATCCAGGTGATGACGAAAAAGCGCATGAAATTATGGCGCTCTGCCCGCACCTGCCGATCAAGGCGGTGTCAACCACCAGCCTGCCGCAGCTGATTGCAGCTATGTCGTTGTGTCAGGGGCTGGTGAGCAGTGATGGTGGGGCAATGCACATGGGTGCCGCGCTGGGATTACCGGTGGTGGCGTTGTTTGGCGACAGCGATCCGGCGTGCTGGCATCCGTGGCAGGTTACCTGTCAGGTCCTGCAACCGGCGTCACGTGAGGTCAACGCGCTGAGCAGTCGCGAAGTTTATGACGCCTTCGTTCAGACCATTATTCCCTAATCATCTTCAGGCCAGTGTCCCTGTCTGGCCGCTTCACACAGCATGGCAACGGTTAATGGACAATATGTGCCTGCGCTGAACCACCGGTCAGGCAGGAGGCGCCGCGGGGCAGAGGCCGGAAAATAGCGCGCTTCATTGTAATGCTCTGCGCTGACGCCAAAAGTGCTAAAGAAATCGCTCATCAGAAGGGCAAACTCTACCTCATTCAGCGGTAATTGCTGCAGATGAAAATCTCTCCGATCCACTTTCCGGAACCAGCCCAGCGTGGTTGGCTGATTGTGATACTCAATCAGCGCAATAATGGCTTGAGAAAAATCGTTCATTAACCCACCAGCTTAGCCACGGCCTGCCCGACCTCTTCGACCCTGATATTTGCCATCGGATGCTGTGACGCCGTTTTATCCGGGCGATGAATGATAATGTGGCGATCGCTGTCCTGGCATGGGCCGGTATAGCGAGGATTAGCGGTTGAGAACAGGCTAACCGTTGGCGTCTGCGCTGCTACGGCGATGTGCAGTGGACCGGTATCACCGGTGACCAGCAGGTCCAGTGTGCGAATCAGGTTAATCAACCCGCTGAGATTAGTTTTCCCTGCCATGGGTGTAACATTCTTACGGTAGTCCAGCGGCAGGCTTTCGATAAATTCCCGCTCCAGCGGCTGTTCAGCGGCGGTACCTGTAATGATAATCTCAGTGTCAGGCCAGCGTTCCAGCAGGGTCATTGCCAGCTGCTGGAAAGAGGCCAGCGGCCAGCGGCGAATATCTTTCGATGCGCCCAACTGAAAACCGATACGGCGATGGTTAGCTTTAGGGGGCAGGCTGCTATTCGTCTCGGGCAGATGCATCCTTGTCTGCTCTGTCTCTGCACCCAGAGCTTCAATCAGTTTCAGCTTACGCTTGATGGTATGGTCGTCAAAATAGCCTGAATAGTGATCGAGATATTTATTTAACACAGGCGACTCGCTGCCATAATGGTCGCGCACAATGACCTTACTGCCCGTCAGTACCGAACTCATAATATCGTAGGGGAAATGGGCGTGTAATATGACTGAGAGGTCAGGCTTGTGGCGACGCAGTTTGAAAAACAGCGGCAGGAAATTCGCAATTTTGTTATCCCATATATAGATCCTGTCAAACCAATCATAACGGCTGACAAGGTCTTTATTTTTCTTGCTTGAGACCAGAACAAATTTGCTCTCAGGATAGTGCTTTTTCAGGCTACCGATAGCCGGCGTGTTCATCAGGAAATCCCCCAGCGCTGTCGTGGAATAGATCACCACCGTATCGGGCGTCAGCGCCTTAAGGTCCTGAGGTTTATTTCTGGTGGAAAATCGAGAATAAAGCGTTAAAAGTCGGTCTATCAGATAAATCTTTTTTTTCTTCACGTCAGAATTCTCTTGAACTTAATAATGTTATTAAAATGAAAATATTATGGAGTGTTAGAGATTGACGCTACAGATAAAGTTCATTAATACGGGGTGTTTTTCTGAGTCGTTGAATTTTCGTTTGAACTTTGGCCGATTTTTTTACTTAAATAAAAATGCACTTTAATTATTTGTAATCAAATTGAAACTTTATGGGAAGTTTTATTAATGAATTAGGGGGGGGTTAATTTCAGGAGGGACTACTAGCAGATTAATCATTAGCGAAGATATTTTATGTGATTGAGGGAGAGTACAGCGCCATGAATGAACCCCGACATAGGTGCCGGGGCTGGGAATTATGACTGAGGCTGCCCCACGGGTCCGGCGCCCAGCGTACCGCCCGGTGAAGACTGACCGCTTGGCGCATGAGGACGTCCATCGGCTTTAATCGCGTCGCTCCTCTGTGAGCAGCCCGCCAGAGAGGTAAACGTCGCTGCAACCAGCAGCAGAGCAGAAAGTGTTTTCATAAGGTAACCTTGATGTTGTCAGAAAGAGAACGTAACTCAACGCTGAGTCCCCGGCACGCTGACCTGAAAAGGCTTATCTTTCAGATATATCTCAGCTGGCGAGACGCGTCGGACCAAAAAAACGGAAGCGCGTGGCTTCCGTTCTGTTGACGTTCAGCGGGTTTACTTGCGGCCCAGCAGGAAGCCGATAAATACGCCAACGCCTGCAGCAACAGCCAGACCCGCCACAGGATTAGACTGAACCTGATCGCGGATGGTTTCAGCAGCGTCGCGGGCAGCATAGCTTGCCTGGTTGGTGTAACGGCGTGCTGCGCCTTTAGCCTGATGCTCAGATGAACCGGTTGCTGCACCCCATTGTTCCTGAACTGCGCCAGCGGCTTCTTTTACTTTATCTTCGATTTTTCCTGACATTTATTGCTCCTTGGTTATGAGTGAGACCCTCAAAGCGTAGCAAAGATAGTGAATTCTGCTCTTCCAGCGGGAGATTTAGGGCTAAGAAATCATTTCTGGCTGTTAATGGCGTGGTGTTTGCGGGCCAGCCATTTCCTGTCTGGCCTTTGAAAAGGCGGCACAGGCAGCCACAGCCGGAGGAGAAGCGATGAAACGTGATGCACAGAATGATGATGACTATGACGAAGTCTGCCGGGTGATTGGCGATGCGGTGATTGTGCTGATGGAGCGCGGTCATGACACCCGCCGTGGCGAAATCTGTGACCTGCTAAAACGTACGCGCCAGCAGCGCGCCCACAGTGAACGGGATGAACAGCGGAGACTGGATCATGCCATCCGGCTGGTCAAACCCGACGTATAGCGGGGGAGCACCGCGCTACTGCAGCAGCACGCCCTGAATCAGGCTGGCCTCAACAAGGGTGACCTGATCTATTTTCAGCGCCTGCATAAACCCTTCCACCAGTAACAGATTGCTGACGTCGGTGGCGCGGTAGTCACCCGACAGTTCACTGTCGCCTTTCCAGACCTGTTGCTGCGAAAGCTGCTGTAATTCCGTCAGCGTATAGCGATGGGGTTTTCCCGGTAACTGATTGCGGATCGAAAAACCGTGTACGCCTCCAATGCCAATCACGCGCCGACCCGCCACATCCTGTTTAATCTGCGGGCTGACCTCATTCGTCGCGTAAAACTGCACAAAGCGCAGCACCGACGGCCGCCAGGAGCCAATCGGGTTAGGGGAGCTGGCCTGCGGGCTATTCTTCAGTACCGACAGAATAAAGTTCTTTAACGTGACCGAGGCCAGCTTACCCTGATAGATATCGGCTACCGGCTTGCCGGACTGCTGTCGCCAGGCGGTCATCTGCATCGACCCGCCGCCAATATCCCAGACCAGTAACTGCTCATCGCGGATTGCCGGATCGTTAAGCGCGGCTTTAGCGGAAAGGAAACCGAGTTTCGCTTCCTGCTCCTGCGAGATGATGTTGATTTCCGCACCGGTCTGACGCTGCAACTGTTCAATGACTGGCTGACCGTTACTGGCGTTGCGGAACACCGCCGTGGCGACGCCGCTGATTCGCTGTGGATGAAAGCGCTTTGCGTGCACAACAAGCTGCTGCAGTGCGGCTACGCCTTCCTGTGTTATCGCCGGATTGAGCTGGTTATCTGCTGAATGCGCTAATGCATCGTTCCAGGCCACGGCGCGCTGATCCTGATACAGCACTTTTTCAATGCTTAGCTGGCAGACGTTGACGCGCGCAACCGCAACTTTCGTGGTGCCAGAACCGATATCCAGGCCGGCGCGAATTTGCTGGCAACGATCGGCTTGGGCAGCTGCGGCAAAAAACAGCGAGCAGACGAGTGTAAAAGCAGACAGCGCAGCAGAATGCATAGCGACTCCGGAAGCAAAGGGGATCATAGTGAACGAGCGGCAACGCAGGCCGGATAGACGCTCACCAGAAAATGACGAAGATGATCAAAACACCATTCGGCGTCATCCGCCTGAGGACAATAGAACTGAATAGTGATTTTTTCGTAATCGCGCTGACGCTGGCGCAGCGGTGACCAGCTCCAGTCGAGTACAGAACGGGCATAATTGACAAGGCTCTCTGCGGGCATCTGATGCTGCTTCTCCTGCCCGGCCAGATAACGGTAGAAGCTCGCCTCCAGCTGCAATGCCTCCTCGTGCCCGTGTTGCGGAATATCGGGTCGAAAGGCCACATCGATAAAGCCGCAGATAGCGTCAGCCTGCTGCTGCCAGTCACAAGCCAGCGTCATAAACAGCCCCTCCTGCAGATTGATCTCTTCGACCAGCCGCCGAAGATTTACTGAGCGGTTCAGCACTGCGATCTCCTCAAGCCGACCGGTTTCCAGCGTCAGATCAAAACCACACGGATTCACTGAGCCATCTGCGTTGCGGGTGGCGGGGAAGGGGAAGTCAATATAACCGTTGTTATCCAGACGCTTTTCCATCGGAGGGACCTGCTGCTTGACGTTTCCTGACAATAAACGATCTGGCAGCAGGATTCATCCCCTATGGACAGGTCCAGGTGATTTGGGTGTCCTGATAAGGATTAATCAGGCGGAACTGCTTATCTGACAAGCGTTGCGCATAGTAGCCTTCAGGCGTAACGGCGGAGGGAACATATTTGAATCTATCCAGCGACTGCAGTGGACCACTCTTCACGCTTACATTCTCACGGGTCACCGTGAAGCTATTAACCAGGTCAAAAATCACGCCCTGAGTTTCCCCCATCGACTGACCATAAATTGTCGAGACCTCACCAGGGCAGTCCACCCCTTTCGGGCCAGATGAACATCCAGTCATCATCGTGATGAGGATAAACATGCTTAGTCGCATCATGATTTTCTACCTGCTTCAATCCCTGGGCGTTTTATGACACCGCGTCTTTCCTGCGGCGCCACTAATGACTTAATCATAGCAGTTTCCACTACGCTTTCTGTTTGAGATTTGTTTAATCGTTAAGCAACAGGAATGTAAAGGGGTGACTTTGCTTATCAATAAACGTTATTCTTGGCTCCTTTGCGCACCACTTAGGCAAATCCAGGGATAAATGATGAAAGAAGAAGAAGCAAGTCTAATGATTATTCGCCATGCAGTTGACCAGCTTGAAGCCGATAAGAAGCAACAAGTGATCGCCTGCTCAGCGGATATTCGTGCAGCAATGCAGGCTTACGATAGCGAGAATGCGGGGCTGGCGCTGATGTTAGTGGCCGCCGAGGTGGCGGCTGAATAATCCTTATCCGGCCAGCATGGCTGCCTGTCTGACTGGCCGGATTACTTTATCTTTTCTCAACTTTCAGCTTTTTGCGCACACCGATTCCATTTTTTAATGGTCTTAGTGTCAATCCCTCACTACCCTCCTGCGATCGTTAATATGTTAAGCTAAAAATTCTTAGTAAAATCAGCGGAGACACAGCATGAAGGCAGCGTTAATTGCCCTGGGCCTGCTGGCCTGTCACATTGCACCCGCCTGGAGCGAAACCGAATTTCAGCTTAACTGCCCTGGCAGGGCGACCATGACCGTTTCACGTGCTGAATATGGTTTAACCACCCTCATGTGGCCAGAAAATCATTTCCAGATTGCGGCCGGTCAGCAGCGTACCCGTCTGGAAGCGGGCGATAAGGTGGCGATTACCCGATTTCGCAACGGCGATCAGCTGATTGTAAACCAGCGAACTCAAGCCAGTTTCTTTGTCTATCGCGACAGCGATAAACTGCTGCCCTGCAGCCGCACCGAAAAACGCGATGTGGATGCGCTGAGCCTGGAGCGCTATGACGATCGTCAGCGTTCCGACAGTTAACCGCCCTGGAGCCACTATGCAACCTGAGATTACCGATAACGTCACCGCGCAGGACCTGGATGAAGTCAGACTGGGTCTGACTGCGTTCAACAGCAAATATATTAATACTGATGAGATCAGGTCGATCGGCGTGTTTATTCGTGATGACCAGGGCAGAAAGCTGGCCGGGCTGACCGGGTCAACTGCCGGAAACTGGCTGCGGATTGATATGCTGTGGGTGAGTGA
The DNA here is from genome assembly GCF_029222565.1 of Pantoea sp. Cr_R13. NCBI lineage: Bacteria > Pseudomonadati > Pseudomonadota > Gammaproteobacteria > Enterobacterales > Erwiniaceae > Pantoea > Pantoea sp. Cr_R13. Next base: position 516,544 of record NZ_JARHXL010000003.1, read on the forward strand.
GGCGCTACGCGGGCAGGGGGCGGGCAGCAAACTGATGCAGGCGGCAGAGCAGGAGGCGCGGGATCGCGGCTGTCGTTTTGCGCAGGTGGATACCGCCAGTTTTCAGGCGCGACCGTTTTATGAAAAGCTCGGCTATACGCTGCGCATCAGTCTGGATAACTATCCACGGCATCACCAGCGCCACTATCTGACGAAAGCCCTGTAATCAAAACAAGGGTTGCTGACGCAAATCCAGCGGATTCTGTTCAGCCTCATCAATCGCCGCCAGCCAGCTCTGTAGCGTGACCTTTTTCCAGGAGAGATGTCCACGCGTAGTGCTCATCAGCACCACGTCAGGACGCAGCGATCGATAAAACTCCAGCGTTTGACTCAGCTCAGCCGGATTACTGTCCGGCACCAGCACCGTGATCCACTGATCATGAGAACGCGTCACAGTGTCGCCGACAAACAGATAGGTCAGCCCCAGCGGCGAGGTATAGAGATAACTGCAACTGCCTGGTGTGTGTCCTGGCGTTGACAGTAATTGAAAATCCCCGAAGTGCGTCTCGTGCTGTGAAAAGGTGTCGTCAGGTTCAGCAAAACGGCTTATCGCTCCCAGCGATCGGCTATGGCAGTAAAGCGCGCTACTAAAGCGCTGCTGAATCACCGCCGCGCCGGGCGCAGATTCGTGCCAGTGGGTCAGATAGTGGCGGATCACGCCGCCGCTATCGGCGATGACTTCATGATCAAGCGGGTTTTCTACACGGCCAATCAGCAGATTGCCGCGCGGGTGACGCAGCATAAAGCCATGCATCATCAGGTCGTTAACGGCATCTTCCACCGGAAATTCCGGGGTTGAGATCCACAAATCGTCATACAACGGCTTCAATGTCGATCTCCTGAAACGTACTTTATTCCCGCAGAACGGGGTGCCCGGTTGCCTGTAAATGGGCGTGGCCCTGACTGACCGCCAATCGTGCGCGGGTACCCAGCGGCAGTGTGACGGTGTCAGCGGCATGACCAAAATCTAATCCACTGATCACTGGCAGACCACTGATGTCACGCACGTGTTGCCAGACGGTCTCGAAATTAAACCCATTGTCATACTCTGACAGAGCCGTGCTGGTGAAGCTGCCCGTGACGATCGCCCGCTGGCGCGCCAGAATGCCGCTTTGCTGCAACTGGATGAGCATGCGCTCAATGCGGAACGGATGTTCATTCACATCTTCGATCACCAGAATGCCGTTCTCAATCTGCGGCATCCACGGCGTGCCAATCAGTGAGCAGATCATCGCCAGATTTCCGCCCCACAGCGTACCCTGCCATTCGCCCTGATCTGGCGTTTCACTCTGCCATTTCACCTCTACTGTAGGTGATGTTAGTGCCTGCCAGAAGTGGTGGAGGGTAAATTCAGATAAGGTCGCGGCGCCGAAATTACCCGCCAGCATGGGTGCGCTGAAGGTAATCAGGCCGACCTGCGCCAGTAACGCCAGCTGAATCACGGTGAAGTCGCTGTGGCCGCACAGCGCTACTGGCTGATTCAGCAAACGGCGCTGCAGGCCGATGTAGTCGATGGATTCCAGTAACCGGCTGGCCCCATAACCGCCACGCACTACCAGCACGATATCGGGCAGGGTGCTCAGGCTGGCAAGCTGATTGATATCCGCCAGGCGTTCCGCATCTGTTCCCGCAAAGCGCTGAAAACGGCGGGTGATCACCTGTTCGTTCTCTATCTGATGGCCCGCCGCACGCAGGCGCGCAATAGCCTGCTGCGCCGCAGGTTGGTTGTGACAGTAACCGGAGGGGGAGATAAGACGAACTGAACGTGAAATCATCATACTTTCCTGCTGTTGGCGGCTGACTAACGGCGATGATGGCGAAAAGCCTCGCTGAAGTCACGGTACGCGCCGCATTTTAGTGCATTTAGGATAAACGGTAATTTTGCTCTCAGGCTGCCTGGGTATGATAGCATTCGCCACAACAGCTACGAGACGAAAAATTGCTGAAAATCCGACACCTTATACTCCCGGCGTTACTCCTGACCGGCTGTGCCAGCGAGGCACCGCATCAGGTCGTTAAGCAACGCAACACGCCATTAACTCAGGCACCCCCATCCAGCGTCAATGGGACCTGGGCAATGTTTACCGAAGATGCCGCCAGTCATTATGGCGTTGATGAGAAGTTGATCAGCGCCATTATCAGTGTCGAGTCGGGAGGAAATCCGGGCGTGGTGAGCCGTTCTAATGCGGTGGGTCTCATGCAGATTAAAGCGTCAACTGCCGGGCGCGAAGTCTATCGCACACTGGGCCGTCGTGGTCAGCCATCAAATGCTGAGTTGCGCGATCCGGCCAAAAATATTGATATCGGCACCGCCTATATCCGTATTCTGCAGAATTCCGCACTGTCAGGCATTCGTGACCCGCTGACACTGCGTTATGCCACCATCGTCTCTTATGCTAACGGTGCAGGGGCGTTACTGAGGACGTTTTCCAGCGATCGCGATCGGGCCATTGCGATGATTAATTCCATGTCCCCGGATGAGTTTTATCAGCACGTACAGAAAAAGCATCCGGCGGCGCAGGCACCGCGCTATCTCTGGAAAGTGACCACGGCCTACCGCACAATCTGATGGCGTGTGATTACTCCTGCGGCGTGAGCAGTAGCCGCGCCGTGGGATAATCGATAATTAGCACCTTAATGTAACCTCCCAGCAACGCTCCCCGAATCGCCTGCGCTTTTTCCCGTCCGCCTGCCAGCCCCACGACCTGCGGGCACTGTTTAACCTGCGCCAGTTCCATCCCAATCACCGGATCTTCCTCGGCTTTCAGCACCGGCTGTCCACAGGCATCAAAGTAGTGCAGGCAGATATCGCCTACCGCGCCGCGCGCTGCCAGCGTCTGCAGCATGTTGCCATCGTAGTAGTTGCCGGAGTTGCGCAGCAGTGCTGACGGCTCCAGGTCGCCAATACCGACAATCGCCAGGTCTACCTGATCAAATTTACTCAGGACTTCGGCGACCTCTGCGTTGGCTGATAGTCGCTGACGATCGGTGACCGAATGCTCAATTGACTGCGACGGCAACAGCCAGGCGGGACAGTTCAGCAGCGCCGCCAGATTCTGCGTCAGAATAGTGGCCTGCACGTTGCCGTTAGCCCCAACGCCGCCCAGCAGCTGAATCACCCCTTTACAGGCGCTGTTAAGCGGATGCAGCGCATCTACCATCGCCCGGATAGTGCCGCTCCATGACGAAATGCCAATCAGTTCATCATTACGCAGCCGGGTCTCCAGATAGTGAGCAGCCGCCGATCCAATCGCCTGTTTAATCTGTAGCGACGACGCCTGCTCGGGCACATCCACCACAATCGCCTGCGGCAGGTTATAGGTTTGTTCAATGGCCTTTTCCAGCTCCGGATAGACGTTGGCCGGTGGCACCACACTGATCTTGACCACACCTTCTTTCACGCTGCGATTAAGTATGCGTGAGACAAACGACTGCGATAAGGTCAGTGACTGCGCAATGTCGGACTGCTTCATCCCTTCGACATAGTAAAGCGTAGCAATCTTCACCATCAGTCGCTGTTCATCCTGTTTTGCCATCGGTTTTCCCTCTCTGAATCTGCCCGGTATTGTTAACCAGGATGATCAAAATCACAACGCAGGCTAATTTGTGATCGTTTTCGCTTTTTAAAGATCGCGCATTGGACGGCGTGTCCGCGCAGGCGCATAGTCATTATGCATATAAAATCGCATGTGAATATATATTCAAGCGGAGAATAATAATGACTCGTCCTCTGATTAAACTGACCCTGCTGGCTTCGATGATCGCTTTTTCTGCAACGGCGCTGGCGGCGGAGCAAGGCCTGCTGGCTATTATCACCCCATCCCATGACAACCCTTTCTTTAAAGCCGAGGCGGAAGGCGCTCTGGCCAAAGCCAAAGAGCTGGGTTACGCCACGCTGGTGGCGTCGCATGACGATGATGTTAATAAGCAAAACCAGCTGATTGAGACCGCAATTGCACGAAAAGCCAAAGCGATCATTCTGGACAACGCCGGTGCGGACGCCACCGTCGGGCCGGTGCAGAAAGCCAAAGATGCCGGCATCCCGGTTTTCCTGATTGACCGTGAAATTAATAAAACCGGCATCGCCGTGGCGCAGATCGTCTCCAATAACTATCAGGGTGCGCAGCTGGGTGCAGAGAAATTTGCCAAATTGCTGGGCGGCAAAGGGGACTACATTGAACTGCTCGGCAAGGAGTCTGATACCAATGCGGGCGTGCGGTCGCAGGGTTATCACGATGTACTGGATGATTATACCGACATGAAAATGGTGGCGCAGCAGAGCGCCAACTGGAGTCAGACCGAAGCCTTCAGCCGCATGGAAACGCTGCTGCAAAAACACCCCAACATCGTGGGCGTGATTTCCGGCAACGACACCATGGCATTGGGCGCAGAAGCTGCGCTGAAAGCCGCGGGAAAAACATCGGTGATCGTGGTGGGCTTCGACGGCAGTGACTACACCCGCGATTCCATCCTCAACAAAGGCAATATCAAAGCGACGGTGCTGCAGCCGGGCTGGGATCAGGCGCAGATGGCGGTCTCGCAGGCGGATTACTACCTGAAGAACGGCAAAGCGCAGAAACAGGAGAAGCAGCTGATGGATTGCGTGCTGATTGATGAAAGCAACGCCGCGAAGCTGAAAAACTTCAACCTGGCGAAATAACCATGAAACGGATACTGGCGGTATTGATCGGGATGGCGCTGCTCAGCGCCTGCACCGTGGTGGATCTGGATGCGGACGGTAACCCGATCATGCCGAAAGATCCGCACGCGAAGCCCAGCTATACCACCCAGACGCCGCAGCAGATTGCGGAGGAAACCTGGCAGCCGCGTGTTATGACCACTGCGAACAGCCACGCGCTGAGCTGGGCCGACATGGAAGCGAAAAGTCAGACGGTGAAATCTGGCGGCCGCGAAAGCGTCTTTGTGCGGGCCAGCGGAACGGCCAGCGCTTTTGATGAGAGTAACCCGCGTGAACGCACGCTGACGCTGATGATTAACGGTAAGCCGGTGGCGATCAGCGTTGGCCCGGTACTGCGCAGCAACGCTATCCGGGATGCCGCCGGTTTCCGTTTCGAAGAATTTACTAATCAGGTGCAGTACGCCCAGCTCACCCGGGCACTCAACCGTCATGCAGTGAAGCAGTTGCCGCCACTGGATGCCAGTTGGGTCAACCAGCCAGTGCAGGCGCTGCTGGCCGTAAGCATCGGGCAGAACAGCGTTGAAGAGGTGGTGGCGATTGAGCTGAAGCGGGGGACGCCCTGATGGAAGATGACATTATTCTGCGGGCCGAACAGATCTCCATGCTGTTTCCCGGCATGCTGGCGCTGGATCGCGTCGATTACCGGGTCTGGCGTGGCAAAGTGAATGTGATTATCGGTGAAAACGGCGCGGGCAAATCGACGCTGATGAAGATTCTGGCGGGCGTGCAGCAGCCTACGGCCGGGTCGCTGTTTCTGAATGGTGAGCCGCTGACGCTGAGCAGCACCCGCGATGCCGCCCGGCACGGCATCGGCATGGTGCATCAGGAGCTGAATCTGTTTGAAAACCTTACCGTGGCGGAGAATCTGTTTCTGGGCCGGGAGATCCAGCGTGGCCTGGCGCCGATCAATGAGGCGGAGCAGGCACGACGCACCGCCGCACTGATGGCGCGTCTTGACCAGCCTATCTCGCCCGGTGAGCGGGTCGGCAATCTCAAAGTGGGTCAGCAGCAGCTGGTGGAAATCGCTAAAGCGCTGGCGGAAGATGCGGACATTCTGATTCTTGACGAGCCCACCTCGGCGCTGAGTAAAACCGAAGTTGAGATCCTCTTCCGGGTCATCCGCGACCTGACGCAGCAGGGCGTTACCCTCATTTATATTTCTCATCGGCTGGAAGAGCTGATGGCAATTGGCGACGTGATTACGATTCTGCGCGACGGACGCTTTCAGGCAGAAGCGCCGGTCAGCACCATCGATGTGCCGTGGATCGTTCGCGAGATGCTCGGCAGTGAGCCGGTTACTACCTTCCTGCCGGACGAGCGTGAGTTTGGCGCGCCGGTTCTTGAGGCGCAGCACATCACCTGCGTCAGCCCCAACGGCAATACCCTGGTTGATGACGTCAGTTTTCAGGTGCGGGCCGGGGAGATTGTCGGGATCTACGGCCTGATGGGGGCGGGTCGCACGGAGCTGTTTGAGTGTCTGCTTGGCAGCCAGCGTCACTATCTGGGCAAGCTGTGGCTCGACAGTAAACCGCTGCCTACGCGCCTGCCCACTGCCGATCGCATCCGCATGGGGATGAGTCTGGTGCCGGAGGATCGCAAACGCGCCGGGATTTTCCCGGTCTCGTCAGTTGCCAGTAATCTCACCATCGCCAGCCTGTGGCGGCGATTGTCGCACCGCTTTGCCATTGCGCACTGGGCGGAGCAGCAGGCAGTGACTCAGACGGTCGGTAATCTGGCGATCAAAATCTCCTCGCCGGACGTTGCTATCAGCGCACTGAGTGGTGGCAACCAGCAGAAAGTGGTGATTGGCCGCGCGCTGCTGACGAATCCGCGTCTGCTGCTGCTGGATGAGCCGAGTCGCGGCATTGACGTCGGGGCTAAAGCGGAAGTGTTTCGCATGATGGTGGCGCTGTCGCAGCAGGGTATTGCGGTGCTGTTCTCCACTTCAGACCTGAAAGAGATTATGGCGGTAGCCGATCGCATCCTGGTGATGTCGGGCGGCAAACTTACGGCTGACCTTCCGCGAGACCAGGCGGAAGAGGCAGCGCTGGTGAAAGCAAGTGCGCAGGGGTTCTGAGCATGAAAAGCAATAACAGCGTCGCGCTGAACACACTTCCGGCGAAAGCGTTTAGTTCACGCGAAAGCATTCTGCTGCTGCTTCTGAAGCTGCGTACTTTTATTGCGCTGATTCTGATTGTCGGCTTCTTCGCCATCACCGTGCCGGACTTTCTCGCCACCGGCAGTCTGGTGATCATGGTGAAACACATCGCCATCAACGCCTTTCTGGCGCTGGGTATCACCTTTGTCATTATCACTGCCGGCATTGACCTGTCGATTGGGGCGACGCTGGGGCTGTGCGGCATGATCGCGGGCTGGCTGATCACCAAAGGGATTGTGCTGCCGATGTTTGGCATCGCCATCTTCCCCAGCGTCTGGGTAATCGTGCCGGTCGTGCTGTTGATCGGTGCGCTTATTGGCGCCGGCAACGGCTGGATCATTACCCGCTACAACGTCGCACCTTTCATCTGCACCCTTGGCACCATGTACATCCTGCGCGGTTCGGCGATGCTGACCTCCGGTGGCGAAACCTTTCCCGGTTTGCAGGGTAATCCGCTATTGGGTAATACCGGCTTCGATCGAATCGGGGCCGGCACCTTTCTCGGACTGCCTTATGCCATCTGGATGATGGTGGTGCTGGCGCTGGTGATCGCCTATATCGCTCGTCGCCTGCCGTTTGGCCGTCAGGTTTATGCCATCGGTGACAACGAGCGCGCCGCTGAACTCTCAGGCGTGAAAACCCGACAGGTGAAGATTCTGGTTTATACCCTGTCGGGATTCTGCGCAGCGATTGCCGGCATTGTGGTCTCATCACAACTGGTCGCCAGCCATCCGGCAAACGGCACAGCGTTTGAGATGAACGCCATTGCGGCTGTGGTTCTGGGCGGCACCTCACTGGCGGGCGGACGCGGCACGATTGTCGGGACGCTGATCGGTGCGTTCGTCATCGGCTTTCTGGCGGATGGTCTGATCATGATGGGCGTCAGCGAATTCTGGCAGATGGTGATCAAAGGCATCGTCATCATCATCGCGGTCATCATCGACCAGACTCAGAGCCGGATGCAGCAGAAGGCGGCGGTCGTGGCGCAGAAAGCATTAATTGAGGAGGGGGAACCGGCTAAATCCTGACTGATTTATCGCCGTCCGGGCAGGATGCAGCGCTAAGCGATTCAGCATAAGCGGCAGCAGTCAGCCCGGAGTGACGGGCAGTGTGGTGAACAGAGGACAATACCTTTATCAGCCACACTTTTTTAAGCACAAAATTTTTTAACTGGCGTGAATATATATTCATAACCGATTTAAAATTCAGAGGTAGTGTATGAATCCTTTCAATCTTCCGGTCGAAGACCTTGAGCGCCGGGCGCGGGCTATCCGCCGCCGCATCATCCAGCTTAACGCAGGCAGCCCGGCAGGCGGTCATACCGGCGCTGACCTGTCGCAGGTGGAGATCCTCACTGCGCTCTACTTTCGCATTCTGAACTGCGCACCGGATCGCACAGATGACAATCAGCGTGACATCTACATCCAGTCGAAAGGGCACGCGGTGGGCGGCTACTACTGCGTGCTGGCGGAAGCGGGCTACTTCCCGACCGACTGGCTGGCGACCTATCAGCACGCGGACTCGCATCTGCCCGGCCATCCAGTCCGGCAGAAAACGCCGGGCGTCGAGCTCAATACCGGCGCGCTGGGCCATGGCCTGCCTGTGGCGGTCGGCATCGCTATCGCGGCGAAAAAAGACAACAGTTCGCGCCGCATCTTTGTGGTGACCGGCGATGGTGAGCTGGCGGAAGGCAGTAACTGGGAAGCGGCACTGGTGGCGGCGCATTACGGCCTTGATAACCTGATCATCATCAATGACAAGAACAAGCTGCAACTGGCGGGTGCGACCCGCGACATCATGAACACCGATCCGCTGCCGGAAAAATGGCGCGCCTTTGGGCTGGAGGTCACCGAATGCAACGGCAATGCGATGGCATCAGTGGTCGACACCATTGAAAACCTGCCGAAGAACGGCAAACCGCAGGTGATTGTGGCGCATACCGAAAAAGGCTTTGGCATCTCCTTTATCCAGAGCAAGGCGGAATGGCATCACCGGGTGCCGAAAGGCGAAGAGATCGCGCAGGCGCTGGAGGAACTGAAAGATGAGTAATGCACAACATTTAGCAAGCGTCATGGTGACGGCCTTTATCGACGCGGTGAATCGCGGCGTGGATCTGGTTCCTGTGGTGGCCGACTCAACCTCAACCGCCAAAATTGCCCCCTTTATTAAGGCATTTCCCGACCGGCTGATTAATGTGGGTATCGCCGAGCAGACGCTGGTGGGAACAGCGGCAGGTCTGGCACTGGGCGGCAAAGTCGCGGTGACCTGTAACGCCGCGCCGTTTCTGGTGTCACGTGCCAATGAGCAGGTGAAAGTCGACGTCTGCTACAACAACACCAACGTCAAACTGTTCGGGCTGAATGCCGGGGCCAGTTATGGCCCGTTAGCCAGTACCCATCACAGCATTGATGACATCGCGGTGATGCGCGGATTCGGCAACATCGAGATCTATGCGCCTTCCTGCCCACTGGAGTGCCGCCAGATCATCGACTATGCCCTTGAGCATGTCGGGCCGGTCTATATCCGTCTGGATGGCAAAGATCTGCCGCAGCTGCACGATGAAAATTATCAGTTCAGACCAGGCGCGATCGATGTGCTGCGTGAAGGCAGTGACATCGCGCTGGTGGCGATGGGCTCAACGGTTCACGAGGTGGTTCACGCCGCCGAGCAACTGGCTGAACAGGGCATTTCAGCCGGTGTGATCGCGGTTCCATCGATTCGACCCTGTGATACCCAACAGCTGCGCAACCTGTTAAATCACTATCCAGCGGTGATTACCGTGGAAGAGCACAACGTCAATGGCGGCGTCGGCAGCCTTGTGGCTGAGGTGCTGGCGGAAGGCGGTTGTGGCATCCCGCTGTTGCGGCTTGGCATTGCGGATGGGGAATATGCGATTGCAGGCGATCGCGCCTCCACCCGCGCCCGTCATGGCATTGATGCCCGCAGCGTGGTCAACAGTGCAGCGCGCATCTGCGCAGGAGCATAAACATGGTGGGACCTCTGATTCTGGCGATTGACGAAGGCACCACCAATGCCAAGGCGATTGCGGTTGATCGCGACGGCCGTGTGGTGGCACGCGGTAGCCAGAGTTTAACCCTGCAACACCCGCAGCCCGGTCTGGCTGAGCAGGATCCTGAGGCAATCTGGCAGGCGGTAAAACAGGCCATCGCCCATTGTCTGGCGTCGTGTGCAGGTGCGCCTGTCGCGGCGGTGGCGATCAGTAATCAGCGTGAGTCGGTGATGATCTGGCAGCGGCGTGATGGTCAGCCGCTGACACCGCTGGTGAGCTGGCAGGATCGACGCTCCGAGTCATTCTGTCGCGACCTTCGGCAGGCGGGTAAAGCGCCTCGCATCACCGGCCTGACCGGGCTGGCCGTTGATCCGATGTTTCCGGCCGCCAAGCTGACCGGGATGCTGGCCACCATTCCCGACGGCGCGGCGCGGGCGGCTGCCGGCGAACTTTGCATCGGCACGGTCGACAGCTGGCTCACCTGGCAGCTCAGCGCGGGCGAAGTCTTTATCACCGATCACGCTAACGCCTCCCGCACGCAGCTCTACAGTCTGCACTTCAACGACTGGGATGACGAGCTGCTGGCGCTGTTTCAGTTGCCGCGCGCCGCACTGCCGCGCATCACCTCTTCAGCCAGTGAACAGGGCGTGGTGGCGGTAAATGACATTCCCGGTCTGGCGCCAGGCACGCCGATTCTGGCGCGTATTGGCGATTCCCATGCCGCGCTGCAGGCGCAACGCCGCGGTGAGTCTGAAGTGGTGAAAGCCACCTATGGCACCGGCTCTTCATTGATGATGTCCATGGCGACGCCGCTGCTGACGGAAAACGGCCTCAGCACCACGGTGGCCTGGCATGACGGCACGCTGCGTTATGCGTTTGAAGGCAACATCACCCACACCGGTTCCGGTGCCGCCTGGCTGGGTAAACTGCTTGGCGTACAGGATCCACGTGAGCTGACCGCGATGGCGCAACGCTGCGATGACAATCAGGGCATCTATTTTGTCCCTGCGCTCTCGGGTCTGGGCGCACCCTGGTGGGATCTTCAGGCACGCGGCATGGTGTGCGGACTGACGGATGCCGCGACACCCGACGTGCTGGCGCGGGTGGCACTGGAGTCGATCGTCTGGCAAATCGCCGATGTTTTTTTCGCGATGGAGCAGGCCAGCGGACAGCAGCTTCCGGCGCTCTGTGTCGATGGCAGCGCCACTGAAAATAGCTGGCTGATGCAGTTACAGGCCGATGTGTTGCAGCGGCCGCTGCAGCGGGTCCCGACCGCTGAGGTCTCCGCGCTGGGCGCGGCACTGCTGGCAGGCAAAGTGCTGGGGTGGTGGCAGCAGGGCAGTGATATGCAGGCTTTACAGGGCGGCAGCGTCATCCTGCCGCGTGAAGAGAACGCGCAGCGTATGCAGGAAAATTATAAAGGCTGGATCGACGCCGTTGCACGCTGTCGTTATCAGCCACACTAATCCTTATCCGGAGCAGAGCCATGTCAACACTTCCTCAGCAGTTAACCTTCGGTGTCATTATTGGCAACCGGGGTTTTTTTCCCAGCTATCTGGTGGGCGAGGCGCGCCAGCAGGCGGTCGCGCTGTTTGAAAAAATGAACATCAATACCGTCATGCTGGACGAAACCCAGACCAATCTGGGCGGCGTAGAGACGCGGCAGGAGGCAAAAATCTGCGCTGCACTGTTTCGCGAGCACCGCGAAAAAATTCACGGCATTGTGGTGCTGCTGCCTAACTTTGGTGATGAAAAAGCGATTGCAGAAGCGCTGCGTCTGGCCGGCCTGAATGTGCCAGTGCTGGTTCAGGCGGAAGAGGATAATCTCGATAAAATGGGGCTGGCGACCCGTCGCGACAGCTTCTGCGGAAAAATTTCGCTCTGCAATAATCTGCGGCAATATGGTATTCCGTTTACTCTGACCCGCCAGCACGTCTGCGCCCTGAGCGGTGAGGTCTTCAGGCAGGATCTGCAGCGGTTCAGCCAGCTCTGTCGTGTCGTGAATGCCATGCGCCGGGTGCGCGTCGGCGCCATTGGTGCGCGGCCCGCCGGATTTAACACCGTGCGCTACAGCGAAAAGCTGCTGGAGAAGATGGGCATCGCGGTGGAAACCCTGGATTTATCGGAGATTTTTACCCGCACCCACCGGCTGCGCGATGACGATATCCGCGTAGCAGAGAAGCGTGAAATCCTGGAGGCTAACGCTAATGCGCGCGGCATTCCAGGTGACAAACTGGTGACCATGGCCAAACTGTTTGTGGTGATCAGCGAATGGATCAGTGACAACGATATTGATACCACTGCTATTCAGTGCTGGACCTCACTGCAGGAGAATCTGGGGATTAACGTCTGCTCAATCATGAGCGTGATGTCGGGCCAGCTGATGCCCAGCGCCTGCGAAGTGGACGTGATGGGCGCGCTGTCGATGTACGCACTCGCCAGCTGTTCGCTGAGTCCCGCCTCACTGGCCGACTGGAACAACAACTTTGGCGATGAACGGGACAAATGCGTGCTGTTTCACTGTGGTAACTTCGCCAGTGCCAGCCTGGAGTCACCGACGATGGGCACGGCGGATATCATCGGCACCACGGTGGGCAAAGAGAACACCTGCGGTGCAGTGCATGGCCGGATGAAGCAGGGTGATCTGACCTACTTCCGTCTCTCAACCGACGACTTCAGCGGCGAAATCAAAGCCTATGTGGGCGAGGGGATGTCGGTCACCGATCCGCTGGACACGGTGGGCTGTCGTGCGGTGATTCAGGTGCCGCAACTGGAAACATTGCTGGCGTGGATCTGCCGTAATGGCTTTGAGCATCACGTGGCGATGAATCACTCAGCGACGGCAGATGTGCTGCAGGAAGCGTTTAGTGAGTATCTCGGTGTGAGTTGTTACCGGCATCAGTAAACGGTGAGACTGAATTGCAGAACGCGATAGGGGAAGGTGGGACAGCCGATGCGCTCACGGTTCTGGCCGCACCGGTATCCCTGCCCGCCATCCCTGAACAGGGCGGCGGGCCCGGGTTTAGCGCGCCATCCTGCGCACCTCGCCATCTTCATTTTCCACCGCCACCAGATCCACCGGAGGCAGATTGCCGCCGCTGAACTCCACCTGACGAATCGGGAAGGCGAAGCGGATGTTACGCGTTTCAAGAGCCGCCATCAGCTGCAGGTTAATTTCCTGCTGAATATCCATGTATTTGTTGTAATCCGCATCCAGCACAAAATAGACCACTTCAAAGGTCAGCTTTGAGTCTTCAAAGGCCAGGAAGTGGGCGCGGTCAAAACGGGTCGTCTCAATGTCCTGGATAATCTCTTTAACCAGCGGGCTGATCGCCCGAACCTGATCAGAGGGCGTGGCATAGCTGATACCAAACTTAAAGACGATGCGGCGCTGCTGCATGCGTTTGTAGTTATGGATGGTCTGCTGCAACAGAATAGTGTTTGAGCAAACAATCTGCTCACCGCTCAGGCTGCGCAGACGCGTGGTTTTCAGGCCAATATGTTCAATAGTGCCTGCAATATCACCAAAAACAATAAAGTCGCCGTGCTCAAACGGCTTGTCAAAGCCTATCGCCAGCGACGCAAACACATCACTCAGCACGGTCTGAATTGCCAGCGCAATCGCGATACCGCCAACGCCAAGGCTGGCAACCAGTGCTGTAATGTTGATGCCGATGTTCGACAGAATGGCCAGGAACATCATGATCCAGACCACCACCCGCAGCAGAATGCCCAGGATCACCGTCGTCACCGGATTACGCACATGAATCGGATCGCGCAGCAGGCTTTTCAGCCACAGCCTGATGCCGCAGTCTATCCATAGCGCGAGCTGCACAATCAGCGCCAGGAACCAGCCGTGCGCAATAGTCACGCTCCATGAAGCAGGCAGGTCGACAAACTTCAGGGCAATCAGTAGCGAAAAGATCAGCAGCAGTGTCTGGCTGGTGCTGCGCAATATCTCCACCAGAATCGCAGTGGCGCGGACGTGACGATGTTCGCTATAGAGGGCAATCCGGTTGGAGATAAAGCGAATCAGGGTACGTAATACCCAGTAAATCACCAGGGTGGAGACGATAACGATAGCGCTGTTGATCCAGAGTTCCTGATTAAAAAAGAGGGCGTGAAAACGACGTGAAGAGAGCCAGTTTTCCATTGGGGAGGGTCTCCTTGCTGGGTTCCGGTTTAAAAGAAAACAAGCAGGAAGCATAGCCTGGATGCGGCCCACCTGCGTGGCGCATCCATAAAGCAGTTACTGGAATCGGGTCGATTTATCGCGCGCCAGGCGCTCAAGGGCAAAGATAATCTGCTGAAGCTGTCGCTCCTGTGCCGGATTCAGCGTGGCAAAACGAAAGCTCAGGCGGGGTGTAATCAGGGTTTCATTTTTGCGGTTCACGACACAGCGTTCGCCAATACTCAACAGCTTCACCGGCACTTCAAAAATGCCATATTCGCCCAGCTCAACCCGGAACTGATTGAAGCTGTCGCCATTCTGCAAGCCTTCCGGCAGCGGTTCATCCACCAGCACACCGATACCGCCCAGAGAGAGATCCTGTAATCGCAGACGCGTTTTACTGCCATCCGGCCACAGGGTGTGGCACCAGAACTGCGGCTCCATCGGTGCGCAGACCCGAAAAAATTCCCGTCGCTGAATCTGCCACAGCAGGTCCGGCAGCGGTGAGCTGAAAGCGGGTAAGCCTTCAAACTCAATTTTTTCCAGTGAGGTGAGGCTGAACTCCACTTTCGCACCAAAGGTTTCAGCGGTGATACTGAGATCATCGCTGGTTAGTGCGTACTCGTTATCCAGGTTATTACTGCCGAGGTCAAACACCACGCGATCTTTATCGGCAGTCAGCATCCGGCTGATAAACTGCCCGCGCGGGAAGCGCACCAGTAAGGGCGTCTGCAATCGCAGCAAATCTTTCATAACGCCCAGAACCGCCAGCGTGCCACGTTTTAAATATTGTTCCTGGTCGGCTTCTTTCACGTCCTGCTCCACAAGGGGTTACTGTATTTACACTCTTTTTTTGCCTCGTCACGGTTATCGGCGCGGCTGGAAAAAGCTTTAATTTGCTCGTCATCAATAATAACTGTGAGCGGACGAGCAATTTTCGAAATGCTGGCTATACTTATCGCGGTAAACCGCTTGATAAATCAGGCGTTCACGATTTAATCATAAAAAGGAAGGAGCAACAGATGGGTATTATTTCCTGGATCGTCTTTGGCTTGATCGCGGGTATTCTGGCGAAGTGGATTATGCCAGGTAAAGACGGTGGCGGTTTCATTCTGACTGTTGTACTGGGTATTATCGGTGCAGTAGTGGGTGGCTGGATCAGTACGCTGTTTGGCTTCGGCCGCGTCGATGGGTTTAACTTCGGCAGTTTTGTGGTCGCAGTGATCGGTGCCATCGTGGTGCTGTTCGTGTACCGCAAAGTACGCAGTTAACCGTAACAGTTTTAACAGAAAAGGGGACGAAGCGATTCGTCCCCTTTTTTTATCTTTTACTCTGCTATCAGAAGTCGTAACCGACTGTCGCCATCACGCTGCGCTCCGCGCCCCAGTAGCAATAGCCCGTGCCGTAACAGCCCGCTACATAGGTGCGGTCGGTCAGGTTATTGGCATTGACCTGAACCCATGCGCCTTTCAGGCTGCTGTTCCAGACGCCCAGATCGGCCCGCACTGATGCATCAAACAACGTCACAGACGGCACGCGCGTGGTGTTCTGGTTGTCTGCCCACTGTTTACCGATGTAACGCACGCCCGCGCCCGCACTCAGACCGTAATCAAACTGATAGTGACCCCAGAGTGCCGCCATGCTGTTAGGGGTGACATACGGCGTATGGCCGCTGTTGCCATCCACCGAATCTTTGAAGCGCAGATGGTTCAGCGTATAACTCGCCACGGTGCTCAGACGCGGGGTTAACTGATTACGCGCTTCCAGCTCAATACCCTGTGAATGGACTTTGCCCGATGGCGTGAAGGTGCCGTCTTTAACATTACGGTTTGCCACATCCTTCTGCGTCAGGTCATAAACCGCCATGCTGTAAAGATCGCGGGTGCCCACAGGCTGATACTTCACCCCGGCTTCATACTGCTCTGAAGTGGTCGGCTTCAGCAGGTTATTGTTGGGATCGGTAAGCGCAGTCGGGGTAATCGCCTGGCTCCAGCTGACATAAGGCGAAATGCCGTTGTCGAAGGCATAGAGCAGCGCGGCGCGTCCGCTAATGTGATCATCCTGACGACGATCGCTGCCGCTGTTTTGTGCGACGATGCGATCGTAACGGCCGGAGAGATCCAGATGCCAGCGATCCAGCTTCATCTCATCCTGCAGATAGAGACCGGTCTGATAGTAGCGACGAGTCTTGTCTGCCCAGGTGTAATCCGGCATGTCGCCAACCTGCTCGCCGGTCACGGCATTCAGCTGATTAGCCGAACCGCCTGCTGCGCTGATCTCATTTTTATAGCGATGATACTCGGCTCCCACGGTGACGCGGTGCTCCAGCTCGCCAGTGTCAAATTCTGCCTGTAACCGATTATCCGTGGACCAGGCGGAGAGTGACGAGCGCTCGCCAGAGTAGTAGCGATTCAACAGATCGGGATTATTTTCATCCCAGCCAATCTGATAAACCTGATCGAGATCGACATTCGAGTGGCTGTAACTGCCGGTTGATGAGAACGACCAGACGTCGTTAAAGCGATGGGCGAAATCGAAGCTGTAAATCTGCTCGTGGCGCTTGAACTGATCAAGATCGCTGTTGCCCTCATAGAAGCCGTTACTCAGCTTATAGCCGTTGTGTTCGGTAAGGCTGCCGTCACCCGGCACTGAACCGTGATAACCGCCTGACGGATCTTTTTGCAGGTAGGCTTTCAGAATCAGATGAGTATCTTCATCGGGTTGCCACATCAGCTGCGGCATCAGCGCATATTTCTCTTCACGAGTATGATCGTACTGGGTATCGCTGTTGCGGGTTACACCGGTCAGGCGAAACGCCCACTGGTCATTAATGGCATTGGTGTAATCAAACATCGTGCCGGTGGTCGCGTTGCTGCCCGCCTGCAATTGAATATGACCCTCTTCCGCGAACTGAGGACGTTTAGTCACCATGTTCACCAGTCCGCCCGGCACTGTCTGGCCATAGAGCGCGGAAGAGGGGCCTTTGATTACGTCGATGCGTTCCAGGAAGGCATTATCCACCTGCAAAATGTTGAAACTGCCCCCGTCACTCATCAGCCGCATTCCGTCGAGGAAGGTGTTATCGACATCGCCACCGTGGAAGCCGCGCAGGGCAATGGTGTCGTAACGGGTAGCGGCCCCGCCGAAGTTAGTAAAGACGCCTGAGCTGTAACCCAGCGCCTGATTCAGGGTCAGTGCGCCCTGATCCTGCATCTGCTGACGGGTGACTACGGATATCGATTGCGGCGTGGTGATCAACGGACGATCGCTCTTGGTTGCGCCCTGGCTGGTGGTCGCCAGATAGCCCTGGGTGGGCGTGGTCGAATCCTCCAGCGGTTGGGCAGTCACGACCATATCAGCAGCAAAACTCAGAGCAGGCGCAGTCAGCGCCAGGGTGCAGAGGTGAACATAACCTTTCAGCGATAATGACAGTTTCATCAAAATTCCTTTCTTGGCAAAGGGTCAGGCGGGTGAATAAAATTATTGATAGGCAATCTCATTATCATAATGAGAACTATTACCTTTTGTAAATTGGCTGCAATTTTGCCTGTAGATGAAAGAAGGTCAAGTAAAATTCGCTGAAAGAGGGTGCGGATACCTCCGGCGGGGCCAGAGGTATCCAGAGTGACTTAGTTTTGGGAGGCAGACGCCTGAGGAATATCGTGGGCGCTGTTACAGGTTTTATCTTTCGGGCAGTACTTATCAAGCAGTTTCAGCGTAACGCCGTTTGTCCAGCCGAAGCCGTCCTGCAGCGGATATTCACCGCCACCGCCGCCGCCAAGATTTTTGCCGTCAACGACATATTTCTCTACCAGTTTATGCTCACGGTCATAGGTGTTCTGGACGTTTTGCAGGAAGCGTAAGCCGACCTCTTTTGCGAGTTTCGGCTGGTTATAGTGCTCAAGACCTTCCACGGCAACCCACTGCAGCGGGGCCCAGCCATTCGGTGCGTCCCACTGCTGACCGTTATTTACGGTGGTTGTTACCAGACCACCAGGCTTCAGCAGCTGTTTCTCTACCGCGCTGGCGGTGCTTTCAGCCTGCCTGTCACTGGCTACCTGAAGATAGAGCGGGAACAGGGCAGCAGCCGTTAACTGCGGATGGACCTGTTTTTTCTGCCAGTCATAGTCGGCATACCAGTTCTGTTTGCTGTCCCACAGATAGCGGTTGATTGCCGCCTGACGCTTCTCTGCACGATCGGCAAACTGCTTTGCCAGATCGCTCTGCTTATTCATCTGGTAACCTTTTGACAGCGTCTGCTCCAGGTGGAACATCAGGCTGTTAAGGTCAACGGGCGCCAGTTGTGTGGTGCGGATTGTCGACAGATTATGCGCATCGGTGAACCAGCGGGAACTGAAATCCCAGCCCGAGGCGGCACCGGAACGCAGCTCGCGGTAGAGCTCGGCTTTATTGCGCTGCGGCGCTTTCTGCGCGGTGGCAATATCATCCATCCAGGATTCGGTACGTGGGACGTCGCGCGCATCCCAGTAGCGATTGAGCAATGTACCATCCGCCAGTTTAATCACCCGCTTGCTGGCGGCACTGGCCGCGACTTTATCGCTGTCGGCCATCCAGTAGTCATACTCTTTCTGCAATTGCGGCAGGTAGCGGATATAGGCTTTGCCGTCATCATGCGTGGCCAGTAACTCGACCATCATGCTGAAGAATGGTGGCTGTGAACGGCTCAGGTAGTAGCTGCGGTTGCCGTTGGGAATGTGACCATAGCGGTCAAGCAGCGAGGCGAAGTTATCCGTCATATCCTGGACTTTATCCCAGTGTCCGCTCTCGGCCAGCCCCAGCATGGTGAAGTAGCTGTCCCAGTAATAAACTTCGCGGAAACGCCCGCCTGGCACCACGTAGGGTTTTGGCAATGGCAGCAGCGAGTCGTACTGACCAACACTGCTGGTGGTGCGGGTCAGTACTGGCCACAGGCCATCAATGTGCTCACGCAGGTTTTGTCCCGCGGGCGGGACATATTTGTCGCCCGCAGCGGGCAACGTAAAGTTGGTATCCACAAAACGTTTCAGATCGAAATTGCGCTGTTTCTTCTGCATCTGCCAGTCGGCAAGAATCGAGGCGGGATCGAATTTCGGCACGGCATCAGCAAAGGTCTTTTGATCGGGATAGAACTTCGCCTGTTGCACGGCGTTAAACAGCGGCCCTAAACGAACGTCCGGCGGCTGCGGCTGATTGTTCAGCATGCGGCTATTATCGTCGGCATGGGTGGTGAAAGCGGGAACGCTCAGCAGCAACGTGAGCAGAAAGGGCGCATAACGCTGACGCCGTAGGTTGGCGTTTACCTCAATTTTTGTCATCGGTTTTTCTCCTTGTCCGAAATGCGGCCGCGCGTAACGCATTGACCACAGGACCAACTTTAGACCTTATCTGTCTATTTAACCCTGACGCGAGCCGGAAATGTGAAGCCACGGGAATTATTTTTATGGAAAAAACCGCTTTTTCACGCCGGTTTTTTCTTGCTCTCACCCCACTTTTCCCCGACGCTGAAAGAAAAAAAGGAGAGCAGGATGGAGATCATCTGGTATCACCCGTCGCAGTCTGCAGCGGCCTGGATTAACGGTTTACAACAACGTCTGCCTCAGGCGCGGGTTCGCGCCTGGCAGCCAGGCGACAACGGTCCGGCTGATTATGCGCTGGTCCGTTCCCCGCCCGCAGAGATGCTGCAGGGACGCGCCACACTGCGCGGCGTTTTTGCACTGGGCGCAGGCGTTGACGAAATTCTTAAGCAGCTGAAGCAGCATCCTGAGATGCTGCCCGACAGCGTGCCGCTGTACCGGCTGGAAGATACCGGGATGGCGCGTCAGATGCAGGAGTACGCGGTGCATAGCGTGCTGAGCTGGTTCCGTCGTTTTGACGACTACCGTCTTCAGCAGCAGCAACAGTGCTGGCAGCCGCTGCCTGCTTACACGCGTGAAGCGTTTACCATCGGTATTCTGGGTGCGGGCGTACTGGGACAAAGCGTGGCGGAGAGCCTGAAACCCTGGGGATTTCCGCTGCGTGTCTGGAGCCGCTCACCGAAAGAAATTGACGGTGTGACCAGTTTTGCGGGACGCGATGCGTTGCCTGCGTTTCTGCAGGAGACGCGGGTGATCATCAACCTGCTGCCGAGCACACACGAGACAATCAATCTCATCGATCAGCACTTTTTACAGCAGCTGCCGCACGGCGCGTTCTTCCTTAACATCGCACGCGGCGCGCAGGTGGTGGAAGAGGATCTGCTGGCTGCGCTCAACAGCGGTCAGTTAAAAGCGGCAGCACTGGATGTCTTTCAGGTGGAACCGCTGCCCGAAGCACATCCGCTGTGGTCACATCCGCGTGTCACGATTACACCCCATAATGCGGCGGTAACCTTAATCGACGAAGCTATCGACTACATTGCCCGTGCCATCAACCAGGATCAGGCAGGCGAGCCGCCGCAGGGCAGGGTGGATCGTCAGCGCGGCTATTAATGAAACGGCCCCGTCAGGGGCACTCAGCAGGAGAAGAGGATGTATCCGGTAGATCTGCATATGCACACCATCGCCAGCACGCATGCTTACAGCACGCTGCATGACTACGTGACTCAGGCGAAGCAAACCGGCCTGAAACTGTTTGCCATCACCGATCACGGCCCTGACATGGCCGACGCGCCGCACTACTGGCATTTTATTAATATGCGCGTCTGGCCGCGCGTGATCGATGGCGTAGGGATTCTGCGCGGTATCGAAGCCAATATTAAAAATCAGCAGGGCGAGATCGACTGTTCCGGTCCGATGCTTGATGCGCTGGATTTAATCGTCGCCGGTTTTCACGAGCCGGTTTACGCGCCGCGCGACAGAAAGCATCACACTGATGCGATGATTGCCGCCATGGCAGGTGGTCTGGTTCATATCATCAGCCATCCGGGCAACCCGAAATTCCCTGTGGATATCCCCGCGATTGCCGAGGCCGCAGCGCATTACAATGTGGCGCTGGAGCTGAACAACTCCTCCTTTACCCACTCGCGTCCGGGCAGTGAACCTAACTGCCGGGCTATCGCCGCCGCCGTGCGCGATGCCGGTGGACGACTGGCATTTGGCTCCGACTCCCATACGGCTTTCACGCTCGGCCATTTCGAGCACTGCCTGCGCATTGCCCGCGAGGTGGATTTTCCCGAGGATCGGGTGTTAAATGTCACGCCGCGTCGCCTGCTCGACTTTCTGGAAATGCGTAGCGGCAAACATATTGCTGAACTGGCTGACTTTTAATTTATTACTTCCGGGACTTACATGCCGCCAGACCTCCTGCACCAGGTGTAAGCGGTGGGTCTGAAATATCTTATTTGCGGTTGAGTTCCCGAGTTGAACCGACTGTAAAACGTACATATATAGCTAATGGTACAGTCGGGGATGACCTTAAGTTGCGAAACGAACGTGAAAACGAATGGTTTTATCAGGTGGTCAAATCATTAATCAGCAATGCAGAACCATTACGCAGATTAGTCACTACCGTAATTACCGAGTTTTACTGGAAACTTGATGCTCAAGGTAAGGAGGCTGTTCGCAATCAATTGGCCTATGGAGCCGGAAAGATAGGAGGCGATCAGGATCTGGATTATATCAGTAGCCACCCTCAGACCTTTCAAAGGATCAGTAATGAAATTTGTAAAAAGGCTGGGTAAACTTTCGGCACATGTAATTGAAGGGACGATTACAGTCGTGATGAGCTTCGTTGCTCTCGCTTCACTCTTTGTGTTCGATAGCCTGGCGTTGAAACTATGCTGTTTCTTCGGGGCTGTATTACTGGGATATGGGGCCGCTTACGTTCTGGGTAAAGTCAGAGGTGAGCATAAGGTATGAAAGTTACAGTAAATTCTCTCATCGACTCATTTATACTACGGACAGCAAAGATTGAGACTATGTGCTTTACCAACGCGGCAGGAACATGTGATCGATACGCTGAACATGATGAAGTTTCTGAATTTATGCAGGAATATCATTATTGAAATTGAGGGGTATGCCTGTTCATGAAGATCAGGTTTTAAAATTTAATGGAAGATATTTTGATAAAATGAAAAAAATTATTCGCTGGTTTTACGCCTGGGTGAGTCAATCTTTCTTTGGACTGATACCACCAGTTGTGGGTGTGGTTGGCGCTATTTTATTTATAAACGTTTTTCCTGACTATGGTTTGCTGTTCGCTTTACTGTGGTTTGTCTTAATCATCTATATTAGCGTAAAATATTTTCGTTTTTATTAGTAAGAAATTTTCTCTGCTGAACAGGCCGTTTTTTAAGATATTTTAGACATTTTGACTTTTTGCCTGGCTGAGATTGTTGAGTTTAAGATTGGGTTTCTGAAACAATAGACCAGCGACGTTGTTAAGACCATTGAAGTCGATGGACGGCTGGCATTTGGCTCTGGTTTCCCTACTGTTTCCAGGGCTCGGTCCTCTCTACAAGTACCTGCGCATTGCCCGCGAGGTGGATTTTCCTGAGGATCGGGTGTTAAATGTCACGCCGCGTCGCCTGCCCGACTTTCTGGAAATGCGTAGCGGTAAACATATTGCTGAACTGGCTGACTTTTAATTTATTTTGCCTCAAGGAAATCTGACTCATGAATGAGTTTTCCATTCTGTGCCGTGTGATCGGCTCACTGTTTAATCGTCAGCCGCAGGACCCGCTACTGGTGCCGCTGTTCACACTGCTGCGTGAAGGCAAACTGCAGTCGCAGTGGCCGCTGGAGCAGGATGAGCTGCTGACGCGTCTGCAACAGAACAGCGATCCGCAGGCGCTGGCTGCTGATTACAATGCGCTGTTCGTTGGCAGCGACTGTAATGTGCCGCCTTACGCTTCACAGTGGCCGGAAGGCAAAGCTGAAGCGGACGTGCGTGCATTTCTGACCTCACGCGGAATGCCGCTGAGCGATGCGCCTGCTGACCATTTTGGTGTGCTGCTGCTGGCCGCATCATGGCTGGAAGATCAGTCCGCGGAAGATGAGAGCGCAGCGCAACTGGCGCTGTTTGAAGAGTATCTGCTGCCGTGGTGCGGTACGTTCCTGGGTAAAGTGGAAGCGCACGCGACCACTGCGTTCTACCGCACCCTCGCGATGCTGAGCCGCGAAGCGATTCAGGCGATGTACAACGAATTGCTGGATAGCAGCGAAGAAACGCCCGACGCCTGATTCACCAGGTCGCCGGGTGCGTACCCGGCGCGGAGCCAGATGTCGCGAACATCTCCGGGGTGCCGGGGAGCCAGGCTGCTGCCCGCAGCCTTACCCCCAATCCCCACGGCGTTAATTCGTAACAGGGCAGGTTATCTTTAACCTGTGGCTCAATGCCAGCGCCTGCGCACTGTCCGAGTGGGTGCTGCTGCAATAGCCATGCGGTGCGCGCCAGTGACAGCCGAACCAGGCTGCCGTGACCATCTGTAACGCGTCGCCTCAATCCCTCCAGCACCGCCGCCGCCAGCAGATAGCCGGTGGCATGATCCAGCGCCTGAACTGGCAGCGGAACCGGTTTATCGCTCTGCTGCCACTGCATACCCCGTTCAGCAATGCCACATCCCATCTGCACCAGACTGTCAAACCCCCGGCGGTTGCGCCACGGTCCCTGCCAGCCCCACGCATTAAGCCCGGCAATGACCAGTCCGGGTGAGAGCGCCTGAAGGGTCTCTGCGTCAAACCCAAGCCGTTCCAGCGCATCCGCCCGATAGCCATGCACCAGCACGTCTGCCTCGCGCAGCAGGCGGATAAACTGCTCGCGATCGGCAGTCTGAGTCAGGTCGAGCACCGCACGGCGCTTGCCACAGCTCAGCTCCTCATCCAGTGTCGGCTCCTGCCAGCCCGGAGGATCGATGCGCAGCACGCTGGCCCCCAGGCTGGCAAGAAATCGGGTAGCGACCGGCCCGGCAATAATCCGCGTCAGATCCAGAACTTTTATACCCATTAACGGACGCGCCTCGGCCAGCGGCCAGTCGGGCAGAGGAGCCGGCTGGGTGGTCTGCCAGCTAAACAGCGGCTCGCGCTGCACTGCCTGACCCTGCGGGTGCTGCTGCCAGGCAGCGGCGCTGCGCATCTCTGCGGCACAGCCACCGGCATCAATAATCGCCTGCTCCAGTTCGCTGGCCTGCCACTGCTGGACCTGCATCGCCAGCGCCGCGCGATCGGCGTGCGCGCCCAGCACCTGCTCCATCGCCAGCCGGTGATGTGCGGCATTGGTATGCAGGCGGATCCAGCCATCGCGGCTGCGATAGTCACCGGCAAACGCATCCCACATCGCGGGTGCAGCACGGTTCAGCGGATAAAAACTCTGCTGAAACCAGCGCGATGCCAGGCGCACATTAACGGCGACGGGCGGAGAGCAATAGTCAGGGCGGGAGGCGGCGATGAGCGCGGCGGTGGCCTGAGTTGCCAGACCAATGCTGGTGGCCGCCAGTTCACTGACGGCAAAAGCAGAAGAGAAGGTGGCGCGATCAACGAAAGCGGGAAGAGGCAAGGCGTCGGCGTCGCCCCGCAATCCCTGCTGCATCTGCTGCCACAAAGAAGCGGCAAGCTTTAAGTCCATGTTGTGCTCCCTGAGAAAGGTCATTTCTCAAGCATAGCACGCCGGATTAACGCCGCCGCAGGCGCGGGAAGCGGGCATGCATCCGCAGGTTACGCAGGTTAATCACCGCGATGGCCGTGCCGAGGATCACCAGTGAAGCACCGATAATCTTAAAGCTGTTCAGGCTGTCACCCAGTACCACAATCCCCATCAGCACGGATAAAACCGGCGTCAGCAGCGAGTAGGGCATGATCAGATTGACGTTATATTTCTTCAGCAGCACATACCACAGCGTATACGCCACAATCGATGAGGCGATGGCGCTGTAGAGAATTGCGAACCAGCCGTGCCAGCCTGCATGCTGCAGGGCATAGAGCTGGTTCGACTCCATCACAAAGCTGGACGCGCCTGTGATTGGAATCGCCAGAAATGCAATCCATCCGGTCATGGTCAGCGGTTTAATCGGCGGAGACTTCTTCACAATCAGGTTACTCACGGCCCAACCGGTGGCGCTGCACAGCAGCAGGCAGAGCACCCACCACGACGGAATCGTCGGGCTGCCGGAGAGCACGATCACGCCGCTCAGCGAGATCATAATGCCCAGCAACTGCACCAGCTTCAGTTTCTCTTTCAGCACCACCATCGCCAGCAGCATCGCAATCGGCGTTCCCAGCTGCACCACAATGGCGCCAGTGCCGGCATCGGTGTAGCGCAGGCCGACAAACAGCAGCGAGAAGTGCATAAAACCGAACGTAAACGCCAGCAGCAACAGCCAGCGAAATTGCTGACGATTAATCCGGCAAAACGGCACCAGCACGATGGCCACGACCACAAATCTCATAAACGTCAGAAAAAGGGGCGGCAGCTCCAGCAGGCCCCATTTCACGGCAACGTTGTTGAAGGCCCAGATTGAAACCACCATCAGAATCAGAAAAAAATGCCGCACAGCCACGATAATATCCTTTTGATGATTTTTGCTTAGCCCGCTAATGATGGCACGAACTGCGGCATTCCAGCCAATCGCAGCAACAAATTTTCTGCAATTGCCGCGCAGCCGCTGAGACTTTTGCGTGCGATGCTGGCAGACTGATTTGAAACGACTTCTTAAGGAACCGATTCGGTATGACACCTGTGTCCGCGTTACCCCTTGCGTTAATTCAGCTTGAAGTCCCACCCGCAAACGTCGTCTCAGAGATTGGTGAACAGCCACGCTGGTTTATCGACGCGTTAGATCTGCAACCTGATGCGTACCTGATTGTCCGGCCCCATCTGGGTGAGGCGTTACCCGATTTCGATCAGATATCCGGGGCGATCCTCAGCGGTTCCTGGGCGATGGTCACCGATCACGCTGAGTGGAGCGAACGCAGTGCCGCATGGATTCGGGCAGCGATTGATCATGATCTGCCGCTGCTGGGCGTCTGCTATGGTCATCAGCTGATGGCCTATGCGCTGGGCGGCGAAGTGGCAGATAACCCCAATGGATGGGAGCGTGGTCTGTTACCGATTCGCTGCTCAGCTCAGGCGCAGCGCGATCCGCTGCTGCAAAACCTGCCACAGGATTTCAGCGTCTGGCTATCGCATCGTCAGTCGGTTATCAGCGCGCCGCCTCAGGCGCAGGTGCTGGCCGCGTCTGCACGCGATGGCTGCCAGATTGTGCGCTATACGCCGCAGGCGCTCTCAGTGCAGTTTCATCCCGAATTTTCACGGCACATCATGAACGCATGCCTGCCTGAGGGCTGTAAAGAGGATGGGGCAAACGACATTGAAGGAAAAGACTGGGCGCGTGCGTTGCTGGTGGCATTCTGGCAACAGACGCGCCCGGCAATGGGGCGTGCTCAGGGCGCGTAGTGACGCGTGCAGCGATAAACCCAGGCGGGTGGCACATTTTTAAGCACCCGCTGACGCTCCCAGGTGAAGTAGCGCGACAGATCAGGCTGGGTTAGCGAGGTGTACTGGAACTGCACAAACACGCCCTTCGGGCCCAGGGCGTTATAAACCGCGCGCAGAATGGCTTCACGCAGCTCAGGCGGAAGTGACAGCAGCGGCAGGCCAGAGAAAATCACGTCATATTCCCCGCTCAGGTACTCCGCAGAACAGGTCCGTACTGTCATGCGTGGATCATCCATCGCAACAAGTTTGTCTGCCAGCGTGTTACTGATCTCAAAAGCATCCAGCGTGGCGTCAGGTGACATCTGATCCAGTATCCAGCGCGTCAGCACCCCATCACCCGCGCCGAGTTCGGCAACACGTAATGTTTCAGGCCATTCGACTGATGCGATCATGGCGCGGCACAACGCCTCGGAAGAGGGCGTAATGCTGCCCATCTTGCGTGGGTTGCGGATAAACTGATGCACGAAATTGGCTTTAGCGCGCATCAGGGTAATAGCTGAAGCCAGCATGTTCATCTCCAGAATGAATTTATCCTCAGGTTGACCCTCTTTGTGCCGCAGAAGTTTCTCTTTGAACAGCCGTTTGGGTATAAGTCGGAATTATCTAAAGACGAAGCGGAAACGCCTATTCCTTCGGGGCGGTCACAGTTTCCGGATAACAGACCTGACAGGCTCTCAATGATGCTTCATGTTAATAATAAGTTTCATCATTGTTACATCAGTCACCTGTCAGGAGAATGACCATGCGTTACGCCGCCCCCGGAGAACAGGGTTCTCTGATCACATTACAAAAGAATTATGGCAACTTCATTAATGGTGAATTCGTCGCGCCGGTGAACGGCAACTACTTCACCAATACTTCGCCAGTGAACGGCTCTGCGGCCGGTGAGTTTCCCCGCTCAGATGCCGCCGATGTAGATAACGCCGTCGCCGCTGCGGCTGCGGCGGCTGACGCCTGGGGAAAGACATCACCACAACAACGTTCTCTGCTGTTACTGAAGATCGCCGATCGGCTGGAACAGCATCTGGAGACCATGGCGGTCTATGAAACCTGGGACAACGGGAAACCGGTACGTGAAACGCTGGCGGCGGATATGCCGCTGGCTGTCGATCACTTCCGCTACTTTGCCGGTTGTGTCCGGGCGCAGGAAGGCAGTGCGGCAGAGATTGATGAGTTCACCGCTGCCTACCATTTCCACGAGCCGCTGGGCGTGGTGGCGCAAATTATCCCCTGGAACTTCCCGCTGTTAATGGCGGCCTGGAAACTGGCGCCGGCGCTGGGCGCAGGTAACTGCGTTGTACTTAAACCGGCAGAACAGACGCCGCTGTCGATCACCGTTTTTGTCGATCTGATTAAAGATCTGCTGCCGCCAGGCGTGCTGAACGTGGTGCACGGCTTTGGTAAAGAGGCAGGCGAAGCGCTGGCTTCTCACTCCGGCATTGCTAAGGTGGCCTTTACCGGCTCTACCGCCACCGGGGGTCATATCCTGGAACTGGCAGCGAAAAGCCTGATTCCCTCAACGGTCGAACTGGGGGGCAAATCACCCAACATCTTCTTTGAAGACATCATGCAGGCGGAAGAGAGCTTTATTGAGAAAGCCGCTGAAGGCGTGGTGCTGGGCTTCCTGAATCAGGGCGAAATCTGTACCTGTCCGTCACGTGCACTGGTGCAGGAGTCCATCTACGAACCGTTTATGGCCGCCGTAATGAAGCGGGTTAAAACTATCAAACGGGGCGATCCGCTGGATACTGAGACCATGGTCGGCGCGCAGGCGTCACAGCAGCAGTTCGATAAAATTCTCTCTTATCTTGAGGTTGCCCGACAGGAGGGAGCTGAAGTGCTGGTGGGTGGGGGTGTTGAGAAACTGGATGATGAACTTAACAGCGGCTACTACATTCAGCCAACCCTGCTGAAAGGCAACAACAGCATGCGGGTTTTCCAGGAGGAGATCTTTGGACCGGTGATTGGCATTACCACTTTTAAGGATGAGGCGGAAGCGGTCAGCATTGCTAACGACTCTATTTATGGGCTGGGTGCGGGCGTCTGGACACGAGATATCAACCGTGCTTATCGGGTGGGCAGGGCGATTAAAGCCGGTCGCGTCTGGACTAACTGCTACCACCTCTATCCGGCACACGCCGCGTTTGGTGGGTATAAAAAATCGGGTATTGGTCGCGAGACGCACAAAATGATGCTGGACCACTATCAGCAGACCAAAAACCTGCTGGTCAGTTACAGCATCGAGCCGCTGGGCTTCTTCTGATCGACCTGACCAAATAATTTTTCCGCTTGTTACCGTTAAACCACGCTGAGGCGTGGTTTTTTTTATGTCCCGACTTTGTAACCTGCTGACACACTTAAACTTATCGGCAATCATATTTTTGTAAAGAACGCTTAATCAGTCCTGGCCGCGCACAGAGTGTGGCCGTGTAGCGTTTCGCTTATCTGCCTTAAATCCTTTCCCTTCTTCACTCACGGCAACGCTGTCATTCAATCAATTAACTCATTGATAAATCGTCTTTTTACAGATAAATCCTGCCACCTTAACGGTACTTTACGGAAGGATGCCGTTTCTCACCACGCTTCCGTCACTCGCAATCAGCGCCACTTTTTACATGAGTTACTTTAATGATGCTTCAGGGGTGAAAACACTTATTTGTAAAAATACTTTATATTTTTGCATGTTGTTAGGATTTGTCCTAAGTGGGTGCTTAAAAGCTCGACATATTTGGCTTAACTTATTTAGTTAATTATTTCTTAAGTAAATTCTAATGAAATAGGCCCGTTGAAATTTTGTCAATCTTCTGTAAACTCGCAGCTTATATTTACACATGGATCGTAATTTCAGACCCGCGGGCAGGGACTACCTGGCTCGTGCGGTAGCTATGAAATTTTATAATGATTATAAATACATGAAAGTTAAGCATTTAATTCATGTATTAACAGGTGTGTTAAGTCATTTTATTTCGTAAGCGAATAGCGTTGTGTATGTAAATCGTATTCAGTTTGTCGGTTTTACGACCAGGGATGGCATTAGTAAAACTTGGGTTTTGCCTGCCTGCTCAAATTTGCCGGGAAAAAATTGATCATGTTTCTGATCGTTTATTGCTAGGTCAGATTCTTCTCCATTCCCGCTCATACCTTCGCTGATCGTTTTTCATACTTAACTTTAACTGATCGTTTTTTGTAAGGTTACGCAACAGTTTTGCGCCGTTCGTTTAAGAATGATCATTCTGAATGGCCCTGATTGCGCTTCTTTCAAGCCCTGTTTCTAAATTTTCAACACTCACAACCGGCCTTTGGCCTCTCTCCAGGATATGAATGGAACACAACATGAAAAAAATGGCGAAGCTCCACATTGCACTAGGCCTGATGTTTGTTTTCTCTCTCGCGGGTTGTAAAACACCGCCAAAAATGACCGATGACACACTGGTCACCAGCACGGTGGACGGCGTAGCGCTCAGCCACCGTTATGCCGTAAAACCCCCCGCGCAGTTCAGCCCGATTAACGAGACTTACCGCGCGCTCTATCCTGGCTCGGTGATGAGCCAGCCAGGCTACGGTGGCAAGGTGGTGGAGACGCTGAAAACCGGTGAAAGCTATACCGTGATTGGTCAGGTGGAGAACAACTGGCTGGCGCTGGGTGAACCGGCCCAGGCTGCAGAAGCGAAACCGGATAGCGGCACGGCTACCGTGAAAGATGCACCGCAATCTGCCACGCCGCAGGCGACGGTTACGTTGACGGGCTATGTGCCGTTTCGCGCCGTGGTGAAAAGCGATCTCTACGATCAGACAGTTAAAGCCGATCAGCCTAAACGTCGTGCGCGCAGTAGCAGCAAGAAGAAAACCTGTGTCGCGGTGAATGGTGACAGCACTGCCTGTCAGAACAGCACCAACGGAACCTGGATCATTAACTAATCGCAAAAAGCAGGGAGGGCTTGATGATGAGAACAACTCAACTGCGTGGTGGGCTGATAGTGCTGCTGGTGTTGCTGCTGGCGGCCTGTAGCAGCAGTAAGCAGCCTGTGGCTTATTACAACCTGGACGTGCAAGGACAGAATCAGCTCAATGGCGGTGCGCCGCTGAAAGTCCGGGTGTTGTTACTGAGCTCCGATGCGGAGTTCATGTCAGCAGACTTCTTCTCCCTGCAAAACCAGTCCGCCACCGTACTGGGCAGCGCACAACTCAACACCCAGCAGTTCTTCCTGACACCCGAGCAGCGCAGTAAAACGCTGCGCATCAAGAGTCTGCCGGAGACACGCTTCATCGGCATCATGGCGGAATATCAGGCGCTGGACGGCAAAGTCTGGCGCCTGTCGCTGCCGGTGCCTGAAGATGCGTCGCCCTCATTCTGGGCGTTCTGGAAACGTAACGATGGCGAGCTGAATGCGCGCATTGTGGCGGGGATTAATGGCCTTCGCGTGGAAAAACAGTGATGCCTATGAACAGAGCCGAAAAAGTGGTCTGGACCGAGGGGATGTTCCTGCGTCCCCATCATTTCCAGCAGTCAGAAAATTATCTTCTCAGCACCCTGCGTGAGTGGGGCCAGTCACAGCGCGCTTATACCTGGGGCTTTTACGATCTGGAGTTTGATGAAGCGTTGCTGCGTCAGGGAAAACTTGCGCTGAGCGCCGCCAGCGGCTGCCTGCCGGATGGCACATTTTTCTCCTTCAGCCAGCCACAGCATGGCCCGGCACCGCTGGACCTTCCGGCCTCTGTTGACCGCAGCAAGGTCGTGCTGGCGATACCGGCCCGACGCAATGGCCGCGAAGCCGTCGCTTTTCAGGAGTCGCAGGACTCTCTGGCGCGCTACCTTGCCTGGGAAGCGGACGTGGAAGATGACAACGCACAGGCCGTGGGCAGCGCCACAGTGCAATTCGGCAAGCTGCGCCTGCGTCTGATGCTGGAGCAGGATCTTACCGCCGAGTGGACTGCGATGGGCGTGGCGCAGGTGATTGAAAAACGCAGCGACAATCACATCCGGCTCGACAGCGACTACATCCCGCCGATGCTGGGCCTGAACAGCAGTCGTCCACTGCAAAACATGTTTAACGACCTGTACGGGCTGATCCAGCAGCGCAGTCAGCAACTGAGTCAGCGAGCGCCGGGCACCGGCCGCTTCAACAGCGCTGATATGGTCGATTTTATGCTGCTGGCGCTGCTCAATCGTCAGCTTGGCCTGCACAGCCATCTGCAACATCTGCCGTTACTGCATCCTGAAACGCTCTATAGCCACTGGCTGCAACTGGCGGCGGAACTCAGCACCTGGACGCCCGCCCGCGCACCTGATGCGCTGCCGCTTTATGACCATGACGATCTTCACAGCTGCTTTAGCCGTCTGTCGCTGCTGTTGCGGCAGGGACTGTCGCAGGTCATGGAAGAGAGCGCGATTCAGCTGCCGCTGACCCAGCGCTCGCACGGCCTGAACGTCGCCACTGTACCGGAAAGCAGCATGGTGCATGAGTTTGGCTTTGTGCTGGCAGTAAAAGCCAGCGTGCCGGCTGATACCCTAAAAACCCATTTCCCGGCGCAGATGAAAGTCGCGCCGGTCAGTAAAATCCGCGATCTGGTGCAGCTGCAACTGCCGGGCCTGGCACTTCGGGCGATGCCTGGCGCGCCGCCGCAGATCCCGTGGCATGCCGGATACAGCTATTTCGAACTGGATAAGAACAGCGAGCTATGGAAAGAGATGGAGCGCTCGGGCGCTTTTGCGCTGCATCTTGCCGGTGAGTTTCCGGGCCTGAACATGGAGTTCTGGGCCATCCGCAGTCAGTCAGAATAATAAACTGAGCACGCAGCATGATGCAGGAACAACAAAAATCACACAGCGATCTTGCGCCCGATGCCAGCCACCAGAATGTGCTGGTCGCGGCGGCTAACCCCCTGATTAACGCGATTCCACAGATCCGCCATTCGGTATCGCATGACGATCCGGCGCAACTGCGCCAGCAACTGATTGACCAGATTCGCCGCTTCGAGCTGAGCTGCCAGCAGTCCGGTCTCGGCTACGAAGTGATCATCGGCGCGCGTTACTGCCTTTGTACCGCGCTGGATGAGGCGGCGGCGCTGACCCCGTGGGGCAGTCGCGGCGTCTGGACCAGCAACGGCTTACTGGTGACGTTTCACAACGAAACCTGGGGTGGCGAGAAGTTTTTCCAGCTACTGGCCAAGCTGTCGCAGAACCCAAGACGCCACATTCTGATGCTGGAGCTGATCTACTTCTGCCTGCTGCTGGGGTTCGAAGGCCGCTACCGGGTGCTGGACAATGGCCGTTCGCAGCTGGAGACCATCAAACAGCGTCTGCTGCAGATGATCAGAAGCGTGCGCGGCAATTACGCGACGGCGCTGTCACCGCATCCCACCGATCAACCGGTGCTGCGCAAGCTGTGGCGACCGATGATCCCGCTCTGGGCCTGCGCCGCAGTCGCCGGACTGGCGGCTTGCCTGTTCTATATCGTGCTCAACTGGCGTCTGGGCGATTACACCTCGCCGGTGCTGGCCCGCATCTATCAGACGGCGCTACCGGAAGTGAAGATCGGCAACCCTGCGCCGCCACCGCCCGCCACGCTCGACCTGCGCGGTTTCCTGAAACCGGAAATTGATGCCGGGCTGGTGGCGGTTCGTGATGAAGCGGATCGCAGCGTAGTGACTCTGAAAGGGGATGGGTTGTTTGCTTCGGCGGCCACCGACGTGCGCGGACGCTATGTCGACGTGATCCAGCGCATTGCCGCCGCCATGAACAACGTCAGTGGCCAGATTCAGGTGATTGGTTACAGCGATAACGTACCGATCCGCAGTGCGCGCTTCGGCTCCAACTTTGAGCTTTCGCTGGCACGCGCGCGGTCGGTGCAGTCCCTGCTGCAACAGCAACTGGCAGATCCATCACGGGTGAAAGCGGAAGGGCGCGGCGAAAGCAATCCGCTGGTGCCAAACAACAGCGCAGAAAATCGCGCACGTAACCGTCGCGTTGAAATCACACTGCTGGTGGCGCCGGATGCGACGCATGCCGAACTTAACGGCCTGGCGAGAGGGAACTGATCCATGCTGAATATTCTGTTTGCGGTGCTGACCAGCCGCCTCGCGTGGGGCTTTGTCGGCATCACCGCGCTCTCATTCATTATCTGGGTCATTGGCCCGGTCTTCTCTATCGTTGATTCGCGGCCGCTTGAACCAGAGCAGAACCGGATGATCAGTATCGCACTGCTCTATCTGGTCTGGGGTCTGGGGCAGGCGATCCCACGGCTTTACAATTACTGGCTCAACCGCAAGCTGATGTCGAGTCTGGAAACCGGCAAAAGCGATGCGCCGGAAGCAGATCGTCAGCGTCTGACCAGTGAAGAGCAGGTGCTGGCAGGGCGCTTCTCTGAAGCCACAGAGATGCTGAGAAAGGCGCATTTTCAGCGCCACAGCAGCAAGGGTACGCCGTTCTGGGCGCAGCGCTTTGGCCGCCAGTATCTCTATCAGCTGCCGTGGTACATGATCATCGGCGCACCCGGTGCCGGTAAAACCACCGCGCTGGTCAACTCCGGCCTGCAGTTTCCGCTGGCGGACAAGTTCGGCAAGTCGGCGCTGCGCGGCATCGGCGGCACCCGCAACTGCGACTGGTGGTTCACCAATGATGCAGTCCTTCTCGATACCGCCGGGCGCTACAGCACCCAGGAGAGTCAGCAGGATAGCGATGCCAGCGAATGGCATCATTTCCTCGACCTGCTGCGTAAATATCGCGGACGTCAGCCAATTAACGGTGTCATCGTCACCCTGAGCGTCTCCGATCTGCTGAGCCAGTCGCCCGAGGCACTGCGCAACCAGGCGCTGGCGCTGCGTCAGCGTCTGATGGAGTTGCACGATCGTCTCGGCATCCGTTTCCCGGTCTATGTGCTGGTCACCAAAGCTGACCTGCTTAAAGGCTTCCGCAGCTACTTCGGCTCCCTGGACAAAGCCCAGCGCGAACAAATCTGGGGGTTCACCTTTCCGTGGGCGAAGGCATCCGCTGCCGATTTTGAGCTGAACAGCCAGTTCCAGCAGGAGTATTCACTGCTGCAACAGCGACTTGATGCCGGACTGCCCGACCGTCTGCTGATGGAGAGTGACGCCCAGGCACGGGCGGAAAGCTATCTCTTCCCGCAGGAGTTTGCGGCGTTACGTCCATTACTGGCAGACGCACTTGATACGCTGTTTGCCCGCTCCGATTTTGAAACCCAGTTCGCGCCACGCGGCATCTATTTTGCCAGCGGCACTCAGGAAGGACTGCCGTTTGACCGGGTGATGGGCGAGCTGAACCGCGCGCTGAATCTGCCAGGCCAGCAGGCGGGCGAATCAGGCAGATGGGATCAGGTTGATAAAGACGCGCCAATTCCGCAGAACAAAGGCCAGAGCTTCTTCCTGAAAGGGGTGCTGGAAAATGTGATTTTCCAGGAGTCGGGCCTGGCGGGCAGCAATCGCTGGTGGGAGCTGCGCAACCGTGCCGGTCTCTGGTCGGGATATCTGGCCCTGCTGGTGCTGGTGCTGGTGGCGGGCGGACTGTGGCTTACCAGTTACAGCAAGAACAAAACTTACCTGCAGGAGATGGCTGCTAAAGGACCGCAGGTTGAGCAACTGGGCAATCAGCTTCAGCAGCAGGTCAATGGCGATCTCTTTGCGCTGGTGCCCTATCTCAACACCCTGTTGCACCTGCCAGAAAGCGCCGACTTCTCGCTGGACTCTCCACCGCTGACGCGCCGCATGGGGCTTTATCGCGGCACCGAGGTCAGCGATGCAACCCGCGCGCTTTACGACAAAGCACTGAAACAGCTGCTGTTGCCGCAGGTGGCACAGAACATCACCCGCTGGCTGCGTAATGACACTGGCAGCGATGCGGACTACAGCTATGAAGCGCTGAAGGCTTATCAGATGCTCTATCAGCCGAAGCACTACGATGGCAAATTCCTGCAGGCCTGGCTGATGCTGAATCTCTCACGTGAGCTGCCGCAGAACGTCACGCAGCAGCAGGTAAAACAGCTGGCGTGGCATCTGCAACAGCTGCTGGAAACGCAGATCCACTCGTCGCCCTACGCGAAGGATGACGCACTGGTAAAGCGCGAGCAGGAAATGATTAATCAGATGCCGCTGTCACAGCGGGTTTATGGACGACTGAAGCGCCTGCTGCAACGGGATGACAGCCTGCAACCGGTCACGCTGGCGTCGCTGGGCGGGCCTCAGAGCGAGCTGGTGTTTTCCCGCAAAAGCGGTAAATCGGTGAATGACGGGGTGTCCGGTCTCTATACACCGGACGGTTACTGGCAGCATGTCGATAAGCAGATTGCCCCGGTAACGCAGGCACTTTATCAGGACGATCTCTGGGTACTGGGCGGTGCTGCGCCGCAACAGAAAAGTGAGCAGACCGATCTCGCGGTGCGTCAGCTCTATGTGCAGGACTATATCCGCCAGTGGGAGCAGTTTCTGAGTGATATCCAGCTCAACAGCAGCGCCGACCTTTCGCAACGTATCAACACCGCGCGTCTGCTGTCAGGCAATCACTCGCCGCTGCGCCAGCTGGTCATCAATCTCAGCAATCTGCTGACGCTGAACCGGGCGCAACCCGATGAGAAAACCGCGCAGGCAGCAAAACCGTCGGATAACAGCGCCACCCGTACTCTGGAAGCGCTGTTTACGTCACCTGAAGCGAGCGCTGCGCGTGGACAGGCGGCAACGCAGGTCTCTCCGGAACAGGCCGTTGCTGTGCACTTTGCGCCGATCCTTGAGCTGGCACAGCCGCTGCAGCAGGGCAGCAAGGTGCTGGCGGTGGATGACTTCCTGCACCAGATTGACGACCTTTATCGCTACCTCACGGCGGTGCAGGATGCCGCCAACAGCGGAATGCCGCCACCGGCCAGCGATGCGATCAGTCGTCTTCAGGCCAGTGCCGGAAGACTTCCCGGTTCGCTACAGAATATGGTCTCCAGCATGGCGGTCGGCGCCAGCAGTGATGCACAGCGCCGCGACATGGATAACGTCCGTAAACGTATCACGATGGAGGTGGGCAGTTTCTGTCGTCAGGCGATCGCCGGTCGTTATCCGCTGGTGCGCTCCGCGCGCAGTGAAGTGACACCTGACGACCTGGCCCGGATGTTTGCGCCTGGCAGCGGCATGATGGACAGCTTCTTCCGCGACAACCTGGCCAGCAAAGTCGACACCACCAACGCATCGTGGCGCTTTACGCCAGGTATTGACGGCAAAACGCTGCCGGGTGGCGAAGCGCTGCTTCGTCCTTTCCAGCAGGCGCAGTCAATTCGTGATGCGTTCTTTGCCAATGGCGCAACCACGCCAGGCTTCCGCGTCACGCTACGCACCGTAAAAATGGACAATGACATCCTCAACCTGACGCTGGATGTGGATGGTCAGCAATTGCGTTACAGCCACGGGCCGCAGGCCGTGCAGATGGTCAGCTGGCCCGGCCCTGGCGGCACCAGCCAGGTGCGGATGCAGCTGGGCCTGACTAACGGCACCACGTCGACGCTGGTCACCAGCGGCCCCTGGGCGCTCAATCGTTTCTTTGACCGCGCCCGGGTTACTGCTGCAGGCGGCCTGACCCGTGAAGCCACGTTCAGCGTGGAGGGCCATCAGGTCACGCTGTCGTTCACCCCTGGCAGCATTCGTAACCCGTTCCAGCTTCCCGGCTTTAGCTGCCCCTGAAACAGGACCCGACAATGACTCATTACGCTGCACCCTGCTGGTACGGCAAATTGCCCAGCGCAGGTGACTTTGTGAAGCGCCGCTTTCCTGACGTGCTCTATCGCCAATGGTCCAGCTGGTTTCAGGTGGGCCTGCATCACTGGCAGAGCAGCCAGGAGAGTGAAAACGCCCCGTCGCGCCCGTTCCTTAACGCGCCGGTCTGGAATTTTGTGGTGCCGCCGATGCTGGGCAGTCAGCTGATCCAGATGGGCTGCCTGATCGCCGCACGGGACAGCGTAGGGCGAAACTATCCGCTCTGCGCGCTGCGCCACTTCACCCCCGCCGAGTGGTCTCCCGCGCTGCTGGCCCGTTCCGGCGAGTGGTATCAGCAGGTGGGCAATACGCTGCTGCGGGTGGTGCAGGGTGGCGGATCGCCGGAACAACTGGATCAGGCGCTGATCAGTATTCCGCAGCCGCAACCGCCGCAGGAAGCGGGCGAGTCATCAGATATTCTCAACGTCATCGGGCATGGCGACACGCCGTCGACGCTGAACTGGGCACTGCCGGGCGAGAACTTCGACCCGCAGTTTTACACCAGTTTCTGGTGGACCAATCAAAGCGACGGCTTCCCGCTTTATACCCAGGTCCACAGCGGTAACTTCACCGCTCAGCTCTTTTCATTGCTATTTGATCCGGCCGGTGGGGCAAAGCCGGGACGAAACGGACTTTATCCCCCGATGTTTGAATCCTGAGGCGACACGCATGACGATGAATACAGAGGCCTTGCTGGCTCCGGTCAGTGAAGAGAATCCCGGCGGCGATAACCTGGAGTACGACGCCGATTTTCAGGCGATGGAGCAGGCCAGTGCCGGCAAAGCGGAACAGCAGTTCGGCGATACCATCATTCCCGCGGAACCCGCCGACTGGAACAAAGTTGAGAAGCTGGCTATAGCCTTACTGGGCCGCAGCAAAGATTTGCGGGTGATGCTGGCGCTGACGCATGCCTGGACGGAGCTGAAAGGGTTGCCGGGCTATGCGCAGGGTCTGAAGCTGATTGAACAGGCGCTGCTGCTTTACTGGGAGCCGCTGTGGCCTCGTCTGGAAGAGTACGGCGAACAGGATCCCTTCTACCGTATCAATGCTCTGGCGTTGCTGGGTGACAAGACCTCCCTGAGCGGCGCGGTGCGTCAGTGCTGGCTGCTGCGCTATCCGTCCGACGGCATCTCGCTGCGCGATGCTGCCGCCCTGTGTGACGGCAGCAAAACCGAAGTGGCGGATTATCCCGGCGGCCTGCCGCGTCTGATCGACGAACTGGCACGCGGCGACCAGCCCGGCATTGAGGCGGTACTGCAGATTCATGAGCGGCTGCAGACCATCTGCGAAACCATCGCCGAACGGCTGGGCGAGGCGGCAGTGCCTGAACTGATACAGATGCGCCGACAGATTGCACTGATCGCCGAACGCTGCCAGGCCACGGACCTCAGCCAGCTGATTCCCACCGCAGCGGCGGAACAGCCCGCAGAAGCCGCTGCACCGGCGGCTGTCGCAGCGGCCCCGCGCGCTGCAGCGGACTGGCGCACGGTACAGATCAGTTCCCGCGCCGACGCGCAGCTGATGCTGGAGAAAGTGAAACTGTACTTCACCCAGCATGAGCCGAGTCATCCGGCCCCGCTGATGATTGATCGGGTACAGCGCTTAATCGAGCGCGACTTTCTGGAGATCATCCGCGAACTGGCACCCGATGGCGTTCATCAGCTGGAAACCATTTTCGGACGTCGCGACTAAGCAGGCGTGACCCACTCACACAGCGGGACCTGCGCGCCTGCTGTGACACATTATCCGCGCATCATTGATGGAGAAAACCATGGCAACAAGCAAATCCAGTGGGCAGAAGTTCATTGCCCGCAATCGCGCGCCTCGCGTTCAGATTGAATATGACGTGGAAATTTATGGCGCGGAACGCAAAATCCAGCTGCCGTTTGTGATGGGCGTGCTGGCGGATCTGGTGGGTAAACCGCTGGAGCCGCAGCCGGGCATCGACGAACGGAAATTCCTGGAGATCGACATCGACAACTTCGATGAGCGCATGAAAGCGCTGAAGCCGCGCGCCGCGTTCCAGGTGGACAACACCCTGAATGGCGAAGGCAAGCTGAACATCGATCTCACCTTTGACAGCATGGATGACTTTTCGCCGGATGCGGTGGCCCGTAACGTCGAGCCACTGAGCAAGCTGCTGGAAGCGCGTACCCAGCTGGCGAACCTGCTGACCTATATGGACGGCAAAAACGGTGCGGAAGAGCTGATTGGTAAAGTGCTGCAGGATCCTACGCTGTTGCAGGCCCTGACCCATCTGCCAAAGCAGGATGAGGCCACTGAAGGTAAGGAGCCGCAGGCATGACGCAGACTTCACAACAACCGCAGTCGCAGGGCGCAGCCAGTTTCAGTCAGGATGAGTTCAGTGCGCTGCTGAATAAAGAGTTCCGGCCAAAAAGCGATCAGGCGCGCGCGGCGGTCGAAAGCGCGGTGAAAACTCTGGCGCAGCAGGCGCTGGAAAACACCGTCACCGTCTCCAGCGATGCGTATCGGACCATTCAGGCGCTGATTGCGGAGATAGACGAAAAGCTGTCGCAGCAGGTAAACCAGATTATTCACCACCCGGAGTTTCAGTCGCTGGAAAGCGCCTGGCGCGGCCTGAGCTATCTGGTGAACAATACCGAAACTGACGAGATGCTGAAAATCCGCTTTATGAGCATCTCCAAGCAGGAGCTGGGTCGTACTCTGAAGCGTTACAAGGGTGCCGGCTGGGATCAAAGCCCGCTGTTCAAGAAGATTTATGAGCAGGAGTATGGTCAGTTCGGCGGCGAGCCGTTTGGCTGCCTGGTGGGTGACTACTACTTCGATCATAGCCCGCAGGATGTTGAACTGCTGGGTGAGATGGCACGTATCGGTTCGGCCGCGCACTGTCCGTTCATTACCGGTACCGCGCCGGAAGTGATGCAGATGGAGTCCTGGCAGGAGCTGGCGAACCCACGCGATCTGACCAAGATCTTCCAGAACACCGAATATGCTGCCTGGCGCAGCCTGCGTGAATCGGAAGATGCACGCTATCTGGGTCTGGTGATGCCGCGTTTCCTGGCACGTCTGCCTTATGGCATTCGTACCAACCCGGTCGACAGCTTCGACTTCGAAGAGCAGACCGACGGTTCCGATCACGGCAACTACACCTGGAGCAATGCCGCCTACGCCATGGCCGCCAACATCAACCGCTCATTTAAAGAGTATGGCTGGTGTACGGCGATCCGCGGCGTGGAGTCGGGCGGTGCAGTGGAAAACCTGCCGTGCCACACCTTCCCGAGCGATGACGGCGGCGTGGACATGAAGTGCCCGACCGAAATCGCTATCAGCGATCGTCGCGAAGCCGAACTGGCGAAAAACGGCTTTATGCCGCTGGTGCATCGCAAAAACTCTGACTTCGCCGCCTTTATCGGTGCGCAGTCACTGCAGAAGCCGATGGAGTATCACGACGCCGATGCCACCGCCAATGCCCGTCTGGCGGCGCGTCTGCCTTACCTGTTCGCCTGCTGTCGTTTCGCGCATTACCTGAAGTGCATTGTGCGTGACAAGATCGGCTCTTTCCGCGAGCGCGACGAGATGGAACGCTGGCTGAACGACTGGGTAATGAACTACGTCGATGGCGATCCGGCTAACTCCTCGCAGGAGACCAAGTCCCGCAAGCCGCTGGCTGCTGCCGAGGTGAATGTGGAAGAGCAGGAAGACAACCCTGGCTATTACGCTGCGAAGTTCTTCCTGCGTCCGCACTACCAGCTGGAAGGCCTGACCGTTTCGCTGCGTCTGGTTTCTAAGCTGCCGTCACTGAAGAATGACAATGCTTAAACGTTGAGTCGCAAGGTTTTCAGGCGCGAAAGGGGTTTGCGCCTGATGCCTGACAGAAAGTTTGCTGAAATGAGTGTCAGGGAGGATGACAGCATGGTTAAAAAGCTAGTCCTGTATTTATTACACTTCCTGCTGAAATTTATTTCCGCCCTGATTCTATTCAGCTTTACAGGTTATTTCATTTTCTTCTGTGACTGGAATGTCACGATGATGGGGAAAATAATTAACGGTATTCTGATTGCTCTTTCAGTCACTGTTTCGTTAGGTTTTTACTGGGCAGGGGATAAGCTAAGAAGAATTTATTAATTGCTTCTCTGCTTTCTGAATGCCTGGTGAAAACCTCGATTCCGCATTATGAAAAGATGAATATATATTGCCCGGCTTAATGCCTGGTAATTCGGTATCTGAAATATCGTTTATGACGATATTTCAGAAGCAAGGCAAAGGTAAAATATGGACTGTTTTATTCAGCCCCATGCTTTTCTTTTTGCCATATCCTTGCTTTTTTTGAAAGCAATATTCTCAACCAATAAAGAGTGAAAGATAATGGCTATTGATATGTTTATGAAGGTTGACGGTGTTACTGGCGAGTCGAAAGACTCAAACCACACTGGCTGGACCGATATTACCTCTTTCTCATGGGGTGCCTCTCAGCCAGGCAACATGTCTGTTGGCGGCGGAGGCGGTGCCGGTAAGGTTAACTTTAACGACCTGCACGTTAATGCATTAATCGACAAGTCAACTACGGCGCTGCTGAAGAACTGCGCAAGCGGTAAGCATCTCGCTAAAGTTGAACTCTCTATCTGTAAAGCGGGCGGCTCTCAGGTTGAGTATGCACGCATCACCCTGGAAGACGTTCTGGTGACCGCTGTGAATTACAATGGCTCCGACAACAGCGATACCCTGGGAATGACTTACTCCTTCCAGGCATCGAAAGTGAAGCAGCAGTACTGGGAGCAGAGCGCTTCCGGCGGCAAAGGCGCAGAGAGCAGCGCAGGCTGGGACATCAAAGGCAACAAAGAAGCGTAATAAACGACGCCTCCGAAAAGGGGGCGTATCTTCATTAAAATTAATGAATTAATGCAGTGGTTATACGTTTTGCTCATTTAATTGCAAAAGGAGGTTGTTTATGGCTGAAAAAAATTCAATTGAGCCGGGATTTTGTGTTGTTCAGCGTCCGGGAAGACTGACTGAGCAGGCAATGTGGCTTTATGGCACGCGCAATATGTCTGCCGCGAACTATTTTTTGCAATTAAATGCTGATGTTGCATGGGCTAAACCAGGCCAGATTTTAATCGTTGCTGACCCTGACGGTAACAATCATCCTGCAGCCATGCGCACTCTGGAAGAGGCTAAATCCAGAACCAATAATAGTGTCACTCATCTGACGGTTGATGAGGCTGATTTCTTTAACCGCCATTATGCCTCTATTGCTGCAATTACCAACTTTATGGATAAAGCCTCAGGTATCATAGGTGACGCAGGCGAGAAGTATTTTAATGAAATTGGCAATAAACTTACCGCCATTGAAAATGCCTATCGTAATCAATATCTGACATCTGGAACATTGTTCGGTCAGCAGTTTTTTGTTGAGCGGAAGCGGTTGTTTGGTGAGCTTGAAGTGTTACTGAATCGTTTATCCCGATTTGTGCTGAATTTGCGCCCCTACGAGAAGATAAAACATGCATTAAACCTTTCCAGTTCCTCTATCATCCATGATTGGCAAACGGCAGGCACAACAGCAATACGTGGTTATTCGACCTATGTAGATAGTGCAGCCAAAGCAGCAAAATTCATGAAAATGGGTGGGTTTCGATAGGATTTAGTGCTGTAAATACGACTAATGAGGTTTATCACAGTTGTACCAAAGAAAGAGAAAATGAATGCTCTAAAGTGGCGGTGAAAGAGTATTCTAAGTTTGCAGCAAGCACGACTGCAGCTATCTTAGGTGGTGCGGCGTCTGCAACACTTGCAACATCTGCCTGTGTGGCACTGGGTGTTGCAACCGGAGGCATTGGTGCGTTAGCTTGTGGAATAGTTGGTTCCACAGTGGGTGGTTATGGCTCTGCTAAGCTGGGTGAAAAAGGGGCAGGTATTTTGATGGATAAGATTTTATGATTTGGTATGATTTTTTTATGTATGGCAGCTTAATTTTATCTGTTTTAGTTATTTCGCTGCATGTTTATACTGCGTGGTTCTTTAGAGTTAATCAAAAAGCTTATCAGGATTTTATCAATCTTTATCAAAGTACAGGGTTGCAACTAGACTTGACCACTAAAGTTGCAAACCATTTGGGATTCTATGCTAATTATCAGAAAGTAGCATTTTTCATGAATCTCAGAAAGGGGCGGAAAATGCGTTTTTCTAAGTCTGAAAATGTCAGTATTCAGGCCTATGAATTTGTGCAGCAACAACCCAGAGAGAAAATGGTGTGGATGGAAAAAACGCTCCACCTTTACCAGTTTACATTTTTCCTGACCGTTGGTTGGGCTGTTTTTATGGCAGTTTTCGTTTATGTATTTAACTGAGGTTAGGGATAAGACTGCAGCAATGCCCGAGGGCGTGTGACACTCTGACGGCAATATCTGCTCTGATACCTGTCACTTCCTGGGTGGTGCAGAAAATGGTAGTTTTGTTCCTGATGTTGCCTCCCTGTGGATACTGAAATTAAAAAGTTACTGATTTTACTGGCTCTGACGTCATCTCCTGCGGCGCTGGCGATAACGCCTCCTGCTCCTGATTCGTTTAAACAACCGCAGATTTTCAGCAACTGGCTTCTCAACCGTTGCGCAGGTAAAGCTACCACTGACAAGGCTTTCACTGATGATGCCTTTAAAAGCGCGTCAGCCTGGTTAGAGATAAGCCATCTTCCCGTTGAAGCATTTAGCGAGGGCGATAAGTTAATCAATGACTATCTCAAGATGAACCTTACAGGCTCGGTTTCAGGAAATTTCAATATGATGAAATGCACGTTACTTGCGCAAAGCCAGGATGCTGAATCTCTCTATAATAAATATAAAAATTAATTTCTTTTTTGTGGAAAGCTCCAGGGATACAGTAACGCTAAATATCATAAATGAATTTTCATAGAAGATGTTTTTAGTTAAATGTAATCACGTATTACAGCTGAAGCTCAGCATGATAGTGACTCGTGAATGGAATCAACATATGATAAAGAAAATAATCCATATTATTATTATGGTGCTTATTGGTTTGCCTTCATTGTCTTTAGCAAAATCAGTTTCACACTTTGAAGGAAAAATATTCAAGGCGGATATCATCTATAGTTGTGAGGAAGGTAATCTCACCTGTGATAACGTTTCGCTCAAGTCAACAAAAGTAAAAGATAATTCTTCAATTGTCCTTAAAGGTGAGACCATCAATTCAAATTGCCCTGATGTCTGC
This sequence comes from Pantoea sp. Cr_R13, assembly GCF_029222565.1. Classification (NCBI taxonomy): domain Bacteria; kingdom Pseudomonadati; phylum Pseudomonadota; class Gammaproteobacteria; order Enterobacterales; family Erwiniaceae; genus Pantoea; species Pantoea sp. Cr_R13. Next base: position 560,978 of record NZ_JARHXL010000003.1, read on the forward strand.
GACTTCAGGGGATATCGCTTTACGAATGGAAAGTACGAGTATTCTTTTTATCCCAGTCAGAAGGGCGATAACCTCTGGGATTATATCGTGACATTCAAGGGGAATGTTATTGCTCAGGATGTTGGCGTGATGAAATAAACCGCTTATAAAGTGCTGCATAATGAGCCTGCCCATTTGCTCAGGCATGGGTAAGTTATTACAGGTAAAGATTTTAATGAGAACATGTTTTTCTATATTGCTGTCTATCACGGTTATGTATGTTTCGCCCGTCCACGCAATGAGTGATTGTTCAAAAGGGAATAACGACCAGGAAGTTTACAATTGCGCCCGGAAAAACAGAAGCCAGACTGAGATTGATTTAAATAAAGAATATAAACTGGCTAAAGCCAGAGTTGAAACTCTTTTTGAAGGTGATAATAAAGCGCTTAGTCAATATATGAGTACATTAACTGACGCTCAACGAGCGTGGCTACAGTACCGGGATAATGACTGTAAACTGGCTTCTTATGTTGCAGATAAAGGAAGTGATTTAAGTAACGCTAATTTTAATATGTGCACTTCTGAGCTTAACGAGCAAAGAGTCATAAAGCTTAAGTTGATTCCCTATCATTGATCGTTAATAGTGCTGAGATAATTATGAAAAGAATAAGTAAACTGATTTTGATCGGTGTGTCCCTTTCCGTAAGTGCTTCAGCGATCGCTGATGAGACCTGTGCAAAACAGCCTTCAGACGGCACGCTGTTTCAGTGTACTGTTCAGCAGAAGACGCTGGCGGAAGATGACCTGAACAAAGCGTACCAGACGGCTAAAAAGCGGATTGTACAGATGTACGGCACACAGAAAAAACTGGCTGATGACTATGTCGCAACGCTGGTAGATACCCAGCGCAACTGGCTGAAGTATCGTGATGGACAGTGCAGGCTGGAGGCCTTTGCGGCTGAAGAAGGCAGCAATGCGAGTGCGGTGGCGACTAATCTCTGTGTTATCCGCATCGATAAAGAGCGTTTTGCTCTTCTGAAACAACTGCCTTACTGATGATTTTCCTTGCTCAGGCTTTACAAGTCGGGCACGACATTCTCTTTAACTATCGCGCATGGCGTTACGCTTTAATCCCGTTTTTTCAATGCCTGTAAATGATTCTGAATAAATGCTATTTAAGCAAGAGAGTCTCTGGTGCTCATAATAAGATTATCTTTGAATTTATTTTAATTATTACCCTGTTCGTTAGTTAAAAATTAACCTTTAACGCAATGTTATCGGCTTAACTAAATATGATGGCTTTTCTGTTTATAAGTCTTAATTAACCGCCAGCTATTTAAGAAAACCAATTCTAAAATCTCCCGCTCCCTATACCCCGCGCCTTTCCCTGAGAGGTGCGCGGTATAGATGCCGAACCGCTAACCGCAGGAATCCGTTATGCGCTTTACGATAATAACGACTAAACCGGGCCAACAGCCGCCTCAGACTCATTGTGATTTCTTCCCGCCCGGCGGCACCATTGGTCGCGGCGTGGATAACAATCTGGTGCTGCCAGATGATGACCGGACGCTCTCCCGCCTGCAGGCGATTGTGCACATCACCGCGAACGGCGAATGTCGCCTGACCAACCGTGGCAATGTGACACGTGTGCTGCTCAACGATATTCCGCTGGAGCGCGGTCGGCAGGTTGAACTGCAGGATGGAGACATTCTCGGCATTGATGATTATCAACTGCTGGTCAGCGACCTCAACAGTGATCATCAGCCGCAGATGGAAAGGGCCGTTCCTCGTCCTGAACCCGTGCAGCCCGCTGCACCTGTTCGCGAACCGGCAGCTGAAAAAGCCAGCACCACCGCTGCCATTCCCAGCGAAATCTGGGACAGCCTGGCGAAAGAGTTTTCGATTTCAGACGATCTCTCTAAACGCAAAGCGGTGCCCGAGATACCGGATGCCCATCCGCTGACCACGCCTGCTGCTGCAGAGCGGAATCCGGAAGATCCGCTGGCGCAACTGATCAACGATGCGCCGCTGGATTATGGTCAGCAGCCTAAAAGCAGCAGCCTGTTTGATGACGGCGATGCGCTCTTCGCACAGCAGAGCATTTTTGACGATCGGACGCCGAGCACGCTGTCGGCTCAGCAGCATAACGCGCCAAAGCAGGCTGAAGCGCCCGCCGCTGAACTGGATCCGCTTAGTCTGTTTGACGGCGAGAGCCAGACTGATGTGCGCAACCATGACGATCCATTAGGACTGATGATGGGCAATGCGGTGCCGCTGGCACAGCCGGAGCTGCCGACAGCGAAACCGTCCACGTCGCCGGTATCGCCTCAGCAAGAGGCAAAGCCTGAGCCGGTTACTGCACACGAACCCGAGCAGGTCTCCGTCAGCCTGAACGAAATGGAAAACTCACCGCTGTTCAGCCGTATCGACTTACCGGTTGATGACCAGCCTCAGAGCCAGGTGCACAGCGAAGCCCCACGCCAGGCGGATGACGCGGAGTCCAGCCAGCCTGACGCGGTGAATCCGCAGAACGACTACGGCGGGATCACGCTGCCCACGCCCCAGACAGTGCAGCGCACGCCATCGCCGACGCCCAAAGGGCGCCTGCGCATCGATCCGGTTGCTTCCGGTCATCATCATGCCGCTGCAGTTCCTCCCTCAACACCAAGCCAGAGCAGCGGCGACGCCCTCAAGGGCGAACTGCTGGATGCGCTGCTGGAAGGCATGGGCCTGCGTGACCTGCAGCCGACGCCACAGTTTGATCGCGAACAGATGCTGCAGTTTGGTCAGATGCTCAGCATGTTCTCACAGGGCACGGTGGCACTGCTGTCGTCGCGTTCGATCCTCAAGCGCGGCGTCAAAGCCGACATGACGGTGATCCTTGATGATGCCAACAACCCCTTCAAGCTGCTGCCGTCGGGTAAAACCGTATTAATGCAGATGTTCGGCAGCCGGATGCCGGGCTTTATGCCGCCGCGTCAGGCGGTGCGTGATGCGCTGATCGATCTGCAGGCGCACCAGCTGGGCATGATCGCCGGTATCCGCGCCATTATCGCCTCAATGCTGCAATCCTTTAACCCGGAGCAGCTGGAAGAAGAGGCGCGTCAGGCAGGTTCAGTGTCACGTATTGGTCTGCCGGGCAGCCGCAAAGCAGCACTGTGGGAGCATTTTGTTGAGCGCTACGGCGAGACAGCGGGCGAGATCGAAGACGACTTTCATACCCTGTTTGGCGAAGCGTTTCTGCACGCCTATGACCTGGAAGTCAATCAGTACAAAGACTCACAAACCCACACGGATGACGCATGAATATCACTATTGCCTCGACGTCCAATCAGGGCGATCGCGCCAGTAATCAGGATCAGATCGGTGATGTCATCGGTACGCGTTCAGCCTGCTTTGTCGTCTGCGACGGTGTAGCCGGGTTTCCCGGCGGTGACAGGGCGGCCGCCATCGCCCGCAGCAGCCTGCTGCAGGCCTTTGATGGCGATGCGCACCTCAATGCGCAGTCGATTCGCAACTACGTTAATCACGCGAACCACGCCATCCGGCAGCAGCAGAAAGCCAGCAGCGAACACAGCCGGATGGGGACCACGCTGGTCAGCCTGTTCATTGACCGCGACTACCATCTTGCCTGCTGGGCCCATGCAGGCGATAGCCGCCTCTATCTGTTTCGTCGCGGCTATCTCTATCTTGTCACCACCGACCACAGCCTGGTGCAGCAGATGAAAGATGCCGGACATCGCACCGAAGGCATCAACAGCAACCTGCTCTATTTTGCGCTGGGGATGGGTGATGAGCAGCGTGACGCCAGCTACAGCGACGTGGTCGAAATCGAAGATGGCGATGCCTTTTTACTCTGCACCGATGGTTTCTGGCATGGCGTTTCGCTGGAGCAGATGCAGCAGTCACTGCACATGGTGAACACACCGGAAGAGTGGCTGACGCTGATGCAGCAAATCATCAAAAACGATCAGTCGGATCAGGGGCAGCAGGATAATTTCAGCGCGCTGGCCGTCTGGATTGGATCGCCCCAGGACACCACCTTGCTGCACTCGCTCTCTGAAGCGGCGCAGTTCTTCCCTCTGCGAGATTGAGAACGCCAACATGAAATATGGATTACTGGGTCTGGCTGCGCTGGTGCTCAGCACGCAGGCTTATGCTGAAAACTATCGCATCGTACAGTCCCCGGCACAGAAACTGGATGTCTGGATTGATGACGTCAAAAACAATCAGCTGTCGAGCTGGTGTAACAGCACCATTAACCTGCGCATCGTGACGATGGGTGAGAAAAACCCGACTGTTTTAAAAGAGTTCTTGCCACGGGTAGCCGGATTGATGGCCACGCAGTGTAAACCGCTGCAGCAACTGCACTGGCAGCTGACCGATCCAGAGGGCAGTGAGATCGCCACCGGCAGTGCCGCTCGTGCGCAGCAGTGGAAAACCGTGGTGACGCCAGCGGCACCGCAGCAGCAACAGCAACAGCCAACCACGGCGGCCGTGCCTGTTGACGCTCTGCGCAATGCCGCCCAGGCGGATACCTCGCCGTGGCTGCAATTCAGTCTGCTGGATGGCTGCCATTTCCGCACCTGGTGGCAGCATCCGGCGCAGGGTAGCGCGCTGTTTGTTCCCGCAAAACAGGGGCTGGTCTGCGGTTCTGACGGCTGGCTCAGCGGGCAAAGCCGCCTGACTCAGCAAGGTAACGGTGCATCTGCGGCAATCGGCGTGACCTTCCTGCAGGGTTTCCCGGTGACGGGCCTGAGCAATCAGTCATCCACGGCCGAACTCCACATCACCACGGTCAATAGCGAGCGTATGGTGCTGAGCAACGAAAAATCCCCTGACAGCTGGCTGGTTCTTCCGTTCAGTAACCGTTTTAACGGCTGGCAGGCGGTGCGGCAGGTGGTGGTGCAGATGCCCGCCAGCGAAGCGGCTGATGAGAGTGCGGTTCAGGCGCGTCTGCAGGAAGTTCGCAAAGTCTGGTCACCGTGGGTCAGTGGGGATGGCACGCTCAGCGTGCAGCTGGTGGAAAAACTCCATCCTGAACTGAAAAATCCCGCCGCTGCGGTCTATCGCACCCTTAACTGACGCAAAAGGAGTTTGCATGGAATCCTTACAACACCTTCTGGCTAACGCCACGCTCGGCGAAACACTGGCTGACGTCACCCGCCAGATTCAGGCGAATCCGGCAAATGCCGATCTGCGGGCTGCCTTTGTGCAATTGCTTTGCCTGTCAGGTAACTGGCCGCGCGCGCAGACGCAGCTGCAATCCTGGCTGGCGTTAAGTCCGCAGGCGCAACCAACTGTCAATCTGTTGCAGCAGGCGATCGCCGGCGAGCTGCAGCGTGACGCGGTACTGCGCGGCGAGGCCGACCCGGTTCTGCCGGGTAGCGCCTGGCACTGGTGCGACACACTGCTGGCCGCCTTACAGGCCGACACCGCGGGCGATGTCGCGCGCGGCACTGCACTGCGGGCTGAGGCACTCGACCTCGCCGACGCCAATCCCGGCACCGCCACCCAACAGGATCAGCCAACCGCATTCAGCTGGCTGATGGATGGCGACAGCCGTTTCGGTCCGGTGTGTGAAGTGATCAATCAGGGGCGTTACTACTGGATCCCGTTTGCCGCCATTCGTGAGATGCAGTTCCAGGCGCCTGCCAGCGTCACCGATCTGGTGTGGCGTCACACACGCGTGCAACTGGTGGATGGCAGCGAGCAGGTGTGTCAGATTCCGGCGCGCTATCCGCTGCTGGCGGGTGCAGAGGAGCGTTTTCTGCGTGCCAGCGTCACCGAATGGCAGCCACTGGGCGATGACACGGATCAGTTCATCGGCCAGGGACAAAAAATGTGGCTCAGCGACAGCGCGGAATTCTCGCTGCTGAGCCTGCAGCAGGTCACGTTCGACAATACAGAGTCTGCCGATGAGTCATGATTCAGGCGCGCACAATGATGGCTATGCCCAGCTGCACGGCGGCTTTCGCGCGCGCAAAAAGCGCGATGCGTTGACCGCCCGCGACAAGCTGCAATCCTCATTGCTGGATCGCCTGACCGACAACGCGCCGGACAAGCAGCAGGAGGCGGAGAACAGCATGCTGATCAGCCACAGCACGCTGCGTCGCCACGTCCTGCGCGATCTGCAGTGGCTGTTCAACACCATTAATAACGAAGCGCAGCAGGATCTCAGTGGTTTCGATCAGGTGCAGCGCTCGGTCTGGAACTTCGGCGTTGCGCCGCTGGCCGGGCAGAACGTCTCCGATATTGAATGGCAGGATATGCAGCGCAAAATGACCAACGCCATTCTGCACTTCGAGCCGCGTATTTTGCCGCAGGGGCTGCAGGTGCGCTGCGTCAGCGATCTCGGCTCGCTCAGCCTGCACAACGTGCTGTCGATTGAGATCAAAGGGCGGCTCTGGTGTGTGCCTTATCCACTGGCGTTTCTGTTCCGCACTCAGGTTGATCTGGAGAGCGGCCATTTCGAACTTCAGGATGCAGGATAACCATGGACAGCAATCTGCTCGACTACTACAACCGTGAACTGGCCTACCTGCGCGAGATGGGGGCAGAGTTTGCGACGCGCTACCCGAAAGTGGCGGGACGTCTTGGCATGCATGGCATTGACGTGGCGGATCCCTATGTGGAACGGCTGATGGAGGGGTTTGCCTTCCTGACGTCGCGCGTGCAACTGAAGATGGATGCGGAGTTTCCGCGCTTCTCACAGCGTCTGCTGGAGATGATTGCGCCATCTTATCTCTCGCCAACGCCCTCCATGGCGATTGCGCAGCTGACGCCGGACAGCCGCAAAGGTGATATCACTCAGGGTTTCCGGGTGCCGCGCGGCACCATGATGGAGAGCCAGAACCTGAAAAAAACCGGGGTGACCTGCAGCTACTCCACCGCACACGATGTGGTGCTGCATCCGCTGTGCATCACTGAAGCCAGCCTCGGCGGCGTGCCAGGTGATCTGCCTTCTGGCGAGCTGAAACTCACGGGCCTGGGCGCGGCGAGTGCGCTGCGCATCCGTATCACCTGTGAAGGGATCTCCTCGCTGAGTCAGCTCAACGTCGAGGACCTGATGCTGTTCCTCAGCGGCCCGGATATTCAGGCGCTGAAGCTGCTTGAGCTGCTGATGCAGCATCGGGTAGGTATCGTGCTGCAGTCGGTAGAGAAACGGCCACAGCGTCAGGTGCTGACAGATGACGCCCTGCAGCAGGAGGGTTTTGCGCCAGAGCAGGCGCTGCTGCCCGACGACCTGCGCAACTTCGACGGCTATCGTCTGTTGCAGGAATATTTCGCTTTTCCGGCACGCTTTCAGTTTATCAGCCTGAGTCAGCTCGGCCCGTTTTTGCGCCGCTGCGACAACGCCACGGCGTTCGACATCATCATCCTGCTCGACAAAGCGGACAGCGCGCTGGAAAGCGTGGTCGATCACAGCCATCTGGCGCTGCACTGCACGCCGGTCATTAACCTCTTCCCGAAAACCGCCGAGCGTCTGAAGGTCAGCGACAGTCAGCATGAATATCATCTGGTAGTGGATAACATCCGGCCGTTGGATTATGAGGTGCATTCGGTGCAGCGGCTGTTTGCCACCGTAGAGGGCAAGCGGGAAGAGCAGGTATTCCGCCCGTTCTGGAGCACCTTCAGCGGCGATCAGGGTGACTATGGCGCCTACTTCTCGCTGCGCCGCGAACAGCGCACCCTGTCAGAGCAGGCACAACGTTATGGCACGCGCACCGGCTACATCGGTTCAGAAGTGTTTCTGTCGCTGGTGGATGAGCATCATGCGCCGTGGCGCGACGACGTGCGCTATCTCTCTGCCGAGGTGATGTGTACCAGCCGCGATCTGCCGCTGATGCTGCAGCAGGATCAGGGCAATTTCGTGATGCCGGATTCCATTCCGGTGTCGGAGCTGAAGCTGTGCAAAGGACCGACGCCACCACGTCCGGCGCTGGCAGAAGGCCTTTCGGCCTGGCGGTTGATCAGCCATCTGCAGATGAACTACCTCAGCCTGATGGACAGCAGCGACGGGGAAGGTGCGGCGGCGCTGCGCCAGTTGCTGAGTCTCTACGCTAATCTCGCCGAAGCGCCGGTTGCCCGCCAGATTGACGGCATTCGTCACTGTACGCTCAGCGCGGTAAACCGCCGTGTGCCTGAGCCAGGGCCGGTGGTGTTTGCGCGCGGTGTCAGCATCACGCTGGAAGTGGATGAGCAGGCGTTTTCGGGTGCCAGCCCCTGGCTGTTTGGCAGCGTACTGGAGCGGGTTTGTGGCCGGCTGGTGGCACTTAACAGCTTCACAGAGTTCACCCTGAACAGCCAGCAGCGCGGGGAAGTGGGCTACTGGCCGCCGCGCATGGGCAGGAAAGCGCTGATATGAGTGGCGAAAAAGTCATTACGCTGCCGCGTCTGACCCGACTGCCGGATGATTTCTGGCAGAAAGTCATGGCCGCGCCGTGGCGCTACGATCTGTTTCAGCTGCTGCGACGGCTGGACGCGCAGGGCGGTCAGCGTTATCCGCTGGGCCGTGCGCCGCTGCCGAAGTTCGAATCGGTACGCATCGGTCAGACGCCGTCACTGGCGTTTGCACCGGCCACCGTCGCCAGTGCCACCCCGCGTGAGGGTTCGGAGCGTCATGAGCTGTCGATCTACAGCTTTGGCCTGTTTGGCCCCAACGGCCCGCTGCCAACCCATCTGACCGAATATGTGCATGAACGCATCGTGCATCATCAGGATCACAGCCTGTCGGCGTTTGCTGACCTGTTTCACCACCGCGCCACGCTGCTGTTCTATCGTGCCTGGGCGGATGCGCAGCCGACCGTGTCGCTGGATCGTCCCGACGACAGTCGCTTTTTGAACTATCTCGCCTGTCTGGCGGGCATCGGTTTGCCGGCCCAGCAGCAGGCCAGCTCGCTGAGTCTCCATGCCCGACTGATGCTGGTGGGCCATCTCAGCCGTCACGGTCATGATGCGGAAGGGCTGGTGCGCATTCTGCGCCACTACTTTGGCGTACCGGTCCGGCTCACGCAGAACCTGCCGCACTGGCTGACGCTGGACAGCCGCGATCAGGCCCGACTGGGCGCGGGACGTCACATGCCCCGGCTGGGCGCCTCCGCGTTTCTCGGTTTGGCGGTACGTGATGTGCAGCACCGTTTTCGCCTGCACCTGGGCCCGCTCAACGCCGCGCAGTATGCCCATTTTCTGCCGGATGCGCCCGGCGCGCAGGAAGTGCGCGACTGGGTGCGTCACTACCTTGGCATCGAAATGCAGTGGGATCTCAGTCTGATCCTGGCCGCTGACGAGGTGCAGGGTGTGGCGCTGAGCGGCACTGCCCGACTCGGCTACACCAGCTGGCTGGGGCAGATGCCGCAGCCGCACGATCGTGAAGATTTCATGTTTGAGGTTGAGGCTGCTTCACGCTAGCCCAGCCGCTTTCCCTGTTACACAGCCTGCGTCTTTCATTGAAGAGAGCCCCCTATGTCAGAAATCAGCCGTGCCGTGCTATTCGGCAAACTGGATACGCTGTTATTTACCTCGCTGGAAAGCGCCACCGCCTTTTGCAAACTGCGCGGCAATCCCTATGTCGAACTGGTGCACTGGCTGCATCAGCTGATGCAGCAGCAGGATGGCGACTTACAGCAGGTCATCACACATTTTTCACTGGATGAAAAGGCCCTGACTCAGGACATCGTTGCCGCGCTGGATCGCCTGCCTCGCGGTGCCAGTGCGGTCTCCGACCTCTCTGAGCATATCGACAGCGCCGTTGAGCGGGCGTGGGTTTATGCCTCGCTGAAATATGGCGCGACCCGCATTCGCGGCGGTCATCTGCTGATTGGTATGCTGAAAACCTTCAACCTGGCCAGCGTACTGAAAGGCATCTCCGGCCAGTTCAGCCGGGTTAATGCCGATGCGCTGCTGGCGGATTTCGACACGCTGCTCAGCAACAGCAAAGAAGCGCAGCAGGCGATGAGCGCGCCGGCAGATGCTGCTGGTACAGCGCCTGCGGCCAGTGGCAGTTCGCTGGAGCAGTATGGACAGGATCTGACCGCGCGCGCCCGTGAAGGCCGCATCGATCCGGTGACCGGGCGTGACGATGAGATCCGCCAGATGGTCGATATCCTGATGCGTCGTCGTCAGAATAACCCGCTGCTGACCGGTGAAGCGGGCGTCGGCAAAACCGCGGTGGTCGAAGGCCTCGCGCTGCGTATTGCCGCGGGTGATGTCCCTGCGCCGCTGCGCGATGTGCAGCTCTGGCTGCTGGATATCGGCCTGCTGCAGGCCGGTGCCGGAATGAAAGGGGAGTTCGAAGCGCGGCTGCAGGCGCTGATTAATGAAGTGCAGTCCAGCGCGACGCCGATTGTGCTGTTCGTCGACGAGATCCACACTCTGGTCGGTGCTGGCGGTCAGCAGGGCACCGGCGATGCCGCTAACCTGCTGAAACCGGCACTGGCGCGCGGCCAGCTTCGCACCATCGGCGCGACCACGTGGGCGGAATACAAAAAGTACATTGAGAAAGATCCGGCGCTGACCCGCCGCTTCCAGACCGTGCAGGTGCAGGAGCCGGATGAAGCCAAAGCGATTCTGATGCTGCGCAGTACCGTCAGCGCGCTCGAGAAACATCATCGGGTGCTGCTGCTGGATGATGCGGTCACTGCGGCGGTGAAACTATCCCATCGCTATATCCCGGCGCGTCAGCTGCCCGATAAAGCGGTGGCACTGCTGGATACTGCCTGCGCCCGCGTAGCGGTCAGCCAGGGCGCACAGCCCGCGGCGCTGGAAGATTGCCTGCACCGTCTGGCCGCGCTGGAGATTGAAGCGGAGATCATTGAACGTGAAATCCGCGTCGGCCTTGGCGATGTGACCCGCCAGCAGGCGATTGCCGCAGAGCGCACGGCCCTGGAAACTGAACGTGATGCACTGCAACAGCGCTGGCTGCAGGAGCGCGAACTGGTTGAAACGCTGATTGCGCTGCGCGCCCGCTGTGTAACCGAAGAGGATCCGGCGCTGCGTGAACAGCGCGATGCAACGCAGCAGCAACTCACGGCGCTGCAGGGCGACTCGCCCCTGCTGTTTGCCGCCGTCGATGCAGGCGTGGTGGCTGCCGTGGTCTCGGACTGGACCGGTATTCCACTGGGCCGGATGGTAAAGAATGAGATCGACGCCGTCCTGAATCTGGCTGACACCCTGAACCAGCGCGTCATCGGCCAGCGTCACGGTCTGGAGCTGATCGCCAAACGGGTTCGCACTACGCGCGCCCGCCTGGATAACCCCAACAAGCCCGCAGGCGTCTTTATGCTGTGCGGCCCGTCCGGTGTCGGTAAAACCGAGACCGCGCTGGCGCTGGCCGAGTCGCTGTATGGCGGCGAGCAGAACATTATCACCATCAACATGAGTGAGTTTCAGGAGGCGCACACCGTCTCGACGCTGAAAGGTGCTCCGCCGGGCTACGTCGGCTACGGCGAAGGCGGCGTGCTGACCGAAGCCGTTCGCCGTCGTCCCTACAGCGTGGTGTTGCTGGATGAGATTGAGAAAGCCCATCCGGACGTACATGAGCTGTTCTTCCAGGTGTTTGATAAGGGCTGGATGGAAGATGGTGAAGGTCGCCACATCGATTTCCGCAATACCATCATCATTCTGACCTCGAATGTCGGAACACAGCTAATCAGCGCAATGTGTGCTGATCCTGAACTGATGCCCGATCCCGATGCCCTGAGCACCGCACTGCGTAAGCCGCTGCTGGAGGTGTTCCCGCCTGCGCTGCTGGGCCGTCTGCTGGTGGTGCCGTATTACCCGCTCAGCGATGAAATGCTGGCGGAGATTGTGCGGCTGCAGCTGGCGCGCATTGTGCGTCGTCTGGCCGACAACCATGGGATTCAGGCGCAGATCGACGAGTCGGTGGTGAGCCAGATCGTCCAGCGTTGCACCGAGGTGGAGTCAGGCGGTCGCATGGTGGATGCCATCCTCACTAACACGCTGTTGCCGCAGATGAGCCAGATATTGCTGAGTGCGCACGCCCGCGATGAACGCTATCGCCGCGTCGAAGTGCGTTGTGAGCAGGGCGAATTTGTCTGCCAGTTCGCTGTTTAAAGCTTAGTTATCAGAGAGTTTTCGAATATGTCGGAACATGATCAACCCCTGAATGTCCCCAACGCGCTGCCGCTGGGTTACCGCTTCAATGAGTTTGAAATAAAAGAGGTTATCGGCGGTGGTGGCTTTGGTATCGTCTATCGCGCCTGGGATCACCAGCTGGAACGTGATATCGCCATCAAAGAGTTTATGCCCGCCTCACTGGCGGTGCGCAGCGATGACCTTAATCTGGTGCTGCGCAGCGAACGTTTCAGCAAAACTTTTCACGCCGGACTGAACAGCTTTATTCAGGAGGCGCGTCTGCTGGCGCGCTTTAACCATCCGAACCTGCTGCACGTGCTGCGTTTCTGGGTGCAGAACGACACTGCCTACATGGGCACGGTGTTCTACAGCGGCACCACGCTCTCAAACTTCCGCGAACGCAATCCGCAGTCGGTAGATGAAACCTGGATCCGTCGCATGCTGCCGCCGCTGCTGGGCGCGATTAAAACCATCCATGAAGCGGGTTACCTGCATCGTGATATCTCGCTGGATAACATCCAGATTCAGAGCAGCGGCGAGCCGATCCTGCTGGACTTCGGGTCGGCGCGCAAAACCATCGGCAACCTGTCGGATGAGAGCGAGACCATGCTGCGTCCCGGCTATGCGCCGATTGAGCAGTACAGCGACAACGACGAGAGCGAGCAGGGCGCGTGGACCGATATCTACGCGCTGGGCGCGGTGCTGCATACGCTGATTACCGGTGCACCGCCACCGGTCAGCGTGGTGCGGAGCATCGAAGATAATTATCAGCCGCTGGTGCAGCGTCGTCTGGGAGGATTTTCCACGGCGCTGCTCAGTGCGGTGGATCGCGCACTGGCGCTGAAGCCGGAAGATCGCCCGCAGAGCATTGATGATTTTGCTGTGCTGATGGCGCTGCCGGAACGCGAGTCAGAACCGCTGCTCAGCGCAAAAATGAGCGGGCCAGGTACGATGCTGGTGCCGATCACAGAAGAAGAGGAGGAGGTCAAACCCGCCTCGCCGCTGAAAACGCTGCTGGGACACCGGTTTGCACTGCCTGGCCTGGTGGCTGCGGGTGTGCTGGTCGGCCTGTGCGCCGGTCTGCTGATGTCACGTGGTAATGAGTCATCGCCGGCTGAGGTCGCGCAAAACAGCGCGCCTGCCGTCACCGTCGCACCGGTCAACCAGCCGGTGGCTGCGCCACCGACCCAGTCTGAGACTCCGCCGGACACCGTTGTCAGCGCACCGGCGCAGACCTCTGAGCCGGTGCAGACCGCCGCACGTGAACCCGATCCACAACCCGCACCGCCACCCGCGCCTGTCGCCCAGGTTTATATCCGGTTGCAGCAGGGTGAACGCGTTCAGGTAAACGGTCAGCCGCAGGCGCTGGTTCCGGCGGTGAATGGCTTTGCGACGCTGCAGCTGGCACCGGGCAACTATACCTTTGCCATTAGTGGCCAGAGTGGCACCCGCCAGCAGACGCTGAACATCAGCGAAGAAGGCGTCTGGTTGCTCGATCCACACAGTTAATAGTCAGGGATTACTTATGTTCTCACGCATTACTGCACAGCTGCCGGCGGACGGCCTGCTGTTCCATACGCTCACGGGCACCGAGACGCTGTCCCGTCCGTTTGTGCTCACCGCCGAACTGCTGGCCACCGACGCGCGCATCGACCGCCACGCCCTGCTGGGCAAGCCGGTTACCTTTACGCTGCCGACCGACGGCCTGATGAACGCGCTGAGCCCGCGCTACCTCAACGGCAAAATCACCCGCGTGGCGGTGCGCAGCCAGGAGCTGAGCGGCACCCGCTACGCGGTCTACCAGCTGACGGTGGAGCCGGACCTGTGGCCGATGCGGCGCGACCGCAACCTGCGCATCTTCCAGAGCCAGACGGTGCCGCAGATTGTGCAGACGCTGCTGAAGGAGTACGCGGTTAACGTAGAGACGCGCCTGGCGGGCAGCTACCGGGTGTGGGAGTACTGCGTGCAGTATCAGGAGAGCAGCCTGGACTTCATCAGCCGCCTGATGGAGCTGGAGGGGATTTACTACTTCTTCCGCCACGAGGCGGACAAACATACGCTGGTGCTGTGCGACGCGCCGGACCAGCATCAGGCGTTTCCGGGCTATGAGACCATCGCCTATCACGTCACCCCGTCGGGCGGCGTGGTGACGGAAGAGGGCATCAGCCAGTGGTCGCTGGCGGAGAGCGTGACGCCGGGCATCTACAGCACCGACGACTACGACTTCCGCAAGCCGAACGCGTGGATGCTGCAGGCGCGGCAGAACCCGGCGTCGCCGGTGCCGGGCTCGGTGGACGTCTACGACTGGCCGGGCCACTTTGTCGACCACAGCCACGGCGAGTCCTACGCGCGCATCCGTCAGGAGGTGTGGCAGGCCGAGCACCACAGCGTCAGCGGGTCGGGCACCGCCACCGGCATCGCACCGGGCTTCACCTTCTCCATCATCAACGCGCCGCACTTCAGCGACAACGGCGAGTATCTGGTGACCTCGGCGACCTATGACTTCGCCGAGAACAGCTACGCCAGCGGCGACACCGGCGAGAGCCGTCACAATATCAGCTTCACGGTGCTGCCGTCGTCGGTGACGTACCGCACGCCGCCCACGACGCCGTGGCCGAAAACGCACGGTCCGCAGACGGCGAAGGTGGTGGGGCCGAAAGGCGAGTCGATCTGGACCGACCGCTACGGCCGGGTGAAGGTGAAGTTTCACTGGGACCGGCTGGCAAAGGGTGACGACACCAGCTCCTGCTGGGTGCGCGTCTCCAGCGCGTGGGCCGGTCAGGGGTTCGGCGGCGTGCAGATCCCGCGTGTTAACGACGAAGTGGTGGTGGATTTTATTAATGGCGATCCGGACCGTCCGCTGATTATCGGCCGGGTTTACAACGAGGCGAGCATGCCGCCGTGGGCGCTGCCGGCGGCGGCGACGCAGATGGGTTTTCTGAGCCGGTCGAAGGATGGTACGGCGGATACGGCGAACGCGCTGAGGTTTGAGGATAAGGCGGGTGAGGAACAGGTCTGGCTGCATGCCGAGAAGAACATGGACACTGAGGTTGAGAACAATGAAACCCACAGCGTCGGCAGCAACCGGACTAAAACCATCGGCGGCAATGAAACAACCGAGGTGAAGAAAAATCGTACAGAAACGGTTGATCAAAATGAAACCATTACCGTTCATCAGAATCGTACTGAAACGGTGGATGGTAATGAAACCATCACTGTACACAGTAATCGCACTGAAACAGTTGATCAGAATGAGAAAGTGCGTATTGGTCAGAATCAGTCGGTAACGATTAATGGCAACCAGACACTGAAAGTGGATAGGACGAAAGCTGAAACCATTGCACTGGCTTCAATGCTCAATGTCGGTCTGGCTCAGAACACCAATATTGGCGCGGCATACATGCTAAACGTTGGTGGCGGCTGGATGACCAATGTCGGCGGAATGCAGGCACACCATGTCGGCATGAAATATTCGCTCAATACCGGACGGGATATGGCATTGACTGCCGGGACTACTGCGGAGTTCAGTGCTGAAGACAAAATCACCCTGGTGTGTGGCGAATCGATGATTGTGCTTGAGCATAATGGCACCATCACCATCAGCGCGAACAAGATCAAGCTGGTCGGTGAGAAGGTGATTGATATCGACGGAACACAGATAGACATCAACTGATTATGGAAAACTTTGCCAATTTAACTGCCTTTCCTGCGTTACTCTTTGATTCCTTAGATCAGCACGATCACGGTTTTTCAACAGTCGTTGCCCGTCTTAGCTACGATCTGGATATAAAAAGTGGTGAACTGGTTTTCTGTGAGGATCAGGGTGAGCTGGTTGAGCAGGATAGCTATTTCGCTGAGCAGGGCCGGAGTAGTGTCAGATTTGAAAGCGATTTGGCCCCCTATAAACCACGTATGGATCTGGTCATTAATGCGACGGCCTGGGCACCTGAAGATAAGCCGGTAAAAAGTTTTACCGCAGGTGTTCAGTTAGGGGATTTTACCCGTCTCATTAAAATTAATGGGCCGCGTGAATGGCGGAAGATGATAGCGACCTGGCAGTTAAGTGAATCACAACCAATAACATCGCTGGATCTTCGCTATGAATACGCCGCGGGGGGATTCTACTCTTTAGAAGGTGAAAAAATTGTTGCCTCTCCGGTAAACAGTGTTGGGATGGGATGGTATCCTCCCGAAGTACTGAAAAACCTGAAAGCCCAGCGCCTGACAGCCCCACAGATAGAGTGGCCAACACAGCCGATCCAGAAAATTGATCAACAGTCATCACCTGCGGGTTTTGGCTTTTTTGGCCGGGGCTGGCAAGGAAGGATTGAACTGGCAGGAAGCTACGATGAAAAATGGCAGAAAAATCGTCAACCTCTGCTGCCGGAAGATTTTAACTTTGCTTACTGGAATGGTGCGCATCCTTTGATGCAATTTCCCTTTCCTAATCCCCTTAATTATGTACCCATAACGCTGCGTTATTTTATTTCGTCTCGTGAGATTGAAAATCAGCAAATCCATTTAAAAGTGCCTGTGGAATCACTTTTTCTGTTTATCACCACGGAAAAGGGGGCTGGAGTGGCAAAAGATATGGTCCTTGATACGCTGGTTGTCGACATAAACGAGCGAAAAGTACATTGTAGCTATCGCACTGTAATTTCTGAACTTATGGAGCCGGTCATGACTGAACTGCGTTTCATCAAAGCGGAACAACGCCAGCAACAGCTTGAACTCGCCGCGCGCTTCCACACTGACCCTGCTGCGAGTGAGTTTGTACCTTTACCACCGAGCCTGTTAGCGAAATTACACCAGGTGAAAACGAATGGCTGAAAATTACGCTGCCCGCAAAGATGGCGCATACAAAGTAGTTGGCATGGCACCTGACCTGTGTTTTACGCCGGGATCGCAATCTCCCGTTCCCTATCCCGTACAGACCACGCTTGACTCATCTGCATCTACAATCAATTCTGTCAAATTTAATGGTCATCCTGCCTTTGTATTCAATCAAAGTTTTGTGCCCAAAACGATAGGAGATGCAGCAGGAAAGAACAAGGGTATTACAAGCGGAACGGTAGAGGGGAATTGTTGGCCGATTGAACACAGTCCTGATACCAACATAGGCGGTTTCAAAATTATCAGAGTTCAGGATATGTTTTTCATGAATGGCAGTTTCTTGCCAGGCATGCTCGGTATGTCTAAAAGTGAACGATGGAAGTACCGTAAGCATCTGATTGAGTTAGGAAAGAGCAGTAGCGACAAGGATGTACAGGCTGCAGCAAATCGTCTTGAACTGGATAACACCGCTGTTGAAAAAGCCCGTTTAGCCTCAGTAATCTATGACGGAGGGGAACCATCTGAACCAACCCCCGATATGCCTGAAGGATGGATTGATATAAGTAATGATTCAGAAGCTTTAAAGAAGATAAACTTGAAACCTAAAAATCTTATTGCTAACGGGTCTCCTGGGTTCAGAGCCAGAGTTTATGCGCCCGATCCGGCTGTATTTGGCGATGATATGAAAACATCTGTTGTTTTCCGAGGTACAAGGCAGAGTGAGATTGAAGACTGGAAGGCGAATTTCAATCAGGGAGTTGACAAAGAAACGGGTTATTATAATCAAGCCGTTCAAATAGGTACGCATTTATCTAAAGTAGGTAATGTTGATGTGGTCGGTCATTCTCTTGGTGGTGGATTAGCATCCTCGGCATCAGAAGCGGGAAATGTAAAAGGATGGACTTTCAATGCTGCGGGTTTAAACCAGAATACCGTAGAAAGATATTCTGGCTTACCGGCTTCCGGGGATGCAAAAAATATTGATGCATTCAGAGTGAAAGGAGAAGTATTGACTGATGTTCAGGAGAATAATCCTGGACGGTTGCTGGAGTTTGGAATGAAGTATGGGCCCGGGCTAGCTATGTTAAAGGCGTATGTTGCGGGGGAGGCACCTGACTCTGTAGGTATCAGGCACAATCTATCTGGCGGAGAAGGCGATCCTATCACTTTGCACAGTATGGCTCAGGTGATACATTGTCTGGAATTAGAAAAGGACCATGATATAGCAACAATTACCGGAGGAACGTTTTGAATATTTTAAGAAAAATATTTTTTTTGCCGTTTTTATTTTCACTTTTAACTTTACAGGCTTGTGATGACATGAAGAAAATCCATCCGGAGGATTACTTTTCAGGAAGCCAGTTACAACTGGCACAGGCAATTGAAGATGGCAATGTGGATGAGGTGGAAAAATTATCAACTCAAACTGATCTTAATAAACCTGGCGAGAAGGATTTGACCCTTTTGTATTATGCCCTCAGTGAAGCTTCAAATAAGGACGTTAACAGACTCAATGTAATGAGTGTTCTGGTAAAGCATGGCGCCGATCCTGTTCAATACGTTGCCGATATGGGTTCTGTGGCAAGTAACACAGCGGGATATTCAGATCCTGCTTTTGTCAAAGCATTAATCAAAGGAGGGATGGATAAAAACGCGAAATTTGACAGCACGCCGATAATATTTTATGCAACTAATGAAAAAGCCTTCCCTACTCTAAAGTATTTTGTTGAAATAGGTGCTGATGTCAATGCGAAAGATAGCTTAGGACAAACAGCAATTTTTGAGGGGATGTATGGTCGACAATATGATCAGGTTGAATACCTTCTTCATCATGGTGCGCATGCAAATGTTACTGATGTGAATAATGTAACTTTTAATCAACTGTTGGATAAAATTATTAGTAATACAAATAAAGATAATACAAAGGCCCTTAATAAGCTAGAAGATATAAGAAAATTAACGCAAAAAAATTAATAGATGTTTGGGCTAAATTGAAAATCAGCATCTTATGAATGCTTGAATTTTCGATTAATGTAGACTGAGATGAACCTGTCATAGTTATACTCAGTGACAGGTTCAGATTGCATAAAGGCCTGCTTATGCAGGTTTTCTCGTGATTTAACAGATGTTCAGAAGTGCTGGCTGGGGTGTCAGAAATATAGTGATAATAAACCTTAACTGCATCACTTTCTGGCGTGATAGCGAGACGGTCCAGTACTGGTATGATTGCTCGTACCTAAATGATGGGGCATGATGATTACTACTCTGACATTGCAATTATTATATGCCTGATTTTAAGTATATGTTCTGGCCTCACTAATTTATTCTGCATCTAAACCCTTTTTGACAAGATTTGACTGCTTCATCTTTTTTCACCTCAATTCATAAATGATTAAACGGTATCAGGTGAAACTATTCACCTGAACTGCATGGCATGCCTCAGATCTTATTCCTGAGTAAACAAGTTTAATAAATAATTCCTTCTTTAACCTGTACAGTTTCGCACGGAGCTCCAATGGCAACCGGAAATACGATTGGTAAATTACAATATGCGCCTGCGCCACAAGGCCATGTGGCGGCGGGCAGTGCCAACCCGCCGAAAAAGAAAAGCTGGTGGAGCAGTTATGGCGACTGGGTGCATACCGGTCTGGACGTGTTAGGCGCAGTTCCTGTTGTCGGCGCGGTAGCTGACGGCGCGAACGCCGCGATTTACACCGCAGAAGGGGATTATGGTAACGCTGCACTTTCAGCCGCTTCGGCGGCAGCTAACTTTGTACCCGGTGGCGGGGCGGCGTTTAAAGCCGGTAAGCTGGCAGCAAAAGCGGGTAAAGCGGTAGAAGCCGCGAAAGTGGGCAAAGGCATTGCAAAAGAAGGGGCTGAACTGGCTGAAAAAGCAGCCGTCAAAGCTGAAACGACCGCTGCTAAAGCCGAAGCTAAAGCCGCTAAAAAAGAAGCTGATGAAGTTATCAGCGCTAAAAAAGCGGGCAGCGAAAAGGGAGGCAGTGACAAAGGACATGCGCAGAAAAAGACTGAGCCGTGCAAAATTCCGGCAAGGCCTCTGCCGCAGGTGGATATGGCGATTGGTAGTCCGGTTAACCCTGTACTGGGTATCAAACTGCTGTTCGGCCCTGAAGATAATGATTTCTCTTTCCCGGCATCAGTTCCCCTTAACTGGCAGCGCTACTATTTTTCTGATGAAATCGGCAATGGCTGGCTGGGACAGGGCTGGTCACTGCCCATTTCACAGGAAGTACGCAGAAAAGCGGGTCTGCTGGTCTTAATGGATGAACAGGGTCGCGAAATTGAGTTCCCCTATCCGGAAGCGGGCCGCCAGCCTCAGCTTCATCGCTATGAGCAACTCTACCTCTCGCAGCCGCAGCCTGAGGAATTTTGTATTTCGGCCGCGGATGAAAGCCAGCACTGGCACTTTACACATAAAGCTGAATCTGACCGCTGGCTGCTATCCGCCATCAGCGACCGTCACGGCAACCGCCTTATTATTCGTTACAACATCCTGCATCTGCCGGTGCAGATTGAAGACAGTGCCGGGCGTCGTTTTAATATCAACTTCTCTCAGTTTGAATCGGACACGGGGAGTGCTTTTTTCCGTATCACCAGCGTCAGCGTCTGTTATCCGTCTGATCCTCTGAATGCCGAAATTCTGTGCCGCTACGATTATTCACCTCAGGGTGAGCTGATTGCCGTGCGTAATGAGCTCAACGAGGTGCTGCGTGAATTCCGTTACCGTAACCATATTATGGTGGCGCATCGTCGTGCGGGCGAAATGGAGTGTTTTTATCATTACGATAAATATTCCCCTGAAGGAAAAGTTCTGGCACATCGTGACAGCCTCGGCGGGGAATGGCGTTTTGAGTATGGCGGTCAGACTACAACGGTCACTGATGCAATGGGACGCGTGACACGCTATGACTTTGACGACAATAAGGAACTGATTGGCTATCAGGATGCGATGGAAGGGCATATTCGTATTAGACGTAATGCCCGCGGTCAGATGACACAAGTCACCGACCAGAGCGGCCGATTTACACGCTACCGCTATGATGAACGCGGCAACTGTACGGCCATCATTGAGCCAGATGGTCAGACTACACGTTTTGATTATCACGAACGCTGGAACACGCCGGTTCGTGTGACCAACATGCTGGGCGGCTCGCGTGAATTTATCTACGACACAGCAGGAAACTTAATCCGTTTTTCGGATGAGATAGGACGCATTACAGAATACAACCATGATGACCGTGGCAATCTGGTCAGGGTACGTGATGCTGCGGCGGGCGTACAAACGTTATGCTGGAACCAGGCCAACTTTCTGATCAGTCATACCGATTGCTCAGGGCGCACAGCGACCTTTGACTATGACAAATATGGCTGGATGAAGCAGCAGACGGATGCCGCAGGCAACCAGACGCTGTTTTATAACCGATGGAATGGCCTGCCCCAGCGTATTGTGCATGCCGATGGTGGAACGGAAAGCTTTGAGTTTGACCGCTGGAGACGTCTGATTGCCTGGCAGGATCCTCTGGGGCAGGTTACGCGCTGGACGCTGGCTGCTGATGGCTTGCCGCTATCACGCACTGATGCACTTGGCCACAGTATTGGCTACGAATACGATCTGGCCCGTCGCCTGACCGCCCTGATTAATGAGAACGGTGCGCGATATACATTCCGCTACGACGCCCGGGATAACCAGGTCGAGGAGCGTGGCTTAGATGGTTGTAAAACGCGTTATGAATATGATGACAGTGGCTGGCTGCTGGCTCGTATTGAAGAAGGCGATGGCAGCGGGTCAGTAATTCACTCGCACTATCAACGGGATCCCGCCGGACGATTGCTGGAAAAGCTGGTGTCGCGCGGTGGAGATGCCACATGGCAACGTACCCGCTATCGTTACGATGCGCTGGGACGCCTCACAGCCGGTGTCAATCACGGCGGACGCTCTGAACTCGAATGGGATGATGCCGGACAACTGCTCGCAGAGCGGACGCTGGTTCGGGGTCACCGTTATGAACTGCGCCACAGCTATGACGAGCTGGGTAACCGGACGCACACTATCTTACCGGATGGGCGGGAACTGAAGCATTTTTACTACGGCAGCGGACATCGGGTGCAGGTCAACTTGGGTAACCGTGTTATCAGTGAAAGCGAACGTGACGTTATGCACCGTGAAGTGCATCGCACCCAGGGCGCAATCAGCAGCGAGTATTTGCACGACGAGATGGGCCGGCTGATAAGCCAGCGTGCTGGCCGTGGCGCGCAGTCAGCGGTGGCACGCGAGTATGTCTGGCGGCACGATGGCCAGCTGACGCAGATTACGGACAAATACACGGGCGATTATCGCTACGAATATGACGCGCTGGGACGGATGACGCGGGCACGTGATGAGCATTTCGCCTTTGACCCGGCGCACAATCTGCTGAGTGAAACTCAGAGGCAGCCATTACAGGATAACCGGCTCAGGGTTTATGAAGATAAACGCTGGACCTATGACGGCTTTGGTAATGTGACGCGCAAACAGAGCGGCCGCCACACAGACCAGCAGTTTATCTGGAACGCTGAACATCAGCTGACCGAATCGGTGAGCATCCGCAACGGGACCGAGCAGCGAACCACCTACGGCTATGATGCGTTTGGACGTCGAAGCTGGAAACGCGATGCTTTTGGCATCACGCGCTTTATCTGGGAAGGCAATCGCCTGCTGAGTGAGGTGAGAGGCTCGCGCCAGCACCTCTGGATTTACGAGGATGACAGCTTTGCTCCGCTGGCGCAGATCAGTCTGCAGCAGGGCGGGACGGAGCATGACGCGGAGGTTAACTGGTATCACAACGACGTGTCAGGTCTGCCACGCGAGCTGACCGGTGCTGATGGCAGTGTGGTCTGGCGTGCCGTCTATCGTGCCTGGGGTAATACGCAGCGTATAGAGCAGGTCGCAGTGGAGAATGCAGAGCCGGTTTATCAGCCGCTGCGCTATCAGGGTCAGTATTTCGATGCGGAAACAGGTTTGCACTATAACCGCTTTCGCTATTATGATCCGGATGCGGGCAGGTTTGTGAGCCAGGATCCAATAGGGCTTGCTGGTGGGGTTAACCTTTATCAGTATGCGCCGAATCCGCTGAGCTGGATCGATCCGTTAGGGTTGAGTAAATGTCCACCAAAC
The DNA here is from genome assembly GCF_029222565.1 of Pantoea sp. Cr_R13. Classification (NCBI taxonomy): domain Bacteria; kingdom Pseudomonadati; phylum Pseudomonadota; class Gammaproteobacteria; order Enterobacterales; family Erwiniaceae; genus Pantoea; species Pantoea sp. Cr_R13. The sequence goes on from NZ_JARHXL010000003.1 coordinate 584,061, forward strand.
AAGAAAACGACTTATGAAGGAGCTAGTCGTCGTGATGCATTCAGGCAGGCTAAACGTGATGCAGGAATACCAATGCATAGCCAACCACGAGTTGATCGCGTAGATTTACTTGACGGTTACGGAAATAAAGTTCTTGACAAAAAGGGTATGCCAGTACAGGTGAGACAATATCATTTTGAAACCAAAAATGGCAAATCAGTAGTTTTGCAAGAACATAGTTTGGGACACGAAAAAGCTACTCCATTACATGGTGCTGAACCCCACTTCAATGTAAGGCCAATTACAAACTTGAATACTGGTAGTCTCCCTGGTACTCATGGGCATTACAACTTTTAAGGAATACTTATGAATCTCTTTAATTTCATTAGAAGAAAAGAATTTTTGGATAAGATTTACCCTGAAGGCATAGTTAATGACGTTTATCTTGGACAGATTATGCTTGATGTACAAGGCCGGCTTTCATTAAATATTCATATTAAGCAAAAGCCTGCAATAGATGTGAGTAAATGGGGAGTGTGGGGTAAAGATTATGATGTAGTTGTTATTGAACTCAATGGCTCAGGTTGTAGTAATATTAACATTAGCAATTGGAATTTAGCATCCTATGATAAATTGAATGTCATCAGTAAAGAAGGAAAAAGATATTTATATCAAAAAAAGGATAACTGGGAAGTTTCTCTCGACTTTAATGACTTTATATTTCAAAAATGCAGCGTATACATTGATGGTTGATTTTAAGAGTTTATATGTTTATTGGCAGTCTTATCGTCATGGTAAGGCTGCTTGTTTTAATAAGGGTAACCATGAAATTTTAATGGGTGCTTTTAAAAGTGAATGTCTCTCATGGAGTTAATCTCATGATGACAACAGTCAAAACTAAAATCTTTTAATTTTATCTGATGCGTCATAACAGATTCGAGTGCGCTTTGGTGTGATTCCTTCGATACTGATTTAATTTTAAATTAATTAGATGTTAGTAAAACCTGGACTTCGTTATTTTTCGACGGCTGTGTCTGTGTTTATAAGGTTTGTTATGTTTAATAAAATAGATTTAAATGAAAATTTTCTTCGCAGAATTATATTGCGTCCCCGATAAAGTAAACGCAAATTATATAAATACATGAGTGTAATTTAATTATCTTTTTAAAACAGCTAATTTTTCTGGGTTATGAAATGGTCATTAATTACGAGTAAAGAAGTTCAAATGATGCTGCTTACGGATATGATGCATTTGGCCGCCGAAGCTGGAAACGCGATACTTTTGGTATCACGCGCTTTATCTGGGAAGGCAATCGCCTGCTGAGTGAGGTGAGAGGCTCGCGCCAGCATATCTGGGTTTATGAGGATGACATCTTTGCACCGCTGGCGCAGCTAAGTCTGCAGCAGGGTGAAACGGAGCATGAAGCTCAGATCTTCTGGTATCACAACGACGTGTCTGGCCTGCCACGCGAGCTGACCGGAACTGATGGCAGTGTGGTCTGGCGTACCGTCTATCGTGCCTGGGGCAATACGCTGCGCACAGAGCAGGCCGCTGCGGAGAATGCAGAGCCGGTTTATCAGCCGCTGCGCTATCAGGGTCAGTATTTCGATGCGGAAACAGGTTTGCACTATAACCGCTTTCGCTATTATGATCCGGATGCGGGCAGGTTTGTGAGCCAGGATCCAATAGGGCTTGCTGGTGGGGTTAACCTTTATCAGTATGCGCCGAATCCGCTGAGTTGGGTGGATCCGTTGGGCCTCAGTAAATGTTCTTTAGTTAAAGCAAAAAGCAGAAATGATGCTTTGAAACAGGCTCAGGCGCATGCTCAGGTTCCTAGGGTTTCCAGAGGGGGGCGCAATATTGGTATTGACGAACTTAATCCTACGAGTCGTGGCAGAGCATGGTCGGAAATGAAATCTGACGGTGGAAAATCATTAGGAAGAGAAAATCGCTATGGAAAAAATAAATGGTTTGAGCATCCAGATGGACATCCTGATGCTGGGCAACCAAGCGTGCCAAAATATCATGAATCAGGTCACATCCATTCAGTAAACCCTAAAGGTGAAGAGGTAATATTTACATGGTAGCTCATGAAAGGTTAATCAAGATCCCCGTTCCTGACTTTAACGAAGTTATTGACAATAAAATAACTTCGGAATCTTTTTGTTTGTGCTATCAATTTAATATCGACGACAGTGGATATGGGCGATATGGTTTTGATACAGAAAAAGCTAAGGATTTACTCAAGAATCTATTTCCTGATCTTTATTGCTACGACGATAAGATTAAAACACTAGTAAAGAAAAATTCACTCGATTCACAAGGTCTTTACTTTTTTGAGAATTGGGAAAAAATAAAGGCTGAGTTAGATAGTTATAAGTTGACGATTAAAAAAAATGAGATTTTAGCAAGGAAAGGCATGGCTATAAAAAATTGTAATGAAAAGCCCAGATTGTTTGAGGTTTATGAGAATGGCAAGCTATCATCCAACGTCGTGGATGAGCTGATTAGCCTAGATTGTGGGTTTTTTATTGTTAATAACTATATGCCACAAGGTGGGAAGTGCCTTATTTTCATAGATGCATCTCATTTAGATAAAATACAATTGGCTGCAAAAAATATGGATATTAAATTTGACTACCTTCCTTCTATTGATAGTTTGAAAGCATGGTGATTTATCATTGGTGAAATTTTTAAATTTAGGTGGGAAAATATTGTTCGAGGGCGTGTTTGCTTATTATTAATAAGTTGTTTGAACTTGAATTGAATTTTGTTAGCATCTATCTTTACGGCGTGGCTATTATTTCCGTAGGAAAGAAAACAACCTGTAATTGAGTAATATGGAATGTTAGCCTTAGATGTTCTGTTATCATAAACATGTCACAGGTTAGTAATGCGAAATGATCGATGCTGCTAGTTGCATAGTGTGGAGGACTGCTTCAGGTTAATCGAACAACTCGCTGCGGATGGTTTAGACAGCATGGTAGGATACGTTAATGCACTATTTTGAGATGTTCATCCCTTATTGTTGCCTGGTGGTAAATTGCCTAATGGTGATTATGAAGCAGTTGTTTCCATGAAAAATTTAGATAAAGGGATAGACTATCAAGTTTATGACTTAAAGACAGGAGAGATTTATGATTGAAGCTAAGGTTGTTAAATCACGCCAAGGTGACTTTAATTTACTGCGTTCGGGTAGTGAATGGTTTATAGGCGTTCTTATCCCAAATTTCTATCCAAATTCACATTTTGATGTTAGTAAGAAATTTATATTAAATGAAAATGATCTTCTTTATAAAGATGATTTTGACTATTTAATCAGGTTGGCCGAGTCTATTCGTAAGGATTGGATCAGGTTCTCTGATAGAGAGGTTAAGGATATTAAGGTTGTGAAGTGATTTGTTATAAATAAATTAAAAGTGATTTTCTCTCCCCGAAAAATCGCCTTTTTAGAGAATTAATTCTTATGAGTTTTTTATATTAAGTTACTCTAGGTTAGGGGTTTACGTAGTCTCTGTATTTAAATATGGAATAAGTCAGGTGAATTTGCAGAATCAGCAACTTTAATTTATCAATAAGTTGAGATGCTACGGAGTACATCGCTGCCAGCGCTCGACACTTGGTCGGTGAAGAATCAACCCTATCAAACAGAAGGCGGAGCGATTCAATTGCTCTCAAACGAAAAAGGTGCATTTAAGGGTTATGATGAATAAAGAAGAATATACTGCTCTTGACTACATTAATGATGCTATTGATATCACTAATCAAAGAGCCATGGAAAAGCCGGAGTTTACAGTTTTTCAGGTTGCTCTGAAGCAGCTTATTTATGTAAAAAAATACTAACTGGTGAAGAGAAAGATAAAAAAGTGTCCTGCATAGCATGAATCTGGGGACTCTGGCCTCCAAAGAGTTTGATACAACTGATCCAGAGCTTGCTAAACATCTTTCAAACGCAAATTATATTGCATCTCAAATAGGTGCGGGACTCAAGGTTATTCTTCCTAATCAAACCGATCCTGAATATGAAAAGCGTAAAAAAAGATATTTAAAATCTCATAAGTAAATGGATATTGGCCTATTTTACTGAGTCTTTATTGGTTGATATCCAAATCACATATTAACTGAAAAAATTACTCTATTAACTATGTCCATAGATTTTGCTTTTTTAGGCAGGAGTCTGTGTAGAAAGATAATTTCATCCTGACACCTGTTACTTCTAATCATAAGATGCTTTTAGTAAAAATCATTTCCCTTCAACTTTAACTGGCTCGCTTCACTGGCTGTACGGATGAACCATGTTCCCGCGCATTACTTCACCGCAGCTGGCCTGCTGTTCGATACGCTTACGGGCACCGAAATGCTGGTTGTCCGTTTGTGCTCACCGTCGAACTGCTGTTCACCGACGCGCGTATCGACCATCACGCTTTGGTGGGCAAGCAGGTGACTATTACGCTACCGACCCATGGCCTGATGAACGCGCTTAGTCCGCGCTAACTTAACGGCAAAATCACCCTCTGGCGGTGCGCAGCCAGGAGCTGAGCGGCACACGATATGCGGTCTATTAACTGACGGCCGAGCCTGACCTGTGACCGTTGAAACGTGACCGCTATCATTAGCGCTTCTAAAACGATTCTGGCTGGCAAATGATTTTTAAAAGAGATGGCAATAGCGTGGAAATCATAGCATTTTTATTGTTTTTATTAGTGACGGAGTTTTTTATCTGGAGCAGTAAGATTTCCTATGGGAGAAAAACGCTGGCTGGTATAAGTAAAGCTTTTGTCGGTGTTTTTATCGCCATTATCGCTATCGGGTTCGTGCTTAAAGGACTGGCAGCGATAATGCCAGGTTTTACCAGGGACGCCGCAGGGGATTTAATGGAGGCATTAGGTGCGTCATTATTTTTTATATGGGGTATGAGGTTTATACTTGTTGGATTGTGCAATTTGTTTGGCACTATTATGGATTTTCATAAGAAATATAATGCTGGTAATTACAGGAGGTTTTCACCGGCTATCAATAAACTGGCACCAGGGCTGTTCGTTTTTTCAAAGGTCATTCTTTCTCTTGGATCTATAGTGATTTATTACGGTATCTGGCTGTCTAATTAAATTAAGAAGGGAAGCAGGCTGTGAATATTGACAAGGACTATGCTTTTCCTTTACGCCGGGCTTTTCCAGGGAAGTGATCTAACAGCGCTTCCGAAAATGCCTTTATACCTAGACCAGATAAGAAATCCTGCATTACCGTTGCGCTGCCAGTCAGCCTCAAGCCAGCGGAACTGAAGCCAGTTGCCTTCGCTGATATCGGTTTAACCCAAATCTGACGCTAATTAACCACGGATGACTCACCCTGCCTGGCAGTTTGGGCCGCGTATAAGGCTGCCAGTGTGAGATAAATATGTCTGACTAGCTGTTTAAAAAGCCTGCTATGACAGGCTAAAAGTCTTGCAACACCATGGGAACTAAACCGGGACGGTGCGCTGCCTGTGTAGAGTTAAAAATGGTAGGTGAAAGCAGCAGCGCGACACGCATTACTTGTCGACCGCGGGTGGCTGGGAGCCACTGGTGCACATCGATACTCTGGATGACAGCGCCATGACGTACTGGTACCTAATCTCTAATATAAGCACGGAATCTGACTATGTTCTCACGCATTACTGCTCAGCTGCCGGCTGACGGCCTGCTGTTCCATACGCTCAC
>NZ_JARHXL010000005.1:0-5541 GCF_029222565.1 Pantoea sp. Cr_R13
CCATCATCAACGCGCCGCACTTCAGCGACAACGGCGAGTATCTGGTGACCTCGGCCACCTATGACTTCGCCGAGAACAGTTACGCCAGCGGCGACACCGGCGACAGCCGTCACAACATCAGCTTCACGGTGCTGCCGTCGTCGGTGACGTACCGCACGCCGCCGGAGACGCCGTGGCCGAAAACGCACGGTCCGCAGACGGCGAAGGTGGTGGGGCCGAAAGGCGAGTCGATCTGGACCGACCGCTATGGCCGGGTAAAGGTGAAGTTTCACTGGGACCGGCTGGCGAAGGGCGACGACACCAGCTCCTGCTGGGTGCGCGTCTCCAGCGCGTGGGCCGGTCAGGGGTTCGGCGGCGTGCAGATCCCCAGGGTCAACGACGAGGTGGTGGTGGACTTCATTAACGGGGATCCGGATCGTCCGCTGATCATCGGCCGGGTGTATAACGAGGCGAGCATGCCGCCGTGGGCGCTGCCGGCAGCGGCGACGCAGATGGGCTTTTTAAGCCGGTCGAAGGATGGCACGGCGGACACCGCGAACGCGCTGAGGTTTGAGGATAAGGCGGGTGAGGAACACCTGTGGATTCAGGCGCAGAAGAACATGGATACCCATGTTAAAAATGATGAATCACACAGTGTTCTAAACAATAGGACAGTTTCGGTGGGGGCTAATAATGAGACGCGAGTGGATGGTGACCATGCTCTCGGCACTCAGGGAAATAGTAAAACGCTGACAACGGGCAATCGTACTGAACAGGCCTTTGCTTCTTACACCATTGCAGCCGGAGACACCGTAAGAATCGAGTGTGGTCTGAGCGCGATTGAGTTAACTAAAGAAGGTGCGATTAATTTTATTGGTAAAAATTTTAACATTACCGTCGATGGTAATGGAGAGATTAATACCAAAGGTGGTGAGTTACATTTAAATCCAGAAGGAGGAAGCGCTGCAATAATTGCACCAGGTAGTGGACATAAAAATAAAATAAAAAGTGAAATTGAAAACTACTTTTCTTCATCAGCAAAAAATACTAAAGGATAAAAATGGCCACCTATACTCTTCAGGAAGCTTCAATTGAACTGCCCGACATATTTAAAGACAGGACAATGAACCTTTTTACGCTCAGCGAAAATAATGCGAGTGAGTTTACGTTCGTAGTGTCTCGCGCATCTGCTTTTCATGACGATACAGTGCAAAAAGTGGCCGCTAGAATTATCAATGAGATGAGTGTCACTGTTCCCGCTTTTGTAAACATAACATCACAACTGATCGAGATAGATAATCTGCCTGCAGTTGAGCTTTTTTATCATTTTGAAAATGATGGCGCTGAGATCTGGCAAAAACAATCGATTGTTTTATTTGATGATGACGCCGGGGGTAAAAAGATTGTTTGTTATATTGGAACATGCCCAGGACGTTTTAATGATTATTATAGTAAGCAATATCATGAGATTATTAACAGTATAAAATTTAATTCTCGTGATTCTGATGATGAGCCGGTACCCGTGGCAACTGATGCGACGGGGATTTTCTTTTCTTTTGATAACGATACTAAAGTGCTTACCGCACATGAAACTGTGACATTACTTTATCAGAATGTTGATTTGAAAAGAGCTCTGAATGGCAGTTATTTGTTCTTTGACTCAGCGGGAAGCCCATTACATATCGCCGCCTTAAATAATGAAGAGCCGTTGCGCTATGCACTATGGACATCATCACACAGAAAAAACTCATCTGTAAGAGATATTCTTGGCATGGCAAAAGCCTTTAAAGGACCAGAAGATCTCGCCAGCGAATCACAAATCCTTGCGTTTCTTCAGAGACATAAGGATGTATAAATCATGGCTGAATTCAATGCTGCCAGAGAGCAGGACGAGATAGCCCACACAGCTTCTAAAGGCTGGATGATCGCCGGGTTAATTGGCGGTGCCATTTTAGGTGCAGCAGCCGTTGTTGTAACCGGTGGAGCGGCTCTGGTTGTCGTATCTGCAGCAGCAGCCGGTGCCTGTGCTGCCGGAGGGGTGGGTGAAGTGCTAGGGAGCATGTCATGGGCTCCGCGGCATAACACAGGCAAACTGTTATCCGGCTCGCCGAATGTTTTTACCAACAGCAGAGCAGCGATACGTGCACATTTGTCCAAAGGCGACTGCTATGAGCACAGCGGCTCATCGCAACGGGTTGCTGAAGGTTCGGACAAAGTTTTTATTAACAACTTTCCTGCCGCCCGCATCGGAGACCGTTTGACCTGCAGCGCTGAGATATCTGGCGGTTCAACCAATGTGTTTATTGGCGGAGGTAAACTTCAGACCGACGATATCAACCCCGAAATCCCTGGCTGGGTAAACTGGGTGATGATGGGAGTGGGCACTGCAGCTGTTGCGGTCCTGGCATCTCCTGCTATTGCGCTGCTAGGCTTAGCTGGTGCAATGGGCGGCGGTTACGCTGGCGATTGGGTGGGTGGCAGACTTTTCGGGGAAGGCTCTGACGGACAAAAATGGTCTATGCTGGTAGGCAGTTTTGCCGGTGGGGCATTGGGTGGCAAAGGGGGCATGAAGTTTGACGGTTGGCGTGGTCGTAATAATATTAATGCTAACAAACTTCCGTTAAATGATGAAAAAATCGCCGAAATACAAAGTATCGAAAAAACATTTAGGCCAGACCCCGAAACATATTTACCTAAGGATTATATTGATTCTCATGCAAAATCCTTTGAAAATGGCGCATCTAGAATAGTCACTAGAAAAAGTTTTGAAGATTATGGTATTGGTAAACCTGATCCAGGGAGGACGGAATTTGTTCTAACCAAGGAGCGCGCTGGACAAATGATTTCTGAATCAAAAGGAGATGTAGGAGTGATTGCAGATAAATTAGGCATCCCACAGGAACAATTGAAAAACGATAGTCTTGTTTTGATTGAATTTGAACCTACAGAGTTGTACTCTCCAAAAATGCCTACTGGTAATGAATGGGGAGCTAATAAGCAATGGATTCCGGGTGGCAAACTACCACAAGGTGATCTTGAGGCTGTAGTAAAAACCGAAGGAATGGTTAAAGGCAGAGATTATACCGTGACCGATTTATTAACAGGAGAGAAATTATAATGAGTAAAAATAAAATAGCAATGAATCCTTGGGATTTTACTCTGTATGAGTGTGACGATAGCTCATATGTAATGAAGGTTATGTTTAGTGAAGGTGATTACAAAGTTGATGTCGAAAGGTTCTTCATTGTAACTCCATATATTGATATCCGTTCTATCGATATTGAAATGTTAAAAGGTCTATCAAAAAAAATAAGAGAAGCCCCAGAGCAGTACGTAATAAATGAAATTAGCAAGGAGAATTTTGAATTAATATAGTTTTAGTTTTTTCTATTTGGTGAATAAAAAGGTCTGTCTTTAGCTTACTTTATACATTCCGTTTGTAATAAGGTTGGCCTGGTGATTTTTAATTCAAGATCTGCCTTTGCTCTCAAACAAGAAGAGTGCATGTTGGGTTTATGATGAAGAAAGAAAAATATACTGCTTTAGACTACATCAATGATGCTATTGATATCACTAATCAAAGAGCCATGGAAAAACCGGATTTTAGAGTTTTTCAGGTTGCTCTGAAACAGCTTATGTACGTAAAAAAAATATTAACTGGTGAAGAAAAAGATAAAAGTGTCCTGCATAGCATGAATCTGGGGAGTCTGGCTTCCAAAGAGTTTGATACAACTGACCCAGAGCTTGCCAAACATCTTTCAAACGCAAATTATATTGCATCTCAAATAGCCGCGGGACTCAAAGTCATTCTTCCTAATCAAATCGATCCTGAATATGAGAAACGGAAAAAAAGATATTTAAAATTACAGAATTAAATGGGTTTTAATATATTTATGTATGAAGATGTTGTTAGTAAATAAAACGCGATAACACTATAAATAGTACTCCTGTTTTTTTATTTGATTTCATTTTCATCTGCTTTTAAATTATTTGAGGGTGTAAATTTATAAGGAGGTTTTATGATTGATCTAAGAGCTGACGAGTTTGAAATTTTTGTCTATGCGAAACGTTATGCTCATTTAACGCCTCAACCTTCGCGGCAGTTAATGAATAGAATGTCTTTTGATCCTAAACCCTTGAGAAGCCATCCTGATGATGGAGCTAAACCAGAATGGATGAAATCTCTCCCTCAAAAAATCAATAATGAGCAAGCATTAGATAAATGTCAGGGTGCTTTAATGGGCTTGGCGGTTGGAGATGCTGTTGGCACGACTCTGGAATTTATGCCAAGAGATAAAGCTCACGTTGATGATATGGTTGGAATGGGACCTTTCGGCCTCAAACCCGGCGAGTGGACTGATGACACCTCAATGGCGCTGTGTCTCGCTGAAACATATATTGAAAGTAATAAATGTGACATCACATTATTTCGTAAAAAACTGCTTAGCTGGTATAAAAATGGGACGAATAGTTCAAATGGCATGTGCTTTGCTATAGGTAACACAACGCGCTTTGCGCTTGAGCAATTTGAACAGCACGGGCCCTCCTGGATGGGGAATACTTCTCCTGAAACAGCTGGTAATGCTGCATTAATTCGCCATGCTCCGACTGCTATTTTTAGAAGAAAATCTTTTGTTGATGGTTGGCGTGATGCCGCGTTGCAGAGTAAAGCTACACATTATGCTCCAGAGTCAATTAATTGTTGTCGTTTTTTTAATGTAATACTTCATTATCTTTTAAGCGGTTACAATAAGAGCGAAAGTTTTGCGCCTCATCTCATGGCCACATCACTACGTGTCCTGCTTATTAATGCCGGTGAATATAAAGAAAAGCATCGGGATCAAATTCGCTCCCCGGGCTATGTTATCGACACCCTTGAGGCCGCATTATGGGCCGTCTGGCATACAGACAATTTTAAAGATGCCATTTTGCTGGCGGCAAATCTTGCTGATGACGCTGATAGTGTGGCAGCAACGGCTGGTCAGTTAGCGGGCGCATTGTATGGACTGTCAGGCATTCCTCAGGAGTGGGTTAATAAAATAGTCGATAAAGACAGAATTCTTGCGCTGGCCGAACAGCTGTTTCACTTAGCACCTGAAGAGAAAGATTGATGATAAGATCCCATATCTGAAGTATGGGTTTTTTTATAAATAAAAAGATTGAAGTTGAAGTGGTTTCTAATCACATTCACTAAACTGTAAAGACATTTCGCTGAACTTGATCTGAGTAATAATGCATTGTTTGTTATTTATAAATTAAAATTATTCAAGAAAGAATTTTCTCCTTGTGTTTTCTGGTTGATATCCAAAAAATATGTTGACTAAAAAATTATTGCGCTGACCATGTTCATAAATGTTTCTCGTTTTTTAATCGGGATTTTTGATAAATAATTTTATCCTGAAATCCATTGCTTCTAATCAGAAGATGCTTTAAATAAAAAATCTTTTACCTTCCACACTTACTGACCCGCTTCATCGTCAGTTCTGTCTGTACGGAAAAAAACATGTTCTCACGCATTACTGCACAGCTGCCGGCGGACGGCCTGCTGTTCCATACGCTCAC
>NZ_JARHXL010000006.1:0-391 GCF_029222565.1 Pantoea sp. Cr_R13
CGGTGATAAACCGGAGGAAGGTGGGGATGACGTCAAGTCATCATGGCCCTTACGAGTAGGGCTACACACGTGCTACAATGGCGCATACAAAGAGAAGCGACCTCGCGAGAGCAAGCGGACCTCACAAAGTGCGTCGTAGTCCGGATCGGAGTCTGCAACTCGACTCCGTGAAGTCGGAATCGCTAGTAATCGTGGATCAGAATGCCACGGTGAATACGTTCCCGGGCCTTGTACACACCGCCCGTCACACCATGGGAGTGGGTTGCAAAAGAAGTAGGTAGCTTAACCTTCGGGAGGGCGCTTACCACTTTGTGATTCATGACTGGGGTGAAGTCGTAACAAGGTAACCGTAGGGGAACCTGCGGTTGGATCACCTCCTTACCTGAAGATA
>NZ_JARHXL010000007.1:0-1014 GCF_029222565.1 Pantoea sp. Cr_R13
GCCCCGGTAAACGGCGGCCGTAACTATAACGGTCCTAAGGTAGCGAAATTCCTTGTCGGGTAAGTTCCGACCTGCACGAATGGCGTAATGATGGCCAGGCTGTCTCCACCCGAGACTCAGTGAAATTGAACTCGCTGTGAAGATGCAGTGTACCCGCGGCAAGACGGAAAGACCCCGTGAACCTTTACTACAGCTTGACACTGAACATTGAGCCTTGATGTGTAGGATAGGTGGGAGGCTTTGAAGCGCGGACGCCAGTTCGCGTGGAGCCAACCTTGAAATACCACCCTTTAATGTTTGATGTTCTAACGTAGGCCCGTGATCCGGGCTGCGGACAGTGTCTGGTGGGTAGTTTGACTGGGGCGGTCTCCTCCTAAAGAGTAACGGAGGAGCACGAAGGTCAGCTAATCACGGTCGGACATCGTGAGGTTAGTGCAATGGCATAAGCTGGCTTGACTGCGAGAGTGACGGCTCGAGCAGGTGCGAAAGCAGGTCATAGTGATCCGGTGGTTCTGAATGGAAGGGCCATCGCTCAACGGATAAAAGGTACTCCGGGGATAACAGGCTGATACCGCCCAAGAGTTCATATCGACGGCGGTGTTTGGCACCTCGATGTCGGCTCATCACATCCTGGGGCTGAAGTAGGTCCCAAGGGTACGGCTGTTCGCCGTTTAAAGTGGTACGCGAGCTGGGTTTAGAACGTCGTGAGACAGTTCGGTCCCTATCTGCCGTGGGCGCTGGAGAATTGAGGGGGGTTGCTCCTAGTACGAGAGGACCGGAGTGAACGCACCACTGGTGTTCGGGTTGTCATGCCAATGGCATTGCCCGGTAGCTAAGTGCGGAAAAGATAAGTGCTGAAAGCATCTAAGCACGAAACTTGCCCCGAGATGAGTTCTCCCTGACTCCTTGAGAGTCCTGAAGGGACGTTGAAGACTACGACGTTGATAGGCCGGGTGTGTAAGCGCAGCGATGCGTTGAGCTAACCGGTACTAATGACCCGTGAGGCTTAACCTT
>NZ_JARHXL010000008.1:0-489 GCF_029222565.1 Pantoea sp. Cr_R13
GGGTATCTTGAGATATCGCTTACACTGAGGACTGCTTTACTAAAACTGCTTTGATAAGGTCTGTGTTCCAAACCGATGACGCTATTAAGCCACGCCTTACCTATTTTAGCAAACATTATTTTAATTTATTTTTAACATCCAGACGTCCGGAGCCCTTATAGCGTTCGGTTCTCGTTTGATCCTGTCCGTTATAATTGCTTTTATTAACTGCTTATTTAACGCGCAACAAATTAAGCAGCATAAAAAATAAACATTTATTGATTAAGCCGTAATAAAACGCAAAAAACCCGCACAAGGCGGGTTTTTATTAATTATCAATTTCAGGCTTATCTGCTCAGGCTGTTGCCGTCGTCGCGGTTATAAGCATCATTGATAATCAGGGCTTACATAGGGACTACGTTTGCCGCTGAAGGACCTTTAGCGCCGTTTTCAATTGTGAATTCGACCTGCTGGCCTTCGTCCAGAGTTTTATAATCGTTGCTCTGGATT
>NZ_JARHXL010000009.1:0-504884 GCF_029222565.1 Pantoea sp. Cr_R13
GGGTATCTTGAGATATCGCTTACACTGAGGACTGCTTTACTAAAACTGCTTTGATAAGGTCTGTGTTCCAAACCGATGACGCTATTAAGCCAGACCTTACCGACTATAGCAAACATTATTTTAATTTACTTTTAACATCCAGACGTCCGGACCGCCTTTATTGATTTTCTTAGCCTTTTGAAATTTTCAGTCAGGCAGAATGATAATCTTCATTGAACGATCAGAGTAAAAGGCATTACTGACAATCAATGTTGAAAAATGATACGAGTAATAGTGTGAATAACGCGCAGCGATAAAATGTATCGCTGCGCCCTCTTCTCTTTATATCAGGCCAGCTGTGTCTGCTGACGGGCAGCATGTCGCGCCGTCATGACAAACACCATAAGACCGGCAACACCCAGCGCAACGCCCACCCAGGCGGTAGAGATCCAGCCGTAGCCCAGCGACACCGTCAGACCACCGAGATACGCGCCCATGGCATTAGCAATGTTCAGCGCCGAGTGGTTCATTGCGGCAGCCAGGGTTTGCGAGTCATTGGCGACATCCATCAGCCGAATCTGCAGCGACGGCAGCAACACCGAACAGGTGCCGATCAGGAAGGTCGCCAGCAGTCCGGTCGCCACATGCTGAACCAGCACCGGGAAGGCCAGCATCACCAGCACATTCCATAACAGCGTCCAGCCAATAATATTCAGCACCGAACCATCCGCCAGACGGCCACCGACCAGATTACCGATGATCATCCCCAGACCGAATGCCACCATCGCCCAGGGTATTAACGAAGGTGAGATGCCGGCAATATTAATTAGCGTCGGTGCGATATAACTAAAGATCGCGAACATTCCGCCAAAGCCTACCGCGCCCACCAGCAGGGTCAGCAACACCTGTGGGTTCTTCAGCGCGCCCAGTTCACGCAGCGGATGCGCATCAACATCACCAGGCGTATAGGGAACATAACGACCAATCAGCAGGCAGGTCAGCAGACCTATCGCGCCCACAAAGGTGAACACCACATGCCAGCTGAAAAGTTGTCCTATCCAGGAGCCCAGCGGCACGCCGATCAGGGTCGCTACCGTCAGTCCCAGCATCAGGGACGCCAGCGCGCGGCCACGTCGCTCAATGGGTACCAGCGATGCCGCCACCAGCGAAGCCACACCGAAGTAGGCGCCGTGCGGCAAGCCTGTGAGGAAACGCGCAACAAGCAGACCGTGATAGCTATCAGCCATCGCGCTGGCGACATTACCGATGCTGAACAGCGCCATCAGGATCAGCAGCAGTGATTTACGCGCCATCCGCGCCGCCAGTACCGCAATAAACGGTGCACCTACCACCACGCCCAGCGCGTAACTGGCAATGGCGTTACCTGCCTGCGGCTCAGTGATTGCCAGAGAGCGTGAAACATCCGGCAGCAGGCCCATCATTATGAACTCACCCGTCCCGATGCCAAAGCCGCCCAGCGCAAGGGCCAGTAATGCCCAGCGGACAAAACCGGCATCGTCGGTTTTATGATTTTTTCTTAACAAAATTGATTCCCAATGGCCTGAACTGAAAAAAACGGAAGTGAGGCGGAGGGAGAAAGCAGAACATGTTCCCGTCCGGATAGAGCGGTCAGACTATAAAAAGGAAGAACGTGCTTAGCAACCAATTTTGTGATCTGGATCACTATAAGCATTCAGTGACGTGCAATGCCTGCTTTGCTGATCGGAACCAGACCGCCGGGAACCCGTTCAGGATACGAAGGTCATTCAGGCCTGGAGAGCCGATAACTGCTTTACGGGCCTGTCAGCGCGTGCCTGTATTCACCCGGCGGCCAATGTCTTTCAGCTGGGAGTATTTCTCCAGCAGCTGTGGACCATCATCCAGGCTCATGGCAAACATCCACATATAGGTCATCACCGAATAGATGTGACCCGCATCAGTACCGCCACGGCTGGACATCACTGCAATGGTGGCAGCAAACAGCAGCGCCGCCACGCTGCCAATCGCCAGATAACCGCACGCTTCCCTGTCGGAGAGGCGGATTCGCAGGCTGGCCAGCACGCCATAGTGACGGCCAAGTGACGCGGCGTTCGCATTGCTGACAAAGCTCACCTCTTTCTCCAGCCGGTTATTCAGACGACCAAACAACGCGTCGTTTTTACGGGTAAACCCCGGCAGAAAACAGGCAAAGAACAGCAGGATCGCCAGACAGCCTGCGCCGGTCCAGAACTCGATAGCCAGCAGCATCACGGCGGCACCGGTCATCGACGCCAGCGAGGTTATCAGCACTGGAAGATGTTTCTCAAAAAAGTCGACAAATTCACGTGACAACGCCACCCGCGCGGCAACCGTTGAAGCGCTCTGGTTTTCGCTGCGCTGCGCCACGATCACCGGCACGGCCAGTTCGGCGTAGATCCGGGCAAAGGTGCGGGTATCCACACTACGTCGTGCTGCGCCAATGGCCCACATAGTAAAGACCATTGCGGCATAGAGCACTGCATGCCAGGTCCTGCCAGAGATGATCGCATTGATCGCGAAGCCTGCCAGCAGCGGATAGAGGAGATACATGACATTCTCCGCCACCACCAGTAGCAGCGTGAGGAACAGCTTGCGGCTATGGCGACGGCCGAGCATTTTTAATGTCAGAATAGCGCTGCGGGGAGCCGCAACAGGAAGAATAGTTTTTGAGGAATGCATAGTTTCTGTTTCTGATATAGTTATTATTGAGCGGCCGCTCAAGTACAAAAAACAGTCTATTTGAGCAATTGCTCAAAGTCAATGTAGCCATTATCGGGAGAATAATGAAAGAGTCAGCTGAAACATTAAGAACCAGGATACTGGATGCGGCGATAGTCCTGTTTATTGAAAAAGGGATCGAAAAAGTGACCACCCGGGAACTCACCGAATCAGTGGGTATCTCACGCAGTCATATCTACCACTATTTCAGTAACTGGCAGACACTCTGCCTGGCGGCGCTGGAGCGCTTCATGCAGGTGGATTTTGAAACGTTTGCTGACTCCCTGAAGATGCTCACACCCCGCCAGCGGCTGGCGACGCTGATCGAAAGCCATCTGCCGAGCGCACCGGATGCAACCTGGCAACTCTATGCGTCGTTCTGGCAGACGGCTGCACATAACGAAGCCTATGCGGCGCTGGCCGATGAGATGACGGATGCCTGGCAGGGTTTGATGGAAGCGATTATCCGTGACGGCGTCACGGATGGAACACTGCAGTGCAGTAACGTGCCCCGTACCGCCAGACAGATCAGCGCCATGCTCAACGGCTATGCCGACCTGCTGACCATCAATCCTTCTGAAAATAAAGCACGAGAAGCACTGGCAGACTTAAATAATTTTATTGATGCTGTCCTGTCATAAAACCGATTAACCGGTTTATTAGCGATACGGCAACGACCAGATATTAATTAAATGTTAATAAAAGGTTTATTATTTTAATTAGTCGGCGGTTTATTGCTACTATGAATGCAGCTTCCGCAGTAAAACAGACTTATACCGTTTCTGTCTGAAAAGGCCTCTTTTTGATAGCGTTTTTACCCGGAAACAGCTGTTTACACAGATTATTATCATTGACTTAGCGCAACCGGAGTCAGGTAAGCTGGTGTTTTTACGCCAGTTATTGGAAAGCAGCTAACGAAGCGGCAAGAATAGATGCGCTCATAATCCCACCAAATGATTGATTCCTATAGTAAAGAATCCGATATCTGATGATGAAATTAAACATTGAGTCGGACCTTAAAAACACCTATATTGGCCGCGCTTTATACATAGCCACCCATTTTAATTCATTTATTCAACTGTGACGCTACGCCCGTCCCGGTTGTAGGAGAGATATGATGACGGATAAAGTCCGTATTGATAGTTTGAATGCACAGAACGCAAACGCTACCAACGAAACGTATTTAGCCCGTCAGGCTGAATTTGAATCAAACGTTCGCAGTTATCCTCGTAAATTGCCATTCGCAATTGCGAAAGCTCAGGGTGTCTGGATTACAGATGTCGAGAATAATCAGTATCTCGACTGTCTTGCAGGTGCAGGAACGCTGGCGCTGGGACATAACCATCCCGATGTTTTGCAGAGCATTCAACATGTCATTACCAGCGGCTTGCCGTTACATACTCTTGATTTAACTACGCCTTTAAAAGATGAGTTCTCTGAGTACCTGCTCTCCTTATTACCGGGCCAGGGCAAAGAGTACTGCCTGCAGTTTACTGGCCCGTCCGGCGCAGATGCCGTTGAAGCGGCGCTGAAACTGGCGAAAAAGCACACCGGTCGTTCTGGCATTATCAGCTTCTCCGGTGCCTATCACGGTATGACCCACGGCGCGCTGTCGGTCACCGGCAACCTGTCTCCGAAAGAAGCCGTTGATGGCATGATGCCGGAAGTGCAGTTCATGCCTTATCCGCACCTTTACCGCTGCCCGCTGGGCATTGGTGGTGAAGCGGGCGTAAAAGCGCTGACTTACTACTTCGAAAACCTGATTAATGACGTTGAAAGCGGCGTTCGCAAACCTGCTGCCGTCATTCTGGAAGCGGTTCAGGGTGAAGGCGGTGTTAACCCGGCGCCAGCGGAATGGCTACAGCGTATCCGCAAAGTCACCAAAGAGCATGGCATTCTGCTGATCATTGACGAAGTCCAGGCGGGTATTGCCCGTACCGGTAAATTCTTCGCCTTTGAGCACGCGGGTATCGAGCCAGACATCATTGTGATGTCCAAAGCGGTCGGTGGTGGTCTGCCACTGGCGGTACTCGGCATTAAGAAAGAGTTCGATGCCTGGTCACCAGGTCACCACACCGGCACCTTCCGTGGTAACCAGCTGGCAATGGCCACCGGCCTGACTACCCTGAAACTGCTGAAAGATAATAACATCGCTGACAAAGTCGCGGCACAGGGCGAATGGCTGAAAGGCAAACTGGGCGAGCTGCAGCAGCGCTATCCGGTCATCGGCAATGTGCGCGGTCTGGGTCTGATGATCGGCATTGAGCTGGTGAAACCCGACGAGCCTGCTGACCACATGGGCAGCTTCCCGGCAGACGGCGAGCTTTCTGCGCTGGTTCAGAAGAAATGCTTCGAGAACGGCCTGATTCTGGAGCGCGGCGGACGTCACGGCAGCGTATTACGTCTGCTGCCTTCCCTGCTGATCACGGATGCAGAACTTGACGTGTTCATGGATAAATTTGAAAACGCCCTGCTGTCAGCTGGCGTGAAACCAGTTTGAGTGGAGTGAATGCAATGTCCCGGTTAAACCCGATTCTGGCGGCCTCAGCACAGAGTATCGAGGCCTACCAGCAGGCGATTGCCCAGAGTAGCGCGGCCGTCGTTAAATGGCTCGAACAACCTGAGATGTATCAGGGAAAAACCGTCGCAGAGCTGCGCGAGCGCATCACGCTGGACTTCAATCCTCAGGGCCTGGGCAACCAGGCCGCGATTGAACGCGCCATTGAGTACTTCCTCAAAGATAGCCTGTCGGTGCATCACCCGCAGTGTGTGGCGCACCTGCATTGTCCGAGCCTGGTTATCAGCCAGGCGGCGGAAGTGCTGATCAACGCCACCAATCAGAGCATGGATTCATGGGATCAGGCACCGTCTGCCACCCTGATTGAAATGAAGCTGATTGAGTGGCTGCGCACCCAGGTGGGTTATCAGCCTGGCGACGCGGGTGTCTTCACCAGCGGCGGTACACAGAGCAATCTGATGGGGCTGATGCTGGCACGTGATGCCTGGTTTGCCCGCCAGGGACATTCGGTACAACAGGATGGCTTAACAGGCGATCTGAAGAAGATAAAAGTCTTCTGCTCAGAGAACGCACACTTCTCCGTACAGAAGAACATGGCGCTGCTGGGTCTGGGTTATCAGTCCGTCACGCAGGTAAAATGTGACCGCTTTGCCCGCATGGACATGGATGACCTGCGCCACAAGCTGGCCGCATCCAAAGCCAACGGCGAAAACATTCTGGCGATCGTTGCCACAGCCGGTACCACCGATGCGGGTGCGATCGATCCACTGCGTGAGATCGCGGCGCTGGCGGCGGAAGAGAACATCTGGGTGCACGTCGATGCAGCCTGGGGTGGCGCACTGCTGCTCTCAGAAAAATATCGCGATTATCTGGATGGCATTGAGCTGGTCGACTCCATCACCCTGGACTTCCACAAGCAGTTCTTCCAGACCATCAGTTGTGGCGCTTTCCTGCTGAAGGAAGCACGTCATTATGAGCTGATGCGCTACCAGGCGGCCTACCTGAACTCTGAGTTCGATGAAGCGCAGGGCGTGCCGAATCTGGTGTCCAAATCGCTGCAGACCACCCGCCGTTTTGATGCACTGAAACTGTGGATGGGCCTGGAAGCGCTGGGTCAGAAGCAGTATGCCGAAATCATCGATCACGGTGTGACGCTGGCGCAGCAGGTTGCTCAGTACGTTGATGAACAACCTGCGCTGGAGCTGGTGATGAAACCGCAGCTGGCCAGCGTGCTGTTCCGCTATCGTCCGGCGCATCTGGCGCACTTCAGCAGTGCGGATATCGCCCTGTTGAACCAGCGTATCGGTGATGCTCTGCTGGAGTCAGGCCGCGCTAACGTCGGCGTGACCGAACACGATGGCGTGACCTGCCTGAAAATGACGCTGCTGAACCCGACAGTGACGCTGGATGATATCAAAGTGTTGCTGACACTGGTGGAAAGCACGGCACAAAAGCTGGTGTAATTTCCCTGCAATCCGCAGTCCGTCGCATACAACAAAACCAGCCGCCAGGCTGGTTTTTTCGTTCAGGCACCTCTGTTTTCCAGTCCCAGCTTTTCAGCCAGCCGATGCACGGCAGAAGCCGAAAGGTACTCCTCTGCGATCTCCGAAAATTCCGACCAATGCTGGCTCAGAAACCAGGCCACGACTTCGCTTTCCTCTTGTGACAATTCCATATCGTCTCCCGTTAGAATCAGGAAAGTATGGTTGGCGATATATATCGGGACATCAAGCGCGTATTGCCGGATGAGCGACAGAATCGGGTCCCATTTGACCCAACATACAGCCAAGGCACTGATGCAGACCTGGACGATTGCCAGATGCTCTGTTCCTGGTCTGTTTCAGCGCGTGGGTGGCTCATCCAGCATCCGCAGATGGTCATCTTTATTGAGCGTCATCAGTGCCACAATACTTACCAGTGCTGTCGCCATCACATACCAGGCGGGAATATCGGGGTTACCCGTCTCCTTAATCAGTCCGGTGATAATCAATCCTGCGCAGCCGGAAAACACCGCATTGGAGAGTGAATAGGCCAGCCCAAGCCCGGTATAGCGCACTCGCGTCGGAAACATTTCGGACAGCATCGCGGGTCCTGGCCCGGCGAGCAATCCGACTACCCCGCCCGCGATAAACACCACCAGCGCTTTTAGCAGCAATCCGGCGCTCTCTGACTGCAACACGTTTAACAGCGGCAGAGAAAGCACCAGCAGCAGTACCGCCGCCGAGACCATAACTGCCCGTCGCCCAATCCTGTCGCTCAGCATTCCGGCCGGAATAATCGTGGCGGCAAAGCCGAGGTTGGATATCACCGCAATCAGCAGCGCCTGGTTAAAGCCAGTATGCAGCAATGCCTGCAGATAAGTCGGCATGATCACCAGCCAGGTATAGCCCGCGGCCGACCACACCATCAGTCGGCAGATACCCAGCAGAATCGTTTTCAGTGTGTCACCCAGGCTGGCGTCGATTTTTGCTACAGGTTGCGCCTGCTGCTGAATAAATGCCGGCGTCTCCTCCATCTGAACCCGCAGCCAGAGCGCCAGAACGCCCAGTGGCAGCGCGACAAAGAACGGAATGCGCCAGCCCCAGCTCAGCATCTGCTCCGGCGTCAGCAGCACCGAGAGCAGCGCGACAATGCCCGCGCCTGCCAGCAAACCCAGCGCCACGGTAAAGGATTGCCATGCGCCATACAGACCCCGCTTTCCGCGCGGCGCAAACTCGGTCATCAGTGAAACCGCCCCGCCATACTCGCCCCCCGCGAATAGCCCCTGCAGGATGCGAAGACCGGTCACGATCAGCGGCGCCAGAATGCCCAACCGGGCGTAGGTGGGAACCAGACCAATAGCCGCCGTCGCCAGCGTCATCATGATCAACACAAAGATCAGCACAGGTTTGCGCCCGATGCGGTCGCCCATACGGCCAAAGATGATCGCACCCAGCGGACGGAAGAAAAAAGCGATGGCGAATGAGGCATAGGTCAGCAGCAGCCCGGTCAGCGCGGATTCCCCTTCCAGCCGGAAGAAGTTCTGCGCAATAACGGTAGCCAGAAAGCCATAAACCGCGAATTCATACCATTCAATGAAATTCCCTACCGAACCGGCAAGCAGCGCACGTTTACGGCTAGAGGAGCTGAGCAGATTTCCAACGGGTACGGACATGGGCGACGTTCCTTTTTACAGCATCATCAGTTGCTTATGATTAGCACAATCACTGCATGCCTGCGCGCTCTTCTGCACGTCACATTAACCTGAACACATAAAAGCAGCGATGATGCGCCGCGGGTGAGCTTTTTCACCTTCAGTCCTTGCACAACCGCTTTACGATTGTCAGGATGTGCGGCATTGACTGAATCAGGCGGATAGATGATGAACGCACACACCTCAAAAGATCCTCTGCATGGCGTAACGCTGGAGATGCAGATTAACAGTTTAGTCGCGCAGTACGGCTGGGCAGAGCTGGGAAAACGGATCAACATTAACTGCTTTAAAAGCGATCCCAGCGTTAAATCGAGCCTGAAGTTTTTACGTCGTACTCCCTGGGCGCGGGCTGAAGTCGAAGCGCTTTATCTCGACTCGTTAAGCGCGCAACCGGCAGCGCGTGAAGAACCGTCAGACGCGGATCAGGCCCCTGCTGAAGATCCCTGGGGCAACTGGCGCGACAAAACGCCGGAGTAATACCGATCAGGCGACAATAAAAAAGCCCGCACAGGTTAACCTGTGCGGGCTTTTTTTACGTCAGGTCGCTGTTACAGCGCCATATCGTGTTTCGCTGAAGGCGCAGCTTTCTCAGGCTGTGCGGCCGGCGCATCTGTGGTTTTGCCTTCCATGTTGATCACGGGCGGCGTGGTCAGTTGCAGAGTCTGAGCGGTCTCATTCCAGACCTGCTGCAGCAACGGCACGTTGTCATTCAGTTTCTGACCGTAGCCTGGGATCATCTTGTGGATCTTCGCCTGCCATTCCGGTGACTTAAACTCTTCCGGGAACAGTTTCTGCATCACGCTCAGGGAGATAGGCGCTGCGGTTGAGGCACCAGGAGACGCACCCAACAGTGCCGCCACGGTTTTCTGCTGATCGGTCACAATTTCTGTACCCAGCTTCAGCACGCCACCTTTATCAGCATCTTTCTTGATGATCTGCACACGCTGACCGGCCTGAATCAGTTTCCAGTCCTCTTTCTTCGCGTCCGGATAGTATTCCTGCAGTGCTTTAAAGCGATCTTCATCACTCAGCATGACCTGTCCGATCAGGTATTTCACCAGGTCGAAGTTATCCATACCCACATCGGTCATCGGCACGATGTTATGAGTCGTGGTGGTGCTCAGCAGATCAAACAGCGAACCGTTTTTCAGGAACTTGGTGGAGAAGGTCGCAAACGGTCCAAACAGCACGACGCGTTTGCCGTCCAGATAACGGGTATCCAGATGCGGAACCGACATCGGCGGTGCACCGGTTGACGCCTGACCATAGACTTTCGCCAGGTGACGATCGGCAATCGCCTTGTTTTCAGTCACCAGGAATGATCCGCCTACCGGGAAGCCCGCATAGTTATCCGCTTCCGGGATACCGGTCTTCTGCAGTAATTTCAGCGCACCTCCACCCGCACCGATAAAGACATATTTCGCGTCAACAGCACGTTCGTTGCCGTTTTTAGCGTCTTTAATAGTGACGTGCCAGGAGTTGTCGCCGTTACGTTTGAAGTCGGTAACTTCAGAGGAAGTTTCAAGACGGAAGTTATCGTTCTTTTTCAGGCTGCCGATCAACTGACGGGTAATTTCACCATAGTTAACATCGGTGCCAACTGGCGTCCAGGTTGCGGCCACTTTCTGCTGTGGATCGCGACCTTCCATGACCAGTGGTGCCCACTGCTCGATCTGCTTGTGATCGGTAGAGAACTTCATGCCCTGGAACAGCGCCGTTTTCTGCAACGCCGCATAGCGTTTGGTCAGGAAGTCGACGTTGTCGCCCCAGACGAAGCTCATGTGTGGTGTTGAGTTAATGAAAGAGCGCGGATCGTGCATTACGCCCTCTTTAACCTGTGAGCTCCAAAACTGGCGAGAAATCATGAACGCTTCGTTAATTTCCAGCGCTTTAGAGACGTCGATAGAACCGTCTTTACGCTCAGGCGTATAGTTCAGTTCCATGTTGGCAGAGTGACCTGTACCGGCATTGTTCCAGCCGTTAGAGGATTCCAGTGCCACGCCATCCAGCTTCTCAACCATGATCTGTTTCCAGCCAGGCTGCAGCTCTTCCAGCATGGTGCCCATTGAGGCGCTCATAATGCCGCCACCAATTAACAGGACGTCAGTTTTTTCTGGTGAGGTTTCAGCGTGAAGGGCTGAAGAAACTAACAAGGCCGCGAGGGAAAGAGTGGGAATAACTTTCTTTGAATTCATCATTTTAATCTACAGCTCAGACGGTACTGGTTAAAAAAAGTCCTCAAAGTTTAAAATAATGTTATTTGTGAGTTAATGTGAAAATAGTTATAAAATTAAAAATAGCAATTTAGCCTTATTTTAATTACAAAAGGCTTACTGAATTGCTCACATATTTTAACCACACATTAAGGGTGTCCTTTGAATTATACAATCCCCTAACACAAATATTGTTTGAGTGCGACTGCCCACGCGCAGGCCGCTAAAACTGTACTGATGCGGTGTGTTAGCGTATGTTTCCTGGCGATCTCCCATCCGTGCTGGACATTCATGAAAAGCCAAACACAGAATCGACATGCCGTGCCGAAACGACCAATGAAACTCAGTACTCTGACCACCCTGATGATGACCGCCGTTATCATCACTGTGTTGGTCGCTGTCCATCTGCTCTATTTCGTTCAGATTGATAACTTTGCTCAGTCGCATCTCAAAGACAAGGCGATGGCAGTGGCTCGCACGCTGGCAGACACGCCTGAAGTTCAGCGTGGTTTGTTGTTGCCGGACGGCAGCAGCCAGATTCAGCCGCTGGCTGAAGCGGCCCGCAAACGTAACGGTCTCCTGTTCGTGGTGGTCACGGATATGCAGGGTATTCGCTTTTCACATCCCAATGCGGCGGTGATTGGCAAACACTTTGTCGGAAATGATATCTATCCCACGCTGGGCGGGCGGGAAAATGTCGCCGTCAATCATGGCGTACTGGTGGAGGCACTGCGGGTATTTACGCCCGTTTATAACGCACAGCATCAGCAGATTGGTGTCGTGGCGATCGGCATCGCACTGAATGATGTGGCGGCTCAGATTGCTAAAAGCCGCTGGAATATCGTCTGGACCGTCCTGTTTGGTGGTCTGGTAGGCCTGCTGGGTATGCTTATTCTGGTCAGGCGATTAAAAACCATCTTACTGGGGCTGGAGCCGCACGAAATTTCCAGCCTGTTTGAGCAGCGTCAGGCCATTCTGAATTCAATTAAAGAGGGTGTGATTGCAGTAGACGATCAGTCGCGCGTCAGCCTGATCAACCACGCGGCTCAGCAGTTGTTACATGAGACCACCCGCAAGATGCCGTCAAGCGGCGATTTGATTGCAGAAGAGAGTGTGATGCATCGTCATCAGCAGGATGCACTGCATGCAGGTAAAGCCTGGTACGACCAGGAGTTGACGCTGGGTAACCGGATCCTGATCAGCAACACCGTGCCTGTTCGCAGTCGCGACCGCATAATTGGCGCGGTGACCACCTTCAGGGACAAGACGGAGATTAGCCAGCTGATGCAGCGGCTGGACGGCATGGTAAACTATGTGGATGCATTACGTGAGCGGTCCCATGAGTTCATGAACAAGCTGCATGTGATACTGGGCCTGCTGCATATGAAAAATTATGCGCAGATGGAAGAGTACATCCTGAAAACGGCTAACGCCTATCAGACTGAAATCGGTTCACTGCTGCAAAAGATTAAGTCGCCGATCATTGCCGGCTTCCTGCTCAGTAAAATCAACCGGGTGACCGATGAAGGCCATCAGCTGATTATTGATGAAGCGAGTTTTCTGCCTGACTGCGGCAGCGAGGAGCAGAACGCGGTTTTGATCACCGTACTGGGCAATTTAATTGAAAACTCGCTTGAGGCGATGGACCCGGAAACTGAAGGGGAAATTCACCTCATGCTGCATTATCAGAACGGCTGGCTGGCCTGCGAAGTGAGTGATGATGGGCCGGGCATTGACGGCAACCAGCTCAGCACCATTTTTGAGCGCGGTGTTTCATCAAAAGGCGATGATCGTGGTGTCGGATTATTTCTGGTGAAGCAGCAGACCGAAAGTCTGGGCGGCAACGTCAGTGTCGAGTCGGAACCGGGTGTATTTACCCAATTCTTAGTACAACTTCCGTGGGAGAGAGGAATGATTACCCAATGATCAATGTGTTAGTTGTCGACGATGATGCGATGGTAGCCGAACTTAATCGCTGCTATATCGGGCAGATCCCAGGCTTCATGTGCTGCGGCACCGCCTCGACCTTACAGCAGGCAAAAGAGCGGCTGGCTCAGGAGGAGCCACAGGTTGATTTAATCCTGCTGGATATTTATATGCAGCAGGAAAACGGCCTCGACTTACTGCCGGAACTGCGCAGTGCCGGACGTCCGGTTGATGTGATTATCATCTCGTCAGCCGCCGATGCCGCCACCATCAAAACCTCGCTCAACTATGGCGTAGTGGATTATCTGATCAAGCCGTTTCAGTTTGCCCGCTTTGAAGAGGCGCTGACCGGCTGGCGACAGAAAAAATCACTGATGGATAACCACCAGTTCTATCAGCAGTCGGACGTTGATCAGCTGTTGCATGGAAATCCGCCAGGCGCCAGCGAGCAGAAACGTCTGCCGAAAGGATTAACGCCGCAGACGCTGCGCACCCTCTGTCTGTGGATCGATTCGCATCCTGGCACCGAGTTCTCTACCGATGAGCTGGCAACGGAAGTGAATATCTCTCGCGTCTCCTGCCGCAAATACCTGATTTGGCTGGCGCAGATTAATATTCTGTTCACCAGTATTCACTATGGTGTCACGGGCCGTCCGGTTTACCGCTACCGCCTGCAGCCGGAGTATCACACCTTACTCAAACAGTACTGTCAGTGAACCAGCCGGTACCCGGTGTCCAGTAACTGAAACGAAAAGTGACGTTGTGACGAGCAGATGACCTGCCTGTCACGGGTCACAAAGATCGCTTCAATGCCCGGTTTATCTGCCAGGCATGCCATGCCCTTTTCGACACCTAAGCCATAGAGCAGTGTCGTGTAGATGTCACCATCCAGTGATCGATCAGAGATCACCGTGACGCTCATCAGGTCGGTATCGAGTGGATATCCGCTGTGCGGATTGAGGATGTGGTGATAACAGATGCCATCCAGCTCGAAATAGCGCTCATAGACACCCGACGTCACCACCGAGCGGTTGTTCACGCCAATCACGCCAATCAACTCATCGGCCTCACCAAAAGGTTTTTTCAGGCCAATTGCCCAGCCCGCCTCTTCGGGCGGCGCGCCCACCGTCTGCACGTTCCCGCCCAGATTAATCAGCGCACTGCTAACCTGCTGCTGGCGCAAAAACGCCTGCACTACGTCGGCGATATAGCCCTTGGCGATGGCGCCCAGATCAATCTCCATTCCCGGCCGGGCCAGCATGACACTGCGACTTGTGGCATCAAGGATGACGTCATGGGGATTCGTCAGCGCCATGCGCATCTGAAGGTCGGTTTCTGTGGGGACGCTGTGTCCCTGAAAACCGATTTTCCAGCACTTCACCAGCGGCCCGATAGCAAGATTAAACAGGCTGTCCGGCAGCAGGCTGACGGCATGTGCGCAGGCGATCAAATCAAAGACTGGCTGGCTGACGACCACAGGATGCTGACCGGCCGCGTCATTAACGGCCATCACTTCAGACGCCGCGCGATTCACCGTGAAAAGGTTCTCCTGCTGTTTGATCAGGCGGAAAACCTGAGCGGCCAGCGTCTGGTTGTCTTCGAAGAGCTTCAGCAGAATGGGCGACCCCATTAAAACAGCGGAGTAAGCATAGACACGCGCATCAGTTAACATAGGCGACTCTGCTTTGAATAGGAAAAGACCGGCACCCGCAGGTGCAGATGCCGGAGACTGCCGTTAACGTCGGGCGTAAGCGGCGGCGTTACCACCGGCCAGAATACCGAAGATGATGATATCTGCCACGGCGTTACCGCCGATACGGTTCGCGCCGTGGATGCCGCCAACCACTTCACCACATGCCCAGGCACCGTTAATCACCTGCTTCTGGCTGTCCAGCACCGCTGTTGTGGTGTCGATAGTGACACCGCCCATGGTGTGGTGGACGCCCGGAGCAACACGAATCGCGTAGAACGGTGCTTCACTAAGCGGATGACGCAGCGCGGTCTGACGACCAAAGTCTTCATCCTTCTGCATGATGACGAAGTTGTTGTAACGGGCCAGCGTTGCTTCCAGCGTGTGATGCTCACTCATGTTGAGTTTCACCGCCAGTTCTGCCACGGTTGGCGCGCTGATCACAAAGCCTTTGGCGATATATTCGTCAGCAGCTTTATTGTTCATACGCACCTGCTCATCAAACACAATCCAGGCACTCTTTTCTGGCAACGCGATGATCTGTGCGGAGACTTTATCGCGGGTTTCCATTTCGTTGTAGAAACGTTCGCCCGCCTGGCTGACCAGGATGGCGCCGCCGCCGCGAATGGATTCGGAGACCAGATAAGAGGTGGTCTGCTCAACCGTTGGGTGAATCTGGATTTCGCCCATATCCACGGTGCCGGCACCAATTTTTTCCAGCATCGCAATACCGCTGCCGGTAGCGCCTTTATGGTTGGTCGTTACGAAGCCATCGAGTTCAGGGCGGTATTTCACCACCAGCTCACGGTTAGCACTGAATCCTCCGGTCGCCACAATCACGCTTTTGGCGTTCAGGATACGGCTGTCGTTGTACTCATCGACCACTTTCACACCCGCGACTGCACCATTTTCGTAGAGAATCTCCGCAACGGAGGTTTCCAGCAGGACTTCGATGTTGCGGCTGTTGATATTTTTTACCAGGCCGCTAATCAGGAAGCCACCTACCGCTGAACGGTCAGCCGGGCGGTGCGTACGGTCGATGCTCATTCCGCCGGTAATAGTGATGTCGTTAAGCTCAATGCCTTTATCCGCCAGCCACTCAATTGCTTCAGGTGCCAGGTCAACAAACTCACGCAACAGCACCGGATTGTTTTTGAACTGACCGCCTTTCAGCGTCTCTTCATAGAACAACTCTTTGCTGTCTTCAATGCCTTTGAGTTTCTGGAAGCGGGTTTCAGCGGCGTTCATGCCTACTGACGCTTTAATTGTGTTGCCGCCAATGGTCGGCATCTTCTCGATGATCACCACGCGCGCGCCTTCATCGTGCGCCTGAATCGCCGCCGCCAGACCGGCACCGCCGCTACCCACAATCACCACATCGTAATTCTGTGGTGCGTTAGGGTTACCGCCTTCCTCGATCACGTGTTCCTTACTGGAGGTGGTCATCGCGCGTGAAACCGCTTTTTTAAGCGCCTCACTCTGAGTGGTTGCACCGGTAATCGCATCGACGTGTGGGCTGTTCGCCACCAGGATGCGGCTACGCAGGCTTTCAAAGGTGGTGGTGAAGTCCACATCCAGCGTGTCATCCGGCACCAGCGAGATGTCGGTGATACGGTCGGTATCCAGCGTGACGTTGATTTTCAGCTTCAGCGCTTCGGCTTCAACTTTTTCCTGATAGACGCCCGCTTTGTATTTACGGCCTGATTCGCTGGTGTCGCGGATCATCGCATCGACCAGCGAGAAGCGCCACAGCGGTTCAGGAATCTGCAGCTCTTCGCGTTTGTTGCTGTCGATGTAGAGCTCAAGGTGTTCATTGTTGATGATGCGATCGGCCCAGTTCGGATAGGCAATACAGGCTTTACCAATCGCGACCAGATCGTAGCCCTTCTCCAGCGCCAGCTCCGCATCCGCTTTGTTCACCACGCCGCCGACACCGATTACCGGTACTTTTGCCAGCTCAGGTGAGCGCATCGCGATGAATTTCTCAATCAGCGGCGTCGGGTCCTGAGTATCGACAATCGACGGACGCAGCAGCTGGCCGACAGAGAAGTGAACGTAATCGAGTCCACGCGCGGCCAGTTTTTCCAGCAGATAAAGCGTGTCATCAAAACGGATGCCGGGGACTTCGATCTCTTCCGGCGAGAAGCGATAGCCGATAATGAACGAGTTATGAGCGAAGCGCTCCGCCATCTTATGGGTGATTTCCAGCACTTCAAGCGGGAAACGCGCGCGGTTATCGCGGCTGCCGCCCCACTTGTCATCGCGCTGGTTAGAGTTAGGTGAATAGAACTGCTGAATCAGGTAAGTGTTGGCACCATGAATTTCGACACCGTCGAAACCGGCCTTGATGGCGCGGTTCACTGCGTCACCAAATTTGGTGATCATGGTATCGACCTCTTCAGCGCTTAGCGCGAGAGGCTGCGTTGCCCCTTCACGAGGCGCCGCGATGGCGCTGGGCGCAACCGGTGTTTTTCCGCCAATCAGTTCTGGCTCAACCATACGGCCGCCGTGATATATCTGCAGAATGGCGGTTGAGCCTTCAGATTTAATTGCGTCCGCAATACGTTTGAGACCGGGAATTTTATTGTCGCTGTCGATAGCAATGGCACCCGGAAATGCCGGGCCACGGTTATCAATAAAACAGCACTCTACAATCACCGTACCGATGCTGCCCGCGCGGGCGCGATAGTACTCGACCAGCTCGCTGGTGACCGTGCCGTCGTAAAAACCGGTACAGGTGGTCATCGGAGCCATGACCAGCCGGTTTTTTAAAACAGCGCCATTGGGCAGGGTAAGTGGATTAAGAATGGGAGTGAGAGATTTCATTGCGATAAACTCCAAAATTTATAAAGTCTGGAAATTTTTAGCGGACGCAAATTATCGCTTAATTAAGTGGTCCGATGTCATAACGTTAATATACTCTTTTCTTTGCTTTCTTAAGCGATAACTTTAATTTTATAACTTTTAAACGATTTTTATTTTTTTATTTGCCGGGAGAGTAAAACGAAGTTATATTAATTGTTAACTATCAGTTACCAAAAATCAACCATTCATTTACACAACAAACAATCTAAATAAAATCATAGAATTATAGAAAAACACTTGCTTTACAGAGTCATTTTGTTGTTGATCGGCTTCACAGAGTCGTGAAATATTTGACATCGCAAAAATAAATTAATAATAAATGTTAAAAAATGGGAATAATGAATTAATTTCTTTGATCTGGATCAAAATTCTTATTTCTAAAAATCGCATTATATTTACATGGATTTAAAAACGCTGCTCATTATCACAGCAGCAGATTATAGAAATCAGTGCATCGCGGTTTATTCACACTATTAAGAATATAAAAGAAAGTCATCAGTGAAGGTCCGGGGCGCAAATCGCATTCTTATTAACTTGCAGATAAAACACTATGAAAACACTCTCAGCTGTTACTGAACCCCCAAAAGCCGATCCTGTGGCGGCGGGTAAAAAGAAAGCTATCATGCTGGCTCTGCCGGTAATCGTTGCCGTACTGCTGTTGCTTGTTCCCACCCCAGCCGGACTCGAACCCTACGCCTGGCACTTTTTTGCCATTTTCGTGGGCGTGATTGTCGGGTTGATTTTTGAACCTTTGCCTGGTGCCGTGATCGGTCTGACTGGCGTGGTGGTCATCGCGCTGTTCAGCCAGTTTCTGCTCTTCAGCCCGGCTGAACTGGCTAACCCGAAATTTAAGGTCGCCAGTGAGTCTTTTAAGTGGGCGGTCAGCGGTTTTGGCAACTCTACAGTCTGGCTCATCTTCGGTGCCTTTATGTTCGCCGCAGGTTATGACAAGACGCAGTTCGGGCGTCGCCTTGCGCTGATTCTGGTGAAATATCTGGGTCGCCGGAGTCTGACGCTGGGTTATGCCATTACCTTTGCTGACCTGTTACTCGCACCCTTCACTCCGTCAAACACCGCGCGCAGTGGCGGCACGATTTACCCGATTATTGCTAACCTGCCGCCGCTGTATGGTTCTAAGCCTAATGACCCAAGCGCCCGTAAAATCGGCTCTTACCTGATGTGGGTTGCGATTACCGCAGCCTGTATCACCAGCTCAATGTTCCTCTCTGCACTGGCTCCTAACCTGCTGGCGCTGGCGCTGGTGAAAAGCATCATCGGTTTTGATATTTCTTGGGGCATGTGGTTCCTGGCCTTCCTGCCACTGGGCTTGCTGCTGATTCTGACCATGCCGCTGCTGGCTTACTGGTTCTACCCACCTGAAGTCAAAATCAACGATGAAGTGCCAAAATGGGCTATCGCTGAACTGGAAAAACTGGGCCGACTGACCCGCAATGAAATCCTGCTGCTGGTGTTTGTGGTCTGTGCCCTGCTGATGTGGATTTTCGCCACCTCGTGGATTGAGCCTGCGATGGCGGCGTTACTGGTTGTCGTGCTGATGCTGTGGACCGGCGTCCTGAACTGGAACGACATTACCAGTAATAAACCGGCCTGGAACACCTTTGCCTGGTTCGCAACCCTGGTCGCGCTGGCAGATGGCCTGGCCCGTGTCGGATTCATCACCTGGTTAGGTAAAGAGGGTGGCATGCTACTGCAGGGTTATGACCCGCAGGTTTCAGCCGTGGTGCTGTTAATCGCCTTCTTCCTGCTGCACTACCTCTTTGCCAGCACTACCGCGCACACTACCGCGCTGTTACCGGCCATGCTGACCATCGCAGCGTCAATCCCAGGCATCAACATGCCCGTCTTCTGCCTGATGCTGTGTACCTCTCTGGGTGTGATGGGCATCATCACGCCATACGGCACTGGCCCAAGTCCGATTTACTACGGTAGCGGCTATCTGCCTACCAAAGATTACTGGCGTCTGGG
Source organism: Pantoea sp. Cr_R13 (assembly GCF_029222565.1). Taxonomy (NCBI): domain Bacteria; kingdom Pseudomonadati; phylum Pseudomonadota; class Gammaproteobacteria; order Enterobacterales; family Erwiniaceae; genus Pantoea; species Pantoea sp. Cr_R13. The sequence continues at coordinate 19,107 of NZ_JARHXL010000009.1, forward strand.
TACGATCTTCGGTGCCATCTTCTTAGGTTCGATGATGCTGATTGCTTATCCGTGGATGGTGTGGATGTTCTGACGGATACAACATGCAGATCAACGCGTTATAAGATACCATTCCAGCACTTCCTCACCGCACCCACGGTGAGGAAGCATAATAAACGATTAATTCGCCTATGATGTTGTGCCCCGCAGCCTGCACGCGGAGGTTCAGCCGGTCATTAAGTGAGAAAAAATGTCGAACAAACCTTTTGTCTATCAGAACCCTTTTCCGCTGTCCCACGAAGATACTGAATACTATTTGCTGAGTCGCGATCATGTCTCCGTCGCCGAGTTTGAGGGTCAGGAGATCCTGAAAGTTGACCCGCAGGCACTGACGCTGCTGAGTCAGCAGGCTTTCCACGACGCCTCTTTCATGCTGCGTCCGGCCCACCAGCAGCAGGTTGCCTCCATCCTTGATGACCCGGAAGCCAGCGACAATGACAAATATGTGGCTCTGCAGTTTTTAAGAAACTCTGAAATTGCTGCCAAAGGCGTGCTGCCTACCTGTCAGGATACCGGCACCGCGATCATCATGGGCAAAAAGGGCCAGCGCGTCTGGACCGGCGGTGGCGATGAAGCCGCGCTGTCACTGGGTATCTACAACACTTATATTGAAGATAACCTGCGCTATTCCCAGAATGCCGCGCTGGATATGTATAAAGAGGTGAATACCGGCACTAACCTTCCTGCGCAGATCGACCTCTATAGCGTCGATGGCGATGAGTACAAGTTCCTCTGTATCGCTAAAGGCGGCGGCTCCGCCAACAAAACTTATCTCTATCAGGAAACCAAAGCGCTGCTGAGCCCAGGCAAACTGAAAAATTACCTGGTGGACAAAATGCGTACCCTCGGCACCGCTGCCTGCCCGCCATACCATATCGCGTTTGTTATCGGCGGCACCTCGGCAGAGAGCACACTGAAAACCGTGAAGCTCGCCTCAACGCACTACTACGATGGCTTACCGACCGAAGGCAACGAGCATGGTCAGGCATTTCGTGATGTGCAACTCGAGCAGGAATTGCTGAAAGCAGCGCAGGACCTTGGCCTTGGTGCGCAGTTTGGTGGCAAGTACTTCGCCCACGACATCCGCGTGGTGCGTCTGCCACGTCACGGCGCGTCCTGCCCGATCGGCATGGGCGTTTCCTGCTCGGCTGACCGCAATATCAAAGCGAAGATTAACCGCGAAGGTATCTGGATTGAGAAGCTGGAATCAAATCCAGGCCGTCTGATTCCGGAAGCGCTGCGTCAGCAGGGCGAAGGTGAAGTGTTGCAGGTGAATCTTAACCGTCCGATGGAAGAGATTCTGGCCCAGCTCTCCGCGTATCCGGTTTCTACCCGCCTCTCACTGACCGGCACCATTATCGTGGCGCGTGATATCGCACATGCCAAACTCAAAGAGCGCATCGATAATGGCGAAGGATTGCCGCAATACATCAAAGATCACCCGGTCTATTACGCCGGTCCGGCTAAAACGCCTGAAGGATACGCGTCCGGTTCACTCGGCCCGACGACAGCCGGACGCATGGATTCCTACGTGGACTTGCTGCAAGCCCACGGCGGCAGCAAAATCATGCTGGCAAAAGGTAACCGCAGTCAGCAGGTGACGGATGCCTGCCATAAACATGGCGGCTTTTATCTGGGCAGCATCGGTGGTCCGGCCGCGGTGCTGGCGCAGCAGAGCATCAAGAGTCTGGAATGCGTGGAGTATCCTGAGCTGGGAATGGAAGCGATCTGGAAAATCGAGGTAGAGAATTTCCCTGCCTTTATCCTGGTCGATGACAAAGGTAATGACTTCTTCCAGCACATTGAGCGCGCGCACTGCGCGAAATGCGTGAAGTAATACCTGCGTCAGCTAAGCAAAAAGCCCCGGATTCGGGGCTTTTTTGTTGATAAAGTAAGGGCTATTGGCTGTCAGAGAGTCTGCGCAGGGAGCACGGTCAGAGGCGGAAAGCGTCCCGTACCAGGGACGGTGCGGGCCGAGCGTGTCACGGATGACGGCTTTTGAGTCTTTCCGAACTGACCGCGTTCCCTGAGCAGGCTCGATCCAGCAACAACCCTACCTTTCTATCCCCGCTGCAACCGCTGCAACGCCACATCAATCTGCACATCACCCTGGGTGAGTTCGATTATCTGATATTTAATCGCCGGATTCTCAATCAACCCGACCAGCGTCGCCGCCACATCTTCACGCGGGATTTCCCCATAAGGAATAGCGAGATCAGCATGCACCCGCCCTGTCCCGGCTTCATCGGTCAGCGTTCCCGGCCGCAGGATCACCCACTCCAGCTTGCTCGCCACCAGCACGGCATCCGCCAGACGTTTCACCCGCATGTAATTCTCAAAACCCTCTGATGGCGTTTTACCACGGCCTGCATCCGGAAACGCCGAGACCAGCAGGAAGCGCGAGACACCCGCCTGCTCTGCTGCAGCTACCGCCAGCTTCAACCCTTCACCGTCAATAGCATTGGTCAACTCGATCCCGGCACCGCCGGCACCCGCTGTGAAAACAACCACTTCGTGACCCGTCATTAAACCGGACAGAGCCGTCACGCTGAGATGCTGAATATCACCCGCAACAGGCTTCGCGCCTGCGGCCTGAAGAGTCTCAGCCTGTTCCGGTTTACGGTGCAGCGCCGTGACCGCATGGTTTCTGCTGCTCAGTTGACGCGTCAGCTTCTGGCCAACCTTGCCCGCCGCCCCGATAATGAAACATGTTGTCATCGATCTGCTCCTCCATTCACTGATTCAGTGCCTGAGTATAGTCTCTGCCAGAAACGAAACAGGCGCCTGATGCGGCGCCTGCTGGGTTATTCCGGAATCACTTTTTCCGCTTTCAGCTTATCAAACAGCTGAGTAAAAGAGTCGAGCGTGCTGCGATAGCCGGTAAAGCCCGCTTTGCGGCTCTTACTCATATCAGTAAAAGCTTCCATCGGACGGCCCAGATCCGCATCGGTGTGCCACCATGAAGCCAGCTTAGTTACATCTGCCTCACGCAACTGATTCTGCTCTGCAATCGCCTGCCATGCACTGGCGGCTTCCTGCATACGATTTTCCAGCGGCATCATCTGCGCCGGATACTCCGCAGCTTCAATACCGAAATAGTCTGCCAGTTTTGGCCACATCCAGTTCCAGCGGAAGACGTCGCCGTTTACGGCATTGAAATCCTCATTTGCGCCATTCGGTGAAGTGGCAGCCCAGTGCAACTGCTCAGCAAGCAGGCCCGCATCGGTCATATCCACAATGCCGTTCCACTGCTCAGGCGAGCCAGGGAAGATAAAAGGCCAGCCCTTCTCTTTGCACAGCGTCGCGTAAACCGCCAGCGTCTGCCCCATATTCATCGCGTTACCTACGGCATGACCGATGATGGTATGCGGACGGTGCACGCTCCAGCGATAGTCATACTTCTCAGCGCCCGCGAAAACTTCATCTTCCTGCGCGTAATAGAAGTTATCGACTGGCTGACGACCCTGCTCTTCGCGGAACGGCGTCACCGGCACTGCCCCTTTGCCGTAAGCTTCAAACGGGCCCAGATAATGCTTCAGTCCGGTAACCAGTGCCACGTGTGAACCCTTCAGGCGATCGCCAAGTGCTTCAATCACATTGCGAACCATGCCGCCATTAACGCGAATGTTCTCTTTCTCATTTTCCTGACGCGCCCAGACGCTGAAGAAAAGCGCATCCGGTTTTACCTCTTTCAGTGCGTCACGAACGGCGTCAGCGTCGGTCAGATCGGCTGTCAGACTGGCTGCACCTTCAGGAACCGCACCGCGTCCGCGTGAAAGACCGGTGACCTGCCAGCCTTCTGTTTGTAATTTCTCTGCCAGTGCGCGACCAATAACACCGCTGATGCCAACAATCAAAGCGTGCTTTTTCATTTGATTTCTCCTCGTTTTGCGTAATCCTAAGCCTAATAGAGAATTCAGTTCTTATCTCTGGCATTTATTCACAGCATTCTTAACCTGAGTTCATCAATCAATGCACGATCATCGCCTCAAAGATATTCTGCCGTTTGTTGCCAGCGTCGAGTGCGGCAGCTTTACCGCCGCGGCTGAGCGGCTGCATGTGACCGGTTCGGCAGTCAGTAAAAGCGTCAGCCGCCTGGAAACGCGACTGGGCTCGCGGCTGCTGGAACGCACCACGCGAAGCCTGCACCTCACCGACGCGGGCAGCGCCTATTATCAGACCTGCCTGCGCATCCTGGAGGATCTGGCCGAAGCCGAGGCAGTGCTGGCGGCGCAGCGCATCATTCCGTCCGGTCGTCTGCGTCTGGCGGTGCCCACGACCTATGGCCGTCTCAACGTCATGCCGCTCTTGATGCCATTTTGCCAGCAGCACCCGGAACTGGCGCTGAGCCTGAGTTTGTCCGATCGCTTTGTGGACCTGTTTGAGGAAGGCGTGGATGTGGCAGTACGGATCGGCGGTGCGCCTGACCTGCCTGCGTCCCTGGGATGGCGCAATATGGGCCGCGAGCAGATGCAGTTCTGTGCTTCTCCTGCTTATCTGGACCGTGAAGGTCGTCCGGAGAATGAGGCGGCGCTGCTGAATCATCCTGCCATCCTATATGAGCGCGTGGATGGCTCAACCAAACCCTGGCTGTTCACCACAGAAGATGGTCAGCCACACTGGCGCGAGGTGCCGTTCAGGCTGGCAGTGGGCGACGTTGATGCGCAACTGCAGGCGGTCATCGCCGGACTGGGTGTGGCCCAGATGCCTTCATGGCTGATTCAGCGCGCCCTAGCAGCCGGCGAACTGGAGATTATCCTGCCGCAGTTACAACCCGACGGGCTGACGCTAAGCGTGGTATGGCCACGGCGTAAACAGTTTCTGCCAAAAGTAGACGCGCTGTTATCCGCATTAAACGCACTCACCATCCGCTAACCTCAACATTCTCCCTTCTTCTGGTCAGGATATTTCATCCTGACCCTGATTCGTCACACTCTGCTTTCCCGAAATTATTCCCATTTTGCCCTGAAAAAAACACCGCCTTTTTATTACCGTGAATAATAACCCACTTTAATTTAACGCTTTTTATTACGCCCTGATGGAATCCAATCAAAATAAAAATGGCGCACGGGTTGAGCTCACATAATGAAAACTAAGTTTCAAATATAATTTAACCCGAAATAAAAATATCAGTAGGGTGATGGCTTCTTCATGTTCTGACGTTTTGTCTTTGCCGTAATGACCAGGAGTATTCATGGAAAAAGAACTTTATATTTCGTCGAACCCGGCCTCCGGTCCTAATAGCGCCACCCGCACCGAGCCTTTTGTGAAGATTATTGCGTTGGTTGCCACTTTAGGTGGGTTGCTATTTGGTTATGACACCGGTGTGGTCTCGGGTGCGCTGCTATTTATGCGTGGCGATCTGCATCTCACGCCGTTTACAACGGGACTGGTGACCAGCTCCCTGCTGTTTGGCGCAGCTTTTGGCGCGCTGGCAGCCGGCCATCTGGCAGATGGCCTGGGCAGACGACGCATTATCATCGCGCTGGCGCTGATTTTTGCTCTGGGTGCGGTGGGATCAGCCCTGGCACCGGACGTCACCTGGATGATCGCCTCGCGTCTGTTTCTTGGCTTTGCCGTGGGCGGTGCAGCCGCCACCGTGCCGGTCTACATCGCGGAGATCGCACCCGCGAACAAACGCGGCCAGCTGGTTACCCTGCAGGAGCTGATGATCGTCAGCGGTCAGTTGCTGGCCTACATCTCAAACGCCACGTTTAACGATATCTGGGGCGGCGAAAATACCTGGCGATGGATGCTCGCGTTATCGATTGTGCCCGCCGTTCTGCTCTGGATCGGCATGATATTTATGCCAGAAACCCCGCGCTGGCACGTGATGAAAGGCCGGAGTAACGCCGCCCGTGAGGTGCTGGAAAAGACCCGTGCCGCTGAAGATGTTGAGTGGGAACTGGAAGAGATTGAGGAAACCATCGAAGAGAACCGCCAGCGAGGCAAAGGCCGCCTGCGCGATCTTGCGACGCCCTGGCTGATGAAAATTTTCCTGCTGGGCGTGGGCATCGCCGCCATTCAGCAGCTGACCGGCGTCAATACCATCATGTACTACGCGCCGACCATGCTGACCGCTGCCGGACTGAGCAATGATGCGGCGCTGTTTGCCACTATCGCCAATGGCGTGATTTCGGTGGTGATGACGCTGGTCGGTATCGGGTTAATCGGCAAAGTGGGCCGTCGCCCTCTGGTGTTAATTGGACAGATGGGCTGCACCTGCTGCCTTTTCTTTATCGGGCTGGTCTGCTGGCTGATGCCGGAATACCTCAATGGCAACGTCAATCTGCTGCGGGCGTATCTGGTGCTGGCGGGCATGCTGATGTTTCTGTGCTTTCAGCAGGGCGCGTTGTCACCGGTGACCTGGTTACTGCTGTCAGAAATCTTCCCCGCCCGGATGCGCGGCATCTGTATGGGCGGCGCAGTCTTCTCACTGTGGATTGCTAATTTTGCCATCTCTATGGCCTTCCCGCTGTTATTAGCCGCGTTTGGTCTGGCTGGTGCCTTCTTTATATTCGCGGCTATCGGCATCGGCGGTTCTGTTTTTGTTGTGAAGTTTATTCCCGAGACCCGGGGAAGAAGTCTTGAGCAGGTCGAGCACTATTTCTATGCGCTTTATAACGGCAAAAAATAGTGCCTGCTGCGCAGTAAAAAAATAACGGCCCGCGTCATTACGCTGACGACCCGATTGCTATTAACACCGATACCCTACGTTCAAGGAAATTGTTATGAGCCTGAATATTCCGAACTCGCGCTTTTGCATCAACCGTAAAATAGCGCCCGGCCTCACCCTTCCGCAATTTTTTAACCTCGTCAGCCAGCTGGGAATTCACAATGTCGAGCTGCGTAATGATATGCCCAGCGGACGCGTCACCGACAATCTCAGCGGTGACGACGTCAGGGCACTGGCGCGTGAGTCAGGTATTCGTATTGTCACCATCAATGCGCTCTATCCGTTTAACCAGCTGAATGAAGAGGTACTACAACGCGCCCGCCAGTTATTAAGCGATGCGCAGGCAGTTGGCGCGGAATCACTGGTGCTCTGTCCGCTCAATGACGGCACGCCCATCAGCGCAGCCGATACCGTCGCTGCACTGAAAACCCTGGCACCACTTTTCGCCGACGCAGGTATTCAGGGACTGGTAGAACCGCTGGGCTTTCCTCAGAGCTCACTACGTTCGGCAACTCAGGCGCAGACACTGATTCATGAAGCAGGCGTGCCGTTCAGATTACTGATCGATACCTTCCATCATCATCTGTTTGAGGATGCGGAAAAGACCTTTGAACAGGAGATCGATATCGGACAGATCGGGCTGGTTCACCTCTCCGGCGTCACTGACCCGCGCCCGGTCAGCCAGCTCACCGACGAAGAGCGCATCATGCTCAGCGCGGACGACCGCCTGCACACTAAGCAACAGGTAGCGCGGCTGGAGAAGATGGGCTACAGCGGCCTTTACGCTTTTGAACCTTTCTCGTCGGTAATGAACAGCTGGCAGGAAGCGGACATCACCCGCGAAATACGCGACAGCATTCGTTTGTTAAATCACTCAGCTTAAAGGAATCATCATGACAATTAACATTGGTGTTATCGGCACCGGCGCAATTGGCCGCGAACATATCCGTCGTTGCAGCACAGTGTTACAGAATGCGCGCGTGGTGGCGCTCAACGACATCAACCGCGACAACTGCCAGCAGATTGTGAATGAGCTGACGCCGGAAGCACGCATTTATGACAATGCGCTGGATCTCATTAACGATCCGCTGGTGAATGCGGTGCTGGTCACCTCCTGGGGGCCGACACATGAAGCCTTTGTGCTGGCCTGTATCGAAGCGGGCAAAGCGGTGTTCTGCGAAAAACCGCTGGCGGTCACCGCTCAGGGCTGTATGAATATTGTTGAAGCGGAGATTCAGGCGGGACGGCAGCTGGTGCAGGTCGGCTTTATGCGCCCTTATGATAGCGGCTACCGTGCGCTGAAAGCGGTGATCGACAGCGGCGAAATTGGTGAACCGCTGATGCTGCATTGCGCACACCGCAATCCGGAAGTGGGTGACAGTTACACTACCGACATGGCAATCACCGATACGCTTATCCACGAACTCGATGTGCTGCGCTGGTTGCTGAATGATGACTATGCCAGCGTACAGGTGATCTTCCCACGCAAAACCCGCAAGGCGTCATCACATCTGCGCGATCCACAAATCGTGCTGCTGGAGACAGCCAAAGGCGCGCGTATTGATGTCGAAATCTTTGTGAACTGTGAATATGGCTACGACATTCAGTGTGAAGTTGTGGGTGAACGCGGCGTTGCCCGCCTGCCGGAGCCCGTTTCTGTGCAGACGCGCAGCGCGGCAAAACTCTCGACTACCATTTTGACCGACTGGAAAAAACGCTTTATCGATGCCTATGACGTGGAGCTACAGGCGTTTATCAACAACGTCATCAGCGGTGAGATGACGGGTCCCTCGGCGTGGGATGGTTACGCGGCGGCAGTCGCGGCCGATGCCTGTGTTGCGGCACAAACCTCTGGCGAGATTGTGCCGGTTAAGATGTCGGTTAAACCGGCGTTTTATCGCTGATAAAAACAACGCATGGTGGACTCCGCCGTGCGTTCATCTTTTCCCATAGTCAGCGGCGCGTCACGCGCGGGTAACCCCGCCGACAAACAGGCGTTGGCCGCGGGTTTATCATGGTGCAATGATCACAATAGCCACGCGGCGGTTTTGCGCACGCCCTTGCGCGCTGTTGTTGCTGGTAACCGGAGCACTCATCCCCAATCCACGCGTAACAATATTTCCACGGGGTATCGCCGCACCTTCCGCCCACTGTGCCGCTACGGCATTCGCTCTTTTCAACGAAAGGTGCTGGTTATAATCGGGTTTGCCATAATTGTCAGTGTGCCCATCGATGCGCACATGCTCAATACCGGTCGATGCCAGGTTTTTCGCCATCCCCTGAATATTACTTTTGCTTGAGGAAGTCAGTTCTGATTCGTTAACACCAAACAGGATTTTATCGGATAATCCCAACCCCCAGCCTTCACTATTCCGGGTAAATCCAGCACTTTTCATCGCGGCGATTTGTGCCTCACTAAAATGCTCTTTAGACTGACAACCCACCAAAGCCAGAGTCAGGAGCATCAGGGAAATATTCTTTTTCATATTCACGTCTCGTTCACGCCTTCATTAAACTTTATTTTTTCGCTTATTCTTATACATATTCATATCAGCACGTTCGAGGATCGATTCAACCGTATCACCCTGTTGTGACCAGGCATATCCGATGGTCATTGAGGTTTTTATCGGCATACCTTCTGCAATACTGATTTCTTCGCTGATCGCATCATGAATGTTCTGCATGAGTTGCTGCAATTGCTCATCACGGGTCCGGCTGCTCACCAGCATGGCAAATTCATCTCCGCCTAATCTGGCAACCAGATCCTGTTCAGAAGCCTGTGATAAAAGGCGCGTTCCTATCGCTTTCAATACCTCATCCCCGGCGGCATGTCCCCAGTTATCATTAATGCTCTTAAAACGATCGCCATCGAGAAATAACAGCGCAAAGCGCTTATGGGCAGATTGCAGAGCGAGGAGTTGGGTCAGCCGGGCGGAAAACGCAGTGCGATTGGCAAGGCCGGTCAGTGGGTCTTCCAGCGCTTTAGCGGCCAGCGAGCGATTATCACGCATAAGCGAAGCCTTCAGCGATTGCATTTCCTTAAGCAGTGAATTCAGATCGTCTGAAAAGAGCTGAAATTCTTTAATTGGGCCACCCTGAATTCGCAGCGAAAAATCACCAGAGTGAATCACATAGTGAATTGAGCTGGTAATGGTGCGTAGTGTTGCAACCATACCCCGATGCAGAAATTCACTCAGCAGAAGCGAGATAACCAGCACACAAAGCATGCCGCTGCTAAGAATCATAAATGAGTAACGTAAGAAGTTTAACGCGCCGGTCACCGTCCCTTCCAGCGTTAACGTCCCGACGACAGCATCAGCATGAATGATATTGACGTTAAGAGGTTTGATATAAATCCACTCGCGCAGTAAGCGTGAATACCAACCCGACTGTTCCTGTTGTGCATTCCACTGAACCAGAACAATTTGATCACGGGTAACCAGCTTCGCAGAAGCGAACATGCCTTCATTGCCAAGCCGTTCGATTTTATTACGTGCGTCGTAGCTGTCGGCAAAAACGGTAGCCGCAGTTAGCGTAGTACTTAGCGTCGAACCGATTAATTCGAGATTTCGTTTCTCATATTTTTTAATAAACAGCAGCGACGTTGATGAGAGCAATAACCAGCACAGCAGGAGTATCACTGCAGCGTTGATGGTGCTTATCTTCCGCAGTTTATTGCGGATGGACGATTTATCATGTCTTAATTTATCAAATTTCATCTTATTCGCCTCCCTCGCGGGAGAGCAAAAGCACATCAGGACTCACCCTGACACCGCTTCTGGCAAGGGAATCGAGGTTAACGGAAAAATGCGTATGATTAGGCTGAAAAATCATGCAAAACGCGGCACCCACCGTACACTCCGCATTATTCTCCGCGAGGCTAAGAACGGCCCTTCCCGTATAATGCTGTAGAGAGTCAACCTGCTGCTGGGGCGTCTGATCGCCGAAATAAACAGCATCGCATCGGTGCATACTTAAGTCGTTAACAGTAGCAAGATACACAACAGTAAATGTCGCGGTCGAAGACGCAGAATTTTCCGGTAAAGAGAGATGTCGCGCTGAAGATAAAACACATAATTCTGGTCGTTTCACACCCGGCCAATGGGTAAAACTGATAATACCACTGACAATGCGATTAGCTTTGCCATCCTGTATTTCGGCACAGGCAAAATGAGGAATGACGATGAGCAGAAGAAACGTCAGGGCGATTGTGCAGATGTGTCGAAGCAGAAGCAGTACAGCGACATCGTGATGGGTTTGATATTTATCTATCATACTGCGTTCCAGTAATACTACACACGGCAGGAAACCTGAATAAACGTCGAAATGTTAGCACAGCAACAGTTACAAATGTTAACAAACTTCAGTCACTATAATTTATATCGGCCCTGATATTTATCTCAGCTTACACGCTCATTTGCGATTTTATCATCAGATTAAGCAAACCATCAGAAAAAGCGCAGCGTGACCTGCACGATTAGGCTTTTCCTTTGCCTCGCCTTTTCATATCTGGCGTAAATACCGCGCATATAATCAGTCAAAATAGGGTTTTAAAATGTCTTCGGTCCAGTGCATAAAAGCCCTGACACGCCGCGACAGATTGCGGCGGTGTGCGACAACAAAGGATGCGCTAAGCGGCTCGGGACGCAAATCGGGAAGCACTTCAACCAGTTCACCACACGTTAACCAGGGCGCAAGCGTCGAATATCCGCCCTGTATTAAGCCCAGTCCAGCCAGCCCCGCATCATGATAAGCCGGTACGCTATTAACTCTCATCGCACCCGGTAACATCAGCGTTTTATAGCGATCACCGTCTGGATACACCCACCCATCGGGTTTCGAACCAAAACTCCGTTGATAATGAACCATCCTGTGACCCTGATTAAGAAGATCATCAAGGGTTTGCGGCACGCCGAAACGCGCCAGATAGGCCGGGCTGGCAGCATTGATCATGCGTAACGTTCCCAGGGGACGGGCAATGAGGGTTTCATCCATGATCGGTCCCAGGCGAATGACACAATCAAACCCTTCATGAACCAAATCGACACGACGGTCAGTGCTTGAGAGCTCAATCTCCAGTTCAGGGTGCGCTTCCAACAGCTGAGGCAGCGCCGGGATTACCACGCTTTGTGCCAGCACGGCTGGCATATCAACGCGTATCCTGCCTCGCAATGTTATCCCCTCATGAGAAAACATTGACTGCAATTCCTCCACTTCCGATAGCAGGTCACGTGCGCGTGTATAAAAAGCCCGCCCATCCTCCGTTAACTGCACGGTACGCGTGGTCCGGTGCAAAAGCGTGGCACCCATCTCCTTTTCAAGTTCCCGGACCACCATTGATGCGCGCCCTTTTTGAATACCCAGACTTTCGGCTGCCTGCGTAAAACTCTTCATTTCAGCCAGACGCGCAAAAATAGTCAGCGCCTCAAGATTTTTCATTGTTCCCCTTCGGAGTAACAGTGCGTTCTTTGCAGCATAATTTATGGCTCGATCAATAGCTAATAGACTGTTTTCACACCGAGGAAAGCAGGTACGACTGCTTAAGCCGGAGGGTTACGACGCAAGGGCTTAGCTGTAAAGCGTCTGATCTCACACCCGGCAAGAGAATTAAACGTCAACACATTCATTCCCGACTGAATTTATGGCAATCGCACTGTTATTTAGCTGAATCCCACCCCATGAAGGAGAAAGAGAAATGAACAAAGGTTATTTAATCGCTCACGTCACCGTGTCAGACCCTATCGCTTACGCGCAATATGCCAGCGCGGCCGGTGAAGCAATGCAGGCATTTAATCCGAAGATCGTTGCCTGGTCAGGTCAGTATGAAAATCTGGAGGGTGAGGCTCATGAACGGCATGTGGTTTTTGAGTTTAGCTCTTTTGCCGAAGCCAAACGGTTTTATGACAGCCCTGCTTATCAGGCTGCCCGATCACTGCGTGAAGGAATTGCGCAGGGAACGTTTGTATTGGTTGAGGGGGCGCACCATTGAAATCGTGACACTGTCACGCCGAAGGGTGCAATACTCCACTTGTAAGGCACTCAACAGTGCGCAGACGGCGGCCGGAAATTGCCAGAGATGCCAACGTACAATGGTTCGCGCGGCCTGCGCCATCGACAGTGAGTCGTGTTAACAGATGATAATACGATTGGGGATGCCGGTGTGATTGTGGCAGCACACTCCCGCTCTGCTTTACTCTTCCAGAACTCTTACAGACCTTGTCAGACGCCTTTAACCGGCGTCTGATTCCTGTGCCCGGCTTTACATCAGAACAGCCTTCTGCCTGGGCAATTTTCATCAATCAATGAATAATCGCCCCCTATTCTCAGACATAGCCCATCATTTTTAACAGCGCCTGCACCTGATTCATTGCCTCGCTGCGATGGGTTACGCCCAGCTTCTGATAGAGATTACGGATATGCGTTTTGATGGTGGTGGATGCCACCGCCAGTTCCCCGGCAATTTGATCGTTGCTGTATCCTGAATAGATCAGGCCCAACACCTGCCACTCACGCTGCGTCAGTGGACTGGTGCGGATCAGTTCCGGCACGTCAGGATGGTTGAGCAACCGGCTGACAAAACCTTCATCGAAATGGGCGAACTTATGTCGATGATATTTATTAATTTCAAGCAGGATACGGCGGGCGCGGTGACTGTCCAGCTCATTCAGGGTATTTAGCTGAATCAGCTGCCGCAGTTGTTGCGCCATCATCTCGCCTTCAATGACAAAATGACTGATAAATCCGGTGCTGCGTGCCAGTTTCAGCGCCTCAATCAGCACACGCTGCGCCTCCGCTTTGCGGTCAGTCTGCCAGTAGATCTGATTCAGCAGCAGCAGATTACGGTTTAAATCGCTCATCAGGCGCAGGGCACGGGCGTTCTCATTCAGTTCCTCCAGCACCACTTCTGCCTGGCTGACATCACCCAGCAGGATCTGTGCACGGGCAATGTTACGCCACTGTCCCTGCAGGAAATGGTTGTTAGCGAAAGCGGGTTTGGGTGTCTGCCGCATCCAGTCGCGTGCGTTCTGGCTGTCGCCGGTCATCTGCCAGTAGATCACCCGAACCTTATCGGCATTGGCGATCCAGTCACTGTGCCAGTTACCGTTGTTCAGCAGGTTTTCCAGCCGGTTCAGGTAGCTGCGGGCGTTATCAATGTTGCCGCGCGCCAGTGAGCACTGCACCAGCAGTCCCAGACACTGAATCTGCTGTTGCGGTTGGTAACCGTTCAGTACGTTGATCCCTTCGCGCGCCGCCTGCTCTGCCTCTTCCAGCCGGCCCCAGGCCCATAACAGCTGAGCGCGAATGCGCAGCAGAAACTCATGCAGCGGGAACTGCGACAGATGCTGCTCTTCCACCAGCACAAAGGCGCGGCTCTGGATCTCATAGGCGGCCTGCAAAAAGCCCTGAGCAAACAGAATCTCGCTCTGCTGAATCATGCTCCAGAGCGCGTAGTGCCACACCTCATCGCGACGCGCCATCTGTTCGGTCTGACGCATCAGCTTGAGTGAATCATCTAACTCACCTTTGCAGTGCATCACTTCGCCATGTACGGAGGTCGCCACAATGCGGCTGTAGTGACGGCTGGCTGGCAGGGTGTCGAGCGCCACTTTCGCCAGCCGCTCCGCTTCGTCGGTATTGCCATCGTTGATCGCCACCTGGGCTCGCAACGCATTAAATTCACCGCGCAGAGCAGCATCAATCTCGCAGCGGCTGGCCTGCTCAAAACGTGCCAGCAGACTATCGACTTCAGAAAAGCGATGCTGGGTCTGCATCAGCCACGCCTGCAGCAGCACCAGCATAGGATTCTCCAGCATCATCTCCCACGGCAGCGCTTTAAGGGAGTTCTCCAGTAACGGCAGTTCGCTTTGATTAAACAGCGTCCAGGCGTGCTTCTGCAGCACATCCCGCAGCATGCTCGCGTCACCGGAGGCGAGCGAGTGGTGAATCGCCTCGCCAGGAAACCCCTGCGCCATCCAGCTTTCAGCCGCAGCCCGATGCAGCGCAGGCAGCTCTGCGGCCAGTTCCCACTGACAGCGCTGACGCAGAAAGTTGCCAAACAGCGGATGGTAGCTGAACCAGCAGCCGGAATCGTCCATGCGCTGCAGAAATAACCCCTGACGCTCAATCTCCTCCAGCCGCATCTGGCCGTTATCTTCGTGGGTTACGCAGGCTATCAGCTCATCGTTCATTGAACGCAGCAGCGCAGTTTTGAGTAAGAAATGGCGGGTGGAGAGATCAACGTTATCCAGTACCTCTTCCACCAGGTAGTCAGAGAGATGGCTGGCATTAATACCTGAAAGCCGCCGGGCTGAATGCTGCGCAGAGCTGGCACCCTGTCGTGCCGACAGCACGATCAGTTGCAGTGCCGTCGCCCAGCCTGCGACATCATCACAAAGGCGGCTGCTCTCTTCGCTTTCCAGCGGCGCCGCCAGACGGCAGTCAAAGAACTGGCGCGCTTCCTGATGTGTAAATGCGAGCTGCTGGCTGCCCAGTTCAATCAGTTGCTCACGCACCCGCAGGTTAGCGATACCCAGCTGCGGCAGGTTACGCGACATCAGAATCAGCGTCAGATTCTCCGGCTGATGACGCAGGAAAAAGCGCATCGCGTCATGAATGACCGGATTGGTGATGAGATGGTAATCATCAACAATCAGCCACAACGGCTGCTGCCACTCCACCAGTTCGATAAAAAGCTGAGAAAACAGCGCATTGAGATTCACATATTGCCGCTTCTGCGCCAGCAGCTCAGTGCGTGGACAGCCGCCATGTGTGGCCTGTTGCAGTGCAGCTATCAGGTAATCGACAAAGCGTTCCGCCTGATTGTCGCCCTCGTCCAGAGATACCCAGCCCAGATCGCGCTTTCCCGCCGCCCACTGAGATACCAGTGTGGTTTTGCCATAACCTGCCGGACTGGTGACCAGTACCAGCCGATAGTTACCGGCAGCGGTGAGCTTTTGCAGCAATCTTTCACGGATGACGGTGCCTTCAAGACGGACCGGGCGGCTGAGTTTGGCGGGTATTAACATGGGCGCGCGTTTCTCCATTCGTCGAGCGCATCATTATTTTACGCTTCGTAATTATTCCTTACACAGGTTCAGCATTTCGTCTGATGAATGCAAGCAAACCCATTAACTAAACTTTACAAAAGCGTGCGCAATCACACTCCTGCGTCGATTTAGGAATAGCCTCATTCTCTCCACCCTCCCTATCCTCCTGCCCTAATCCTTTTCGGGAGGATGAGTGATGATTTCCGCCCGGGCACACTGTGACCACATTGACCCACTTTCTTTTTTTCAGGACATCAATCATGACACAGCCCGATTTTAATCCGACTCAGTTTACTGCTGCCCTGACCCGTCAGTGGCAGCGTTTTGGCCTGCACGACGCGCAGGAGATGAACGCGTCGCAGTGGTGGCAGGCCCTCAGCGGTGCACTGGCCGATATGCTGGCGGCGCAGCCAGCTCGCCCGGCTACAACTGAACTGCGCCATGTTAACTATCTGTCGATGGAGTTTTTGATGGGTCGCCTGACCGGCAACAATCTGCTGAATCTGGCCTGGTATGACGCGGTGAATGATGCGCTGGCCGCCTGGAATGTCTCACTCACTGACGTGCTGGAAAACGAAACCGATCCTGCGCTGGGCAATGGCGGTCTGGGTCGCCTGGCGGCCTGTTTTCTGGATTCCATGGCAAATGTGGGTCAGCCTGCAACGGGCTATGGTCTGAACTATCAATATGGTCTTTTCCGCCAGCGTTTCGAACAGGGCGCGCAGATTGAAGGGCCGGATGACTGGCAGCGCGATCGCTATCCGTGGTTTAACCATAACGCTGCGCTGAACGTGCGCGTCGGTTTGGGCGGTAAAGTGATCAGTGTCGAAGGTGAGCCGCAGTGGCAACCGGCAGTTGAACTGGTCGGGGAAGCCTGGGATCTTCCGGTAGTAGGTTATGAGAATGGCATCAGCCAGCCACTGCGTTTATGGCAGGCGAAACATGCTCAGCCGTTCAACCTCAGCCGCTTTAACGACGGCGATTTTTTGCGTGCGGAGCAACAGGGCATTGATGCAGAAAAACTCACCAAAGTGCTCTACCCCAATGACAATCATCAGAACGGTAAAAAACTGCGTCTGATGCAGCAATATTTCCAGTGCGCCTGTGCGCTGGCTGACATTCTGCGTCGTCACCATCTGGCCGGACGCAACATCGAAACCCTGGCTGACCATGAAGTGATCCAGCTTAACGACACCCATCCGACGCTGGCGATCCCGGAGCTGATGCGTCTGCTGCTGGATGAGCATCAGCTTAGCTGGGATCGCGCCTGGCAAATCACCCAGCACACCTTTGCCTACACCAACCATACGTTGATGCCGGAAGCGCTGGAATGCTGGGATGTGCGACTGGTGCGCAGCCTGCTACCGCGCCATATGATGATCATTAATACCCTGAACGCGCAGCTGAAAACGGCAGTCACCGCACGCTGGCCGGATGATGACGCAAAATGGGCAAAACTGGCACTGGTGCACAATAACCAGCTCCGCATGGCCAACCTTTGCGTCACCAGCGGCTTCGCGGTCAATGGTGTGGCGGCACTGCACTCAAAACTGGTAGTGCAGGATCTCTTCCCGGAATATCACCAGATGTGGCCGGAAAAATTCCATAACGTGACCAATGGCATTACACCGCGCCGCTGGATTAATCAGTGCAACCCGGCGCTGAGTGCGTTGATTAGCCGAACGCTGCAAAAGTCCTGGTTGAACGATCTTGATGCCCTGCAGGGACTGGAAGCTTTTGCTGATGACGCCACGTTCCGCGCGGAATATCGCGCCATCAAACAGCAAAATAAGCAGGCACTGGTCGGGTGGATCAAAAACCGGACGGGTATTGAGATCAACCCCACCGCGCTGTTTGACGTGCAGATTAAGCGCCTGCATGAGTACAAACGTCAGCATCTGAGCCTGCTGCACATTATTGCGCTGTGGCAGACGCTGGTCACCGATCCCCAGGCAAACCGCGCACCGCGCGTGGTGCTGTTTGGTGCTAAAGCCGCACCGGGTTATGCGCTGGCTAAAAACATCATCTACGCCATCAACAAAGTGGCCGAGGTGATCAATCAGGATCCGCGCATCGGCGATCGCCTGAAAGTGGTATTCATTCCCGACTACAACGTCTCCGTCGCTGAGCGA
The DNA here is from genome assembly GCF_029222565.1 of Pantoea sp. Cr_R13. Classification (NCBI taxonomy): domain Bacteria; kingdom Pseudomonadati; phylum Pseudomonadota; class Gammaproteobacteria; order Enterobacterales; family Erwiniaceae; genus Pantoea; species Pantoea sp. Cr_R13. Next base: position 37,001 of record NZ_JARHXL010000009.1, read on the forward strand.
CTGATTCCGGCTGCTGATCTTTCAGAGCAAATTTCAACCGCCGGCAAAGAGGCTTCCGGCACCGGTAACATGAAGCTGGCGCTTAATGGCGCGTTAACCATTGGCACGCTGGATGGGGCCAACGTCGAGATCGCTGAGCAGGTCGGCAGCGAAAATATCTTTATCTTCGGGCATACCGTAGAAGAAGTCGTGGCGTTAAAAGCCAGTGGCTATGCTCCGGCGCAGTGGCGCAAAAAAGATCCGCAGCTCAATCAGGTGTTACAGGCGCTGGAAGATGGCACCTTCAGCCAGGGCGATCTCCACGCCTTTGACGCGATGCTGCACAGTTTGGGTCCGGAAGGCGGCGATCCGTATCTGGTGCTGGCTGACTTTCAGCCCTACCTGGATGCGCAGGCGCAGGTTGAACGGCTGTGGAGCGATCAGGAGGCCTGGACGCGTGCCACTATCCTCAATACCGCACGCTGTGGCATGTTCAGCTCTGATCGGGCGATCCGCGATTACCAGAAGCGCATCTGGCAAGCGAAACGCTAAGGAAAGCCATGAAAACAGAACCGGTTATGGATGATTTTTCTCTGGCAGGCATCGCTGCTGAGTATATCAATGCTCACGGCAAGCCACAGGCGATCCCGACCCTGACCCGCCAGCGTTTGCTGGCGGTGATGCAGCCTCCGCATACGCTGAGCACGCCGCTGCCACCCGTGGTGATTTTCCGCAGCGGCGATCTGCTGAGCCTGTCGCCACAGCTGAGTGAAGATGCACACTGGCATCTCACCCACGAGTCGGGTGAGATGAGCTCGGGTCGCTGCCAGCCCGCGCAGCCACTGCATCTGCCGCCGCTGCCCGAAGGCTATCATCAGCTGACGCTGCAACAGGGCACGCAGCAGTGGTCGTGCCGGGTGATTATCGCCCCGGCCCGCTGTTATGAACCGCCAGCACTGCTGGCAGGTGAATCCCTGTGGGGCGCCTGCGTGCAGCTTTACACTCTGCGCTCGGTGCAGAACTGGGGTATTGGTGACTTTGGCGATCTGCGCCGGATGCTAGCGGAAATCGCCGCACGTGGTGGCGCGTTTATCGGCCTCAACCCTATTCATGCACTGTTTCCCTCCAGCCCGGAGAGTGCCAGCCCTTACAGTCCTTCGTCCCGGCGCTGGCTCAATGTGCTTTACATTGATGTGGCCGCGGTCACTGACTTCCAGTTGAGCGTGGCCGCGCAAACCTGGTGGCAACTGCCCGAAACGCAGCAGACGCTGGCGCAGGCACGCGCAGCCGAGTGGGTCGATTATGCTGCGGTAACCCGGCTGAAAATTCAGGCGCTGAGCCTGGCGTGGCCGCAGTTTATCCAGCGTGATGCCGCTGATCCTGAGGTGCAGGCGTTTAATGCGTTTATCCAGGAAGGTGGCGAAAGCCTGCAGCATCAGGCGCTGTTTGATGCGCTGCATGCCGACCAGATGGCGCAGGATAGCGGGCGCTGGGGCTGGCCGGTCTGGCCGGAGGCGCTACAGCATCCTGGCAGCCCTGCGGTGCAGACCTTTTTAAAACAGCATGAGGATCAGGTGCGCTTCTGGCTGTGGCTGCAGTGGCTGGCCGCGCAGCAGTTTGAAAACTGCTGGAACAGCTGCCAGCAGCAGCAGATGCCCATCGGACTGTACCGCGATCTGGCGGTGGGCGTCGCGCAGGGTGGCGCAGAGACCTGGAGTGAGCGGGATCTTTACTGCATGGAGGCCAGCATCGGTGCACCGCCTGATATTCTCGGCCCACGCGGTCAGGATTGGGGGTTGCCGCCCATGGATCCGCAGGTGATGCGTCAGCGTGCCTGGGAGCCGTGGATTGCCCTGCTGCGCGCCAACATGCGCCACTGCGGCGCACTGCGTATTGATCATGTGATGGCGCTAATGCGGCTGTGGTGGATTCCCGCTGGCGAAGGCGCGAGGCACGGGGCGTATGTGCACTACCCGATTGACGATTTGCTGGCGATTCTGGCGCTGGAAAGCCAGCGTCATCAATGCATGGTGATTGGCGAAGATCTCGGCACCGTGCCGGAGGCGATTGTCGATAAGCTGCGGGATGGCGGGGTTTACTCCTACAAAGTGCTCTGGTTCGAACAGACCTCCGAAGCCGGTTTTCGCCCGCCCGCCAGCTGGCCACGGCAGGCAATGGCAGTTGCTACCACCCATGATCTCCCCACGCTGCGCGGCTGGTGGCAAAGTGACGATCTGACAACTGGCGCACAACTCGGTCTTTATCCGGACAAAGTGGTGCTGGCCGGACTGTATCAGGAACGAACGAGGGCAAAGCAGGCGCTGCTGAACAGTTTGCATCGCGTGGGCGCGCTGCCGAAACGTGCCGGACGTGATGCACGCCGTACCGGTATGAGCAAGGCATTAAACCGGGCGATGCAGCGCTATCTGGCCGACAGTCACAGCGCCCTGCTGGGACTGCAACCGGAAGACTGGCTGGATATGGCCGCGCCGGTCAATATTCCCGGCACCAGCGACGAATACCCAAACTGGCGACGCAAGCTGAGCGTGCCGCTGGAGGCGCTGTTCAGTAATTCGGAGACCCAAGGGTTGTTGCACGATTTGACGGCGCGACGGAAGCGGTCAGTGCGTGGTTGAAGATTAACGCGTGACTCAGACGCGTGTCTGACGCCGCCTGATTTACATAATTTTCAGTTATTACAGCGTGCGGGCCGCCAACGGCTCGCACGCTGCTATTTTACTCAGCGCCTTTAATCAGAGATGAATTACCCATGAGCAAGGCGTCTGAAAACACAAACAGGATCGTGGTCAGGATTTATGACACTTACGAGTTTGTATTATCCCAATCCTGAGATTGCTTTAACAGCAATGCCCAGTCGTCTGGTGGGTAGCCGTTATGCAACATTCCTGAAAATACCTTATAAGCGTCACGTTTACTGCCATAGGCACGTTTGGTCTCGGCGTCATTCATCCATGCAAGGATAATGGTTTTATGTTGTTCGCTGAATCTAAAGAACAAACGATACTGCATTAAAAACTTCGCACTGAACCAATGCTTATTTTGTTCTCCCAGCGTATCGCCCTGGCGAAACTTTGCATGATGTGGATCGGCGCAAATCTCACTATTGATAACTTTAAACACCGCGGCTAAAAGCTTAGTCGTCGCTTTTCGCTGGTAACTTTCAGGATATTTAGCCCTGAGTGACTCCACTTCATTGGTCAGCGCAATCAGCTGTGATTCAAAACAGGGATGAACATAAACGTGCCATCCATTCATAACCGTGCCATCTTCCATACCTGATTACTCATCGTCCATGAGTGGAGCATCCAAATCAACGTCCATACCTTCGGTCAACGAAGTAATGCGAGTTAATAATCCTCGATCCAGCGTTTTGATATTTGAAGGCGTGTTGCACATATCAGCAGCAAGAAAACTCAGAAAGCTCGCCATCACCGGATCATCATCAGTCACCGTTTCCTGACGGGTAATAAGGACTTTGCCGCCAGGCAGAACAGCGTATTCGATATTCTCACCAGGTTGCAGATTCATCGCATCACGAACTGCGGCAGGGATAGTGGTCTGGCTGCGGGCTGTCAGTTTTGATGTAGCGCGCAGAGAGATGCTGGTATGAGTCAGCGTTCCCATTTCAGATTCTCATCAGGAAAAACAAGATAACGCAACAGTAATGCAAGTGCATTGGCAATGCAAATGCATTGATCGCGACAACCACGACTGTTTTGTTACTCAGTCACCATTAAAAGTTTCTGATTACTCTTTTCCGTATCGCCTGAAAAGTGACACCCTGTTTTACTTCCTGCCAGATATCACACTCTTCGCGGCTGATATGCACAGGAGCAGAAATACTCCGACGGGTGATAACCCCAGGTTCACCCGCCATCACGATACCCATGATTTCAGAAAGATATTTCGGGTCTGAGTTGCCATGTAACTTCGCCTGAAATGGCCAGAAAATTCATCCCTGAAACAGCTCAGGAAGCCTATATTCATCGAACGCTATTGCCCACAGCCTGACTTACGCAATGCGTAAAGCCACACAAAAAAAACTGCAATCAGGATCTCCACAACAAAAAAAGGTGCGCCGCAGCGCACCAGATGGGACAACATCAATAGCGTCGGGGCAGCTTCACCCCTTGCCTTTAACACTACTGATAAAGGTCTGCCGTGCAGAGGTGGAACCCAGCCGCTCGGCTTCATCCAGCAGTTTCAGCGCCTTGTCGATATTGCCGCTGTTCACCGCCTGGGTGATCTTCTGGTTAAAGTAACTCTCGGTGTCGCTCATGATCGGTTCCGCACGGGCTTTTGGCGCGGGCGCTGCAGCCGGTGCAGGCGCTGGTGCTGCGCTGTACGCTGCCGCAGGTGCAGTATTGCCGACGGTGACGGCACTCGCGCCGGATGAACCAAACAGCGGTCCGACAAGAATCGAGGAGCCGGAACTGGTCTGCATCTTCAGCTTGATCGTGCCTTCGCGGCTGTGGCTGGCGACCGGATCGGGAATATCCGGTACCGCATGGCCGGTGCCCTGGGCGTAGGCCTTGGCAGGATCGAGCAGCGTGGTGGTCTGGGTCAGATCGCTGTCGGTGGTAAACACCAGCAGGTAGATTTTTTGCTGACCCAGCGCCGGGGTCAATTTCATCACCCCTTCCAGCCGATCTGCCGCCATTACGCCCGGCTTCTGATAAGTGAAATAGCGGCTGGGGAACCAGGCCGCTGGGCGCAGGTTTTCGTCCAGCACCAGCACGTTCGGCGCGAAAACCCGACCGTTCGCCACTTCACTGCTTAGCGTCAGCGTCAGTTCGCCGATATTCGCCGGCAGACTGTAAGCCGCGACCGGCCCGGCAATGTGGGGCGCATTCAGCGTCTGTCCGCTATTAGCGAGTTTTGTAGTTTGCGTCTGAGAGGCCGCCAGCGGCTGCCAGCTCAGGCGTTGCAATGTTTCAGGTGCCACGACGGGTGCAGAAGAGAGATCCTGCGGCACCAGATTGACATCCGCCAGGGCGGGAAGCGTATGTCCTGTCAGTAACGCTGCAGTCAGGCAGAGTGCAGCCAGTTTTTTCATTTTCATTATGCGTACCTTATTGCAGGTCGCGGCATGAACCAGGCAATGGCACACCGCGACCAAAGAGATCCATCAGGCGCGAGTCCGCGCCCGTCAGAAAAGGCTCTGGCTTACCACCAGATTTCCATCTGCGCGCCGAAGGTCACTTCGTCGTCTTTGCCACGGCTATTGGTCAGGATGCCGTTTCCGGTGGAGTCCGCCGAGGCGAAGGAGGTGAGATCGCCGGAGTTATCTTTGCTGTAGCCCCACTTCTCATCCCATTTGGCGTAGGTTGCGAACAGACGCAGCGCCGGACGTGACCAGATACTGTCACCCGCCTGCCACTGCTGTGCCAGCGTCACTTTGTACTGGCCGTTGCGCTCGTTAGCCTGCTGCGATTTGACGTTGTCGTAGCCCAGTTCCAGCAGGGTGCTCATGATTGGCGTCCATTTGTACATCGGGCGCACACCCACGGTGTACCAATCGGTGCCACGGTTGTTGTCCAGATCGATGTTCTGATACATGGCGACGTACATCAGGTCCCAGCGTTCTGCCAGCGAAATGGCACCGTGGTCAAGCACGCGGTACATCTTGCCGTTGTTATTGATATTGGTACCCTGCGGTACGCCTTTGCCCTGCGAAGTCATCGCGTCGGTGGCGTATTGCAGCACAAATTTGTTGTAGCCTTTCAGCATGCTCTGGGTATGTTCAGCGGTGAACATCCAGCCATCTTTCGACGCGCCATCTTCAATGCGGTAGCCGTCACGGGCATTGGCACGACCATAATCGACACCCAGTTCCAGCACGCCGTTCGGGTTGGTTTCCAGTCCGGCCAGACGCACATCAAACACGTCGTTGGCGGTGCTGGTCGCGAAGTCACGGATACGGTCGCTGGAGAACGTGTACGAGCCGCCCGCTTCAGACGAACGGGTTGCGGCGAAAGAGAGTTTACCGAAGCCGAGATCCACATCTTCCAGACCGGCTCCCGGACCCGAGATATCCCAGTAGTAGAAGTCGATCATGTGGACGTCATGACGCTGATAGAAACGCTTACCGGCCCAGATGGTCGATCCTGGCAGCGAATCAATCAGGTTTTTACCTTTGACGTTAGCTTCACGGAAAGCGGGTGAGGTCGCTTCCCAGTCATTTTGCTGTGCTACGGAGTAAGCCACGTTGGTGTCGAAATAGAAGCTCTTGTCGCCCTCTTTCCACACTTCCTGGCCTAATTTCAGTTCGGCATAGGTTTCACATTCGTTGCCCAGACGGTACTTACTTTGGGCGCCAGTGGCCTGGAAACATTGCTGTTCGCCACCGCTACCTGTCCAGCCAATGCCGGAACGGGCGTAACCGGTAAAATCAACCGCCATCGTCGGGGCGGAGAGGGTGCCCACCGCGACGGCAACGGCAATGGGAAGTTTGCGCAGAGTTAACATTTTCTATCTCCTGAGGTCATTGCTTTTATTGTTTTTGGCAGGGCTATACACCCGGCTCCTGATAAAGCCTGCGGCACGCGCTCCCGTCCTCACGGAACAGGTGACAACGCTCGGGCGGCAGGCCAATACCGAGGATGGCGCCCTCTTTCACCAGCACGACGTCCTCCTGGCGGTAGACCAGGTTTTGACGGATAGCGGGAATCTCGATGTGGATCTGTGTTTCATGCCCCAGCTGTTCCACCACCTGCACTTCCCCTTCCAGGGTAACGTCGGCGATATCGCTGGAGAGCAGATGTTCCGGGCGAATACCCAGTGACATATTGCTGCCAACCTGCACGCCAGCGCTGTCAACCGGCAGCCAGACCAGTTGCTGATTCGGCAGCCGTACCTGAACCTGATCGATGGCGGTGGCGGTCACTTTGACCGGCAGAAAATTCATTTTGGGTGAGCCGATAAACCCGGCGACAAAGCGGTTAGCGGGATAGTGGTAGAGCTCAAGCGGCTTGCCGACCTGCGCAATTCGCCCGGCATCCAGCACCACGATCTTGTCAGCCAGCGTCATCGCTTCGATCTGATCGTGGGTGACATAAATCATGGTGCGCTTCAGGCGCTTATGCAGACGGGAGATCTCAATGCGCATCTGGACGCGCAGCGCGGCGTCCAGGTTTGACAGCGGTTCATCCAGCAGGAAGACGCGGGGTTCGGCCACCAGCGTACGGCCAATTGCCACGCGCTGACGCTGCCCACCGGAAAGGGCCTTAGGGCGACGATCAAGCAGATGCGCCAGCTGAAGGATCTCTGCCACCTGATTGACGCGCTGATGGATCTCCGCTTTTTTCACTCCGGCCAGCTTCAGGCCAAAAGACATATTTTCCGCCACGGAGAGGTGTGGATAGAGCGCATAGGATTGAAACACCATGCCAATGCCGCGTTCAGCAGGTGGCACTTCATTCATTCGCTGGTCGCCGATTAACAGCTCGCCGCTGGTGATGGTTTCCAGACCGGCAATCATGCGCAGCAGTGTCGATTTTCCACAGCCTGATGGGCCGACGAATACAACAAATTCCCCTTCACGAATAGTGAGATCGATATCTTTCGACACCACAGTTTCGCCCCAGGCTTTCGTGACATTGCGTAACACAACGCTCGCCATGATCCCTTCCCTCTTAGCTGCATAATCGTGTCTGCTCAGCGGCAGACGGGTTCCGGGGCTCACTATGCGAGAGGAAACAATCGGTAACATCCTCCGCCGTAACGCAAACTGCTGGGGGAGGAGTCGGGAGGAGGAGAAACACGGGCTGACGCGTCAGCCCGCGCCTTGCAACGCTTTTTTGTGATCGCTAACGCAGACCCGAAGATTGTTTTGCCGCTTAAGCACCCGCTTAAGGCGCTTTTTGCCAGTGGGATCACAGAGGCAGGCTGAGGGGCGTAGAGCGGAGGAGGATGAGATGCCGGTGTGGATACGCACAATGATGCCGACAGAGCATTCACCACTTCCGCTAACAGGATGGATTTATGACGACGAAAACCGGAGCACGCATTCTGGCCCTTTCTGCCCTCTCTGCTGTGCTCTTTTCAGCAAGCGCAATGGCAAAAATTGAGGAAGGTAAACTGGTCATCTGGATTAACGGTGACAAGGGCTACAACGGCCTTGCCGAAGTGGGTAAGAAATTTGAGCAGGAGACCGGCATCAAAGTCACGGTCGAACATCCTGACAAAATGGAGGAGAAGTATCCGCAGGTTGCGGCGACCGGCGATGGCCCGGACATCATTTTCTGGGCGCATGATCGTTTCGGCGGCTACGCGCAGTCGGGCCTGCTGGCGGAGGTCACGCCGGATGCCAGCTTCCGCGAGAAGATCTTCCCGTTCACCTGGGACGCGGTACGCTTCGACGGCAAGCTGATTGGTTATCCGATCTCGGTTGAGGCGCTGTCACTGATCTACAACAAAAAGCTGCTGCCGAACCCGCCGAAAACCTGGGAAGAGATGGCCGGTCTCGATAAGCAACTGCGCGCCAAAGGCAAGAGCGCGATTATGTTCAACCTGCAGGAACCCTACTTCACCTGGCCACTGCTGGCCGCGGGCGGTGCTTACGCCTTTAAACTCACCGACGGACACTATGACGTGAAGGATGTCGGCGTCGATAACGCCGGCGCGAAAGCGGGCATGCAGTTCCTGGTCGATCAGGTCAAAGCTAAAACGCTGAATGCGGATACCGACTACTCCATCGCTGAGGCTGCCTTTAACAAAGGCCAAACCGCCATGACCATTAATGGTCCGTGGGCGTGGGGTAACCTGGACAAGAGCGGCATCGACTATGGCGTCACTGAACTGCCCACGCTGAAGGGTAAACCGTCGAAAGCCTTTGTCGGCGTGCTGAGTGCCGGGATCAACGCCGCCAGTCCAAACAAAGAGCTGGCGAAAGAGTTCCTGGAGAACTATCTGCTGACCGATTCCGGACTGGAAACGGTTAATAAAGACAAGCCGCTGGGTGCCGTGGCGCTGAAATCCTACCAGCAGACGCTGGAAAAAGATCCGCGTATCGCCGCCACCATGAGCAACGCTAAACAGGGCGACATCATGCCAAACATCCCGCAGATGGCGGCCTTCTGGTACGCGATGCGCACCGCCACGCTGAATGCGCTGGGCGGTCGTCAGAGTGTTGACGCCGCGCTTAAAGATGCCCAGGCCCGCCTGAAGAAGTAATAATCCCATGCCGGGGTTATCCCCGGCTTGAGTGACCGTTAAGGAAAACCGCATCATGTCAGGAAAACCGAAAACGCACAGTCTGTTGCTGAAAGGCGTTCTCATTGGAATCGGCTGTCTGCTGGTCGGCTATCTGCTGATACTGATGTACGCGCAGGGTGAATATCTGTTTGCGTTACTGACGCTGATCCTCAGTGCAACCGGACTGTGGATTTTTGCAAATCGTCGCGCCTATGCGTGGCGTTATGTCTATCCCGGCGTGGCTGGAATGTCGCTGTTTGTGTTGTTCCCCCTCGCCTGCACCATCGCTATCGCCTTTACCAACTACAGCAGCACTAACCAGCTCACCTTTGAGCGGGCGCAACAGGTACTCCTTGGCCGTACTTTCCAGTCGGGCGAGGCAGTCAGTTTTTCTCTGTTCCCGGCAGGCGATCGCTGGCAACTGGTACTGAACGATGGCAAAGCAGACTTCGTCTCTCCGCCTTTTCAGTTTGGCGCTGAACAGACTCTGAAAATGATGCCTGCCACGCCACCCGCTGGCGAACGGGCGACGTTCAGGGTTATCACGACTAACCGCCAGGCACTGAGCCAGATCCGCGCTGAGTTGCCGGATGGGCGTCAGTTGCGCATGAGTTCGCTCCGCCAGTTCTCCGGCACCCAGCCGCTCTATCGGGTTGGCGCAAAAGATGAACTGATCAACCAGCAGAGCGGCACGCATTACCGCGCCAATCCGCAGACCGGCTTCTATCAGGCCGTGAACGCGGACAATAAGTGGGGCAACGAAACCTTAAGCCCCGGCTTTACCGTGAATACCGGCTGGAAGAACTTCGTGCGGGTGTTTACTGATGAAGGGATTCAGAAGCCGTTCCTGGCGATATTTGGCTGGACGCTGCTTTTCTCGCTCATCACGGTGGTGCTGACCGTAGCCGTCGGGATGGTGCTGGCCTGTCTGGTGCAGTGGGAAGCGTTACGCGGCAAAGCGATCTATCGGGTGATGCTGATCCTGCCCTATGCGGTACCGGCGTTTATCTCGATTTTGATTTTCAAAGGACTGTTTAACCAGAGCTTTGGGGAGATCAACGTGATGCTCAGCGCGCTATTTGGCGTGAAGCCTGCGTGGTTCAGCGATCCCACGCTGGCACGCACCATGCTGATTATCGTCAACACCTGGCTGGGCTATCCCTACATGATGATCCTCTGCATGGGACTGCTGAAAGCGATTCCCGATGATCTCTATGAAGCCTCGGCGATGGACGGAGCAGGACCGCTGCAGAACTTCTTCCTGATTACGCTGCCGCTGTTGCTGAAGCCGTTGATGCCGCTGATGATTGCCAGCTTTGCCTTCAATTTTAATAACTTTGTGCTGGTGCAGTTACTGACCAACGGCGGACCGGATCGTCTTGGCACGACCACGCCAGCCGGTTATACCGATTTGCTGGTGAACTACACCTGGCGCATCGCCTTTGAGGGCGGTGGCGGGCAGGACTTTGGCCTGGCGGCTGCGATTGCCACGCTGATCTTCCTGCTGGTGGGTGCGCTGGCGGTGATTAACCTGAAAGCCTCGCGGATGAAGTTCGACTAAGGAGTTGTTATGGCTATGGTACAACCCAAATCACAACGGCTGCGTCTGTTCACCACGCATCTGCTGCTGCTGGTATTTATTGCGGCGATACTCTTCCCGCTGCTCATGGTTATCGCAATTTCACTGCGATCCGGTAACTTCGCCACCGGCAGCCTAATCCCGGAACAGATCTCCTGGGAGCACTGGCGGCTGGCGCTGGGTTTCAGCGTTGAACATGCGGATGGAAGCGTGACACCGCCGCCCTTTCCGGTGCTGTTATGGTTATGGAACTCGATCAAAATTGCGGCCATTAGTGCGCTGGGCATCGTGGCACTTTCGACCACCTGCGCCTATGCGTTTGCGCGTATGCGCTTTGCCGGTCGTGCCAGCCTGCTGAAAGGGATGCTGATATTCCAGATGTTCCCGGCGGTTCTGTCACTGGTGGCGCTCTATGCGCTTTTTGATCGGCTCGGTCAGTATCTGCCGTTTATCGGGCTGAATACCCATGGTGGCGTAATCTTCGCCTATATGGGCGGCATCGCGCTGCATGTCTGGACGATTAAAGGCTATTTCGAAACCATCGACGGATCACTGGAAGAGGCCGCCGCGCTGGATGGCGCAACGCCATGGCAGGCGTTCCGGCTGGTGCTGCTGCCGCTGTCAGTGCCGATTCTGGCGGTGGTGTTTATTCTGGCGTTTATCGCAGCGGTCACTGAAGTGCCGGTTGCTTCGCTGCTGCTGCGCGACGTCAACAGCTACACCCTTGCGGTCGGGATGCAACAGTATCTCAATCCGCAGAACTATTTGTGGGGAGACTTTGCCGCCGCGGCGGTGCTCTCCGCGATTCCGATCACCCTGGTGTTCCTGCTGGCACAGCGCTGGCTGGTAAGCGGTTTAACCGCAGGCGGGGTGAAAGGCTAAACAATCATCATTGTACGTTGCCACTGCTTACACAACGCCTGTTGTGGTTGAATGATTCGGCGGCCTGCGGGCCGCCTTTTTTATCCTACGCTGACTCCGATGCACTACTGCCAGTCACCAGCGCGACGACCATGGCCGTTATTGCCTGCTCGCCTTCCGGCTTAGCGACATCGCCACGTGTCACGGCGGCGGCGATAGCATCCGCGCCCCCCAGCAAGCCCCACATGCCTGCTTCCGCAATACCTTTGCTGCCCGTAAAAGGAGCAAACCAGTGCTGACAACGGGCGATAAAGTCGAGCTGATAATGACGTTTGACGGCGGCCAGTTCCGGTGAGGTGCTGAGTGCTGACAGCAACTCTGGAATCTCACGTCCTTCTGTCATCACACAATCCACATAACAGGCGGCCAGCACTTCCGCTTTTTGCTGCATCACCATCGGCGCAGCATTCATCGCCGCGTCCATTCGCTCGGTCTGGCGACGATCAAAATCGTCATACAACGCTGCCAGCAATCCATGACGGGTGGTGAAATGATCGTAAACCACCGGTTTACTGACGCCCGCCGCTTCGCCGACCCGTGCCAGCGTCAGCGCTTCGCTGCCTTCGGTTTGCAAAATCTGCCACGCGACATCCGACAACTGCCTGCGTCGGGCCTCACGTGACAGTCGTTTCCGCGGTACTTTCTCAACGGTCATGTTTTTCCTGATGGGGGAACAGACGCTGGCCCAACGCCTGCGCCAGCTGATAGTGTGACTCAGGATAACCCTCATCGCCGCTTAGCAACAGTTCACTGGTCACCACCGGCGCGCCACAGTAGTCAAAAATGCCGTGATCAATCTGATTTCGCATGCTGCTGAAATAGCCGCGCCGCAGAAAAGTTCGCGTATCCGCGCCCCCGATTGCAATCAGATGCACAGGAAGATGATTGAGGCGCTTCACTATCCGACCCTCCTGCTCATCAAAGGCCCATCCGGCAATGAAAACCCGATCTATCCAGCCTTTGAGCTGGGCAGGAAATGACCACCAGTAAACTGGATAGACCAGCACCAGCGCATCAGCGCGATTTAACCGCTGCTGTTCAGCCAGCACATCCGGCGATGCCTCCGCCTGGCCGTTGAAATGCCGGTGGTCGGTGAGCGTGAAACGCGGATCAAATCTTTCAGCTGCCAGATCGGCTTTTTCAGCCGTGTGCTGGCCGGTCGAGATAATGCCCTGCGCCAGCTGGTCCGCCACGCGGTGGGTATGCGCATCCTGATTGGGATGAGAAGTCACTATTAATGCATGCATCGTCGTCACCTTACCTGTTCAGCCATTAAGCTACTAAAGGTAAGTTACTATTGGTAGGTTATCAAGCGTCGCTGTTAACTCTTTTTGCAGACCGCATCTCAGGTTAAACGCACCTGATGCCGGAAGGGTCCGCACAACATGGTCTGAACACAGGCGGAATAAAAATGCTTCCTTCCTGTTCACCGTTAAAAACAATCTGCAGAGCTCTGTGCTAACGTCAGATATAAAACCTACCGACGATAAGCCAGTGAGCGCACCAGCCGGTCGCCGAGTTTCTGAATCAGCATTACCAGCGCCAGCAGCACCACAATGGTGGCCGCCATGATCTGGTTGTCGAAGCGCTGATAACCGTAACGAATTGCCAGATCACCCAGTCCGCCGCCACCGACCACGCCCGCCATCGCCGAGAAGCCAATGAGCATCACAATCGTCAGGGTAACGCCCGCCACCAGTGCGGGTAGCGCTTCCGGCAGCAGCACACGGCTGACGATATGCCACAGCGTGCCGCCCATTGATACCACCGCTTCAATGCGACCGCGATCAACCTCATCCAGCGCGTTCTCCACAATGCGGGCAAAAAAAGGAAACGCGCCCAGCGTAATCGGCACAATGGCGGCAGTGCTGCCCAGCGTGGTGCCGACCAGCAGACGGGTAAAGGGGATCAGCGCAATCAGCAGCACCACAAACGGCAACGCGCGTCCGGTATTGACCAGCGTATTCAGCAGCAGTGAAATCCCACGATTGGGCAGAATGCCTTTTGGCCGGGTCAGAAACAGCAGTACGCCCACCGGCAGCCCTAGCGCGACCGTGAAAAGTGCCGCCAGCAGCACCATATAGAGTGTTTCACCAGTGGCATTCAGCAGCAGTTCCTGGAACCGCTCACTACTCATGCTACGCATCGGATTAATGCCTCATGCTGATATTTTTTGATAAACGCCCGGTCTGCTTCGCCATCCCTCAGCAGCATTTTGCGCAGGCGTCCCTCTTCACGTCCCATGATCTGGCTCAGGCTGCCGCTTTCAACCAGCTGGCCATTCTCCAGCAGTGCCGCTCCGTCACAAATCCGCTTCACCACCGCCATTTCATGGGTGATCAACACAATGGTGATGTTGAGCTGCTGCTGAATGTCGGCAAGCAAATCGAGAATCGAGGTGGTGGTTTCGGGGTCCAGCGCGCTGGTGGCCTCATCACACAGCAGATAACGGGGTCGGGCGGCCAGCGCACGGGCGATGCCGACACGCTGTTTCTGCCCACCTGAGAGTTGTGACGGCCAGGCTTTGCCAGACGATTCCAGCCCCACCAGCTTCAGCAACGAGGCCACACGCTGGCGCCGCTCCGCCGCTCGCAACCCGGCAATCTCCAGCGCCAGATCGACGTTGTCCTGTACATTGCGCGAATGCAGCAGATTGAAGTGCTGGAAGATCATCCCCATCTGCTGTCGCTGCTGACGCAGTTGCGCCAGGCTCATCGCGGCGAGATCCTGTCCGTCAATCTCAATCTGACCGCTGGAAGGGCTTTCCAGCCGGTTCAGGCAGCGTAGCAGCGTGCTTTTACCCGCCCCGCTTCGTCCGAGGATGCCAAAGATGGTGCCCTCTTCGATGGTGAGTGAGATGTCGTCCAGAGCTGGCGCAGGTGCGCCAGCGTAATGTTTACTGAGATGGCTGATTTTAATCATGCTGCTCGTCCGCAACCGGAATCACAGAGCCCTGATAATTTTTACGGATAAATTCGGCCACCTGCGGCGAGCGCAGATCTTTTGCCAGCTGTAACACGCGAGGATCTTTAGCCCGTTCAGGCGTGGTCACCAGCAGGTTGGCGTAGGGGTTATGGGCCGCGGACTCCAGACCCAGCGCATCTTTCGCGGGCGTCAGCCCGGCTTCCAGCGCGTAGTTGCCATTAATCACGGCGGCATCCACATCATCCAGCGAGCGCGGCAGCTGTGGCGACTCAATCTCAACGATTTTAATATTCTTCGGGTTTTCACTGATATCTTTCGGCGTCACCAGCGTCGAACCCGCCTCGCCCTTCGCGCTTAGCTTGATCACCCCTTTGTCCTGCAATAGCCACAGTGCACGGCTCAGGTTGGTGCTGTTATTCGGCACAGCAATGCTGGCACCCTCTGGCAGCGCCGCCAGTGATTTCACCTTGCGCGAGTAAATCCCCAGCGGCTCAATATGCACGCTGACAACAACGGCAAAGGTTTTACCCAGCGCTTTCTCCTGATCTTTCAGATAAGGCAGATGCTGGAAGTAGTTGGCATCGACATCTCCGGCGGCCAGCAGTTCATTGGCATTCACGCCGCCGCTCAGCTCGACAATTTTGATATCCAGTTTAGGATCCAGAGTTTTGACATACTCCAGGATTTCCGCGTGCGGCAGGGGATCAGCCGCCACGCGCAGCGGTGCAGCCTGTAAGCTTTGAGCAATCAGCAGTGAAAGACCGGCCAGGACCAGAAAGCGCTTTTTAATCATCATTTATCTCTTATCGTTATCAGTGAGTGTTATGTTCGGGATAGAAACGCCGGGCGACGTCCGGATGCGAACGCAGCCGGCCCTTGAGGTAGTTCCAGCCCACTTCGCGCAGCAGTGGGTTGAGCGGATCGCTGCCCGGTCCCTGTGCCAGCCGAGCCAGCTGGGGAGGCAGTTGATAGACTGGCACCACCGCATCCAACTGGGCACCCAGGAAGAAGGCAATGGATAAGCGCTCGCTGCTTTGAGGTGGCGAGACCACGCGATGCACCGTCGCGCGCAGGTAGCCGTTGGTCGCCAGCTCAAGCAGTTCGCCAATGTTCACCACAAAGGCACCCGGCAGCGGCGACGCATCGATCCAGTTGTCCGGTGTCACTTCAACCTGCAGGCCCGGCTGG
Source organism: Pantoea sp. Cr_R13 (assembly GCF_029222565.1). Taxonomy (NCBI): domain Bacteria; kingdom Pseudomonadati; phylum Pseudomonadota; class Gammaproteobacteria; order Enterobacterales; family Erwiniaceae; genus Pantoea; species Pantoea sp. Cr_R13. Next base: position 52,809 of record NZ_JARHXL010000009.1, read on the forward strand.
TCATCCTGCAACAGCATGGTCAGGAAGCCGGAATCTTTATGTGCGCCAACACCCTGGCGTGATTCGCCCTCGGTGCGCCCCGGATAGCGAATCAGTTTGATATGTTCGTTGGGATAGTCGCCGTAGAGGTTGTCGAAAGCGTTGCGCGGCAGATTAAGTGCCTGGGCAAAGGCGCGCAGTAACTCCAGCGCTACCTCTGTCATCTGCTGCTGCAAGCGGGTGACCACGGTTTGCAGTTCAGGTAAGCCTTCAGGCCACTGATTCGGCCCCTGCATCCGTTGCCAGGTGGGGGAATCGGCAGTAACGGGCAGTGCTTCCCGTTCCGCACCAATATCGAACTGCTCACGATAGTCGGGCTGGCTGCGGGTTATTTCCACGCCCGCCAGGTTATAACCACGAAAATGAGGCGAGTTAGCCATCGCTACTGCGGATTTTTCCGCCTGTGGCAGGGCAAAAAATTTCCGCGCGACGTCCTGAACCTCATCTGATAATTCACGGTCGATGCCGTGATTGATTAAATTGAAGAAACCGACATCACGCGCGGCCTGGCTTAACTTTTCCAGCACCTGTTGCTGCTGCTGTTGATTACCTGACAATAATGCGAAATCGATAACCGGCAATTCTGCTGTTGTTAACGCGCTCATGAGAGAGACTCTGTTTGCATGGAATAGCTTTACACTGCCATTTCAGTTATGCGTTAACTACCAACTAATCCTGCTATGGATATACGGTGGATGGAAATATACCACCACCCCTTAGCCATCCCTGCCGCAGATTACTCTGCAGGCGAGATCCTCTTTTTCGGCAGTCATTGTGGCGAAAACAGCCATAAACAGATCCACACATAAAAAGAGCTATTAACAGGCAATATTTCCAAATGTTTATGGCCGTAAGCACTCATTAGTCAGAGCGCCGTGCTGAATTTTCACTCAAAGTTAGTTTTTTCGGCTGAAAACTTGCAAAACCTTACAATCATGGTCTATGGTTAACCGGCTGCGGCTTTTGCCGCTTCACTTAAATTTTTTCGGCTTCTTATAGCTTTCATTTCCACGGTTTCTTCTGAACATTGTTTGCGGCTGCGAAAGCTATAAGACTCCTTCATTGATGCACCTGAGGAGAATATGGACACCAGAAACTCATCGTCTGAACACCCAAAGAAACATTTCTGGAACAGGAAGCCTAAAGAGCTGACTGTCGACGACATTACTGTGATCGATAACGACATGCTGAAGCGTGCGGTTGGCGCAGCGGCATTAGGTAATGCGATGGAATGGTTCGACTTCGGGGTATACAGCTATCTCGCCGTGATCATCGGCAAAGTCTTTTTCCCTGATGCCAACAACACGGTTCAGTTGATTGCCACCTTTGGTACGTTCGCAGCGGCCTTCCTGGTGCGTCCGATTGGTGGCCTGGTATTCGGGCCGCTGGGTGACCGTATCGGCCGACAGAAAGTACTGGCGATGACAATGATCATGATGTCGATCGGGACATTCTGTATCGGTCTGATCCCGGCATATTCTTCAATCGGCATCATGGCACCCATTCTGCTTCTGGTGGCGCGCCTGATTCAGGGCTTCTCGACCGGGGGTGAATATGGCGGTGCCGCGACCTTTATCGCAGAGTACTCCACCGATAAACGTCGTGGCTTTATGGGCAGCTTCCTGGAATTCGGCACCATTGGGGGCTATCTGATGGGCGCCAGCCTGGTGACGGTCATGACGACCGTGATGTCCAATGAGGCTATGATGTCCTGGGGCTGGCGCGTGCCGTTCTTTATCGCCGCGCCGCTGGGCCTGTTTGGTCTCTATGTGCGACTGAAGCTGGAAGAGACGCCAGCATTCCAGCAGCATATGGAAAAACAGGAAGCGCTGGAGCAGAGCAAACCGCGTCTGACGCTGATGCAGATGCTGAGCAAATACCGTGCGCCGATGATGAAGTGTATTGGTCTGGTGCTGCTGTTTAACGTATCTAACTATATGCTGACGTCGTACATGCCGAGCTACCTGACCGGGATACTGGGTCTGCCAGAGTTAAGTGGCCTGCTTCTGGTGATGGTGGCGATGTTTGTGATGATGCCGCTGACGCTGCTTTGGGGTCGCTGGACTGACCGTATTGGTCGTCGTCCGGTGATTGCCTTTGGTGCGGTGGGCCTGATTCTCCTCGCTATCCCAAGCTTTATGCTTATCGGGTCCGGGAATATGTGGGCGGTATTTGGCGGACTCATGATTCTGGGTGTGTTACATACCTGCTTCAGCGGCACCATGCCTTCGACGCTGCCAGCCCTGTTCACCACCGATATCCGTTACAGTGCGCTGGCCATTGGCTTTAACCTGTCAGTTTCGCTGTTTGGTGGTACGACACCGCTGATTACCGCATGGTTGGTGGATACCACCAAAAACACGATGATGCCGGCCTACTACATGATGGGCGCGGGTATCATTGGCCTGCTGACTATTCTGACCGTTCGCGAGACGGCCCGTCAGCCGCTGACCGGTTCTTCCCCTGCGGTGGCGACTAAGGCAGAAGCACATCGATTAATCGACAAGCTGCGCAAACGAAATAAACCTGCCGCGACAGCGGGTAAATAATCGTTCTGACACCCTGCTCTGCAGGGTGTTTTTTTATCTGCGCCCGAACGCTCGGCCCACCTTATTTTACCGCCCTTACGCGTGCCACAAGCGTTTGTTTATTCCGGGTGCCGATTATTCATTACTGAAGCGACCCACTGTGCTGGCCGCCCCCAGCGCATGGCCTTTCAGTTGCGTGACCAGCTCTGCCTGGGTTAATCCCGCCTTCAACTGACCTGCCGGTAAATCGGTGGCGATCAGCACAAAGTTATAGTGATGCAGACCACTGCCTGCTGGCGGACAAGGCCCGTAATAATGCAGCGTGCCTGGCGTATTTTTTCCACCGGTATAATCCTTGCCCTTTGTCAGCGCCCCCTGCGCAAACGACGTGCGACTGGCAGGAATGTTATAGGCCACCATGTGCGTGACCCCCAGCCCTTTGGCCCCGACCGGATCGGTCATCAGCAGCGCAAAACTGCGGGTTCCCGCAGGCGCAGCAGACCAGTTCAGTTGAGGAGAAATATTCTCACCGGTACAGGAAGGGTTACTTTTATTGGCACCGGCAAACTTTTTATCCAGTAGCGCATTATCGCTGAAGTCCTCAGATTGCAGCGTAAACACCGACGCCGCCAGCGTGGTCATGGGCAACACGGCCAGCACCGTTGCGCAGAGTAATTTTTTCACCAGCCACTCCTTATCGAATTAACCCGAAAATTTTCCAGACGCATTACATCACTGCATGCTTACTATAACGGCTTTCGCACAATTGACCCGGCAGCCTGCCCGTTTCGTGGCAGCGGAACGGCAAATCTATGATCTCCGTCGCGCAGACGCCGGCAGCTGACGCGTTGCCCTGTCGCCCATTACCCGATATAAGTTAACGTCTGCGGCTGAAATGTCGCCTGAATCCCCATGACTGTCACCAATAAGTGGACACTATGCAGATTGAAGACCTCCGGATTTATGTCGCCGTGATGCATGCTGGCAACTTTACTGCAGCGGCTGAGCAATTGATGTTATCGAAACAGTATGTCAGCCGCCGTATGGCTGCGCTGGAGGCGTCATTAGGGGTTCGCCTGCTGATTCGCAATACCCGCAAGCTGTCAGTAACGGATGCGGGGCTGCTGTTTGCGCAGCATGCTCAGCGTATCCTGGATGAGATTCAGGAAGCAGAACTGGCAGTGTCTGAGCAGCAGCAGGCGCTGCGCGGCACCTTCCGCATTAATATGCCGATGTCCTTTGGTATGAGCCACCTGTCGCCGCTGATCGCCGAGTTCCTCAGCCACCACCCGGCATTGCAGTTTCAGATTGAGCTGGCGGATCGCTATGCGGATGTCATTGGCGAAGGCGTGGACATGGCGATACGCATCGGCACCCTGGCGGACTCAACGCTGATTGCTCGACCGCTGGGCGAGCTGAAACGGGTGATCTGCTGCAGTCCCGATTATCTGAAACGGGCTGGCACGCCGCAGCATCCCGATGAGTTACTGCAACACGCCTGTCTGCGTTATGGACGAGAAGGTCAGAATGGCTGGGTGTTGCAGGTCAACGGCAAAGCGAAATGGCTGGCAGTTCAGGGACCGATGGTGAGTAACAATGGCGAAGTGCTGCGGGATGCGGCACTGGCGGGTTTAGGACTGGTGCTGCTACCCGCCTTTATCCTTGAGACTGCGCTACAACGTGGTGAGCTGGTGACGGTACTGGACGGCTGCCAGCCGCCGCCCCTCTCACTGAATGCGGTTTACCCGCAGCACCGTCAGCGCAGCGAAGTAAACCGTCAATTACTGGCGTTTTTACAGGCGCGTTTGGCGCCATAAGTGTGCCGGAAAGTTTAAAGCTGTTTTAACGCTGCAAACACTCTGGCCACCGCAACGGCACCTGGATCGGGCACGCCGTTGAGGTTAGCGCTATTGAGATAGGATGATCGGCCCGCCTTTGCTTTCCCCATACTGGCTGTCGCATCACTGCCCTGGTTTGCCGCATCCGACGCCTCAGTCAGCGATTTACCCGCCACCAGCGCCTTGATGGCCGGTTGCAGCGCATCAACCAACGTACGATCGCCGGGTTGTGCCCCGCCATACTGTTTCATCTTGTCCAGACCCTGCAGCAAGGCTTCGGGCAGTGCACCACCTTCTGCCATCTGCTGCGCGGCAGCCGTGAAAAAGATCGCCATCAGCACGCCGCTGGAGCCGCCCATCACCGTCGCCAGTCGTTCACCCGTTACCGCGAGCAGATCCGGTAAGGCATTTAACGGCAGTTTTTTATCCGCACATTCACGCTGGATCTGACGCGCGCCTGCAGCAAAGGTCGAGCCGGTATCGCCATCGCCCACCTGGGCATCCAGTTTATTCAGCTCGCTTTCGCTGGCAATCAGGGTTGCACAGATGCTGTTAACGAAAGCCGCCACCGTCGGGTTATCAGAGGGTTGGGCCGTCTGTGCTGTCGCCTCTCTGGGGGCAATAACAGGCTGCAGAGGCGCAATTTTAACAGCCGGAACCCAGCCGCTGACCTCTACCGGTGCGCAGAGCGCCTCTTTTAAAAGTGGCGTTAGCGCCATCCAGGTGACGGAAAATCCCTTCATATCCAGTGCCGTCATCAGCGGCGCCGGACCAATCAGCCACTCAGCCCCCCGACTGAGCGGCGACGCAATCACATCCCGCGTGACCAGACTCATCTCCAGCGCCGACATACCGCCAAGATTATTTACCAGCAACGCGCAGGGCTGATCGCGGCCCGGCATCACCTTCTCCAGCAGATGCTGCACAATATGCTGACTGTTTTGTGTCTGTATGACGTCAACGCCCGGCTCACCATGGATACCCAGCCCCATTTCAACGCCGCCGTCCGGCACTCGCTGCTCAGCCTGTTCTTCTGGCAGATGACAGCCAGAGAGCGCAACACCCATGGTGGCGATCGCACGACTGGCCTGCTCCGCCGCTTCAGTCACTGCCGCCAGGTCATCCCCACGTTCAGCAACAAAACCCGCCACTTTGTGCACCAGCAAGGTGCCCGCCACCCCACGTGGCTGAGGATTATCGGGTAACGCAACATCGTCACCGACAATGACCATATTAACGCTGAATCCGGCATTGCGGGCCTTTTCTGCCGCCAGACCAAAGTTGAGCCGATCGCCCGTATAGTTTTTCACAATTAACAGACATCCAGCCTCACCAGTGATATTGATGATGGCGTGATAAACCGCATCCACGCTGGGCGAGGCAAACACATCGCCACAAACCGCAGCCGTCAGCATTCCTTTGCCAATAAAGCCGACATGTGCCGGTTCGTGACCAGAGCCACCACCCGATATCAACGCGACCTGCTTCTTCTGCCAGTCATTGCGCATCACGATGCGAATGCGCGGATCGACCTGCAGCCGGACCAGATTGCGCCACGGGCTGGCGTAAATCATGCCATCTAATGCGCTGTTGACGAGATCATCCTTTTTATTCATTACGAATCGGGTCATGTCTTCATTCCTCATGGGCATGTCGGTTTGATGATGAAGCAGTGTTACATAGCTCAGGTGCCAGAGAGAAATGCATCCGCAGGGCGATACGTCTGATGTGGGAGATCCCGCACAAAACCCGCCAGGAGAGACGCCATAGCTTTTAATAATTAATTGATTTTATGGACATTTTAATTCTGCGAGAGGCGCGTCTGATCATATCCTGAGCGGTGAGTCATGGTGGGTGGAGCGGGTTAACAGAGAATATTTATTAACAGCGCAAAAATTTGAATAAAACAACCTGCTTTGATGCTGGACTGCGATGCCCATTACCTGAATGAGATTCGGGTTTCGCCAGCGATTGTTCAGAGGGCCTTGCCGCAGCAGTAGAGGTTTCAAGCGCATTTTTACAGTCTGGTTTCACCCTGAAATCGCCCACTTTCAGGATGAAACCAGAGAAAGGATCCAGAGGATTAGCCATGATTTCTTTAGATGCTAAACCCTGTACCCCCTTGATCTGGATCACAAAAATCAGCATCATGCGCAGCGAAAACGTTAATGACGCAGCGGAGATGACGATGACACTGTACCAGGGAATGCTAATTTTCTATGCCGTTGTTGCACTGGTCGCTACGCTGATCACGTTCTTCATCGCCAAAGATAAGCTGAGCATCAAACTCCTGAGCGCCTTTCTGGTGGGTGCGACCTGGCCGATGAGTTTTCCCGTCGCACTCATGTTTGCACTGTTTTAATTGACATACTGCCCTTAGCGACCACACTCAGATTAGACGTCACTGACCTGCAGACCGCCGGCAACCGACGTGGCTCGACTCATGACGGTTAAGAGGATGCGGATATGCGTATAATCAGTGTGATGGTTCTGGTTTCACTTCTCAGTGCATGTAGCGCCAGCGCCCCGTGGCACGCTGAAAAACCAGTTCCCGCAGCCGAAACCCGTCAGCAGACCTGTCAGCCCGGCACTGATCCCAGCCAGAATGAGTGCGGCCACTTCCCGGAACCTGAATTCCATTGATGACTAAACAGCAGACAGTGTGGCGAGATCGCATTTACGCTATTCCATCGCATAACAAGGCTTTACACGCCGCTACCCGGTCAGTAGAGTAGCGTCCAGACATCAATTCTGATGCGTAAGCGTTAACGTCAAGCAACGCCCCCGCAGCACTGCTGCCTGTGATGATCCCTGCCATGATGCCTGTACAACACGCCGCTAAATCTCTGACTGCGTTTTCTAGCGCTACGTTTTTTTTGTTCGTCCTGCTGCTTACTGCCGCGAACCTTCGCGCACCTATTACTGTCGCTGGCCCGGTATTGCAGGATATTCGTCAGACATTTGGACTCACTGCCGGTGAAGCGGGCCTGTTTAATTCTCTTCCACTTATCCTCTTTGCCCTGCTCGCTCCACCCGCCGCCTGGCTGGGAAATCAGCTTGGGCTGGAGCGGAGTTTGTGGGGTGCGCTGTGCCTGATCACGGCCGGTTCACTGTTGCGCTGGCACCCCGCCGAAGCAGCACTGTGGGGGGGAACGCTGCTGCTTAGCGCAGGCATTGCCGCCGCCAACGTCTTGTTGCCGCCACTGATTAAACGCGATTTCACCGCCCACACCGCTAAATATATTGGTCTCTATGCTGCAACAATGTCGATCACTGCCAGCCTGGCTTCAGGCATTGCCGTGCCGCTGAGCCAGCTTTCATCGGCCGGCTGGCGACTCTCGCTGGTCGTCTGGGCACTGCCCGGGCTGGTGGCGCTTATTGTCTGGCTGCCGATGTTGCGTCAGCGGCAGTCAACAGTCTCGGCAACCGATGCGCCCGTCGCGTATCGTCATCCCTGGAAATCAGCCGGGGGCTGGCAGATCGCGCTGTTTATGGCGCTGCAGTCACTGGCATTTTATACCCTGATCGACTGGTTTGCTGTCTTTGCTCAGGACAATGGCTTCAGTCAGACCCGTGCGGGCTGGCTGTTATTCTGGTATCAGGCGATTGCGATCATTGCCAATCTGGGCTGTATGGTGGTTCTGAAGCGGGTTAAGGACGCCCGGCTCACTGCATTCATTGCGTCATCAGGCATTTTCCTCGGCATGCTGGGTTTATTGCTCAATCCACAGTGGGCGATGATCTGGCTGACACTGGCCGGCCTTGGCGCAGGCGCATCACTGGTGCTCTGCCTTTCGCTGTTTAATCTGCGAGCCACGCATCATCGCCAGGCTTCGCAATTGTCAGGCATGGCACAATGTGTGGGTTATGCGCTGGCGGCATTTGGCCCTTTGTTTTTCGGCGTGCTCCATGAGCATAGCGGTAACTGGACGCTGCCTTTCGGTGTACTGGCCCTGCTGAGCCTGCTACAGATGCTGCTGGCTCCGCTGGCAGCGCAGTCAAAACCTATTAGCTGAGATTGCGGCGAGCCCCTAAAAAATAAAGATTTGCCGGTCGCGGCTGGATTGCTTCGTCGATCAGCAAGAATGGACGGGAGAAAAGTGCGTGTCTGAACTGAATAATGCTCTGCTGCAGGCCATCCTGGAGCAGGTTCGTCCACTGGTGCATCAGGGAAAAGTGGCTGACTATATCCCTGCGCTGTCTGATGTGGCTGCCGATAATCTGGCGATTGCGATTTGCCTGCGTGACGGCACCCTCTTTCAGGCGGGTGATGCTGAGACGCGCTTTTCGATTCAGTCGATCTCAAAGGCGCTCTCACTCACTGTGGCACTGACGCGCTATGACGACAGCGAAATCTGGCAGCGGGTCGGCAAAGAACCCTCAGGCCAGCCTTTTAATTCCCTGGTGCAGCTTGAGCTGGAACAGGGTAAGCCGCGTAACCCTTTCATCAATGCCGGTGCACTGGTGATTTGCGATCTGCTGGAAACCCGTCTGACTGCACCACGGCAGCGAATGCTGGAAATTGTGCGTCAACTCAGTCAGCAGCAAGATATCAATTATGATCGCCATGTTGCCCGTTCTGAATTTGAACACTCGGCCCGCAATGCAGCCATCGCCTGGTTAATGAAGTCGTTTGGTAATTTTGATAATGATGTCACCAGCGTGATGCAGACCTATTTCCACTATTGCTCACTTTCAATGAACTGCATTGAGCTGGCCCGCACCTTTATCTATCTGGCGAATCAGGGAAAAACGCTGGATGGCAGTCAGATGATCACGCCACGTCAGGCCCGACAGATTAACGCACTGATGATCACCAGCGGGATGTACGATGGCGCAGGCGAGTTCGCATGGCGCGTCGGAATGCCAGCTAAGTCAGGTGTGGGGGGTGGAATTATTGCTATCATTCCCGGCGAGATGAGCATCGCCGTCTGGTCACCTGGGCTGGACAGCGCGGGTAATTCACTGGCGGGAACCGCTGTGCTGGAATTGCTGACTGATAAGCTGGGACGTTCGATATTTTGATGCTGAGCGAGAATATTGAGCTCGCCGTCATAAAACACGGCGGGATTGCCGGATGTCGGTAAAGCCGTCTGATTTGAAGGGTGCCGCGCGCTGGAGATGTGAGGCATGAGGCACCAGTAATAATCAGAGCGCAAAAAATTTCTTAGTGTGAAATTTGTGCCAGATCGTCTTCATTCAGACCGGTCATCTGCATAACCGTGTTGCGATCCATACCATTCATCAGCATGTTACGCGCAATTCTCAGGCTCGCGCCACGAACACCTTCTTTTCGTCCCTGTTCAATACCCTGCTCGATGCCTTTCTCAAGACCTATCTGCTCAAGCTGTTGTGCAATAGTCATAAGTGCGTTCTCGTGTTGGGGCACATGCCGTGCCAGCTCCCGTACAAAGGCTTTGGCGTCTGATGTTTCGCCCGCCTGTACCATGTAGTGTACCAGCGATATCACCTGTGATGAAGAGTGATCGCCTGCCTTCAAAATGGATACCAGCCTGTCCATCAGATCTGTCAGATCTCGCTGCCGGATGTGCTTTTGCAACAGGGTCAGAGCCGCCATGCTGCGGTGTTGCATGATCTCATCGTCAGGAATCACCGTGACATCGATCAGCGGAAAACTGTGGCTGTAAAGCCTGTCCGCCAGCACCGGGTCATCAAACTCATCCAGCCACCGGTTCGAATAGGGATAGGGCGTGCGTCTGCCGGTGTAAAACAGAATGGGTATCACCAGCGGCAATTTCTTATGCCCGGCTTCAAGGTGGCGCTGCATAACTGCCACTGCATAGCGCATCAGCCGAAATGCCATGTGTTTGTCAGGTGCTGACTGATGCTCAATAAGTACATGGATATATCCATCGCCAGCGGTTGTTTTAAGACTGTAAAGCACGTCGCTGAAATACTGCCGAAGGTTATCCTCCACAAACGACCCCGACTCCAGCTTCAGGGTGCTGAGATCACAGCGTACGCGCAGCTCCGGCGGCAGGTGCAGCGCCATAAAATCCCGGGCAATATCCGGCTGAGTCAGAAATTGCCGGAATGTCGCATCATGAGGTGTGGGCGTGCTGTTCTTCTTTTTCACTGCCAGAATCCTTTCTGTTCCTGAAGCGCTTACAACGGCCGAGTCAGCCAGTAAAAGGCGCTAATTCCTGTAGCGCACGAACGTTTAGTCACTGATGGAGATAACGAAACTAATAGCCTGATTAATAACCACTGTAAAACGTGTCACCTGAATTCTACGAGGTTGCTCTGAATATCAACGCATGTCAGACATTAAAACTATTTCCGCCAGGCCTGACTCACCACATTAACCGGCTCGCCCTGCATAAAGGCCGCGATATTGGCCATCACGCCAGTCACCAGATTCTCCACACCGCTGCGACTCGCCCAGGCAATGTGCGGCGTCAGCAGCAGAGTTGGCAGATCCGCCAGCAGCGGATTGTCGGGCGCGGGCGGCTCGCTGCTCAGCACATCCAGCGCCGCACCCCCAATGACACCCTGTTTCAACGCGTCAGCGAGGTCGGCCTCGTTAATCAGTCCGCCGCGCGCGGTATTAATCAGCAGCGTATGCGGTTTCATTTTCTCCAGCGCATGACGATCGATCATCTGACGAGTGCTGTCACTCAACGGGCAGTGAAGCGAAATAATATCGCTGGTCGCCAGCATCTGCTCAAAGCTGACATAGCCCTCACGCACCCTGTCACTGCCTTTACGCTCGGCGTACTGCACCTGCATACCCAGGGCCTTAGCCAGCCTGCCGACCGCCTGGCCAATTTCGCCCTTGCCCACAATACCCAGCATCGCGCCGCCAATATCCCCTATCGGCTGACGATGCAGACAGAAGTGCTGAGCCTGCGGCCAGTCGATGCGGGTATTGCTGGCATAAGCCATCATCTGACGGCGCAGGGCAAAAATTGCGGCGATAACCGCCTCTGAAACGCTCTGGGTGGAGTAGCTAGGAACATTACTGACCACAATGCCGCGTGTACGACAGGCATCGAGGTCAATACAGTCATATCCGGTCGCCGCGACACAAATAAAACGCAGATCGGGTAAGAGTTTTAAGGTGTCGGCACGCAACGGCACTTTATTGGTGATCGCGACCGTGGCGCCCGTAAGCGCCGACACGATTTCACTGACCGAAGTCTGTGCACGAATTTCCCAGTCAGCATTCTGCTTTCGGGTCGGAAGTGAAACAGGCAGCGTGTCGCCATCCAGCATGACAATTTTCATTCTTAGTCCTTTATGGGTTCGGTTTAACTTCTGCCGAAACATTAATGTTATTTGTATGTGTTCTGGTGGTTACAACTACGTTAAATGATGCTGAAATTAAAGTGAATATGTTCAAAGAGTGCGAATTTTCTCGCTACAGAAGCCACTTTATTTAACCCTTTTATCCCCTTCGCGTTACACTGCCGCCCTGAATTCTGACCCCAAATGCCTGTTAAAATCATGCAGAGATCTGACATCCGACAGCGACTCACAGCCTGTATTGCGATACTGGCCGTGCTGCTGTTGTTTGTTGCCCCGATGATCTCTAAAAATCTGGCTGAACATCGCGCCATGATGCAGGATGCCTCTGCCATGAGCGCAGAGATGCCCATGATGGATCACCACAGCGAGATGGCGATGGGAGATCACGGGATGATGATGGGCCCGGGCTTTGCCTGTGGTTACTGCGATTTGCTGATTCATGTGCCGCTGATGCTCTGGGTCTTTATCCCGTTCATCTGGTGGATGTGCCTGATAAGCCGCGCCCCGCCTCCTTCTGCCATTAATCCGCCGCAATGGCGACGATTACTGCGCCTTCACCGACCGCGTGCGCCACCCTGTTTTCTGTCACAACGACAGCTAACTGATTCGATTGCGTGACAACGTCACCAGATCGCCTTTGTCTTTTGAAAAGTGTGGAATGCTATGTCCTCTAATCGGGAAATGTCCCCTGCACCACGCGGCACTGTTTTTAACCTGTTTCGCCGCCTGCATTTTTATATTGGCCTGTTTATTGCGCCGTTTATTTTCGTCGCCGCTCTCACCGGTACACTTTACGTTCTGACGCCACAGCTGGAACAGGCGATTTACCACGATGCCCTGACCACTGACGCGCAGGGTGTCGCACAACCGCTGTCAGCTCAGATTGCCGCTGCCCGTGCCCGTGCCGGTGAGTCCGCGCGCATTTACGCCGTGCGTCCCGCACCAGGCCCAAAGGATACAACCCGGGTGCAGTTTGCTGAGCCTCAGTTGGGTCCATCTGAGTCGCGCTCGCTGTTTATCGATCCCTACACCCTGCAGGTAAAAGGCGATATGACGGTGTATGGCACCAGCGGTGTGTTGCCGCTGCGAATGTGGCTGGATCAGCTGCATCGCGGCCTGCTGTTGGGAGATTTTGGTCGCAATTACAGTGAACTGGCGGCTTCGTGGCTGTGGGTCGCCGCGCTGGGTGGACTCATTTTATGGGCCGGCACGCGGCCACCACGACACCGTAAAAAAGCGCGGAGTGGCTTTGCAGTAACGCGTCACTGGCACGTCACGCTGGGTCTGATTCTGGCCATCGGCCTGGTGTTCTTTTCAGTCACGGGGCTGACCTGGTCACAGTGGGCAGGCAACAACATTGATAAGATGCGCAGCGACTTCGGCTGGACAACGCCGCAGGTTAACACCGCGCTGAAGGGTAACGTCCCTGCCGAAGCCGCCGATCCCCATGCTGACCATCGCGGTGCGATGGAAGGGATGACGATGTCCGGGATGACCATGCCAGCGAAAACCGCGCCGCCGGTGATCCTGAATCAGCCGAATGCCAGCTGGGATCAGGCCCTGGCGGCTGCACGTCAGGCCGGACTTCACGCCACGAAACTGGAATTACGTCAGCCTAAGAACGCTGAACAGGCATGGACAGTGTCAGAGATTGATCGCAGCTGGCCGAGCCAGGTCGATGCAGTTTCCATCAATCCGGTTAATTTCAGCGTGGTCGACCGCGTTGAGTTCGCCAGCTTCCCGCTGGTGGCGAAACTGACCCGCTGGGGCGTGGATGCCCATATGGGCGTGCTGTTTGGCCTGCCCAACCAGCTGATTCTGGCGCTGTTTGGCTTTGGTCTCTGCACAATGATTGTGCTGGGCTACCGCATGTGGTGGATACGTCGCCCGGCTGTTCCTCAGCTCAGCCCATCACAGACGCTGTTGTCCGCCTGGCTGTCACAGCCGCGCTACGCACAGGGTACCAGTCTGATTGTCATGCTGGCCCTGGGGTATGCCCTGCCCGTTATGGGTGTCAGCCTGATAGTGCTGATTCTGCTGGATATTCAGCGCTGGCGCAGTGCTCAGCGAGCCGCTATCGTTCAGGTGGAAATCGCCCCGGATAAGCAGTCGCCGCTGGCTATCGTTCAGTCGCGCTTCGCCGGTAAACGTAAAGAGATGCGTTATTTTCTGCGCAGCGTCACGGTGCTGGCGCTGATTGTCATCTCGGTAATGGCAAATGCGATGATTGGTGGCGTGATTGATCAGTATCAGATCCCTTTCAGCCACTGGTCACTGACCATGTATATCACTCAGGCGATGATGATCCTGCTCTACTCCACCGTCTTTACCGGACTGTTGTCGATTCCACTCTGGTATTTCTTTCTGGGTGAAAGTGACGAACAGGGCAAGTAGGCTGCCAGCCCGTCAAATTGTCTATTATTCAAAATAACTGACGAAGCCGGGCAAATCCCCCGGCTTCTCATTTTACGTCTGAGGTCTATGATCGTTGTTATTGGTCACTTTATATAAGAGCTAATCATGAACATTGTGCGAGCAAATCCTGAGCAACTTTTTGAGTACGGTCCTTTCACCGTTCGTCGCCAGCGGCCCGGCCCTGCCCTGAGCCCGCTGATCAGTGTTGACCTGATGTCGTTAAAACTGGATGCCCGAATTCCGATGCAGCAGCATCAGAATGAAGAAGTGTTCACTTATCTTTGGCGCGGTTCGATGCAACATCAGGACAGCAACGGCGAGCGCACACAGCTCTCTGCAAAGAAAGTGATGGTGGTCAATGCAGGTGAAGGTGTTCAGTACGAAGAGTCGGTGCCGCTGTATGAAGCGGAGCTGTTGCAGGCTGTGATTCGGCCTTCACAGCCGGGCGGGGAAGCGATGACTCAGGTGCTGGAACGCGACCAGGGTATTATGACCAACGGCTGGACCGAACTGGCCGGGCCAGAAACGTCTGACGCGCCACTGGAACTGCGCCAGGAGGTCTATGTCTACGACACGCTGCTGGCGCGCAACCATACGCTCAATGTGCCTTCAATGCCGGGATTTGTCGCTTATCTTACCGTGCTTGAAGGCATTATCCGCGTGGGCGATCACCGTCTGGGTCGTGGAGACGCCGTCAGCGGGCTGGATGACACCATTGAAATCGTGGGCGACCGTGAGGCTAATCTGGTCTGTTTCCTGGTGAAGCCCGATAATTTTGCATAACGAAGCGCGGGACAATCCCCGCGCTGATTAAAGCGTTTTACGTTGCTGCCTCGCCTGAAGCCGTTTATAGGCATGATCAAACTGACAGACATCGTCGCGCAGCCAGTGACGCTGCGTCAGCGGGGCATCATCCAGCGCCTGTGGCAGCGGCACGCCTCCCAGCGATCCCCGACAGCAAAAGGCGCGCGCCAGCGTTGGGGTTGCGATGCCAATATAGCGGGCAAATTCAGGTAGCGTCATCAGTGTTGTACTCATTTCACACCTCCAGTAATCAGATCTTCCCCGCTATTTTGACCCCAGTTATTAAATGCCTTTATTGATCTGAAACATAGATGTGATACTAATCTTCTGCCTGCTGATGAGATAGCTCGCCTACCGTAAACCAAAAAGAAGTGAGGAACCTGTGCGCCATTATGGATTGATGATAGCCCTTCTTTTTTCGGGTTTCGCCACTGCCCACACCCTGACAACGGGTTATCCTGTCCCCTACGTCTATGTCGCCGACAAAGGCGAAATGGTGCTGAAACAGGGCGACATACATTATCAGCGCTGGAACAGTCAGACTCTGACCGGAAAAGTGCGTCTGGTGATTCATGTGGCGGGTCGTCTCTCTGCGAAAGATCAGAGCGAGCCTTTAATCAATGCCATTCAGCAGGCCCGGCTGCCGCGAGACCGTTTCCAGACCACCACCATCGTCAATACTGACGATGCTCTGCCCGGCAGTGCCATTTTTGTAGTTCGCAGCATTGCGTCCAGTAAAAAGGCTGACCCATGGCAGCAATTCATTATCGACAGCAGTGGCGTTACCGCTCACAGCTGGCATCTTCTGCCGGAAAACGCGTCAGTGGTCGTCATTGATCCGAAGGGAATTGTGCGTTTCGCCAAAGATGGCGCATTATCTGACGAGGATGTCGCCAGCGTGATAAAAACGCTGCGCGCATTACTGGGTTGATTCAGGCAGAATGCCCCGTTAATTATCGACGTTAAACACGGAATGCTGCTGAATTTACCGACATTTTTATCTCTGTGAACTACACTTAGTTGTAATGGAATTACCCGCCGTTCTTTGAAAACCTGCCCACTATGCAAGGGCAGTCGGGGACGATTATTGAAGATGGCATCGAAGAATTTCGACCTGCTGTGACTTCCTCTGTAGATAAGGACAGCCATGATGACGGTCTGTGCAGAACAACACGTCAATTTCAACCGCAGTGAGGCTGCGAGCCTGTTGAACGACATTGAGCAACGGCTCGATCAGCTTTTACCGGTTGAAAGTGAACGTGACCTGGTCGGCGCTGCAATGCGCGACGGTGCGCTGGCACCGGGAAAGCGTATTCGTCCGCTACTGTTGCTGCTGGCCGCGCGCGATCTCGGTTGCGACGTCACGCCCACCGGTTTGCTTGATCTCGCCTGTGCAGTGGAGATGGTCCATGCCGCCTCCCTGATTCTGGATGACATGCCCTGCATGGATGATGCGCAGTTGCGTCGTGGACGTCCGACCATTCACTGTCAGTATGGCGAACATGTGGCGATTCTGGCCGCGGTTGCACTGCTGAGTAAGGCATTTGGCGTGGTCGCCATGGCAGAAGGCTTAACAGCGGCCGCCCGAGCAGACGCAGTCGCGGAGTTATCCCATGCGGTAGGTATGCAGGGACTGGTGCAGGGTCAATTCAAAGATCTCTCAGAGGGTGACAAACCACGCAGTGCTGATGCCATTCTGATGACCAATCACTATAAAACCAGCACGCTGTTCTGCGCCTCAATGCAGATGGCCTCCATTGTGGCAGAAGCGTCAGCAGAGACCCGCGAACAGCTGCACCGTTTTTCACTGAATCTCGGTCAGGCTTTCCAGTTGCTGGACGATCTTACCGACGGCATGGCCGATACCGGCAAGGATACCCATCAGGATGAGGGTAAATCGACGCTGGTGAATCTGCTTGGGCCTCAGGCAGTTGAAACGCGACTGCGAGACCATCTGCGTTGCGCCAGCGAGCACCTGCTCTCGGCCTGTCAGGACGGTTATTCCACACATCATTTTGTTCAGGCCTGGTTTGAGAAAAAACTCGCTGCCGTCAGTTAAGGATGCTGCATGAGCCACTACGCGGTCATCGCACCGCCCTTTTATAGCCATGTGCAGGCGCTTCAGCATCTTAGCCAGGCCTTAATCGCGCGCGGACACCAGATTACCTTTATCCAGCAGACGGACGTCAGCGCGCTACTCACCGACCGGCGGATTGGCTTTTTCCCGCTGGGCTTAGCCTCGCATCCCGCGGGCAGTCTGGCGCATACCCTGCAGCTGGCGGCGCATCCTCTTGGCCCGTCGATGCTGAAACTGATCAATGAGATGGCGCGCAGCACCGATATGCTCTGTCGCGAATTGCCGGTCGTGCTGAACACGCTGGCGATCGATGGCGTCATCGTCGATCAGATGGAACCTGCCGGTGCATTAGCAGCAGAGTTTCTGAATCTGCCTTTTGTTTCGGTTGCCTGTGCGCTGCCGCTAAACCGTGAGGCAGATTTCCCGCTGGCCGTGATGCCGTTTGACTATGCAGATACAGATCAGGCACGTGAACGCTATCGTACCAGTGAAAAAATCTATGACTGGCTGATGCGGCGTCACGATCGGGTGATCGCCCGCAATGCCCATGCAATGGGATTAGCACCGCGCGAAAAACTGCATCACTGTTTTTCACCGCTGGCTCAGATTAGCCAGCTTATCCCGGCACTCGATTTTCCCCGCCAGACGCTGCCCGATCATTTCCACGCGGTTGGACCTCTGCGCGCTGCGGAATCGTCATCGGCTGCGTCGCAGCCACGCTATTTCACGCAGGACGACAAACCCAGGGTTTTTGCTTCACTCGGCACGCTGCAGGGTCATCGCTACGGCCTGTTTAAAACCATTGTCCGAGCCTGTCAGGAGATCGACGCGCAGTTATTGCTGGCGCATTGCGGTCGCCTGTCACCGTTTCAGGCGGAGAAACTCGCGCAGGCCAGCCATGTTCAGGTGGTCGATTTTGCCGATCAGCCGGCGGCTCTGGCGCAGGCCGATCTGGCCATCACCCACGGCGGGATGAACACGGTGCTGGATGCGGTTAACCATCTGACGCCGCTTCTGGCGATCCCGCTGGCCTTTGATCAGCCAGGCGTTGCGGCCAGAGTGGTCTGGCACGGTATCGGACGTCGCGCATCACGCTTTACCACCAGCCACTCAATGGCCCGCCAGCTCCAGACCTTGCTGGCAGATGAGAGTTACGTTCAGCAGATGAAAACACTGCGCACCGCCCTTCGTCAGGCGGGCGGCACAACACTGGCAGCGGATATTGTCGAACAGGCGATGCTGACCCGTAAACCGGTGCTCAAGAGGAGAGATTATGCCGCGGTATGATCTTATTCTGGTGGGTGCGGGACTGGCAAACGGCCTGATTGCTTTGCGCCTGCGTCAGCAGCGGCCCTCCCTGCGCATTCTCTTAATTGATGCCGAAAGTGAGCCAGGCGCGCATCACACCTGGTCATTTCATGCGGAAGATCTGACTGAAACACAGCATCACTGGATTGCGCCACTGGTCGTTCATCACTGGCCCGGTTATGAAGTGCGCTTTCCTCAACGACATCGTTCCCTGAACAGTGGCTATTTTTGCGTGACCGCAGAGCGTTTTGCGCAGGTCATTCGTGACAGATTTGCGTCGGATCTGCTGCTAAACACAAGAGTGGCGAACATCGCTTCACGCTCGGTCACGCTGGAGGATGGCCGCGTACTGGACACTGACGCGGTGATCGATGGTCGTGGCTATCAGTCCGATACCGCGTTGCGTATGGGCTTCCAGTCGTTCGTCGGGCAGGAGTGGCAGCTCAGTGAACCACACGGACTGACTGAACCGATCATCATGGATGCAACGGTGGATCAGCAGGCAGGCTATCGTTTTGTCTACAGCCTGCCGTTTTCTGCCGATACACTGCTGATTGAAGATACCCACTATATTGATCACGCCACGCTGGAAGTCGACAGCGCCCGTCAGAATATCCGTGACTATGCCGCGCAGCAGGGCTGGAAACTGAATCAGCTACTGCGAGAAGAGCAAGGCGCGTTACCGATTACACTGACCGGCGACGTGGCTGCCTTCTGGCATAAACGCGATTTACCCTGCAGTGGTCTGCGTGCCGGGTTATTTCATCCTACCACTGGCTACTCTCTGCCATTGGCGGTCTCACTGGCTGATCGGCTGGCTCAGATGCAGTCGTTTACCTCTGAAACCCTGCACGCCACCATTGCGCATTTCGCCAGTCAGGCCTGGCAGCAACAGCGCTTCTTCCGCATGCTAAACCGGATGCTGTTTCTCGCGGGTCCGGCTGACCAGCGCTGGCAGGTAATGCAACGTTTTTATGGACTTCCCGAAGGTCTGATCGCCCGTTTTTATGCGGGAAAACTCACTTTGTCTGATCGGCTGCGTATCCTAAGCGGCAAGCCACCGGTTCCCGTACTGGCGGCATTACAGGCTATTATGACTCCTCACCGTCAACAGGCGATGCAATGAATAGAACGACAGTAATTGGCGCAGGCTTTGGTGGTCTGGCTCTGGCCATTCGCCTTCAGGCGTCCGGTATTCCCACCCGACTGCTGGAACAGCGTGACAAGCCTGGCGGCCGGGCTTATGTCTATGAGGATCAGGGCTACACCTTTGATGCCGGTCCGACGGTAATCACCGATCCGAGTGCCATTGAAGAGCTTTTTACTCTGGCGGGCAAAAGGCTCTCTGACTATGTCGAGCTGATGCCGGTAAAGCCGTTTTATCGCCTCTGCTGGGAGTCTGGCAAGGTATTCAGTTATGACAACGATCAGCCAGCGCTGGAAGCACAGATTGCCGCGTTTAACTCGCGTGATGTTGAAGGCTATCGGCGCTTTCTTGACTATTCCCGTGCGGTGTTTGCAGAAGGCTATCTGAAACTGGGCACTGTGCCGTTTCTCTCTTTCCGCGACATGTTGCGTGCTGCACCTCAGCTGGCAAAATTACAGGCGTGGCGCAGTGTTTACAGCAAAGTGGCAAGCTACATTGAAGATGAACATCTTCGTCAGGCATTCTCTTTTCACTCGCTACTGGTGGGCGGAAATCCCTTTGCCACGTCGTCAATTTACACCCTGATTCATGCACTGGAACGTGAATGGGGCGTCTGGTTCCCACGCGGCGGCACTGGCGCCCTGGTTCAGGGCATGGTGAAGCTGTTTGAGGATCTGGGCGGGGAAGTAGAGCTGAATGCCAGCGTTGCCCGTCTGGAGACGCTGGAAAATAAAATTACCGCCGTGCATCTGGATGACGGGCGGGTATTCCCGACCCGTGCGGTCGCCTCTAACGCGGATGTGGTTCACACGTATAGCGAATTACTGAGCCAGCATCCGGCATCGGTGGCGCAGGGGAAAACCCTGCAGAATAAGCGCATGAGTAATTCGCTGTTTGTCATCTATTTTGGCCTGAATCATCATCATGATCAGCTGGCGCACCATACCGTTTGCTTTGGTCCGCGCTACCGCGAATTAATTGATGAGATCTTCAACAAAGACGCGCTGGCAGAAGACTTCTCACTCTATCTGCATGCGCCCTGCGTAACCGATCCGTCACTGGCACCTGAAGGCTGCGGCAGCTACTACGTGCTGGCGCCCGTGCCGCATCTCGGCACCGCCGATATCGACTGGAGTGTTGAAGGTCCGCGCCTGCGCGATCGTATCTTCGACTATCTGGAGCAGCACTATATGCCGGGCCTGCGCAGTCAGCTCGTGACGCACCGCATCTTCACGCCGTTTGATTTTCGCGATGAGTTGAATGCCTATCAGGGCTCGGCGTTCTCGGTGGAGCCGATCCTGACGCAGAGCGCCTGGTTCCGCCCGCACAACCGCGATAAGACGATCAAAAATCTCTATCTGGTTGGGGCGGGTACGCACCCCGGCGCGGGTATTCCGGGCGTCATTGGTTCGGCTAAAGCCACCGCAGGATTAATGCTGGAGGATTTGGCTTGAACAGTCCGTCACTGCTCGACCATGCCGTAGAAACCATGGAAGTGGGTTCGAAAAGCTTCGCCACGGCATCGAAACTTTTTGATGCCAAAACACGACGCAGTGTGCTGATGCTCTACGCCTGGTGTCGACACTGTGACGACGTGATTGACGATCAGGTGCTGGGCTTCAGCAACAATACGCCGTCGCTGCAATCTGCGGAGCAGCGGCTGGCGCAGCTGGAGATGAAAACGCGTCAGGCCTATGCCGGTTCACAGATGCATGAACCTGCCTTTGCGGCCTTTCAGGAGGTGGCGATGGCGCATGATATTCTGCCTGCTTATGCCTTTGATCATCTTGCAGGTTTTGCGATGGATGTTCGCGAGACACGCTATCAGACGCTGGATGATACGCTGCGCTACTGTTATCACGTCGCGGGCGTGGTGGGTCTGATGATGGCGCAGATTATGGGCGTGCGAGACAATGCCACGCTGGATCGTGCCTGTGATCTCGGGCTGGCATTTCAGCTGACCAATATTGCGCGCGATATCGTTGAAGATGCTGAAGCGGGACGCTGCTATTTGCCCGCCGAGTGGCTGACTGAAGCGGGTCTGACACGAGAAACGCTGGCTGACCCGCATAATCGCCAGGCACTGAGTCGCGTGGCCCGTCGGCTGGTGGAGACGGCCGAGCCCTATTACCATTCATCGTTAGCCGGGCTGCCCGGTTTGCCGCTGCGCTCAGCGTGGGCGATTGCCACCGCGAAACAGGTGTATCGTAAAATTGGGATGAAAGTGGTTCAGGCGGGTCCACAGGCGTGGGATCAACGCCAGTCCACCAGCACACCCGAGAAACTGGCTATGCTGGTGGCGGCATCAGGTCAGGCGGTTACTTCCCGGATGGCACGTCCTGCTCCACGTCCCGCTTACCTCTGGCAGCGCCCCGTTTAACACCGTGACGTTCCCGCAGCGTCGCCTGCAGTTTTGACAACGGCGGCGCATAGAGGAAACCAAACGAGACGCAGTCCTCTTTGCCACGTACCGCATGATGCATGCGGTGCGCCATATAAAGTCTGCGCAGATAACCCCGGCGCGGAACATAGCGGAACGGCCAGCGTTGATGAACCAGGCCATCATGCACGATAAAATAGAGCAAACCGTAAAGCGTCATCCCCGCGCCAATCCACTGCAACGGCCAGACACCTGTGCTGCCCAGATAAATGAGCAAAATCGACAGGCAGGCGAATACCACTGCATAAAGGTCGTTAACCTCAAACCAGCCTTTATGGGGTTCATGATGTGACAAATGCCAGCCCCAACCCCAGCCGTGCATAATATATTTGTGCGCCAGTGCAGCCGTTATCTCCATACCGATAACGGTGACCAGAACAATCAGGGCATTCCAAATCCACAACATAGTTTCTCCCGAGCATGCATCCTGCAAAGTGGCGCAGAGGTTCAATTTTAACAGAAGTTGGGGAAAACCGCGTTCAGGAGATAAACAGAGGATAACGGGAACGGGGCGGGCACCTTCGTGCGTGAAACACCTTTCAGGTTAAATCGTGATCCATTGGTGTGCGAAACGCGTGACGTGCAGCAACCATTAACTGACTGGCGGTTACCGTGGCGGGCAATCGCATTAAAATTTTACTCGCCTGCCAGTAACATAAGACCATGACCTCATCCTCCTCTTTTTCTGCCAGTTCATGCAATCGGGCGCGGAGTGACAGCACATTGATACTCTGCTGCTCGTCCAGCATGTCTGAGATCGTCTGGTTAATGACGCGATGCAGAGTTTTCCAGGTGAGATCGGTATGCAAATTTAACCTCTTTTAACGCTTATCGGCTCGGGGCAGGCGATAAGCAGGAAAGTCGCAGAGATGGCTTCATCATGCAGATAGCAAACTCTGCGGGTAACTATAGCGCTCTTCAGTTCAGCTGACGATAAAGAGTCAGATAATGAGAATGCTAATGCCTTTAATTCTAGCGATCAATGGACCTGCCTGTCTCCTGTTACGCGCCGGCCAGTGATTGATTGCTGATTTTTGTAACAATTGCGGCTGATTCTCAACTGGCTGAAATAAAGAGGATTTGCCAGAGTAAATGTCTTACCTTCCTGTTTATCTTTTAGGAGTTACCGATGTATCAGCATGCTGATGTCCTGGTGTGGGGCCATGGCCCCGAAGTATTTGAAGTTTTCCTGGAACCTACCTGTCCTTTTTCGGTACGTGCATTCAATAAATTAGACGCATTACTGGCGCACGCAGGTGAAGATAAAATCACCGTGAAGATCCGGCTGCAATCTCAGCCATGGCATCTTTATTCCGGGCTGATTGTCCGCTATATCCTTGCCGCCGCCTGCGAAAGTAAAGAAGCGGCGAAGAAGGTGATGCAGGCGGTGGCCGATCATCGTGAAGAGTTCGAATTCACCGACCACTGCACCGGCCCGAATCGCGATACCACGCCAAACCAGATTCTGGACCGTCTTAAAGCGTACAGTGGCGTAGATGCCAGCGCCGCGTTTGATCAGCCTGACCTGCAGACCGCGATTAAATGGCACTGCAAGTATGCTCGTCAGAATGGTATCCACGTTTCCCCGACCTTTATGGTCAATGGTCTGGTACAACCTGAAATCAGCAGTGGTGACGACATCGAACATTGGTCGAGCTTTCTGATGCGTTAGTTTTACGTGCGCGGCCGCCGTTGCCGCGCCAGTCTTAAAACCATCACTAAGAGTGTCAGAACGCCATCTCTTTCAATGTGCTGATAATTATGGCTGTTTTCCCGTAAGCAGGCCGGGTAAGCTGTACGGCTATTAGCAGCGTTTGAGCCGTTGCTACATCCTCTAAACGGCGCCGCTGGCCTGCAGTTATGCTGGTCAGGCGCTTATTTCACTAAGGATTTGCAGATGACAATGACGCTTGAACAGATTCAGAACAAATATCCGGGTGCATTTACAGATGCATTTGGTGATTCTCCGGAATTAGCCAGCGAGCTCGCAACGCTGATTATTGCCGGAAAGAAGGTGGCTACCTGCGGTTCATTGCGGAGCTGGCAGGCGCAGGATGCCTTACCTCAGCCGGGCGGTTACAGCATTGTTCTGAACGGCGAAAAGCAGCCGGTGTGTGTTATCCGCACCACCGGACTGTTCCTGACGCGCTTTGATCGCGTGACGCCAGAGATGGCGATGCTGGAGGGTGAAGGCGATCTCAGCCTCGACTACTGGCGACAGGAACATCAGCGCTACTTCGAACGTGAAGGCTATTTCCACAGCGAAATGGAGCTGATCTTCGAGACGTTCCAGCTGGTCGAGGTGATTTAAACCCGCCTCCTACAGCGTGTTTGCTGCCATCAGCGCCAGCCGCGTAACGCCCCGCGCGGCAAGGTTCTCCGCCGCCTGGGCGGCACGCATGCCACTGGCACACACCAGCACCACGCGCTGATCGGATGGCGGCTGCCAGGCTGCTATCTGCTGCGGCAGAATCCGTAGCACCGTATCAGCCACACTTTCAGACGCCTCCTCCAGACTACGCAGCTCCACAACGCAGTCATCATCCCTGAGCATCAGACGATCGATAAAAGGCGTGCCCGACGCGTCAGGCTCAGGTGCATCGTCGAAGCGAAACTGCCTGATGTGCCAGTCCACAAAGTCACACTGGATCATGCAGCCAAGCGGCGATGGCATCAGCCTGAGTAATACACTCAGTGCCATCTGTGCCTGCATTGCACCCAGCGTCGCCACCGCAGGTCCCATTACGCCAGCGGTATTGCAGTTACCCGAGGCCACGGGCAACTGCGGGAAAACTGCGCGATAGCCGGGCGCACCGCCGCAGAATCCGCCGACATACCCTTTACGCCCCAGCACCGAGGCGCAGATCAGCGGCAGGCCGCGCGGATAGCAGGCGTCAGAAAGCTGATAAGTAATGGCGAAGTTATCCGCAGCATCCACCACCAGATCGATTCCCTCCAGCGCCTGCGGTAGCTGACTGGCGCTCAACAGGTGTGAATGCGCCTCGACAAGGCAGTCAGGATT
This sequence comes from Pantoea sp. Cr_R13, assembly GCF_029222565.1. Classification (NCBI taxonomy): domain Bacteria; kingdom Pseudomonadati; phylum Pseudomonadota; class Gammaproteobacteria; order Enterobacterales; family Erwiniaceae; genus Pantoea; species Pantoea sp. Cr_R13. The sequence goes on from NZ_JARHXL010000009.1 coordinate 77,696, forward strand.
TCGCTGCGCCAGCGCACGCTGCGCACAGAGTGCTTTGGGCTCGCCCACATCGTCGACACCAAATAACGTCTGCCGGTGAAGATTGTGCAGTTCAACACGATCGCCATCGTAAAGGCGAATAAATCCCACGCCCGCACCTGCCAGTAACGGCAGCAGGGTGGCGCTGAGGCCGCCCGCGCCCACCACCAGCACACTTGCCATTGCCAGCCGCTGCTGCCCCGCTTCGCCAATTTCAGGCAACATGGTCTGTCGCTGATAACGCGCCATTGTCTCTCCTCAGAACTGTGCCAGACCAAAAATGGGCGTAGAGGCAGAGGCCATATCACGCTGCTCCATCAGTCCCGCCTGGAATCCCTGATGTCCACCATAAATTGCAGCAGCAAACGCACCGGCCATCCGCACCGGATCGCGGGCTTTTGCCACCGCCGTGTTGAGCAGCACACCGTCGAAACCCATCTCCATAGCCTGTGCTGCCTGACCTGGCGATCCGATACCTGCGTCGATAATCAGCGGCACATCTTTAAACCACGCACGCATCGTGCGCAGCCCTTCGATATTGCGCAGCCCCTGACCGGAGCCAATTGGCGCGCCCCAGGGCATTAGCACTTCGCAACCCGCTTCCAGTAGTTTTTCACCGACAATCAGATCTTCGGTGGTATAGGGAAAAACCTGGAAACCGTCAGCGCAGAGGATCCGCGCGGCTTCAACCAGTGCAAAAGGATCGGGTTGCAGCGTGTCAGCATGGCCGATCACTTCCAGTTTGATCCATGGCGTGTCGAACAGTTCACGCGCCATTTGCGCTGTTGTCACGGCTTCTTTTACCGTGTGGCAACCGGCTGTATTCGGCAGAATGCGTTTGTTGAGCTGTTGCAGTAGCGTGCGGAAAGCACCCCCTTCGCTGCCCTCCCGTCGAAGGCTGACAGTAATGATTTCTGCACCTGAGGCGTTGATCGCCTGCTGCAGAATGTCGGGAGACGGATAGCCAGCAGTACCCAGAAGAAAGCGGGATTGCGGCGCGAATTGATAGAACATCATTAACCTCCCTGCATCGGTGACAGGATTTCCAGCTGATTACCCGCCTCAAGTTGCTGGCTGGCATACCGGCTTCGCGGCACAAACTCACCGTTCAGTGCGGCGGCGACGGAGCGCGGGTCGATCTGCTGCTCCTGCAGCAGTTCCGCCAGCGTGCCTGCATCGGTTTCAATCGTGCGTCCATTAAGTTGAACTCGCATGAGTCATCTCCTGAGTCAGTTGCAGTATGAGGTTTTCAGCCATGATCGGAGCCAGCAAAAAGCCATGGCGATACAGCCCATTGAGCGAAAAACGGCCATCCTCAAAGCGGATCTCCGGCAGGTTCTGTGGATAGGCAGGCCGCAGGCCGGTGCCGCTCTCCACAATCCGCGCTTCAGCCAGCGCCGGATGCAGACTATACGCGGCGCTTAGCAACTCCATCATGGCTCTGGCGCTAATCGAACTGCTGTCGTGACTTTCGACCATGGTGGCACCCAGCATGAAGTGCCCTTCTGCGCGCGGCACCAGATAGCAGGGAAAGCGAGGATGCAGCAGCCGGACAGGACGGGAGAGCTGAACGTCATGCGTCTGGAGGACCAGCATTTCACCCCGTACGGCGCGAAGCGCGGGCTGCTGATCCGTGGCGTGAATGCCACGGCAGTCAATGATGGTGCCGGTGGGTTTACCACTGTGTAAAGGCACGCCAGCCTGTTGTAGTGTGTCACGCAGTTGCTGCATCGCGAGGCGGGGATCGAGATGCGCCTCCGCCGCAAAATACAGACCACGGGCAAAGCGATTTTCAAGCACTGGTTCGATATCACCCGGTACGACCCACTCATGTTTTTCCGTCATGCTGGCAAAGCGTGTCAGTTCGCGGCTGTCTCGCGGCGGCGCAACCACCAGCGTGCCCTGCTGCTCCACGCCATCAACACGTTGCGACCACCAGCCTGCAGCGTGCTGGCCCCAATCAATCACCTGCTGAGGCGCGCTTTCCGCTTCGCACCAGGGCGCGAGCATGCCACCCGCCCAGTGTGAGGCGGCACGACAGTCAGGCTGCGTAATGATTTCGACGGTTTCGCCCCGCTCCATCAGCAGTGTGGCGACGCACAGCCCGGCCACGCCACTGCCAAGCACCGACCAGCGGCTCATGATGTCCACCGGCGAGGAAGAGAGGGATTCAGGTTGAGATATTCCACTTTGGCCTCGTTATCCGTTAACGAAGACCCGTGATACGGAGGGAAAAGGCAGAGACGTCGCGAATGCACCCCTGCGGCAAGTATCTGATGCGATACCCGTCTTCCTACGCCAGTATCAACTGGGTCAGGTTCTAAGGGTCGCTAAGCCGCGCGATGCGCTATTAGCCTCTCAGTCTCTCTGGCGAGACTCCCCTGACGGGTTTAGTTGTAAGTTAAGCGGGCAGCTTCGTCAAGCGCGCACGGGATGGCTGCTCTGAATTTACGGGACTGGTAAGGTTTTACGTCAGGGCCAAACGCAAAGCGTTCGCAGTCGGGAATGAGGGATGTTTAAACTGCAGTCGCCTTACAGCGCCTGCAGTGATTGTGTTAGCACGTCGGTGATTTCACGAATACGCGGTTCAGCACGACGATAATAGGTCCATTTGCCCACTTTGCTGGCTTCAACCAGCCCGGCACTGTGAAGTGCTTTCAGGCATAACGACGTGGCGGGCTGTGATAAGCCCGCCTTGTCCTGTATGAGGCTGGCACAGACGCCATACTGATCGAAGGGATAGAGCTGGGTATAGCCCGCAAACGCTTCTTCAGGATTCTTAAGCCACTTCAGCACTGCCACTCGGGTTGGATTGGACAGTAACTTCAGGGCATTTTCGGGGGACATGCCGCCTCACAGAGTATCAGGATTGAAAAACAGGATAGTCAGTATAGCCTTTCTCAGTGCCGCCATACAGGGAGGCATTATCGACCTCATTCAGCGGATAACCCGATTTAATGCGCGCAGGCAGGTCGGGATTGGCGATGAATGAACGGCCAAAACCAAACAGATCGCCCCAGCCTTTTTCCAGCACATACTGCGCTTTTTCAGCCGTGTAACGACCGGAATAGATGATCGGAGAGCGGAATGTTTCCCTCAATGCGACGCGGAAACTCTCGGGCATGTCCGGGCTATTATCCCAGTCCGCTTCGGCAATGGAGAGATAGCCGACTTCCAGCTCATTCAGCAGTTGCGCAGCACGGATGTAGGTCGCATGAGGATCGCTTTCAACCAGGCCGAGATAAACGCGCTCTTCGTCAGTACTCGAAAACAGAGGGGCAAACCGAACACCCACGCGATGGCTGCCAAAGACCGAGCTGACGGCCTCAACGACTTCACGCAGGAAGCGCAGACGATTTTCCGCTGAGCCACCATATTCATCCGTTCGCAGATTAGTATGCTCTGAAATAAACTGGTTAATCAGATAGCCGTTAGCGGAATGCAGTTCCACGCCGTCGAAACCGGCTGCTTTGGCGTTCTCCGCTGCCTGTCGGTAAAGCGCTACGATCTCTTTAACTTCCTCTGTGGTCAGTGCCCGTGGCTCGCTGGGTGCAGTCAGTATCCCCGCGCCTGGCCCGGTTTCAATAAATACCCGGACGTTATCGGCTGCGATGGCGGAAGGCGCTACCGGTGGCTGTTTACCTGGCTGAAGTTCATTGTGTGACACGCGGCCAACATGCCAGAGCTGACAGAAAATGGTGGCACCTTCCTGATGTACCGCCTCTGTAACCTTTTTCCAGCCCGCGATTTGCGCGTCGCTGTGGATCCCCGGCGTCCAGGCATAGCCCTGCCCGCGAGGCTCAATCTGGGTGCCTTCGGTGACCATCAGTCCCGCACTGGCACGCTGGCGATAATACTCCACCATCATCTCGCCGGGAATGTTGCCCGGCTGTTCACTGCGACAGCGCGTCAGCGGCGGCAGTACAATGCGGTTACGAAGCGTGAGATCGCCCAGGTTCAGGGGGGTAAAAAGTGACGGCATAACAAAAAGTCCTCTGATGTTTAAGAGGTGTCATTATATTTACACATTTAAATTTGTAAATGTGTAATCTGTGCTTTTGTTCCGGAACCGTTTATCAGGGGTTGGTCCTGCAGACGTCGCACTCAGGCAAGCTGCAGGATCTTCAGAACATTAAGAAGCGTATTTTTCAGTGAACGCCTGCCACTGCTGGCGATAGATATCCAGCTGCTTCAACGCGCCATCAATAGACGGTTGTGCAGCATTGCCGGGGTTCGGCGTTGTATGGATTATTGCCGCAAAGGCACTGAATACAGCGTTCATATCACTGCCCGGATTCATGGCTTTCATCATGCCGTTCAGCTCAACCTGAGGCCGTGCGGTGCCGCTTTCAAACCTTTTGAGATCATCACGTGCACTATCCTGCATGTCGCGAGTGCCATAACGCATAGCTAACGTCAGCGTATCCTGAGCGCCCGACAACATCGCACTATTACGAATAGCCACTTTGACGTTTATCATCTGATCAGCGATGCCCGTTGCCTGTTTCTGGTTATCTCCGGAGACATATTTTTCAATCAGTTTATGGAGCTTAGACTGAGTCAGAGTAAGCGCCATGGCTTCTGCGGTATCGCTGTTATCGTAACGACCCCGCCCCACCTGCCCTTCAGCCAGTACCTGATGTAAGGCAGCAGCAAAGTCATCCATCGCGCTCTGCGTATTGTCAGCCGTCATACTCAGGAGTGGACTCAATGTGCTGGCATCCCAGCTGGTATTGGGATCGTTGAATAAGGCATACCCGAGATTAACGGACGGCCCCTGACCGGATGATTTTAACTCTGCCAGTGCCTTGAGATTTTTTTCCTGTTGCTCAGCTGAGATCGGCTCATCCCTGGCCTGTAGCAGGCACGCTCTTGCCTCGGGGGAGATTACCACCACGCTGGCCGGTAACTCTTTAGCGGTGATACTTTCTTTAATGCTGTCTGATACAGTATTTGGTGTGATGAGCGTGGTTGTATATCCTCTTGCCACGTCTGTGGTAACGCCACTGATTAACCCCATAATGCCCTCTACGGTTTGTCTGGTTGAACAATTAATCGGCAGGATGTAACTAATCTTTACAGTCATATATTCCATCCGTGAGGGAGGCGACTTATTTGAGGTTTAAATATCAGAGCCATTACGACAGGAATTCGCTTCATCATGCTTTCAGAATTTTTAAGTTGAACCTCCAGCAGGTCAGCGCAACCAGACAGGGAATATCCAGAGGAAAAGTTGTGATTAATACACTTTCTTTAGACGCGCTCGGGCCACGCATTTGTATTATGGGGCCGTCGAATAGCGGCAAATCGACCTTAGCGGACGCTATTTCCTACAAAACAGCCTTGCCTGCCGTTCATCTGGATCAACTTCACCATATTCCAGGAACGCAATGGATTCCCAGAGCACCGGCTGAGTTTATGCATTTGCACGCTGCTGCGGTGAGTCAGGAAAAATGGGTTATGGATGGGAATTACACAAAATGTATTGAAGAACGTCTCGCGCGCGCCACAGGATTGATTCTTCTGGATGTAAAAGTGCCAGTGGCGCTGTTTCGGTATATTCGCAGATGCTACTCATCCACGCCGCGAATTGGCGGTCTCGGAATGCGCAAAGAGCATATAACCCTGGATATGCTGAAATATATTATTCTTACTGCCCCAAAGAACAGAAAGCGCCATAAGAAACTTTATGACGATGTCAGACTCCCTAAACTTCTGCTGCATTCTTCGACTGATGTGAATGCCTATATGGAATACTGGGGATTAACGTTTACGAATAACTGACCATGGCTGCTGTTATTAATCCAGTAACGTTAAGCTCGCCAATAGCGCATTCAGCGACTCAACAGGCCCGGTATGATTTGTCTCTGAACGGGTTGTGTCCCAGGGCATCGCGTCATCGGTACAGTAATCTCCGATGCACTGCATATCGGCAGGTTCATTGAGTAAACCCACTGGGATCCAGATATAGGGCCTGTCACGCAGCGCGTTGGGTACGGTCGAACCACAGCTGGAACAAAAATCGTTGCGATAACCGGTCGGTTTACGCCAGGAAGCGATCTGGCTTTCACCTGATAGCCAGCTAAAGTCTGCCTCATTCACCAGCGTTGCAAGATTATAGCCGGTTCCGCTTTGCTTTCTGCAGAGTGAACAGTGGCACCGATAAAAGTGCCTGAGTGTAACGGATAGTTCAAAAGTCACGGTTCCGCAGAGACATGCGCCTTTCATTTTTTTGCCTTGTAAGTCGGGATTCTTAAATTACCCGATCATTTCAGGTTTTAAGCCAGAAGCAAAATTCTATCACTCATCATTAAACGTCACGAGTTGCGGCTGAATATCAGTTTTAACCCTGCCAGACCAAAGCAGCAGGCTAACAGCGCATCGAGTCCCCGACGAATCCGACGGTAAAAGGCGCTCATGACGGCAGTTGAGAACAGCAGAGCATATCCGCCGAAGACAAACATGCAAATGGCCGCACAGCCGCAGATAATGATCGGTAGCGTTGACGCCATCCCCTCCGGCTTCAGTGCAAATGACATAATGGCTACCCAGGTGAGAATCGCTTTAGGATTGCCGATATGCATCAGGATCCCCTGCCGGAAAAGCCTGCCATAAGCGACACGATCATCGCTGACGGTAAAGTCACTTGCTTCCGTGCGGCGTAATGCTGATTTGCCCGCTTTAAACGCCAGCCAGAGCAGATATAAGCCACCGCCGATTTTTAACGCAATCAGTAACTGGGCGAAGGTTGCCAGCACGGTCAGCACACCGCAGGCGGCAAGCAGCGCCCAGATCATTGAACCACTCACGACACCCGCCGCCAGCGCCAGTGCGGCACCTCTGCCCTTTTTCATTGCCGTGCCCATAATGGCCATATTGCTCGGCCCGGGACTGGCCGTGGCGACAAGATAGGTGGTGAAGATCAGGACTAACTCGTGTGAAAGCGCCATCATTGCCTCGGTGATGAGTGGTTATCCGTCTGTTATATCGGCTGGTGTGTGAATTTACAATTCATTCACACGATGTCGTCCAGCCTCCAAAGGATGTCCGCCATCGCATGCGCGCGTTAACTTTCAGGCAGTGATAGTCATGGATCTTTGCGGTCATCCAGACGCAACTGCATAAATGTCAGATCCAGCCAGCGCCCGAATTTATTGCCGACTTCTTTCATGGTGCCCGCCTCCGTGAAGCCCAGCTTTTTATGCAGCGTGATTGACGCTACATTTTCCGATTCAATGCCCGCCACCATCACGTGCTTTTTGCTCTTACAGGCAAGCTGAATTAACGTCCGCATCAGGGCATCACCTATGCCTTGTCCCCGTGCGTTTTTATGAACGTAAACAGAGTGTTCAACGGTGTGGCGATATCCATCCCAGGGCCGCCAGTCACCGTATGAGGCATATCCCAGCACGCTTTCATCGTTGTCCGCTGCCACTATTACAGGAAAACCCGCCTGCTGACGACTGTGTATCCATGCAATGCGGTTCGCGACATCTACCCTGCTTTCATTCCAGATGGCCGTGGTGTTAAGCACCGCATCGTTATAAATCTCAGCAATCACATCAGCATCACTTTCATTAGCCGCACGAATAATCATGGTAGACACCCCTTTGCTCATTCACTAAAGTAGATGAATTGTACACAATGATAGTTATCCATTATGTTAGATGAAATGTCCAGCAAAGAAGATAGCCTGAATATCCGGATCGGATTAAAGGTTAAAGAGGAAAGAGAAAAGCGCGGCTGGTCACTGACTGAACTGGCAGGTCACTCCGGTGTATCGCGGGCGATGATCCACAAAATTGAGCGTGGAGAGAGCAGCCCGACGGCAGTGCTGTTAGCGCGGCTTTCGGGCTCTTTTGACATGAGCATCTCGCAGCTTCTGGCCCAGACCGAAGTTCAGACAGGAACGCTGGTCAGGCACGAAAATCAGCCGGTATGGCAGGATCCTGAAACCGGCTATTTGCGTCGGCACGTTTCACCGGGTGAGATGCCGGTCGATCTGGTCAGTGTCGAACTGCCCGCTAATACCGCTGTGCCGATGCCCGCTATCTCGTATATTTCAAGACGTCAGCTGATATGGGTACTGGAAGGGTCATTGACCTTCGAAGCCGGCTCCAGCACGTATGAAATGGCGTCTGGCGACTGTCTGGAACTGGGCGATCCGGCTGATTGTGTCTTCAGAAATAATACCAGCAAGGCGTGTCGATACGCTGTGATCGTTCTGCGGCCAGTCTGATCCGTTTAATGGCAGACATCCATATTTGATGATGGATTTATAGCGCGCTGTTGCTGAACGGATTATCGCTGTTTAGCCACGTTTATTTAACGATTATTCCCGGCATAGATATCAGGCCGCGTAATCGTCCAGATATAGTTCTCCCGGTTAACGGGTTCATAACCGAGCTTTTCATAAAGCCAGGGCGCTGTAGTCGTACAGAGCAGGATTCTGCGCAGTTTTATGAAAACCGGATGGTCATGAACAGACTGCATGAGCCATCTGCTGAGCCCTTGCCCTGATACGCTTCCAGAATATAAACATCACACAGGTAAGCGAAGGTTGCATAATCGGTAATCAGCCGGGCAAACCCTATTTGTGACTCATCATCATAGACGCCAAACGTCAGGCTGTTCTCTATCGACACGGCGACAGTATTCATGTCGATGCCTGCCGCCCAGGTTGAGCGCGTCAGATACTGATGGATAGCCTTTTGGTCTAATTTTTTCTTGTCGGTACTGATCAGATAATGGTTATGGCGCCACTCAAATATTGTATTCATCTTCGATCCTTTACCCTGATGATTGACTGACAATATCAGCTTTAACATCAGATATAACATGACGATATGAGTAAGGGATCAGGGCAGAAGATATTTTAACGATGAGGCTGGCGGGAAAAGATGAGGCGCAGAAGATAGGTAGTAGCGTACTTTTAATGCTGACACGTATTCCTGTGCAAACCCACTCCCAGCACAGGGAATAATACTCAGTCCGACTTTTGGTTTCTCACTAGCGAATCGCCAGCCGGACCGAGCCTGCTCAGGAAAAGTTTATTTCCCCAGAATCTCTCTGCGGACAATCTCTGCGCCGGCACTCAACGCATGCAGTTTGCCATTGGCCACCTGACGCGGCAGCGGGATCATGCCGCAGTTGGTAGAAGGATAGAGATTTTCAGCATCCACAAACTGCAGCGCCTTGCGCAGCGTATTTGCCACTGCTTCAGGTGTCTCAATTTCATGGGTTGCCACGTCGATAGCACCGACCATGACTTTTTTACCGCGAATCAGCTCGATCAGGTCCATCGGAACGCGCGAGTTCTGACACTCCAGTGAAACGATATCGATAGCCGAACGCTGAAGTTTTGGGAATACCTCTTCATACTGACGCCACTCTGTACCCAGCGTTTTCTTCCAGTCGGTATTCGCCTTAATGCCGTAGCCATAACAGATATGAACGGCGGTTTCGCACTTCAGACCTTCAATGGCACGCTCTAACGCAGCAATACCCCAGTCATTCACCTCATCGAAAAAGACGTTAAACGCAGGCTCATCAAACTGAATGATATCCACGCCTGCTGCTTCTAACTCTTTGGCTTCCTGATTCAGGATTTTTGCGAATTCCCAGGCCAGCTTTTCGCGACTTTTGTAGTGATTGTCATACAGGGTATCGATCATCGTCATCGGCCCCGGCAACGCCCACTTGATAGGACGATCGGTCAGTTTGCGCAGGATTTTCGCATCTTCGACAAACACAGGCTTCTGACGTGAGACTTCACCCACCACGGTCGGGACGCTCGCGTCGTAACGATTACGGATGCGGACCACTTCGCGCTTTTCAAAATCCACACCGCTGAGGTGCTCAATAAATGTCGTCACGAAGTGCTGACGGGTCTGCTCGCCATCACTGACGATATCAATACCGGCACGAACCTGATCGTCCAGACACAGACGCAGCGCATCTCTTTTGCCGTCAACTAACTCATCATCCTGCAATTTCCAGGGTGACCAGAGCACCTCTGGCTGCGCAATCCATGAAGGTTTAGGCAGGCTGCCCGCGGTGGATGTCGGTAATAAGGTTTTCATAGCAGGTGACCTTCTGGTTTTAATTAATCAAAGAACGAATTCAGCAGACCATTGTGCGAGAAGTGTCTGATTAGGCTTGATGAAATGCGCCTCAGTAAACCTGCCCTGCTCGACGGCCAGTCGGCTGCGCTCTTCGCGATCGTAAACAATGCGGGTTAATGAATAATCCTGATGCTGCAGCGTGGGTTGATAGCACTGTCCGGCTGCAGAATTGGCGTTATAAATTTCCGGGCGATAGATTTTCTGGAACGTTTCCATGGTACTGATGGTGCTGATCAGCTCAAGATTGGTGTAATCGCTAAGCAGGTCGCCATGGAAGTAGAAGGCCAGCGGCGCAACACTGCCCTGCGGCATGAAGAAGCGTACTTTCAGACCCATTTTTCCGAAGTAAACGTCAGTCAGGGAAGGCGCATCCTGCTGATATTCGATGCCCAGTACCGGATGATGGTTACCGGTGCGCACGTAGGTGTTTTTGCTCGACACGCTCAGGCAGATAACCGGCGATTTACTGAAGCTCTCTTTATAGGCCGCTGAGTTAACAAAGCTTTTAAAAATATTGCCGTGCAGCTGACCAAAATCATCCGGCAGACTGAACTCTGACTGGCCTTTATTGTGCTCTGCAAGCACGACACTGAAATCATAATCACGCACATAGGATGAGAAGTTGTTGCCGACAACCCCTTCAATGCGCTGACCGGTTTGATGATCCACGATGTGCGTTTTAAGAATTTCAATCGCCGGGAACAGCTCGTCCGAACTTTCCGGGCGAAGATTCAGCTCAGCAGAAATAATCTCAAGTTCTACAGAATAACGATCGCTTTTAGGATTGTCCCAGTGCGCCAGCGCGTTGAAACGATTGTCGATCATCGCCAGAGCGTTATGCAGATTTTCCTGACGTTTTTCGCCGCGCGCTAAATTAGCGAAGTTAGTCGTCGCCCGCGTATTTTTCGAAGGATTATAGTTTTCGTCGAAACGAATGCGCTTGAGGGTAAAGGCTAAATTGTTCATCGCTATCGGGTATCCTGGTCGCTGAGATGAATGGTTGTTTTAAGGGTTTATCCAGCGTTGCTATCCCTTTACAAGCATTCATATGACTCAAAGTTATTAACAATTCTTACTTTATGCCTCAACGCCGGGTTGAAAAAAAGTGATTAAATTTCAACGAACATGAAGGAAATTCATGTTGAGGTGGGGAAGTGGGGATTTTTTCATGACAAAAGCGAGGCTTTTAACGCCGGTGGGTTAAATCCGTGCATAAAAGCCTCGCTGCAGGCGGGTTAAGCTGGCAGCTAAATTTTATAAAAATTATCGCACATCACTTTGTGCGCGCCTGATTTGATCGAAAGCCTGCTGGCCACCTCTTTCATCAGTTTACCCAACCCACCGTCACACGTTGTCTGCGTCAGGCGTGATGCGGGCCCGGTCAGTGCCAGCGCCGCAATCAGTTTGTCACCTTCGCCAAACACCGGTACTGAGAACGCCGCGATATGCGGATCGCGTATACCTGACGTGAACAGGGGAAGCATAGGCGCAGTGTCAAACAGAGGTTCATTCAGACCCCAGTAGCGAAGCACCTGTCCGATAGCAGAATTATCCAGCGGCAGAAAGGTGCCCGGCAGGCGCGTTTCGCGTAAACCTTCCGATGGCTCGGCTCTGAAAAGGCAGAGTCGTTGCTCATTTTCAATCACATACCATGAGGCACTTTCGCCCGTCGCGGTCGCCAGTGCATGCAGTTCAGGCTGAACAATACTCGCCAGATGGAAGGACTGCTCATAGAGCTTGCCCAGATAAAGCAGTCTGGGCCCCAGAGTGTAAACGCCATTGTCGCGGCGAATCACATAGTTCATGCGCTCAAGTGAGTTCATCAGGCGATAAACCGTCGTTTTATGGTAGCCCGACAGCTGCGCCAGGGCGGTAAGCGTCAGCGACTCCTCGCCAGGTTTGAAACAATCCAGCAGCGCCAGCGCTTTTTCTACGGCAATTACGCCTTCATTCCCCATCGGTACGTCCTCCTGTGTGCGACGGCAGGCAGTTTACCGCGCAATTTGTGATTCACATCGTATTTACATCACAAATGAACGCTTAACACTGGTGCGATCGGAATTAACATAGATATAGTTGTTTTATATTGTACAACCTGATTGTACCTGGTAAAACAAGTGAGGAATGATTTATGCCTAATGCAGAGAATACCTTCATCAATCGCGACATCATCCGTGTCGCGCCAGAGCTCGTAAAACAGGCTGCTCAGTATCAGGCAGCGATACTCGCTGATGTTGCCGGACGACGAGGAACGCTGCATGGTCGCGTTAAACCTGTCTCCCCCACGATGAAAGTCGCCGGACCGGCGATTACCGTTGAAGTCAGGCCAGGCGATAACCTTGCCATTCACGCCGCACTGGCAATTGCTCAGCCAGGTGATGTGATTGTTGTCGATGGCAAAGGCGATATCAGCTGTGCCTTAATCGGTGAAATTATGTCCACTCAGGCTGAAGCTTCTGGTATCGCCGGAATCATTATTGATGGTGCGGTGCGTGATGCCGATTCTTTGAGCGCAAACGGATTCCCGGTTTTCTCTGCAGGCTTGAATCCCTGCGGCCCGACTAAATCTGTTGCGGGACGGGTTAACTTCCCTGTTTCTGTGGCGGGCGCAGCCATTCAGCCAGGCGATCTTGTCATTGGTGATATTGATGGCGTGGTGGTTCTGCCGCGTGAAGCCGTTCCCGAGCTGCTCGAACTGGCCCAGAAAAAACTGGATTTTGAGACCGGCCGCATTGCAGCCATTCGTGATGGCGACCTGCGCGCACCCTGGTTAGAGAAATCGCTTCAAATCGCAGGCATGCTGCACGAGGGGGAGACACTGTGATGACAACCTCATCTCCTGTCATTCTGGTGACCGGCAATGATCTGGCACCGCAGGCGCTGAACCTGCTGACTGAATTCCGCATCGTTTATGCTGGCAAGCAACCCGACGAAGACACGCTGTTCCAGCTCTGCCAGCAGCATAACCCGGTGGCGATTATCGTCCGCTACGGAAAAATCAACGCCCGCATCATGGATGCCGCACCTGCCCTGCGGGTGATTTCCAAACATGGCAGCGGTATTGACGTTATTGATCAAAAAGCAGCAGCAGAACGCCATATCAGTGTCCAGTCCGCGCCGGGGGCCAACGCAGCGGCAGTGGCCGAGCATACATGGGCGCTGATTCTGGCCTGCGCCAAATCGGTGATAACGCTGGATCAGCGTATGCGTCAGGGATACTGGGATAAATCCACCCATAAGTCCATTGAGCTGGAAGGCAGAACACTGGGACTGGTGGGGCTGGGCGCAATTGGTGGTCGCGTTGCCCGCATTGGCCGGGCTTTTGGCATGAAGGTGCTCGCCTATGATCCCTTTGCCAAAACCTTCCCTGATGAGTGTGAATCATCCTCACTTGACGATCTGCTGCAACAGTCTGATGTCATTTCGCTGCACTGCCCGCTCACCGAACAGACGCGCCAGATGATTAACGCAGAGAAACTGGCGTTGTTTAAAAAAGGGGCCATTCTGGTTAACACCGCACGCGGCGGACTCATTGATGATGAAGCGCTGTTAGCGGCGCTGACGAATGGCACCGTGGCCTGGGCAGCACTGGACAGTTTCCAGTCAGAACCCCTCACGGCCCCACATATCTGGCAGAATGTTGAGAACGTAATTCTGTCGCCACACATCGGCGGCGTCAGTGATAACTCTTACGTGAAGATGGGCACTGTTGCAGCACGTAACATCCTGGATGTTCTGGCGGTAACGCTTAAGGAAGGAAGTCCAGCAGCGTAATTCTGAGTTTCAAAGATTAGACATGACTCACTCAGTGCTGTATCTCATCCTTAAGGCACTCATTAGATTTAGGCTAAAAGGATGATAAGGATGATTTCTAAGGAAAACGCAGAGCACTATGTATGGGGTGAAGAATGCGACGGCTGGTATCTGTTAAATCGCCAGGATATGCTGGTCATTCATGAAAAGATGCCACCAGGCACGTCTGAAAAACGCCACTGGCACGCCGTCTCAAGACAATTTTTCTTTGTACTCAGTGGTGTTCTTACCATGGAGTCAGAGGGTGAGAAACATGACATCAAGGCTCAGCAAGGACTCGAAATCCCGCCGGGAGCAAAGCATCAGGCCAGAAATGACACCGGGTTTCCGGTGGAATTTCTTGTGATTTCGCATCCATCAACCCGTGGCGATCGTTCTGACCTCCCTGAAAACGGCTGAAAACTCATGAAAGCGTGCTATCGATTATCTTCTCTTCAGGTCAGCGTTGTGAGGATCTGATTAATCTTCAGTAGCCAGTGTTCTGAGGGGGTCACCGTGCAGAGAATAACTCACGATACTGTCGTTGATCTTTCCGCCGAGTGACTGATAAAAACGGTTTGCCCGAAGGTTGGATTTTTCTGCGTTCCAGCTCAGGCTGAGACACGCCTGCTTAAGGGCAAGTTGCGCCATAAACTGCATGAGTGATTTACCAATCCCTTTTCCTCTCTCATTTTGAGAGACGAAAAGTTCTTTGATGTGAAACTCACCGCTATACCGGGGAGAAGGATAAAGAATAGTGCAGCAGGCCAGCCCAACGATGAGGGTACCACAGCGCGCCCTGATGACCTGTGTGCCAGAGAATGTGCTGAACAGTTGAGTATGAAGATAGTTTTTCAACAGTGACTCATGAATAATTCCTTTACCGTAATAATATTCTTCCATTTCAGTAAAAATGTTCACCATTGATTCCCATTCCTCTGGAGGACACAGTTCTGCAGTTACTTCCACACCTATTCCTTTTTAAAAATTAACGACCCCGGTCATGGGACGGTGTCTTTATTAAGCCGTACACCCTTCCTGTAAACCTGATCAATGAGAATACATCCGCAATATGCAGAGACGTTCATTCCACCCGAGGAATCACGTTACTGACCCATTTAATTTTATCACGGCATGAGTGTGTTATTGACAGCATAAATCCTGCACTTCACATTCGCGGTATGCTCATACATCTGACAGTTGCTAAGCGCCCTCGCAGCAGCATCTTCCGTTGTGCGCGCCCGGTAAGACACTCCCCAAACACCTCTGACATCGGTAGCAAATGCTTTTTCATAAAGCTGTGCAGATTCATATTTTCTGAATGCTAAGGTTCCTGAGGCGCTATTGAGAGTCTGCGGCAGAGGCAGTCTTTCAATACGTGTCGCCACTATCGCCTTGTATGCCAACCGCTGTTTCTGAAGAAATTCAGCGACAGGATGCCACCAGTAATCTTCAGGTGCGGATTCTATAAAAGTATGACCGTTAGCATCATAAGGTGGCATCACGATAAAGCTGGCGAGACCACCTGCTGAAGTATAAGAATGGAAAAAAGAGATGCCGGTGAAAGGCGGGAATAATTTGTCGTTTTGCGAATAGAGCCAAAGCGAAGGAATGCGCGAAGTGGCGCCCATGGAAGCAAAGCTTTTAAGTAACCCGGCTCTGTCACACAACGACCCACCCTTTCCGGCACCCCGCCCGCCGTCAAAGTTGATGATTGCCTGAACACCTTTTGGCTGGCGGGCCCCCGTAGCCAGGACGCCAAAACCACCCGCTGACATCCCGGCGAGAATGGCTGAATGATGGGATGCCCAGGGCTCATGCCTGATAGCGTTGAGCGCTCCCAGCAGGTCTTCAGCATCCCTTTTTCCGGCAAGATCATGCCGCGGCTCAACACAGGTACTGCCGGTATATTCAGCACCGCCGCTTGAATACCCGTAACCTTCACGCATAACGACCACCGCCGCATAGCCGTGCCGGGCGAATGCCAGTGCCATTCCTGACATCCAGTTCGGGTTCATTTCCAACCGATCGAACTCAGCCGTCTCCGCCGTGCCATGGGTGATAAGGGCAACAGGCCAGCGTTTATCTCCGGCGGGTCGCGTCACGAAAGCTTCCAGGAGTGCTGGCTTACCCTCTGGCAAAGTCACAGGTAGCATGAGTGGCTCTCTGACAAGACCGTTAATCTGCTGGTTTTCTTCAGCGTTAACCGCGTTCGCATCGGGTATGGAAACTGCCAGCCCTAACGTCAATATAACTATAAGCCCGCATGCTGAATGATTCAGAGAGGGTGTAAACACGTTTAGCGGCTCCGTATGTCCGATTATATTGGATAAACTAGCCTGAGATTGTTTAAGTCAGTAGCGATGAGAAAAGGAATTTTCTTGTCAGATTGTTACTGATCACTTCCTGGACGAGGATGAGTGTTATATCGTTTTGTAGTCGTTTCAGCGCAGGTTCATGTGCACTTCTCTCAGACTTTTTAAAACCAGCCAGAAGGATGTGCAGCAGTATTGTGTTGCTGGTTTCATCATGCACTTTAGCGTTGAGGCTATCAGGCAGTTCTCACTGGTTGAGGTGTCTGCAGCAAGCGGCGCGTTAGTTACGGGGATTAAAAGCCGGGCGGTGTGACCAGCAGACATTTTGATTAATGTCTGCTGGCCTGGTGAGATTATTTTCCGACTGGCGAAGCGTTATTCTCAACGTTAATCGCCGACTCTTTTTTACGGCCCATGACCAGCACAGCGATACCTCCAGCACCGCAGAGGATAGCCAGTGGCACCATGGCAAGAGTATGACTGCCGGTTGCCTGATTAATAATGCCGTAAACGTTAACCATCAGTCCTCCCCCAATCAGATTGGCCACCGCGCCGATTGCAGCAAGGCCCGCAGCAGCGGTAGTGGATGACATCCACCCCGATGCCAGTGCCCAGAAAGGCCCTTTCATCGAATACGCGCCGATCAGAACCAGCGACAGGATGACAACGCTTCCGGTCAGACTATTGGTGATGAAGGCGGACAGCAAACCACCCGCAATCAGAAACAGCGTCAACGCGGTGTGCCAGCGACGCTCGCCGCTGCGGTCAGAACTTCTGCCCCAGACAATCATAAGAACCGATGCCAGACCATATGGAATTGCGTTGACCAAACCGGTGGTCAGGTTATCCAGACCAAACGATTTAAGCAGTTGCGGAGACCAGACGCTTAGCGTTGAGCCCGCCGCAGACGCACCTGCATAGATCAGCGCCATTACCCAGATATGTTTGTGACGCAGCAATTGCCAGAGAGAGATGTGACCAATGGCTTTCTTCTTCGCATTTTCAGCTTCAAGGGTGCTGTTCAGCCACGCTTTTTGTTCCTCATTTAACCAGCTGGCACTGGTGGGACGATTGCTTAATACGAAGAAGGCCGCAATCCCCAGAATCACCGCAGGAATGCCTTCCAGGATGAATAGCCAGTGCCAGCCACGCATGCCCAGCCAGCCATCCAGTGACAGAATCAGACCAGAAATTGGCGATCCAACAAAATTCGCTGCAGGAATAGCCACCATGAAAGTCGCAATCACGCGGGCACGGTACTTACCGGGGATCCAGTATGTCAGATACAGAATCACGCCCGGGAAAAATCCTGCCTCCGCGGCCCCCAGTAGAAAGCGCAGTACATAGAGGGTATTGGCGCTCTCTACAAAGGCGGTACAAACCGAGATGATGCCCCACGACACCATGATGCGGGAGATCCAGATTTTTGCGCCTATTTTCTGCATGGCGAGGTTGCTGGGAACCTCGAACAGGAAGTAACCGACGAAAAACAGACTGCTCGCAAAACCAAATACCGCTTTCGACAGTCCTAAATCTTCGTTCATCTGTAACGAAGCCATACCAATGTTGCCGCGATCGATAATGGCAATCAGATAACAAATAATCAGGAAGGGCAAAATGCGCCAGACCACCTTCTTAACGGTCTGCTGCTCAATATCGGCAGAGAAAGTCGTGATGTGCTGTTTTTCAGACATGATGATCCTCACAATTTTTTCATCACTTAACGCGCTAAGCGCGAAGCGCCTTGTTGTACCTGATACAACATTAATGTACTCAGTAAAACTATTATCACGATAAAAAATCATCTCCGCCGGAAGATGTAATCAGGTTGTGTTATTTGTCACAGAAAAGTATCCATCAGTTTTATTTTATGTGACGGACATGCCGTAAATGAGCAGGCAGTGGGGATCTCTGGCGCTGATTAACGGTAATCGTCAGGAGTGACGCTGATCGTCGCGAAAGGGAAGCAGAGGTTAAGTAACGCAGGCCTGCAGAGGACGGTTAACTGCCATGAGGGTGAGTCGGTTAAATGATGCGGGGCTTATCCCCCTGCTGCTGCGCTGGCGGCGGCCAGAGAAACTGTGCAGCGCTAACTATTTATTATCCCCGCCGCCGCAAGTTGCTGTCCGTTGCCCGCAGCATTCAGGCTGTGCATTCTGGACATCCCTGCAGACTGACGGCCACCGCCGTGGCGTTAAGCGATCAAGCTGATATCAAGGCGACAGGTCAGCCGCACGGCTTACCGCCCCTGCCGCTGACCGTTGGGTTCGCGACTGCCGCCAATCCCGGACAAACTTGCCAGTCAGCCCCTGCCGGCAGGCGGAGCCACCGGACTTTACAGCGTCTTAATGACCATGCCTGCCGCGGCCAGCATCATAATGAAACCGGCCGATCGGAAAAGGCGTCGTTGCGCTTTTTTGCTGGTGAGGAGGTGGCGTATTCTGAGCGCCGCCAGAATGAAAACTGCGCCAATACAGAGCAGGACAAATACGGTTAGCGGCACCAGCATTCCCCCCCACATCTGCAACGAGACATTATCCAGCGAGATCACCAGAGGTAATATCGCCATATAGAAAGCGATGGTCTTCGGATTGCCCAGCGTGATCGTCAGCCCGGAAAACCACGCCGATGCCAGTTCCCGTTTTGTCGCTTTCTGGTTGATGTTTATCGCCTGCGGCTGGTGGCACCAGAACTGCCATGCCAGCACACATAAATAGAGTGAAGCAGCCCAGTTAATTAGCGTAAAAATGGAGGTGTAGTTGTGCGCGATCACCGCCAGACCAAAGACGGCAATCGATAAATAGATCAAATCGCCAAGAATGAGGCCAGCCAGCATCGTAAAGCCGGTCACCAGACCGCCACTGACGCTACGGGCAACTAATGCGGTCATCCCCGGCCCCGGAATGGCGGCCGCGAGTCCCAGTGCAGCCATGTAAGAGAGTATCTGAGCAGTTCCTGACATTGTGATTCCTGTCGAAAGAGAGGGCTAAAAGTTATTTAAGCGTATTGTTAATAGCGGACCGGCTTCCGGCGACGATAGCCCGGGCAAAAACCAGATCCTGCACGGCAAGCTCCACGGAATTTTCAGCGTAAACATGACGATGTGCATCAACATAGGATCCGTTCATTCCTTGTTTCGTTGTTAATATTCATTAGAAATGGTGAATGTATTATGCCGTGGCGGGGCAGAAAATTGTTACCTATATCATTTACCCGATACGGATAATCAGGTAAAAATAACCCTCTAAAGGCTCTCTGAAGAAAGGAGTTTTCGCGCATGGCCCTTAGCCCGACAGATATGAAGATCCTCGAAATCCTGCAGGATGATGCGCGCGTGACGAACCAGGTGCTGGCAGAGAAAATAAACCTTTCAGCCTCGCCGTGCTGGCGCAAAGTCCGCAAGCTGGAAGAAGATAAAGTAATTCAGGGCTACCGTGCTGTACTTGACCGCAAAAAAATTGGTCTTGGCGTGATGGTTTTCATCCGGGTCGTCATCGACAGTCACAGCGAAGCCGAGGCCCGAAAATTTGAAGAGGAAGTGACTGCGCTGGAGGATGTGGTGGCCTGCTACAGTATCGGTGGCGATGCTGACTTCCTCCTGCAGGTGGTGGCGTCAGATCTCGACTCCTACGCCGATTTTGCCATGTCCGTGGTACGCCGGTTGCCCGGCATCAAAGAGATGCAGAGCATGTTTGTGCTGAAAGAGATCAAACCTCTCGTGACTTACCCTATTAAGACAATCTCTGAGTAAATATCAGTTCAGGCGTTTCGCAAAGCACACCGCGTCTTCTCGATTCACGTAGGGCCCATAATTTTCTATAAACTTATAACCCTTTCTCAGATAAAAATTGACGGCCTTATGGTTAACCGATCGCGTTTCAAGCCAGATTTGGCTATATCCCATATAAAAGGCAGAGCTTTCCAGGAAAGTGAGTAACGCGCTACCGATAGCCGGGGAACTGCGATCTGAATACATTCTTTTGAGTTCAGCAATATCTTCGGTTAACAACCTGATTGCGCCGCAACCTACTGCATCACCCTTGCTGTTTCTGGCGAGTACCCATAGCGATCTCTCGTCACCCAAAGAGTCAATGGTGAAGTTACTTTTGCCACTATCACCGGTAATCGCCGCGAGTTCTTCTGACAGTTTGGTTATCAGATGTTGAGACTCTGCTGAACGGGGATCGGCTTTTTCTACTGTTATCATGCTCATACTTTTTTCAGGATTTTCGTCAGGATAAAAGGAGATGAAGCTAAATGCATCAACGACATTCTCCGCACATTCCGATACCTGTACCCGGCTAACCCCGCACTTCGCATCTATAATTCAGTGACTCAGGCCTAAGCACTCACGCCGGCGAGTCGGTTAATCAGAAAATGGGTGTCCGGACTTTGCAGTGTCAGCGATTTACCGTCCCAGAATAATGCCTGCCGGATTCAGACGCCCATCAATTACAGAATTAAGGAAGCCTCATGATCTTTTCTCTCAAAAATCAGGTTGCGCTGGTCACCGGCGCCAGCTCAGGTCTCGGCTATGCCTGTGCTGAAGCTCTCGCCAGAGAAGGTGCCTGTGTGGTGGTTAACTACCACAGTCAGGCGGAACCGGCAGAGAAACTGGTTGAAAACATCCGTGCAGACGGTGGACGTGCCATCGCAGTCAAAGGAGATGTATCGAAAGAAGCGGAGGTACAGAACCTTTTTGACCAGACGATTGCTGAATTTGGCAGACTGGATATCCTGGTCGCAAACTCAGGCCTTCAGAAGGATGCGCCCTCCATTGAGATGACGCTTGAGGACTGGAACACCGTTATTAACGTCAACCTCACCGGCCAGTTCCTGTGCGCGCGCGCTGCGTTGCGACAGTTCCGCAGCCAGGAGCACCGCCCTGACCTCAGCCGCGCGGTGGGAAAAATTATTCATATGAGTTCGGTTCATCAGCTGATTCCCTGGGCCGGACACGTCAACTATGCCGCGTCAAAAGGCGGGGTTGATTTGCTGATGAAAAGTCTTGCACAGGAAGTGGGTGAAGATCGCATACGCGTTAACTCCGTGGCCCCCGGCGCTATTGCCACGGCCATCAACGAGGAAGCGACTCAGGGCGAGGCAGGCAAAGAGTTATTGAAACTCATTCCTTACGGGCGCATCGGTGCAGCTGAAGACGTGGCGAATGCCGTCGTCTGGCTTGCCAGCGATTTATCTGACTACGTTCATGGGACAACGCTATTTATCGATGGCGGAATGAGCCTGTATCCTGGATTTCGCGACAACGGCTGACCGTGAGTCGCTGATTCAGGAGATGGACGGCAGGTTTATATCCATCAGCCAATACGAAATCCGGAACAGGAAGTCCGGATTTCGCACGCCTGCTGCTATAAATTACACGCCAGCAAGCTGAACACTCCCGTCAGTGCGCCGTGTCTTCATACCAGTGGAGCGGAAAAATACGGACTCAATGTTCATCTTCATCTGGCGTAAGCAAACGCGTTCGGCAGACGTCCAGAATTTCATCAGCGAGCCCGGAGTTGGCCGGACAGGCACGCGAAAGCATTATCGCACCCACAAGATGCGCAATGGTATTGATCAGTTCTGCGCGCGTTGCTTTTTCTGATTCAAGAATAGCCAGTTGCCGTTCAAGCCCGGCCGCAAATGTCTCCTGAATGGATTCAGACTGACGGGCTGCATCAGTCCCCAGAGCCGACATGACACATCCCTTTCCCCTATCATCGCGATGCTGTCTGGAAAGATAGTATTCGATAAACGTTTCGCGACTCACACCCTGGGTTTTTTCTGCGGATTGCGCAAAACCGCAGCGCATCGCTTCGGCTAACAGATCAGCTTTCGACCCGAAATGCTTATAAAACCCGCCATGTGTTAACCCTGCGGCTGACATCAGTTCTGCAACGCCTACTCCATCATAACCACGCTCGCGAAAAAGCGCTGACGCGGTTTCAACGACCCGCAACCGGTTTTCACGAACCTGCTCTTTGGACACTTTCATATTTTACCTCCTGACACAGAGCCTGATTATACATTGATGATGATCATAATCAAACCAGTTGACATTAATGATTACGATCATAATCATTAAAAAGCACTTTTGCCCGTTACCTCACCGAGGAATGATCATGACCAATGACGCGCTATTTCAAACTTATGAACTGGGGTCCATCACGCTGGCAAATCGCATAGTGATGGCTCCGCTGACGCGTAACCGGGCCGAAGCAGGTACTGGTGCCGGGCGAACTGGCAGCGACTTACTACGCGCAACGTGCCACGGCAGGATTACTGATAACCGAAGCCAGGCAGATTTCTGAGCAGGCGCAGGGCTATCAGGATACGCCTGGCATCTACACCCAGGCGCAGATTGACGGCTGGCGGAAAGTGACTGACGCAGTGCACGCGAAAGGTGGGCGCATATTTGTACAGCTATGGCACGTGGGTCGGGTTTCACACGTCGATTTACAACCCGGCGGCGCTGCACCAGTCGCACCCTCGGCCATCCGCGCTGAAACTAAAACCTTTGTGAACAACGGATTCGCTGACGTCTCTGAACCCCGCGCCCTTGAACTGCATGAAATAAACGGGATTGTCGCTGACTTCAGACAGGCGTCGGCTAATGCCATTGCCGCCGGTTTTGATGGCGTAGAAATACATGGCGCGAATGGCTACCTGCTGGAACAGTTTCTGAAGGATGGTGCCAACCAGCGAACCGATGAATATGGCGGTTCTGTAGAGAATCGTGCGCGCCTGCTGCTGGAAGTCGTGCAGGCCGTCAAAGATGAGATCGGCGCTGAGCGTACGGGCGTTCGCATCTCACCTGTCTCTCCCGCCAATGCGATTTCATGCAGCGATCCACAGCCACAATATGACTATGTGGCAGACCAGCTCAATGCTTCAGGTATCGCCTATCTGCACGTCGTCGAAGGCGTAACGGGCGGTCCCCGTGATGCAACGCCGTTCGATTACACGTCGCTGCGTCGCCGCTTCAGAAACACCTATATCGGTAATAATGGCTATGACCTGGCGCTGGCATCTGAGCATCTTGCACAGGATAAAGCCGATTTATTCGCGTTCGGCCGCCCCTTCATTTCTAACCCTGATTTAGTCGAAAGACTGAAGACGGGAGCGCCTCTGGCCCCTCTCAATCCTGAAACACTGTATGGCGGTGGAGCACAAGGCTATACCGATTATCCGTCACTAAGCGGTACCAGCGAATAAATTCCTGGGGTGTATCTGCTTAACATACTTCGCCGACGGCGATTCTTACCCACTAACAAAGAAGATAAAATGATGAAAAAACCTTCAGTTCTTATCACCGGGGCATCCGCAGGAATTGGTGCGGTCTATGCAGAACGGTTTGCCCGTCGTGGACATGACCTTGTTCTGGTTGCTCGCGACAAAACAAAAATGGAAGCCCTTGCGAAACGACTGCAACAGGAACACACGATTTCCGTGGATGTTCTGCCTGCCGATCTGACACAAGCGGGTGATTTAACCACAGTAGAAACGCGCCTGCGTGAAGATGCGGGGATAGGTATTCTTATCAATAACGCGGGTATCGCTCAGTCCGGCAGTTTTACCGAGCAAACGCCGGATTCCATGGAAAAGCTTATCGCCTTAAACGTAACCGCCCTGACGCGACTTGCCAGTGTTGCGGCTACCCGTTTTGCCGACGCCGGAGAAGGTTCAATCGTCAATATCAGTTCAATCGTTGGACTCGCCCCGGAATTTGCGATGACGGTCTACGGCGCAACCAAAGCCTTTGTTCTGTTCCTGTCTCAGGGAATGAACCTAGAGCTGTCATCAAAAGGGATTTATATCCAGGCGGTACTTCCGGCGGGGACTTACACCGAAATATGGAATCGCGCCGGTATCGACATCACTAACGCGCCGAAAATGATGGAAGTCGGCGAACTGGTTGACGCCGCTCTGGCAGGCTTTGACCGCCGCGAGCTCGTGACGATTCCGCCTTTGCATCATGCTGAGCGCTGGGATGTGCTGGATACCGCCCGTCAGGGGCTGCTGTCAGACATCAGACAGGATGAAGCAGCAGAACGCTACAAAACGTTGTAATGACAATCACTTCAGCGGAACCCTAAATCGGGGTTCTGCTGAGAGTGAAGCCAATGATTAATCTGCGGCTGCGTCTATTTTCCTGCAGAAAAATCCAAACGCAAACTTAAGGTCATACTCATCATGACACCAATACGTGTAGCACTTGTGACTGGCGCATCTTCAGGAATTGGCGAAGCCTCTGCTAATAAACTTC
The DNA here is from genome assembly GCF_029222565.1 of Pantoea sp. Cr_R13. Lineage (NCBI taxonomy): Bacteria > Pseudomonadati > Pseudomonadota > Gammaproteobacteria > Enterobacterales > Erwiniaceae > Pantoea > Pantoea sp. Cr_R13. The sequence continues at coordinate 102,214 of NZ_JARHXL010000009.1, forward strand.
TTGCGGCGGGTTATCGGGTCTATGGCACAAGCCGGCGTGGTCCGGCGGCAGGTGAACACGCTTTTCCCTTACTGCCACTGGATGTGACGGATGACGCGTCGGTTAAGGCTGCCATTGAGGCGTTAATCCAGCGGGAGGGCCGAATCGACCTTCTCGTGAACAACGCGGGCTTCGGGGTTTCTCCGGCAGCCGCAGAAGAGAGTTCTATTGAGCAGGCGCGGCAGATCTTCGACACCAATTTTATGGGTATTGTAAGAGTGACACGGGCCGTGCTGCCCCACATGCGCCATCAGGGCAGTGGGCGCATTATTAACATCGGTTCGATTCTCGGCATCGTGCCATTGCCCTATGTCGCCCTGTATGCCGCCAGTAAACATGCCGTAGAGGGTTACTCGGGCGCACTTGATCATGAACTGCGCACACAGGGTATCAGGGTCTCCGTCATCGAACCGGCATACATAAAAACGCAGTTTGAAGCTCACAATATAGAACCAGACGCAAAGCTTGAAGAGTACGAACTCATTCGGGCTAAGTTAACGAAGGTGGTCAGTAAGGCAATGGCTACAGCAGAAAGCGCTGAGGTGGTGGCAGAGGTCGTGGTTAACGCGGCGCAGAGCGCACGGCCAAAAGTACGCTATACAGCAGGAACGCTGGCTGCAAAACTCAATTTTATCCGCCGTTTTGCGCCCGCTTCATTGCTCGATAAAGTTGTGCGAAACAGCCTTCAGCTTGATGCGAGAAATGAATGATGAAAACCCGAACGATGAAAGCCTTTACGTTTAAACGCTACGGAAAATCACCTGAACTGGGGTTTGAAGAGAGCGATTATCCTTCTCACGGCGATGAAGAAATCCTGGTGAAGGTGTATGCCGTAGGTCTGAATCCCATCGATAACATGATCCCTGCGGGAACGTTCAAGCCAGTTTTGCATTTTAAGCTGCCCGCTACGCTCGGCAGCGATCTGGCGGGTGTGGTTGTCGCAACGGGGAGTCGCGTGACGCGTTTTAAGCCGGGTGATGAGGTTTACGCCAGCATTTTCGACACCGGTACGGGTTCTCTGGCTGAGTATGCGCGGGTTCATGAAAGTCACGCGGCAATAAAGCCAAAGAATCTGGATTTTGTTCAGGCGGCTGCGCTTCCGATGGTGAGTCTGACGTCATGGCAGGCATTCACAGAGAGAACCTCTCTGCAGCCGGGACAGAAGGTCTTCATTCCAGCAGGTTCAGGAGGCATCGGCAGCTTTGCAATTCAACTGGCGAAACATCTTGGCGCAAAGACAGGAACGACGACCAGTACGGCTAATGTGGAATGGGTCAGTCGGCTGGGTGCAGATGAAGTGGTTGACTATAAAAAACAGGAATTCGAACAGGTGCTGAGGGATTATGATGTTGTTCTCGGTACGCTCCGTGGGGATGCCATTGAGAAATCCACGCAGATCCTAAAACCCGGTGGAAAAATAGTCTCTCTGATTGGACCTTTAGACGCTGATTTCGCGCGAGCCAGACACCTGAACATCGTTCTGCGGCTAATATTGGGCCTGATGAGCCGTAAGATTGTGCGGCTTACAAAAAAACGTGGCCTGCATTATTCCTTTCATTTTGTGCGTCCCGATGGCAATCAGCTCAGCCATATAGCCAGCCTGATTGAAGCGGAACACATTAAGCCGGTGATCGACAGAGTATTCCCTTTCGCCAAAACTCAGGAGGCCCTTGACTGGCTTCAACAAGGTCGCGCAAAAGGTAAAGTCGTGGTTAAGGTTCAGCAGGAATAGCCCCCGAACTCTCATCGAAAACGAAAGATCACTCTGTACGCTGGCGGCAGAGATTGGCATCAGGATTAGGGGTCTGTGAGCGCACTCTCTGCCGGGCACCATCTCCCTCCGCTGTTCGTGCTGTGCTACTGTTGACGCATACCGGGTTTTGCTTAGAGGAGGGTGACATGTCTCCCTTTTATCAATTTAAGGCCGCCAGCCTCAATGGTGAGCTTATCTCAATGAACGACTTCGCAGGCAACGTGGTTCTGGTGGTGAATACCGCCAGCCATTGTGGATTCACGCCCCAATACGCAGGTCTTGAAGACCTCTACAAAAAGTATGCTGCTCAGGGACTGGTGGTGCTGGGATTCCCCTGCAATCAGTTCGGTAAACAGGAGCCCGGCGGAGCCGACGAGATCGCGCAGACATGCCACATCAACTATGGTGTGAGTTTTCCAATGTTCGGCAAGGTAGAGGTTAATGGCAGCGCAGCCCATCCGATTTTTCGGTACCTGAAAGAGGAATTACCCGGCGTGCTGGGTGGGCGTATTAAATGGAACTTTACTAAGTTCCTTATCGGGCGCGACGGCAAACCGATCAAACGATTTGCCCCGACCACCACGCCCGGGAAAATGGAAGCCGCCATTATTGCTGCCCTTTAAGGGGCTGCAGTAAAGGCATGCAGCCCTGTGTGAGCAAAGCGTTTATTGCAGCGGCTCTGCCAGCGTAATAATCCACAACTCGCTGTCCGATTCAGGTTTCTCTAAGGGTTCCAGGCCGATGGTCGTTGCCACGGGCTTATCATCAATCGTGAGCGCCCCCTGCCCGGTCACCTGATAATCTTTACGCTTCTTACCTTTAACCGGATTTTGCATGACCGCTCTCACGCCGAAGTCATTGTCATTGGCGATCGCGAGCGTTTTCCTGTCGATAAGCGCCAGCCCTTCAGCCTTCTCCTGCTGCCAGCCGAGTTGACGTAAATCGGCCACCAGGGTTTTATCGGCCAGCTTAATACCGCGCTGCGCCAGCGCTTTCTCGTCATTAAATTCCGGATAGTCGCCCGGCTTATCAAAGGCTGTAAGATCGGTAGCCGTGCTGAGATCAACCTTGTAGATAAGGTTGCGCATTGTGTCGTTTTTGTCGCTGCCTTGCTCAATCAACAGGATATGCTGATTGTCTAGCGCCACAATATCGCCAATTTTTGCGTCACTGTTTTTACTGTAAACCCCACTGTCGATGGGGTAGCCATACATCGCGGTTTTCCCGGTCGCCGGATCAAAGCTCACCAGACGCGTAAATCGCGCCTGCTTTTTACTTTTACCGTCAATATCCAGCGTGCTTTGTACTGCGGCGATGATGCGCCCATCCGGCATGCGGGTGATCCCTTCAAAGCCGCGATTTGGCTGACGCCATTTGAGAATATTTGGCAGACCGCCCGCCAGAGCTTTCTCTCCCTCTGCGGCCTGCGGTCCGTGAATGGCCAGAATTGTGCCACGCTCATCAACGTTAATCAGGAACGGGCCATATTCATCACATAGCCAATATCCGCCCTTTCCATCGGGCGTAATGCCTTCCGTATCCAGACCGCGGTTATCGCCATGCAGCACCTTCAACGTATCGCTTAGCGCGATTTCATTAGTTGACCCGATAACGTCATTCTGTAACGGCAATCCATTAATACTGCCTTTATTGTCATGCAACGGTCGGGCATCCGTAGCCTGAGCTTTGCCGTTCTGAACCCGAATTCTCATCAGCAGTGGCGCGAAGTCTGGCGTGACAAAGATTTTTGACTCTTTCTTACCCACATCAGGCGAATCAGCATTCGGTCCGCGATCGGTGACCGTTTCAAATGTCAGCGCATCCCCTTCCTTGCCTGTAAATAACAAACCGGAGCCAATGCCCACTGGCAACCCCTGAGGAAATGCACTGGCAAACGCGCCGTTGTAACTGACACGCGTTCCTTCCGGAAAACTGACGATGTAGCGTTCCACCTGCGGCTGCGCCGCGAATGTGGATAAAGAGAGCACACAACTGGTAACCAGAGATATCGCTTTTATTTTCATATTTCTAAAATCCATGAAGGGAAACGCACAGCGTGAAGAATGAAAATGACAGGAAAATGAAATAACCTGGAAACATTCACGGCTAAAAGCTTGATTATTACACCGTTGAGAAGAGTGGCTGGAAAGGGAGGAGTGTATAGCTTCAATGAAAGCCGTTCACGGCAGCGTACCCGTGACGCGAATCCGGCAGGCAGATTCGATGGCACACGACGGGCATGATATCGATCTGGCCTTCTCCCGGATAACAGGAGAGGACGGGCATAGTGTCTGACAGGGATGGGGTTAATCAGCCAGGCTTAACGGCGTTATGACCACTGTGATGACACCGTAAAATGATTGTTCGCCGGAGCAGGAGAAATGGAGAATTCAGGGAGCGTTCCCCGCCAGCTTGCTGATTGGCTAAGGCGCTGCTGACTCAAAAAACTGGTAAGAACCATCACGCCGTGCTTTGGCCTGATACATCGCCTTATCCGCATTTTCGAATAACATTTTGGCCGATACCGTGCCGAAGCGGGCAAGACTGATACCGATCGCTGCGCCGATGCGCACATCCATATTATTAATAGCAAATGGCGCCTGAAGACTGTCAATAATACGCTGAGCAATAGCAGATGCGGTTTCGCGATTATGACACTTCGCTGCCACGACAAACTCATCGCCGCCCAATCGCGCCACGGAATCTCCTGGACGCATGCAGCGTTGCAGCCGTTGACTCACCTGTTGCAATAGCGCATCGCCCGTCGCGTGCCCCATCAGATCATTTACCGCCTTAAAGCCGTTAAGATCAATAAACATTACGGTGGTGTAGGCCTGATCCTCCACCTGAGACAGCATGCCAACCACTTTCTCAATGATCCAGGCGCGGTTATGCAGGCCGGTCAGCGTGTCCAGGGTCGCCAGCTTCTCAAGATCACGCATCCGCTCTTTGTCTCGCGTGATGTCGCGCGACACCAGTACGGCACCAATGTTTTTTCCCGTATTAGGATTGGTGACGCCACAGGCTTTGGTGCCCAGATTGATGTAATGACCGTCACGATGCAGTTTGCGCACTTCCACCACATCCGGCCATACTCCGCCGCTAAAGATGCATGAGAGTGTTTCAGTGGCAGCGTCATGATCGTCGGGATGCAGGAAATCCAGTACTAACTTGCCCACCACCTCTTCGGCGGTCCAGCCAATCATTTCGCTATAAGAGGGTGAGATTGACACGTAGCGGCCTTCCGCATCGCAATGGGCAATAAGATCGGTGCTGTTTTCAATCAACAGACGATATTCTGCCGCTGTGCGCAGCGCATCCTCCAGCGCTTTACGCTGTCCGGTGACATCAAGAATGAAGCCGTTATATTGCAGATGAGATCGCCCGGGCAGGGAATCCGGCAGGCCAGACAAAAGGACACGGCGCGTCTTACCGTCCAGACAGTGAATAGGCACTTCGATATGAAAAGGCGTGAGTTCTTCCAGCGCTGCCGTCAGTTTCTGCGCAACTTTCGCATCGTCGTCAGCCTGCGCCAGCCTCAGCCATGAACTCAGCGTCACGCCTTTCAGTTCAGGCATCATACCCGCCGGGCTTGCCTGACTGGTGATGCAGATACCCTGGGCGTCAGTAGACCAAACAGCGGTAAAAGAGGGTTTGATCATTGTGTTCATGGTGGCCGACTCCGATGTTGCTGACGATATTAACTGTGCGCAATACTCGTCGCTACACACCTGATTATAACCTTAAGTCCCCGCCTGCATCTAAAACAGGCCTGGGAACAGGTTTATCATTGCAAAAATACCCGCCATAAACACTGGCTTAAACCGGCGCCACTGCGGCTACCGTTTTTGAGTCACCCTTTCCCTATGAGTCTGCGCAAAACGTCCATGACAGTATGCAGTGTCAGAAGTATCAGCCTGAGTATATCGGCGCATCGGGACAGAATCTTTAGTCACATCCCTGATAAATCAGGGATCTGAAACGCTGGAGGTCAGCTTATCTGAAAACCTTTACGCCGCCAGCGCCGTCCCTTTCCTCCTGTAACAAGGATTAGTCACTCTGGCTGGCCCTCACGGCATTCACAACAAGAGATTGAAAGTAATCTGAGACACTGTGTTTGGGCACTGTGATTCTTTAATTTTATTGCTTATAGATGGATATTTGTAAGAGAGTTTTATTTGCGCATGTCTGACTACCCGCATCCAATCACGAAAGCCAGCTTTCCGTCCGGATAAAAAATAACATGTGATTACATCGTGATGTGGGCGCTTCATCTGAAATTCAGGTCTTATTTCAAAACGCCCTTCCCGATTCACGCCACGTTAAAAATCCTGTTAGGGAAATATTTTTCATTCCTTCAGCTTAACATTTTCTTAAGATTAATCTCATAGAATCCCTGCGATATTAGCCCATGTTGGGCTTTTCCGGAGCACGACCTCATGCAAAATAACAACACAGCCTCTCACTCCCTAAGCAAAGTTCCGGCCGTCACCGCGGCTTTCTGGTTAACCAAAATTGCAGCGACAACCCTGGGTGAAACCGGTGGTGATGCAGTGACCATGTCGATGAATCTGGGTTATCTGACCGGGACACTGATATTTGCCATCATCTTCCTGGTCGCGGTGGTGGTGCAGATTAACCGTCACAACTTCAATAAATGGATTTACTGGTTCACCGTGGTCGCCACAACCACAGTTGGCACGACGATGGCAGACTTTGCCGATCGCTCGCTGAACATTGGCTATCCAGGGGGCACGCTGCTACTGAGCACACTACTGGTTCTCTCTCTGTTCCTGTGGAAAATCACCTGCGGCACAGTCGCAGTAAGCTCAGTAAACAATGGGGTCACGGAGTGCTTTTACTGGGTCACCATTATGTTCTCACAAACACTGGGCACAGCATTGGGTGACTGGACGGCAGACACCGAAGGGTTGGGTTACGATGGCGGGATCCTGCTGTTTGTTGGGGCACTGGCTATTATCTGGGCTGCCAGTCGCTTTACGTCACTTTCCCGCACAGCACTTTTCTGGGCAGCCTTTATTCTGACCCGACCTTTAGGTGCCGTTGTCGGCGACTTTCTGGATAAACCCCTTGCCGCAGGTGGACTGGCGCTGAGTCGATACGGTGCCTCGCTGACGCTGGCACTGATCATTATCACCTGTATGGTCGTACTGCCACAGCGACCGGCGATAAAGTCGGCAACGGTAAATTAAAAAGCGCGACCCTTAGATTTACAGGTCACGCTTTTACAGATGTCATCAGGGCCGCCAGCAATGGCGGCTTTTATATTTCTGATGCGTCATGGTCCGCACACAGCAAAATCAGACTGAGCGTTCAAAAGAGATGTTATGACCCTCGGGCGCGGTGGAGAGCACCGGCAGACTCTCTGCTTGCTCCTGCATCTTTACCCGAAATGCGGTGTTACTGGCATCAAGAAAAACGGTTCTCAGATGACGATTACAGATAAACCATATTTCATCGCGGTCATTTGAAAGAATGTAGTAAGCATCTGAAGTCTCGGAAGGGTTAAAACAGCCCAGCGCCCGATAAGCCGTCTGGGGCGTAAAACCACTCGAAAGCGGCAGCGGCCTGGGGCCATGCGCTAACTCCTCAATCCGAAGGTAAAGTCCCTGTTCGAGCCACAGCATAATGTCACTCCCTGAAGCCAATGAAATCGGGCTGAATGTATCGGAGTGCCTTAGCGCGAATCAAAATGCACGTCACGACAGCATCAGATAATCGGGCAATCTGTCCGACATTCAGAATAATTATCCTGATCTGAGCATAGCAGCGGTGCGTTCTTATGCTTTTTTATCTTCAGGAATTGCCGGGTCACTCAAGCCGGCTGGCGATCAGCCGCAACTGTTCGGCAATCTGCTTTAAATCCCGCTGCTGCTGCCCGGCGCTACCGGTTGAACTGCGCACCACCAGTTTTGCTGGCAGGATGGAAGAGGAACGCTGATCATCCTCTTCACTGGCTAACAACAGACGCGACACCGCTTCTTTACCCTGTAAATCCAGATCCAGCGATACCGTGGTTAACGCCGGATGGAAGAAGGCGCTTTCATAGGTATCGTCGTAGCCAATCACCGAAATTTGCCCCGGCACCGCCACGCCGCGCTGATGCAGTGCGCTTAGCACACCCAGCGCCATCTGGTCATTGCCCACGAGCAGCGCGCTGAATTCCGGCGCTTCCCGCAACAGTTGCAATACACCGTTATAACCACTCTGCGCATCCCAGTTGCCGTGGCTGACACTAACCGGCTTCAGACGATAACTTTCCAGCGTATCCAGCCAGCTCTTCAACCGCAGATTGGCAGAGACCGACTGCTCAGGCCCGGCCAGCAGCGCGAATTCGCGATGCCCCTGCTCATACAGATATTTGACGCTGGCGCGAGTGCCGTCAGCCGGGTTAAACGAAACGTTAAACACCGAACTGTAGGGATCAACATCCAGGAACAGACAGAGTATGTCCTGATTCTCCTCCATGACCTGTTCTGCGTCAGCACTCTCCAGCGGGACGTTGATAATGACTTTATCTACCCGCTGAGACTTCAGTTCATTGATACAGTCCTGCAGGCTTTGGTTGACGTTCTCATCAATCATCGCAATCAGTACCTGATAGTCCGCAGCATTGGCATAACGTTTAACGGCGGCGGCCACCTGAGATGGCGCATGCAGGGCGAGCGATGTTGTCACCAGACCAAGCGTGGTGCTCTGCTTACCCACCAGCTGCTGCGCCAGTCTGTTAGGCACGTAACGCAGGGTCTCAATTGAGTGCTCCACCTTGCGCCGCGTTGATTCCGAGACATTTGCCGACTTATTCAAAACCCGTGAAACCGTCTGATACGACACGCCAGCGTGACGGGCGACATCCTCTAAGGTGGCATTTTTTGATTTCATAATTCGCATCCCTGATGACCGATGTCGGCATGGTATCACAGCCGCTGTGACAGCCAGGCTGCCGCAGTCACATTGCGGGAATAAAAAGTAAAAGTAATACCTTCACATAGTAAAATTTGGTGATCCAATTCACTAATCGTTACAAATATCGCTGCTTTATTTGCAGTACGTCACACATTATCGCGATTTTATTTGTCACTAATCTGACAAAAGGCGTTTACTGCCGCTGTCATGTGAACGTATTACAAATAAAAATTGAGGATAACATGGAAACAAGGTTACGTACTGCTGCTGTGGCGCTTGCTGCGGCCCTGACCTCCCCGACACTCTATGCCGCTATCGACAACATTGATTTCCATGGCTATCTGCGTGGTGGCGTGGGCGTATCGCAGGATGGCGGTATTGAAGAGTATCAAAAAAACAAGGTTGGCCGTCTTGGCAACGAAGCTGACACCTATGGCGAGGTTGAGCTAGGCAGCGAGGTCTACAAAAAGGACGACGTGAGTTTCTATGTCGACACCATGGTCAGCATGTTCTCCGACGGCTCAAACGATAACGAAACCACCTTCGGCGATGATGCGCAGTTTGGTTTGCGTCAGCTGAACCTGCAGATAAAAGGACTGGTGCCGGGTGACAAAGATGCCGTGATCTGGGGCGGCAAACGCTACTACCAGCGCCACGATCTGCACATCATTGATACCAAATACTGGAATATTTCCGGTTCAGGTGCCGGTATCGAAAACTACACCCTGGGTCCGGGCGCTATCTCGTTTGCGTGGATTCGTGGCGACGCCAATGATGTGGATTACCGCGTGGATGGCGATAACGACGTCAACATTAACTACCTCGACCTTCGCTATGCCGGCTGGAAACCCTGGAGCGGAGCCTGGACCGAGTTTGGTGTTGACTACGCCATGCCGAACACCACGAACAAACAGAAAGAATATGGTGGCCTGTATGACGCGGATAACGGCGTTATGTTCACCAGTGAGATCAGTCAGGACATGTGGGGTGGCTATCAGAAACTGGTGTTCCAGTATGCCAACAAAGGCCTGGCACAAAACATGATCTCGCAGGGCGGCGGCTGGTATGACATGTGGAACGATACCAGCAATGCCACCGGCTATCGCGTGATCAATACCGGCCTGTTACCGATTACCGATAAATTCTCCCTGAATCAGGTCTTCACCTGGGGCTCAGCCGATGATATCACCGCGCAGACCAGCAAAAGTACGCTGCTGTCGCTGGTGGGTCGTGGACAGTATCAGTTCACACAGTATGTCCGTGGTATCGGCGAAGTCGGCAGTTTCTGGCAGAAAGATGAGAATAAAGTGGGCAGCGACTATAAAGCGGCGGGACAGAAATATACGCTGGCGCTGGGACTGGCAGCCGGCCCCGAATTTATGTCTCGTCCGGAGCTGCGTCTGTTTGCTTCTTACCTGAATGATTCAGAAGACGGACACAGCTTCAAAGATAACACCAGTAACAACACCTGGAACTTCGGCGTACAGGTCGAAGCCTGGTGGTAACAGAGCAGTCTCCTCATTGTGATCATTGTTAAGCTCTTATGCAGGGGCTTATTTGGATAACCGGCGACGGTTATCCATTTTTTTGCAGCGGCTTATTGCTCTGGCTTAAAGAAACGTTCTTCCAGCAACTGACGCAACTGGTCAGACTGCTTACCAAAGATTGCATGCACCTCATGCCCCAGGATCACCACGCCAATCGCCCCCGCTTTCTGTAATCCCGCCGTATCAACTGCCTTCAGCGACGTTACTTTTACCCGTAGCCGGGTTAAACAGGCGTCAACCTGCTGAATATTCTCACGCCCGCCAAAACAGTTCACCAGACGCTCCAGTAGTGCGCTGTCTACCTCAAGCTCTTCCACCGTCAGCGGCTGCCGACTGAAATATTGCTTAAACGATTTCAGACTCAACATGTTGTTCTCCTTCAGATAATAAAAAAGGCGGGCAATGGCCCGCCACTCACGACTGATTAATGAAAACGCGGGGGACATGCCTGGGAACGCTCACTGAATATACACGCTTCCTGCATCTATCCTGTTAGCAGCCTCTAAAAAACCGGCTCCCTATCAACAGTTAAATTCAGACCTTGGTACAGGCAACGCCAAAACCATAAGCGATCGGAGCCAGTGCCTGTAGCAAAGCATCACGGGCCATGGACAAAAACGCCGGGAGCGTTTCTGAACAACGCAACGCGTTGGACCGGTAACGGACGCACCTCAGGGATGAGGTGCGTAATAGCCTGTGTTGAGCGGACAGGGGCGGCATCTTTTGTGTCTTTGCCCAAGGCGCTGGTCCTCTGCACCTGTGCTCAAACGGCCTGCCACCGCCACTAAATTTGCCCCTGACCGCTTGCTGCCTCCGGTTATACCGCTCCCTGCGCCATAGGTCCGCTTAAAACTCTGCACCCCCACGGCCCCAGCGTCAGCGATCCCCCAACACTCATGCCATCCACCAAATCACTCAGCCCGGCGGGCAACGACAGTTGCTGCGTCTGAGCGGTAAAGTTCTGCACAAACAGAAACGCCTGCTCACCGTCAGTTCGGCGCTGAACCACCACGCCCGGCGGCAACTCGCCCGCCAGTGCACGCGGTAAACCCAGTTGCTTAATCAATGCGCCATAAAAATCCCGATGGAATGACAGGTCGTTACGCGATGCAATATACCAGGCTTTGCCCTGACCGACGCGATTCATCGTCACCGCCGGGGTGCCAGCATAAAAATCGCTCTCGTAACTGGCCAGCGCAGTCGCACCCTCCAGATGAATATGTTCACAAAGCTCTCTGGCCTGATAAGGGCCGCTCAACCCCAGTTCATTGCCGCGCACACCGCGCACGCCGTTAAACTCCTCGTCGGTCAGGCTGTCGATCTCTTCTGACCAGATACCGAGCAGCGGCCGCAATGGACCCGGGAAACCGCCGAGATAACAAAGGTCACTCTCATTGACGATGCCACTCCAGTAACTGGCCACGAAATGCCCGCCCCGTTCAATATGCTGCTCTGCACGCGCCGCGAAACCGTCGCGCACCATATAGAGCATTGGTGCAATCACCAGATCGTAACCGCTGAAATCGCTGTCGCCATTAATCACATCTACTGCAACACCCTGCTCCCAGAACGCCCGATAATGCTCGTTTACCGTGCGCTCGTAATGCAGACCCAGATTGCGCGGACCCTGCGCGTTGTCCATCGCCCAGCGACTTTCCCAGTCGAAAATAATGGCAACACGCGCCTCGACCCGGCTGCCCATTACGGGCGTCATAGCGGCCAGCATCCGGCCCAGTTCACTCACTTCACGACCGGTGCGCGTATCCAGATGACCGACATGATCGATGACTGCGCCATGAAACTTCTCGACCGAACCCCGGCTCTTGCGCCACTGGAAATATTGCACCGCGTCCGCGCCGTGGGCAACCGCCTGCAGTGAAGAGAGAATATGCATACCCGGCTTCTTTAACTTGCTGGTCGGCTGCCAGTTGGTCGCACCCGGTGTCGACTCCATCAGCACAAACGGCTTGCCCTGCTTTAGCGTACGCATCAAATCGTGGTACATCGCGGTATAGCAGGCGAGCGTGGTCTCATCTTTCTCGTTATGCCACATCGGATAGCTGTCCCAGGAGATAAAATCGAGCGCAGGGGCCAGCTTCCAGTAATTGTAGTCGTAGAAATATTCCATAAAATTGGTGGTCGCAGGCAGATCGGGATTGGCCTGCTTGAGTGGTTTAATCTCCTCACGGCAGAAGTCTGTGACCTGATCGGTCATAAACCGTCGCCAGTCCAGATTCAGACCATGAATAGACATCTCACCCTGTGGCGCAGGTGAAACAATCTGTGACCAGTCGCTGTACGTGTGACTCCAGAAGTCGCTCCACCAGGCAAGATTCAGCGCCTCCAGCGTCTCATAACGGCGCTGCAGCCAGCCGCGAAAGGCCTCCTGACAACGATCGCAGTGACATTCACCACCATATTCATTGGAAATGTGCCAGCCGATCACCGCCGGATGGTGCGCATAACGCGCCGCCAGCCTGCTGTTCATCGCCTGCACTTTCTGACGATAAACCGGCGAGGTCATGCAATGGTTATGGCGGCCGCCATGCAACGCCGGAACGCGATCGCGCCCTGTGCGCAGCACCTCAGGATAGGCCTGCGACATCCAGGCCGGACGTGCCCCGCTGGGTGTCGCAAGAAACACCGAAATGCCTTGCAGCCACAGCGTGTCGATGACCTCATCCAGCCAGCCAAATTCATAGCGGCCCTCTTCCGGCTCCAGCTTCGCCCAACTGAAAATACCCACCGACATGACGTTACAGTTCGCCTGCTTCATCAATTCAACGTCGTCACTAATGATACCCGGCTGATGCGCCCACTGTTCCGGATTGTAGTCAGCACCATGCAGCAGCCGGTTAACCCGGGCGCTGAGCGGGGGAAATTTATTCATACCTGTTCCTCAGAGGAAGACATTAGCGTTAGCGCTAAGCGTTAATGAAAAACCTGCAGCGAAGGCAGTGCCTTGCCGTGACAGTCAAACAGCGCCTGGTTTTCGCGGGCGTTTCCCTGTTTCCATTCGTCGTGGATATATTTCATGCCAGCAGGTGTAGCCCAGGTATTGCCTGGTGCGGGGATCCACGCGGGCTCCCAATAGACCACGCCCTTGCCGCGATGGTCCGGCACCGCCAGCACCGCCTTAATCAGGTCATGCAGGTATGCCGCCTGACCCGCGACGCTGCCGGGGTAGCCACCTGCTTTCTCCTCTTTGGCCTGGAAGCTGTTTTCAGCATTGTCACAGTTTTCCAGCGTATAGCCGTAAGCGGCCTCCACCACCATGACGTCCTTGTCGTAGCGCCGGGAGATATCATCCATGTTGGCTTTCAGGGCGCTGATGGGACCGTTCCAGTAGGTGTACATCGACAGACCAATCACATCGAACGGGACATTACGCTTAACGATTTCATCGAACCACCAGCGGAAAGTGTCATTTTTCGTGCCCTCGGCCAGATGCAGCATGATCTTCACCTGATGCGGATCGCTGAGGTTCTCGCGCAAACCGCTGATACCGGCCTTCAGCAAACCCGCCAGCCGATCAAACTCGCCGCCGTTCTGGCCCCAGCTCTTACCTTCTGGCCAGAGCATGCCACCATTGAGTTCGTTACCAATCTGCACGATATCCGGCATTACACCTTCCGCTTTAAAGCGGGCGATGGTGTCGCGCGTGTAGTCATGCACCTGGGTTTCCAGCTGCGGAAAGGTCAGCGATTGCCAGGCTTTGGGCTTGAACTGCTTGCCAGGATCGGTCCAGAAATCACTGTAGTGAATATCGAGCAGCAGCTTCATTCCCGCCGCTTTAACCCGCTTCGCCAGCGCCAGCGTGGTCGCCAGATCGTTGCCGCCACCGCCGTAGGTGTGACCGCTGCCGTCGGTGGGATCGACCCACAGTCGCAACCGGATGGTGTTGATACCATTGGCTTTCAGAATGGCGATGGCGTCCTGCTGCTGGTTGTTCGCGTTGTAAAATTTCGCGCCCTGTTTCTCCAGCTCAGCCAGCGATGAGATATCCGCTCCCTTGATAAAATCGGCTGGCCATGGCCCGGCAGAGGCGATGACAGGCTGATCGGCGGCGAGCAGCGGTGTCGCCCAGGCCAGTGCCAGGGCGAGTATCAATGTTTTTGGCGTCATGATTTATCCTTTAGTACTGCCTGAGGCGAGGCCGGAAACGAAGTATTTCTGCAGGGCCAGATAGAACACCGCGACCGGCACGGCAATTAGCACCGCGCCAGCTGCATAAGTGGTGTAACTGGCACCCATTTTTTGTGACACCAGGTTATAGAGGCCAATGGGCAGCGTGAACTGCTCCGGCGTACGCAGAATGGTGCTTGAGAGAATAAAATCTCCCAGCGGCCCGGTGAAAGAGAACAGCGCCACCACCGCCAGAATCGGCTTCGACAGTGGCATGATGATCTCCACGAAGATGCGGAAATTACCCGCCCCGTCCATGCGCGCCGACTCATCCAGATCTTTGGGAATCGAGTCGAGATAACCCTTCATCAGATAGGTGTTCATCGGGATCATCCCGCCGACGTAGATCAACACCAGCGCCAGATGGCTGTTGATTAATCCCAGCAGCTGCGACAAGACGAAAATTGCGATGAGCGCCGAAAACTGCGGGATCATCTGCAGCAGCAGAAACAGCATCAGGCCGTTCTGCCGCCCCTTAAACCGAAAACGGGAAAAGGCGTAGGCGGTGCAGCTGACGCTGATCAGCGTCAGCACCATGGTCAGAAAACTGATTTTCATCGAGTTCCAGTACCACGTCATATACGGCACCGTGCCATTGAACAGGTCGCGGTAGTGCTGCAGCGACGCATTCTCCGGAATGATCGAACTGCTGAGCAGGCTGTTACCTGCATTCAGTGATGCCCCCACCGTCCAGACCAGCGGATAAATAATGATGGTCGAGACGGCCAGCACCACCAGCCAGGTCAGCGACAGGCGTATCCACCTTTCGCGTTTAATACTGCCGGACTTCGCCATACTTGCTTCCTTACGCCATCTCATCTTGTTTGAACGACCGGGTCGCGCGGAACTGCCACAGCGCCAGACCTACCACGAAAATCGACAGCAAAATGGTGATAGTGGCGGCAATCGCATATTGCGACGACGACATGGTGAGCTTGTAAATCCATGACACCAGGATATCGGTTCCGCCGGCATTCGACCCCGCCACGGCAGGACCACCGTTGTTAAACAGATAGATGATGTTGAAATTATTAAAGTTGAAGGTGTATTGCGTGATGATGATCGGCGCAATGGCGTAGAGCACCAGCGGCAGCGTGATGGTTTTCAGCCGTGTCCAGGCACTTGCGCCGTCCATGATGGCGGCCTCATAAAGATCATCCGGGATCGCCTGCAGGACGCCGGTTGTCATGGCAAAGACAAACGGGAAGCCCAGCCAGGTCTGCATCATGATCAGCGCCGTTTTGGTCCAGAACGGATCGGTCATCCAGGCTTTAGGCGCGACACCAAAGAAGTCGAGAATCGCGTTGTTGATCACCCCAAAGCTGTCGTTGAACATCCCGGCAAACACCAGAATGGTGACAAAGCCCGGTACCGCCCAGGGCAGGATAAAGATGGTGCGGATCAGCGGCTTAAAGCGCAGGTCTTTCTGATTCACCAGAATCGCCAGCATCACGCCCACGGTGCACTGCAGCGTCGTCGCCAGCAACGTCCAGACCACCGTCCATTGCAGCACGTCAAAGAACGTGGAGCGCCAGATCGACAGTGTGAAAATGTTGATGAAGTTTTTGAACCCCACCCAGTCCACCAGCTTCGCCGGGGGCGTGTGATAGAGGTTGTAGTTGGTGAAGGCGATGGCGAAACCAAACAGAATCGGAAACACCACCACGAATACCAGCAGAATAAAGCCCGGCGAAATCATCAGATATGGGAAGCCGTCACGCAGCAGTAACTGGTACTGCTGTCGCACGCTGTTAAGCTGCTGGCCCCTGTCGCGTCTGGCGCCATTGACCCACGCATCGCGCACGGACACGCCCCATACCGCGACGCCGAAAGCGGCAATCAGCACGCTGATAATCCCCTCAGCCAGCAGGAAAATGGAGTTATCGCGCGGAACTGATTCACCCAGCGTATACAGCCCCCAGAATCCTTCACGCAGAAAATCGTGGAAGACGCCGGTAAAGCTGCTGAGCAGAATCAGAAAGCACAACCCTTTCGCCCACTGGCGGTGGTAAAACTGGCCAAAGCCAGGCAGCAGTGCCAGCAGCGCACCGGTGGTCGCATGACGACGCGGCGGCTTAGCCGTCACCAGATGTTCATCGGAAGATATAGCCACACTCTGATCCTTATCCTGTACGGTTATCCCGCGAACCCGCATTACTGGTTGCTGGCCTGCATCGCTTCAATCTGCATGGTGATCTGCTTCACCGCGTTATCCAGCGCCGCTTTTGGCTCCTGCTTGCCGGAAACGCTCAGCTCCAGCGCCGCATTGGCCGGCCCCCACACTTCCTGCATCTCTGGTACGCCTGGCATGGCTGACGCACGTGCTGCCTGCACTGCGACTGCATTGGCCTTCTCATCATTTTTAATAATCGGATCGTTCATCAATGCTGTAACGGGCGGGATCTCCTGTGTTTTCTGATAGCGCTCTTTCACATACTGCGGCTGGTTAATAAAGGTGAGGAATTTCTGCGCCAGTGCCTGATCTTTACTCCAGGTGGACACCACATAGCCTTTTACACCCAGGAAGGAGCTCATTGGCTTGCCGTTGGGCAGTAATGGCAGCGGTGCCACGCCATAGTTGATACCGGCAGCCTGATAGGGCTGGAACGCCCATGGCCCGTTAATCACCGCCGCCGCTTTCTTCTCGGTAAACAGGGAGTCGATAGCGTTCAGGCCGTTGTCGCCCATGATGCCGCCTGGCAGCAATCCTTCGCTGAAGAAGCGCTTGAGGTAAGTCACCGCCTCCACGCTGCCTGGCGTGTTCAGTCCGATATCTTTGGTGTTAACCGCGCCTTTAGCGTCTTTGCCAAAGATGTAAGAACCCATTGGCGCCATCACGCCCCAGCTGTAGTAAATCTGGTCAAACTTCGCGAGCAGGCCATACTGTTTTGCCTCGCGCTGCTTCTGCGAGAACACGCGATACTCATCCAGGGTTTTCAGCGGCGCAGGCAGCAGATCTTTGTTGTAGATCAGCACCAGCGTTTCAACCGCCTTGGGGACACCATAGACCACGTTGTTCTGAGTAAAAGCCGCCATCGCTGACGGGTTGTAGGCGCTCTGTTCTGCCATGTCGATTTTCAGTGGTGCCAGAAGGCCCTGCACGACTGCGCTGCCAAGCTGGTCGTTGGGGATCACCAGCACATCGGGTCCGATGCCCGCCGGACCATCCAGGCGCAGCTTTTCGATCTGCTGTGCAAACGGCATCTCCTGTACTTTCACTTCAACGCCAAACTGTTTCTGAAAATCGGCGATCGCCGTTTTAATGCCGTCTGATTTTTTAATGTCTTCCCAGACGGTAAGTTGCTGAGCGGCCCAGACGGATTGATTAAGCATCAATGCTGACAGGAGTAGCGTAACGCTGATTTTAATTTTCATTGCTGGCCTCGTGTGAAGGTATGACATTTTTAGCTGTCATTTGCTGTTGTTCTTTTTTCAGACACACGCTGAATAAGGATTTATCAGGCATGTGAAGAGTGAATAACGTATCGCATTTGAGCCATAAGCTACGCGGAACAGGTGCTGCGCTCCAGCCCGTTTGCACCAATGTGTGATCGGTATTACAGAAATCAAAAACAGCGATAGGGTGCACTCTGGCTGAACGTTATAGTCAGCACAGGCACCATCAGGGCTGACGTGAAAAATGATCAACTGTTATACGTCATACATTTTAGCCGACAGACATCTTGTTGTGAGGATTAGCATGTCCAGTATCAGATTGAGAAACGTCACCAAACGCTTTGGTAAAACAGAAACGCTGAAAAATATTGCGCTCGATATTGAGGCCGGTGAATTTGCCGTCTTTGTCGGTCCATCAGGCTGCGGTAAATCCACGCTGCTGAGGCTGATTGCCGGTCTGGAAGAGATCAGTGAAGGCGAGATTTTGATTGGCGATGAGGTGATGAATGATGTCGCACCCTCGCACCGCGGCGTGGCGATGGTGTTTCAGAGTTACGCGCTCTATCCCCATATGACGGTGGCGGAGAATATCGGCTACGGTCTGAAAGTAAACGGTCTGCCAAAGGCGCAGATTCAGCATCAGGTCGAGATGGTGGCGAAGACGCTGCAGCTGGCGCATCTGCTGGATCGTAAACCTAAACAACTTTCTGGCGGGCAGCGTCAGCGTGTTGCGATTGGCCGCGCTATTGTCCGTAATCCCCGCGTATTCATGTTTGATGAACCCTTGTCGAACCTGGATGCGGAACTGCGTGTCGATATGCGGCTGCACATTGCTAAGCTGCATCAGGAGCTGAAAACCACCATGGTCTATGTGACACATGATCAGACGGAGGCGATGACGCTGGCCGATAAGATTGTGGTGATGAATTACGGCAAGGTGGAACAGGTCGGTTCGCCCATGGAACTCTACTACAATCCCATTAACCGCTTTGTCGCGGGCTTTATTGGATCACCTAAGATGAATTTCCTGCCCGCGCGCGTGGAACAATGTGGCCCCTCCGGGCTGGTCGCCCTGATTAATGACGGCGAACACCGGCTGCAACTCCCCTCACCAATCCGTCAGCTGCAGCCCGGTGATGAGATCACGCTGGGTATCCGGCCGGAACAGTTACAGATCAACGGCGATGCGCCACTGAACATCGACTTCCACTGTGAGGTGGTTGAGCGACTCGGCAACAACACCTATCTGTTTGGTCAGAGCCACGGCCACGACGGCTTCAAAATGCTGCTGCCAGGTGATGTGCATTTTCGCCCTTACCAGACGCTGCGTCCTTCTTTCCATCCGCATCACTGCATGGTATTTGATGCCGAGGGCGCACGCATCAGTACAGATATTGAAATGCCTCAGGTGCGTGCGGCCTGAAGTGAGTATCAGGGGGAGATAACGAGAGGCCGGAAACGGCCTTTTATGTTCTAAGGACTGGAAAAAACCGGGTACAGAGAAGGCATTACCGGCTGAGTAAACGCATGACTCACCCGCAATCCCTTCTCTTACTGACCCGCTGTCCCGGCTTATTTACCAAGAATGTTATTAACCGCTTTCAGGTGGCCAGCTTTATCTTTGTGATTTGAGACCACCTGAATAACGGAGAATTTCTTGTTGGCAACCGCCAGCAGCGTCGCCTGTTGAACATCATTACCCCCCATTTTGTCAGTGGCTTCAACGTGATAAACGGGCAGACCATTATCATTCTCAGTTTTCTCACTGATCACCGTATAAGAAGGTGACGCCTGCTTCTGCTTGTCTTTGATAGACTTCCCGCCTTCAAGAAAATCAGCGTCACTGCCACTGCGCGCAATCAGCGGGATCTCCTCTTCGCCAATGATCAACACGCGTTTTTCCTGCTTGTTTACATACATTGTTCCGGGTCCACCGCCTGGAACAGGCTGCTTTTCATAACCCTGCAGTTTGAAAGTCTGTTTGCCATCCAGCAACGAGATCGTCTGATTCTGCGTGTTTGCAGCCTGTGCTGTTTTCGCTTCGGCTGCTGATGCGATCATCGGGGTGCTGCCAAGTGCAGCCGTCAGGCAGAGCGCACCCATAATGTTTAATGATTGACGTAATTTCACCGTGAACTCCTTCGTGTAGTAGCTATTTCCATTTCACTGACACCGAATCGGGTGTCGGCGAGGCAGAGGCATTATCGGGTCAGGTCGTAAATACAGATCCCTGAACCGAGCAATAACAAAATTATCGGCCAGTAAAGAACGGGGATAAAAAAGAAGTTGTGGGTTTTTTCGGGGGCCATCATCGGCTCACTTTTGGTCGCCGTTGCGATGGAGTCCAGCCATTTTTCCTGCCGGATCGCCCAGACGAAGAGCGCACAAAAGAGGGCAGCAACGATGAGCGTTGCGCCTGTCGCCCATAAATGCGCGACAAAAAAACCATCGTAGTAATAAAAATCCAGCACCCATTTACACAGCAGATAAGCAGCACAAATTAATAGTGCGACAAAAAACCCGACTCCGCTCCAGGCGATCATATTTATATCCTATAGATGGGTGAGGAACGAGAAATTATTTTCTGGAAATTAACATATTTTTATCATTGTAGCGATATTTTCTTTGGTGCTAATATTCTCCCTGCCCCGTTCAGGGCATATCAGCCCGATTCGTTATAAAACGCCTGATGCCGCCAGGATTATTTCCTGAGGTTGTTGCTTATCCCGGATCCAGTGTGCCATTAATATTGCTCGCCGGATGCGGCACTGCTGTTTGTTGCACTGCGCTATTATTTTAGTTTGAATGAATCGCGGCTGTGAAACCGCTGTTTTTAACATTTTCATCGGCTGTTTCGGTGGGAGACATTTATGCCGCTGTCATCCGGATGAAACAGTATGGTGATCGTCAGATTTTGTGTAAAGCATGGAGGTTCACATGGAACAACTCACTGAAAATAATGGCAAAGAGAACAGTTCTAAAGAATACAGTGCGAAGTGGCAGGCCCGCTTTGATTTTTTCGACCGTCATGGTGCTCCCAGTTCACCCGGCTTCAGACACGCACTGAAGCAACTGCCTTTCAGGCAAAAATTGAGAGTGAACATGAATTTAATTGCCTTCGTTTTTGGCCCGATTTATCTGTTTGTACTCGGCCTGTGGAAGAAGAACATCATGCTGATTTTAATTATGATGGCTGTTTATATTATTTTGATCATCGCCTTAGCGATAGCGGGCATCGAGTTCCCACGGTATCTTCAGGGCGGCCTGGCCTATGGCTTTAATGCATTGTACGGCATGAGTACGAATTACAATTATTACCTGAAAGAGAGAAAAGGCGATAACGGCTGGAACCCTTTTAAAGGGATGCGCTGGTAATTTTTTCAGCGCAACTGGCAAAATATACAATCTGGTATAGCGTCAGCAGGAAGGCAGCTTTTTAAACTTCATGGCGGAGCCTGACCAAAATAAATAATAAACTTTAACTCAAATTATCGGTGTTATACCTGAGCAAACGTGAGTCGCCCGAAGAATAGTGAACTGGCAATGAAAAACATCCAGGAATATTTTCCGGGCTTTTCAAAATGAGTTCAGACTGGATTATAATCTCCTTGCACTCATTACACTCTCTCTGAAGCGCTTACGTGTCCCGCACGGCATAGTCGGGGCCAGGATGTTCTTGTTGAGAATTTCCTGATGTCAGCAGCTTCTCCCTTTCACTGACATATAGGATGTTATTATTTTGAAATCATTAACGGAATTGAAAAAGGGTTATCTGAAGGTATTTCTCTGGCTGCTGTTCACACTGTTTCTGGTACCTGTTATTACTCTGGTTTTTGCTGAATACGGCAATGCGCAACTCGATCAGCAGTACACCCAGTTCTTTATGAACGATGCGCAGGAGCAACATCAGGATACCGGCAAACTGCAGACTTTTTTGCAGCAGAACCCGCCATCCAGCGTCTGCGGCCCGGTCGACGAAAATCTGCAGGATTACAAAAACGCCGTCTGCGCACCGCAATCCGAGTTGTGGCAGTTCTACATGATGGATAAAGTGGCTTTCTGGACGCTGATCGGCAGCGGCGTTGTCCTGCTAATGGTGCTATTGTTCAGTGCGCTGGCTTTTAAAAGCCGCCAGGGACAGGTGATCAGTCTGGCGCTGGCCCGCAGGTTCCTGATGCTGGCCTGTTCACTGGAAGTTATGGTTCAGGGCGGCATGCTGGTCTGGCTCTCATTCTGGGGTACCGCTTTCTTCACGCAAACCTACTATCCAAAGCTGGTGATGGCCGTAGGCCTGCTGGTGCTGGCCGGCATGTATTACATGATTAAAGGCATCTTCAAAAAACTCCCGCCGGAAGAGAGTATTGAAGGTGAAGTCGTGACCCGCGAAGCCGCTCCGGCACTCTGGTCACAGATTGATATGCTGGCGGCCAGAGTAGGCACCACGCCCCCCGATCATATCGTTGCGGGCATCGATACCAACTTTTACGTGACGGAAGCCCCACTCAGCGTAAACGGACACCCGCTTACCGGTCGTAAACTCTATGTCAGCATTCCGCTACTGCGTCAGCTCACCGTTGCGCAGGCTGATGGCGTGATGGTCCATGAGCTGACACACCTGCATGAAGGTGACACCGCTTCCGGCGCACTGCTGGGACCGAAGCTGCATCGCTTTGACCTCTACATGCAACTGATGGGTCAGAATCTGGCAACACTGATCGTGTACTATCCGCTCTACCTCTATCGCATGCTGTTTGAGCTGGCATGGCAGCGCAACAGCCGTGAACGTGAGTTTGTGGCGGATCGCAATGCCTCAACGCTGGTCTCCCCCGCCGCGATTATCGAATCGCTGATCAAAGTATCCGCCTATGCCAGTTACCGCAGTGAAGTTGAGCGAAACTTCTTTAATAACCGGACGCTGCATGAAAATGAACTGGGGATCAGTAAAGCTATCGCTGCCGGTCTGCCTGAGCATGTCGCGTCTCCGGACTTTATCAGCGTTGTCCGCGAACAGAATGTGCCGCACCCATTTGACTCACACCCGCCGCTGGCAGAAAGGATGCGCAACGTCGGATACAACATCGACGAAGCCGACTATGCAGCGGTCGCCGCCGATTTCCCAGCCGAGAGCTGGGTTGATCTGATGCCGGTTGCCAACGAGATCGAACAGCAGTTGTGGCAAAAATATGAACGCGACTTCTCTTCAGTGCATGAGGAAAGCCTGGCCTGGCGTTATCAGCCTGAGGGTGAGATGGAAACCGCGCTGGTGCTGAAGCATTTCCCCAATGTGCCTTACACGCTTAAAGATGGTTCGCAGATTGTCATCACCTGGCAGGGCATCGTGTCACCGAAAACCGCCGAACTGCTGGAGTGGGATAGCGTAAAAAACATCAATGTCACTCGTAATTTCGGCCGGGATAAGCTCTACCTACAGCATGAGCAGCCGAACGCTAAAGGTAAAAAGCGCAGTGAGATCCCCTTACCCGGTCTGAAGAAAGAGATTGAAGCCTTTAAAAATACTCTCGGCCTTTACTGGCATCGCCATCAGACAGTCAGGGCGTTAATGAAAGAAGAATCGGCCGAAGCGTCGCAAAGCGCATAAGCCGTTTGTCATCGGCTCCCTTATCGCAGCTGATAAGGGAGCCAATGCAAATATCCATTTCCAGTCTGTATTTCTGGCCACATCTGTATTTCTGACCACATAAAGAAAGGAACGATCGTGTTTAAAAGCGCAAGCAGTGCCAGGATGACGGTGACTGCCCTTGTGCTGCCTGGCTATCCTGTTTACCTCACCCGATCCCGACGTGGCCGGAATGACAAAAGCGATTGATGCTTACAGTACACTGCTGAATGAGGCAGAAAAGGCAACGGCCAGCGAAGCGGGCAAGCCATGAACCTGGTCCATCTTCCCGGAGAGTGCTGAAACCTTCCTGAAAGACTGCAAAGATCGCATGCGTTGGGTCCGCGATAAAACACCTTACAATACGGGGGATTAAATGCTGCTGAAAGGAAGCGGGAGCTGGGCGAGCAAGGCGCTTTACTTGTGAATCAAACCCGGCTTTACCCGCTTTTCGACCCGTTACGCGAATTCTGAGCGATGTCGATTGTTCTGCCTGGTCAGCATCCCACCTGGTGTCCCTGCCCTTTTCGCACGCCTTTCAGGAGTATCTGCGTGGCATCAGAAGCTTTTCCGGCGCGTGAACAGACCAGCCCGAACTCACGGTGCACCGCAGGGATTACCGGCAGCACGGTCAGGCCGCGCAGCTCCGCTGGCAGGGCAGATTCCGGCACCAGTGCAACCCCCATCCCTTCTCGCACCAGCAAGCAGGCACTGATCCAGTCGCGGACTTTTACCCGCACGTCGGTAAGCTGATGGCCCGCCTGTTCGATCAGGCTTCTCCCATTCACCACGCAGCCGCCTGTCGCAAGCACAAAGGGCTGGTCTGCCAATTCCTGCAGAGTTATGCCGTTCGCGCTAGCCTGCGAAGAGCTGGCAGGCATCACCGCAACCCAGGCGTCCTGTCCTAATATCACGTCAGCACGTCCGGGCGCGGGGTTCATCACCACCCCAAGCTCAACGGTGTCTGCTGCCAGCCACGCCTCCACTTCCTCATCAGTCCCTTCAAGCACCACCACATCCATGTCCGGATGCAGACGCTTAAAGCTCCGCAGCAGGCCAGGCAAAAGTGTAGAAGTGACCGAGGGGAAGCTGGCAAGCCGGATACGTTCACCTTTTAAACCCCTGTGCGCATCAGCCAGTTCGCGAATAGCATTGAGCTGCGCCACCATCATTCGGGCATGTTCAATCACCTGCTCACCCAGGGCGGTTATACCGATGTGACGACGCTCCCGCACGAACAACGGGAACCCCAGCGAGGACTCTAAATGGGCAATCGCCTGACTGGCAGCAGATTGGGTCATGCCCGTCGCTTCAGCGCCGCGCGAGATGTTACTGGCATCAGCCACCGCCACCAGCAGGCGCCAGTGTTGAAGATTCATCACAGTCATCAGTAGCCAGGCTTATAGTTAATTTATTAAACATTAATTTTACATCAACAGTCAGACTGAGCACAGTGTATTCAGACACAACACACGCTACCCGCTTTCAATGTTATCGGAGAAAAGATGAAACTCTACTACGCCCCGGATACCTGTTCGCTTTCGCCCCACATCGTGCTGCGCGAACTGGCAATAGCGTTTGAGCTGGTTAAAGTGGACAACAGGAGCAAGCTCACCGCTGACGGGCATGACTTTCGCTCTATCAATCCCAAAGGCTATGTCGCTGCGCTGGAACTGGATGACGGGCAGATACTGACAGAAGGGCCATCGATTGTGCAGTATCTCGCTGACCTGAAACCAGAAAGCAAGCTGGCACCGCCAGCAGGAAGCTGGGAGAGGGTTCGTCTGCAGGAGTGGCTTAACTTTATTACCAGTGAAATTCATGCGGGGTCTGCGCTGCTGTTTAACACGTCCCTGCCCGACAATGTTCTGACGATTTTTCGCGAGAAGCTGTTCCGGCGGTTCGATTATCTGCAGACTTCGCTGTCCGATAATGCCTTTCTGATGGGGACGTCGTTCGGCGTTGCTGATGCCTATCTGTACACCGTGCTGGGCTGGTGCAAATTCTTCAACATTGAACTGGCGCGCTGGCCAGCGCTGGTGGCTTATCGGACGAGGATCAACGCGCGCCCTGCTGTGCAGGCGGCATTACTGGCAGAGGCGTCGCAGTAAGCGCAGCAAAGCTGCAAGGCCGGGTTCCGGAGTGGGCAAAAACTATCGTTTCACACGCGATGGGTTAGTATCACGGGACTCATGTTTCAGCAGGGAGTCGGCTTTATGATTTATAGCGAGAAGGTGGAAACCGCGGTCATCCAGCATGCCGGCAAGGATTTCGAGGTCACGCTATTAAGGGCGAAAGAGGCCAGGCAATGCATCCTTTTCGCAGCCGGTGCTGGAGGAAGTCCATTGCGTCATCTGGCGCTCTTGCAGACCTTTAACCGGAATGGTATTGCGGTGATCGCACCGCATTTTGATCGGTTGACCTCACCCACACCCTCAAAGATTGACCTGCTGGATCGTAGCCAGAGGCATGCCCTCGCTCTGGATAATTTTGGTCATGATTATGAATCGATTGCCGGTGTCGGGCATTCCCTCGGCACCGTGATTCTGTTGATGCATGTCGGCGCGGAGGCGTGGACCCGAGCCGGAGAGAAGGTGACGTTTGCAGGCGGTCAGGTTTTAAATCAACTGTTCCTGTTAGCGCCTGCGGCGGACTTTTTTAAAGCCCCCTCGGCACTCGCATCCCTCAATGTGCCGGTGAAGATCTGGACAGGCGCAAAGGACGCTCTGACACCGCCGTCGCAGGCGCTGTTTATGCAATCAGAATCAGAAACGGTAATTGATGTTTGCGTGGTTAAGGATGCGGGCCATTTTACTTTTATGAACACGCTGCCGCCGCACATAATAGATACCCACCCTTCACGCGAATCATTTCTGCTTAGTCTGGGAGAGGAGATATCCCGTTTCGTCACGGATTATCAGGCCTGACCCGATAAATAAACACTCTGATTAAACCGAGCCCTCTTTTTCAATAACCAGCACGCGTGCGGCGCCCTGTGGGCGCGCGATATGCTCGGTTCCTTCACTGGCGTAAAAGATATCTCCGGCGTTGAGAACACGGCTTTTAACTTCGCCCTGTTCCTTATATTGCATTTCAACGCATCCCTCCATGACAGCAAAAACTTCCTGTCCGTCGTTGATGTGCCACTTGTAAGGCTGATCGGTCCAGTGAAGTTTCACACTGACATTATCAAAGCTGGCAATATGCAGTGAGTCCCATGCTCTTGAGCCAGTAAATTCTTTACTGCTAAAAAAATTCATCTTTTCTCCCTCAACAGACGTGCTTTAGCGTCATCAATATCAGAGAGAGTGGATGGATTCTATGCGTCCGCTTTATGTTGTCCTGATCTGTCCCCTGATTGTCCGTTTAAAGGCAGGTGAACACTTAATAATTAATTGAATAGCGTAAAATACCGTTCAAAAATAGCAGGGTAAAAGCCTGCATTCATTCTCATTCCAAAAGGTCTGTCATCGATGAGTCTGCAAAACCTCTATCGTTCAATAAACGAAAACACTACCGCCATCTGGGCGAAAAATGCAGGAGTTGGGGATATTAAACAGGGAAACTATTACGATCCCGTCAGGCTGGCTCTTGCCTCGGGTATACAGCCCCCTGTTTCTCTGGATGTCTCGCGTCTTATTGGTGAATTGCAGCAGCTCACAAAAGATGACCCACTTGCTGATGTTCTTCCCCCGGAGGGTTTCCATTTTACCTTCCTGCCCCTGACTCTGCCGTTCATGAACGAAAACGAGCCACTGCCAGGAAAAGTGGCAGAATTGACGAAGATCTGGACTGGATTCGATGCAAAGCGAATCGTTATACGAGACCTTCGGTTGGTTGCGTTGCCCAGCCAGTTATTGCTGGCGGGAATCCCTGACAGTACTGCAATCGCTATGCGCCAGTCCTTCTGCGAAAGCGTTTTGAATTCTCAATGGAAGAATGAATTGCAGCTGCGCCACAGTGGCAGCCCATTACCCGCCCCTTTCTGGCACAGCACCCTTCTGCGCTACGGCGCCGATTTTCTACCCACCTCTCTGCGTCAGTATATTTTTGAACGCCAGGCCATTAATTTTGGCAATGTTACCGGGGATTTAAAATTGGCGAAGGTCAACTATAACTGGACGATATGTTACCCATTGACGATTTAATCAGGACTATTTCTCGCGTCCACCAGCCTGATGACGTTCAGCCAATACCGCCTCATTGTCATCATGTCACTTTTGACTTGAGGAAAAATTCCAGGGAAATTTAAAAATCTGCCGAGAGCTGCCGATAACCTCAGGTATCGACACTCTGTACGCAGGAAACAACATCCATGTCACCATCCGACATTCATAGTAAGCATCAGGAAATTGGCGAAATTACGGCGCGTGCTGGCCACATCCTGCGGCAGCTTCGCGACAGTCTGCAACAACTGGGGCTTGATAAAACCATTGCCGATGTGGCGGGAAGCATTCCCAACGCCCGTGAAAGGCTGGGTTATGTCGTCACAATGACCCGCGAAGCAGCAGAGGGCGTAATCAACAGCGTGGAAATCACGCAGCCGCTGCAAACTGAGCTGGGAGAAAAAGCGGAGAAACTCACACAACGCTGGGATGCCACTTCCGGGACGCTGTCAGACAAAGAACAGACCCAGGCATTAGCTACAGATACCGTTGCCTTGCTGAATGACGTCCCTCGTGTCACGGGTCTGACACAACAGCAACTGCACGCAATAATGATGTCGCAGGGGTTCCAGGATCTCACAGGACAAATTGTGCAGGCGATGATGGCCGTGCTGAACCAGGCGGAGCAGCAACTGATACAGGTCATCCGTGATAACGCAGGCTCACATAGCAGCGCCGAACGTAATGCGCCTTCTAAGCCTGCTTCCGCATCAGAAACGCCTGCCAGTCAGGATGATGTGGATGACCTGCTGGCCAGTCTGGGAATGTAGGTCGATAGAAAGAGGCCTGGCGAACACTCACACTTAATAAGAAGAGGGTTTGCGCCAGGGCAACCCGCCGGTCTTGATGTGAGCCCGTATTGTGCCAGAAGCGGACATTGCAAAGATCAATGTTTCAAATAAGCCGATAACAGGCTATGCCAGGTGGACTTCATTGACCGTGCTCCATCAACTCCAGCGTCTGTCCATCGGGACTTTGTAAATAAATTACTCTGGTTCCCTGCATGGGACCTGATAAGATTGTCTGAGCTTTACCTGGTGTTTTCCAGCCATACTCTGATACTTTGCGCAAGAGCGTATCCAGATCCTCAACTATAAACGCAAGGTGAGCATAGCCGGGGATGTAGGGTGCTGAGGGTTCTTCTGGCTGTTTAATGTTATCGTATTGCAGTAATTCAATTTTGATGCCAGCCAGCTCAAGCAACGCCATTCGTACATCAGCCCCCCTTGCGCCTGTGACTTCATCAATGATGGGCCCGGACATTTTCCCTTCGCGTAATAACTCCCCTCCAAGAATATAAGTCCAGAAGAATAATGACTCTTCAATGTTTTTAACTGAAAAACCGACGTGATCCACTCTTCTTATCATGAAGTTACCTGCTGAATTTAAAAAATTAAGCACCAAACTATCTGAAATCTCTGCTTTAGTACTTCACGATAAGTGCGGAGCTAATTTTCTCATGAAAACATAGAGTTAAGTATGCCCTGACTGATATATTTGTGATGATCCAGCGTGAGAGTTATGCATATTTACTAATCCCAGTGGAAAAATACGCGACTGTGTTGCATTGCAAGCCTATATCAATTATAGAAACCCTGCGATCTCCGCTTTTTGCTCATAGGGGACCGGACCTTGCAGTACGTAGGTCTGCTCTGTGTAAGAAGCGGACGTTACATAAATCGTGCTATGTTAGTTTGTCGGGAGCTGGTCAAACCCGCTAGTTCACATGACGTTATTGATTGAGAATGAAATAATGATTACTTATCAAAATGCGATGGACAAAGCTTTGGATTATCTTAAAGGCTTTGACATTCCAGTCGTCATTACACTTCATGGCCGCTTATCAGAAGGCTGGTTCTATTGTTATCAATCGAAAGAGTATCTGGAAACGGGTGATTTTTCTGCTCAGTTGGCGGGAAATGCACCGTTCATAATTGATAAAGATAATGGAGAAATTCACTCTTTTGGCACTGCTTATCCTTTAGATAAATACTTGCTGGATTACGAACAACAAAAAAACGAATAACATCCGTTCATCGCTCTATGCGGAATGTGCCTCCAAGTCAGGCTGCTGTATGACAAAAAGAGGCTGAATTTCTCTCCAGTGCCAGTTTTTCTCTTTAGGAAAGAAGCCCAGTAAAACGCACTAATTCTCAATTAGCTCAAGCTAAATATTTCTAAATAGCCGCCGATAACAGAATTCATGTGATGGATTATATGGAGATAGAAATGATTAGTCGTTTACCTGGATATCTGGTTACCTTGACTTTGTTATTACTGCTTTCTGGCTGTACAAAGGTCCGTGATATTTCGAACCAAAAATACACTTATAAAAGTGATCATAGCCTCGCGTGGAATATCAATAATGCATCGGGTATGACCCCGTATTATGATGCTCAGGTCAGCCCCAATGCAAAGTTGCTTTTCACTCGTACCGACTTTGATTTGTCATTTCCTGTGGTTAAAGCTAACGGGTTTAACGAGGGTTCGGTGTCTTTAACCCCCCTGATGGAATTTGTTTCTGTGGGTTTAGGGCCTGAAGACTGGCTTAAAGATGGAATTCTGGCATGGGTTCCTTTAGCACTTGCTTCCACCCCCGCTCAGGCATCTCAGGTACTCTCGGACACACTGGAGAAAGCGGTAATAAGCACTTTGAAGGAAACGGGGCGCTCTTATGGGGATGTGCGTAAAGGGAAAAGTAACGCTTTTTGGCTGGCTAAATATGTCTTTCAGGATAATGACGGGCGTTATCTGGTTGTCAAATTTGAAGATGCATATGCTGGGTGTGTAGTTCCCACGGACAAATATTACGTATCGGAACACCAAGACCGTCCTGACTGCACTTTTTTTACGTCTTTCCATGATCCGGAAAAAATTGTCTCCACGCCCGATTTTATCAACGCAAATGGCACAGGTAAAAGCTATTTGATCCGGCTTGACGGAATAAAAGGAAGTTACATAATCCCGGTTTATGAAAAGCTGTCATCGCATTCCAAGGCTGACAGCCTGCGTCTTAGCTATGCCTTCTTACAACAGGTCAGCCGACATCTTCCTTCCTGGGTAGTGTTTCACCTAAGCCCTCATGAAGATGAGAGGTTACCTGCTCTCATATTGCAGCAGGGAAAAGTACATTTTTTTGTGCGAGCCAGATAAAAATTCTTGTTCTCGCTCCATGGCAAGAATGGACTGAGTTTAAGAAAAATAATTAACTGCTATATTCCAGATTTTTACCTGCCGTGGGCGTTTTCCTCAACCGTTTAAAACGCCTACTTAATTTGACAGCCATTACCGTAGTCGCAAGCCTAATACTCTGACGTCCGCTTTTCGCTCATAGCGGACCTTACATCAAGTTACTCCGCTTTGGGCCAGAAGCGGACACTTGAAGTATGCTGCTTTAAATTCAATTTAATACCTGAACAGCCTGCCTTGTTATAAATCATCCGACAAATCAGTCCAGTTATGTGATCTCTTTTATGCTTTTTTTATTTAATCATTGATTAACCGTGATCAAGGTCAAGTATCAACTGCAAGCTACTTGTATGGTAGTAGCCGCAATAGCTATGTTACCAGGGTGTTTAAATTTTGATCTATTGTTTCCTCAAACATAACAATAATAACTACAAATAGGGCCTGGGCTCGCCAGCAGCATCAGTAGGGCTGCTGACAATAAATATTTTTCTAAGGCACCAGATATGACAACTTCCACATCTGAACAGACGAAAAAGTCGCCAAAAGAGACCTCGACTGACGGTGAACACGCTCCGCGAAGCGGGCTATATCGTTTTCTCCCTAAAGCGCATCCTCTCTCCTAGTGGATGCTGGTCATTACGACTCTTGCGATCCTGATGAACTCAATTGACAGGATTATTCTTCCTACTCTGCTTCCGGCAATAATGCAGTCATTTAACCTGACTGAAGTTCAGGCAGGTTGGCTCAACTCACTTAGCTTTGTCGGAACCTTAGCTGGCGCTGTGGTTTTCGGTTTGTTCTCAGACTGGTTAGGTGCCGGGCATAAGCGCTGTTACAGCTGGTGCGTAACGGTGCTTGTGGAAATTATCTCAGGTGTGGCGACTGCCTTTTGTAAGACGCTGGGAGCGTTCCAGGTTCTGCGTGTCACAATGGGCATGGGAACCGGGGGGTCGGAACCGATAAACGTTGCTCTGCTCGGGGAGTGGTGGCAGAAAGAGAACCGTGGATTTGCTATTGGAGTACATCATACCGGATTTCCGCTAGGACAATTTATTGGTCCTATCCTGATCGCAGCCATTCTGGCTTTTGCGACCTGGCGTGAAGCATTTCTGTTTATTCCACTGATTGGCTTAGTTATTTTAGTGGCACAGTTAATCGTTGGTACACGTAAAAATCATCAGAGAGTTAATGACTGGATTATTGATAACAAGCTGACCCCGCCCGTTACGGAATCATTGCAGAACACCATCGAAAAGAGTTCGGTATGGGCTAATGCCGCTTCTTGCCTGAAAAACCGCAACTGCCAATTGAGTATTCTGCTGATTTTTGGTTTTACATGGGCAGAGATGGGGATAGCTAACTTTCTGACGCTGCAACTGACGCGTGAAGTTGGACTCGACCTCTCGACCGCAGCAATCATCTCTGGTGCATCCGGATTGACTGGCTGGATTGGGCAGATTTTGTGGGGCAGCTTCTCGGATTTGAAAGGGCGTAAACGCTCTCTGGGCATCATTATTACGGGCTGGATTCTGGCAGCGGCGCTATGCATGTTCATCCATTCCGCAACACTTGGCTGGGCCATTCTTATCTTTTGGGGCCTGTTCCGCAACTCACCTTACCCTGTGGCTTATGCTTTACTTATCGACTCATCTCCTCGTGCTGCAGCGTCCAGCATGGGATTGATGATCGGCCTCGCAGTTGGCATCGCCGGTATTCTGGTCGCACCCATTAGTGGTTGGATTATTCACAACTACGGTTTCACCGTGCACTATTTGGTTATTGTCGCGGTATTACTTATCTCATGTGTTCCACTTTGGTTCATTAAAGAAACAGTAACGTTGAAAAAGGCCTGATATGACCAGCGATCTGATCACTTTATTACGTCACCATAAACTCATTGAGTTAAACCATCTCTATGAAGAGTTCATGCCAGTCTGGCCAACCCATGGAAAATTCTTCTGCAGCCGTGCCGAAGACTACATTGCTGGTGATGGCAATTATAACTGTCAACTTAGCCTCGGCGATCATTGCGGTACTCATGTGGATGCGCCTGTTCATTTCATTGAAGGTGGAAAAACTATAGAGCAGATTGACGTGCGCCAGCTCACCGGACGGGGTCGCTGCCTGGATATGTCGCATCTGGCAGAGAACAGTGACATCACTGTAGAAATGATCCAATCCTGGGAAGTTGATAAAGGAAAAATCATTGCAGAAGATATTGTGATATTTCGAACGGGTTATGATGAGAAGTGGAGCTGTCGTCCAAACCAGGCGCCATTTTTGCAAAACTGGCCAGGCTTATCAGGCGAAGGAGCACATTATCTGATTGAAAAAGGCGTTACTGTTTTCGGTACAGATGCCATGTCGCTGGACAGATATAATAATGAAGCATACCCGGCTCATCTTGCCGTTCTCGGCTCTGATTGCCTGATCATTGAGAATCTGGCTAATCTTCAAGCCTTGCCTTCCGAATTTATTTTCATGGCATTTCCCCTCAGGATTAAAGGGGCATCGGCTTCGCCAATCCGGGCAGTGGCGCTAGTAGAGTAAATGGCGCGGGTGTTTGCCTGAACAGGACGCAATTTTAATGAGGCTCAGGATTAGTTAACGGGGAGCAGGCGATGTTTGACCTGCTCCCCGTTGATTCATACAGAACGCTGTTAGCAATGTCCGCTCCTCGCTTATAGCTGACCTGCCCTCGAATAATCTTCGACTCATACCCACGTACAAGACAGTTGCTTGCAGCTGGCGTAGCGGGTTTTCCAGGCGGCCCCTATAAGGCCGCCCCGGCACGTATCAAATACATGTCCGAGAGGGCCCGCTTCTGGTTTCACTATGAATGTTGACACCTGCAACATCCCGCTCACAAGAATGTGAAAATCATGCCTGAAACCGATTAAGGTTCACAAGTTGTCGCAGCATCTCGATATGAATCGGTTTATCATTAAGCGCCGGTATGTAAGTAAACGATGTACCACCCGCGTGCATAAAAATCTCCCTGTTCTGCTCATCAAGCTCCTCAAGCGTTTCTAAACAGTCTGATGCGAACCCCGGGCTGATTACATGCAGGCTTTTTATTCCTTCATTCGGCAGATTTTTAATTGTCTCATCAGTATAAGGCGTTAACCATGGCTCTCTGCCGAATCTTGACTGGAACGTCATCAATATTTTCAATGACGGCATATTGATTGCTTCAATGAGTAATTTTGTCGTTAACTCACATCTTTCCTGGTATTGGTCCCCCTCTTTGACAAACCTCACCGGTATACCATGATATGAAACCAACAATGCATCTGGAACGCCGTTAGCTTCGAAAGATGCCAGAACGGATGCTTTTAACGCTTCAATGTAGGCAGGAAGATCGGCATAGTCATTGATGAAATTTATGGAGGGTGTATACCGGTTCTTCATTGTCTGCAGGTGACGGCTCACGCTATCCCAAACAGAAGAAACGGTCGAAGATGAAAACTGGGGATACAAAGGAATGACGATAATTTTATCGACGCCTTTTTCCAGTAGCCTGTCAATTGCACCACCTATACCCGGCTCGCCATAACTCATCCCCAGCTCGACGGGCAAACCTGTCACTTCTTCAAGCGCACGGGCTTGCCTGACGCTATAAACCATGAGAGGGGAACCTTCCTCCATCCAAATCGAAGAGTATAATTTCGCCACTCGCTTCGCACGTAATGGGATAATCACGCCATGTAGAATGGGGCACCAAATGATTCTCGGTAAGTCGACCACTCTGTAGTCATGCAGAAATTTAGATAAAAATTTCTTAACCGCAACAGGCGTTGGTTCATCTGGTGTTCCAAGGTTAACAATCAAAACACCCTGTTTATTCGTCATTAAGTGGGGCCCTCAAAGCCATTGTCACTAATTCACTCATGCCAGTCACTCCGTAGCTGCTTGTCTTAAAGGCCTCAATGTGACCTCATTTTGTAGAAATATTTGCAATGCAGCTTTACTGTTTCACGGTTTATGATTCTATGCATCTGATTGCAGCCATCGCTTAGACTAAACGATCATGATTTTAGGGCATATCATCAGTAAAAACATTACTTTCTCTATCGTCAGATTTAACCGGTGCGGGGCTACGCGACGTCATTATCGAAGTCGGTGTGTGGGGTTAGTTGACTGAAGGTGGTGAGAAAAACCGCATCTGGATGCCCGCGCAGATGCCTGCGTCAGGCTTTATCTTTTTATGCGTAAAAGTGAGGAAGGCGACCGACCTGCTCCCTGTTAATTCTTACAGAACGCTTTTAGCAAGGTCCGCTACTTGTTCAAAGCGGACTGACATGCCTCAACAGCTACCCCTGCTTTTACCACGCTGGACGACGTTGCCTTAACTCGTTTCGTATAACGTCTTCAGCAGGCAAGCCGCGCAGTGGTACGACAGCAGAATTTAATAGTTATAATATTTTAATAACAGGCGCAGGATTAGGCCGGCGAACCGGCCTGAGGCATTATCAGATGGCGCAATAAACGCGCGCTTCACGTGGCGTGTAGATACCAAACGTCACCACGCTCAGTAAGCCATTAACAAACGTCTGCTGCACTTCAACCCGACTAACCTTTTCCTGGCCGCCGCACACCTGCGCCGCATCAATGCTCTTACGCTGGCCAATCCCTGAAACAAAGAACGGCTGGCTGGTGGTTTTCGTCGCCGCGCCAACTTGATTCTGTTTCATTACGAAAGTCTGCTGCGCGCAACCGGTTAAACTCAGAGCCAACAGCGCCGCAACACAAAGCTTGTTCATAAATATCCTTATTGCTTGAAATGAAAAAATAAATACTGAGTGAAATCATCACTCAGCCAGCAATCAGGTTATCGACAAGGAAAGCGGAAACATGAGAAAAATTTTTGAATGAGGACTGTTCTTCTCACCCGCCGCCGCACCACCAAAGCTCTATTACAGCTCACGCAGTAGCGACTTATACTTCTCTCGCATAGTGGACCTTAGCCTCCATTAAGTCCGCTTTGTGCCAGGAGAAGACCATTTGAGGGATATAAAAATTAAAAAATGAAAGCACGGTTAGAGATGCTTTTATGCCATCCAACTGGCAACAAATTTAATCAACCTTACCAGCAATCCGATCAAATAAGACCTCAGGATCTATAGCGTTAGTTCTGGTGCGCATCAGCGACAGTTGTCTGAAGTGCGGGCTGCCATGAGCTATTACGGGCAAAAGCGCAGCGCCAATTGCAGGGGCCATGGCCCCAAGACGCGCACTTTCTAACCGCGACGTGTCTCTTATTTTTCGGGCAGAAACAGAAGGAAGTAGTGGATAAGTGCGATCAACCACCGAGGAAAATAGCGCTGAAGGAAGATAGCCCCCAATCAAAATTTTCTGCGGATCGAACATGTTTTCAATGACTGAAATAAGGATACGTAACCGCTTACTGTTGCATTCCAGCCATGACATCAGCTGACTATCTCGTTGAACGTACAATTTTTCAAGATAGTCGGGCTTTTCTACCTCATTCAGGTCTACGTTCAGCGTGGTTGCCAGCTCCTCTAATGAGAAAGGGGGAATATCGCGGGGGCACTTCATTAACTCTGGTGGCCAGCAGATCATTCCAATCTCACCCGCATTGTTAAACGCCCCCTGAAACGGCAGACCGTCGACAATGATTCCGGCACCCAGTCCGTGACCGACGAAGATATAAACATAATGCGTCAGTCCACAGGCTGCCCCCGCATGGCGTTCTGCTATCGCAGCGGCAGTCGCATCATTCTCAACAATAACCGGTATCCCGCAGCGCGCTTCAAGCCTGTCAGCGACCGGAATCTGGCTCCACGACTGCCAACCCGGTGCACCGACATACTCCTCATATCCGGCTTCCTGTAGGGTCGGCATCGCGATGCCGGTTCCCCACACAGGTATCCCCTCACACTTCAGCGTCAGATCGGCAATGACGTGGGCGATGGTATCGAGGCTCGCTTCAGGATTATTCCACTCCATTGGCGCGTGCAGGCTGGCTAACGCATTTGCGGCAAGGTCACAGGCGACAGCAGTAATCCCTTTCCGATCAAGATGTATTCCTAAAGCACAACCTGCCCGAGGGTTAAGCCGCAACAACTTTTGCGGGGCACCGCGTCGGTGTTGCAGACGCCCTTCCTCACTGACCAACCCTCGCTCAAGCAAATCCTTTGTGATGTTTGTAATCGTTTGAGGCTGGAGTCCTGTTGCGTTGACCAGGTCCGATCGTGATAGCACACCAGCAGTTCGGATCAGGTCAAAAACCAGCCTGCGATTATAGCGGCCTGAAAAGGCATGGTTATTACCCGGGTATGCCACAATGTTTTCGCCTTTATTAAATCCATTAAATGGATAATAGAATGGAGAATCTGATTACGTCCAGCGCTCAATTTTTTAAAAAAATCGATTTCTGTCATAAAAAAATCATAAAAGCCCCGTTTAATTGCCCACATTGACCATTTAATTAAACCATTAACTGGATTTAAATGAAGGAGTGTGCCGACAATGTGTAAGGTGTTTTATTCCCTGGTCGCGTTGACCGTCAGCGCGTTATTAATGACGGGCACCGCATGTTCCTCTGAGTTGGTGATTTACACGGCTCACGGTGAAACGACGACATCACCTGTCCTTGAAATGTTTAAAAAAGTGCATCCGGAAATTATCGTCACACTGGTAAGAGGCGGTACTGGCGAAGTGGTCGAAAGGCTGCGCGCCGAAGCAGACAACCCTTCAGCCGATCTCCTGTGGGGCGGCCCTACACAGATTTACGATGAAAATGCGGCCCTGTTCCAGCCTTATGAGAGCAAAACTGACAATGCAATGGTTACCGCAGATCCACGCCATATCTGGCATCCTTTTACCCTTCTTCTGCAACCCATCATCGTGAGTACGAAGCGCGTCCTTTCAGTGGAAATGCCGTCCTCGCAGGCCGATATGGTGACAGGAAAATGGCGAAAACAGGGGACATTGATCATCCCCGATCCGGCCCGTTCCGGAACCGGTTATACCCTGATATCGGCGCTTGCCGGACAATTTGGTTGGCCGTTTATCAACAATCTGGTCAAAGGCGCACGGATCGCAGCAGGCTCCGATGATGCCTTCAACGCCGTCCGTGATGGCGAAGCCGCGGCAGGCTGGATAAACGAAGATTTAGGCGCTAAATGGAAAGCCAACGGACTGCCCGTTAGCATTGTGTATCCCACTGATGCGGTGACCGGTCAGATTGATGCACAGGCTGTCGTTCAGGGCGCTCCTCATCCCGATCAGGCCAAACTGTTTATCGACTTTCTCGGACAGAAAGATACGCATGAAAAAGTCAGGGATCTCACGATACGTCGTTCAGCCCGCTCAGATGTCGCGCCTCCCGCTGCGCTTCCCGACCTGAGCACGCTCAACATTATCTCGCCACAGGATCCTAAACAGGTTGTCGTTGCACGTTTTCAGGCGGCGTTACCAAAATGAAAGGGCTTCGTGATTCATGGCGCTGGTTCACCGTCCTTATGCTGCTGTTCTGTGGAATAACGATCCTTTGGCCTCAGGCTCGTCTGCTCAGCGCCTCTTTGCTGAGCGACAGTGGCAAATTTACCCTTGTAAGTCGGGCTGCAGGGCTTGACGCCGTTCCGGAAATGACACGCGGATATACGCTGAAAACGGATAAGGATGGCGTGACGGTGACAAAACGTGGTGATGAACCACTGCGTTTCGTCGCCTCGGACACAGATAAGATAGTGATTCACAGTACATCGCCGCTCAGCATTACCTCTGTAAGCCGCGGAGAAATGCATTTAGGCGTGGGCAGCGACACTTTACTCCTGACTCAGCAAGCGCCGCGAAGCCTTTTCAGTCGAACGGCGGCAAAATCGCTGACGGCTACCTTGCAGTCAAACGGTACAGTCATTCTCGAGCACGCGACGAATGCGTTTATCACAGCAGAAAATCCGACGCTGACCTATACGCTCAGCCATTATTTTGCCTTTTTTGCCACAGGTGAAACGCTGCGCGCTACCCTGAACAGCCTGATGATTTCTTTTTTTGCCACGACGCTCGCCGCGTTAATTGGCGTTTCACTGGCCTACATGATCGCGCGCTTCAGAATTGCAGGCGCCAACACGCTTGTTTTCATGGTGACAATGGCATCGGTTTCTCCCCCTTTCCTTGGCGCCTATGCTTGGCGGCTTCTGCTTGGACGCAACGGGATTGTGACGACGTTGCTCGACTTGCAGACATCAATTGTGGGCATTTATGGGGTCATTTGGGTCATTACCTGGCTGGTTTTCCCGGTTATTTTTCTGCTCAGTTACAGCGCTTTTCGGCAACTGGATGCGTCCCATATTGAAGCAGCTGAGTCTCTGGGCGCATCCCCCTTACGTGCCCGTCTGACAGTGGAGATTCCGTTAGCCATGCCGGGAATCGTGACAGGGCTCTATCTGGCGATGATGGCGGCCCTGTCAGACTTCGGCACACCCCGCATCATTGGTCTTGATTTGAATGTCTTACCTGTACTGATCTATAACGCGTTTCTGAGTGAAGCGGGAAGAAACCCTGCACTGGCGGCCACGGGTTCAGTGGTTCTGGTCGCGATTTCCAGCCTTTTTCTCATGATGCAGCAGCTCTATCTCTCACGTCGTGGCTATGCTGCCGTTTCATCACGGCGTCCCGAACAACGCGAACTCTCCCGTGCAGGTCACTGCCTGACCCTTATCCTGAGCGGCTGTGTTCTGCTGTTGGCCTTTGTCCCGCACATCACTGTGCTGGTTACCAGCTTTGTTAAATGGCGTGTGGGCCTGCCAACGCTAACGCCCACATTGGCTAACTATGTAACCATGTGGCAAAACGGGTTGATGCCCGCATGGGTCACGCTGTCATTAGGTCTTTCGGGCACGCTGGTTGCCTTTGCCGGGGGACTGGGCGTGGCTTACGTTCTGGTGCGTAAACGCTACACATTCCTTGCGCCTTCGCTTAGCGGTCTTGTCATGTTGCCTTATGTTATTCCCGGAACCGTGCTGGGCATCGGGCTGATCCTGATTTTCAATCAGGCACCTCTGCAGCTCACCGGGACGTGGTTTATTCTGGCACTGGCTTACGTCGTCCGAAACCTGCCCTTTACCGTTAAAGCGTCTGAAGCCGCACTCCGCCAGGTTCATCCTGCTCTCGACGAAGCCGCCATCAGTTTAGGTGCCAGACCCGCTCGCGTGTTTCTGACCATCACGGCCCCGCTAATGCTGGCTGGGGCACTCACGGGTGCGACGCTGACGTTTTTACACATCGTCACCGAACTGTCTTCGACAATCGTCCTCTATCGTCCGCCATGGAAGCCCATGACGGCCGTGATATTTGAAAACACGCTGGTCGATGCCGATTTTGGCATTTCTGCAGCCCAGACGATTTTGCTGATGCTGATTATCTATGTGCCACTGTATGCCGTTGTCCGCTTCGGGCTGTCGGAGAGGAACAATTATGTCTGACATTCATCACGACGCAGCATCGCGGCGAGGCTGTGAGGTGACTATTCAGTCTGTGTCAAAACGCTACAGCACGCATCTTGTTCTGGATGATGTCTCAATGACGATCCGACCAGGCGAGTTCTTTACGTTGCTGGGTCCGTCAGGCTGCGGTAAAACGACCTTACTTCGTTCAGTGGCAGGCTTTCACGCGATTAACAGCGGTCACATCTTGTTTGACGGCGTCGACGTATCAACCCGCGCCCCCTGGGACAGAAATATCGGTTTTGTCTTCCAGAACTACGCGCTGTGGCCCAATAAAACCATTTTCGATAACGTGGCTTACGGACTTAAGTTACGGAAAATCAGTAGGGAAGATATTCAAAAACGGGTTCGCCTTGCACTGTCTCAGGTGCAGCTTCGCCATGTGGAAGACCGCTATCCTGCTGAAATGAGCGGCGGCATGCAACAGCGCATTGCAATGGCCCGCGCACTTGTTATCGATCCGCCACTGTTGTTACTGGATGAGCCAATGTCCAACCTTGATGCAAAACTCCGCGTCTTGTTAAGACAGGAACTGCGCGAATTACAGCAGCGCATTGGTGTGACCGCTATTTATGTCACACACGATCAGGAAGAGGCGTTGGCGCTGTCTGACCGCATTGCCGTGATGAAAGGGGGGAAAGTGGATCAGCTCGCCTGCCCGGAAGCGGTCTATTCCCGTCCCGAAACACGCTTTGTGGCAGATTTTGTCGGTCAGGCCAACTTTATCGACGGCGTGGTGGAAGACCAGGGCTTCAGACCGGATGAAGGTCCTTTTTTAAACATCATCGATCCGTCACGCAGAGGACGAGCAACCTTTTTCGTGCGCCCCGAAAGCGTTCACTTTTGTGAGCCGGGCACTGGCGCCTGCGACGTGACCGTCACGGATGTACGTTACATTGGCCGCGCATGGATTCACATCTTGTCATTCAGCCCCATGCACACCCTCTCAGCTGAAGCCAGCGCCCCTCTGCCACTAGGCAAACGAGTGGGCATTACGTTTGAT
This sequence comes from Pantoea sp. Cr_R13, assembly GCF_029222565.1. NCBI lineage: Bacteria > Pseudomonadati > Pseudomonadota > Gammaproteobacteria > Enterobacterales > Erwiniaceae > Pantoea > Pantoea sp. Cr_R13. The sequence continues at coordinate 143,509 of NZ_JARHXL010000009.1, forward strand.
AACCCACGTTTTATGAAGGAGGAAGCATGACAAAAAATGCCCTCGACAGACCTCGCCTTCTTCTGGCGGCGAAGCGCGCAGCCCGGGCAGGCGGTGCTGAGCTGGTTAAGTGCTTTGGCAGCCTGGAAGACACCGACATCAGTAAGAAAGGCATCGCAGATTATGCTTCTGCCGCCGATCTGGCTGCAGAAAGCATCATCTTTTCGCGTCTTAACGAAGATGCGCCGGGTTTTGGTTTCCTGGGAGAAGAAACGGGGTTTACCCGCGGCCAACATTCGCAATACTGGGTCGTCGACCCGCTGGATGGCACCAGCAATTTCATCTGGGGTATCCCTTACTTTGCGGTCAGTATTGCGCTCTGCGATGACGAGGGGGAAATACTGGGCGTTGTATACGATCCGCTTCGGGAAGAGTGCTTTACCGCCATCAGAGGTAACGGTGCTCGCCTGAATGGTCTACCGCTTCCTGGTTTGACGGCGAAAACACCGGCTGAAGCACTGTGCTCCGTCTCGCTGCCCGTTCCAGGCCAGTTAAAGGTGATTGACCAGGCAGTGTTGTTTAACGGCCTGGCGCGGCTTATGGCTGAAAGCGCAGGCGTCCGGCGACTGGGTTCGGCGGCGCTCGATCTTGCCTATGTCGCTTCAGGCAGACTGGACGCGTTTTTTGAGGACGGGTTGAGTTATTACGATATCGCCGCAGGAAAATTGATTGCCCAGGAAAACGGCATTCAGGTCAGGCAATTTTCTGGCGAAGAAGCCCATGAAGGCTCGGTGATAGCAGCGCGTCCTGAACTTTATGACTGGTTTCAGGAAAGCTTTTCATAACCCCTCTGTAAGCTATATCTGCATGCAGATATGAAATGCGCACTGGCCAGTGCTGGTTTTTTATCGCGGAGTCTCAGGGATGCTGTCTGGGATTTGGATGTTATGTTTTAAGTTATGAAAATATTTAGTCGTCATCAGTAAATGTCTGCTTTCCGCTCATAGTGGACTTTATGCCGCCGGATTATTTAGCCTGCCTGAATGCTGCAAGGTCAGTGGCAGAACGTCTTATCTCCCCATTCAGTCAAAGACTGAATGATGTTCTCCTGAACATGTCTTACCCGTTACCAGGGCTGATCGGCATTTCAACCGGGATAACCACCGCGCACATCATCTCTTCCACTCAGGCTGTCAGATCTTTAATCCCCCGACACGCATCAATGAGACAAATAATGCCCCCGCATTTCTCCTGATCGATGTTACGCGTGCGACTGATGAATCTGACTGTTTAATGATAGCTGAGGGGATACGAATACAGCTTACGGGTGCTTGTCCAGTTCGGACCTCCTAATAGCGAGCTTTTCTCACAAAACCAGAAGCGTCAGACATGACGCCCAGGTCAACTCATGCGTCTTCGTTTCCAATGGTAAAGCTTTGTCATTGCCAGCGGGATGAGGTAAAGCGCAAAGCAGCAGATCACGTTTATGGGATGGAAAGGTTTATCTTCGCCACTGTCCATGTGGCGCCCGAAGGCGATCTCACTCCGTGGATGGATGACCGGCAGGCTATTGGTAAATCGTATTGTTTAACCGTCGTCATTGCACCGGTAAGAGAAAATTCATGGCCGGATTCTGATGTAAAAACATGCACTCCGGATGCATGAATTGTAATAAATAGACATCAATTAAATTGTGCACAATTTATTTTTTGCGAACTCTGGAGTTTGCTTTTTCGCCGCCGATAGAGCCTGAGACTGATATCAGGTCCGCTAAAAACGATAGCGTGTTCGACGCGATTGTGGCCGCAGGCTTTGTTTACGTCATTATCTGTACGGGTAATGCGGGGGAGCGTAGTCAGCCAGATGAAGGCTGTCCTGCGGCAGGATAGGACGCCTGACAGGCCCGGCTGAATATCAGTTAATGCCAGCACCAACACAAATACAGCAGTATTTCTTCATAACGAGAAAAATATGAAAATATCTACCCGCCTGACCGCAGGCTTTGGCCTGCTTATTATCCTGTTTATTATCTGTACAGGAACTGCACTGCATGCACTGAACCGGGCCCGCGAGGGTATGGACGTAATTGTAAACATCAAAATGAAAAAGTATCAGATTGCCGAAGAGATGCTAGGTGAAATAAGACAGATGGCCATCGATGTCAGAACGCTTGGGCTGCTAGCAGATATCAACGCAATGAAACCTTTGGCTAAGCGCATGCAGGAAACGCAAGCGCAGTTTACGGCCAACCGCCAGGCTTTGGGTAACCTGCTGGAGAAGGACTCACTTCCGGCGGGTCGTCAGGCATTTAAAAGGTTGACGGATACGGAGAGATCTTTCTTCGCCACATTCTCAAAGGCCAGCCAGCTCGGCCTTGCCAATCGTGATAAAGAGTTTTTAGAGTGTCTCACAAAAGAAGTACAGCCTATACAGGACACCATGTTAAGCGATCTGCTGGTCGTGACCGGGATACAACAGAAAACCAGCAGTTCTGAAGTGGCGAAGAACAGCGCTTTAACCTCGCAATCATCCCTGATTCTGATTTTACTGGCTGGTGTATCCATTATTGTCAGCATCGGTGCCTGCATTGTCATTATCAGAGTGCTGATGCGACAGCTGGGTGGTGAACCCGCGCAGGCTCAGGTGCTGGCATCGGCCATTGCGGCAGGTGACCTGACGACCCAGGTGATACTTCGCCGTAACGACACAACCAGCATGCTGGCCTCTCTTGATGGCATGCAGGCAAACCTGCGCGGCCTGGTGTCAAAAATTAAGGATACCTCCGCCTCTGTCGCGCTGGCTGCAGATGAAATCGCACAGGGCAACAGCGAACTGTCCTCACGGACAGAACAGCAAGCCGCCGCGCTGCAGGAAACGGCAGCCAGCATGGAACAGCTTACCGCCACGGTGAAGAGCAATACCGCCGGGGCACAGCAGACCGCTCAATCCGCCCGTGGAACGGCGCAGCTCGCCCTTAAGGGCGGGTCGGATGTTCAGTTGATGTCTGCGACTATGCAGGATATTTCCGTTAGTGCCACAAAAGTCCGTGACATCACTTCCGTCATTGAAAGCATCTCTTTCCAGACCAATATCCTCGCGTTGAACGCGGCCGTAGAAGCGGCCCGGGCGGGTGAAGACGGACGTGGCTTTGCCGTCGTCGCCGGCGAGGTCCGTACGCTGGCACAGCGCAGCGCGACTGCCGCAAAAGACATCAAGTCTCTGATTGAAAATGCCGTTGAGCAGATTGAAAGCGGGGTCAGTGTGGCCTCCTCCACCGGCCAGAGCATTCAGGCTGTTGTCAGCAGGGTTGGAGAACTTGCAGAGGCGATGGACAACCTATCTCTGGCCTCTTCGGAGCAGATGCAGGGAATTTCGCAGGTCACTATCGCCGTGAGCCAGATGGATGGTGTGACGCAGAATAACGCGGTACTGGTGCAGGAGTCGTCTTCCGCATCGCAGTCGCTTTCTCAGCAGGCGCATGCCCTGCGCGGAATGGTTGAGACATTCAGCGTCTGACATAAAAACGTTCCCTTTTACTGAAACGTTGAGAGGCTGTCAGGCCAGTAACCCTGGATGCTGGCCTCTTTTTTATCGCTCCTGAATTGGCAGATATTATTTTAGTGTAGATAGCCTGCATTTTTAATCGCCCGCTGCGCTGCTGCTGCGGCGAAACCGCAGATAAAACTAGAATGCCTCATAAGGGCAAAAGCACCTGAAAGACTTTATCAGGACATTTATCTCTGGCTTCCCTTTCAAGGGCGCTTTTTTTGCCTGGCGATGACCTCAGACTGACTGCTTATCGCCAACGCTGTTGGGGAATAATTCAGCGGCGGTTACAGGAAAGTTTTTAGTTATATCTCCGCTTTTCGTTCATAGCGGAGATCGCCCAGAGAGGTAGTCCGTGTTGTGCCAGAAGCGGACGTTACTCCCTACCTGTATTTCTGTTCCCGATGACGACTACGCCAGTCAAGACACTGCAATTCAGTTACCTGAGATGTCAGTTTTTTTCTAATTAAGTTCATCTTTATGCCGATAGATATGCTGAATATTTTTCAAATAGCCAGCCTATATCATTAACCACTTAAAATAGCAGGAATAAAGATGACAATTACACAGCGATTATTGCTCACCTTTTCACTTCTCTGTACCGCGCTGGTCGCGATGGTTATCGTGGCCGTCGTCGTTGCTGGCGGATTTCAGTCCCGCTTTCAGTATGTGCAGGAAAACACGGTTCCATCGCTTCTGGATCTGGGCAAAATGATTGACGACAGTAATACGCTAATTATCTGGCTTTACCGCCACCAGAGTGCAACAGAACCCCGGCTCCAGGCTGAAGTTGAAAAAAAATTGATGAAACTATCAGCAATATCAAATCCATGAATCAGTTTTACCTCAGCAACGACATTTCCAGTGAGGAAGACCGGCAGTTGACTGAGGATGCATTCTCTACCATAAAAAAAATTGACGCCTCACTTCCGGAGTTTCTTGCGGGCTCACGCGCACAGAATGACGCTGTTGCGCTAGGCGCGCTTCAAAGTAATGACGGCCTTGGCGAATGGGCACGCCAGTTGATTGCAGGTTACGAGAAACAGCTTCAGCTTAATGTGGACATCAGTAAAGCCCTGAGAAAAGAGAACGACCAGAGTTATCAGGTGACACTCTGGAGCCTGATGGGTGGCTCCGCGCTGGCTATCACTATTCTTGCATTCTTTGCGTTGAAAACTATTTTCGCCATCCGTAGTCAGCTAAATGGTATGCGGAAGACCATGGAAACAGCCAGCGAGAAGCTTGACCTTACCCTCAGGGTGGACGAGTCACGCCGGGATGAAATTGGCATGACCGCGAAGGCCTTCAATCATCTCATCGGCAATGTCTCAGCCTCGCTTTCAAAAGTAGAAGCTTCTGCTCAGTCGGTCAGCTCAGCCTCGGCGCAGATATCTGCCGGCAACGAAGATCTCTCATCCCGTACTGAGGAGCACGCTGCCTCACTGGAGCAAACGGCTGCCAGCATGTCTGAGTTGAGTGAGACCGTTCGTCAGACCGCGGAAAACACACGTCTTGCCAGCCAGCTGGCAAAAAATGCTCATGAAATCTCAGAAGACAGTGCAGGTCGTGTGCACACTCTGCTGTCAACAATGAGCGATATCCGGGGAAGCTCATCGAAAATCACCGATATCATTTCACTGATCGAGGGGATCGCTTTTCAGACCAATATTCTGGCCCTCAACGCCGCTGTAGAAGCTGCCCGTGCTGGTGAGCAGGGCCGTGGCTTTGCCGTCGTGGCCGGTGAAGTCCGCAATCTTGCGCAGCGTTCATCGTCTTCAGCGCGTGAAATCAAGGCGCTCATCGAGTCGTCTATGGGCTTTGTTCAGGCTGGCTCAGCACAGGCAGAAGGTGTGGGCGAAAATATTGCCAGAATGAACGATGCCGTTCGTCAGGTGACTCATCTGGTCGATGAAATATCCGTAGCGGCCAGTGAGCAGTCTCAGGGAATCGGACAGGTTCATCAAGCCGTGGATCAGATGGACGATGTAACACAGCAAAACGCCGCGCTGGTTGAAGAGGCTTCTGCAGCCTCACGTTCGCTGATGGAGCAGGCGGCGTCACTTAACCAGCTGGTCAATACTTTCACGCTTGCTTCATCGTCTGCCCCTGCGTCGCCATCACACAGCAATGTAAACCGCCCGGTACCGGCCGCACCCGTTTTGCGCACGGGTCCTGCCGTCGCGGCAGCAGGTGATCAGAACTGGCAAAGCTTTTGATGAGTCAGCGCTTTAATCTGTTTTATTCTCAATTCGTCTTGCAGAATGTGCGTTTTCTTCCAGGCTGAAATGTGCCACTTCACTGCTGGAGCTGGCGCCTGGAATAAAATTTGAATGACTTAACTGTTCAACCCGCTGAAGATGGCGGGTTTTTTATTATTAACTGAGAGCCTTTCACCATTAAATTGAGGGTAACCAGCCGTTTTATGGTCAGGTTACCTTCGCGCTTTTATCCGCTGCGGATAACATCGCTCTCTGCGGCCCTGCCGTATCCGCTCTGTTGCATGCCCACAAGGTGTTTTTAGGTCTACCGGGAGCGTACCCGAAGATACCCACGTTGAAGTTATCAGACGCGTTGATGTATCACTGATTACTCCCACCCTCTTCTTTGGTAAAAGGTCCCTGCTGCGGGTCCGGCAGAATCTCCAGAACCCCCTCCGACGGACGACAAAGTTTTGTGCCGAGGGGCGTCACCACAACCGGACGATTAATGAGGACAGGATGAGCCAGCATGGCATCAAGCAGTTCATCATCGCTGAACAAGTCCTCTGCCAGCCCCAATTGCTCATACGGTTCCGTATTTTTGCGCAGTAATTCACGCACGCTTATTCCCATATCTGCAATCAGTTTTTGCAGCTCGTCGCGGGTCGGCGGCGTGTCCAGATACAGAATCACTAAAGGCTCTACACCACTGTTTCGGATAAACGCCAGGGTGTTACGGGACGTCCCACAGGCCGGGTTGTGATAAATAGTTATGTCAGTCATTAGCGATGTTCCTTTAAGACGTTGCGTGCACGCAGCGCCAGATTAAGGTTAAACAGACAGACGCAGGGCCAGCGCGGCCAGCGTCACAAAAAGTACCGGCAGGGTCATGATAATGCCCACGCGGAAGTAATAGCCCCAGCTGACGCTGATGTTTTTCTGTGCCAGAACGTGCAGCCACAGCAGAGTTGCCAGGCTGCCAATCGGGGTGATTTTCGGGCCGAGGTCGCAGCCGATGATGTTGGCATATATCATCGCTTCCTTCACCACCCCCTGAGCGGTGCTGCCGTCAATGGAGAGCGCTCCGACTAATACCGTTGGCATGTTGTTCATCACTGATGACAAAAAGGCTGTAAGAAAACCGGTACCCATCGTCGCACCCCAGATGCCGTGCTCCGCAAACCGGTTCAGTGCAGCCGAAAGGTAATCCGTGAGTCCGGCATTGCGCAGGCCATACACGACGAGGTACATGCCCAGCGAAAAGATGACTATCTGCCAGGGCGCACCTTTCAGCACTTTACCGGTATCAATAACCGCCCCTTTTCGGGCAACCAGCCAGAGGATAAATGCCGCCACCGCCGCAACCAGACTGACCGGCACGCCGAGCGGCTCCAGACCAAAAAAGCCGGCCAGCAGCAGGAGCAGAACCAGCCAGCCGGCTTTAAAGGTTCGCCTGTCACGAATAGCTTCCCGTGGAAGCTTCAGTTTGGTCAGGTCATAGGTGACCGGAATCTCTTTGCGGAAAAACAGATGCAGCATTCCCAGCGTGGCGGCTACAGAGGCGATATTCACCGGTACCATGACGGACGCATACTCACTAAAGCCCAGCTTAAAGAAATCCGCCGTCACGATGTTGACCAGGTTCGACACGATAAGCAGCAGGCTGGACGTGTCCGCGATAAAGCCGGCCGCTATGACAAATGCAAGCGTGGCAGCCGGACTGAAACCCAGCGCAAGCAGCATAGCGATGACGATGGGTGTCAGGATAAGTGCAGCACCGTCATTGGCAAACAGCGCCGCCACCGCCGCGCCCAGCAAAATAATGCAGGTGAACAGCAGTCTGCCTTTGCCGCCTCCCCAGCGGGAAACATGCAGGGCCGCCCACTCAAAAAAGCCAGACTCATCTAACAGCAGGCTTATGATGATGACCGCAATAAACGTGGCCGTGGCATTCCAGACAATCTGCCAGACAACCGGAACATCACCGATATGCACCACGCCGGTCAGCAATGCCAGCGCAGCACCGATAACGGCGCTCCAGCCAATACTGAGCCCTTTCGGCTGCCAGATAACCAGTACCAGTGTCAGGATAAAAACTGCACCCGCCAGAAACATACACTCTCCTTTAATACTGCACCTGTCAGAACGGACTCAGCAATTCAATATGCATACGAAAAAACACATATGTACGCTTAAAATTTTAAATGCAGACAGATTTGCCGTTAGTGGTCACGTTGTCCCGTTCAGCCTGCTTGCTGAGATGCAAAATGTCATCCCGCTGACAAAGATAAGCTTGTTCAATCACCGCTGCTGCCCAGGCGGGCATGTGAGGTGATAACCGGTAATGAATCCATTTGCCCTCTCGCCTGTCAATCAGCAGGCCTGTATCTCTGAGTAAAGCGAGATGCCGCGATATCTTGGGCTGACTTTCTTTCAGTATAAGCGTCAGCTCGCACACACAGAGTTCGCCTTTTTCGCGCAAAAGCAGGACAAGGTTTAAACGCGTTTCGTCCGACAGCCCTTTGAAGAGCTGAAGAGGAGAAAGCTGGGGCATGATAAAGTTCCCGATAACAGGGGTAAAGAAACAGTGTGACTTTCAATCTATGCGCCGTCAATACACATACATCATTCCACATATATATTGTTCAGCTGGTTTCACATATCACTGTGCCATACCCCGGACGGAGCATATCCGCATGCCCGTTTCTGCGACTGTCACCAACACCATTCTGCGCGCTCAAATGTTGAACTCACATCGCTTTCGTTCATAGTTGATTGCCTGTCCGGATAAGATCGGGCATCACCGTCAGTACAGCCTCCACGGTCTCAGCTGGCTAAATTCAGTCCTGAAGGCACCTTTCTGCCTTAAAGGAGAACTCAAAAATCATGCGTCTTACGCCACCCTGAGTCTTCACCCTCCCCTGTCGCACTGAGTAATCTCAGTCGCACACTCGAAAACATCCCGTCTGCGGATGTGCTTTTTTGTACCTAAAACTTTTTGCTCTCCCGGGCTGACTCTATTCAAAATCTGAGAAATGACCATGCTGCTGTCCTCGGCGCGTAAGGACTGGCTGGGTAACGTCCGTGGTGACGTCCTTGCCGGTATTGTTGTCGCGCTCGCACTGATTCCAGAAGCGATCGCCTTTTCTATTATCGCTGGCGTAGATCCGCAGGTTGGACTCTACTCCGCATTCTGTATCCCCATCGTCATGGCTTTCTTTGGCGGCCGTACAGCGATGATCTCTTCTTCAACCGGCGTAATGGCGCTGCTGATAGTCACGCTGGTTAAGGACCACGGGCTGCAGTATCTGCTCGCGGCCTCGGTGATGAACGGCATATTGCAGTTGCTCGCCAGCTACCTGATACCCGGCAGCCTGATGCGCTTCGTGTCCCGTTCGGTCGTTACCGGCTTCGTCAATGCGCTGGCTTATGGCACAACTGCCAGAGCTCACAAACGTCACCTGGCACGTCTGTGCGCTCGCCGCGGCAGGTCTTGGGATCATTTATCTCGTCCCGTACCTGAATAAAACCCTTCCCTCTCCCCTGGTCTGCATCATCGTGCTGACTGCCATTTCCATGGGGATGCATTTAGATGTGCGCACCGTGGGTGACATGGGCAAGCTGCCGGACAGCCTGCCGGTATTCCTTATCCCGGACATTCCGCTGAACATGGATACGCTGCTGATTATCCTGCCTTACTCCGCCGGCCTTGCCGTTGTAGGGCTGCTGGAGTCCATGATGACCGCCACCATCGTAGACGACATGATGGATACGGCGAGTGAAAAGAACCGTGAGTGTAAGGCGCAGGGTATAGCCAATATCTGCACTGCGTTCATTGGCGGGATGGCGGGCTGCGCCATGATTGGTCAGTCGGTCATTAACGTGAAGTCTGGCGGACGGGGGCGGCTTTCCACGCTCACGGCGGGCGTGGTGCTGCTGTTCATGGTGGTCTTCCTGCGCTATTGGGTGTCTCAGATACCCATGGCGGCGCTGGTTGCGGTGATGATTATGGTTTCCATCGGCACCTTCTCATGGTGATCAATTATAAATCTGCGGACCCATCCGGTTTCAACCAGCATCGCAATGCTGGCGACCGTTGTCGTGGTGGTGGCAACCCACAATCTGGCGTTCGGCGTGCTGACCGGCGTGCTGATTGCGCCACTGAACTTTGCCACAAAAGTTGCCCGCTTTATGACAGTCAGGTCGTCACTGGAGAGTAATACCCGAATCTACACAGTGACAGGCAAGGTCTTTTTTGCCTCAGCAGATCGTTTTACCCGCCACTTTGATTTTCAGGAAACTCAGGAATGAGTGGTGATTAACGTAACGTTCGCGCATTTCTGGAACATTACGTCGATCAACGCGCTGGACCGCATCGTGATTAAATTCCGCCGCGAGGGCGCCAAAGTGGAAATCCGGGACATGAATGACGCAACCCGCACGCTCATTGAGCGTTTTGGTGTGCATGACAAATCTGAAGAGGTTGAACGGCTAATGGGTGGCCACTAATCCACATGAGATCACAGGCGTGCCAATCCGCACGCCCTGTTCCGCGAAACTAAGTAAGCTTAATGCGATGAAACAAATACCGACGCTTGCTGCGGAGGCGGGACAACGAAATGACGCTGCATACGTTTTATCTCCTCTGCTGGCGGCAAGCCAAACAGGCGTTTGAACTCGCGATTAAATTGCGACGGGCTTTCATAACCAACAGCATAACTCGCGGCGGCCGCGGTGATCTGCTGGCGTACCATCAGCATGCGCGCCTGATGCAGGCGTATCGATTTCACATACTGCATCGGCGGCATCCGGGTTATCGCTTTAAAATGATGATGGAACGTCGGTACGCTCATTCCCGTCTCCATCGCCAGTTGTGTCAGCGTTAACGGATCCGCGTAAGTGGCATGGATGCGCTGTAACGCTTTGCCGATTTTGCCAAACTGGCCCTGTAAGGCCAGCGCGGCACGCATTGCATTGCCCTGTGCGCCTGTCAGCACGCGAAGATAGAGTTCACGAAGGCGTGCAGGACCCAGGATCTCCGCCTCAAGCGGATCAGTCAGGACTTCGAGTAAGCGCAGCACAGCCGTTTTTACCCTGTCATCCATCATGCTCGACATCATGCTTTGCGGCACTGCCGAGGGATGCGTGGTGCCATGCTTCTCAATCTGCAGCATCAGTTCAGCGGCAAGCTGAAAGTCCAGATGTAGATATATTGCCAGTAACGGATGTTCTGCCGACGCGTCGGTTTCCATCACAAAGGGTACGGGCACTGAAACCGCCAGATAGTGCTGCTCATCATATAGATAAGTCTGCTGACCGAAATAGCCGCATTTACTGCCCTGGCAGACAATCACAATGCCCGGATCGTAAAGAACAGGCGTTCTGCTAAGCGGTCGATCGGAGCGCAAAATGCGCACATCGGGTAAGGCAGTGAGGTTGTATCCCTCCTGCACCGCAAGTGTCTTCACCAGAGAAATGATTCCTGACATCCCGCCACCTCATAAAATCAGGCAAGAAAAAGAGAAGATACGGCCTAAGAATGCGGCGATACTGAGAATACCATGCAACCTTCACACTGTATGGGAGTTCTTTTTATGACATCTGCAAAAACCATTTTAATCACCGGCGTCAGCAGTGGCTTTGGTCTCGCGCTGGCACGGGAAGCACTTGCCGCAGGCCATCGGGTCATCGGTACTGTGCGCAACCGCGAAGCCCGACAGGCTTTTGAGGCGATCGATGCACAGCGCGCCTTTGGACAACTGCTTGATGTCACGGACGTTGAGCGTATTGATAAGGTAGTCAAAGAGATTGAGTCCGACGTCGGGCCCATTGAGGTACTGGTAAATAATGCCGGTTATGGCCATGAGGGGATTCTCGAAGAATCCCCGCTCGCTGAGATGCGCCGGCAGTTTGACGTGAATGTTTTTGGCGCAGTAGCGATGATCAAAGCTGTCCTGCCGGGAATGCGCCATCAGCGCCGTGGACGCATCATTAATATCACCTCAATGGGCAGTTTCATTACCCTGCCCGGCATAAGCTATTATTGTGGCAGCAAATTTGCACTGGCAGGAATATCGGAGACATTAAGCAAAGAGCTGGCCCCCTTTAACATACATGTGACTGCCGTGGCGCCAGGCTCGTTTCGCACGGATTGGGCCGGGCGTTCAATGGTGCGCAGCGATCGCAGTATCCCGGACTATGACGCTTTATTCGACCCCATTCGTCAGGCTCGTCAGGAGAAAAGTGGTAAGCAACCTGGTGATCCCGTTAAGGCTGCTCACGCCATCCTGACATTAATTAACAGTCAGAACCCACCCAGGCATTTGTTATTAGGCAGTGATGCATTAACGTTAGTACGGCAAAATCTCGCCGCATTAGGTCGGGAAATAGATCAATGGGAAGACCTCACGCGCTCAACGGATGGATAAACCATTACTGATGCAAAGCGTTTCCTGAATAATGATGGCCGCTCGAACCAGCGGCCATTTCACTCAGGCGTTTGACTGATCTTTATGATGCCCTTTATTCCAGAGATTATGCGCCTGCACTTCCTGTATATGCGCACAGCAATGTCTTAATTGGCCGAGGGATAACATCATTTCTCCGGTCGAAATAAAACACTGCTGCCTGTATTACCCGATTCCGACCGTGGTGATGAGCATGGTATCCCTCTGCATCTTCTCCTGACGCGCAATTCCGCGTAGATACCCGTAATCTCTGATCGCTTTGGGATGAAAGACAGAAGAACAGGGAAAACAGGTGGGCGCTCACCAGCCGACACGAGATTTAGCGACCAATAATCGTTCTGTGGATTGCGTGAATAGTTCTCTTTATCCCGTTCAGGAAAAAAAATCCGCAAAAATACGTTAGTGCGCCATATTTAATGACTGATCGAATTCAAAAAGGATTTACCGTTATGATGCATTCTCAACCCTCCCGCCTGGGCGGATTACTATTGCTACTCGCCGCCGTGATTGGCTTCGCAGTCGCTTTGTATGCGTGGCTCACGCCACTGACAGGCGTTACTGGCACCATCGGCGCGCTGGGTGTGGCTATTGCCAGCGTAGTGCTGGCGTTGCTGACTTTTCTTTTGCGTGGCGCATCCACGCGTGGTGCGCGCATTACGTTAATGGTGCTGACTTTACTCATGTTGATAGGTATCGGTTTTGCTGCTGCACTGCTGCATCAGTACATCATTACCGCAGCGATGGTGATCGGCCTGATTGGCCTGATTATACTTAACAATCATTCTGCCCGTCATCACCATCGCGTCAACGCCTGAGGCCCCCCCTGTGCAAAACAATCACTATTCTCCACTCATAAAAGTCAGTATGACGGCACTGGCGCTGCTGCTTGCTCCGCTCACTCTCCATGCGCAGGATAAAGCCGCGGAAGCCTCAATGGGCGCGCGCGAAAAAGTCGATGCTGAGGCGGCCAATCAACAGTCGCCAGGCACGACAAAAACGACAGATGAAGTATCAAGCGGTACGCGCAGTGCAGAAAGTGTCGTCTCTGCGGATAATCCCGCGACCCCACTTGTGCCCGCCTCTGCCACCTGGGACAGCTTTCATGGTCAGCTGAATGCGCAGAAATACAGTCCTCTTAAACAGATTACCGCTGACAATGTCAGCAAACTGAAGAAAATCTGGGAGTTTCATACCGGCGATGTCTCCGATGGTAAAGGCGATACGCCCGCTACAGTCTGGTCAGCAACACCCATTTTTGCCAATCAGACACTCTATATCGGTACACCGTTCGATCGCCTGATCGCGCTTGACCCAGGCACAGGTAAAGAGAAGTGGCACTATGACACTAAATCACCCCGTAAAGCGCTGACTCAGCCGGTTCTGAAAAACCGTGGCGTCTCCTACTGGCAGGCTAAAAATCCGGTTGCCGGCCAGGCCTGTCAGAAGATCGTCTACATGGGAACCGTGGATGGCAAACTCTTTGCGCTGGATGCAGATTCCGGTAAGCCGTGCAGCGATTTTGCGGAAAATGGCATATTAGATCTCAATCAGTGGAACACTGTGAATGCCAAGTACCCGCTGTCGGTGCTTCAGCCACCCACGGTTGTCGGTAACCATCTTCTGATTGGCTGGGCAGGTAAAGACTGGGCATATGCTGAAGCCCCTCCAGGCACCGTTTTTGCCGTCAACGCGCAGACGGGCAAACGCGAATGGACATTTGAAGCCATTCCGGCGGAGGTTCGCAAACGTACCGGTACGGCTAACGTCTGGACCCATATGTCTGCCGATGAGGCGCACGGTCTGGTCTATCTGCCTGTCTCGTCGCCGTCTCCTAACTACTGGGGCGGTAACCGCACCGCGCCTATTCCGCTAGGCACCTCGACCACGGCACTGGATATTAATACCGGTAAGGTCGTCTGGTCCCGCCAGTGGGTACATCACGACGTCTGGGATTACGACATCAACTCTGCGCCAACGCTGATGGATATCACCGTCAACGGTAAACAGATCCCGGCACTGATTCAGGCCACCAAGCAGGGCTTTTTGTTTGTGGTTAACCGTCTGACCGGCGAGGATGTCTGGCCGATTGAGGAGCGTCCGGTGCCTCAGGGTGATGGATCCGTAGAGGGCGAAGTGCTCTCGCCAACCCAGCCATTCCCAACCAAACCTGCGCCGCTGCTCGATCAGTCGAAAAAACCGGCAATCTGGAAACTGGCGGATGTGGTGGGTGCCGGTCAGTGTTCACGACTGTGGGATAAGCTGACCTATGAGGGTATGTATACGCCGCCGACGACCAAAGGCGAAGGTGCACTGACCTACCCGGACAGTGCCGGTGGCGTACAGTGGGGCGGCGTGGCGTTCGATCCACAAAAACAGATTGCTATCGTTAACACTTCTCACATTGTGCAGTATGTGAAACTTTACAGCCGCAAAGATTATGAAAAAGCGGATAACGGTTCCGGCAATGAAAGCGGTTTTGCCCCTCAGGAAGGCGCGCCCTACGGCCTGCGCCTGATGGTTGCAAACAACTGGCTGGGTATGCCGTGCTGGCAGCCGCCATTTGGTGAAATCGTCGCAATTGATATGCACACCGGTGACGTTAAGTGGCGTCGTCCTGTTGGCGCATCACAGCAATATGGCTTCTTTATGCCAGAAAGCTGGGGCTCCCCGACGATTGGCGGCCCGGCTGTAACGGCGGGTGGCGTCATTTTCATCGGTGCTTCAATGGATGCAAAAGTTCGCGCCTACTCTGTTGAGAGCGGCAAAGAATTATGGTCCGATCAGGCAGAAGCCCCTGCGGTAGCCAACCCATCGGTCTACGAGTACAAAGGCCGTCAGTATGTGGCATTTGTTGCGGGTGGTAATACCATCCTGAAAGATCAGGTGGGTGATCAGGTGGTGGTTTACGCCCTGCCTGAATAATAGACGCCGAAGAAACGCTAAGTAGCATGGGGCCTCAGGGCCCCATTTTTCATTCAGGCATCACGCGCCCGTTAAAATCAGTCCATTTAACTGCGTTTTGGCCGTAATCCTGTGAAATTTTTACAAGCCTTGTTGATTGATGATATGCAGATAATTTGACCGATTAAAACACCCCTGTAACTTTGTTACTGCGCCAGCCTGACCAACCCCGCTTTATCATACTTTTTAACCAGCCATGTAATGGACGATGACGCAATATTGTCGGTCAGGGTTCTGAAATACACCATTATTTCAGGCCTCGCCGCGCAATTCCGTCCAGTATGTGTGTGAAGCCTGTCAGTACGGTTGATATCAGTGATGGCGCATCTGCTCCTCACTTATTGCCAACAGGGTCTGTTGCCCCTGTCTGCTTGATGCCAGAAGCGCAGATCTGCAGGAAGACAGGGGTTTCACACACAAATGCGCATTGATGCTTAAAGATGAACTGCTTTTAGCCCGAACAACCCTATTACCTGAAAAAATAATCCCGGACTTTCTTCATCCGGGGCTGAGTACCGCTCAGGTATTAAAGGTTCATACTGTGCTGCCAAGTTCTTCTGAAATGGCCCGGGCTGTTGCCACCACTTTCGCCATCAGATTTTTCGCGCCGATCAGCTGCAGTTTCGCCGTTGGCAGCGAGACTGACACGGCGTAAGGTACGCGCTGCTGAATGTCGAACACCGGTGCCGCAATACAGGTGACGCCCAGTTCATTCTCTTCCCTATCCATCGCGGTGCGCTGCTGAAGAATATCTTTGAGTTCCTGCTGCATCTCAGGCAGCGTGATAATGGTATTTTTCGTCAGTTGCTGAATAGTGTCCTGATGGTTTTGCCAGTATTCCAGCAGGTACTCTTCGCTGCCCCAGGCCAGGAATATTTTACCCATTGCTGAACAGTAAAGGGGCATATGCTGGCCAATATAGGCACGGGTGCGCATCATGCCGGTGGTGGGCTCTAACTTATTGATCAGGACAACATGGTCATCTTCACGGCTGGAGAAGTTTACGGTTTCGCCCACGTCCAGATTGAGTTTTTCCAGATGCGGCCCTGCGACATGAATAATATTAAGCGAGGATAACGCCTTCTGACCGACCGAAATAAACTTCGTGGTGAGGCGATAGCTCCCTGGCGAAGGGGCCTGAGTAACGTAGCCACTGCTGTGTAAACCCTGCAGCAGACGGTGCACGGTACTTTTGTTCATGCCGGACAGTTCAGAAAGATGGGCAAGCGGGCAACCGTTAGGATAATTACTCAGCAACTCAATTAAATGCAGGCCACGAAACAGACTCTGTGTCCCTGATGGCTTATCGCTCTTCGCTTCCGTTTCTTTATCCACTTTAACCGCCATCCACCTATCCTCTCCGTTTCTTACTGCCTGAATGCGTCAGCGCATGATGTTAAATCATGACATACCTGCAGTGAATCTTAAGCTTTTTTAGTGTGGCTGGACACGTCTGTTACGTCCTGGCAGAAATGCGCCGTTCATCACAAATCCAAAACAATATTTTAACTCCTTGTTATTAAATAATAAATATAAGCGCCTCTTCTTTGCTTTTCCCCTGTGGCAGGAATACTATTTTTTGGAATGCTATTTCACATATTGAAACCAGCAATGAGCGGTCGTCGCTCTTGCTGCCGATACTCACCAGGCGTCACGGGAGGCAGGAATGCAACCTCATCCGGATAAACCGGTTCTTACACTCAGCCATATCACTAAGCGCTTCGGCGGAAATGCCGCAGTTAACGATGTGAGCCTGGAGGTCTTCCCCGGCGAAGTGGTGGCACTTTTAGGGGAAAACGGCGCAGGTAAATCCACGCTAATTAAGGTTCTGGCTGGCGTGTACACCAGCGATGAAGGGCAAATCACCTTTCAGGGCAACGTCACAGCATCAGCCGCCGCGCTGAAAACCGCAACCACTCAGCCCATTGCCTTTATTCATCAGGACCTGGGGCTGATTGAATGGATGACCGTGGCGGAAAATATGGCACTGGTCATGGGCTTCAGCCGCCGTTTTGGACTGGTTAACTGGCGGGCAGTGCGCGAACGAGCACGTCTGGCACTGGAAGAAGTAGGTATTCAGTTGGACCCTGATGCGCGCGTCTTTGAACTCTCCCGCACCGAGAAATCCCTTCTGGCGATTGCCCGCGCCGTCGCCGTGAACGCGGAAGTGCTGGTGCTGGATGAACCGACCGCCTCGCTGCCTGCTAATGACGTGCGTCATCTGTTTGGCGTGATTGAACGCCTGAAAAGTCGGAATGTCGGCATGATTTATGTGACACATCGCCTGGATGAGGTGATTGAAATTGCTGACCGCATTTGCGTGATGCGTGACGGCAAACGCGTGGCAGAAGGCATCACCGCAGATTACAAGCTTCACGATTTGGTCGAAATGATTGTGGGTGAAGCGCTGGAAAGTAACCAGCGTCTTGCTCTGCCCGAGGCCCGCCCGCCTGTACTGATGCTGGACCAGGTGTGCATTGACGAAGTTGGCCCGGTCTCTTTCAGCCTGCAACCTGGCGAGATGCTGGCGCTGGCAGGACTGCGCGGCGCCGGTCAGGAAGAGATTGGCCGGATGCTATTTGGTCTGAAGCAGTCCACCCACGGTAAGGTGATCTTTCGTGATAAACCCTGCCATTCGCGCTCCCCGAGTGAAGCGATGGAGGCAGGCATCTCGTTTGTGGCTGGCGATCGTACCGGCGAAAGCCTGGTGATGTCGATGAGCGTCCGTGAAAATCTGTTTGTTAATCCATGTGCCAGCGGTCATCGGCTGATCTCCCATTATGGCCGCCGTGCCGAGATCGGGGCTAGCTGGTGGAAGGTTCAGCTGTTCGATGTACGTCCTAAAGATGTGAATCTGGATATCAGCGCCCTCTCCGGCGGCAACCAGCAGAAAGTCGTGATGGCACGATGGATGCACCTCAATGCGCCACTGCTGATTCTTGAAGATCCCACCGCGGGTGTCGACGTCGGCGCACGTGAAGAAATTTATCACCTGCTCAATAAAGCCCTTGCTGAAGGCGTAGCGGTACTGGTGATTTCCAATGACCTTGAAGAAATTGCTCACATCTGCAACCGCGCCCTGGTGTTTAACCGGGGCCAGGTGGTCGGTGAACTGAGAAATGAACAGGTTACCTTTGCAGGTTTACTGGAACTGGCCTCTGCCAGTTCTGCTGCCCCCTTAGCTACCGTCTGAACAGGCAGTCAGGAGAAACGATATGTCTAAAACTTCGGTGAAATCTACCGCACTCGAACAACGGGTCAGCCTTGCGCAGCATGGCTTTGCGCCATGGTCGATGCAGGTCCTCACCCGCTATGGGTTATTGCTGTTATGCGTGCTGTTAGCGTTAATTTTCTCAGCGCTCTCCCCCACCTTTGCCTCCATGCTGACCGTACAGGCGATACTGTCGAGTAAGGCGAAAATTGCCCTGCTGGCGCTGGCAGCCACTCTGCCAATGATCGTTGGCAAAATAGATCTGAACGTCGGTTTCGGCATCGTACTCTGGCACATTCTGGCCATTACGCTGCAGGTGGAATATGGATTCTCATGGCAGATGGCCGTGCTGACCGTGCTGGTCTTGTCAGCGCTGTATGGCCTGCTGAACGGCATTCTGGTGGCGCTGGCAGATATTGACAGCTTTGTTGCTACGCTCGGCTCCGGCACGGTGCTGTATGCCATTGCGCTGTGGCACTCGGGAGGCCGACAGATTGTGGGTGATCTGCCGGACGCCTTCAGTGCGCTGCACAGTACAGAAATATTTGGCATCCCGATTGGCGCATTCTATGTGCTGGGCCTGGCGCTGGTGTTATGGCTGGTCACTGAGCATACGCCGCTGGGAAGATGCATGTACGCCGTGGGTGGCAACCCCGTGGCAGCCCGGCTCAACGGTATTGCCGTTAATAAATATGTGATTGGCTCCTTTATCGCCTCCAGTGTTATTACCGGCTTCAGCGGCGTGCTTATTGCCGCTGAACAGGGCGTCGGTCAGGCCAGCGTTGGCATGGATTACCTGCTGCCAGCCTTAGTGGGTGCTTTTCTTGGCAGCACCACCATCCGGCCGGGGCGGGTTAACGTCTGGGGCACCGTGGTCGGGATTGCCATTCTGGCTATCGGTATTGCCGGCATCCAGCAATTTGGCGGGGCCTTCTGGGTTGAGCCGCTGTTTAACGGTGCCACGCTGTTGCTGTCGATTACGCTTGCCGGTTATGCCCAGCGTCGCCGTATGTTGAACCAAAAAGCCGTCGTGCGCAGTCAGAGCACGCCAGCGACCACCACTGACCCACAGCAAAAAACCATCACACCAGGGAACTCATTATGAAAAATCCGGTATTTGGTCTTTCTCTCGTTGCCATGCTGGTAGCCTCTCTGCCCGCTCATGCAGACAGCTATCTGGAACAAGCTACCGCGGCCGTCGCGAAAGCCACGTCCAGTGCAACCACGTGGGATGGCCCCACCACAGGCCCGAAGCTCCAGGCGAATAAGACGTTAATTTTTATTGCCTCAGATATGAAAAACGGCGGTGTGCAGGGCGTTCAGCAAGGCCTGAGCGAGGCGGCAAAAGTTGCTGGCTGGAAGCTGGATACGCTGGACGGCGCGGGATCGGTGAAAGATCAGCTCGCTGCCCTGAATCAGGCGATTGCTCAGCGTCCGGACGGCATCATTATTGGCGGCTGGAATCCCAACGTTGCCAAAATGCCGCTTAAAAAAGCCGTGCAGCAAAAAATTGTGCTGATGGCATGGCATGCGGAACCAGCGCCGGGGCCGATTAAGCAGTACGGCATTACGGATAACATTACCTCGGACTCAAACGAGGTTGCCCGTCTGGCGGCACAGTACGCCGTAGTGAAATCGGGCGGCAAAGCCCAGGTCATTATCTTTACCGACTCGCTGTATAAAATCGCGCTGGATAAAGCCAATGCGATGAAGCAGGAAATTGAAAAATGCAGCGAGTGTAAGGTCATCGACTTTATTGATACGCCACTGGCCGATACCTCTAACCGTATGCCGTCGCTGACCTTCAGCCTGTTACAAAAGTACGGCGACCGCTGGCAGTATTCGCTGGCCATTAACGATCTCTATTTCGACTTTATGGCACCGGCGCTGAAAACCGCAGGCAAAGGTGGCAAAAACCCGCCTTACAATATCTCAGCGGGTGATGGATCAATCTCGGCCTTCCAGCGCATTCGTAATGGGGAAAGTCAGGTCGCTACCGTGGCTGAACCCTTGAAACTGCATGGCTGGCAGCTGCTGGATGAGTTTAACCGCGCCTTCGCTGGTCAACCCTCTTCAGGCTATGTGACGCCCGCGCATCTGATTACCAAAGAAAATATCAGCGCGGATGGCGGACCGCAGAATAATTACGATCCTGCAAACGGTTATCAGGATCATTACAAAACCATCTGGGGCGTGAAGTAACGGAGGCCAGCAGCATGCAGGTAGAAAAACTGTGTTCCCCTGCCATCTGGGCCGAAGGCCCGGTATGGCTACCGCAGCATGATGCGGTGGTATTCAGCGATGTAAAAGGCAACCGCATGTACTGCTGGCAGCGCAACGGTGAACTTAGTATCTGGCGTCATCATTCTAACTATGCCAACGGCAATGCCCGGGATAGTCAGGGACGTGTCGTCAGTTGCGAACATGGCCGTCGGGCAATCAGTCGGACCGAAACAGACGGCTCGGTCAGCGTGCTGATCGACAAAGTCGAGGGCAAACGCTTTAACTCGCCCAACGATCTGGCGATCCGCTCTGATGGCACCATCTGGTTTACCGATCCGCCTTATGGAATCGTTAACGATCATGAAGGCTATCTGGCTCCAAGCCAGGTCATTGGCTGCTATCTCTACTGCTATGACCCCGGAAGCGGGCAACTCAGCATTGCAGCCAGCGATCTGCAGCGCCCTAACGGACTGGCCTTCTCACCCGATGAAAGCCTGCTTTACGTGGCCGATATGTCGGTGGTGGACTTCCCGACGCTGGGACGCCATCAGCTGCGGGTTTACAGGGTGGATGGACAGGCGCTGTCAGCCGGGCAATTTTTTGCCGATGTCACGCCCGGCTTCCCGGACGGATTCTGTGTGGACACCAATGGTGATATCTACTGCAGTTGCGCTGACGGGGTGATCATTTTTGACGCCTGCGGCGCGCGTAAAGGCAAAATCCCGATTCCCGAAACGGTATCTAACTGCACGCTTGGCGGACCCGACAATAATGAACTTTATATCACAGCCAATACCTCGCTCTACCGGGTAATCCTGCGCTAAACCGACCCGGCAGGCGGAACGGAGACAGGCGTCAATCATGTCAGCGCATCGGGCGCTGACGGGTTTTCTGCGGGCAAAATCTGGCAAAAAAGCCTGAGATCACAAAAGCCGCAGATAAATATATCCAACTGATTTATATGAAATAATTTTCAGGTCATTTCTTTGACTGGCTCTGTTTTTCCCCATAGCATTTAGTTGAAATGACATTCCACATTATGAAATTTAAGGCAGCGCCGGGAGCATCAGTCGTATGAGAATCAGTTATCAGCAGTTGTATGAGGAGTTTCTCCGCGTACTCACCAGTCGTAATGTGCCCCAGGGTAAAGCTGAAGCCTGCGCGCACATGTTTACCGAAACCAGTCTCAACGGCGTCTATTCACACGGTGTAAACCGCTTCCCGCGTTTTATTCAGCAACTGGACGCAGGCCATATCGCTCCTGATGCTGACGCGCAAAAAGTCCTGTCGCTTGGCGCCATCGAGCAGTGGGACGCGCAGCGCGCTATCGGCAATATCACCGCGCATAGCATGATGGATCGCGCCATGGCCGTGGCATCTGAACACGGTATCGGGCTGGTGGCGTTGCGTAATGCTAATCACTGGATGCGCGGCGGCAGTTACGGCTGGCAGGCGGCAGAAAAAGGGTTTGTGGGCATTTGCTGGACGAACTCGATTGCCGTGATGCCGCCGTGGGGTGCGAAAAGCGGGGCCATCGGGACTAACCCGCTGATCATCGCCGTGCCTGGCGAGCCGATCACCATGGTGGATATGTCGATGTCGATGTTCTCCTACGGCATGCTTGAAGTGAATCGTCTGGCGGGTAAAAGCCTGCCGGTCGACGGTGGGTTTGATGACGAAGGCAATTATACCCGCGACCCGGCCACCCTTGAGCAAAACCGCCGCATCTTACCCATGGGTTACTGGAAAGGCTCCGCGCTGTCGGTAGTGCTCGACATGCTGGCCACCCTCCTCTCCAACGGTGCCTCTGTCACCGAAGTCACACACGACAACGGCGATGAGTTCGGCATTTCTCAGGTCTTTATCGCGATTGATGTAGACCGTCTCATTGATGGTGAAACCCGCCAGCACAAACTCGACCGCATCCGTGCATCCGTTATTAACGCAGAACGGGCCGACAGCGGGCAGGCGATAAGGCTGCCCGGCGATAAGTTTCCGCCGCTGCGGGCTGAAAATCAGCGTCTTGGCATTCCAGTGGATGAACGCATCTGGGCACGTATTCAGGCGCTGTAAGGAGAAAATGATGATCACCGGACATATTGCGAACACGGACTCGCGCCACTATCCACCGGCAATTGCACGGGCACTCGACTGTCTCAATCGCCACGACCTGACCACACTGGGTGCAGGACGCTATCAGGACAGCAAAACGGGCTGGATCATGCAGGTGCTGGATCTGCAAACGGCCCGGTCGGAGGAGAACTTTCCGGAAGCGCATCGACTGCATATTGATGTGCAATATCTGGTGGCAGGCGAAGAAGTGATCGGCGTAGCCACGCACCCCCTGGATTTACCGGTGCACCAGCCTTACGACAGCGAGCGCGACATCATCTTCTTCCAGCATGCGCCGGATGAGACCTTGGTGCGTATGCTGCCGGGCACCTTTGCCGTGTTTTTCCCGCAGGATATTCACCGGCCGAATTGCACGGTGAGTACGCCGGGTCCGATTCGCAAAGTGGTGATTAAGATCCCCACCCGCGATCTGGTTTAAGCAAGGAGGAAGCCATGAGTCTGACATCGACCGCCGTTAATCGTGAGAAGATCCCCGCCCTGCGCTGGTTACGGATCATTCCCCCCATCCTTATCACCTGCATCATTTCTTACATGGACCGGGTCAATATTGCCTTTGCCATGCCAGGCGGTATGGATGCCGAACTGGGTATCAGTGCCTCCATGGCTGGCCTGGCAGGCGGCATTTTCTTTATTGGTTATCTCTTCCTGCAGGTGCCGGGTGGCAAGCTGGCCGTGTATGGCAACGGTAAACGTTTTATCGGCTGGTCATTGCTGGCCTGGGCGATCATTTCGATGCTCACCGGTATGGCTACCAGTCAGTATCAGCTGCTGGCGCTGCGTTTCGCGCTAGGGATTGCCGAAGGCGGCATGCTGCCGGTGGTCCTGACGATGATTGGCAACTGGTTCCCGGATGCCGAGCGCGGTCGTGCCAATGCCATTGTGATCATGTTTGTGCCGATCGCCGGAATCATCACTGCACCGCTCTCCGGCTGGATCATCACCCACTGGGACTGGCGCATGCTGTTTTATGTGGAAGGCGCATTATCACTGGTGGTTATGGCCCTGTGGCATTTCACCATCAGTAATCGACCGCAGGAAGCGAACTGGATCTCTCCCGCTGAAAAGCAGTACCTGATCACCACGCTGCATAATGAGCAGCTGATGATCAAAGGGCAGAACGTGCGTAATGCTTCTCTGATGCGGGTCATGCGCGAGCCCGTGATGTGGCGGCTGATCATGGTCAATTTCTTTTACCAGACGGGGATTTATGGCTACACACTGTGGCTGCCCACCATCCTGAAAGAGCTGACGCACGGCAACGTCGAGCAGGTCGGTATGCTGGCCATTCTTCCCTATGTCGGCGCGATCTTTGGCATGTTCCTCTTTTCGGTTCTGTCGGATGCGACCGGACAGCGTAAGCTGTTTGTAGCACTGCCGCTGGCTGGCTTTGCGTTATGCATGGCGCTCTCCGTGCTACTGAAAGCGCATATCTGGTGGTCATATGCTGCGCTGGTGGGCTGTGGCGTTTTTATTCAGTCTGCGGCCGGCGTGTTCTGGAGTATACCGCCGCGTCTCTTCAATGCCGAAGTTGCGGGCGGCGCGCGCGGACTGATCAACGCACTTGGCAATTTGGGCGGCTTCTGCGGGCCTTATATGGTCGGCATGCTGATTGCGTTCTACAGCAAAGATGCCGGGGTTTACAGCCTTGCCATTTCGCTGGCGCTGGCTGCGCTACTGGCAATGACGCTGCCTGCCCGTTGTGACTCAGCTAAACAGGAGGCGGTATGAAACGCTGGCTGGGACTGGATTGCGGCGGCACCTTTATCAAAGCCGGGCTTTACGATATTGAAGGCCGCGAGCTGGCTGTTGCACGGCAAAACCTGCCAGTACAGGTACCAGAGCCGGGTTATGCCGAACGTGATATGACGCTGCTCTGGCAGCAGGCGGCAGCGGTGATTCGCGAGGTACTGACCAGCAGCGGTCAGGATGCCGCCGATGTCGCAGGATTAGGCATCTCTGCTCAGGGTAAAGGGCTATTCCTGCTGGATAAAGATCGTAACCCGCTGGGAAATGGCATCTTATCTTCTGATCGTCGCGCCCTGAGTCTGGTTCAGCAGTGGCAGCGGGAAGGCGTGCCGCAGCAGCTTTACCCACTGACCCGACAGACACTGTGGACCGGTCATCCGGTTTCACTCCTGCGCTGGCTTAAGCTGCATCAGCCAGAACGCTATGCCGCGATTGGCAGCGTGCTGATGGCCCACGATTACCTGCGTTTCTGCCTGACCGGTGAACTGGCTTGCGAAGAAACCAATATTTCCGAATCCAATCTCTACGACATGCAGGCTGCCGACTGGTCACCCGCGCTGGCTGAAATGCTGGATATCAGCGAAATCGTACCCGCTCTGCCACCGATTATCGGCTCAACGCAGATTGCCGGTTATGTGACTGCCGGGGCGTCTGCGGCGTGCGGTTTGCAGCCCGGAACGCCGGTTGTTGGTGGTCTGTTTGACGTGATGTCGACTGCCCTGTGTGCCGGGCTGAATGACGCAACGCGCCTGAACGCAGTGATGGGCACCTGGTCGGTGACCAGCGGCATTACCGACGGCATCAGCGACGAAGCAGACTATCCCTACGTTTATGGCCGTTATGCCATCGAGGGACATTACCTGATCCATGAAGCCAGCCCGACCTCGGCCGCCAACCTGGAATGGTTCTGCGAACAGTGGGGCATCAGCGACTACAGCCTGTTAAACCAGTGGGTCACGGATCTGGAACCCGCCAGCACTGCGCTGCTGTTTCTGCCTTTTTTATACGGCACTAACGCCGGGGCCGATCTGCACGGCAGTTTCTTTGGTCTGCAGGCGGGTCATACGCGCGCCCATCTGGTGCAAGCCATCTACGAAGGTGTGGTGTTTTCACACCTGACGCATCTGAACCGCATTCTGCAACGTTTTCCCGAGATCACTGCCCTGCGGCTCAGCGGCGGCCCCACGCGATCCGCGCCCTGGATGCAGATGTTTGCCGATGCCAGTGGCCTGACGGTAGAAGTGCCACAGATCAGCGAAAGCGGCTGTCTTGGTGCGGCACTGGTGGCACTAGCCGGTACCGGCGCTTACGCCTCACTGAAACAGGCGCAACGAGCCTTAGCGCCGGATATCGTGACCTGGCACCCAGACAGCACAAGACATGCCCGTTATCAGCACAAGTATCAGCGTTATCAGCATCTGATCCGCGTCCTGAGTGACGCACAAGGAGCCACCTTATGAGCCTGCCCTTACTCCAGCTGGCGCTGGATCACACTGAGCTGGATGCGGCGCTGAGTACCGCTCAACAGCTCCACCCGCATGTGGATATCATCGAAGCCGGTACCCTGTTGTGTCTGAGTTGCGGAGTGGAAGCCGTGCGCTGTCTGCGCCAGCAGCATCCGGAGAAAACAGTGGTGGCTGACTATAAAGTGGCAGATGCCGGCGGCACGCTGGCCGACATGGCCTTTAGCGCAGGCGCAAACTGGATGACGGTTATCTGTGCCGCGCCGCTGGCGACTTTTGCCAGCGCGCTGGAAGTCGCTCAGCAGCACAAGGGCGATATTCAGATCGAACTGTTTGGCAACTGGACGCTGGACGATGCCCGGAGATGGCGGCAGCTGGGATTAAAACAGGCCATTTATCACCGTGGCCGGGATGCGCAGGCCAGCGGGCAGCAGTGGAATCAGCAGGATCTGGATACCTTGAAAGCCCTGTCAGATATGGGTTTTGCCCTCTCCATCACCGGCGGGATTACGCCTCAGGACCTTTCGCAATTTAAAGACGTTGACGTTAAAGCGTTTATCGCTGGTCGTGCCCTCAGCGATCCCACCAGCGGTATCCAGCGCGCCGCAGAATTCCATCAGGCCATTGCCAGCATTTGGGGAACCGTATGAAACACCAGCATCCGTTAGGTATTTACGAAAAAGCCCTGCCCGCCAATCTCACCTGGCCTGAACGACTCGCGCTGGCAAAAGCCTGTGGTTTTGATTTTGTAGAAATGTCGGTGGATGAAACCGATGCAAGGCTGGCGCGCCTGAACTGGACCAAAGAGCAGCGACTGTCGCTGGTGAATGCCACGATTGAAACCGGTGTCACCATTCCCTCCATGTGCCTGTCGGGACACCGCCGCTTCCCTTTTGGCAGTCACGATCCGGCAATCCGTCAGCGCGCGGACGACCTCATTGATCAGGCTATCCAGCTGGCAAAAGATGTCGGGATTCGCACGATCCAGCTTGCGGGTTATGACGTCTATTACGAACCCCATGATGAAGGCACCGTGGCACGCTTTGCTGAAGGGCTATCACGCGCGGTGCAGCGTGCCGCAGCGGCCCAGGTGATGCTGGCCGTTGAGATTATGGACACCGAGTTTATGAACGCGATCAGTAAGTGGAAAGTCTGGGAGCAGCAGCAGGCTTCGCCGTGGTTTTCCGTCTATCCGGATGTAGGCAATCTCAGCGCCTGGGGCAACGATGTGACCGCTGAGCTGACTCTGGGCATTGATCGCATCGCTGCCATTCATCTGAAAGATACGCAACCTGTAACCACAAGCTCGCCCGGACAGTTTCGTGATGTGCCTTTTGGTGAAGGCTGCGTCGACTTTGTTGGCATATTCCGCACGCTCAAAGCGCTGAATTATCGTGGGTCGTTCCTGATTGAAATGTGGACAGAAAAAGCGGAAGAGCCGGTTGCTGAAATTGTGAATGCGCGGCGCTGGATTGAACAGAAAATGCAGGAAGGAGGTTTAGTATGAGCATAAAAGCAATGAAAGAGCAGGTGCTGGCCGCTAACCTGGCACTGCCGCGCCATAACCTTGTAACTTTTACCTGGGGCAACGTCAGCGCAGTTGATCGCGCACAGGGGCTGATAGCCATCAAACCCTCTGGCGTGGAGTACGACGGTATGACGGTGGACGACATCGTCGTGGTGGAACTGGAAAGCGGGCGCGTGGTGGAAGGCAATAAAAAGCCCTCATCGGATACCGCGACTCACCTGGCACTCTACCTCGCCTTTGAAGACATCGGCGGTATTGTACATACCCATTCGCGCCACGCCACTATCTGGGCTCAGGCGGGTCAGGACATCCCGGCCTGGGGCACAACACATGCCGACTACTTTTACGGCACGATTCCCTGTACCCGACTGATGACAGATGCCGAGATTGCGCATGATTATGAACACAACACCGGCAAAGTGATTATCGAGACGTTCGCGCAGCGCGGGTTGTCGCCTTCGGCGATTCCTGCCGTGCTGGTCAACGCACACGGCCCGTTTGCATGGGGAAAAGACGCCGATAGCGCGGTACACAACGCGGTTGTACTTGAAGAGGTTGCCTATATGGGTATTTTCTCCCGTCACCTCTCACCCGGGATCGCCCGAATGCAGCAACCCTTGCTGGACAAGCATTTTCTCAGAAAACATGGCGCTAATGCTTATTACGGCCAGTAATTACGGGTTCGACTTTGGTAACACTCTGCCTGGCGTGATGGGTTAAGCTGGAAATCTCATCAACGCCAGGTCATGCAGAGTGCGCTGTAAGCTGCCTGGTTAGTAAATTCAGTCGATCATTAACGCCCTGTAGCATAGGTGCTTTATCGATCAGCGAATCGTATTAAATGGGAATTTGATAATGATGCACTATAAGGTGATGAGCTGTTCCAGGACAGATATCTGATAATATGAAATTCTCGCATCGACGCTAAGCAAAGCGATTATTATCAATCATGAAGTTAAAAGAAACCGCCAGAGTCTGACTAAATATTATTGTAGATTCAGTTATGTTCGTTATCTCAGATACATTTCACTAAACTGCTAATCCTGAAAGCCGGATTTTTTAAAAACGTCTGCTACAAAGTCCATGAATACAATCGCCCGTTTTGGCAGAAGTCGGTTGGCAATATAAACAGCCTGAACAGGAACGGGCGGCGCAGTATAATCCGTCAGCAATAATTGCAGTTCGCCACTTTCCAGCCCCTCTTTGAACAACCATTTAGGACCCTGTGCGATCCCAACTCCCGCATTGACAAATTTCTGTATTGCTTCAGGTGAATTGACCCTGAGCCGGCCAGTAACAGGAACATTAATATCCTGAAACCGCCAGGTGGCTCCTGTCGTCAACAGGGTATAGATCAGACAATTGTGTTTTTTTAGATCTTCTGGCGTATCAGGGGTGCCGTGTTTAGCCAGGTACTTATCACTGGCAACACAGACTCGCTCAAACATACCAAGCCTGCGGGCATGCATAGAACTGTCTTCCAGGTGGCCGATCCGTATTGCCAGCTCAGCCCCTTCATCAACGAGATTTATATAGCGGTCATTAATCTGAAGGTCCAGTGCCAGCTCAGGATTGCGCTCTAAAAAGTCCGGGATGTGCGGAACTAAGAATGTATGGGCCAGTGCTGTCGGGCAGGCAACGCGTAACAGCCCTGTTGGTCTGACATTTTCTCTGAAAGAGGACTCTGACTCTTCGACAGCATCCAGAATACGTCTTGCTTCCAGATAATAACGTTCGCCTTCAGGCGTTAATGAGATCCTGCGGGTCGATCTGTGAAGTAATCTGGTCTGCAAATGCTCTTCGAGGGTTGCTACATGACGACTGACGTTCGGTTGTCCTAAACCTAAATCTCTGCCAGCTGCGGTAAAGCTGCCGGTTTCAACGGTACGGACAAAACATGTCATCAAAAGTAATTTATCCATCCGACGTTCCATTTATGCTTTTATCACATGAATCATATGCATTATTACAATCTTATCACTAAATAAGCATGAGCATATAGTGTCTCCTCATCGGCCATTCGCCGATCCGCTGTTAAAGCCAACAGGAGAGTTTCAGATGTCCAGACTTAAAGGTAAACGCGCACTGATTACAGGTGGAACAAGTGGCATTGGTCTTGAAACGGCTAAGCTCTTTGTTAAAGAGGGTGCACGCGTAATTGTGACTGGTGTTAACCCGGATTCAATCGCAAAGGCAAAATCAGAACTTGGTAATGATGTATTAATCGTGAGCGCTGATTCCGCTAATATAGATGCACAAAAGGCACTCGCTCAGGCGGTTAAACAACACTTTGGTGAACTTGATATTGCTTTCCTGAATGCGGGTATATCAATGTATATGCCCGTTGAAGTATGGACAGAAGAAATGTTTGACCGCATTTATGCTATCAACGTTAAAGGTCCTTACTTCCTGATGCAGGCGCTGCTGCCCGTGTTCGCAAACTCAGCATCAGTAGTATTTAATACCTCTGTGAATGCGCACACTGGACCCGCAAACTCTTCAGTTTACGGCTCAACGAAAGCAGCATTACTGAACATGTCTAAAACACTTTCAAATGAATTACTTCCACGTGGAATCCGTATTAATGCAGTGAGTCCGGGTCCTGTTGATACACCGCTTTATGATAAGGCGGGCATCCCGGTGGAATACCATGATCAAGTGATGAAAGATATTGTTGCTACCATTCCTGCAGGCCGTTTTGGTAAGCCTCATGAAGTAGCTCAGGCAGTGCTTTACTTCGCATCTGATGAATCTGCATGGACCGTGGGTTCAGAGATTATTATCGACGGCGGCGTTTCAATCTAAACCTTCAAATAAAATCATCCTTCTATCACGCCCGCCCTCTCCTCTTTCATGGCGGGCAATTATATTAACTGGAGTCAGAAATGCCTGCCCATGATTTGACACTGATTAGCCATCCACTATGTCCATTTGTGCAGCGTTCAGCGATCGTGCTACTTGAGAAAAATGTGCCGTTTTAACGCATAAATGTTGACTTGTCGGCAAAGCCTGAGTGGTTTATTACTCTTTCACCTACAGGTAAAGTACCACTACTTAAAATACGCAAAGCTGGTGGCGAAGATGCCATCCTTTTCGAGAGTATGGTGATTTGCGAATACCTTAATGAAACGCAAGGCGGCAATCCGATGTATGCTGAGGATGCATTAGTCAGAGCCAGACAGCGCGCATGGATCGAGTTTTCTGCATCAATGCTCGGGAATTTATGGCAATTTTTGAACGCCTCTGAGCAGGCCATTGCAGACAGCAAGCGTACCCTGTTCCGTGGTCAGCTTGAACGCATAGAATCTGAGTTGAGTTCAGGGCCTTATTTTTCTGGTGCAAAATTCAGCATGGTTGATGCCGTCTATGCGCCCATATTCCGGTACTTCTCAATAATTGACGCATCAATGACTGAGAGAATTTTTGAGGGACTCCCTCGTGCCTCCGCATGGAAAACTGCACTTGCAGAAAGGGAAAGCGTAAAAGCTGCTGTGTCATCAGATTTTGAGGAGCGTTTCAATTTTCATCTTCGCCAGCAGTCTGCCATTCTCTCTACCTGACGATGTTTTAAGAGGAACCGTGCCCTGCTCCCGGTTTATTAACAGATGCCAATATTAGTTCTGCACCTCTAAAGTTTATGAGAGGGTAACGTTCACTTTGAACCAGAAATGAACGCTTACGTTTTAACAATGCAGTTATATAATTGGGAGAATCCTGTATAAGGCTGGATTATCAAATAAAGCCGTCCAGAGACGGCTTAAGATCATTTACGTGGTTTACCTGCATCCGAGCGTTTCTCCCGAACTCTTCCATCGTTGTTACGATCGCGGGGCTGTGTACCTCCGCCGGGTTTAGGAACAACTACACCAGGATTGAGTGGTCTTCTATCTGCCATAATTCCTTTTCCTTATAGAATGGCAAAAGTGCCGCCTTTTTTAATACGCCGGGTATCGTGATCTTTCAATCTCAATAAGAAGATATGTTGCGCGGCATCATCTTTTTTACTCTCTTCGTTTAAAACGGATATCGACGTAATGTTAGTCCGCTCTGTGCCAGAAGAAAATTAAGATCACTCCAGCATTTAACAAGAAGGCACACCCATGTGACTGAGTCATAAAAATCTGAGCGAAGACATGGCCGCCCCCGATTCGGGAGGCTGCCGTGCTACCCGCGAGATACTGGATCGTATTGGCGATGAATGGAGTCTTTACATCATTGCTTCGCTGGCAAACGGGAAGCGACGATTCAGCGAGTTAAAACGCAATATTGAAGGAATCTCCCAACGTATGCTGACGCTGACATTACGGGGAATGGAACGCGACGGTAATGTTACCAGAACGGTCTATCCGACTATCCCGCCACGCGTTGAATACGAACTCACCGAACTGGGCCGGACGCTGTTAGTGCCAGTCATGGCGCTGGTGAACTGGGCAAACGACAACCAGTTTAATATTGCCGAAGCACATAAACGCTTTAACCTGGCGCGCGAATCCGATGAGTAATAAGCCTGAAGAGTGATTAAGGCAGTCATTGCCGCCATTTGATGGCCGATATCCGATTGCGTTTAAGCGTTCATCGATGTGCTGATATGTCGACGCTGTCCGAACAAGTGAAATCAATGCGCGTCGTAAAAGATTAATCTCCGGGCTATTTCTCTGACTGAATAAAAACGCCGTCTGAAATTGTCTTTTTGCCCCAGCCGGGATGCATGTTTAATTTGGCCTCACGGCCGGTTATCACCGTTTTGAACCAGCAACCTGGTGATTTATGAACAGCACTTTTTCAGCCATCTTAGTCAATCTGCGATCGGGGCAACTGCTTTCATCGTCAGGCAGGACAATAAGAGCTAAAAGAGAACCTTTCTCTATCATAATCATCGAAAGACCCACCGCTTCATCACCAGGCGTCATACGAAACATTTTACGCGCGGACGTCGCCTGCTACTCTGTGTTATTAATCTGAACACATCTCATTGATGGCGAAGGATATATCCCAATCCGCGTATACTTTTAATCTGAAAGCCTGAATCCTGGCATAACTTTTTCTTCAGCCGGCATATCAGCACACTAATAACATCGTCATTTCGCAGGTCAGAGTCTGAATAAAGCTGTCCCATCATTTCGTCTCGGGTAACGACCTTTCCATTTCGCTTCATCAGCAATTCTGCTACGAGATATTCAAAGTTGGTCAGCTCCACCTCCGTACCATCCCTTAAGAGCTGTCTGCCGGATAAGTCCAGTTCATAAGGCGGAAGCTGAATGCGGTTTGAAGTGAGTCCCTGCCCTCGCCGCTCAATGGCGCAGATACGCGCCACGAATTCCTCAGGCTCAATATCACCGGAAACAATGTCATCTGCACCAGCGTTATACGCAGCAATCCTGAGCGCTTTCGTGCTTTCGAAGGCTGTTACGATCACCGGCGTTATAAATCCTCTTTTTCGATAACGCCTGATAAGCGAACAGTGCTGCTCGCAAAGCAGAGAAGTACTGATAATGAACAGATCAGGGCTAAACTTTTTCAGCGAGCGAAGCGCATTATCAGTATCTGAAAATGTGTCCGTTACACATCCCAGCCGGGATATCAAAACAGGCGCGAAACGGGAAGAAGCCTGATTTTTATCAAATATCAGAATGCGCATATACCGGTCCGCAGGTCAAAAAGGTTAAGATTAATTGAACTTAAAATAACGTAATAGCACGTATTGTCAACTTCCTGATTTTATGATCACCTGCTTCACAAGACCGCATTCCTGTTACATCCTCTTTTCATAAGCCCGTTAATCTACCCGGACTTCATCAAACCAGAGTTTCATAGGATTCTGTGTGGTAACCGGCAGCCTGAAGAGCAAAACACACCTGCCTAGATTGTTAAGGCTAACTAATGTTTATTGGCGTCAGACGCATCACGGGGTAAAGCTGGTGGGCAACCAGGAAAATAGACGAATACTGATTTTTTCACAGAAGGATGTCAGTTTTTCGTTTACGTAAGGCCACATCAGGCGGGAAAGAAGACAGGCCAGCACCGAAACCAAAGCGGCTCCTGCCATATCAAGCGGAAAATGCACACCCAGAAATATACGCGACCAGGCCACGAACAGGGATAAAAACAGGATGAGACCGCCGCTTATGCGCGACCCGGCCAGCAGAAGCGAAAGACCTGCGCTGAAGAACAATGTTGCATGGTCACTGGGGAATGACGTTTCTGGCGCGTGATATATCCAGGTATGACCCAGCGGCACCATAAAAGAACGTGGCTGAAACCAGAGTGTCGTACACAAAAAGCCAAGTGTAAGGGCCGTTAAAATGGTGATCAGTGAAAAGAGAGCCCGCTGATGACCGTTTTTACCGCCCAGAAACCACTGACCAGGCAGCGTCAACGGGATAACATACAAAGTGTACTCTGCACAAATTGTGGCAAAAGCTATTAGCCCAGCTGACGAACCAGGGGCAGCATTCAGAAACAAAAACCAGCTTCTGTTCAGAAGCTCCAGTTTATTTATCACGTATTGAATCCACTGAGAAAGATAATGTGCCTTATTTTCTCCGGTAAAGATTAGTTTAACCTTAACAGCATTCTTATTGCATTCGAGGTGTTTTGGGCACACATCGCAAGACGATTACCACGGATAAATAATCAGGTTACATTTCAGATTTACTGGCTTAACCAAACTAAATTTTCGCCCAACCAAAAAAAGGGATTATCATTGCAGCTTATTTTATCTGCTGAGGTCAGGCAACTCAGCGCATTTTAAAATATAAACGCTCTCTGGCAAAGCATGGCACTGCTGGCGGAACAATTTTTTAAAAGTATTGCCCTTTAGTGATGCCCCCTTCTTTCGGGAAAATCTTAGTGCTATTGCAGTGCTGATTATAACCAGATAGTGAATTCCAGCTTTATCGCTGCAGCGTTTCTCGCTGACAGCAGAGCTGAAGAGATCATCACCTGAATACATATTTTCTCAGGCTTTTTTCCATTTTTGTCTTTTACTTCTGGCATTGAGGGCTTCGCTCGTCATACGCGTGGACCATGTTGAACGCCAGTGGTATTAAGCGGGACATTACATGAACAATCCA
Source organism: Pantoea sp. Cr_R13 (assembly GCF_029222565.1). NCBI lineage: Bacteria > Pseudomonadati > Pseudomonadota > Gammaproteobacteria > Enterobacterales > Erwiniaceae > Pantoea > Pantoea sp. Cr_R13. The sequence goes on from NZ_JARHXL010000009.1 coordinate 178,037, forward strand.
GTTCAGACTGCCCTAACTCTCCCTGTAAGAGGCGTTGCACGGGATTCTGGCAGAGGTTTACAGGGTTCTCGGGCTCTCCTGTTCTGAGATGAAAAAACAGGACTTTATGGCCGGTCATGAACAAGGCGACGCGTTACGTTTGCAGGTTCGCCTGGGAAGTGTTGTTCTGGCCATTCAGAAAAGTTAATGATTTAAAAAATGATGCTGCCTAATAAAATCTTAATGTTGGACAGGTACGATGCAACCTACACATAGCTACTGTTTTTTTGCACTAAAGGTGCAATCCCTGCGATGCAATTTGCCTGCCCTGTGCAGGCTTTTTTTATGCCTGTAATTTGTGATTTATAACTTCATTCAACATTAAAATTTAGCTTATATTAACGCTCCATCGCGTTATCCGCACTCCTCCGACGTATGGCATGCGGGTAACTGAGAGGGTACATTTTCCCATCACATTAAAAGCCTGCCCAGTGCGGGTTTTTTTATGTCCAGCGTGTTATCTCTGGCAATAATTAATTTTTAAGCGGGACTTATTATTGCCCTGTAGTATGCCTCCCACACACAGCTAACGTATGGCGTGCGTAAACGAGAGAATAATAAGATTCACCTGCCGATTTATTCAGCCTGCCATGTGCAGGCTTTTTTTATTATCACTGCTCTAAAAAACAAACCAGACGCCAGTAACTGACCGTGCAGATCATCAGACATCGGTAATCTCTGCTATTGCTCACAAGAGTCCTGACACGTTGAACGGCTCACTTCGTGCCTGACTCAGATGTTAATTTCGCGATGTTTATACCGTCGCGCCAATCAGTGTTGTCGGGCTAAGATGCCCCGTTTTCAGATAAAAGAGTGCGCCGGTTTCCGTAGCCCTGAGAGCCGGTAACGCTTCTGGCGGGAAGCGTAGCCAGCTTCCTTTGACATAAAGAGCGTCTGTGCCCATCAGTTCGCCTTCAAGAAGTAAAATTTCTGCTCCACCAAATGGAGGCGCACAGAACAACGGTTCACCCGCCCCAAGTCTCTGAAGCTGTGCAGTTTCAGAGACACCCGTAAATAACACGCAGTTTCGTCTTTGTGGCGTTCCGCACCAGTTATTTTCATCCCGGGTATTCATTCTGACTGGCTGACGTTCCTCAGCAGACATCTGCCGCAGCTTGACGAAAAGCGTCGTGCCATTCGCGCTGGAAGGTTGATGCGAGGATCCGTCCGGGCTACGAAGGTACCAGCCTGCCGGGTAGTCCACGCCATTTTCAGTAAAAGTCCCGCTCAGCACCAGAATCTCCTCTCCGCCGGGATGACTGTGCTCAGGGAAGAGGGAATTCGGGGCGTACCTGACCAGACTGGTCGCGCGGGCCTGCTCCTGTCCTATCCTGTCCAGCATGACGCGATCGACACCCTTTTGCGGAGAGGCGATCCAAAGATAGTTGTCAGGCGTAATGATAGCCCGTTGTGAGAAATCAGAATTCAGTAGCATCATGGTCAGTTTTTAAACGGCACGAGTAACCCTGCCGTATCTCCTTTTATTGGTCGGGAAAAGGGTTGTCAGCGTGCCGCGCTCGCGGTGAACTGGTCCGCGCCGTGCCATTGATGAGGTTAATCGCTACGGCAGGTGCTTAAGTTATCTCTTCTCGCGATGCACCGTTTATCTATTCCAGTTTAATAACATTCACAACGCCATGAGAAAGGAGTCTGGGAACACTGGCTCACTGCATCAGCATAGCGTGCCGGTAAATGCCCCTTCGTGAAGTTAATTATCAGAAACCCTGTCAACGTAAACAAATCATATAATCTTACGATGCAGAAAAGAAAAACTATGCCGGATAACGCGCTGATGAACCGGCTACCCTGCGGCATCGCTTCAAAGAGTCTATTGCTGACTGTCTCAGACAACATCCTGAAGAAGCCAGTCATGGAAAGTTTTGACCTCATGACGCATGGGATTGTCTGCAGGCGTAATAAGGTAGTAAGACCATTTTAGTGGCCAGCGATGATTGGGATGCAACTGGATCAACTGACCCGTTTCGATGAGTTGCTTCACCAGCGCGTGACGAACGATGGCCACACCCCGGCCGGTCAGGGCTGACAGGATGACAGGATGACAGCGGATGTCGAATTAATATGCAGGCCGCTTTCAAGGGCGTCAGGCGCATTAATATCTTTGAGCACATCGCTCCATGAGGGGAAGTCTGCGCCAGGATGAGGAGTGTCATCATGAATAAGCTTTTGTGTCGCGAGCCATTCACCACAGGCTATTTTTTCCGGAGGAGCCAGCCGGGGGCTGCAGACCAGCACTGCCTCTTCATCCATCAGCCAGGTTTTATTGACGCCGGGCCAGTCTCCTTTCCCGCATCTCACGCCGATATCGGCCTCTCAATGTGACACGTCCATCAATTTTTCCGTGACGTTAAGCCGCATATCTATTGCTTCATAGGCCTCTGAAAACCGGTTAAGCCGATCCATGAGCCAGTTCATCATCAGAACCTGAGAGGTGGTCACGATAACCACTGACCGTGCGCGGCGACCGCGTAGCTTGTTTAATCCGGTTTCGAGCTTATCCAGTCCCTGAGTGATCTCATGCAACGCTTCCTGCGCTTCATCAACAAGCGTCAGCCGTTCCTTGCCAGTGCGGGAACGGTGCAGAAGTGGGTGTCCGACCCACTCCTCCAGTGATCTGACCAACTGGCCTACGGCGGCTGGCGTAACACCCAGCTCACGGGCGGCACCGGTAAAGCTGCCGTTTCTGGCTGTCGCTTCAAAGGCGTGAAGCCATTTTAGTCGGTGGAGTGAACGCATCGAAGAGGTCCTGATTGGAAATTTGTCCCAGTATATCCCACCGGGAAAGATTTTCTTTCCTGACCCGCAATTTCTTCTCAGTCGTCAACCTGTCTGCAGGGTGGCATTCTGCTTTCACACGATGGAAAGCCGGGCTTTTCATTCATGACATTCAATTGAGTTTAAGAGGTTAGTGATGAACGCATCTTTTGCCGGTAAAAAATTGCTGGTGGTTGGCGGAACCAGTGGTATGGGTTTTGAAACAGCGAAACGGGTTCTTCAAAACGGCGGTAGTGTGGTTCTGGTGGGCAACCGTCAGGATAAAGCGGAAAAGGCTCGCCAGGCGCTGGAGGCCATAGGCGAGGTTTCCGTGATCGTTGCGGACCTGATGAAGGACGCAGGCACGAAACATGTGGTCGATAACATCAACGCTGAACATAGTGATATCAGCCTGCTGGTAAACGCAGCCGGTGTGTTCTTCCCAAAGGCATTCACCGAGCACGAAGCGACAGATTACGACATGTACATGAGCATCAACCGCGCAACGTTCTTTATCACCCGGGATGTGGTGCGTAATATGGTTGACGCCGGTATTGAAGGGTCTATCGTCAACATTGGCTCAATGTGGGCGAAGCAGGCAATCGGTGCTACGCCCTCTTCTGCCTATTCAATGGCAAAAGCCGGCCTGCACGCGCTAACAAAAAACCTGGCCGTTGAGCTCGGCGGAAAAGGCATCCGTGTCAATGCGGTCTCCCCGGCAGTGGTACACACCCCGATTTACGAGGGCTTCATTCCAAAGGATGACGTGAAGGATGTCATGAACAGTTTTGACAGCTTCCACCCAATTGGACGCGTAGGTACACCCGGTGATGTCGCAGAAACGGTGGTTTTCCTGCTGTCAGATAAGACGCGCTGGGTCACCGGTGCAGTGTGGGATATTGATGGTGGCGTGATGGCAGGCCGTAACGCCTGATAACCCGGCCGCACGTGGCTTTCTGCGTGCGATACGGGATACAGACTTCCGCCTTGAGATCCGCGCGATTAGCAATCGTCTGTCGTCCGTGAGTCACTGGCGCGCTTAAGGAAACAAAAGCGCGCCCAGGGACCTTTTTCGTTTTCCGGTAACATCCCTTACACTACCCCGCGCAGATTTTAACGAATACGCGTTTAAGGCGGCCATTCGGGTTTAAAGGTCGTGAGTCATCGCTGCTGCCAGCGCAGGCAACAGTATCTGTTTATCAGACATCTGGTCGCGCTAATACATCGTGCGGCTTTATCGGACGAATAAAGATCAGCCATTCAATCAGAGAACATAGAATGCTTTTAGCCACCCGCCCCACCTCAAAAACCCTGAATCAATGTTCATGTCAGTCATGAGTCGTCAGTTGTTCGTCTCTCTGGACGGACCCAAGGGCGCGGGAAAAACAACGCTGCTGGAAGCCATTACGCGCATGCTTCGGGCAGATAACAGAAAGGTAGTCAGACTTAGCGAGAAAAAAAGCGATCCTTTCAGGGCTGAATCAATGGTGCTTGTTAACAGACTCGCCAGAAATCCGTCCGTGGAACTGGAACGTGAGATCTGCAAACGCTTTGCGATCAGTCGCGCCTGGATTTCACAGAACGTACTGACAAAACAGCCGCCTGATAGCATTATCCTGATGGATCGCTGGTATCCGTCGGATGCTGCATTTCGAATAATGGTACCCTTTTCAGAGATTTTAGAACTTAATATTGAGCATGAGGTACGCGTACCCGACCTGCATGTCGGGGTGGTGACTGCTCCTGAGGTGTCATGGGAAAGAGCCGCAGCACGATCGCGTGGGCTGGGAAGTACAGTGATTCACAGGCTGGAAGAACATATTGCTTGTACCCACGCCTTCGGGCAGGAAGCTAACAGGCGCGGCTGGTTTTTATGCCGCAACGAAGAGACCATTGAGCAGGCCACAATTCAGGTGGTCGCTGAGATTTACCGCGTAATCCAGCGTCATGCAGACGGCGGTTTCTGACATTGTCTTTTTTCCAAAAAATCGCATTTTTTAACCTTTCAGAAAAACGTGTCTCTGAATATTAACTTGCCTGTAGTTAGTAATATTCAGATCAGCAATATTCAGATTAATAATGGCACATAAACCCATTAATACGCTTTAAAATCGCTTTACTTTTATGATTTAAAAGTAAAATGCATAATGCGTCGATATCTTTTGATGATAATCAACTGGGTTAGCATATACGCTCTGTTAAACTTTGCTTCGGGTCTGCTTAATACTGCGCGTTGAACCCTGTTAAACGTATGTGCGTACTTATCATTTTCGACAGCTTTGATTTTAAATCGTGACTCACATCACATTATCTTCACATCAACCGCACAAACTGTAGCTTTAAGTTCATTTTTACTTAACATTAACGTATATGAACAACTGATTTTTCAGGCGCCTGACATGCTCAAAATTTCATCGAGTGAATGTTTCGCAGTGGCTATTTCAGCGATTACTCTCGTGAGTTTTCTCTATATCTGGTTAACAGCTCACAACTTTTATTAACGGTTACTAATCAATTTTAAAAATAATTGTAGTGGCTCCATTTTTTTAAGGCTACGGAACATCTTCATGCCACGATTCAGAATCAGTCAACCTGTACTACACCGCGTTACGTTCATCATATTATTCTCACTCTATATCTCAGTATTTCTCAATTTCGCCTTTTACCGACAAGCTTATTCGCTAATAGCGTTTAACGATTTAAGTAATATTTTGTTTTTCCTCTCAATGCCCATTGTTGCGTTCAGCGTTATCAATATCGTCGTGACACTTGCCTCATTTTTGTGGCTGGACAGGATAACCATCGCGCTGTTTATCATCGTCTCAGCCGCCGCTCAGTACTTTATTCAGCATTACGGCATCATTCTTGATCGTTCAATGATCACCAATATGGTGGATACCACACCAGCAGAAAGCATGGCGCTGCTGACACCAAAAATGTTCGCGGTGATAATTTTTACCGGCATCTTTATGGCTGCGCTGGCTTTCTGGCCTGCTTTCAAAAAGTCGGTGCCGGTATGGAAAGGCGTGATTCAGCGTGGCATCAATCTGGTTATTTCTGTTGCACTGATAGCGCTGATAGCCATGTTTTTTTACAAAGATTACGCGTCACTGTTCCGCAATAATCATGAGCTGGTGAAATCCCTGAGTCCTTCAAATTTCATTTCCGCCTCGCTCTCTTATTACAATCACCGCGAGCGGGCTAACCTTCCGCTGGTAAAAATAGGCGAGGATGCGCATCAGCTTCCGGCCATGCTGAATGGACCTAAAAAGAACCTGACGATTCTGGTGGTGGGTGAAACATCCCGCGCCGCAAACTTTTCTCTGGGCGGCTATCCACGACCGACTAACCCTTTGCTGGCGGAAGAAAACGTTATCTATTTTCCTGACGTTTCATCCTGCGGCACATCCACGGCGGTCTCCGTTCCGTGTATGTTCTCGAACATGCCGCGCAGGCATTACGACGATGCTCTGGCAAGTCATCAGGAAGGATTACTGGATGTGATTCAGCGGGCAGGTCTGAGCGTTCTCTGGCATGAGAACGATGCGGGATGTAAAGGAGCCTGTGATCGGGTGCCGAACCAGGATATGACCGCGCTTAATCTTCCTGGTATGTGCATCAAAGGCGAATGCTATGACGAAGTCCTTTTTCATGGCCTGGAGGAGTATATCAACCAGCTTCAGGGCAATGGCGTGATTGTGCTGCACACTATCGGCAGCCATGGTCCGACCTACAATCATCGCTATCCGCCGGCGTTTGGCAAATTCACACCCACCTGTGATACCAATCAGATTCAGGAGTGTTCGCAGGAACAGCTGGTGAATACTTACGACAACACCATCCTGTATGCGGATTACATCGTCGATAAAGCGATTGAATTACTCAAAGCACATCAGGAGACATTCACCACCAGCCTGGTTTACCTGTCAGACCATGGTGAGTCACTGGGCGAAAAAGGTGTCTATCTGCATGGCCTGCCCTATGCTATCGCCCCTGAGGTCCAGACCCGTGTGCCTCTGCTGGTCTGGCTGTCGCCCGACTACCAGCAGCGTTATGCCGTTGACTACGGATGTCTGAGCCAGCAAGCCAGGACGCAAAGCTATTCCCAGGACAATCTGTTTTCAACCATGCTGGGGATTACCGGCGTGCAGACCGGGGAATATGTTGCGGCGGACGATATCCTGGCGACCTGCAGAAACAGGCCTGCTCAGAAGCAGGAGTGATAAAGCTCTGTATTGAACTGCACCTCAAAAGCGGGACACCCAGCTGAAGAAGGTGCAGTTCATGACCGGACGCTGGTCAGAAGCCCTTCTGAAGATCATCGCAAAGTGGATTACAGCCGCTCAAACAACATATCCAGAAAAGCGCGAACGGCGGGATTGGCCCGACGACTTTCGGGCCAGAGAACGGTGAGATTTTGTCGTTGCGTTGCAAAGTCAGTCAGCACGGGTAGCAGTGCACCACGCTCTACCCACGATGCCGCCATAAAACTGGCGGCCATTCCGATGCCGGCACCGGCAGCAATAGTGACAAGCACGGCTTCACTGGCATCCGTCACGATTGCTGATGAGGGCTGAATCTCAATTTCACGCGATCCAAGCGTAAAGGGCCAGCGAAACAGCTGACCAGTGCTTTTGTAAAGCAGATTAACTGTCTCATGATCCACCAACTCATCAGGATGCCTGGGCTCTCCACATCGTTTCAGGTAATCAGGCGAGGCATAACAACAGAGCTGATAAGGTGAGAGCTTCCGCGACAACAGACTTGAATCTGCCAGATCCCCTATCCGTAACGCGATATCCACACCTTCATCAATGACGTTTACGTGCTCGTCGCCGAGGCGCAGGTCAATCTTCACGTCAGGATGACGCTGGCGATACAGCGGCAACAGAGGTGCCAGCAGATGTAAACCGACCGGAAGCGAAGCGGCGATACGCACAGTGCCGCCAGGTTGCGCGCGCGCCCGTTTTGCTGCCTGTTCAATTTCTTCAGCATCCCGCAACAATCGTAGGACCCGCTCATGCAGGTCGCGCCCTTCCGGCGTCAGCGTAATTGACCGCGTGGTTCGCGTAAAAAGCACCACGCCTAATTGTCGCTCCAGCCGCTGAATATTTTTGCTGATTGATGAAGGCGACACAGACAGCGCCCTGGCAGCAGCCGTATAGCTACCCAGCGATCCTGCTCGCGCAAAGGCGATTAGCCCTGTCAGGCTATCAATACCGATTTGTTCTTTCATGGCACAAGTAAAACGAAACAGGACCCCATTATCAACCTCTGGTTATCGTTTTATCCTTCTGCATTAACTGTGAAACCGAGGAAAAGACGATGAGTAAAGTGATGAAAGCGGTACGCTTGCATGCGTTTGGTGGGCCGGATGAGTTGCATTATGAAGATGCGACCATGCCAGTCCCTGTCGCCGGTGAAGTCCTGGTGCGAGTGTATGCAGCGGGAATCAATCCACCGGATCTCTATCTGCGGGAGGGTTATCGTACTTTGCCACCTGAATGGCAGCCCAGTCCGCAGTTTCCGCTGATTCCCGGCACCGATGTCTCTGGCGTGGTTATGGCTGTTCATGACGATGATACCGGATTTCGTGTTGGCGATGAGGTCTATGCGATGATCCGATTCCCGGATAATCTCTTTACCGGCAGCGGCGGGTACGCTGAATATGTCACTGTTCCGGCAAAACAACTTGCGCTGAAACCTCGCAACATAAACCACGTGCAGGCCGCTGCAGCGCCGATGTCTCTTCTGACAGCGTGGCAATTTCTGGTTGAAACCGGCCACGATGCTCCCAATCCTTTTCAGTCGTTTCCTCACGTTCCTGTCGCATTAAAGGGCAAAACCGTTCTGGTTAACGGTGCGGGAGGCGGTGTTGGACATCTTGCCGTGCAGATTGCCTGCTGGAAAGGCGCACATGTCATTGCCGTGGCGTCGGGGCGTCATGAATCCCTGTTACGAGAGTTGGGCGCAGAAACTTTTATGGATTACAAAAAAGTAGCGCCAGAGGCACATGTTAAAAATATCGATCTGGTTATTGATACGGTGGGCGGCAATGACATGGCGCGATTTCTTCGCGTCATCCGGCCTGGCGGCGCTCTTTATCCGGTTAATCCGCTGGGGTTTACGGACTACGATGAAGCCGCCCGCCTTGGTGTGACTGTCTCATCCATTCAGGTCCGCTCCAGCGGGAAGCAACTAAATGACGCCGCGGTGTTACTGGAAGACGGAACATTGCGGATAGTGGTTGAGAACACCTGGCCACTATACGAAGCCGCGAAAGCCCATGAGCGTGCTTCACGGGGCAGTATTCAGGGCAAACTTGTTCTTACGTTCGCGTGAAAACAGGCTCAGTCCCCGTAAAGACTGAGCCGAACCCTGAGTCCTGCCCTGCGTGACGCCAGAGAGAATGTATGGGTTAACTGCATCGCCACGCTGGTTAGCCGTTATCACCTGACATTTTCAGGGACGAACCACCGTCAGTCTAAACGGGCCACTGTTTTCGGCGGCATGGCTGACGGCAGTGTTAATCTCATTCAGAGCAAACGCTGTAACGGCATAGTGGCTGAGGTCCAGCAACCCTGAGCGAACCATCCCCACCAGTGTGTAAACAGCCTGAGGTTCATACATCCACTGTCCTCTGATCGTGATGAGATTTCGCATAATCCACGGATAGGGCAACGCAAGATCATCGCCACCCAGCATGCCAACACCCCCCATCAGCACAGCACGACTATAAGGTCTCACCGTCATAAGGGCATTACGCGCCACGGATGCCAGGGCTGAGGGCGGGAGCAGGTCGAGCACGGCATCTATGGGGCCACCCGCTGCGCTTTTCATCGCAAAGATGTCATCATCGGCTTTACCGCTAAGTGTGACGGTTTCTATACGCGAACCAAACCGGCTTCTGAGATCCTCCAAAACCTGTGTGTTTCGACCAGGCGCGACGACTTTACGGGCACCCATCGCGATAGCAGCCAGCACAGCTGAACTGCCAAAATTACCCGTGGCACCACTTACAAGGAGGTTTTCACCCGCTTTAAGATCCATGGCCAGCAAACCGCCATAGGCCACCAGCAGTGTATTGATAGCGCACCAGACAGCGGCGTCGGCAGGATCGATATCACCGATAGGGACTGCATTTTCAGTGGGAACACGAATCTGTTCAGCGAAGCTGCCATTAAGATGATACTGCTGAAGTTTTTGCCCGCCTTCACCTCTCGCACTCCAGCCCTGCAACACAATTTCAGGCGATTGTGCGTTATCCCTTGATCGTACTGTCGGATCACAAAAAACCCAGTCACCCGGTTTGAGCCACGCAGCATCGGGACCTGTTTCGCGCACCCTGCCAATGGCGCCACAGCCAGGAATAACCGGCGTGGGTAAAAGATAGCGTCTTGCGCCACTGAACACCTCACTGGCATAGGAAAGAATCGGAGCCGCGACAACGTCAACGATCACCTCACCGGTTCCCGGAGTCGGTGGCGGGACATCCTGAATACTGAGCGGTTTACCAAACGATTCGAGCACAGCTGCTTTCATAGTGTTACCTCTCATCTCTGTTGAGAAAACGACTATAAAAGGGCCGAACAGTTGCGAAAATAGACTAGTTTTATAGAGGTATAAATGACGACCAGGTTAACGCATGCTGCCAAAAAATGAATTAAGTCATTTTCTTCGCTCCCGCCGTGCCCGGATCAAGCCAGATATCAGGGCTGAAGGCACACGTGAAAGGCGTCGTACGCCAGGATTAAGGCGAGAAGAGGTCGCAGCCAGAATTGGCATCAGCACAGAATGGTATACGAAAATTGAACAGGGACGGGTGGAGACGCTTTCTCATCGTATTGTCAGTGCGCTGGGTCGGGTGCTGGAGCTTGATAAGGTTGAATTACAGCATTTGCAGTCGCTAACCCGCCGCAAAACAGAAAGTGATAATGACAATGTCATTCCTGAGGGCGTTATCAGACTGGTCAGAGGATTAGCCGAACCCGCCTATGTCAGTAACCCGCACTGGGATGTGCTGATATGGAACAGCGCGGCAGCAGAACTGATTACAGACTTCGGTCAGTTATCGCCGGAAGACAGAAACATCCTGATTTTCATGTTTACAACGTCTCAGGCCCGAACGCTGTTCGGAGAAACGTGGCATAAAGAAGCCCGGAGAATGCTGGGTCTTTTTCATGCTGACTACGATCGAAATTCACATGACCCTGCTTTCGCATCACTCATTAACCGCCTCGAGCACGCGTGTCCTGAATTTAGCGAATGGTGGAATGAACATGTGATAACAGCACCTGTCTCCGGAACAAAATGTCTGACAGGAAAAGATGGCGTGAAGCGAACCTTCAGTTATTCCAGCTTTATCTCGAATGATAACCCGTTGCTGAAGATGTCGATTTATGTGCCCGAGGAATAACATCACCCTGCCCCACTATTTCAGCGGACGGGCAGCTCAAACCCGCTATTCCCTTGCTAAGCGTTAGCGGACCAGGCGGATTGCTGCGTTATACGTCCTGCGAAAACCTCTTTCCGCTCTGCCATCCCAGAATAGGGAGAGTCACAAAGCGTGGCAGGCGTTCCTGTTCTGGAATCTGAAGGGCGATGCCATGCTATAAAGCTATACAGGATGCGTCCAGGTTATCTCATCTTTAGGGTAACCTCACCGTGAGAATGGAATCAGCCCGGTCTCCTGATAGGTCGCAATCAGGTTATCAAAAACTGTAATATCCTGACGGGTGCGGGCAATTAACTGCGCACCCGCTACGGCAGTGTATATAGCCAGCGCATGCTGAGCATGTTTCTCTGTAAGGCCAGGTTCCTTTTCGCTGAGCACGGCTCTCAGCCAGTCAACATTCGCCTCCACGAAACACTGCACTTCCTGTTTCACTTCCTCAGGCAAATCTTCATATTCCGCCGCCATGAAACTGGAAAGACAGAGTCGGTTGGCATTTTCAAGAGACATGCGGAAAATCTGCGGATAGCGCTGTAACGCCTCATCGGGTGAAGCACTTTGCTCCCGGATGGTCTTTAAAACCTCTACTGTATCCTGCCAGTAACGGTTGGCGACGGCGGCGCCAAGGTTTGCTTTGCTGGCAAAGTGATAGTAGATGCTGGCGTTTTTAATCCCCACCTCATCAGCGATGCTGCGAAAATTAATACCGTTGTAGCCATGATTCTGGGCAGCATTCTTTGCTGCGGCCAGGATAGCTTCACGCGCATTAAGGCTCATAACACTGTTTTCCATGAAAAGGTAAAGACGCATTATAAACGTAAAATTTTTACCTGCCAACTGACAGGCAGGTGTTGACAGCATAAAAAAAGCGCGCCAGAATTAAACTACCAATTGACAGGTAGGTAAATTAATCATGACTGATATCAACACGGCTTCTGCAGTTTCATCACTGACTTCAATGAAAATCTATGACTGGTATGACGGCCCTTATCCTGCACGGGTCAGAATAGCTTTAGCGGAAAAGGGATTACTTTCTCAGGTTGAATTTATCCCGGTAAATCTCTGGGCAGGTGAGCATAAAAAGCCTGAGTTTTTAGCCATCAACTACTCAGGCACCCTGCCGGTTTTAGCACTGAATGATGGAACGCTGATCGCAGAGTGCACCGCAATTACGCAATATCTGGACGTGCTGGATGATAACCCTGTTCTGACAGGCGTTACTCCGGTAGAAAAAGGGGTTATCCATATGATGACCAAACGGGCTGAAATTGAGTTTCTTGATGCGGTCAGCGTCTATTTCCACCATGCCACCGCAGGACTGGGCCCAGAGGTTGAACTTTATCAGAATCAGGAATGGGGTGAGAAAATGCGCGAAAAAGCCATTCGTGGTATGCGCTATTTCGACAACGTTTTACGCTCGCAGCCGTATGTCGCGGGCAATGCGTTTTCAATGGCCGATATCGCCGTAACAGGTGGAATGATCTTCTCGGCTCTGGTAAACCTTGCTGTGCCTGACGACTGTACTGCCCTGAAAGCGTGGTATACAAACATCCAGAGTCGCCCAAGCTATCAGCAGTGGCAGGCACTGGTTGAAGCGGGCCGCCCGATTTTTAATCCTTAATGTCAGGATAGTGCGTTTACAGGCTCGTCTGAATCACGAAGTCTGACGGATAAAGAACCCGGAAATGATACCGTAATGCCGATCAGTTAAAGCAGAAGTGATCGGCTGAACGATCCGGTGGCTGTGTGAAAATCCGTAATCTCCAATGGATGATTACGGATTTTTTTATGCTAATCAGCCAGGTCCCTGATGTCGTCATTGAGTTCAAACCCAAAGCGTTACTGTTCTCTCAGATCTGCTCTCTCTGATCTGCTTTTCCCCTGAACGCATTGATGCGTGTCTGGCTGATACCGGTGTCGTTACGGTAGTTAAACGCCCACTGTTCATAGAGATGATGGTCCAGGCCGTGACCGGCATCTGTCGATACTGCTTCATCAATCACCAGCAGGCGAAGCCTGATGCCTCTTTCGACTGTACGCCGCTCACATCACCTTTCTCAAAAATTATGAATTCAGGACGCGCAGTCCCGGCGCCCCGTCAGACTTCGCTTAGCGCTCTAACCAGCATTGCGCTCGAAATGGCTGTTCACAAAGGCGCGGCAGCGTGGCGAGATGGGGTCAAGGAACACCTGCTCCGGCGAACCGGACTCCTCAATCATGCCCTGATGCAGAAACACCGCTTTGTTCGACACGTCACGCGCAAAACCCATTTCATGCGTCACGATAATCATGGTGCGTCCCTCTTCGGCCAGGCTGCGGATCACCCGTAACACCTCGCCCACCAGCTCCGGATCCAGCGCAGAGGTTGGTTCATCAAACAGGATCGCTTTAGGCTGCTGCGCCAGCGCCCGGGCAATTGCCACGCGCTGCTGCTGGCCGCCGGATAACTGGGACGGCCAGGCATCACGTTTTGCATAAAGTCCCACTTTATGCAGCAACGCTTCCGCTTCTTCAATCGCCTCTTTATGGCTGCGCTTCTGCACATGAATCGGCGCTTCAATGATGTTCTGCATGACAGTTTTATGCGGCCACAGGTTGAAGCTCTGGAAAACAAAGCCGAGCTGCATTCGCATCAGCTTGATGCGACGTCGCTGCTCGCGGCTCAGTTTCTCATCGGCGTTATCCAGCGTGACGTTAATGTCGCCCACCGCAACTTCACCCGCCTGCGGCACTTCAAGAAACGGTATACAGCGCAACAGTGTACTTTTGCCCGACCCGCTCGCACCAATCAGCGAAATCACATCGCCATCCTGCGCGGTCAGGCTGATATCGTGCAGCACTTCGTGTCCCGCATAACTCTTTCTGAGATGACTCAGCATGATGGTAGGTGCGGTCATGATCGTGCTCCAAAATAGTAAGGTGATAAGCGTCGTTCCAGCATCGATACGCCTTTGCTCACCAGCATAGTGAGTATCAGGTAGATCACCGCTGCGCTCAGGAATACTTCGAGGGCCCTGAAAGTAGAAGAGACGATGGAGTCGGCAATGCCGGTCATCTCCATCAGGCTGATGGTGCTGACCAGTGACGTTGCTTTGATCATCGAGATGATTTCATTACTGTAGGCGGGTAGCGCCTGACGAATCGCAATCGGCAGGGTGATGCGCGTAAAGATTTTGTACGACGACATGCCCGACACTTTAGCGGCCTCCAGCGACTGCTGGCTGACGGCACGCAAGCCGCCGCGCAGGATTTCTGAGGTGTAAGCAGCATCGTTAAGAATCAGCGCCAGCAAACCACACCAGTACGGATCACGTAGCAGTGGCCAGAACAGGCTATCACGCACCGCCGGTAAACTGCCGAGGCCGTAATAGACCATAAAAATCTGGATCAGCAACGGCGTACCACGAAACAGCCACACGTAAAAACGACAGAAAAGGCTCCCTGTGCGAGTCATGCGCAGCAGATTAAGCAGCAGTGCCAGCACGCCGCCGCCCAGCAGCGAGAGCAATGCCAGATTAATCGTCAGTGGCAATCCTTTCAGCAGTGCCAGCAGCGTCTGCTGTAAAAACATGATATCCACGTGGACTCCTTACCCCTTCACGCGCTGTTGACCGCGCATCGCAAACTTTTCCACGTAGCGGAAAACCATATCGGAACAGGTGGTGATAATCAGGTAGATCACCGCACCCACGCTGTAGAAGAAAAAGGACATTTGGGTGGAGTTGGCTGCCGTGGAAACCTGATTCATGGTTTCCACCAGCCCGGTGACGGAGACCAGCGCCGACTCTTTGATAACAGATTGCCACTGGTTGCCCATGCCCGGCAGCGCAGTGCGTAACGCCTGCGGCACGATAATGCGTCGAAACATCATCAGCCGCCCCATGCCGGTTACCGTCGCGGCTTCCAGCGTACCGCCCGGAATGGCGTAAAACGCGCCGCGAAACACACCACTTTGATAGGCGCCGGAGATCAGCCCGATGGCGATCGCACCTGCGACAAAACCGTTCACATCGAACGGTCCCTGGAATCCCAGCGCGGTGCCCACGGTGGAGACCACCTGGCGTCCACCAAAGTAGAACAGATAGATCACCAGCAGTTCCGGCACGCCGCGAAACAGTGTGATGTAGCCTGCCGCAAGCCGCTGCTGCCAGCGCGATCCAGCAATCTGCATCCAGCAAAGTACGCTGCCCAGCATCGCTCCCAGCAACCAGGCGCAGAGTGATACGCTGACAGTAACGGCTGCGGCGTTAAGCAACACACCACCCCATCCCTCATCGCCGAAACCCAGAATCTGCCAGTCAATATTCATCAACATCAGCCGTTACGCTTTTGGCGCGACATCTTCGCCAAACCATTTAATCGACAGTTTGCTCAGCGTTCCGTCTTTGATCATCGAGTCCAGTGCCTGATTCAGCGTCTGCTGCAGTTCGCTGTTGCCTTTACGCAGACCAATGGCCGAACCCGCACCCAGCACGCCACCGGAGAAGCCATAGCCGCTGCTACTAATTGCATCAGCGTGTTTTTTCACAAACGCGTTGAGGTTTGTACGTGAAGCCATGACGGCATCAACACGGCCATTCATCAGGTCAGCGAAGGTTTCAGGACCGGCCTGATACGTGCGAATGGTGGCGACATCGCCCAGATATTTTTGCAGGAAGTCCGCCTGAATGGTGGCAACCTGCACCGCAATCGTTTTTCCTTTAAAGGTGGTTTTCAGATCGTCGATTGCTTTTTTCATGCCAGCATCGTCATCCGCCGTCACAACCGTGCCACTGCCTGGCAGCGTGGCCAGTGGGCTTTTTTTCGCGGTCACAAAACTTGAGACGCTGACGGTGTACTGATGGGTGAAATCGATCGCTTCAGCACGCTTTGGCGTCACAGTCACGGCGTCGACCACTGCATCATATTTACCGTCGATCAGGCCAGGAATCATGCCCGACCATTTCTGCGCGATGATTTCATATTTAAAGCCTGCACGCTTTGCCAGTTCCGCCACCATATCCGGTTCATAGCCCACGATTTTACCGCTCGGCGTAGTCTGGTTAAACGGAGGATAGGCCGCTTCGGTAGCAAACTTCAGTGTGCCGAAATCTTTCGCCTGGCTGAATGCGGAAGTGGCGAGCAGTGCCACGGTCAGAGAAGCCGTGAACAGACGGTTGCGCATCATCATAGAAACCTCATTTATTTATTATTAATAGAGCAAATCAATTGCAAGGCGGGTCAGCGCCTGCGTCCCGGCGGTAATGCTTCGTTCATCAGGCTGATAATCGGAATTATGCAGATGATCGTCCCGGCCTGGCGTGGCCGAACCAATATGGATCTGGCAACCCGGAACCCGTTCGGTGAACAGTGAAAAATCTTCGGCGCCAAAGCTGGCGCTGGGCTGCGCGATGATCGCTTTATCAAACTGATGCGACAGAATCTCTTCCAGTGAATCAATCAGGCGATCGTCATTCATTAATGGCGGCACACCACGCTGGAAGTTAACCTCCACGCGCACGTTCTGCGCCAGCGCCACCCCTTCGCACATCCGCTTAAATGAGGCTTCCATGGCAGCACGCACTTCTGGCGATTTGGTGCGGATGGTGCCCTGGAACAGACAGCTGTCAGGAATGATATTGTGGGTAGTCCCACCCTGAATGTGCCCGATAGTCAGGACGGCAGAATGTGCAGGATCGCGTTCACGAGAAATGATGGTCTGCAACTGGCTGATAAGATGCACGGTGGCGAGTATTGGATCGGTGCCCATGTGCGGACGTGCCGCGTGGGTGGATACGCCGTGTACCGTGACATCGAATTCGTCGCTTGAAGCGGTGCTGGCGCCACGCGTCAGGGCAACTTCCCCCGCCGCCAGTTCAGGCTTGTTGTGCAAAGTGACAGCCCAGTCGATGCCCTCCGCTACGCCGTCCGCGATCATCGCTTCAGCACCACTTTCGGGTGTCTCTTCTGCAGGCTGGAAAATCAGCCGGACGCGCCCTTTAAGCTGCTGACGATAGCGCGGTAATAACGTTGCTACACCCAGCATCGTCGCAGTGTGAATATCGTGACCGCAGGCGTGCATTTTACCAGGATAGCGGCTTGCAAAAGGCAAACCGGTTTGTTCGTGGATCGGCAGCGCGTCCATGTCGGCGCGCAACAGCAATGTTTTGCCCGGCTCTGCACCGTCGATATCCACCACCACACCGCTGCGACCTACACCGGTGCGGGGATGAAGTCCCTGCGCCTGCAGATAGTCGGTTACCAGACTGGCTGTGCGCAGCGTATCAAAGCCTAATTCCGGATGCGCATGGATATCACGTCGAATCGCCACTAATTGCGATTCCAGTTCATTAACTCCGGCTTTAATTTCCCCGGCCAGTCGTGCCTTTTCCTGATTCATCGCAGCCCCGGCAATATGCTATCGGCAGTCTGCTGCCGACGGTTTTATTTAACTCATCCTGAAGGTGGATGATAATGATGGTTTATTTATTCACAGCACGACTCAGAAAGCAACGCGGAATAACCCACAGTTAGTGATTTAAAATCAACAGGATAGACATATATATTGGAAAGGCGTATGAGATAGCAGCGGATCAGCAAGAATATTAATAATCCGCTGCATACTATTACTTTCCCTTATTTACAGAGGCGTTAATTCGCTTTTATTCGTGGTGTGAGCAAAAAATTTTGCCAGTATTTCCGCTAATTTCACCGGTTGTTCGTCAGGAATAAAATGACCACAGTTAAGGATAATTTCACTGCTAACCTGGTGCGCAACGGCGCGTAACGGTGTAGCCATATCAGGAATCGATCCCTGATCGGCGGAAATTGCCAGCAGTGGCACAGCCAGTTTACCTTTTTGCGCACGCTGGCGATTCTGCTCTGCCGACTGCGCAAAAGCCCGATAAAAAGCCAGCCCAGCCCGCAATGCGCCAGGTTGCTGGAAAACGCGCAGATATTCATGACGGGCCGCCGCGTCTATGCGATGTGGATTGGCTGACTTACGGTTAAAAAACCAGTCGAGATAGATCGCTTCTCTGCCAGTAATCAGTGCTTCCGGTAAATCATCCACGCAGTGAAAGCCGAAATGCCAGGTTTTCCAGGCGTTATCTCCCACTATCGGCAGTTGTTCAGGTAAGGTGACGCCGGGAATACCCCCATCCAGCAACGCAAGACTGCTGACGTTATCGGTATTATCCGCCGCCAGTGACCAGGCGATCCACGCCCCCACGTCATGCCCGACCAGATGAAAACGTTCAATGCCAAGCTGATGCAACAACTCCATGATGTTCCGGGCCACACTATCAGTGTCATAGCCCTCTGTGGGATAGTCGGAATCCCCCTGCCCTGGCAGGTCAGGTGCGATCACATGAAAGCGGCTGGCAAGCAAAGGAATAACCTCCCGCCAGGCATAACTGCTTTGCGGGAAACCGGCCAGCAGAACCACCGTCTCAGCGTGTTCACTACCTGCGCTGAGATAGTGCAGCCGCTGCGAGTCAATATGAATAAAGTGGTGCTGGTAAAGTGGATATAGGTGCATAAAACCTCCGGATAATAGGGAAACGATCACTTCCTTAATAAGCAAAAAATTTAGTCGAGTAACTTCAGCGCCAGGGGAATGAGACTGGCGTCGGGTCGTGTTGCAGCAACTTTCCCGGCCACCCGCATCCCCAGAACAATGCAGAGCATAAGCGACGCAGTGGAATCACTGTCCAGCGTCGGATTAATCGATCCGTCCTTCTGACCCAGAGTGATTATCTGCTGAAGATTCTGCTTGTTGCGCATGAGCGCAGCGGTGACTGCGCTGGCCAAATCCTCATCCAGTGTATGTAACTCCACGGCGCTGACAGCTACCAGACAGCCGCGCTCTCCTTCAATATCGCGCACGGATTCCACATAAAAATGCAGCAGCGCCGCCAGTTGCTCCCGCCCATTTGCACATTGCACCAGACGGGCCGCGAGGCTGCTAAAACGCTGTGAGAGATAGCGTGCAAAGACCTTTGCAAACAGCGTTCGCTTATCGGAAAACGCTTTATAGATGCTGCCAGTAGTAAGATGCATCGCCTGGCTTAAATCACCAATCGACGTGGCGTGATAGCCTTTTTGGCGGAAGATCAGCATCGCATTGTCCAGCGCCGTATCCGTATCGAACTCGCGCGGTCGGCCTCGTTCTTTAGAGTGGCTGTTGTTCATTGCAAAGACACTTAGGAAATGATTGTTCCCTTAAACATAAACCGATTTACCTGACAAAAAAAGCACTTTAATCATGCCGCTTGATCAGAGGGTTCCTGCTTCATCAATTTTTTATAGCGCTGCCTGGTGTCCAGCTCGTAGATTTGACGTGAAATGAGGCCCTGAAGCTAAAGCCTCATCTATCGTGCAGCTTATCTTTGCTGAAGAAACCGGGTGATGGGACAGTGCTGATTAACTTGCAGACCGCCGCGATCCACATCCAGACGCGGGGCGATAAATTACGGGTTATCGCCCTGACATTGATCCTTTCGATGTCACTCTTACTGCTGCTATTGCGTATTCCCGGCATCCGGAATCTGATCAGCCTGTAGTCGCTGTGCGGCACGCATGGTTGCGGCCCGGCGCGTAGCAATAAACGCCGCCATCTTCGCCTTTGCCTGCTCGACTTCCTGTGGCGGTGCGGTCTTAGGGGAACCGCTGGTGAATGGCGGTTGTGGATCATATTCCATCTGTAACTGAACCGCTTTCGCCACTGCGTCACCTGCAATTTCTGCCACCAGCGTCAGGGCAAAATCGATGCCTGAGGTCACACCTGCCCCACTGATGCGATTACGGTCACGCACCACCCGCTGACTGACCGGATCCGCACCCAGCAAGGCCAGCTGATCGATGGAACTCCAGTGCGAGGTCGCGCGATATCCTTTAAGCAATCCGGCGGCCCCCAGCACCAGCGATCCGGTACAGACCGATGTAATCCACTGTGCCTGAGTGGCCTGCTTTTGAAGGAACTTCAGCGTGACGTCATCTGACATCAGGGCGATTTGACCCGGGCCGCCGGGCACACAGATCACATCCAGTTGCGGGCACGTATCAAACGTCATGGTGGGCAATACAGACAGGCCTCGATCGGAGCGCACTGGCTGAAGATCTTTCCAGACCAGATGACAACTGGTGTCGGGCGTGCGCGCAAACACCTCCCAGGGACCGGTTAGATCGAGTTGTGTGACATCAGGAAAGAGTAAAAGGCCAATCTGTAACGGACGATTCATAGGTGAACTCCGAGCAGGTGATAAACCCTCATCATGCCGTTATGTCCATGCAGATAGCAATCCTGGACGAGACGCAGTTAAGCAGCCACAGGACAAATCGGCATCAGGATACGCCAATGAAGCGTAACAGCGCCGTCATCACCGCCGCCCCCAGAATAATCACAATCAGCGGGGCCCGACGCCACGCCAGTAATAGCGCAAAGCCTACGCCAGCCACACGAGCCACACCGGCAAAATGCTGCCCCTCAAACAACGTGGTGGTCGCAGCTACCGCCAGCAGCAAGACAGTGGCAGCGTCAGAGAGCATCTGCTGGGTGCGCTCGCTAATAGGCAGACGGTTTCCCAGCCTGACGCCTGCGAAACGCATCAGATACGTCCCTGCGGCCAGCATAGCAATGCCGGCAATGATCATTCCCTGATGCGTCATTTGCGCGATCTCCATGTCAGCAGGCCCAGCAGTGAGAACAACACCGGCATGCCCGGCGGAACCAGTGGCGTCGCCAGCAGCGAGAGTAATGCCCCGACAGTGGCAGGGATCCGGGTTCGTCGCTGTCGCAGCGCGGGAAAAATGAGGGCAATCAGAATGGCCGGGAATACCGCATCCAGCCCAATCACCGAGACATCAGGAATAAACTGCCCTATCGCCGCGCCGGTCATCACGCTGACAGGCCAGATAAAGCCGATGCCGATGCCGCACAGCCAGTAAGCGCTACGACGTTGAGCCAGTTGAGGCTGAGAGATTCCGAATACCACGCTTTCATCGTTCATAATGTGACAGCCAAACCAACCCCGCGGGCCCGTTCCCACCAGATCTTTTACCGCAATGCCAAACGGCAGATGACGCGCGTTCACCAGCAAGCCCGCAGCGGCGGCGGTAAAGGGACTGCCGCCACCGGCCACAATGCCAATAAAAAGAAACTCTGACGCCCCCGCCAGCACCAGCGTTGAGAGCGCCAGTGGCACCCAGAGCGGAAATCCGTCGGCGGAGGCCAGCGAGCCATAAGATAAACCGACAATCCCATCAGCCAGGCAGACCAGGAAAATCGCTTTAATTACCCCTTTGTCCAGCAACTGCATTTGCGGAAAACGCATCACTCTGTCTCATAATGAACGTATAATCCGATATAATGAACATCGCCACGGCGATTTACAAGGCGAACGTTATGTTCGATATAAAAAACACTTTAAGTTTCGGGAGTGCATTTGAATACCCCTATCAGCATTATTGCTAACGCTTTAGTGCGTGAACGTCAGCGAGCAGGTCTGTCACTGGCTGAAGTAGCACGCCGCGCAGGGATCGCCAAATCTACGCTGTCACAACTGGAAGCGGGAAATGGTAATCCGGGCATTGAGACGCTGTGGTCGTTGTGCGTGACGCTGAATATTCCCTTTTCACGTCTGCTGGAACCCGATGCACGTCGCCTGCAGGTGATACGACGTGGAGAAGGTCTGTCGGTTACCGCCGACCTGGCCGATTATCAGGCCGTTTTGCTGGCATCCTGCCCACCCGGCGTGCGGCGTGATATTTATCTGCTGGAGGTCCAGCCGGGGAGCGAACGCATTTCACAGCCTCACATCCCCAATACCATTGAGCATATTATTATTGCCAAAGGGCGTGCGCTGGTTGGCCCGGTAGAGAGTGCTGTGGAGCTGGATGTGGGTGATTACATTACCTATCCGGGCGATGAGCTCCATATCTTCCGGGCACTGGAAGCCGATACGCTGGCATTGCTCGTCATTGAGCACAGTTAATTAGCGCCCGGCGAGCTTTTCCTGAGTTTCGGCGGGCGTGAGGTGTGTGATCAGCTGCACCTCACTGCTCAGACTGATCTCTGGATAATGTTCGCGCATCCCCGCCAGCAGCACCGCATCCGGCCATTCAGCCTCCTTCCCCAACCTTGCGGCGATGTGATTCAGGCGCAGCGTTTCGATTCTCGTCACCCATACAATTACTGTGTCAGTTGCATCCTCCTGATTGACCAGTTTCAGTGGACCGGTGACGACATCGCCCTCCTGCCAGCGTATTGTTGAGGTTTTCGCGCCGCTTTTGACGTCCGGCACAAGACGCGGCACCAGTGTGAGTGTTTGCATCACTTCTCCTTCTTTCTTAATCATCTTCATTATCAGAGACGGGAACAGAAATCGCGATTGGAAACAGAAAAATAAATGATATGTTATAACATATTTATCAATCATTGCTGACACTCCATGAGATGGCTGCAGGCTCTGAGCATTGGATCAATCTGGCCGATCCTGTGCCTGGCTGGTTTGATGAAGCCACTATCTGAAGCTGCGGTTGACGTCCATCTTCGACTTCGCAATAGTGAAACGACCCGGCGGGAAGCAGTTTTCCACTCATCCCTGTTCAGGAGAGACCAGATATGCCACAACGTATTGCCGTAATCGGTGCAGGCGTGCTGGGTTTAGCCGTCGCGCAATCATTGTCGCGACGGGGCGCGCAGGTCACCGTCTTCGATAAAAACTATCCTGGCAGCGGAACCAGTCAAATCAGCTATGCCTGGGTCAATGCCAACGGCAAAGAACCCACCTGCTACCATGATCTGAATGCCTATGCGATAGACGAGCACAAGCGCTGGCAGGCCAGTCATCCTGCATCGCCCCAATGGCTGCTCGAAACCGGCACGCTGGAGTGGGCAGCCGATCAATCGTCCCTGTGCCAGCTGGCGCAACGCGCAGCAAAGCTCACAACGCTTGATTATCCCGTTGAGAAACGTAGCCGCGCCGCACTTCTGGATGCTCTGCCCGAGTTGCGGCTCGATCCCCGCATTCAGCACGCATGGTTTTTCCCGTCGGAGTGCCTGCTCTATCCGAGCTTGTTTATCGCCTCTCTGCTGGCGGACCTGCGCGCCAGTGGCGCACAGCTGGTCTGCAACAATGAAGTGACAACCCTGACTGAAACAAATCGGGATGTGCATCTGACGCTGGTCAGTGGTGATGAATGGCGTGGCGATCAGCTGGTACTGGCGACTGGCAGATGGGCACCGGAACTCATAAGTCAATGCGGGCTTGAACTGGCGATGACCGATGCAAATCGCGCCGATCCTGTTGCCTGTAGTTTTCTGGCGCAGACGCAGCCTCTGCCGATTCCACTTAAATGCAATTTGATTACCCCGGAACTGAATGTACGGCCGGATGGCGGCGGCCGCCTGATGCTGCAGGCGCTGGATCTGGATCAGCATGCCGATCCGGCACGGCCGGTCTCGCCGGATGGACTGATCGGTAAAGAGATGCTGCGTCGATTACGTCGGCTGTTTAGAAACGCGGAAGGTGCGAGAATTGAGCGGATTGAAACAGGACAGCGGTCGCGTCCGGCTGATGGCTTACCGGCAACAGGCTACATCAGCGAGTCAGCACGCGTTTATCTGATGGTCAGCCATAGCGGAATGACCCTTGCCCCGTTGCTGGGCAGGCTGGTGGCTGAGGAGATGCTGAGCGGCACAGCGTCACCGATGCTGAGTGCGTTTGCACCGGATCGGTTGCTGCGTCCGCTCAGTGCGGTCGCTAAAGCAGCGCCCGCTTATCTTCCATCGGCGCAGTAAGAACTAGCGGCGGTTTTTCCACACGGTCTGCACGTTACAGAATTCGTGCACACCAAAGTGCGACAGCTCACGGCCGTAGCCGCTTTTCTTCACGCCACCAATGGTAACCCGCGGATCGGACGCGCCGTTGCCATTGATAAACACCGCACCAACTTCCAGCTGCAGCGCCAGTTTATCGGCAATCTCTTCGTTACCGCTCCAGACGGTAGCACTGAGGCCAAACTCACTGTCATTAGCGATCTCCAGTGCATGTTGAGGATCCCGTGCCACAGCAATAGCGGCGACCGGGCCAAACAGCTCCTGTCTGAATGCGGTCATGTTACTGGTGACATCTGCGAGAATGGTCGGCGCATAGTAGTTACCCTGCCCTGCTACCTTTTCACCACCCAGCACCAGACGCGCACCTTCGCTCAGTGTCGCTTTAACCTGTCCATCCAGTTCGTCACGCAGATCGGCGCGAGCCATTGGGCCCAGGAAGGTGTTTTCATCCAGAGGATCGCCCATGGTGAGCGCCTGAACCGCGGCCGTGAAACGCTTTTCAAACTCTTCTACAATTGGCGCTTCAATAATAAAGCGTTTAGCGGCCATGCAGACTTGCCCGGTATTCTGGAAACGCCCAATGACAGCAGATTTAACCGCTTCATCAAGATCAGCATCTGCCAGCACGATAAAGGGGTCGGATCCGCCCAGTTCCAGCACGGTTTTCTTCAGTGCAGCACCCGCCTGTGCGGCGATGGCTGCGCCAGCCCGTACGCTGCCGGTTACGGCGACGGCAGCAATACGATCATCTTTGATGGCGACTGAGACACCGTCGTTGTCGACGTTGACCAGGTTAAAGCCACCCGCTGGCAGATCGGTTGCGCTGAACAGCTCAGCCATCAATGTGGCGCTGCCCATGACGTTAGGTGCGTGTTTCAGCAGGTAGGTGTTACCTGCCAGCAACATGCTCACTGCGCCTCGCAGAACCTGCCACAGTGGGAAATTCCATGGCATCACCGCCAGGATCACACCGATGGGACGGAACCGTTGCCATGCATCAGCAATCTGGGTGGGCTGATCGGCCAGCATCGCAGGGCCATGTTCAGCATACCAGTCGCATAAGTTGGCGCATTTAAGGACTTCAGCGCGTGCCTGCGAAATGGGTTTTCCCATCTCCGTTGTGATCATACGGGAAAGATCAGGCTCTCGCAGACGCAGTTGCTCACCAAGTTGGCGTAATACGCGAACCCGATCGGTCATGCTGCTGTGTTTCCATGTAGCAAAAGCAGATGCGCTGGTTTTAAGCGTCTGCTCCAGCTCTGCCGGGTTCTGCAGTGGATAGCGTGCCAGAATTTCACCAGTTGCGGGGTTACGTGATAGGGCATGTTCAGTCATGGTGCCGTTTTCCTCATTCTGTCAGTGATGGAGAGACGATACGCGCTGTAGTTGATGATGAAAAATGAATAATAGTGAGGAAGTTGTTTATTATATGAGAATCTGGAATATGTGGTGCGAAGATTCAGTAAAGTAACCTGCTAATTGCTAACAATCATTTGCTGATAAATAACATGTACGAAGATTACGTTTTGAAGCAGTTTTCCACTTATACAGTGACCAGATCCTAAAAGACGATCCTTAATAGATCATAGAGAGATCCTAAGAGATCCCCGATCGGCGCAGGCCGCGCCCACCAAGGGCTAAAAGGGTGATCGTGTTCACTATAATCAGTAAAGTGTTCACTGTAATCAGTACTTTATTCACTGTACCAGGTAGAATGTTCACTGTAAACAGTGCTAATGTTCACTGTAGTCAGAAAACGATCCCTTTCATCCACAGAATGAAGATCTTACGCCATGGCAGATAAAGACAACGAAAACAAAGCGTTACTAGAACCTTTTCTGTCTGTGACAAAAAACAGTGGTGAAGTTATCCAGCTTCATCCCAACAAGAATAATACCGTTCAGCCTGTCGCATTAATGCGTCTCGGGCTCTTTGTGCCAACGCTGAAATCGACCGCTCGCGGTAAGTCCGGGGCGATGGCCTCAACAGATGCGACGAAAGAGCTAAAGAACCTGACGCTGGTGAAAGCGGAGGGTTACGAAAAGATTACCATTACCGGCGCGCGGCTGGATATGGATAACGATTTTAAAACCTGGGCAGGTATTATTCAGTCATTCTCGCGTTATCCGACCAAAGGCGACACGGTCACCCTCCCGTTTATTGATTTTGTGAAGATGTGCGGCATTCCCTCTGCTAACTCTTCCGCTGCGCTACGAAAACGCCTTGATGCCTCGCTACGACGTATTGCGACCAATACCCTCTCCTTTGAAGGCAATGGCAAGGCGTATCATACTCACCTGGTGCAGTCTGCTTATTACGACCGTGAAAAAGATATCGTCCGCATTCAGGCTGATCCTAAGCTGTTCGAACTTTATAATTTCGACCACAAAGTACTGCTTCAGCTCCGGGCCATCTCCCGCCTCAAGCGTAAAGAGTCTGCGCAGGCGCTCTACACCTTCCTGGAGAGTTTGCCGACAAATCCGGCACCCATCTCCCTTGCACGTTTGCGTATGCGTCTTAACCTCGGTTCAAAGACTACTACGCAGAACCACGTGGTAAGGCGCGCGATGGAGCAGCTAAAAGAGATCGGTTATCTGGATTATTCAGAAGTGAAGCGCGGCCGCTCTGTGTTTTTCATTATTCACAGTCGCACGCCTAAGCTTGATGGTATCGGTAATCTGGAGAGTATTGATTCGCTGGATGAGATCGAGTTTGAAGATTAACGCCTGACGTTCACTGTAATCAGCATTCCTGCGTGGCAGTGTCACTTCCTCTGTGCATGATGACATTGCTTCCATCACTTCACCCTTCACTGTAATCAGTACTCCTCAGGCATTCACTGTAATCAGTATTGTTCACTGTAATCAGTAAACGCTACGTGATGATCCGCGCCCCGATGTTAGCCTGCAACTCACTATTCGTTTGTTGATAAGGTTTTTAGAGTAAGTGTGTACTTACATACTTCTTTGCTGGTATCTGCCTTTGCCCTGTTTACTGATTACAGTGAATGTATGGATTCAGGCTAAGGGCACGTCTCTCTTTTGCTGATTACAGTGAACGCTACTGATTACAGTGAATGTTAGTACTCTGTCGTGCCACTCAGGTTCATCGCGGGATCGTGCCTCTCAGTCAGTGATAACGGACAGGCCGGGCTGTTGATCCACGTGACACTGTTACTGATTACAGTGAATGTATGCAGGCTGACCTCGTCCTCTTTTCTGCGCCTTGCCGTCTTGCCCGTTTGCCATGTGGTCTACTGATTACAGTGAACGTTGATACCTGAAGCCTCATTCAGGGCAGTCCCAATCGCTATGATTGAGCAGAGACGTCCTGCTGATTACAGTGAACGTTCTACTGAATACAGTGAATCTTTGTTGAGAGGATAGACGACTTGTTGCGTCGGCTACTGATTACAGTGAACGTTCCGTCAAAAGGGTCATGCCCTTATTGATGTGCAAAAGCAGAGGACAGCCTGCTCAAGGCTTGTCAGTCATTGCGTACACGTTGATAGTCATCGTTAGTTTGTCACGGCTGGGCACCGGTTGGCGCTGTAAGAACGCACACTCTCGACTGACTACAGTGAATGTTTATTAAGTCCTTCCTGTGTCTACTGACTACAGTGAATGTCGTTCGATTCCGTCAGGATTTACTGATTACAGTGAACGCTGTCGGAAACTTCTCCTCTTCACCATCTGCCCATCACAGCCTGGAATTTGGCGATGTCTGGCCTTTCATTTGGTCTCAATGCTTTTATGACTCACTCACATTTAAATAGCCGGATATTGCTGACTACAGTGAACGTTTATGTCGCCCTACTCTTTCACGCTGACACCTGACAGACCCATCTACTGATTACAGTGAACGTTCTATCTGTTAAGACGCAATCCGGAGCAATGCTACTGATTACAGTGAACGTTTATACAGACAACGCTAAAACTCAGCATAGTGGGTGGAGCAACTGACTACGCACCCACTACTCTCTCTAAAACAAAGCTCATGACCGACTCACAAATCATCTGGGACGACGCGGATTTGCTGATTACAGTGAACGCTTAGTGAGTATTGAGAGATACCCTGAACTCGGCTGATCTCTTTTTGCATCTGGTTTGTGTATTCCACCCCCTGTTTATCTGCTCACTACAGTGAATGATCTGCTGATTACAGTGAATGCTCTGCAAATTTCATCTGTACAGGCTATTCGTACAGAAACAATAATGTGATGAAGCTCACCAAAATCCGTGTAATTACATAAAAACGCATATCATGTTGAGATGATAATTTATTGCCTCACGTGCAGGATTTCTGTATAAAGTCATAAATCCTACATGTTTGGAGCAACCATGGCTAACGATGACAAACAGGTGATGAAAGTTGCACAGCGTTCAGAACGCATGCTTCTTAGCCTTACCGACCAGATTCAGGCGCAGAAGCAGGAACTGCATGAAAATACGTACTATCAGGTCTATGCCAAAGCGGCGTTAGCAAAGTTGCCCAAACTGACCCGCGCCAGCGTCGATTACGCGGTGAATGAGATGGAAGAGAGCGGTTATCAGTTTGATAAACGGGCTGCCGGTTCTTCTGTTAAATATGCCATGTCGATTCAGAATATTATCGATATCTACCATCATCGTGGCGTACCCAAATATCGCGATCGTCATAGTGATGCTTTCACTATTTTTGTGGGTAATCTCAAGGGCGGCGTCTCCAAAACCGTCTCTACGGTTTCACTGGCTCATGCGCTTCGTGCCCATCCTCATCTCTTATATGAAGATTTACGCATTCTGGTTATTGACCTCGACCCGCAGTCATCGGCAACCATGTTTTTAAATCATGAGCGTTCCGTTGGGCTGGTAGAAGCCACTGCCGCACAGGCGATGTTGCAAAATGTCTCCCGTGATGAACTGGTTAACGAATTTATCGTTCCGTCGATTATCCCTGGTGTGGATGTGCTTCCCGCGTCAATTGATGATGCTTTTATCGCCTCAAGCTGGGACCAGCTTTGTGCTGAGCATCTGCCAGAACAGAACGTCCATGCCGTGCTGTACGACAATGTGATTGCCAAACTTAAAAAAGATTATGACTTTATCTTTATCGACAGCGGCCCACATCTTGATGCTTTCCTGAAAAATGCGATTGCCGCTTCAGATCTCCTGATGACGCCGGTGCCACCCGCTCAGGTTGACTTCCATTCAACATTAAAATACCTGACACGTCTGCCGGAGTTGATTGCGATTATCGAAGACTCCGGCGCCACCTGTCGCCTGCAGGGCAACATTGGCTTTATGTCAAAGCTCTCTAATAAAGCTGACCACAAACTCTGCCATAGCCTGGCAAAAGAGATTTTTGGCGGGGATATGCTTGATGCCGCCCTACCCCGCCTGGATGGGTTCGAACGTTGCGGTGAATCGTTTGATACGGTTATTTCAGCCAATCCGTCAACCTATGTCGGTAGCAGCGAAGCGTTGAAGAATGCACGTTCCGCGGCAGAGGATTTTGCAAAAGCCGTCTTCGACCGTATCGAATTTATTCGCCTGAACTGAGGTTTGTATGAGCGCAAAAAGAATTACGATTGGCAGAACCTTCAGCCAGACTCCACTGGAAAACGACACGAATAACAGCCAGCATAACCAGACATTTGTCCTGGCAACGGGCAAGCGCGCCCAGTTTCGTTTTGAACGTATTGCGGCAAGTGATGTTGAAAGTAAGACATTCGTCACGATGGAAACGAATGGCCGCGATCAAACAGGACTGACACCTGACTCACTACGCGACATTATTCGTACCATCAAGCTGCAGCAGTTTTTCCCGGCTATTGGCGTAATGCGTGATGAGCGCATAGAAATCCTGGATGGCTCTCGCAGACGTGCAGCCGCGCTTATCTGCAAAACCGGGCTGGACGTGCTGGTCACTGATGCTGCAATTACGCCAGATGAAGCGCGCAGACTGGCACAGGATATTCAGACTGCTCGCGAACACAATTTGCGTGAAGTGGGAATGCGACTGTTAACGCTTAAAGATGGCGGTCTGTCGCAGAAAGAAATCGCTGAAAACCAGGGCTTATCGCAAGCGAAAGTCACACGGGCGCTTCAGGCCGCCAGTGTGCCGTCAGATTTAATTGCACTCTTTCCTAATCAGGCTGAGCTTACCTATCCCGACTATAAAGCACTGCTTCAGGCTGCTGATAAATTGAGTGAGTCCGGGCAAAGCACAGAAGCCCTGATTAAATCGATCTCGCGAGAAATTGATGTCGTCTGCGCCCGTGACGGGCTGGCTGAGGATGAGCTTAAAAACCACATTCTGCGTTTGATTCGACAGGGAAGTCAGACGCTGATGAAAGAACCGGAAAAAGACAAAACGCAGGCCATTGCGCTCTGGTCATTTGCTGATAAAGATCGCTTTGCCCGTAAAAAGGTACGCGGTCGTATGTTTAGTTATGAATTTAACCGGCAATCAAAAGAGTTGCAGGAAGAGCTTGATAAAGTCATCGCTGAAACGCTCAAGAAATACCTTAACCGTTGAATCATCCTCACTCCAATCAGCCAGCGCTCGACGCTGGCTTTTTTTTGGGCGGGCTTGAGAGCAATTAAAGGGGATGCAGAATCATGAATTTCAGGCTGAAATCGCCAGCCCGGAGTAAGATGATTATTGTTTAACTTGCTGATTTTTATTGTTTTTATAGGGTTTTCTCAGTCTTGCTGGCGCATGAAATCGCCATATTCTGTTGTCATGTTGTCAGAGCTGATAATTATGAGTTAGCCGACCGGAAGACAATGAATAACCAAAGCGAATTTAATCTGATACAACAATAATCAACTCGCATCGATGTCAGCCTTCACTGAAAAAATAGTGTTAATGCAAGCACGTATTTTTCTGCTGGTTCATTAATAACCAGTAACCTGAGATTTAACTTCTCCATAGCTCGTTCCCTGAGCATAATGCGGGGGTCCCTCTGCGAAACTTTTGTCTGCAAAAGCCTCCGCCAGTATAATGTTCTCTTAAATCATTGTTTTTAAATGTAAATTGCAGTTAATTTCAGCCTGAAATCGCCACTTGGTTACTGGCTATTCTTTGTTGAAACTGTACATGCCTGGAAAAATGAGAGCCTCTATGAATCTCAGATTACGGTCAGAGATGTCATGGATAGAGTATGAAAAAAGATACTCATAAAATATCCCTCACTTATCCACAGAAAAAGTGGATAACTTTTTTCTCGTAACAAACTTATTTTCTGAGCAGTAGCATGTTCACGGTGTGGATTTCAGCGTAAAGGTATCAGGAATGGATTAGAGCACTGAACGCGTCAGTGTTGAATCACAAACTGAAACGCGTTAAGCATCAGATTCACTATGTTGTGTAGACTAACTGAGCGTCGCCAGCTAAACCCTATGCAGATGTTATTAAGCAGCATGAAGAGAAAAACTAAAAACAATCGCTGTTTACAGTGAATCTGGCATTACGCCGTTCTCAACGTAATCATCCCCTTTATCAGTGCCATTTTACCCGCACTATCAGAATCAGGCGGCAGATAAACCCGCTGACCACTGCAATCAGTAAACAGAGTGTTGTGCAGCGGAGCACCACAGCGCTTTTTAGCATCCTGTGATATTTCATAAAGCAGGCTTTAAAGTGGCGAATAGATCTTAATGCCCGGCATCTCAAAAACATCTGACGTCCATATCCCACCAATATGTCTATTCATTTATCCGCTTTGAGCTCACCTCGCGACCTTATCCCAGTCAGCAATCAGCAACCAGGATTGTTGATTTGATTCGCTAGTCGCTAAGGACTTCACCACTGATTAAGCCGCGAATCAGGAAACCCTCACGTCTTCAATAGTGGATAGTTGGCTGACAATGAGTTGCGCACCGGCACTCAGCAATCAAGAAACGGTATGGTCAGCACATTCAATAGAGCTGTGAACACAGACCTGTACTGCTTCAAAGCATGGCGAGTCTGTGGGGCATTCCAGTCGGTATGTCAGGGATTCGAAGTCAGAAAAGACGTTCAGGTGTTCACGGTTACTCCAGTCTCTTTCTTTAATTATTTATCTCCCCCTGAAAGGCGTATTGCTAAAGCTAACTTTCAAATACCGTCTACACTTCGTTGCCCAATCGGTAAATATGTTCCATTTCTATTCCGTATGAAATGTAATCAAACGGATGTTTAACTTATTAATGGCAGGAATATTATGAGTACGAATACACCAGATTCTGGTGAAGCAGGCGATCACGCGCCTGCGGATACGGTACGCCAGCGCATTTTTCTCGTGGTGCTGGTCGCCACTATGGGCGCGCTGGCTTTTGGCTACGACACCGGGATTATTTCG
Organism: Pantoea sp. Cr_R13; assembly: GCF_029222565.1. Taxonomy (NCBI): domain Bacteria; kingdom Pseudomonadati; phylum Pseudomonadota; class Gammaproteobacteria; order Enterobacterales; family Erwiniaceae; genus Pantoea; species Pantoea sp. Cr_R13. The sequence continues at coordinate 210,446 of NZ_JARHXL010000009.1, forward strand.
GGTGCGTTACCTTATATGAGTTCACCACCCGGTCAGGGCGGCCTGGGACTGAATTCATTCACTGAAGGCCTGGTGGCCTCTTCACTGGTGTTCGGCGCCGCCATCGGTTCTTTCCTGAGTGGTTTCTTTTCTGATCGTTTTGGTCGCCGTATTACGTTACGCAGCCTGGCTGTGATTTTTGTTCTGGGTTCACTGGGAACGGCGCTGGCACCCTCGGTGAATATTATGGTGGTGATGCGCTTCCTGCTGGGGATTGCTGTCGGCGGTGGCTCTTCCACTGTACCGGTTTTTATTGCCGAGATTGCCGGACCGCGCCTGCGTGCACCTCTGGTAAGCCGCAATGAGCTGATGATCGTGACCGGACAGCTTATTGCCTATGTCGCCAGTACGCTTTTGAGTTATCTGCTGCATGATCAACATCTGTGGCGTTACATGCTGGCGATTGCGATGGTACCAGGATTCCTGCTGTTCATCGGCACGTTCTTCGTTCCTGCATCACCACACTGGCTGGTGGCGGAAGGGCGCTTAAAAGAGGCGAAAAAGATCCTGAAGTATCTGCGTGAAACGCCGCGCGAAGTGCGTCATGAGATGGCGCAGATGAAGAAGCAGGCGAGGGCGGCAGAACGCGGGCCGGATGCGAAAACACTGATCCGTGAGAAATGGGTTATTCGTCTGATGATTATTGGTGTCGGACTGGGCTTTGTCGCGCAGTTTACTGGCGTCAACGGCTTCATGTACTACACACCGATCATTCTGAAGTCGACTGGTCTGGGGACCAGTGCCTCAATCGCCGCCACCATCGGTAATGGCGTGGTTTCTGTTCTGGCCACGTTTGTCGGTATCTGGGCCATTAGTCGCTTCCCGCGTCGCACCATGCTGATTACGGGTTTATGTCTGGTCATCACGGCTCAGATCATGCTGGGTAGCGTGCTGACCTTTATGAGCTCCAGTGTGATGCAGAGCTATCTCGCCCTGGCATGCATTCTGATGTTCCTGTTCTGTATGCAGATGTGCATCTCGCCGGTTTACTGGCTGATGATGTCGGAGCTGTTCCCGATGCAACTGCGTGGCGTATTAACCGGTGGTGCTGTCTCACTACAGTGGATATTTAATGCTGTGGTGGCATTTGGTTTCCCACCTGTTATGGAATATGCAGGCAGCACGACCTTCTTTATCTTTGCCGCAATTAATGTCGGGTCGCTATTCTTTGTGATGGCGATGGTGCCCGAGACGCGCGGCAAGAGCCTTGAAGAGATTGAGTCCCACATGAAAGAGAAGTTCGGTGAAAAGCGCAGAGAGGCTGAAGCGTTATAAGCCCTCAACGGATTCGGCCTGCCGGCCGGATCCGGTTTTACGCTGTTACCATTCCCCGCTAATTCATCCCTAATCGCTTCCCTTCATCTCCAGGCCGCCAAAGCATTCACTGTAATCAGCAAATATTCTGTTCTATTTTTATACAGCGCTGGCGATTTCAGGCTGAAATCGCCAGCGTCTCTCTCTGCATTTTTCCGCTAAGTCTTTCTGTAAATCCGGATTAAGCTAGCATGACTAGTGACAATGATCGCATCCCGCTCTCCGCTATAATCGCAGCTTTTATTCGCGTGGTGTCATTATGGGTTTTTATTTTTCAGGAAAGGACGTATGAACCGGAAGTGGAAAACGGCTAAACGCAGACTCTGGCAGCTGGGGATAGTGACGGGGCTGGTATTACTGCTACTTTTGATTATCCGCATTTATGAAGCCGAGCGCGGACCGGAGTTAAAGCGCTGGCACACCTGGATTCCCCATGAGCTGACCGCGAGCCATCTGGATAATGCGACTTATGCGGATTATCTCAATGCCGAAGACCATCTTTTTAATGAGATGAAGCAGCAGGTCAGCGACAAACTTGAAGCTGAAGACAAAACGCCACTTAATCGATATTACGCCGGCAGCATGATCTATCCTGGCCGTTTCGTGCAGGACTGGAACCGTTCTTATATCCTGCGACCAACAGGCACCCCGCGCGGTGCCGTTGTCCTGTTACATGGTCTGACTGACAGTCCCTATAGCCTGCGTCATGTGGCAGACGTTTATCATCAACGGGGTTATGCGGTCGTCGCGATAAGGTTACCGGGTCACGGTACGGTGCCTGCCGGTTTGACGGATGTAGACTGGCAGGACTGGATGGCCGCCACTCGTCTCGCAGTGAGAGAAGCGACCCGTCTGGCAGGCACGCAGACGCCGCTGCATCTGGTCGGTTTCTCTAACGGTGGGGCGCTGGCGGTAAAATACGCGCTCGACAGCCTGGATGATCACACACTGCGTCGTCCGCAGCAGCTCATACTGCTATCGCCGATGATTGGTGTAACGCGTTTTGCCCGCTTTGCCGGTATTGCCGGGCTGCCCGCTGTATTTCCGGCCTTTTCAAAAACCGCGTGGCTGAACATCGTGCCGGAGTTTAATCCCTTTAAATATAACTCTTTCCCGGTTCACGCTGCCCGTCAGACCTATTTGCTGACGCAGGCGCTGCAGAAGGAGATCCAGCATTACGCACGGAATAAACAGCTGTCTGCCTTCCCGCCGGTACTCACTTTCCAGTCGGTTATGGATTCTACTGTCAGCACACCCTCGGTGATCCGCTCGTTGTATAATTTCCTGCCGGAGAATGGCAGTGAGCTGGTGCTGTTCGATATCAATCAGGCGGTCAGCGTCAGTCCGCTATTTCGTCACTCCTCCTACACCGCGGTAAATCAGCTTTTGCCCGCTGCCCGTCGCCGCTATGCCTCAATGGTTATCACTAATGCCTCAGCGACGTCGCTGGAAATGGTAACGAAAAGCGTGCCTGCCGGTGAGATTCAGGAACAAATTAAACCGCTGGCAATTGATTATCCGGCAGGTCTCTACTCGCTGTCGCATGTTGCCATTCCATTCCCTGCTGAGGATGGTTTATATGGCAGTGCACCCGCTAAGAAGAATGAGTTTGGTATTAGTTTTGGGACGTTGTCACTGCGCGGAGAGAGTGCCGTGCTGATTGTCGGGCTGGACTCGATCATGCGTGCTACCTCCAACCCGTTTTATCCTTACATGATTGAACAAATTGATCACCACATCAGTTGCAGCGACAAGCCGCCACTGGCAGCCTGCCTGAGCCATTTCTGAAGCACCAGAGAATCAGGCCCGCAAATTGCGGGCCTGATGTTATATCGCGTTCAGCTTTTCCATCACCTCATCTGACAGTTGCAGACTGGCACTGGCGAGGTTTTCTTTAAGGTGTTCCGGCGATGACGTACCTGGAATCAGCAGAATATTGGGCGAGCGCCGCAGTAGCCACGCGAGTGCGACCTGCATAGGCGTCGCCTTCAGGGATACTGCGACCTCATTAAGCCGATCCGATTGCAGCGGAGAGAAACCACCCAGTGGGAAAAACGGCACGTAAGCGGTGCCCTGTTGCGCCAGCTGATCCACCAGTTCATCATCCTGTCGATGCGCGAGGTTATACATATTCTGTACGCAGACAATCGGTGTGATGGCCTGCGCTTCTGCAATTTGTGTGGCAGTGACGTTGCTCAGGCCAATGTGCCGAATCAGTCCCCGTGCCTGTAACGCCAGCAACGCCTCCAGCTGTGGCATCAGGGAGCCCTCTTTAGGTTTAGCCGGATGCAACATACTGCGCAGGTTCACGACCTCAATCACGTCCAGCCCAAGGTTGCGCAGGTTATCTTCGACTGCCTGCGTCAGCGCCTCGGGTTCCATCGCCGCCTGCCAGCCACCTTTAGCATCGCGGCGGGCGCCTACTTTGGTGACAATGCAGAGATCCTGAGGATAAGGATAAAGCGCCTTTTTAATTAACTGATTGGTTTCATGCGGCCCATAAAAGTCGCTGGTATCAATATGATTGACCCCTGCCGCGATAGCGTCGTGCAGAACCTGTATTGCCCTGGCTTCATCTTTCACCGGGCCGAAGACGCCTGGCCCGGCTAATTGCATCGCGCCGTAACCAAGACGGTTGACTTCACGATCGCCTAACGGATAAGTCATGGTGGTATTTGACATGAAAACCTCCTGCGTGAATGTAGATCAATTGTAACGGTGATTTAGCTGTGCAACTATCGGGTGAAATCAGGACGGACTGTACGGGGTGGTGCACAATGGCGATCGATATGGCGCTGCTTGATGCTGTAGTCGCGGTAGCAAAAGCAGGAGGATTTCGGGAAGCGGCGCGCGTGACCGGAAGCAATGCCTCACGGCTGAGCGATGCGGTGCGCCGGGCAGAACAGCAACTGGGCATCCGACTGTTTCACCGCACCACCCGCACCGTCGTGTTAACCGAAGCGGGCAGGGCGCTGATGGAACGTCTGCTGCCTGCGATGAACGAAGTTAATGCTGCACTGGATGCGGTCAATCGCTACCGTAATACGCCAGGCGGGACGCTGCGTCTGAATGTCCCGGTTAGTGCCACCCGGCTGATTCTGCCCGCGCTGGTACCGGAATTTCTGCAGCGTTATCCTGATATCCGGCTGGAAATCGTTGCGGAAAGCAATGTGCAGGATGTATTTCGTGACGGCTGTGACGCCGGGATTCGCTACGATGAGCGGCTGGAGCAGGATACGGTGGTGATACCCATAGGCCCGCGTCTGCAGCGTTTCGCGCTGGCAGCCTCACCGGCCTATCTTGCTGAATATGGCCGCCCGGAACATCCACGCGATCTTATCCATCATCGTTGTCTGCGTGGTCGCTACGCCAGCGGCATCATGGCCGAGTGGGCCTTCAGCCGCGAGGGTGAGGAAATCAGTGTTGAAACCTGCGGGCCGCTGGTGGTCACCGTCGGGGGTGCTATGGATCTGGCGGTAGACGCGGCCATTGCCGGAAGCGGCATAATTTATCTGTTTGATGAGTGGCTCCGTCCAGCCCTGGACAGCGGCAAACTGGAACCGCTGCTGCAGACCTGGTGGCTGACTTTTTCCGGCCCGTGGCTCTACTACAGCGATCGGCGTCTGATTCCGGCGCCGCTTAAGGCTTTCATCGACTTTGTACGCGAAAAAAACGAGCGCGAAAAAACTCAGCCATACCAGCTGAAACCTTGCGGCACGCGTGAAAATCCGGCATGACGCAGCGCGTTAAGCAGCGATGACTGCGTAACGGGTTCCCCATCTACCGTTTCCAGGGTAAAACTCGCCGAATTATCCCGTTTCAGCGCTATGCCCAGCACCGCCACCGCCATCTGAAGCCGCGCGGAATCTTCAGTGAACGTCAGTAACTCTTTGCCCGCTGGGGTCAGATAAAGTATCAGCGCACCGCCTGCGATCACAACCCGGCCACCCTGACGACGGGTCGGGCGAATACCGCTGGCGTGGATCGGCCAGCTCAGCATTGCCCCAAAGGGATTAGCCGGGTCGAGTGCGCTGAGTGCTACGGCCTCTGTCAGCGTTTCCGGGTTATCTGCCAGCGCCCGAAGCCGCTCAATGGTCTGTTGGTCGGCAAACTGCGCACCGCCTGCCCCGGCGACAAACTGACCGCGCAGCAGCCGACCGGCATCTTCCATGCCACGTAAAACCGGCTGCAAAGCCGGAAATCCCCCGGGGATCTGTTCCGATACCGTGCAGCCACGGGTGATCACCCCATAACGGTCAAGCAGGTTTTCTGCCAGTGACAGGCCAAGCCGGGCAGACGTAATTTCCTGTCTGCGAATCCGCGACCAGCGACCCGCCAGCATATTAACCGCAGGCCGGCGGGCGGGAAGCGCGCCTGGAGATAAGCGCTGTCCAAATCGGGTGCGCAGAGATCGCGTTGGGCGCGAACGGGTCATGCCTGGTGTGGTCAGTAATCCTCGTACCGCAATCCAGCTGTCGGAACTGACGTAGCCCTGCCACACCAGCTGCCACAGGGCATCATTGATTTCAGTGGGATAGGTCTCCTCATTTTCCATCTGCGCCATGATTTCATGAACAAACCACGAGCCACCGCGGCTTAATGCGTCAATAGTTGCTTGTTGTATCGATGTAAGAGGCTGGGTTGTGTCAATGACCGGCAGCGTTTCATCAGCAAATTCAGTCAGGTGAAACGAGATCAGACCATCACTCTGGCCCAGTGCTTTATGTCCGCACCAGATTACTTCGCCATTGGCTAACAGTTCGTCGAGCATCGCAGGTTGATAGTCGACTATCCGGGCGCGCAAAATTTGTGACTCCCACAACGAGGCAGGCAACGGCACACCCGCCAGTTGCTCGATCACCCGTAATAGCCCGTCGGTGCCCGATAGTTCTTCACGCTGCGCGCTAAGCAAGCCGTGACGCTCCAGCAGCAGACTGACCCAGGCGGTGGGTGAAACAGGTCGGGTTGCTTCGCGTGCTGACTGCAGTGAACGTAAGCGCAGCCGTTTGAAGATGTCTGAGGAGACCCACTCTGTTTCCGATTTGTCCGCTGCCGAGCCCATATTCATCAGGCTGCCCTGCTGAAGCAAGGTAAACAGCACCTCATTCACTACGGCCACTCCCAGTCCAAAATGTGCAGCCAGCTGTTGAGCGTTAAATAGCGTATGGGTCCGTGCGTAGCGGTTAATCAGATCGTGTAGTGGAGCAGCTTGTGGTACCAGAAATGTCGAGGGCAGGTCATCAGGCAATACCACGGAAAGAGCATCGCGCAGGCGAGCCGCGTCTTCAATCACCGCCCAGCGCAGTTCACCCGCGAGGATAACCGGAATGATTCGCCGGGCCGCAGAAAACTGCGCCAGTGCTTCTTTAATCTGCGGATCGTTGCCGCTAAAACGTGCCGCGATATCATCAATGGAAAGCGGACCGAGGTCGCGGAGCAGGTCGATGATGTTTTCGGCATGCTGAGCGTGATAGCGGGTGTCGAGACGCTGCAATTCCTTTTCAACCTGTTCAACAACGTCAGGTGCCAGTAATTCACGCTTGCTGGTCTGGCCAAGCAGTTCACCCAGTAGATTACTGTCGAGCGCCAGCAATGACGCGCGCCGTTCTGCCTGAGGTGCATCGCTGGCATAGATAAACTCGGCGACATAGCCGAAAAGCAGTGGCGCAGCGAAAGGGGAGGGGTGTTCAGTCGTCACCTCTACCATTTTTATCTGGTCCAGAGCCAGCTTTTCCATGAGCTGGTGCAATGCAGGCAGATCGTAGACATCCTGTAGGCATTCGCGGGCGGTTTCGATCAGGATCGGGAAGTCGTCAAACTGACGGGCGACTTCCAGCAACTGACCTGCACGCAACCGCTGCTGCCAGAGCGGCGAACGCTTGCCCGGATTACGCCTTGGCAACAACAGCGCGCGCGAGGCACATTCCCGGAAGCGGGCGGCAAACAGCGCCGACTGGCCGACACTCTGAGTGACCTCCTGAGTAAGCGAGTCGGCATCGAACCGGAACAGGTCAGCGGCGGGTAAATGCCCCTCACTGGCAGGAAAGCGGGCTACAATGCCGTCATCGCTGGCCGCAACAGAGGCATCGATACCCATACGTTGCTGGATACGAGCAGCAATCGCCAGCGCCCAGGGCGCATTAACCCGTTTTCCCCACGGCGAATGCAGGATGACCCGCCAGTCGCCGATTTCATCACGGCAGCGTTCTATCAGCAACGTGCGATCATCCGGCACGACACCGGTAGCCGCGCGCTGTTCAGCCAGTAAAGTCAGCAGATTCGTTACTGCACGGGCATCGAGTCCCAGCGCGTGAAGCTGTTGCTGTGCATCGTCCGGTGATGCCGCGTTTAGCTGACGCAAAAACATTCCCAGACTTGCCCCCGAATCCGCCGAGCGACCCACGCCTTCTCCTCTCCAGAAGGGCAGACGAGCGGGACGACCAGGTGCGGGCACTACCTGCACCTGATCATGGGTAATCTTCTGGATTCGCCATGACGTCGCGCCCAGGGTAATGATGTCGTTGACCCGCGACTCATAAACCATCTCTTCATCCAGTTCGCCAACCCGGCGGGATCCCGCCTGTTCTTCACCTTCTGGCAGAATGACGCTGAACATACCGCGATCGGGAATGGTGCCGCCGCTGGTTACGGCCAGATGCTGCGCGCCAGGTCGTGCCGTGAGCATGCCACTCAGGCGATCCCATACCAGTTGCGGGCGCAGCTGAGCAAAGGCATCTGACGGAAATTTCCCCGCCAGCATATCGAGAGTGGCATCAAAGAGACGTCGTGACAGCGTGCGGAACGGATCAGCACGGCAGACCAGCGCATACCATTCGTCGGCCTGCAGGGGATCCATAGCGACGGCGGCCAGCGTCTGCTGCGCCAGGATATCGAGCGGGTTACGCGGCGGCGCCAGCGCATCCAGCTGACCCGCCCGCATCGACTCTATTATGACGGCGGAATCCAGCAGATCGCGTCGGGTGCGCGGAAACAGAATGCCGGTTGATACGCCGCCCACCTGATGTCCGGCGCGACCTACACGCTGCAGTGCACTGGCCACTGACAAAGGTGCGCCCACCTGGACTACCAGATCCACCGGCCCCATATCAATGCCAAGTTCCAGGCTAGACGTCGCCACCACGCATCGCAGTCTGCCCTGTTTCAGCGCGGCTTCAATCTCGCCTCGCTGTTCCTTCGAGACAGAACCATGGTGCGAGCGGGCAATAAGATCGTCGTCATCTGTGCGCTCTGCATTCTGAACCTCAGCCGTTGCCCGCTGCGCCAGATAGCGCGCATTGAGCCGTGCAGTCAGTTTCTCAGCCAGTCCTCGCGAATTCACGAATACCAGCGTAGCGCGATGGGCCATGACCTGCTGCAGAATGCGCGCTTCAATGTGCGGCCAGATCGATCCGCTGGCAGAGGTGACGTCATCTGTCAGGTTATCAGCGCTGGCAATGTCAGTCATATCCTCAACCGGCACCTCAATCGTCAGATGCAGCGTGCGATTGGCCGCTGGGTTTACCACCTGCACCGGCTGACAGCCGCCCAGGAAGGCCGCGACCCGTTCCACCGGCCGCACGGTGGCGGACAGGCCAATGCGCTGGGCGGGCTTCGGCAACAGCGCATCCAACCGTTCAAGGCTCAGTGCCAGCTGAGAACCGCGCTTTGATCCCGCGACTGCATGCACCTCATCGACTATCACCGTGGTCACGCCCTTCAGTGTCGTGCGCGCTTTTGACGTCAGCATCAGAAACAGCGATTCAGGTGTGGTGATCAGGATATCAGGCGGGCGACGCAATAATCTGGCGCGCTCAGTGCTGGGCGTATCGCCCGACCGCATGCCAATATTCAGTGTGATCTCGGGCTCATTCAGTGCCTGCCGCTCGGCGTAAACGCCTGCCAGCGGCAGATTCAGATTGCGCTGCACGTCGGCGGCCAGCGCTTTAACCGGAGAGATATAGAGTATGCGGGTAGTGGTTTCACGCGTGGGTGCTGGCTGGCTGGTTCTGACCTGAAACAGCGTGTCGATGGCGGTGAGGAAAGCCGCCAGTGTTTTTCCTGAGCCGGTAGGCGCGATGACCAGTGCATGTTCACCACGGGCAATCGCCTGCCAGGCCGCCTGCTGTACCGGAGTCGGCGCAGCAAACGCCCCTGAAAACCAGCGTCGGGTGGCGGGAGAAAACCTGGCTAATACGGTATCTGATTGGGATTTCAACATCATACTCACGGTATTACGCAACCACTGCGCCTGAAATTTATCCGTTGAGTGTAAGTGAAAATCACGGTTTCTGGATGACAAGGCAGATATCTGACCGCCGCGGGCGTCAGGAACTGGCCGCGCCGGCCGGAGCGCGACCTCTGACCGCCAGCAGCGACACCAGCGCCAGCACAATAATCGTCATGCCATAGCACCATGCGGTCTGATTCAAGCCGATATGGGGTGCAGCAATGCCTGCGGCAATGGCAGGCAGGGCAAAGGCAAGATAGCTTTTGATCAAAAAGGCGGCGAATAGCCCGGCACGCTCATGGCTTTCGGCTAACGGCATAATGATCTTCAGCACACTGGCGAAAATCGATCCAAAACCCTGACCCGCAATGGCGGTGCCTGCATAAAGCCAGACCACGCTATGCAGAGAAAGGCCCGTCAGGGTTACGCTGACACCCGTTATCAGCATCACAGTACCAATGACTAAGGCCCGTGCGGCGGGTAAAAGACGAAAAATAAACACCGCAGCCGTCGCGCTCAGCATCAGTGTCGCCACAATCGAGCCACCAATAAACGGCGATGTCAGGCCTGTTGCGTTCGCGACCATCGTGGGCATCAGTGACAGATAAAATCCGCCCAGCATCCAGGTCGCAATGTTAACCGGCGTCACTTTTAGCAACGGCCCCAGCGCGCGTCGCGGGATGCTGACCTGAGGGCGCAATGCGGCCAGGACGCCAGGCTGGGGTGCAATCGTTTCAGGTATCAGCGGTAACAGTGCAATAGCGACCAGCATCAGTAATAGCAGCAGCGCATAGAGCGTCACGGTAGGATAGGGCGCAAAAGTGACCAGGATTCCCCCTGCCAGCGTGCCCAGCGTCATTCCCAGAAAGGCGGTAATTGAGTTCAGAAGTGGACCGCGGGTTTTACTGGCGTCAATCAGGCTGGCACCAAAGGTCGGCAAGGCGATACCGGTAGCAAAGCCCTGCACCAGCCGGGCAGCAATTAAGGTTGTGGCAGAGCTGGCAGTCATGAAGATCACTAGCGCAACCGCATTGATCCCCAGCGCCATCAGCATTAGCGGACGGCGGCCGGTAAAGTCTGACACTTTACCCACCGTCAGTAGTGCTGCCAGCAACGCGAAAGCATAAGCGCCAAATATCAGCGTCAGCATGGTCGGCGTGAGGTCAAACAGGCTGCGATATAGCGGGTAAAGTGGCGTTGGCGCACTGCTGGTGGCTGAAATCAATGCCGCACCGGTAAAACTAAAAAGCGTGGTCCGGGTTGCGGCCTGAGGTGTCAATGCAGGATTCATGGAAATCACCTTAATGCAAAATATTAGCTTTTGCTAAGGTATACGGCTACCCGCGTCTTAATGCAATATCTTTGCTTTAACGATTCCTGCGATCGTTACCAGGGTGTGCCTGTGTGCTTTTGAGGAAGAGGACATGTTGAGAGCGCACATTGTTTTTTGCCAGCAGCAAAATAGCGTCGAATAAACTACTCTCATGACGCTCATCGATGAGTCTTTTATTTGTTTTGCGGGTTGTTTTACAACAACATTTGGGTGAGTCTCTCAGTGAATAATAATCAGGGAGTCAGAGTAATGAAAATAGCTGAGATCGACCATATTCATCTTTACGTTGAAAATATTGAGCAGGCAGAGACGTGGTATAACAAAGTCCTGGGCTTTTCCCGCGACAATGCACTCTATTTCTGGTTTGAACAGGGTGGACCGCTGGTTATAAGGAATAACCGGGCATCACTCTCTCTTTTTCTCAGAAGCACTCAGCTACCTGGTCATACCGTAGCCTTTTGCGTGGCAGCATCCTCATTCAGCGAACTCATCCCTGTTCTCAGAGACAATAAGATCCCATTCACCGTTAGTGACCACGCTGTGTCGATGTCCGTCTATTTTAGCGATCTCAGTGATAATAAAATTGAAATCACCTCATACGACTACGTTGATGCAAAGCAGATCCTTGAGCGCCTTGCATGACGCCATCGCTGCCTGGCTTACTAACAGGATCTACTGATCCTGAACAGCATTCAATAAAGTGTGTTCTTCAGGCGTTCAGGCAGTGCTTTGTCGTAGGCATCGCCATCAATTTCTGCAATCTGTTTAAGGATTGAGCCCGTGCTGGGCAGTGACTGGCGGGATATTTGCGTTTCGGCATCCCACAATCCGGAGCGGATAATCGCCCGGCTGCACTGAAAGAAAACACTCTGCACGCTAATGCGTAACACCGTTTTGGGGCGCTGGTTGTTGACGGCGAAGCGCTCAAGTAGCGCCGGATCGGTGCTGATCACCGCCGTGCCGTTAATACGTAATGTCTCACCAATACCAGGAATCAGAAAAAGCAACGCGACCCGATTGTCATGCAGAATATTACGCAGGCTGTCGATGCGGTTGTTGCCGCGCCTGTCGGGTAACAGCAGGGTTTTTTCATCGTCGATTTCAATAAATCCTGCCGGATCGCCGCGTGGAGAAACATCCAGACCCTCCGGCCCGGACGTTGCCAGCGCGACAAAAGGCGAGGCAGCAATAAAAGGCCGATAGGCGGGGTGAATGTGATCGGTCACCTTAGCAATTGAGGGCCTGGCAACCGACCCATAAAGATGCTCAAGTTCAGTCAGTTCAGTGATGATGTTGTGCTGCTCAGCCATTTTCATCGTCCTTTCATTGATAAATTTCCAGAATACTCACGACGATACGACACAGATCTTAAGTATGAAGCTAACGTCTGAAACGCGTCATAGAGTCCGGTTATCGCCGAGGAATAATAAACCGATACGTGCCGTAGTGTCAGCGACGAAATAATTTAATACCGGTCGTGTCTACATGTTTTTCATTCTCTGCCGATACCAGGAATACATTACAACCTTATTACAACCCTTCATGAGACTCGCCAGTGAAAATTTCAACTCGACTGTATACCGGCTTTGGCCTGCTCATTTTGCTGTTTATTCTTTGCAGCGGAATTGCGTTACATGCCCTCAGCAGTGCCCGTAATGGCATGAATGATGTGGTCAATGTAAAGATGAAACGCTATCAGATGGTACTCGACATGCGCGGCAGCTTGCGTGACATGGGCATTGCGGTGCGCAACATGGCGCTACTGACCGATACCAAAGCAATGGAGCCGGAGTGGAAACGGTTACTGGCCCAAAAGGCAATTTATATCACTAACCGTGAGAAGCTGGCCCGCATGATGGATGATGCGACGCCCGCTGCGCGCCGGGCTTTCGATAAAAGTTTGTCTGCCGAAAAAGCGACGCTCGACTCACTTGAGCAGGCTGGCCGGTTGGGGCTGGAGAATAAGTCGCAGGAAGCCACTACCTATCTTCTGACGGTGACTCGCCCCGCACAGCGTACTCTGCTTGATGCACTTAATACCCTTTCAACGATTCAGAGTGAGGAGGGGCAAAAAGCAGTGATAATGAGCAGCGACTCCTCGGCGCGTACTGGCTTCACGCTGATGATTCTGGCGGGCATTTCCATCCTGCTGGCTCTGGCGACCTGTCTGTTCACTGTCCGCACGCTCATGCGTCAATTGGGCGGTGAACCCGCTCAGGCTCAGGTGCTTGCTGCCGCTATCGCCTCTGGCGACCTGACGACGACGGTGGCATTGCGTCGCGGTGATACCCAAAGCCTGCTGGCTTCACTGGATAGTATGCAGACCAATCTGCGTGAACTGGTCTCCCGCATCAAAGAATCTGCAGGCTCTGTCGCGCTGGCGGCGGATGAGATTTCCCGTGGCAACAGCGAGTTGTCTTCGCGCACTGAAGAGCAGGCGGCGGCATTGCAGGAAACGGCTGCCAGCATGGAGCAGCTTACCGCCACGGTGAAGAGTAATACGCTGGGTGCACAGCAGACAGCCGGCTCGGCCCGTGAAACCGCATCACTGGCACGCAGCGGTGAAAATGATGTTCATCAGATGTCCGAGACCATGAATGGTATCTCACTCAGTGCTGCAAAAATTCGCGATATCACCAGCGTAATCGAAGGTATCGCTTTCCAGACCAATATCCTGGCACTGAACGCGGCCGTTGAAGCCGCAAGGGCGGGAGAAGATGGACGTGGATTTGCGGTTGTGGCGGGTGAAGTCCGTTCGCTTGCGCAGCGAAGCGCGACCGCAGCACGGGATATCAAATCACTGATTGAGCAGACTGTTGGTCAGGTAGAGCAGGGCGTCTCGGTGGCAGCCGGAACCGGCCAGAGCATTCTGAAGATTGTCGGCATGGTAAGTGAACTGGCTGAAGCGATGGATAATATTTCCCTCTCCTCATCTGAGCAGATGCAGGGCATTTCTCAGGTCAGCATCGCCGTGAGTCAGATGGATGGTGTGACTCAAAATAACGCCGCGCTGGTAGAAGAGTCTTCGTCAGCGTCTCAATCGCTCTCTGAACAAGCCCATGCGCTGCGTGGCATGGTCGATTCGTTTCGTGTTCACAGTGCAGCTTAATTGTCAGGCGTAACAAATAAACGGACGCGAGCAACAGGTACGTCCTTTTTTTGATTGCAGATTAACGTCATCGATCCAGCGTGCTCGCCTCAGTCGGGCCACAATTCCACGTGTTTATCGGGCTCAGAAGCGTCGTAAAAGTTGGTGTCAGAAAGGGCTGCTGCTATAAAAGGGTATCTGATCAGTACCTAAAAGGAGCGCAGGATGGTCTGGGAATCAGAGCGATTACTTTACAGATTTACCCTTCGTGAGGATCTTGACGACCTCTTCAGAATCTATGGTGACCCTGAAACACATAAGTACAATCCACGAGGTCCCTGGCCTGACAGGGAATATGCTGTGCAGGCTATGGAGCGCATACAGGAGAGTTATCGGGACCAGGGTTTTGGCGACTGGACGATATTTGAAAAAGCGCATCCGGAAAAAATCATTGGTTTTGGTGGCGTATTCCGAAGCCAGTTCGATGGCCGTCAGACCAATAATCTCGGATATCGGTTTGAGCCCGCGGCATGGGGAAAAGGGTATGCCACAGAGCTTTCCCGCAGAGCTATTCGTTATGGGTTTGAGGAAGCCGGACTCAGCATTATCACCGGTGTAACGCGCGAAAACCACCTGGCTTCACAGCGGGTGTTGGAGAAAGCGGGCTTAACCTTTTTTAAAAGAGTCGAGGATGCAGAGGGCTTGCCTGCCAGCCTGATGTACACCCTCAGCCGATCCGACTGGATTGCGGCGGGCAACACTGTCGCTAAACCTGTCTGATTCTTCTTCATATCACCGGGCGTGGTCAAATCTGCGCCATCTTTTCGTATCTGGCGTCTTTAAAGCACCGCTAATCCCGCGATTGACCCTCCGCAGCATGAATTATTTTATTCACCTTATTCCGGGGAGGATTTATGGATATTCGAACAATTTTTATTTCAGCGGTAATGGCAGTCAGTCTTTTATGGATAGGGGCATCGGATAACTCATCGTCCCATCTCACTTCAGAGCCGGTCAGTTCAGTCCTGAGTAAAATTCAGCCCTGATCAGACCTCGCCTGATAGCACACTTTAACGCCTGTTCAGCCTGAGATGCGGTACACTGTCAAATTCCGTTAACGCAATTTTGTTGCTTTAACTGTGACGTTATCACTGACAAAAGCGGGAGAAAGATGGCACGGGAAATGATTCGTCAGGGTGGGCGCAGCGCACGTATTCAGGCGGAAGTGCATAACACCGTCAATCGATTACTGGAAACCGTTGACCGTTCGGCTATTACCGTTCCGATGATCGCCGAACAGGCAGGCGTAACGCCCTCTACAATTTATCGACGCTGGGGTGATCTGGCCCAGTTGCTGGCAGATGTCGCAGTAGCGCGGATGCGGCCAATCGCCGAACCGGAAGATACCGGATCGATGATCAGCGACCTTACTGTGTTCCTCCAGCAATACGCTGAAGAGATGTCGTCTAAAGTCGGTCGTGAACTGCTTGCCGATGTGATTGGCAGTCATGCTGAAGAAGCCAGCCAGAAGTGCTGTGGATTCACCTATCAGCATCTGGAGACCCTGAACACCCGCGCACGTGAACGCGGCGAACCCGGCTTTGATGTTGATCGCATGGTTGATGTGGCCGTGGCTCCCGTTATGTTCCACATTCTGTTCGGTGATCGCGATATTTCATCAGCCTACTGTTCTTCGCTGATTCAGCAGGCATTTAGTCAGGCCTCTGGCGCTGAACAAAGGGCAGGGCAGCTTCCGTGATGAGATGCTCCAGCAGCATACGTGCCGGATCGTTGCCCTGATCTGAGCGGGCCAGCGCGATTCCCAGATAGCCGGGTTGTGGCAACCGGTGTGACTCCGTCACCAGCTTTTCTGGCATACCTGCGCGGGTGCGCAGGGTTATACCCAGCCCGGCCTGAACTGCCGCCCAGATCCCGCTAAGACTGTGACTGGTGAAAACGATCCGCCATGGAATGCCTGCCTTATCCAGTGCCTGGGTGGCGCGCGTTCGCATCACGCAGGGCGCATCAAATGCCACCAGCGGCAGCGCTTCGCCGCGCCACAGAAACCCTGCCAGATCAAATGCCGGATGCTGAATCCAGGCTAACGGACATTGACCAATCAACTGTGTGCCAGTCTGCTGCTCCGCCTGCCAGAGCAGCGCCAAATCCAGCTCATGACACGCCAGCGCCGTGTGTAGTGGCTGATTTCTGTCGACGCGAGCGGTCAGTCTCACTTCCGGATGCTGGCGATTAAATGCGCCGAGAATGGCAGGCATCAACGCCTCGCCAAAATCCTCCTGCATGCCAATACGTATTTCACCCTGTAACGCCTCGCCCTTCACTGCCCGCAATGCCTCATCGTTCAGTGACAGCAGCCGTCTGGCGTAACTCATAAGCTGTTCACCACTTCGTGTCAGCTGGAGATGCCGCCCTTTTTTCAGCACCAGCGCCGTGCCGCATTGCTGCTCCAGTTTCTTGAGTTGCGCACTGACAGCCGACGTTGATCGGCAGAGATGCTGAGCTGCCAGCGCGAAGCTGCCAGCATCGATGCCAGCAACGAAACTGCGCAGCGCATCCATATCCAGTGACTCTGGTAGTTTATTCATTATCGTCCTGCAAACGCGGATGGTGAATGCTGATTAATTTGATTTTCAGGATTGAGACTATGAATAACACTCTCTCTGACCACTGAGGAGTGTGCAATGAAAAATTCACTGGATCGGGAAACACTGGCGCAACGCGCGCCAAAACTGGCCGAACTGACACAGCAGCTGCTGTTTGGTGATATCTGGCAACGTCATTTGTTATCACC
This sequence comes from Pantoea sp. Cr_R13, assembly GCF_029222565.1. NCBI lineage: Bacteria > Pseudomonadati > Pseudomonadota > Gammaproteobacteria > Enterobacterales > Erwiniaceae > Pantoea > Pantoea sp. Cr_R13. The sequence goes on from NZ_JARHXL010000009.1 coordinate 227,259, forward strand.
ACGTGAACGCAGCCTGCTGACGCTGGCAACGTTAACCGCGATGGGGCGCGTTCAGCAGCTGCCGTGGCATATCGATTTTGCCCGTCAGAACGGGCTGACACAGGATGAGTTGGTGGAGAGCTTTACACATCTGGCGTTTTACGCTGGCTGGCCCGCCGCCGTCACCGCGCTGGGCTATCTGGAGGATAACTGCTGATGCCATTCACCCGAATGACGTTGCGTCAGGGCTACAGCGATGCGGCACTGAATACGATTTCAACATTACTCCAGAAAGCACTGGTGACGGAGTTTGACGTGCCTGAGCATGATTGCTTTCAGGTGATTGAGATGTTGCCAGCCTGTCAGCGGGTATTTGACATTCACTATCTCAGTGGCGGGCGCAGCGACAATTTCGTGCTGTTTCAGGTGACAGCAGGCCGACCGCGATCCCGGGATCAGAAGCAACGGTTTTATCATGCCCTTTGCGCGGCGCTGCAGGTGGAAATGGCGATCGATCCTGATGATGTCATGATCATTATTCAGTTTAACAGCACCGAAGAGTGGAGCTTCAGCGGTGGCCGGATGCTGGCACAGGAGCCGTTATGATTATCATGCACTACCGTTTTACCCTGCCTGCGGACTACGATATGGGCATCATTGAACAGCGCATCAGGCTAAACGGTGCCCGTCTGGATGGCTTTCCGGGGCTGGTGGCGAAGGCGTATCTCTGGGCCTGCCGTGATGATGGCGGACTGAATGAAAACCGTTATGCGCCCATCTATTTCTGGCGGGAGGCGAGTGGTATGCAGCGTTTCCTGCAAAGTCCTGGCTTCGCGACGCTGGTCAGAGATTTTGGCTGGCCGATCATCGAAAGCTGGCTGGCACTGGAAGGACAGAACCATCTTCCGAATCTGGCCGACGCCCGGTTTATGACGCTGAATCGCTGGACGATCCCCCGGCATTCGGACCTGACTACACTGCCACTGACGGCAGGCTTAAATGCCTGGGATGTGACCCGCTGGCAGGGATTAAGCATTGACGCGTCACAGCAGCGTTCCGCAAACCAACAGGCGGTCTATCGCATCGGTTATCTGGCGCGGGGTTCCGCTGCTGCTGATCTTCAGCTGTAAAACTCGGGTGCCTGATGCCTGTTACTCAGAGGGCAAAAATGGCCTCGATCTCTATGCGCAGGTCAGCGGAGAAAAGTCCGTTGACCTGGACCAGCGAACTGGCAGGCAGATGTCCACCATAATTACGGTAAAGTACTTCTCTCAGCGCGGTGATCTCAGTGAAAGAGGTGACAAATATTGTGACCTTGAGCAGTGCGGCAAGCGACGTTTGCTCTGCGGCGGCAATATGCCTGAGCTGATCAAAAATTGCCTCTGCCTGTTCAGCCATATCGCCCTGCTGAGCGGGTGTGCCAGCCGCAGTCAGCCCTGAAACATACAGTGTGTTGCCATGCTTAACGGCATGCACATAAGGTGCTTTTACTTCGCCCAGTTCTGCGTAATTTTTGCGTTCTGGCAGACTCATCTTTTTTCCTCAATGATTCGATCATTACATAATTACACCCGCCGGAAATCAGCGCGTCAGCAGTTGCTGGCAGGCTGCATTATCCTGGGCGGCGCGCTGTTGATCATCCGTCGTCAGTTGCTGCCAGCGGCCAATCACACGATTTCCCAGCGAGGGCTTATAAGTCACTTTTTGTAGCGCATAGTCAGAATTGCCGCCTTCTATCACGTTGCGCATCTGCGTATCAAGCGGCTGCGCACTGTGATGATCGATCGCGCAGAACACCGCGACGTAATACGCTTTATCCTCCTCACTGTCGTGCGGGATCAACCACCAGCCAGTCAGAGCCAGGATCAGCAGCAGCGGGAGAATATATTTTACCTTCGCCATTATAGTCACCGGTTGTATGCAGTTCAGTCAGCCGGGTATGGCCAGACGCAGGGCGCGTATCCTGCCACAGATTCTGGCCAACGTTAACCCTGCATCACCGGTGTTGGGGCAATGTTCAGATGGCTGGCGCGTCGATCAGCGTTGCACTGATCTGTGCACCTGGCATCATCTGCTCTAATCCTGAGATCAAATCGTCACTGGCCTGTTGCAGCGCAATGAGCGGCATAGCCGGAAGGCTTTCCAGGATAAACCACATCTGGCGTGCACTGGCATCCAGTCTGGTCCGCACACCCTGACGCCAGTTCCAGCGGCGGCAGGTTACGCCCTGATCGTCTCGCCAGATCACTTCGCCTGGTTCCGGTGACTCGTCAACCACCTCGCCCTCTTTAATGGTATCGAACCGTTCACTGCCGTCAGCAATCACCAGACGCGGCGCGCCAATATAAGCCGCAATATTTTCGCCTCCAACTGGCAGGGCGTAGCGAATGCTGATGGCATTGTAGAGATCGACAACCGGATCGATAGCAGGCAATACGCCATCCCGCAGCACGCGCTTACGCAATGCTTCAGCAGAACAGGGAGTGCGTTTCGCTTTGTCACCAAAGGCTTTGAAGACCTCTGCCCAGGCTGCCAGATGCGCATCTGCCCAGGCCACATCATCCTGCAACACCTGCTGGCAGGCTCTTCTCAATGCTTCGCTGGCGACCTCAGGTCGTGTTATCGGCGTAGCGTCTACCACAATGCTCATGGCACGAAAGCCAGGGGCGAGCGCGAGAACCGCGGGCTCGATTGACGGATGAACAGATAACATCGGATACTCTCTCATTGACTAATTTATTCCATAGTAATGACCGATGACCAAAAAAGTCAATATAACGACCGATGCGGGCGCTGATGTTGCCAGTGTTAATCAGGCTGTCTCAGAGAGCATCAAAAGATGGCGTAAAAGCCAGAAACTCTCACTGGATGCGTTATCGCATCGTGCAGGGATCAGTAAAGGGATGCTGGTTGAAATTGAAAAAGGCGCCGCCAATCCCAGCATTGCCATCCTCTGCAAAGTGGCTGCTGCACTGGGCGTCTCAGTGGCGGATATCGTCAATGTCTCGCATGCACCCGACGCCTGGCTGATTGAGAACAGCGAAATGCCCGTGCTGTGGCAGGGTGAGCAGGGCGGAACTGCGCAGCTGCTGGCGGGTACACGCGGACCCGATATGATCGAGCTATGGCGCTGGAAAATGTTTGCGGGCGAGGTTTTCAGCTCCACTGGTCACTCTTCGGGCACGCTCGAACTGCTGCACGTCGATCAGGGCACACTGGCATTAACCGTGGGTGAGCAGACAATGGTGGTGCAGCAAGGGTGTGCGGCGGTGGCGCGTACAGATATGTCGCATTCTTATGCCAGTGCCGATCACCAGCCGGTTATTTTCACCATGACGGTGGCCGAACTGCAGCGTTAAAAACGCTCGTCTGCAGCTGTTGCTTCGCCGGGAAACGCCAGCAGCAGCGTTTTCAGCAGTCTTTCCAGTTCGGCACGCTCTGATGCGTCCAGCGGCGCCAGCACCGCCGCCTGCGCGGCGGTGTGGACACGAAGTGCATCCTCAATCTGCTGCTGACCGTGCGGGGTCAGCCCAACCAGCATGCTGCGCTTATCATCCGGTGCAGCCACACGTTCAATCAGATGCTGCTGTTCCAGCCGGTTCAGCCGATTTGTCATCGCGCCGGAGGTTACCAGCAGCGCCTGATAAAGTTGCGTGGGCGACAGACGATAAGGCGAGCCCGCCCGCCGCAGCGTGGCCAGTACATCAAACTCCCCCTCCTGAAAACCAAATGGCTCCAGTGCCTGACTGCGCGCTTTCGCCAGATGTTTCATCAGACGCAGCACTCTGCCGAAGATGCGCATGGAAGAAGCATCAAGATCGGGCATCGCGTTGTCCCATTGGCTGACAACGAAATCAATATGGTCATGCATAAATCACCTGTAAATACTGGGGTTATGTTGTCGGGTTGTGCTGCACCTCTTAACAAGGTGAGGTATTTATCTTAACGTTAAGATAAATGGTGGCAGCCCAATGCTGTCATCGTCAATCCTCTGCCAGAGTGTCAACGATGAAAAATAATCTCTTCCCCATTCTGTTTGCTGTGATCGTCTTTCTTATCGGCCTAAACCTGCGTCCGATGCTGGCTATTATCGGCCCGCTGTTTCCGGTGTTGCAACAGCAGGCTGGACTGTCAGCTACCTCGTTAAGTCTTCTGACCACGTTGCCGGTGGCGATGATGGGTCTGGCGGCACTTTCCGGGCCGTGGCTGATCGTCCGTATTGGGCCGGTGATGGGCATCGCCTCGGGTTTGCTTCTTCTGACGGCGGCCTGTCTGTGGCGCGGCGTAAACCTGACCTCTGCTCAGTTGATGCTCACTGCGCTGGCGGGTGGCGCAGGAATTGGTGTCATTCAGGCGCTGATGCCTGCCCTGATTCGGCAGCGCTTTACAGCCGCCGCGGCGACGCTGATGGCGCTGTTCAGCACAGGCATTATGGCGGGAGCGGCTCTGACTGCGGCGAGTGCTGAGCCGCTTTTTACCCTGTTGGGCCTGCAACCCGCACTGGCACTCTCCGGAGGATTAGCGCTGGTGACGCTGCTGATCTGGCTGTCCTCGGTCAGGCGGTCGCCGCAGGTGAGTGTGGCGGTTGATGAAGCGATTCTGCCTGTGCGGCGCACACTGCTACTGATGCTCTTTTTTGGCATTGGCACCGGGGCCTACACGCTGGTACTGGCCTGGCTGCCGCCATTCTATATACAGCTGGGCTGGAGTGCGCGTCACAGCGGATATCTGCTCGCCGCGCTGACCTTAACCGAAGTGGTGGCAGGATTTATAGTCTCGGCGACGTTACATCGCTTTTCCGACCGGCGTCCTTTGCTGCTTGGCGTGCTGACACTGTTACTGGCGGGGCTGCTGAGCCTGGTGTTCTACCCGAACACGATGCCGGTACTCTCTGTGTTGCTGCTGGGTACGGGAATCGGCGCACTCTTTCCGCTGTCACTGATTGTCACGCTGGATCATGCGCGCAACGCCAGAGAGGCAGGCATTCTGCTGTCACGCGTTCAGGGTGGCGGATACCTGATTGCAGCACTGATGCCGCTGGTGGCTGGCTGGGTGCGCGACAGTGGTGCATCACTGACGCAGGCCTGGGTGATCATGAGTGCTGGCGTAATGGTGTTAATGCTGATTGCCCGGCGATTCAGGCCGCAGAACAGCGCAGCCTGATTAAATGCGTTGCCGAACAATGGCAATCTGGCATGCTGAGCGTAAAACTTTGTATCAGGAGTGCAGCATGAAAGTTATTGGTTTGTTAGGCGGTATGTCATGGGAGTCAACTGCACTCTATTACCGCATACTCAATCAGCAGGTTAAACGGCGGCTGGGCGGTCTGCACTCGGCGGAGCTGGTACTTTATAGTGTTGATTTCCAGCATATCGAGCAACTTCAGGCTGCGGGCGAGTGGCAGCAGGCGGGCGAGATACTGGCTGATGCAGCACGTAATCTGGAAAGGGCGGGTGCGCAATTCATCGTGCTCTGTACCAACACCATGCATAAAGTGGCCGCGCAAATCAGCGCCGCCACAGACATCCCGCTACTGCATATTGCTGACGCCACCGGACGGCGCATTCAGCAGGCTGGCGTGCATAAGGTCGGGTTACTGGCGACGCGATTCACCATGGAACAGGATTTCTATCGCGGGCGACTGCATGAGCAGTTTGGTCTTGAAGTGATCACGCCTGATGAAGCGGATCGCCTGTTTGTGCACGAGGTGATTTACCATGAGCTTTGCCTGGGTGAAATCAATCCCGCCTCGCGTCGTCGTTACAGGGAGATCATGCAGCAGCTGGTAGCACAAGGGGCCGAGGCCATTATTCTGGGCTGCACCGAAATTACCTTGCTGGTTGATGCTACAGATGCCAGCGTGCCGCTATTTGATACCACGCTCATCCATGCTGAAGAGGCCGTTATCCAGGCTCTCTCTTAACGCTCATCTTCAACGCAGTCTCAGGGACATCGCATGAAAATAGATAATTTGCCGTTTGGGCTGACGGAATGGGATCAGGTTGAAGAGACGATTCACCCCGGCGACCAGGGAGAGGCGAGATGGCGAACTGTGACGTTTAACGATATCAGGGTTCGCATGGTCGATTATTCGCCGGGCTATGTGGCCGATCACTGGTGCACCAAGGGCCATATTTTACTCTGTATGGCGGGCGAGCTTCACACAGAACTGTCCGATGGACGCCGTTTCGTACTGACACCAGGCGTCAGTTATCAGGTAGCAGACGATGCTGAACCGCATCGTTCGTTTACCTCCACCGGCGCGAAGCTCTTTATTGTTGACTGAGTTTGCTATCTGCCTCTTTTGTGGCCATCAACTGGTGAATCATCGCGTCGTTGACACTTTTAAAAGTAAACTGAATCTGCTTTATAAAAATCAGCAAAATTAATGGCTTATTTCATCAGAGTTATCTGGTTCTGACGGGAATAATTTTTATCAGGTTGTATGCTTGAAACCGTATTAGAACGTTTTTGCATTCACCTGATGTGGGGAAGCCTGTGCTGATAAAAAAGAAGAAAGTTCGTTCGCATACCGAAGACCGCTTACTGGCGCTGGTGCTGGCCACCACTGCCGGTATCCTGAATGCCATGGCGCTGGGCGCCTTTGGATTTTTCCCGTCACATATGACTGGCAACACCTCGCAGATCTCCCAGGAGGTAACGACCAGCGACCTGCACACCATGCTATTTTTAATGGCACTGATTGTGGCCTTTGTGCTGGGCTGTACCGTCGCCCGGCTGGCAGTGGTGGTTGGTATCAGACATAAGTTACGCACCATTTTCTGTCTGATTATTCTGGCAGAAGGGGCAGCACTGACTGCGGCATCGATCTTTGAGATCGTGTTCTACCGGCCAAGTTTTAACGGGGAAGTGCTGGTGATGCTGGGCTTTTTAATGGGGATTCATAATGCCACCTCGACGCAGCTTTCCAATGGCCGCGTCAGATCGACTCACATTACCGGCACGCTGACTGATGCCGGTATTGCACTGGGTTCCTGGATTTTTGCTCATACGTCACACGCCGTGCATCTTGAAACCGACGATCGTCGATTCTTTCAGAAGGTGCTGCATACCCATCTGACGACGGTGTTCTCTTTCCTGAGCGGTTGTATCGCCGGTCTGCTGCTGTTCAAAGCTTATGGCTTTAATGCAATGGTGGGTCTGGGGATCTTTCTGATGCTGGTGGCCTTAACGGCGATTGCCGTTACTGTCCAGCGTACCCGTCGAAGCCTTTACTGATAATACGGCCCGATGCACTCTGCGCATCGGGCCAATTGCTTACTGCTGGGTTCGGGTTGGTCGCACCACAATTTCATTCACATCTACCTCTTCAGGCTGCTCAATGGCATAGCGTACGGCGCGACCAATGGCGTCCGGCTGCAACGCGATAGCACGATAGTGTCGCATCGCCTCAGCGGCTTCTGGATCGGTAATCGTTGATGCCAGCTCACTCTCGACCACGCCGGGATGAACACAGGTCACCCGCAGCTGGCTGTTCTCCTGCCGTAATCCATCGGAAATCGCCCGTACCGCAAACTTAGTGGCGCAGTAGACAGCCGCAGTGGGTGACACCGCCAGAGCACCAATTGAAGCGATATTGATGATGTGACCACGCTGTTGGGTCAACATGGTCGGCAGCACCGCCGCGATGCCATACAGCACCCCTTTGATGTTCACATCGATCATCTGATCCCACTCTTCCACCTTCAGCGACGCAATCGGTGAGAGAGGCATAATACCGGCGTTATTGATCATCACATCAACGCGGCCCCATTTCTCCAGTGCATAATCAACAAACTGCGTAACGTCTTCACGGCGCGTCACATCAAGCGCTTTGATCGCCACCTCAGTACCATTGAACCTTAGCTCTTCAGCCAGCGCCGTCAAACGGTTTTCCCGTCGTGCACCCAGCAACAGAATCGCATTCGTTTTCGCCAGTTCTCGTGCGATGCCGGCACCGATACCGCTTGAAGCGCCGGTAATTAAAATCACTTTCTGAGTCATCGTATTTCTCCAGTAAGGTTGTCACTGGCGATCATACGGTGGCTGGATTATAAAGATAATCCACCAAACACTTCACACTCTGGTAACTCAATCTAACGTATGAATGCCGATAAAAATGCTCTCGAAGTCTTTGTGATTGTGGCGCAGACCCGAAATTTTAGACTCGCAGCAGAAAAGCTTGGCGTCACGCGTCCGGCAATTAGTCAGAGTCTGCGACGGCTGGAAGACAGGCTTAATATCACGCTGATGCAACGCACCACGCGTTCGGTTCAGCTGACTGAAGCTGGCCAACGGCTCTATGCCGAGGTGGCTCCGGCGATCAACCAGCTTAACCGTGCCGTCAGTGATCTCACCGAACTGGCCACAGAGCCGCGCGGTCAGCTTCGGCTGGCGATCTCATCAATTGCGGAGCGGATGCTGGGAGGAGAGCTGCTGGCGAGCTTTATCACCGCTTACCCGCAGGTTGAGCTGGATATCACCGTTACTGATGACGAGTTCGATATTGTCGGGCAGGGCTATGACGCGGGTGTACGGCTTGGGGAGGTGATTGCTCAGGATATGATTGCCGTGCCGGTCTCCACCGCACAACGTCAGGTTGCGGTGGCATCACCCGCTTATCTCGCGCGTGAGGGCACACCACAACACCCCGAGGAACTGGTCAATCATCGCTGCATAGGCTGGCGAAAAGGCCCAGGATTAGCCCCTTATCGTTGGGAGTTCGCTGAGCAGGGGCGTAATTTTGATGTTGCCGTCAATCCACAGCTCACCACCAACGACATGGGGGTGATGATTCGCACCGCCTGCGCCGGAGGCGGCATCAGCTTTGGCATGGAAGAGACTTTCCAGCCTTACATCGCGCGTGGCGAACTCATTACTATCCTGGATGAATGGTTGCCTGATTTTGCCGGGTTCTATCTTTATTTCCCCAGCCGCAAAAATCTGGCCCCCAAGATGAGGGCGCTAATCGATCACGTCAGGCTCTGAACAGGGTGAGCGGCTATGTTTAGTTGCGCTGGTATTGCTGGTCGCTGACCTGCTCCAGCCAGTCAACCGGCGAGCCATTCAGTGACTCAGCGATAGCAATATGCGTCATGGCGTTGACCGGCGTTGCGCCATGCCAGTGCTTCACATTTTCCGGGATCCAGACGATATCTCCAGCGTTCATCACCTGAATATCTTCACCTTCACACTGAATCCAGCCTTGTCCATGCGTGATAATCAGGGTCTGCCCCAGTGGATGAGTATGCCATGCAGTGCGGGCTCCCGGTTCAAAGGTCACCGTCGCACCACCCACACGGGCCGGTTCGGTTGCCTGGAAAGGTGCATCAATACGAACGCTGCCGGTAAAATATTCTGCAGGTCCTTTCCGTGAAGGCTGCGATCCGTTGGCAATAATTTTCATGACTGACTCCTGCTATTAAGGGAAAGCTTAAGTGTATCCGCCTAACCGGTGTGTGATTACCCTGTTCAGCACGTATGTGGCTATAAGCAGACGTTATTAATAGCCAGAGCAGATGTCAGGTCGTCATGTTATATCGGGTGATAATATTGATTTTTGAGTAGGGTGCAGGCGGTTCGGTTTCGGGTATAAAGCCATGAAATGCCAGCAGGGTTCGGAACGCATGCAGCGCATCGAGCTGTAAATTATGCTCAATCAGCGCATCAATTTTACCCGCCTGAAGCAGGTCGCAATTTTCCTGATCGAGATCGTGACCGATAAACGCATTTACAGGGCGCTTCTGTTCTTCAAACGCGCGCAGTATGCCGGGATTGCCGCCGCCAACAGTGTAAACGGCATCCGCGTCCGCATGGCTCTGCAAAAACGCCGTTACTGACTGATGCATCCTGTCGTCAATACCATACCCGCCAGCCAGCACGCTCACCTGATGCTGAGGCGCAAACTGTTGCATCGCTCGCTGAAAACCCAGAATTCTTTCCTGTTCACCAATGAAATCGTGACTGCCCGTCACTGCCACGATATGCGAGCGACTGACCCGCAACCATTTTGACATCAGAAAAGCTGCCATCTTGCCAGCATCAAAGTTGTCCATGCCGATGTAACGCAGACGCGCACTGTCGGGTAAGTCACTCATCATGGTGACTACCGGAATGCGCTGCTTTAGCATCAATTCAATAGTGGGATTGAGCTCGTCAGAACAGGCCGCTTTCAGAATGACACCATGGCTGTAAAGCGCTTTCTTATTCAGCAGCGCGTTAATCGCTTGTGCCGTAAGATTCGCACCAAAGTGGAAGCGCAGCTGAATTTTAAAGGCAGCAAAGCTGGCAATCTGACTGCTGAGCGCTTCTCGTATCAGTGGCTGAAAGCGATCAGGCGTATGCATGATCACATCGAAAAAGAGTGTTCTGCCTTTTGCCAGCCCCGCCTTTTGCATCAACTCCAGGTCCGCTATTGCCTGTTGAATTCGGTGCTGCGTTCGGGCACGGACGTTACCGCGCTGATGCAGGGCACGATCAAGGGTTGCGAGGCTAAGACCCGACTGGGCAGCAATCTGTTTCAGGGTAAATTTAGCCATGTGCTACTCGGGATGCCGGCGAATGAACATAGTTTTATCACACTGCAGGTTGTTTTCGGATGGTGATTTGGCCATCGCAGTTCGGGATATTCCAGATCCTCAAGCCTGCGGCGAATGTTGAAGGAGGATGCGGTGTTTCGAGTGAACATATTTTATAAACAGATTCTGCCAGGCTTCTGTTATCGGGATAGGGCGTTGAGTTAAGGTCAGTTACAGTGAAATTAGATTACAGCGATTATAACCCCATTTTAGAAATTTATAAGTTAAGGGTTACAGCGGGCAAATATAAAGCAAGATAATATCCCGCGAGTGTATAAATAGTAACCTCTTTGCCGCTTCGCTTATATTTTTACAAAAACCACTTTTTTGTTTTTTCCCTCCTGCTAGTGATAGACTGTATATGCATACACCGTCGGGAGGTCGTGTGAAGTACGACAACGATAATGAAATCCGTGCGCTGGTTGGCGCGGTAGTCAGTGATTTGATCAAGGCGGGAGAGCCAGTTCATTTTCACGATATTACGGACGCTCTGTTTAAACTGAGCGAAGAAACCCGTGATAGCAGGCTTAAATCACTGTGTCAGGAAGCGATAGCCTTTTTCACCCGCAAGATGCATTAAGGTTGATGGCGCCGGTTATTGGCGCCATCCCTGACGCCTATCCTGTTCATTCACCGGCATCGCTTCACTTCAGCGAGAATAAGGTGCCCGAAATCCGTTTTCTGGTGATTATGGCTGCCCCTGGTTTTGATCTTCAGGATCATATAAAACGCTTCCTCACCTTCTGAAAAATATAAATCAAAAAGGCTATTGAGATAGTTGGCCAGAGAAAATGGCAAGGGTTTAATTACTGAAGCGGTAATTTACTCTGTTACCGTTATTATTTTTCGGAAAGGTTATTTTCGTCAGGAAATGTTTTTACGCTAATCATCAATATGAGGTTCCTGCAACATCGCTGGACGTACTATTTTTAGAGGTCGATTATAGAGAATAAAGTCGTGGGTAGGGAGAAGGGAAATGACGCAGAGAAATGAATGAAAATTAGCGGTTCGACAAGCAGTTAACCTGACCTGCGTTACCGCAGGTCAGAGAATCAGAAGCCGGTATCGTCAGGTGTGCGGCCAACCACGATTTCCAGCGTTTTACGCAGCACATCCATTCTGACCACATCGGAGGTGCATTCAAGTTCAGCGATCAAATAAAGGATAATCGCTTTATTCGTTACGCGCCCCTGGTCGGCCAGAATGTCACGAATGACACCGCCCAGCAGTTCTGTTTCAGGAGCAAGTAAATCGCCTTCGCTACGAAAATAATCAATGATGGTTGAATCTGATGAAGAGTGTTGCATGATTTTTCATTCTCTGAAGAAAATTAGTCAGAAGCAATGTGAGTAGTCAAAACGAGTGTAGACGCTCTTTTCGTTTTGCCCAACCAGCCGTAAAACATTTCTTTTTCAGGCTGCCGCTTCACTTAAATTAGCCGCGTATTTCAGGTATCTAACCCCTTCAATCAGTGCTTTTTCGAACCATCGGGCGGGCCATCGCTGTTCATGCGATGTGCCTTATTATCACGCTCAGCGCTGTCACCCTTAACGCGTTTGCGCGCAGCAACCATGCCATTACGGACTTCAGTGATGGCTTTGCGAATAACGGTTACTTTTTCATTGTCATCAGCATCCGCAGCCATGAGTTCAAGCTGTTCTATCAGGGCATTACTGGATACCGATTTGTCTGACTTGAGTAATGTCAGGACGGCTTCACCTATCATGACATCTGTCAGTTTCTCATCTTCACTTCTGTACATACTGGCTTCTCTGATTGCGAATCAATGGCCATGCTGCGGGTCCGTATCTCTCTGCAGGCGCGAAGAGATGCACCTGATACGGGAAAGCAGTACTGGGCTTTTTTACTAGGGTAAACCATCCTGGCGGCGTGACTAAATCGGGCATCCTGAAAAACTGTAATGACTATCACTAGCGACTATCAATCGGTGTATGCATTAGCTTTCACGACGGAAAAGCAATGCAATAAGCTCGTGCAGATGGCGCTCTTCCTCAGGTGTTGCGGCAAGTTCAAGGCGTCGCAACAGTTTACTGCAAATCGCTTTACGACTCAGGCTATGCCCTGCACGCAGAATTTCCACAACAACTGAGCCCAGCGTCTCCTGTTGAGAAGGGGAGTTAGCCTGATTGAAGTAATGGGCAATATCGCTAATTGCTTCAGGGGCTTGTCCGTTCTGGCGCATGTGGGTGTCCTCAGGTGGTTAAAATGTATCGCACACAGGTTGTGCAAATTATACATCTTTAGAATTCTTGTACAGAATTTTGGGTTTTTGAGGTTAGTTTTTTTGTGCAAAAAGTGCTAATTGATTTAAATCAATAGGTTAAGAGAGTGTGTAGTGAGGGGAAAATTGTACCAAATACCTGTACGGTTTTCACTGCTAAAGTGCTCCGACCTGTACAGGCAGGTCGGTGAATAAGTGTGGATAAGGCTAATGCTTCAGGAAAATGTCATCCGCGGAGAGAGGGTCAGCAGGTTCTTTACCAAATGTAGTTGATAACCAGTTCGCGGGGCTGGTGCTGCGGGAACCGATAGTTTTGAACCCCAACAGCCATTGACGCGCATGCTGTATCTGCTCCAGGCGATTATCATTAACTTCAGATCCAGCCATCACTTTTAGCTCATTAATCAAAAGTTCAACGTTCACTTCCTGACCAGCATTAAACAGGTTCATTGCAGCTTCGCCAATGATGACATTCGCTTTTTCGTCGCTGGAAAAATACAAAATATCCTCCTGTGTGATTGCGGTAAGTAACATTAACTGTAGCAAAAAAATTCACGAAACTTAATCAATTCTACCTATCAATAATATTAATTCAATAGTTGAAAGTGCATGTGTGATGCGTATGCAATTCGCTAACACACCCGCCTCTGTTAACTGCGCAGGATGGTTGCTTTGATCCTGATACTTAAATCGCTTCTGCATTTGTCTTCACTGGCGTGAAAAAGTAAAGAGTCGCCAGATAAATTCACTGTGTACGTGTTTATGAAATAAAAAAGTTATTTTATATCAATGTAATAAAGGCACTCCTTACAGAAATTGACACTCAGGCTTTATAACTGAAGAAACTTCACATCCCCGCGCTACCCCATCGGTATAGCCTGTGCTATAAAAAATAGCCTGTGCTAATTATGCTCTTTTATTAATCACCTCTGGAGACCGCTCTGATGACGTCAGTAAAACCAATAGCCACCTTGTTAATGAGTGCTCTGCTGACTCTGGTGACGGCTGCCAGTTGTAATGCAGCAGAAAAATTTAAGGTTGTGACAACGTTTACGGTCATTGCTGACATGGCGAAAAACGTGGCGGGCGAGGCTGCTGAAGTCACTTCCATTACTAAACCGGGTGCTGAGATACATGAATATCAGCCTACGCCCGGCGATATTAAGCGTGCCCAGGGTGCGCAGCTCATCATGGCAAATGGGCTGAATCTCGAACGCTGGTTTCAGCGCTTCTATCAGCATCTGGATGGTGTGCCGGAAGTCGTGGTCTCTGCTGGTGTAAAACCAATGGGAATTAGCGAGGGGCCTTATAACGGAAAACCAAATCCTCACGCGTGGATGTCCCCGGACAATGCACTGATCTATGTCGATAACATTCGCGACGCACTGATGAAATATGACCCCGCTAATGGGGATATCTATCGTCAGAACGCAGCAGCCTATAAGCAAAAAATCACCGCAGCGCTGGATCCATTACGGCAACAGATTGCCGGGATTCCTGCGGATAAGCGCTGGATGGTTACCAGCGAAGGCGCTTTTTCCTATCTGGCACGTGATTTGGGTATGAAAGAACTTTATCTCTGGCCTGTTAATGCTGACCAGCAAGGCACGCCGCAACAGGTAAGAAACGTCATTGATCAGGTGAAAAAAAATGCGATTCCGGCGGTGTTCAGTGAAAGCACGGTATCGGACAAGCCCGCCCGACAGGTCGCCAGAGAAACCGGTGCGTATTACGGTGGCGTGCTCTACGTTGACTCACTGAGCACCGCTCAGGGACCGGTGCCGACTTATCTTGACCTGCTTAGCGTTACCATAGAGACACTGGTAAAGGGCATTAAAGCGGGGGAGAGAGCAAAATGACCGATACCATCGTGGTTTCAGATGTCACCGTGACCTATCGTAACGGTCACACCGCATTGCATGATGCCAGTTTCCGCGTACCCGGCGGATCGATTGCGGCATTGGTAGGCGTGAACGGATCAGGTAAGTCAACGCTGTTTAAAGCGCTGATGGGTTTTGTCCGGCTTGCCAGCGGCAGCATCTCGGTGCTGGGGATGCCGAGGCGCCAGGCACTGCGCAAAAGTCTTGTAGCCTATGTGCCGCAATCAGAAGACGTGGATTGGTCTTTTCCGGTGCTGGTGGAGGATGTCGTGATGATGGGGCGCTACGGTCACATGGGCCTGCTACGCCGACCTAAACCGCACGACCAGCAGATTGTCAGCGAGGCGCTCGCGCGGGTCGATATGCTTGACTACCGCCATCGTCAGATCGGAGAGCTTTCTGGCGGGCAAAAGAAAAGGGTATTCCTGGCTCGCGCCATTGCCCAGCAGGGCAGTGTTATCCTGCTGGATGAGCCGTTTACCGGCGTGGATGTTCAGACAGAGGCCAGAATCATCAGTCTGCTGAGTGAGTTGCGCGATGAAGGCAAGACCATGCTGGTTTCCACACATAATCTGGGGTCCGTTACCGAGTTCTGCGATTACACCGTCATGGTTAAAGGCACTGTTCTGGCCAGCGGCCCGACCCGGACCACCTTTACTGCCGCAAACCTTGAGCGCGCATTTAGCGGCGTACTGCGTCATGTCATGGTGAAAGGGCTGGACGACCAGATCATCACTGATGACGAGCGGCCTTTTATTGCGCCTCGCCCGACACGTGAAGATGGGAACTGACCATGGAACTGTTACTGGAGCCTTTTAGCTATCACTACATGCTCAACGCAATGTGGGTTTCCGCCATGGTTGGCGGACTCTGCGCATTTCTCTCCTGCTACCTCATGCTGAAAGGCTGGTCGCTGATTGGTGATGCCCTTTCTCACTCTATCGTGCCGGGTGTTGCAGGCGCTTACATGCTGGGGCTGCCGTTTGCGCTGGGGGCATTTCTCTCAGGCGGTCTGGCGGCAGGCAGCATGCTGCTGCTTAATCAGCGCACTCGATTAAAAGAAGATGCGATCATCGGTCTCATCTTCTCTTCATTCTTTGGTCTCGGGCTGTTTATGGTGTCGCTCAATCCGACAGCCGTGAACATTCAGACAATTGTGCTGGGCAATATTCTGGCGATTGCGCCCGCGGATATCCTTCAGCTGGCGCTGATTGGCGGACTGTCGATCATCATACTGCTGTTTAAGTGGAAAGATCTGATGGTCAC
Organism: Pantoea sp. Cr_R13; assembly: GCF_029222565.1. Classification (NCBI taxonomy): domain Bacteria; kingdom Pseudomonadati; phylum Pseudomonadota; class Gammaproteobacteria; order Enterobacterales; family Erwiniaceae; genus Pantoea; species Pantoea sp. Cr_R13. Next base: position 243,203 of record NZ_JARHXL010000009.1, read on the forward strand.
CTTTTTTGATGAGAATCACGCACGCGCCATCGGATTACGGCCTGAACGCCTAAAAGTTCTGTTCTTTACGCTGCTGGCAGTCTCAACCGTGGCCGCGCTGCAAACGGTCGGCGCGTTCCTGGTGATCTGTCTGGTGGTAACGCCGGGCGCAACGGCGTGGCTGCTCACCGATCGCTTTCCGCGTCTGCTGATGATTGCCGTCGCGATTGGCAGCATCACCAGTTTTCTCGGTGCCTGGTTGAGTTACTACTTAGATGGCGCAACGGGCGGCATCATTGTGGTGGCGCAGACGTTGCTGTTCCTGCTGGCGTTTGTGTTTGCGCCGAAACATGGCTTGCTGGCTAACCGGCGTCGTGGCTGCCAGCAACCTGATAAGGAGCCTGGCTGATGTGGATTTTAGAACCTTTCCTGTTCGCTTTTATGAACAGTGCTTTACTCATCGCGCTGGTGGTAGCCATCCCCTGTTCGTTGCTGTCGGTATTTCTGGTGCTGAAAGGCTGGGCGTTGATGGGTGATGCCATGAGCCATGCGGTATTCCCCGGCATTGTGCTCGCCTGGATGGTGGGGCTGCCGCTGGGGGTGGGCGCGTTCGTCGCGGGTCTCTTCTGTGCTGTCGCCAGCGGTTTTTTGCAGGACAACAGTCGCATCAAACAGGATACGGTGCTGGGCATCGTCTTCTCTGGCATGTTCGCCGTGGGGCTGATCCTGTATATCGCTGTGAAACCTGAAGTGCATCTCGATCACATTCTGTTTGGTGACATGCTGGGCATTACTGGCGCGGATATTTTTCAGACATTTGTTATCGCAGCGGTCATCGTGATGGTGATTGCGGTGAAGTGGCGTGACTTCATGTTGTTCAGCTTCGACCCGCAGCAGGCTCAGGTCTCTGGCTTACCGGCTCGCTGGCTGCATTACGGGCTGCTCTGCATGGTCTCATTGACCATTGTGGCAACGCTGAAAGCCGTGGGGATCATCCTGTCAATTTCTCTGCTGATAGCACCTGGCGCTATTGCGGTGCTTCTCACCCGTCGTTTTTCGCATGCGTTACTGGTGGCGGTCGTGGTTTCGGTACTGGTGTCGCTGAGTGGGGTTTACCTCTCGTTCTTTATCGACAGCGCCCCAGCGCCAACCATCGTTGTGTTGTTTGCGCTGGTGTTTGTTGTGGCGATGGTGGTAGCGGGGCGAAAATCCCGGCAGCTGGCACGTCTTACACTTCGCGAAGGCGGCCGGGCTGGGTAAGAAGATGACCAGGAAGAAAGGAGTAAGGCACTGATTTGAGTGCAGGCTTCCCGTTCTTATCAGGCTAAAATCTATCTGAAGTGACTTTATGTGAATAAGGTCACTTTTTATTTTGGAGAAACTTTTGGGGGCGACCTACCCTGTGCCAGAAGCGGACATTGATGATATTGAACGGTCTTAAACATTGGTGTGCTCCTCAGGCATATCTGCTTATTCATCGGAATAGAAGATGCGGTATGTACTCCCATCCCTGTGAACACGGGCAAATCCTGCCTGATTTAAATGCATGCCTGCAATGAGCAGTTTCTCGCTGACCGCTTGTTCCATTATTTTTTTACGTGTCTCCCCGGCCTGAGCAGGATCGACGTCGAATAAAATTGAAACAGCCGGTTGTGCTGACTGAATATGCGGGTAGTGGACAATATCACCCCATATTAATAATCTCTCATTCCCGGAATCGATGCGAAAACCGGTATGCCCAGGCGTGTGGCCTGGTAAAAATACTGGAAGAAACTCTTCAGCTATTTTCCCACCGTTGAAAAAGCGGATGTTTGGGGCATAAACATTTAAGGTTTGCCGTACCAGCAAAAAATTACGCTGCCCGCGCTCATTCGCCATTTCGCGTTTTTTATCATCCCGCCAGTACTGCGCTTCGAGAGGGTGCAGAATAATTTCAGCGCATTTAAAAACCGGCTCTTTTTCAGCATCGAGCAGGCCTCCAATATGATCCGGATGGCAGTGCGTTAATAAAACGGTATCCACGTCATCAGGGCGGACGCCCAATGCAGCAAGATTTGCCATAAGGTGTCCCGGCGCGCCGGGGCCAGCATCAACCAGCATCACCCGTCCACGGCCGCGAATAAGGTAACAGTTAATATGGATATCACCAGGTTTATCGATTCCGGCACGGTACTGAATAGCGTCCGCATCAGCGTTTTCAATACCTGATAGCAGCTCCAGACTGGCATTTATCGTGCCGTCACTTAGCGCGGTTATCTGAAAATCGCCAACCTGGCGGAACGGAAAAGGATTGATCATCACGACCTCGGGGTCAGTTGCGGGCGAAAAGGTGTTCTGCTTGTGAGCCAAAGCAGCGTATTCGGGCCGTCAGACCAGAGGTGTGTTGGGTGACAACATCCAGTTCTCGCATAAAATTCTCCATCACTTCAGGGGTTCTCAATGTTGTCAGCCGATAAAAGAGCTCGGCGTACACCGGCTGCCCACAGCCCGGTTTTACAACAATAAAAATGATATGCACATTTTCGCGGTCTGCGCCGAGGATGTCACAGCAGAGGGCGCTGCATGCGTCGGTAAAATCGCAGAGATTTTTGAACCGGTCAGCGTGGTTTTCAGAGAAATAAAAAGTCAGATTAGGCATGATGTTATCGCATCCCTTTTTCAGTGCTCTGCAATTGCGGAATAAGGGACTCGTAGAGGTACACTCCGGGCATATCCATGAAGGGCGAAGCAATTTCATAAGGCAGGGCATAGATAACGCGATGTACAGGTGATTTATCCAGCGCCACCGCATCCATTTCAAGTCCGTGATAGCCCAGTTCGGTCTCCAGGACGTCAATTGTCTTAGTGCTGATAAGCAGAATCTCATCGGCAGAGAGCCCTGGGATCAGGCCTTCGCCGGCATACAGGTTACGATGCCAGTCAGTAATGAAGGCCTGCCAGCGGGAGAAATTACCGCCTCCTTTTAAACGGTACTCCTCACTGCTGAGCACCTCCGCATCATTGACGGTGTGAATAGCAAGATAAGCAGGGCAGCCAGATTTGAGAGCACGAAAACGTTGAGAGGTAGTAAAGCCAGTAACAGAGATTAATGCGGGTAACTTTTGTTGGCTGTAAAACGCATTCCAGTCAGCCTCGCTTTCAGCATCGTTATATGAACACTCTACGGTATAGAACATCAGCCCATCTCCACATGAGTTATCAACGCAAGCAAACAGGTTTGCTCAATGATTTTTCATCATGCTACAAGCTGGTTTAATCGCTTAAAATCGATAATATGTCATGTGTCAGTGATATTTAGTCACTAAAGGCAAGAGCAAAGAGCTTTTATATGCGCAGAAAAATACCCAGTAGTGCGTCGCTTCAGGCTTTTAATGCTGCAGCGCGACACGGAAACTTTGCCCGGGCGTCAGAAGAGTTATCCTTAACAGAAGGGGCGATTAGCCGTCAGATTGCGCGCCTGGAAGCGTTGCTGAACTGTAAACTGTTTGACCGTGTGGGAAGCCGGGTAAAACTTAATCCGGTCGGCGCGCGCTACGCGCATCACGTGCGTGAAATCCTTGAGCGCCTTGAAAGAGATACGCAATACATATTGGGCCTGCCACAAGGCAGTCAAAGCCTTGATATCGCCGTCCTGCCGACCTTTGCCAGCCGCTGGCTTATTCCCCGTTTGAACAGCTTCAATGCGTTGTTTCCGGCAATAACGTTAAATATTGCCGCCAGAACGGATCCTTTTATTTTGCCTGGCAGTGGTTATGATGCGGTGATTCATTTTGAGCATTCCGCGTGGGCAGGCATGCGTGTGCAATTTCTGTTTCAGGAAAATCTGCTGCCTGTCTGCCATCCTGCTTTGTTAACTGATGATGACGTCAATCAGCAATTAAATAAACTTCCGCGCATTCATCGGCGGCAGAATCCTGATGCATGGCATCGCTATGCGCAGGAGAGTGGAATAGAGCTTGATAACCCGGCGCAGGGAGCGCGGTACGATCTGCATGAAATGGCCATCGCGGCCGTAATGGCGGGGCAGGGAGTCGCATTAGTTCCTCGTATGTATATTGAGAATGAATTAAGTTGCGGCACACTTGTTTCACCGTGGCCTGCATCAGATAGCCTGAGCAAAAGATTCTGTTTAATAAAACCCACGGACACGCATATAAGTGAGCCAGCTCTAAACAGATTTGAGCGCTGGTTGCTGGCTGAAATGAATACGCACACAAGTAACACAAAAATTTGGTGATGTCCGCTTCCCGCTCAGTTGGACCTCCAGTCTCAGCGAAGACGTTATGTGAGTACCAGATCAACGATTTAATAACCAAAATTTGCTGTGGGACGGCGATTCGCACAGGCAGTGTGGGTATAAAGTCTGTGCTGTTGAACAGATTGTATGCTGGCAATTCCGCCATAATGTTGAGAAAACTCTAAGCATTGTTTCTAACGTCTTTACCCAAAAATTATTGTTATTAAGGCTGGCTTCCTGCCAAAGCGGCCATCGAAACCGCCAGATCGTTAAAGAGCTGAAGAACATATCTGTCAGTGATTATGATCTCTCAGAAAAACTGTCAGCACATCTTTCGGCGGAGTACCCTTGCACTCAGAAATTAACCAGCCCACCGCCCCGCGATGGTAAGAACCATGAAAGAGCATGTGATTTATCATATCTGCAGCAGTCATTTCTCCTTCACTACCATCGACAAAGCTGAACTTAATTGTTTCTTTTAAATCGGCAGGAGACATCGAACTTACGCGCTGGATATACCAGTTTATACAGTCGTTCATTTTAACTTCAAGTTCATCTGCTGAGGGTGTTTCAGGGGTGTTGAGGGCAGTGTAGCCATGCTTATGCCCCGAAATATTTGCTCTAAAGATCATATCAACCACATAAATATGGTTCATCAGTCTAAGCATCAGATGACGCTTTTCTGCATAGGCAGATTCACTGATGCCTTTAATCACCTTTAGCGTTTCAGCATCAATCCAGCGTTTAAATTTTAAGAGTGTAACCAGCAAAGTGTTGTCCATGAGTTTTTCCGTGATTTGCCTGTTCCGATAGCATATCAATTATGCACGTAATGTAGCCGAGCCTCTGATGCTAAGGCACACGTATGAACAACGCTCGTTCCTCGCAGAAGTTAGCCTGACGTCAGTGCGCAGAAATGCTCCATGAGGCTCAGTAGGGGAGCGTCAAAGAACGCTTATGATAAAAGCTTTCCCTCACATACAGTACAATGTGCATACTTGATGTTACAACTTCACAGGCAGTGAATCTTGTTAATAAGGAATTCAAACGTGATTGATTTCACTCGCTTTATTGACCGTTATGAACAGCTCAATGCTCAGTTACTTCCTCCTGCTAAAGTCATCGAAAGGCAACTTAATGGATTATATATAAAGGGATATGAGCCAAAAACGATCGTGAATGAGGTTCTCATCGTATATCACGGTGGTGGTGTTAACTCTGATGCTGGTTACGACATTCTTGCACGGCAGTTGAGCTCCGCTCTACTCGTCTGTGTTTATCTCATTGATATCCGTGGGCACGGTCGCTCAACGGGAATCCGAGGGGATGCTTCAAGCCCTGAGCAAATCTGGCAGGATGTTGATGAAGTCATCGATTATGCTCGTGCTTCTTTTAGCGATGCCAGGGTTCATTTGCTTGGTCATTCCAGTGGCGGTGGCATGCTTATCAACTACTTTACGCAATACTCTCTATCGCGGAAAGTTGAAAGCCTGATCTTGCTAGCCCCAGCGTTAGGCCCTTTTTCACCCTCGAATCTGAACCGGGATTCTCCCATTACCTTTGCATCGATAAACCGTTGGAGCTTCATAATCAATGCAATGAGTGGGGGTTTTCTTTGTGGTCATTCTACGGGAGTAAAGTTTAATTTTCCCTGTGAAGTGATCAATTCGAGGCCAGACTTCGTTCAGACTTATAGCGTTAATATGGCTAATGCCCTTACCCCTCGTAATCCAGCAAGGCAACTCAAAGCGATTTCGATTCCACTAACAATCATGCTTGCTGAGCATGACGAACTGTTTGATGTAAGCAGAATGGATGAGTTTTTCAGGAGCTGCGGCAATCCGCATTTAACCAGGCGAATTGTTGAGGGCAGCACACATCTCGAGTGTATTTTTGAGTTAACAGATATCCTGAGAGAACACTTCAGACGGCTGTCTTCAATGACGGATTACATACATGAGTAGTTATCTTTTAAAGGGCAGAATTGCCTGATCGTCATGAGGCTAACTCATGTTTTTCCTCGTCTCGGATAACTATAATCGCCTCTCCTGACTCCTTGAAAGTTTTACATGACAATCTCCTGACGTGCTTCTCATTCTCATCTGACCAGCCCCCATCCAGGGTGACTTTATGTACAGAGGGGCATTTTTTTTACAAACCTCATTATGCATCAGCAGTTATGTGCCAGAAATGGACGCTTCACACATCCAGTTTCAAAGATGATCAATATCTGCCTGCCTGGAAAATTAATTTAAGAAATCATTCATAAAGACGAAACTTTATTTATTCAATATTAGTTGTTTGGCGTGCTCGATTCATTTTAAACGGAGTCTTAATGCGTCTTTTTCATTTCAGTGATAATTCTGATATTACTATATTTAAACCTCGCCAGTTAAAGGTTCATGTTGATCGACCTGCCGGGCAGGAGTGGTTAAACGGCTCACTGATATAGGCTACGGATGAAGCGCATGCATTACTTTATCTTTTCCCTCGTGAGTGCCCACGTATCATTTACTGCCCACGACCTGACACAAGCAGAGTGGACATTGAAAAATGGATGGGCAGTGACTCCCAGGCCACGGCGATTGCCTGTATAGAACATGCATGGCTATCACGTTTTCAAAGCGGGAAAATTTACAGATATGAATTGCCAGTAGATGGCTTTGAACCAACAGGAGAGGTCGGTATGTGGGTATCTCAAAATAATGTTATCCCAACTGACTTGAAAGCGTTTTCCAACCTTGATACTGAACTTGCATTGCGCAATATAACGCTTCGGGTAATGGAAAGGCTAACGCCACTCAAAAGCGTATGGCTGACATCACTTCACGCCAGTGGGATAAGATTGAGAAACGCACAAGACTGGGGCAAGCCTGGCTGGACGCATTCCAGGCCGGGTCACCAGATTTTTGTATAAACGTGTTACCGACAGGTAAGGCCCTTACATCGGTGATGCCTGATCATCTTTAATAGCAGACGTTAGCCTGACGTCAGTCCGCATAATACCGGAAGCGGACCGTTCAAATGCTTTTTATCTGAGCCACGCCTTAAGGGCTGGTTGGTGGCTGCGTATTAATTTAAATGACTGAGACCGGAACGCCCGTGCTGGTTCAGAACGTTACGAAGTCAGAAAAGCGATTCTTTAATGCTGATTTCATCCACGCGTAGGATTGAAGACATGTCAAAGCCGTCCATGTCAGACATGAACTCCTCGCTGGTCATATATTTCTGATTTAAGGCTTCTATTTCAGCCCCCTCCTGATACGTCACTGTTGCAATGACCTGGCATTCTTTCCCCAGATAAACATGATTGACATATATACCAAAGGCCGGAAGAGAGACCATGTGTCGGGGCCAGTGTCTGTGAAAATAAATTTCTGCTGACTCTGTGTCTTTGAGTGTATAGATTCTGACCTGCTTCATGATATCCGTCCCGCTGTGAGAGTGTCATTTAGAGGAAAGCCAAAGCATACCAACTCTGTTACTGAGTAATTAGCAAAAGACTGCATTTCGCCCATACCCGACATTGTTCCCGCACGTGGTGCAAACGCCATTCTTCGTTACATATCGAATGTCACTACTTACTTTCTATCAGACCCAGGCCATAGGACCCGAAACGCCGCTTCTGGCGGTTCGGCGAAGTTAAGCAGCCTGCCAGTTAGCGTAATCAGGCCAACGTTCCGGTATGCCGGAGAGCTTAAGGTGGCGGGAGATCTATTCTGACCGCCGCGGTGTGCCAGAAGAGGCCACCGGTGGCTTAAACTGCAGGGATATTGTCTGGAGCAAACCAGCCGTTGCCTGACAACTTTATCGGGGAGTACCTAGCTGCTTTCATCTTTTGCAAAACCAGCGTGTAGTCTTTTCAGCATGACACTCATGCCTCTGCTGACAATCCGATCCTCTCGCATTACTGTCCCCAGAGTTCGATGAAGCGAGGGCGTTACAGAGTAAAGACTGAGGCCCTGCCTTTCCTCAATATTTGCAACGGACATACGGGGAACGATGCTGTAGCCCAGACCGGAACGTACCATCTTTTTAATGGCCTCAATACTGCCAAGCTCCATCATGGGGCTGACAGTTAGCCCGGCATTATGAAACCATTCGTCGATCAAGGCGCGTGTCCCGCTCCCAGGTTCAAAAACAATCAGTGGCAGTGACAAAAGGGCATTGGGAGACAGCGGTTTCACGCTCTGATCTGCTGCATCCTTTTCCATGATCACAACAAACTCATCAGTGCCCAGCGGGCTTACGCTCAGGCATTTGCCGCTAGCTGGAAGTGTTACAAGCCCGATATCTATACGATTCTCCTCTACGCTCCGGACAATATCGGAAGTATTGCCCGTGCGGACGTCTACTTTTAGCAGAGGATGTGCCTGTCGCAGCTGCTGCAATACGGGAGGCAGAAGATGAATACAGGCCGTTGCCCCCATGCCGACAGTAACGGTGCCGGTTATGTCGTCTGAGTGCAGAGACACTGACTCAATGGCTGTATTGATTACTGAATCAATTTTTATACAGTGCTCAGAAAAAGTCAGCCCCGCTGGAGTGGGTCTTATTCCCCGGCTGGTTCGCTCAATCAGGCGGACCTGGAGTGTCTGCTCCAGCTGTCTTATCTGCAGGCTGACAGCAGGCTGTGAAAGTCCGAGAGCGTCTGCTGCGCCGGAGAAACTGCCCCGGCTGATGACCATCCTGAAAGTCGCTAGGTGATCCAGGTTCAGGTTTGCCATGTCAAAGTTTTCCTTATACCGCTGATAAGTCCCGCAGTCTGACTGAAATTTTTCAACCGGGTTAGTCTTTGTTTCTCACCAGAAAAAGAGCCTTACCGATGGAAATAACAGAAGCAGATAAAAGACATATTGCTGCTATCCAGCAGATTTATGCTTACCACGTATTACATGGCACCGCCACTTTTGAAACCGAACCGCCGGATGCAGCTGAAATAGCAGCCCGACTGGAAAAGGTGCGTTCAGCAGGACTGCCCTGGTTTGTGGCGGTTGAGGACGGACAGGTCCGGGGGTATTGCTACCTCTCCTTTTACAGGGAACGTCGCGCCTACCGTTTTACCCTGGAAGATTCCGTCTATATGGACATTAATTATCAGGGACGAGGCATTGGCAAAATGTTGTTATCCCATGCGATAGCCTGGGCAGAGGCCCGTGGCTTTCGCCAACTCGTAGCCGTGGTGGGTAATAGCGAAAACAGGGGCTCTCTTGCTCTGCATAGTGCCGCAGGCTTCAGCATCACTGGCACACTCCGGTCGGTAGGATTTAAGCATGGGCGCTGGCTCGATACGGTTATTCTGCAGCGCATGCTCGGACAGGGCGACGCCACGCTTGCGGAGAGCAATTGATGACAGACGGACATCTGACCGGGCGCAATATTTTCTGCATCGGTATGGCACAGCTTATCAACTGGGGAATTACGTTCTACATGCCCGGCGTTTTCGGAACCGCCATCATGGCAGAGACGGGCTGGTCTCCGGTGGTGACTTTCTCTGGCCTTACCGTTGCCATGCTGGTCATGGGGCTGGTTTCGCCGCTGACAGGTTATGTCATGGCTCGGACCGGCGGACGATTAATGATGATGGCGGGTACAGTTGCCATAACCGTTGCATGTTTTCTGATGTCGTTCACTCAATCCACAGCGGCATGGGTAGCGGTCTGGCTTCTGATGGGCGTCGGCATGCGGCTTGCCCTGTATGACGCTGCGTTTGCGCTGCTTGTGGAAACCGCAGGTGCAGGGGCCCGCAGGGCAGTCACTCTGGTTACGCTGCTGGGAGGGCTCGCGTCAGCTCTTTTCTGGCCTGCTGGCGCTGCCCTGCTGCAAATTACCGACTGGCGGCATGCCTTACTGGTTTACGGCTGTGCGGGCTTGCTTAGCTTGATTTTTCTGACCACCCTTCCGGCAGGCCGCCGGTGCACACCTCCCACTATGGGTCGGTCTGTTCTGCCGTCTGCAGGGACAGCAGAGGACCGAAAAGGGCTTGTCAGCGGGTTGTGGTATGCGGCCCTGATTGCGCTGCTCAGCTTTGTTTCCACTGGCGTGTCCACGCATCTGCCCCAGATACTGGCCGCTTATAGCATGCCCGCCCTGACAGGCATGCTTTGGGGAGTGGGACAGGTCAGTGCCCGCTTGTCAGACGTGGCCTCCGGCGCACGACTCTCCGCGTTACAGCTGAATCTTATAGTCGGTATCCTGCTGCCACTCTGTTTTCTGACCGGCCTGATGGGGTACGTGACGCCTGCAGCGACGGCACTCTTTGTCCTGGGCTATGGAGCAGTGAACGGACTGTACACGGTCGTGAAGGCCTTACTTCCTCTTGTGCTGTTTGCTCCGCAGCAATACGCCAGCAGAACAGGCATCCTGCTATCACCTGGGTTTTTTCTCGCGGCGCTTGCCCCGTCTGCTTATGCCATGCTGCTGGAGCGATACGGTGTGTGCGGCACATTGCTTGTTTCCGCTATTCTTTCCCTGTTCATCATGATGATTTCAATTGTGCTCTGGCGATGCCATTCCGGCTCAGTCGTGAAGCGCCGTAATGAAAAGGCGCCACCGCTGTCCAGAAGAAACGTTTGATAGTGTTTGCGATATCATCAGGATTCGATCCCGATTGATCCCCATCGTATGTGTCCGATTCTCTCGCAGACAATACGTTCATTATCGCATTGCCTGACCTGGTGGAGACTGAAAATCACAATATGAAAGTTTCTGATGCAGCCTGCGGAAATTGATGTTCTGAAGGTATCTGCGTCAATTAAAGTCTGGCGCAGGGCTGCAACTGCAGCCCTGCGCCAGGAGCTCACGCGTCAGTTTTAAAAATAGGTTGGGAAGAGTCTTTAGGTATTAATCTGGTATACACACCCGGATACGGTGTCCATCCCCCAGCTTTTATTAATCCGCATCTTTGTGTGCTTATGCGAATTTCTGAAAAGCGCAACAGGCACCGTCTGAACGGCTCAAGTGACATGCACTGTCAGCCAGATCCCCAATGTGAATCTGGCTGACAGCGCCACAGCAGGAGCTAACGCACCTGAATCTGCACAGGCTTACCATGCTGATCGGCGGTGCCTTTTACAATCACCAGATAACGTCGTTCATCCGCATGATGGCTATTCACCACCTGACGAATCGGACCGACGGCATTAACGATCGCCGCACCGGCCGGGTTGGTCATAAATTGTGCCAGTGGCTCCAGCTCACCTTTTCCTTCAGCATCGGACGACAGCGCCAGCAGATAGTCCTGCTTTGGTTCCAGCCCGGTGGCAGACGCCTGCAACACCTGAGTCAATCCCTGATCGAACAGGGTCAGCGTGGTTGCAGGCTGCGCCCCTTTCGCAGCATTTACCTCTTTCAGCGTCAGATGTGCTGCCTTACCTGCCAGGCCCAACGGCACCAGGTTCTGCTTACCATCGCCCTGCGGCACGGCGTTGGGCACATAGACAACCGCCTGCGGTGCCTGACCAATTGGAATGGTCGCGATCACTTTATTGCTCAGGGTATCAATCGCCGTCAGGGCGTCAGCGTTTTCCAGACCGACATAAACACGACTTCCGTCACCCGATGGCCAGACGCCGTGTGGCAGATTGCCTACCGGAATGGTTGCGACCTGACGGAAATCATCGGTACGGTAAACGTTCACTTTGTTCAGGCCACCGATAGTGACGTAAGCAAAGGTGCCTTTAGCGTTATGCACGATATTGACGTGGTTAGTAATCGGACCGCTGTCGATGGTTTTCAGCAATTTAAACGGTGGGCGCGCATCGAACACCTGCACTTTACCGACATCTTTGAGCGTGAACCAGACCTGCCGGCCATCAGGCGTGGCGGCTATATTGGGACAGAACGGACTGGCCTGTTTAATGCTGCCGATAATTTTATGCGCTTTTACGTCCATCACCACCGTTTCGGGGTTGAAGGAGGAACAAACGTAACCGTATTGACCGTCCGGTGAGAAAATCTGCATGCCCGGACCGCCAGGCACGGTAATACGCGTTTTCTCTTCCCCACTGTTGCCATCCAGCACCGCAACATAATTTTCACCGCGTACGGTGACCCAGATTTCTTTGCCATCGGGAGTAAAGAAGGCTTCATGTGGTGATCGACCCACATAAGTTACATGCTTCACTGCGTTGGTCGCGGTATCAATCAGGCTGACAGAGTTGGAGCCAATTGAAACAACAGCAAGGGTTTTACCATCTGGCGAAAAACCTAGTCCATGTACCAGCACCTGGCCTTTATAGAGTGGACTAAGGTTGGCGGGTTGCGCATCACCCAGTTTAATCACCCCGAGCAGTGTATTGCTGGCTGGGTCGGTAACAGAAACGGTGTTGGAGAACTGCTCTGCTGCGTAAACGCGGTCATGATGACTCACGCTGATGTCCGCTGCTGAGGCAGCATAAGGCGCTTGTCCCGCCCAGGCGAACGACGACGCCAGCGCCACTGTTGCCGCAAGGATTGAGCATACAAATGGTCTTGTCATGGTGTATCCCTTTTTACTGTCGGTTGTTTCAAAGGCCACAGGATGTGGCTTAGTTTCCCTGCGGAGCCGCAGGTACAGAATCTGGCTGGACTTGATCGGGGGCGGGTGCGGCCGGAGGCAGAGGTTTACCCAGCGCCTGATACATCGCGACGATCTCCTGTTGCTGGGTCACAATGATCTCCTGCGCAATACGCCTGAGCTGCTCGTTTTTGCCGAATCGCAACTCAGCCACGGCCATATCCATGGCGCCCTGATGGTGCGGTGTCATCATGGCAACAAAGTCTTCATCAACATTGCCGGTAGGATCGATAGCCATGCGAGACATCATGGTGTCCATAGCCTGTTCATTTTCTTTCCAGAAGCCTTGCTCCTGGAGAACGGCAGGTGCATTGGCACTGGGATGATCATGTGCGCCTGAACTCTGGCTCAAAGCCAGCAGGCTGTTAGCAATCAGGAAACAGCGAAGAGTACGGTTCATAGCAAGCCCTTTACCGGATAGCAAAGGCCGGACTGGCCTTTCATTGGCCTATAAAAGCAAAGCCCTGTATCGGTACTGTTTCCCGGAGCAAGAGATTTGTATTTTTATGTAGCAGGATGACGGAATGTTTCTGGCCAAATGCCGCGCCCGTCATGATGGTGGCGCAAAATCAATGAGGAAGGGAGATACACTCCGGTACAAAGCCCGCAACGTTAACGACATAACTGCGATAAGCTGACAGCGGTTTGCACACCCTCTGAAAATAAGGATTGCGCTGTGGAACATGTCGATCACATTTTGATCGTGGATGACGATCGTGAAATTCGTAGCCTGATTGCGGAATACCTGAAAAAGAACGGTCTGCGTACGACAGAGGTCGCCGACGGGCGGCAAATGCGTAGCTTTCTCGATAGCATGCCGGTTGATTTGATTGTGCTGGATGTGATGATGCCGGGCGATGACGGCCTTACGCTTTGTCGTGAACTGCGCAGTGGAAAACATAAAGGCACGCCAGTGCTGATGTTAACAGCGCGAAGCGAAGAGACTGACCGCATCATCGGGCTCGAAATGGGCGCAGATGATTATCTGGTCAAACCGTTCGTGCCGCGTGAACTGCTTGCCAGAATAAAAGCGGTCTTACGCCGTACGCGCATGATGCCGCCCAATCTTGTTATTTCAGAAGCGGCGCGAATTGTGGCATTTGGCGAATGGGTGCTGGACACCACGTCGCGTAACCTGGTGGACAAAGAGGGCGTGATGGTGGCACTCAGCGGCGCGGAGTATCGCCTGCTGCGGGTATTTGTTGATCATCCACAACGTGTGCTTAATCGCGATCAGTTGTTGAATCTGACGCAGGGGCGAGACGCCGAGTTATTCGAACGCTCCATTGATTTGCTGGTCAGCCGTTTGAGTCAACGATTAAACGATGATGCCCGCGAACCTTTTTATATCAAAACGGTTCGCAGCGAAGGCTATGTATTTGCGATGCCGGTGGAACTGCGTGAGGCCAACGCGTGAAACGTCTGATGCAATGGTGGCCTAAACGCCTGGCCTCGCGGCTGATGCTGATCCTGCTGCTTGGGTTACTGCTGGCGAATGGATTAACTCTGGGACTGTTGCTGCTGGAGAGGGCGCAAAGTGCCAAAGCCATGATGATGGGCAATCTGGAATATGACGTGGCCACCAGCGTTGCGATTCTCGATCGCCTTCCTGCCAGTGAACGCGCTGCATGGGCAACACGTCTCGATCGCAGTAATCATCACTATCTGTTGCACGCTACGCCATTGGGCCAGCTGCCAAAGACAAAACGCCTGCAGGACACGGCCAGCGCATTGACGCGGGCGCTTGGCCCGCGCTATCCCCTGAGCTTCAGCGTTAATCCTGATAACAGTGCTCAGATGATGGCGCATCTGCGTTTACGTGATGGCAGCCCGCTCAGCATTGATCTGGCCCCGCGTAATATGCCGTTTGCTCGCTGGTTACCGATTGTACTCGTGGCGCAGTTTGTGCTGCTGTTTGGCTCCGCCTGGTTTGCGGTGCGCAGCGCGGTCAGGCCTCTGGCAGATCTGACAAGGGCTGCAGAACAGTTGCATCCCGATTCAAATAAAACGGTATGCCTGTCGGAAGAGGGGCCGGTTGAAGTGCGCAATGCGGCACGGGCTTTTAATGCCATGCAGCAGCGAATGAGTGCCTATCTCAAAGAGCGCATGCAAATTCTTGCGGCGATCTCCCACGATCTGCAAACGCCGATAACACGTATCCGTCTACGTTCAGAAATGATGAGTGAGACAGACGTCAGGAGCAAACTGCTGCATGATCTTGAGGAGATGACCCGGCTGATTCGCGAAGGCGTGGCCTATGCGCGCACCAGTGAAAGCAGCGATGAAAAACCGTGCCGGATACAGCCGCATGCTTTTATAGACAGCCTGGTCTGCGATTATCAGGACACGGGGCAGCAGGTAACGCTGCAGGGAACATTCCACGGTTCGTTTAGTACCAGACCGCACGCGCTGCGCAGAACGCTCAGTAATCTGATCGATAATGCGCTGAAGTTCGCGGGCAGCGCGGAAGTGGTGGTGGAACAGGATGCAGGTCAGATCACCATAGCGGTGCTGGATCGCGGCCCCGGCATCCCACCGGAAGAGATGTATGCGGTGATGCAGCCTTTTTATCGGATCGAGAACTCGCGTAACCGGGCCACCGGTGGAACCGGGCTGGGTTTAGCCATTGCCCAGCAGCTGGTGGCGTCCTTAAGCGGTGAGCTGACACTGACGAACCGCCGACAGGGCGGTTTGCGGGTGACGGTGACATTGCCGGATAATCTTCACTGATTTGTATCGCAGTGTGTAATAACGGCAGAAAGCGAAATTCCGGTACACTTTCTACCCCTGGTCGATATGTTACCGATACATTGCGATGGTGTAATTCTCACATCGGGCAGCAACAGTTTACCGTTTGCTTCCCCTGGCGAATTCCACTTTCTGAGGTGACATATGAAAAACGTAAAAATGATTCTGGCCGCTGTAATTCTGGGCTCTGTTTCTGTATCCAGCTTTGCCGCAATGGAAACCACCATGCCACATGGTAAGACCCTTATCGGTAGCGTCTCTGACAGCAGCGGCTCAACTACGCTTTCTGAATTAAAAGACAATCTGGCAGCAAAAGCACAGGCAGCGGGAGCCAGCAGCTACCGTATCGTGGCGGCGGGAGGCAATAACGTTCTGTTTGGCACCGCTGATATTTACAAATAAACATGTTGATGCGCAGTAACGCAATGCAGAGGGTATAAACGCCGCGTTGCGCTTACTGCGCGAATCTTTTAATGCTATCCGCAATATGAGTTTTGAATCCCGCCCAGGTTATTTTTGGCCACCCTGTTTTTCATTTCTTCTCCACATTTAAACGCTGAAAGCCAGTCAGTGCGCTCACCAGACCGGCTTCGGTAACGGGTCACCTTCATTACCAGCAGTAATGTCCGCATTTAATTCCCTGCATTACTTTTTTCCTTACATTGCTCTCCGAAAAGGAACCTTTACCCTATAAGCTGGGGAAATAAACAATCAGTTAACATTTGGATTGCGTGTCGGGGAGAATAATCTTATTAATATTAAGGCTTTATGCACACTGCATTGCGTAGCACTTACAGAAACAAAATAAGGATATTTTATGACGACCAGACCTGCCGCTGAGGAATGTACGGAAACAGGATTATTCCGGACGCTGAAATCTTTTCCGGCGACAGTTCATGCACTACTCTTTTTTACGCTGGTTATACGCTTCAGCTATTTCATGGCATGGCCGTTTATCGCCGTCATCATGACGCAGAATTATCATATGTCGCCGATCGCCATTGGTGTGGCAATGACCAGCAGTGCACTGTTCTCGGTGGTGCTCGGCATGTACGGTGGGCAGATTTCAGACAGGCTGGGGCGACGCGTTATTCTGCTGCTGGGCTGCGGGTTTTCAGCGCTGGGGTATAGTCTTCTGGCGCAGGCCGCCGGGATGGGGCTGTTTATTATTGGCCTGATGATTATCGGCGTCTCCTTTGCGTGGGTTGATCCGCCGCTGCGCGCACTGATGAGTGATTTGCTGGTTGATCGTCGTCGCCGTGCGATTGCCCTGCAAATGCGCTATTACCTTATCAACGTCGCAGCGGTATTCGGCCCGCTGGTCGGAATTGCATTTGGCCTGACATCGCAAAAGGGCACCTTTTTGATAACCGGGCTTACCTATATTCCCTTTTTCGTTTTTGTGCTGCTGTTTATCCCCGCAGGAAAACTTGTGAAGGAGCAGGATGGAGACGGGGTAACGGTTAAACTGCATCAGGTTATCGGTATCATCGCGAGGGATAACATTTATATTGCGGGGCTGCTGTGCAGCATTTTATGCAGTGTTGTTTTTATCCATTACGAAGCCATTCTGCCGCAGTATCTTCTGTTACTGAATGGCGACGCCGCCATTCAGCTGATTACCCTGATACTGGTGACAAATGCCTGCACCGTTCTGGTCTTCCAGACGTTCATCATGCGGTTTCTGGCTACCGTTTCCCTGCCGAAGCGCATTCTTCTTGGTGGGTTTATTTTCGCGCTATCTCAGATCTGCTTTTTTATTACACGCTCAACGGAGATCTGGCTTTGGCTTACTGTGACCAGTGTCTTTAGTGTGGGCGAAGCGATTCTGATGCCAAATCTGAACATTTTACTTGATCAGCTGGCACCACCAGAGCATCGCGGTGCATATCTTGGCGCCTCAATGTTGTCGACGCTAGGAATCGCTGCCGGACCTTTGATCGGTGGGATAATGCTGGCGATGACCGGGGCGGGCGTCTTTATCTGTACTGCGTTGCTCAGCCTTTTACTCTGCGCAATCATCTACGCTTACAGAAACCGCATGCTCGCGCGCCTTAAGGATGCCTGATAGAAGGCGAGCAGGGCGTCAGGAATTCGTGGCTTTCAGAGGCGACCTCAAATTAATAGTCTGCCGTAAGAGAAGGATGGAAACAGGGAATCCTTACTGCGCTTTATATCCAGATTCACTCTTCAGCAGTGTCCCAGCCTGAGCGGTAACGCTGAGAATCAAGCCGCCTGGCCAATCATTAATCACTATTTGGGCGGGAGGTCAGGAGATAGCATTGTGAATGACATCTTTCGGGATGCACGCCTGAGGATCCTGGCTTCCGCGGTTTGGCCATAACCAGGCCGCCAGAAAAGTGCGAAATGGCAAAAATAATTAATGTTTCCTGATGACATGCCGATTAAGGAATTTGCCTTAATTGTTCAAACCTGCGATGGACAATGTGAGTTGTTAACGAATCTCTGACTTCACATGCACCATCGCGCAGGATTTCGTTTTATCGGGGCTTCTGCCCCACAGGTGAGTATAGAAGTGCAGCTGCCATTGAATGAGAAGAATGGCGCTGCTGTACAAGGATTACCTTCAAGGATATGGGATTAAAATGAAAAAAAGTACCGTTGTAGTGATGATGATGGCGACGCTTTCAGGCGGAGCCTGCGCAGATTCAGATCGGTTTTCACCGAATTTTTCTCCGGAAAGTTTTACTGTCTCGACGTCAGCCGGGATGCTGAGTGGCAAGTCTCATGAGTTGGTTTACGACACAGAAACAGGCCGCAAAGTCAGCAAACTGGACTGGAAAATAAAGAATGTGGCTATTCTGAAAGGCGAGCTATCCTGGGATGCATACTCATTTCTGACGCTGAATGCGCGAGGCTGGACCTCCCTGGCGTCCGGTTCCGGTCATATGGATGACTATGACTGGCTTGATGACAATCAGTCAGCCTGGACAGACCATTCATCTCATCCCCGCACGGATGTTAATTACGCCAACGAATACGATCTCAATGTTAAGGGGCTGGGTGTTACAAGGCGATAACTACAAGGCCGGGCTGACGGCTGGTTATCAGGAAACCCGCTTCAGCTGGACCGCCTTTGGTGGCTCATACAATTACGATAATGGCGCATCGACGGGTGATTTCCCGAGAGGTGAACGTGGCATTGGCTATAGCCAGCGTTTTTCAATGCCTTACGTTGGTCTTGCGGGACAGTATCGTATTAACGACTTCGAATTTAACGCATTATTTAAATTCAGTGACTGGGTCCGTGCACACGATAACGACGAGCACTACATGCGCGATCTCACCTTTCGCGAGAAAGCGACTAATTCCCGGTACTACGGCGCATCAGTCGACGCAGGATATTATGTGACACCTAATGCCAAAATTTTTGCCGAATTTACTTACAGCAAATATGAAGAAGGCAAAGGCAGCACAGAGATCATTGACCGATTCTCCGGTGATTCAGCATCCATTGGTGGAGATGCCGCGGGTATCTCGAATAAAAACTACACTATCACCGCGGGTCTGCAATACAGATTCTGATTCGGCTCTGCACGCCATAAAACGGTTAAAAAGCTCTTTCGGGCTTTTTAACCGTCCTGAAAATAAGGCCATCAGATAGAGAGTGCCTGCATGGTTTTTATAGCTAAAAATAGCTGACTATATAAAATTTAAACTCACTCATTCTGCTAATACGTTTAATTGCGCGATAAATAGAATTTTTTATAAATAGCTTTAATTTTTGTTCGCGGCAGGCGTCCAGAATCCGAACATCAGGAAGATAAAATAAATGCATGCCATCACGAAATTTAAGAGAATAGTATTAATATGCCCTGCTATTATCCTGGTGGGTTGTTCTACGCTTCTTCCCCTCGATTATAAAAATTACGAAGGTAAAGATGCAGCGACCGTAGTGGCCATAAATCCAAAAGGATTTGTGGGCACATTTTATCTTTCTGTCTATGAGAAGAAAGGCAGTTGTTATGACAGAACTGAGCGCTATCAACTGGAGTCAAATTTAATACCCTCCGCAGGTCACGTTATGACTGGTAAGGTAAAACCGGGCAGGCTCATGGCTCTTCAGCAGCTCAATACGATTAAAAGCGATTATGACGAAAAAGGAAAAAAAACTAAGCATCAGGAAACGTATTTACTCTCTCAATGGGTGCCATTTATCCCGCAGCCAGGAAAACACTACTTCGTTGACACTGAATATGGTATCCGGGAAATTTCGTCTGATTATGTCATCACGGTTAATTCAGATCGTGCCAAAATTGCTTCTGATTTTATAAAAAATCCTCAATATAACTGGGACGCCAGAAATCGTTGTCAACATCTTATCGGTGGAAGCTAATCAGAAAAAAAGTCTGTGATTCTTTCACGTCAACTAAATGATGAGCAATCAGCTCGTAATATTACTATCCAGATGGGCAGAGCATTTCTGCACTCTTAACAGATAATATGGATAACCTTGACAAGCCACTTGTGCATTTCGTCTTTCATACTGGCAATGACCCATTTTATCCCACCACAAATACGTTAAGCCACTAAGGGCCAGAAGAGGAGCCTGATGTGTGTGCCAGGCGTTCAGGCACCTCATTGCCTTACTGATCGGATAAAATGGACATTTTACACCAGACTCAACGTTGCAAACTCCGTCAGCGGATTCTGGCTTAAACAGGATTGTCGATTCAGGCAATTCCTGAGAGCTGAACTTTTTGGGAAAGTTAACAAGGCAGTTCCAGAAGTCTTCTGAACGACACATAGCAAAAATTTCGACTTTAAAGCTCTTAAAATCATAGATATGGAAACGTTATATTTTAACTTTTATAACGCTTTCGTCTTCTTTTCATCTCAGAAAACGCTGACTTTTACCCGGATCTTCCCCGAATCGCCAAAAAGCTGCTAAACCTAAAAGCAGAGATACGCGTGTAAAGATTAGGGTTATCACCATTTCCCCGATTTCACTCCCGTCATAAAAATACCAATAAAAACCATCTTTTAGCCCACAACAATGGGAAGCAGACAATGTCGGAACAAATATCGCTAACAATGCAGGTCAATGGCCAGTCGCAGCAGATGCAGGTCGATCCACGAGTCACACTGCTCGATGCACTGCGCGAGCATCTGAACCTGACCGGCACTAAAAAAGGGTGCGACCAGGGACAATGCGGTGCGTGTACGGTGCTGATTAATGGTCAGCGGGTGCTGAGTTGCCTGACGCTGGCGGTCCAGGCAAACGGCGCTGAAGTCACCAGCATTGAAGGCCTGGCCTCCACCGAAGGTGAATTGCATCCGGTTCAGCGCTGTTTTATGGAAAATGATGCCTTCCAGTGTGGCTACTGCACGCCGGGCCAGATTATGTCCGCTGTCGCCTGTATCAAAGAGGGCCATGCCGGTTCAGATGATGAGATCCGTGAATATATGAGCGGCAATCTCTGCCGTTGCGGGGCTTATCCGCACATCGTCGATGCGATTAAACAGGCCGCTGCTGAGATGGCGAAGGAGTCCGCATGAATGAATTCAGCTGGAAAGTCGCGCAGACGCCTCAGGGCGCCGCATCCCTTAAACAGCAGTCAGGCAGTCAGTTGCTGGCGGGCGGCACCACGCAGCTCGATCTGATGAAGTGTGGCGTCTTCACACCACCCCAGTTAATTGGTATCAGCGGATTAAGCGAGCTTAAAAATCTGCAGTTTGACGACGATAAAATTACAGCCGGTGCGCTGGTCACGATGAGTCAGTTGGCCGATCATCACGACTGCGAGCAGAATGCACCGGCAATCTACGGCAGCCTGTGGCAGGCTGCGTCTCCTCAGATTCGTAATATGGCCACGCTGGGCGGCAATTTACGCCAGCGTACTCGTTGCGCCTATTACCGCGATCCGGCGACCTTTACTGCCTGTAACAAACGCAATCCGGGTTCAGGCTGTGCCGCACTGGATGGCGTTAACAGCAATCATGCCATTCTGGGTGCCAGCGACAACTGCATTGCGGTTTATCCCGGCGATCTGGCGGTCGCACTGGTGGCATTTGACGCCATGGTAGTCCTGCAGAATCAGCAGGGCGAAACCCGCCGCGTCGCAATTGATGATTTCTTCCTGCTGCCAGGTAACACACCCGACCGTGAACACGATCTGCGTGATGACGAAATTATTGTGGCGATTGAAGTGCCGCAAACCGACTCTCTCCGGCACTCTCACTACCTTAAAGTCCGCGACCGCAGCTCCTATGAGTTTGCTGCAGCCAGTGCCGCCGCAGGCTTTACGCTGGATAACGGTGTGATGCGTCAGGTGCATATTGCCTTGGGCGGCGTGGCGACCAAACCCTGGCGCGTCAGGTCCGTGGAGCAGGCACTGGAAGGCCAGCCGTTTAATGAAGAGACAGTGTTCCGGGCCGCAGAACTGATTACCCAGGAAACGCAGGCGCTGGCTCATAACGCCTATAAAGTAAAACTGGCGCCGCGTGTCATTGCACGCGCGCTGATGGCAGCAGGAGAAATCGCATGAGTGACGTAAACGACCACGCGCCTCAGGATGCAGTGAAGGCGAACTCAGCTGCAGACAACCCGATTGAAGGGCTGGGCGCCGCTCGCACGCGGGGCGACGGCAAAGTGAAAGTCACTGGTGAAGCGCATTATGCGGTTGAACATCAGCCGGAAAATCCGCTCTATGGTGTAGTCATCCAGTCCACCGTCGCCAGCGGACGTATCAGCCGCATGTCAACCGACAAGGCGCAGCAGGCGTCGGGTGTGGTGGCGGTCTATACCCATCTGAACAGCCTGAAGATCAACAAACCTACTGCCATTGCAGATGGGGGCGCAGCGCAATCAACTTACACGCCGATTCAGGACGATGTGATTATTCACAACGGGCAGAATATCGGTCTGGTGGTGGCAGAGACCTTCGAGCAGGCGACCTATGCCGCCTCGCTGGTTGATATTGAGTATGAAACCTCGCCCGCGCTGATTTTTGCAACTGATGAGGGCGTTGAGCCTAAACCGGTCTCGAAGCAGGATATCAACATGGGCGATGCGCAGGCAGCGATGCAGCAGGCTGAGGTGCGTCTGAGTCAGCGCTACACCACGCCGCGCGAATACAACATGCCAATGGAACCGCACGCCTGTGTGGCGCAGTGGCAGGATGGACGGATTACTGTCTGGGAGCCAAGCCAGTGGGTCGCGGGTGCACAGGTGGAAATCGCCGAGTGGCTGGGCATTGAGGTTGAAGACGTGCGCATCATCTCGCCTTATGTCGGCGGCGGATTTGGTTCAAAGCCAGTGCCCTATACCCACGTCGCGCTGGCGAGTGTGGCGTCGCGGGCGCTTAACCGCCCGATCAAGGTGTCGCTGACCCGTCCGCAGACCTTTACGGGTCTCGGCGGACGTGCTGCTACCTCTCAGCAGCTGGAGCTGGGTGCCTCGCGAGACGGCAAAATCCAGGCGATTATCCAGCGCAGCTTCAGTGAAACGTCACTGATCGACGAATTTGCCGAGAATTGCAGCAAAGTCACCGCGCGTATGTATGCGGTGGAGAACGTCTCCACTCAGCATCAGATCCGGCCGATCAACACTGTTACACCGGGATGGATGCGCGCGCCAGGCGAAAACCCCAGCGCCTTTGGACTGGAAGTGGCGATGGATGAGATGGCTTATGCCCTGAACATCGATCCACTGGAACTGCGTCTGCGTAACTGGGCAGATAAAGATTATCAGCTCGATCTGCCGTGGAGTTCACGCCGACTGAAAGAAGCCTATCAGAAAGGGGCTGAAGCCTTTGGCTGGGACCAGCGGATTATGACGCCGCGTTCAATGCGTGAGGGGCGTGAGCTGATTGGCTGGGGTATGGCCTCCGGCACCTATCCGGTCAATAAGCTGCCCGCAGAAGCGAAAATCATCCTGACGCCGCAGGGCAAATTTGTGGTGCAGTGCGGCGGTGCGGATATCGGCACAGGAACCTATACCATTCTGGCGCAGACTGCTGCCGACATTCTGGGCGTGGCCTCCGGTACCATTGAGGTGCAGCTGGGAGATACCGAGTTGCCGCGCACAGGCGTAGCAGGCGGTTCGCAGCTGGCCGGCAACGTGACTGCCGCAGTGGACGACACCGCTAAACGCATGCGCGACCAGTTACTGAAGCTGGCCAGCGAGCTGGCTCAGTCGCCGCTGAAAGGGACACCGGCTTCTCAGCTCACCCTGAAAGGCGACGGCGTGCAGCATACTGAGCACAGCAATCTGGCCGTCTCATTCGCGCAGCTGGCAAGCCTGGCACCGTCGGAGAGTCTCACGGTGAAAGGCGGGACCTTCCCGGATGATATGCCAGAAAGTGAGCGCGATAAGATGGTCCGCAACCTCAATGATGGTACCCGTCCTGAAAAATTCTCTGCTCACAGCTGGAGCGCGCATTTTGTTGAAGTGCGGGTTGATGAAGACTTTGGCACGATTCGGGTAAAACGGATGGTCGCGGCACTCGACAGCGGCCGTCTCTATAACCCTAAACTGGCGCGCAGTCAGTGGATTGGCGGCATGATCATGGGTGTCGGCCAGGCGCTCATGGAAGAGGGCATCATCGATCCGCGTAATGGCCGGGTAATCAATAACAACCTGGCGGATTATCTGGTGCCGGTTAACGGCGACATTCCTGATATTACCACCATCAACGTGGGCGAGCCCGATTTCGAGGCGACGACGATGGGCGGTAAACCAGTGGGTGAACTGGGTATCGTCGGCGTGGCAGCAGCGATCAGTAATGCGGTGTTCCATGCCACTGGCAAGCGCGTTCGCGACCTGCCGATTACGCTCGACAAAATTATCTGAGTCTGTTCCTGACCGGCTGACAGCCGGTCGAATTGTCGTTTACGGGCGTGGGCTGGAGCCTGCGCCCGTTTTGCAGGCTGAGCGGAGCAAGAGAGTGAAGATAGCGCTGGTCGTACTGGCCGCCGGGCTGAGTCGCCGTTTTCGCCAGCAGGCAGGCGAGCATAAGCTTCTGGCTGATCTTGAAGGCAAACCGGTGTTGCAACATACACTGGAGCAGGCCGCTGCCAGCGGGCTTGACCTGTTCGTGGTCACGCGTCCCGACGCATCGGCAATTCACACGCTCTGCACGCAGGCAACTTTAGTGCCGTGTAACAGCGGCGGACTGGGCGAATCGATCGCAGCCGGTGTTCACGCCAGCCGCGATTACGACGGCTGGCTGATTGCGCTGGGTGATATGCCGTTTGTCACGGCGGAAAGCTATCGCGCCGTCAGCGCCGCGCTGGCGTATGCACCGATCGTCAGGCCGTGGATTGACGGCAGCCCAGGCCATCCGGTCGGTTTTCAGCAGCAATGCTATCCCATGCTGAGCGTGTTGCAGGGCGATGCCGGTCCGCAGGCGATGGTGAAGTCACAGGCGGTCAGGCTGCCACTTCAGGATCGCGGTTGCCTGTGTGATATCGATCTCCCCGCTGATCTGCAGTTAATAAAGGAATTTTCATGATAACGCTGGATCAACGCGTGATTAATGCGGCATTGAATAGTTGCCAGGCAGGTCAGAATGTCTGGCTCTGTACGGTGCTGCGCACCTATGGCTCTTCGCCGCGCGCGCCGGGCACGCTGATGACAGTCGATGAAACAGGCGCTTACTGCGGCTCACTGTCGGGCGGCTGCATTGAAGAGGATTTTCTGGCGCAACTGGCGGCGGGTGCTTATCGAGCCAGTAGTCAGCGTGTGCGCTATGGTGAGGGCGGAATTCGGCCTGACGTTGATTTGCCGTGCGGCGGTAGTCTGGAGATCGCCATTGAATATTTGCCGCCTGATGACGCTACGCTGGCCCTGCTGACGGCAATGCAACGCGCGTTGAGCGGGCAACAGCCGATAGTGAAAATGATACGGCCTGGTGAACGCGCACAATGGGAAGTCATCGCCAGCGATCGTGTGCTGCCTGCGCTGGATGCCAACGAGGCGCAGATGTTGCTGCCTGTTGGCGCGATACCGGAATTGCTGATCGCGGGCTACTCCACCGTGGCCTATGAATGCATCCGGCTTGGGCAGATCCTGGGTTTTCATGTGCGAGTCTGTGAGCACCGCCCGGAGATGCTCTCAGAGCTGGAGAGCCACTTCAGCGGCGCGGACAACGTGACGCTGGTGTCACAGCATCCGGCGCGCTGGCTGGAGCTGAACGGGGCGCACGCTGCGGTAGCAATTGTGGCACTGACCCACGATCCGCGCATTGATGACCTGACGATGATGGAAGCGATTGCCACACCCGCGTTCTATATCGGTATCATGGGCTCGGTGAAAAACAGCGAGAAGCGGCGCGAGCGACTGCAGCAGATAGGCGGTCTGGATCGGACTGAACTGGACCGCATCCATGCGCCCATCGGCCTCCCCATCGGCAGCAAGACACCGGCAGAAATTGCGTTGTCGGTGATGGCCGATATTGTTCGCGTAAAGAATCGCGGACTGTCAGCGGCCTGATTCGGTCTTCGCCTCGGGTGCCAGCCGGTAGAGGTAGCTGCCTGAATAGGGAATTGGCAGGAAATCGCGGAACAGCTGCCGTAATGTCTGTTCAGGATCGATGTCATGAAACAGCTGCGGATAGAGCGTGGTCGCAAAGAATTCGGTTGCTACTACGTGCCAGGGACTGAGGTAAAAGTTGTGCCAGATAGCACCGGCATGACCGTCGCGCAGTGCGGTGAGCTGCTTCAGGGCATTCTGCTTACCTGTCAGCGCCAGCAGGCTCTGACGGGTCTGCGCTGTGGTGACAGCGGGGCCAAGTTTTAACGCACCCACTTCATCTGCGCTGCCAGTGCCGGTAGCAAAGTAGTAATCCGGCTGAGCAGCGATCACACTTTCCTCACTCAGCCGCCCGAAAACGCCTTTAATCTGCTCACTGGCAATATTTTTGCCACCCGCAAACGTCAGAAGCTCACCCAGATTGCCGTTTACCGAGGTGACACAACATTCACTGCGCCGTCCCAGATGCAACTGCAACAGCACGGATGGCTTCGGGCCGTGATAACCCGCCAGACGGCTTTCAATGCGCTGCATGTGGCTGCGGTAGAAGCGATTGAAGTCAGCCGCACGCTGGGGTTGATTCAGTATGTCTCCCAGCAGGATGATGCTGCGCTCGGTGTTTTTCAGTAGCTCAACCCGCAGATCGATCTTCACCACCGGGATCTTCGCCGCAGCGAGCATTTTCTCCAGTACCAGGCCGCTTTCACTGCCGCGTGCCAGCTGTGGCAGGATCACCACGTCAGGCTTGAGCGCGATCACCTGTTCGGGATTCATGTCATTCACGCCATCCAGGCCCAGTACCGGAATAGCGTCCATCTGCGGAAACTGGCGGGCAAAAATCTGCCAGGTCTGAGGATCATACTTTTTCAGATCCTGCGGCCAGCCAGCGATATGCTGCAGAGGATTGCCGGGTGTCAGCAGCGCAACGCTGTAGAGCATCCGGCTTTCACCCAGCACAATACGCTGCGGATGGTCAGGAATGGTGACCTGGCGACCGGTAATATCGGTCAGCGTGCGGGCGTGTGCGCCCGCGCTGACCAGCATCACGCCGAGCATCAGCAATGCAGAACGAAGTGATTTAAAATTCAACACGGGCCTGTACCATCAGATTGCGGGTTTCGCCTTCGCGGACGCGCAGATTGCCGCCGCTTGACGTGTAGTAGTGCTGGTTAAACAGGTTATTGATGTTCAGACGCAGCTCCGTTTTTTCGCCGAACAGGCGGTTTTCCCATGCGACGAAGCTGTCAGCCACTACGTAGTCGGGCAGGGTGAAGCTGTTGTCGGGATCGCCTGCACGACTGCCGACATATCGCGCACCGCCGCCGAGCCGCAGCGAGCCGGGCAGGCCGCTGACCTGCATTTCATGACTCAGGTAAAGCGCACCGGCATGACGCGGGGCATTTTGCAGACGGTTACCGTTGTTATCCGGATTAACCCGGTCACTGATAATTTCTGCCTGATCGTAGCTGTAGTTCGCACTCAAATCCCAGCCAGGCGCAATTTCGCCATTCAGCTCAAACTCAGCACCGGTCGAACGGGCTTTATCAATGGCTCGCGTGCTGCCATTAATATTCAGCGACATCGACCTTTCATCGATACGGTAGAGCGCCACGGTGGCGAGGAGTTTCGGCGACAGCTGCCATTTGCTGCCCACTTCCCAGCTGGTTCCCTGCTCAGGTTTGCCGACGTTACCCTCATCATCCACATCCGTTGAAGGCGTGAAAGATTTGCTGACGCTGGTGTAGAAAGAGAGGTCAGGCGTAAGTTTGTAGATGACTCCCGCCTGCGGCAGAAACTTATTGCCCTCATCGTTCAGGGTTTCAATCTGCGGATTGAAGCCACGAGAGGCACGCTGCTCATAATGCTGATAACGACCACCCAGTACCACAATCCAGTCCTGTGTCAGTGAAATGCTGTCTTTAGCGTAGAGCGACCGGCTATGGATACGGTTCAGGTTATTAGCCGCAGCGGTGTTCTCTGTGCTGGCGTCTGTGACCGGCGACAGCATGTCATAGTCGGGATTGAAGTAGTTGAACTGGCGATTGACCTTGCCCTGATACTGATGAGCACGATAAGTCTGGTTCATCTCATAGTCGGTGCCCGCCACCAGCGCGTGCTGCATCCCCAGGATTTCCGGGTTGCCCATCAGATCCCAGCTTACATATTTGGTTTTGTGGTTAAACCCGCGATTAGCATCGGCCCGACGTGTCACCACGCCGCTGGTGGCATTCACCGCCGTTACGCGCACTTCATTATTATCATATTGCCGCTGGTTCCAGCCAAGCGTTAACCGGGTGCGCCACTCATCATTAAACTGCCAGTCATAATGGGCATTCAGGGTTCTGTTATGGCCCCAGGCATGGTTAGCTTTATCATCCAGACGATCTTTATAGCCAATATCAATCGGCTTGCCGTCGATAAACGCGGTGCCGCGATCGTAAGGAATGTCATAGCGATAGTCTGCATAGCTGATCAGAAAGCTGGCCTGCTCGCCGAACCACTGCAGCGATGGCGCAAGTAGTGTGTGCTCTTCACTGCCAAAGTTGCGCCAGTAGTCCTGATTCTGCTTTTCGGCGATTAGCCGGAAGGCAAAACCGTTGCCCAGCGGGCCGGTGACATCCACCGTGCCAGCACCGCCACCCTCACTGGCATACCGTCCGGTGACGCTGGAGTGCCAGTTATACTGCGGCTTTTTACTGACCACATTGATAACGCCGCCTGGATTCTGAATGCCATACAGCAGCGAAGAGGAACCTTTCAGCACCTCAACCCTTTCAGTCGTCGCATCAAAATTGAGACCCTGGCTGCTGCGGATGCCATCCCGGTAAACCGACCCATCGGCGTTGCTGCCAAAACCGCGCCGTACAAAGCCATCTTCGGTGCCTGCCAGCGTGTTCGCCTCTGAGACGCCACTGACAAAGCGCATCGCATCCGCCAGTGAGCTGGCCTGGAAATCTTCCAGTTGCTGCTGCGTGACCACGCTGACTGACTGCGCCTCATCGAGTCGCGCGGTGGGCATTTTGCTGGCAACGCTAGTCTCACTGGCGCTGTAATTTCCCTCTGGACTGGCATCCGCAGTCACGGTCATATCCGGTGTGCTGTCGGTTGCTGCACTGACCTGTGGCAGCATCATGCTGCCGAAAATCGCCATGACCAGAGCAGGGTGTCGGGCCGGATATCGTGTGTCTTTGTTTTTCATTTTTCTTTTCGTGTCTGTTACTGGCAGTTTCTGAAGCTAATACGTCCTGATGGCTGTCGGTCATGCAGGGCTTCCCTGGAGGTGGTCTGCAATATGCAGCGCTTTAAGCAGAGGAGAAGCGCATCACCATTGCAACATCATGACGTTGCCCGGACGACAATACTTCTCATCTGTAATTGAGAATCATTCAAACATCAGGTAATGTAGTAGTAAACAAAATTTGAAGAGTTTTTACTACATTTTTATCGCGTCACTTTTTATAAAAAAACAGTTCAGGTATGATTTTATATTATTGATAGTAATGATTGTTTATTCGTTATGGGTTGTGGGGCTAGCGTTTAATCCTGGCTTTTTCAGGTGAAATGTAAAGCGTCATGAGGCTTTCACTACATTTTTGAGGCCTGAAATTGTCACCTGGGATCAGACCGGGAGTGAGCATTTCATCTTTGTAAGGTCAGCAGCAGGAGCAGCATGAAACAGAACAGACTCGTTAAAAACAGAGTGGATGTGGTCGCTGAACGCCTTCGTGCCCGCGAAAAACAGCTCTCTCCCCGTCTGCTGGCCGTGGCGCGCTACATCGATCAACAGCGGGAAACGGTACTCGAGAGCACTGCGCTGGAGATCGCCGTAGCGAATCACACCTCTGATGCCACTGTGATCCGCGCTATTCAGGCTCTGGGTTTTAGCGGCCTGCGCGACCTCAAACAGACGCTTAAGGCCTGGTTTGGTCCCTCGCTGACCTCAGAAGATAAGATGATCACCACCGTCAGTGAGGTGACCAGCGACGTGAACAGCGCCATCGACTTTGTGCTGGATGGCCATCGTTATGCCTGTGAGGTGCTGTCGCAACCGCATAATCGGGTGGCGGTAGCGGATGCCGTCGCGCTGCTGGGGGAAGCGCGGGAAGTCGCTATCTTTGGCATTAATGCCTCGGGAATTCTTGCGGACTACAGCGTGCGACTGCTAAACCGTATTGGTCTCCCCGCCTTCTCCCTGAATCGCGCCGGTATTGCACTGGCAGAACAAATGCTGGCGCTTCAGCGCGGCGATGTGCTGGTGATGATGGCCCAGCAGTCTGCACACCGCGAAGGCACGGCCGTGGTGCGAGAAGCAAAGCGGCTGGATATCCCTGTTATTCTGCTGACTAATGCCACCGACTCCTTTTTTGCGAGAGAAGCGGATGTGGTGATCAATGTGCCCCGCGGCGGTGAGAAGGGACGCATTCCCCTGCACGGCACGATTATGGTTTGCCTGGAGATGCTAATCCTGTCGGTGGCTTCCACGCTGCCACAGCGCACGGTGAAAACGATGAAGCGTTTACAGGATCTCAATCGCGGGTTGAAACACGTCAGCAAAAAGTAGTCATCATTACTGAGCCGAAGCGGTATGCCATTCAGGTTAACCGGATTTCACGGCTCATCTTTAAGCCAAATTTTTCGGCTTTGCGACCGCGATCGCGTCTTTTCTGCCGCCCATTTTCTGAGACGACTACGCTTACAGCTTGCTGCGCCAGTGGGTGCGGTTACGACGCTTTTTTCTCAAAATTTTGATTTGTGCGGAGCTGCTGATGAAACCCCTTCACGCGCAATACCTTTTATGCTGTGCGACCCTGAGCCTGTTGTCCCCGTTACCTGCTGCGGCATGGAGCAATCTCACCGTGTTTGGCGATAGCCTGAGTGATGGCGGCAACGTAGGCCGCTTTACCTACGATGGCGCTACTCATCCGCTTTATGACGAGATTCTGGCGCAGTCGCTGGGCGATACCCTGCGCCCTTCATCCCAGGGTGGTAATAACTATGCCGAAGGTGGCGCGGTTGCAGTGCCAGCGATCAATCCGCTGTTTAATACTCAGGATCAACTTGATAGCTATCTTGCGGCGCGTGGGGGTCGGGCTGACCCGAACGGTCTCTACATTCACTGGATTGGCGGTAATGATCTGGCGGCGGCAGCCCTTGCGCCTCTCGCTGCACAGCAAATCGTGGATAACAGTGCCAGTGCAGCGGCCTTACAGGTCAGCCGGTTGCTGAATGCCGGGGCCGGAACGGTGATTGTGCCGACGGTGCCGAATGTGGGAGCAACGCCTGCTTTGTTGCAGGCGATATTGCAGGTACTTGGCCCGGCTGCGCAACCCGCTACAGCGGCGCTGTTTCAGTCGCTGAGCACCTCCACAACGACTGACCGGGCCGCAAGAGAGCAGGCGATTGAAACCGCGCTAAACGAGGCGGCGGGACAGGTCTCTTCGATTCCGCTTATCCGCGATGCTCTTGCGCAACAGCTGATTGCTGCCTGGCAGTTACTGAGTCAGGAGGCTGCGACACTGACCGATCGTTACAATCAGGCTGAAGAGCAGGGACTGGTGGCAGCACGCGGGAACATCGCGCGGGTGGATATCAATGGCCTGTTTAATGAGGTGATTGATAATCCGCGTCTGTATGGACTCAGCAATACGGCGGGCATGGCTTGCCCGCCAGGTGTCTCATCAATGGACTGCACCTCCTCGACGCCTGGATTTTCTCAGTCACAGCAATATCTGTTCGCCGACCGGCTGCATCCCAGCCCGGCAGTGCATGCGCTGATCGCCGATTATATTGAGTCGGTGCTGAATGCGCCGCTGCAGGTGGCGGCGCTAGCTCAGGCACCGTCGATGCTGGTGGGCGATGCGCATAACACGCTCGACGGTCATCTGCAGCAGCAGCGTCAGCAGCCCGCCAGCGCTGGCGAGTTTACTGTGTTCGGCGGTTATGCCGGGCAACAGCGAGATTTTCGCGGTGACAGCCTGCTTGATGGCGATGCCACCAGCGCCACTGGCACCGTAGGTGTGGGCTATCAGCTGACCGATCGCTGGCAGGCCGGCGCGATGCTCTCCACCACCTCGCAACGCCAGGATCCCTCTTCGCGCTTTGATTACCGTTTACGCGGCAATCTGGTGGCGCTCTGGAGTCAGTTCAATTATCTCGATGGCGGATGGATTAATGCGGATGCCCATTATGCCGATCTCAACTTTGATGATATTGAGCGTCAGATCAGGCTGGGACCCGCGACACGTACTGAAAAGGGCAGCAGTGATGGCAAAGTACTGGGAATGCGGGTACAGACCGGCTGGGATTTGCCGCTGGGTCGCTATGTCTCCACCGGCCCGATGGCCAGCTATGCGCTGGATTACACCCAGGTCGATGGTTATAAAGAAGAGGGGAACAGCAGTACTTCAATGCGCTTTGGCGACCAGACACTGCATTCTCAAATCGGCTCTGTCGGCTGGCGTATCGACAGTAAGGATTTGTTAATTAATCCCTGGGCGCAGGTCAGCTATAACCACCAGTTTGGTGATACTGACTCTGCCGTCACCGCCGGACTGAAATCGACACGCACCGCCTTTACCCGCAGCAGCGGCTCGCGTGACGATAACTGGATCGATATGGCGGTCGGGGCGAGTGTGCCGATTGGCGCATCGGTCAATGCCTTTGCGGGCGTCTCAGCAGTGGCAGGCAACAGCGACACGCATCAGGTGACATGGAACGTCGGACTTAACGCCCGCTTTTAATCGTGTGCTGTGGGAAGGCATAGACAAAGAGATACCGCCCACCGCTATCGGAATGTTAGCGGTGGGTGATAGTGCAAAAAAATGCCAGGCGCCCGCTTTTCATGGCGCGATCTGGCGTCTCCTTTTTCTGATCGCCACTTTTTACGCTTCGATGAGTGCAGCCTGTGCCTCCAGTTCGCGGACCCGTGGTATCACTTCGCGGCCAAAGTACTCAACTTCTTCATGAAAGTGCAGAAATGCAAGCAGCAGCAGATCGACACCTGCCTGTTTGAGCTCAATAATCCGTTCAGCTATCTGCTGTGGAGTACCAATCAGATTGGTTTTGAAGCCGTCGTTGTACTGCACCAGATCCTCAAACGACGATTTCGCCCAATTCCCCTCGCCTTCGGGTGAGGCACTGCCCGCATTTTTAACCTCATACTGAAAGCCTTTCACTGCCTCCGGGTTGGCCTTGCTGATAATTTCCTGTAACACCGCCTGCGCCTGCTGTTCGTTTTCCCGTGCTATGACAAAACCATTTAAACCGATTCTGACCTGATGCTGATTGCGTCCGGCTTTTTCACGGATATCCGCAACCTGCAGACGGACACCGTCTGGCGTATCACCATTAGTGAAATACCAGTCTGACACCCGGGCAGCCATGTCGCGTGCCGCCCGCGAACTGCCGCCCTGGAAAATTTCCGGCAGCGGTGACAGGGGTTTGGGCTTCATGGCGTAGTCACGGAAGCGATAAAAATCGCCGGCAAAGCTAAAGCTCTCTTCGCGCCAGATGCCGCGCAGGCAACGAATAAACTCTTCTGAGCGCAGATAGCGCTCTTCGTGATCGAGCCAGGGTTCGCCAATCGCCTTGAATTCTCCCCGGAACCAGCCGCTGACAATGTTAACGGCAACACGTGGCCCATAAAGATGACTGATGGTGGCAATTTGCTTCGCCGCTAATACGGGATTCCACGGGCCGGGCAGCAGGGCAGCAATCACTTTTAGTGTCGAGGTGTGGCTGAGTAAATCCTGTGAGAAGGTTACCGATTCATGCTGATTATCCGCACCATATCCGGCGGTAAAACGGATTTGCGTCAGCGCATAATCAAAACCTGCCCGTTCTGCAATCTGCGCCAGTTTACGGTTATATTCGGCATCCCAGCGGGTACGCTGTTCTATCTGACTGATTACCAGTCCGCCCGAGACATTAGGCACCCAGTAGGCGAACTGTAAAGGTTGGGTCAACATGATGTTCTCCTGATATATAGCAAGATTGATGAAATTTTTAATATTTCCAAACTTTAAGATATAAAGGAAAAGACAAAGCAGTAACTGTGCCAGATTGCAATACCTTGTTTTAATTGGATAAAAATCTAATTCTCTATAACGTAACTGTTGTAAATGCAGCAATATGCAGGCAGTCAGGTTGCCAATGCAGCAGCGCATTATTACTCCAGGCAACTGTAGAAAGGCCGTCGCTGTCTCAACCTGAGAGGGATTGGAGATCCCCGCATCGGGGTGTGCTAACGTAACGGCTCTGTTCAGGAGCCGGAGGGCATCATGATTGTCAGACAGGCATCGCCCGAAGAGGCGCACACGTTATGGAACATCCGCAATCTGGCCATTCGTCACGGCTGCCAGCACGTTTATCCTCCCGATGTGCTTGCCGCCTGGACGCCGGAGCGCATGCCCGCCAGCTTTCCTGCGATGATTCGCGTGAAT
This sequence comes from Pantoea sp. Cr_R13, assembly GCF_029222565.1. Lineage (NCBI taxonomy): Bacteria > Pseudomonadati > Pseudomonadota > Gammaproteobacteria > Enterobacterales > Erwiniaceae > Pantoea > Pantoea sp. Cr_R13. The sequence continues at coordinate 277,660 of NZ_JARHXL010000009.1, forward strand.
CCTTTCTTCGTGATTGATGGTCCGGACGGCGTGCCGGTGGCGACAGGATCGCTGGATCTCGCTGCCGCCAGCGTCGAAGCCATTTTTACGCTGCCAGGCTTCGTCGGACAGGGAATGGCGGGCCGGATCATTGACACTATCAAAGCGGAGGCGCTGCAGCGTGGATATCGCCGCTTAACGCTTGAGTCGACGCCAAACGCCGTGAGCTTTTATGAGCAGCATGGTTTCCGGCCGCTGGGGGAAAGTCTTTATCCGTCAAAGCTGGCGGGCTGCGCGTTGCGTTGTATGGAGATGTCGATTGACCTTTAAATGCGGACCACGGCCAGGCGGGCGAAAAGCGGCAAAAGTTTCCCGTACAAAGGCTTCGCAAGCCCCCGCCGGTAAGGTATAGTCCGCGTTTTTTGGAGGAATCATGCTGACTGACTCATCAACTCGTCTCAATAAATACATCAGCGAGAGCGGCATCTGCTCTCGTCGTGACGCCGATCGTTATATCGAGCAGGGCAACGTTTTCATTAACGGCAAACGCGCCTCTGTGGGCGCGCAGGTATTTGCAGGCGATGTGGTGAAAGTGAATGGTCAGCTGATCGAGCCGCGCGACGAAGACGATTTGGTGCTGATTGCCCTGAACAAGCCCGTCGGGATCATCACCACGATGGAAGAGGGCGAGCGCGATAACATCAGCGACTTCGTCAATCACAGCAAGCGCGTCTTCCCGATTGGCCGACTCGATAAAGATTCTCAGGGCCTGATTTTCCTCACCAACCATGGCGATCTGGTCAACAAGATACTGCGGGCCGGTAACAATCACGAAAAAGAGTATGTCGTGACTGTCGACAAGCCGATCACCGATGAATTTATTGCCGGGATGAGCGCAGGCGTGCCGATGCTGGGCACGGTGACCAAAAAATGCAAAGTGAAAAAGGAAGCCCCGTTTGTCTTCCGCATTACCCTGGTTCAGGGGCTGAATCGCCAGATCCGTCGAATGTGTAAGCATTTCGGCTTTGAAGTGACGAAGCTTGAGCGTACCCGCATCATGAACGTCAATCTCAAAGGGTTACCGCTGGGTGAATGGCGCGATCTCACCGACGACGAACTCGTAGAGCTGTTTAAATTGCTGGAGAACTCCTCGTCAGAAGATAAACCGGCGAAGAAAGCCAAAGCCCCGGCGAAAGCTGCCGCCGCGAGTAAGCCACAGAAGCGTGCCGCGAAACCGGCTGAAAAAGCCGATGCGAATGGTGCTTCACGTAAGCGCTTTGTTCAGCCGGGACGTAAGAAGAAAGGGCGCTAAAATCTTCATGAGGCAGAGAGCGATATTCCCGCTCTCTGCGCTTTACCGTTTTATCACGGAATTATTCGCGATGACCGGAAGTGGGCAAACAGATCGCAGAACATCTCTTCCGTTGCACGATAATCGTTAAAACCTGCCCGACGCAGCTTGCTGCCGTCGCCAAACATGTCGTAATTCCAGCCAAAGACAAAATCAGCGAAAGTCCCGTCACTGAGCGCCAGAATATCGGCCTCGACAAGTGCGTTATCTGCAGCGATTTCTCGCCACAGCGTACGATAGTCCCTGAACATCTGGCGGAAAGAGAGTGAAACGGGCGGCGCGATATCCAGCGCAAACCATTCTGCAATTACAGGCCACAGCTCGCTCCAGCGCCAGAGATCGCCATTGTTAATATTAAACGCCTGATTGCGTGCGTCAGCGTTGCACGCTGCCCAGATCGTGGCGTCAGCCAGCAATGTCGCATCGGTAAAATCCACTATACTGTTCCAGGTTTCCAGCGAGCCCGGGAAGCGTAAAGGCAGCTGAGCTGCACGACAAATTGAAGCATAGATTGCCAGACTCAGCGCCAGATTCATGACGTTGCCTGACCGGTCACTGCCGACCACGCCGGGCCGTGGTGCGCTCCAGTGCCAGGCTTTACCCTGCTGTTGTGCGCTCAGCCAGTTCAACTGAGCGGCGTTGAATTCGGCACCGGGCACGCCGGGATCGCTTTCCCGCGCCGGCGTCTTAAATCGTCCGAGATGGGCGCCATACACTTTGTATCCCTGCATCAGGCTGACATGCTCAAGCGGAGCGATATTTTCAAGGGTTCGCACCAGATTTTGCAGCATGGCGAGATTTGGACCGACCATCGACGCCCAGTCGGCGGCATTCAGCCATGCGCTGTAAAAGATATGGGTCACATCAGTCAGTGAGGCCAGCCGTTCATGGCTCTGCTGCACGTCGCGCAAATCTACCGCGATAACCTCGGTTCCGCTTATCGCAAACTCTGACCGATGCGTCAGCGCGGTCACCTGCCATTGATCGGCCACCAGCGCCTTGCTGAGTTGCTGGCCGATGATCCCGCTGGCGCCTGCTACCAGCGCAACCTTTTTATCCCGCGTCATTTTCATGATCATTACCCTGTTAAGAGAGAAGCCGCATTCTCACCTGCGCGTTATTCTGATTAAATCCCCTGAACCGGATATCACTTATCAGGAAAATCAATAAATGCAAAACAAACTGACTGCGATTCAGACCTTCGTCCGTGTAGCGGAAGCGGGATCCTTCTCAGCGGCGGCACGGCAAAATGGCATGAAGCAGTCGGCGGTGAGCCAGCAGATCGCTGCACTTGAGGAGGCGTTGGGCGTAGTGCTGCTACACCGAACGACGAGAAAAATGGCGCTCACGGAGCAGGGTCAGCACTATCTGCAGCAGGTCAGGCAACTGCTCAGTGCGATGGAGGAACTTGAACAGCAATTGCGGCCTGGCACGCAGCCGCTTCACGGCAAACTGCATATTCAGCTGCCGAGCGGCATAGGGCACCGGTTGATGCCGCATCTGATCGCCTTTCAGCAGGCGCATCCTGCGCTGCATCTGAATATCGCGCTTGAGGATCGTCTTTCAGAACTCATTGCGGAGGGCGTTGATGTGGCGATCCGCCTTAGCGAGTCACCGCCCGCCACGCTGGCGGCTCGTTCGCTGATCACGGTTGAAACCGTACTGGTGGCTTCCCCTGAGTGGATAGCGCAAAACGGTATGCCGGAAACACCCGATGACTTACAGCGGCATCCTCACATACGTTTTAGCGGTATTTCACCTGATGCGCCGCTGCAGCTGGTGTCCGGGATGACAAGTGTGTCTGTTCCCGTGAAAAGCGTGTTTCGTTCTAACAACAGTGAGGCGTTAATGCAGGCCCTTGAGGCGGGACTGGGGATCGGCGGATTACAGCTGCTGATTGGCGCAGACGCGCTGGCCTCCGGCAGGCTGGTACGGGTTTTACCGGACTGGCGGCTTCCCGACCGCTATCTTTATGCCGTTTTCCCGGACGCCCGTTTTATCCCTGATAAGGTTCGTAAGCTGGTGGCGGAAGTGAGTGAGTTGATACGTGAAGCAGGCCAGAGCATCAGTTAACAGAATTAAGAAAAGAAAATAAGGTCAGGTTTAATTTGTCCCCAACCTAAAGATAGCCTGTCACCTGAGTGGGAAGGTGATAGACATGGACGCATTATTCGTTGAACTTTCCGGCTACCAGAAGCACCGGGCTCACATCATAGTGACGATTAGTTCAGACTGTTTCAGAACAACGACACTTTTCACCCTGATCAGGGCGTGGCAGGATAAGCGCAATCTATCAAGGAGTGTGCCTGATGTTACTGAAGGGTATGAACGATCCGCTGCTGAAAGCGTATCAGCACCCAAAATCGCGGATGATGATCAGCCGTTTCAGGGGACTGGCGGGAGATCGAAAACTCAGTGACTGGCAGGCATTCTGTATTCTGGTCACCGGCTTCACCAATTACTGGTTTGTACAGGCGGGTCACTTCACCATCAATGTGACCCTGACCAAAACCCGGCAGTTCGATTTCCTCCAGGATTTTCTGCATTTCACCGTCACGCTGGATGGATTGATTGGGGATGAACATTTTCGCACTCCTGACTTTGTGCTGCCGCATTACGATGTGCCGTATGAATTCTGTCGCTGGCGCAATAAGCGCGGCTATGACGCGTTAACGACCTATATCAGTAAACAGTGTGTGAAATCCCATAAAGGCATGTTTGTCGCCTCGGAAGGGGTCTCTCCGGATGAGAAGGTGATGAAATGGGAAGGGGTGGTGAACGTCTATGACAAAACCTTTTTCAGTATCGCTAACTTCAATACTACCCAGGCGTTCCTGATCAAGGACATCAGCCGGGCTATTCAGGAAGGATTACTGAAGCATCTGAGTTTTTACCGCGATCTGTTTCACTATATCTTCCCCACTCCGGCGGAAGCGCGGTTGCAGGCGCGCGATGACAGGCGCTATCTCACAAAGAAATAGCGCCTGGACTTCTCTGCTTTATTCCAGGGCGTTAACCGCTAAACGGCTGTGCACGCTGCGGTTAACTGACCCGTTACAGATTTACCACTTCATTTCGCCAGTATTCACTTTGGCGCTGAGTTCCAGTGATGCCGGTTCAGCCAGTTTCGGCCAGGCCGAGTTCATGGCGGCAATCACGCTGGCTGAGGTTTTGTGCTGTGACAATGCCGTTTCAAAACTCTTCAGGTAATTCAGTGTGAAATCCACAGCCTGGGAACCCACAGGACGTGCCCCGAGGTAGTGACCAGGAATGACATTCGTTGCGTTCAGCGTCTTCATTTCTGTCAGGATATGACGCCATTCTGCACGGCTCTTAACGGTCTGGGTGTCAGCGGTCCAGACATGAATACCGGAGGCAAGACCCGTACCGCCCAGAATGGTGCGCACAGAAGGTATCCAGACATAGGCAGCGTACTGCTCAGGATGACGCAGTTCCAGCACCTCGCCGTCGACGCTAAAGCGTGTCTGGTGAGTCACTTCAGGAACAAACACTTTATCCGGTGCGCCCTGCTTCATCTGAGGACCCCAGTATTTCAGTTTGGCATCATGCGTCTTCTGGATATGCTTCACGACCGCAGGCGCGGCAACCACTTTCACATCCGGCCAGGCCTTAACAATCGGTTCCAGACCAAAGTAAAAATCAGGATCGCCAGAGGTGATCACCACTTCCTTCAGCTTTTTACCGCTCTTTTTAATCATCTCCACCAGTTTCTCACCGTCCTGGGTGCTGAACTGTGCATCAAAAAGAATCGCTTCGGTTGGCCCGGAAACCAGTGTGGAAGAGACAGGGAAAATGCTTTTCGCCTGCGGATTATAGGTTTCCAGTTGCAGAGTGGCAGCGCTCGCGGAAGCCGAAGCCAGAATTAACATCACAGGTAACAGTGTGGTTTTCATTGTGAATCCTCAGAAGGTAAAGGCCCGCTTCAGGCATCTGCATCGGGCATTGTTCAGTGTCGATGGCGCTATTCTACGCCTCTCGCCATCTGATAGAATTCCCGCAATCAGAGATGCTGAGTTTCATAATCCGAACAGGTGAACGAGATGGACAGAGTGACGGCAGCCGCTGTTTTCAACCGAATCTGTGAACTGGGTAGCCTGAGTGCCGCCTCACGTGCGCTGGGGATCTCTCGTCCGATGGTCAGCCGATATCTGGAGGAGATGGAAAGGTGGGCGGGAACACGTCTGCTGCATCGCTCTTCGCGTCGGCTGACCCTGACGCCTGCCGGTGAGGCGACCCTGCAAAAGACCCGTCAGCTGGCCCTGCTCTCAGAAGCGATCCAGCAGGAGACCACGCAGGGCGTGCCGGCGGGAACGCTTCGCATCGCCTGCGCCCATTTCACGGCGCTGCATCTTGTCGGACCGGTGATCCCTGACTTTCTGGCACGCTATCCTGCACTGCGCATTGAGCTGGACATTAATAATCAGCCCGTAAGTCTGATCAGTGAGCGTATCGATCTCGCGATTCGCATTACGGATGCGCCAGAGCCGGGTGCTATCGCGCGCCGCCTCGGGGAATGTCGCTCTGTGCTCTGCGCCTCACCGGAATATCTGCAGAAGCATGGCATACCGCAAACCCCGGATGATCTGACTCGGCACAACTGTCTTTACTACAGCCAGTTCGCCGGACAAAGCTGGCATTTCACGGCGTCGGATGGAGAGAAAATCACGGCTGCTGTTAAGGGGAACTTCAGTGCTGGCATCTCATTACTGTTGTGTGATGCAGCCATTGCACATTGTGGGATAGCAATGGTACCTGAGCAGGAAGCACGTCGCGCACTGGAAGCGGGAAAGCTGGTGAACTTACTGCCCGATTATGAGCCCCGACGCATTGGCATCTGGGGACTGTATCTGTCGCGCGAGCATCAGTCTGCCGCCCTGCGGCTGATGCTGGATGAACTGCAAAGGAGTCTTGGCGGTGAGAATGAACAGCGATCGTAACAGACAAAAACGGATGCCTTTATGAGTGATAACAACAATATGTACTGGAATCGCATGGTGCCAGAACTCACCGTCACAGACTTCGCCGCTTCGATGCACTTTTACACTGTGGTGCTGGGCTTTGAAGTAAGGATTCAGCGTCAGCAGCCTGACTTCGCATACCTTTGCTATGGAGAAGCACAATTGATGATTGAGCAGTTCCATCCGCAGGGCTGGAACACCGCCGAGCTGCACTGGCCGCTTGGTCGGGGCATTAATTTCCAGATCGAGGTGGACGACATTGACGCTGTATTAACGCGTTTGCAGCAGCATGCCGTGCCACTGTTTCGTGAGATGCGGGATAACCACTATGGCACTGGCGAGACGATTGCCTGTCAGAGGGAGTTTTTGGTACAGGATCCAGATGGGTATCTGCTGCGCTTCAGCCAGTATCTGGAATAAGCTTTCAAATTTTATTCTGAATATAAAAGCAGAAATGCCCACCTTTGCTGTGAAAGGTGGGCATCATTGCCTGTTAAAAAAGTGCCAGATATTTATGAGTGGTCGGAAGAACGCTGAGTAAAGTATTTCGTTCGCTGGCGAACCTCTTTTTTACGACGCAGAACCAGGCTGGTGGCGATAATCACCAGCGTTAACCCGCCGGTTGCCAGAAGCTCAGACTGATGTTTCGGATCACACAACATAATAATCAGCACTGTCACAATAAACAGGATAGTGACCCAGGTCAGGCCCGGGAATAGCCACATGCGATAGCTCAGGGCTTCTCCCGCTTTCTCACGTTTTTTGCGCAACACCAGATGTGACGCAGCAATCACCAGATAGACCAGCAGTGCAATCGCGCCTGATGTCGCCAGCAAAAATTCAAACACGGCGCTGGGCGCCAGATAATTCGCGATGACCGCCAGAAACGCCGCCGCCGTAGAGAACAGTACGGCAACCCAGGGTGTGCCACTGCGATTGGTGCGTGAAGCAGCGGCAGGAGCATCTTTACGGCGTGACAGCGAATAGAGCATACGTGAAGAGGTATAGAGTGCGGAGTTGAGACAGCTGCACACCGCCATCAGCACCACCAGATCGACAATCAATCGTGCGTGCGGAATGTTCATCGCCTGTAATGCCGTCTGCCATGAACCCTGTTCAACCAGTCCTGGCGTGTTCCACGGAACCAGCGCCACCACAAAGAAAATGGAGAGCAGATAGAACAGCGCGATACGCCAGATAACCGAATTTGTTGCCTGGGTGATCTGCTTGCCAGGATTCTTCGACTCGGCGGCCGCTATCGTGACAATTTCTGTGCCCATAAATGAGAACATGGTGGTCAGAATGGCCGCGACAACTGCGCCGATACCATTCGGCATAAAACCATGCGTGTCATAAAGATGCGACAGGCCACTGGTGTTACTGTCCGGCAGCAGACCAAATACCGCCGCACCCGCCACGCCCAGGAACAGGATGATGGCAACGACCTTGATCAGGGCAAACCAGAATTCGAACTCGCCATAATTTTTCACGCTGAGCAGGTTGGTGATGGTCAGCAGTAATGTAATGGCGAAAGTGAACTGCCAGATGGCGATATCGGGGAACCAGGCATGCAGAATGGTGCCTGCTGCATTGGCCTCCAGCGGAATGACCAGCACCCAGAACCACCAGTAAAGCCAGCCGATGGTAAAACCGGCCCAGCGTCCGAGAGCTTTATCCGCGTAGGTTGAGAACGAGCCGGAGTCGGGCGAGGCAACAGCCATCTCAGCCAGCATCCGCATGATCAATACGACCAGGGCACCCGCCGCTGCGTAAGAGATCAGGACCGCCGGGCCCGCTTCAGAAATTGCGTGGCCGGAGCCAACAAACAGTCCTGCGCCAATCACACCAGCAATTGAGAGCATACGCACGTGGCGCGGTTTCAGGTTTTGGGCGAGCGAATCTTCATTCGCATTCTGAGTCATCGTCATGTAAACGTCTCCAGACGGCGTCCGGCCTGTGAGACCGGACGAACGGGGATAAACTTGCGTTAACGCGCCAGCGAAATCAGGCTGGGACGACGGGATGTCCGGCAGATGCGACACAGTGATTGATCACCGTGGAGAGAATGGTCAGCGCCTGGCTGAACTGGGCATCCGGAATGGTGAGCGGGTAAAGGAAGCGGATGACGTTGCCTTTGGCTCCACAGGTCAGCAGCAGCAGGCCCTGTTCCATTGCCATCTTCTGAACGGCCTGCGCGGTGCTGGCCTGATAAAACTCCATCGCCACCATCGAACCCAGCGCACGCACGTCAGCAATATCCGGATGCTTGCGCTGGTGCTCCTGCAGCTCAGCTTCAAGCCGGGCACCGAGTTCAACGGCACGCTGACAGAGCTGCTCCTCTTCAATCACATCCAGAACCGCGTGGGCTGAAGCGATAGCCAGCGGGTTTCCGGCGTAGGTTCCGCCCAGCCCACCAGGCGCTGGCGCATCCATGACTTCTGCACGACCTGCGATGGCAGAGAGCGGCATCCCGCCAGCCAGGCTTTTGGCCATCGTGATGATATCGGCCTTCACCGGATAGTGTTCCATGGCAAATAGCTTGCCGGTGCGGGCAAATCCGCTCTGCACTTCATCTGCAATCAGCAGAATGCCGTGACGGTCAGCCAGTTCGCGCAGCTGCACCATAAACTCTGCCGGTGCCGCATGGAAACCACCTTCGCCCTGTACCGGCTCCAGCACAATTGCGGCGACGTCATGCGGTGCAATGTCCTGAGTAAAAATTTCGTCGAGGCTGGTCAGCGCGGCCTCAATGCTGATTCCCTGAACCGCGCTGGGATAGCGTGCATGAAACACTGACGGCGGCATCGGGCCGAAATCGCGTTTATAAGGCGCCACTTTCCCGGTCATCGCCATCGTCATAAAGGTACGGCCATGGAACGCGTTACCAAAGGTGATGATGCCGTGACGGCGGGTAAAGGCACGCGCCACTTTCACTGCATTTTCTACGGCTTCCGCGCCGGTTGTGAAGAAGGCGGTTTTCGCCGGCCCAGCGATTGGCACCCGCTGATTAATGCGCTCGGCAAGTGCGATGTAACTTTCATAAGGCGTGATCTGGAAGGCCGTATGAGTAAACTTTGTTAACTGTTCGGCAATCGCCTGTTCAATGCGTGGATGGCGGTGGCCGGTGTTCAGCACTGCGATGCCGCCCGCAAAGTCGATCCAGCTGTTACCGTCCTGATCCCATAAGGTGGCGTTCTCTGCCCGGGCAACGTACCAGTCGCATAGCGTACCGATACCTTTGGGAAGAGCCTGTGCTTTGCGCTGCTGCATCAGGTTATTTTTTTCGCTCATTTATTCCACCTCGTTAATATGCGTGTTTACAATTCCCGACAAACACGTTTATTTATGCCTGAGGCGCGGTGAGTTGCCAGAGCCAATTGTGAGAGGAAAGGTGGAGCCAATTGCGACTGTTGTACGCAGATCATCTATTAGCACGGTTACAGTTTCTAAGAACGGGCTCATTACATCAGCGGCTGCTGAATTGTATGCAGGCCGCGATCATTGAAGAGGTATTCCCGCGCGGAAGCCGTTTGCCGCCAACACGCGATCTGGCGCGCGAACTGGGCGTGTCGCGAAATACCGTTATGCATGTCTATGAGAGCCTGATGGCGCAAGGTTATGTCACGGCGCGAACCGGCAGCGGCACCTGGATTGCCGAGACGCTGCCGGAAAGCTGCCTGCAGAGCGATGCGATTGCCGATCTTCAGGCTGTGAAAGCGCAACGACCGGCGACGCTGTCAAAGCGGGGCGCCACGCTACTCGGTCATGCAACCGCATCACCGTATCAATGGGGCGCATTTGTCCCAGGCGCACCGGATGTCACTGAATTCCCCCACAAGCTATTCAGTCAGATTCAGGCGCGGCTGAACCGCGAACCTGACGTTCACCGTCTGGTTTACAGCAGCGGCGGTGGCTGTCCCGATTTGCGCCATGCGCTGGTGGATTATCTGCGGGTTGCACGATCTGTGCGGGCCGATGCTGATCAGATTCTGATTACGGAAGGGGTTCATCAGGCGGTTGATCTGGTGACGCGGGTGCTCTGCGATCCGGGCGATCGGGTCTGGATGGAGGAGCCGGGCTACTGGGGAACACGGAATCTGTTGCGTATGAATGGCCTGAAAATTCGCGCGATGCCGGTGGACGAGCAGGGCCTGGTGCCGGACAGCGGGCCGCCACCCAAAATGGTGTTTGTGACACCGTCGCACCAGTATCCATTGGGCGTTCATCTCAGTCTGGCCCGTCGTCAGGCATTGCTCTCTCTGGCCCGCCGTCATCAGAGCTGGATTGTTGAAGATGATTACGACAGTGAATTTCGTTTTTCGGGACAGCCACACCCTTCACTGCAGGGTCTGGAAGCAGATGCACCGGTTATTTACATGGGTACGTTTAGCAAAACGCTCTATCCCGCGCTGCGTATCGGCTACCTGGTGGTACCGAAACCGCTGGCGCAGCCATTACGCATCGCGGCGGCGGAGCTCTATCGCGGCGGGCATCTGCTGATTCAGCGGGCGCTGGCGGAGTTTATCCGGCTGGGTCATTACATGGAGCATATCCGCCGGATGCGGCTGCTTTATCGTCAGCGGCGACAGTTTCTCTGCCGGCTTATCGAGCGCTATCTGGGACCTGCTTTTTTACCGGCATTCAATCATGAAGCCGGTTTGCATCTGGTGATGCCGCTGCCAGCCGGTGCTGATGACGTGGCGATAGCCGCAGAGGCACTTAAGCGCGGGGTCAAGGTGAGGCCGCTTTCGCAATATTATATGCACCCACAGGAGGAGCGTGGATTACTGCTGGGCTACGCCTGCGTTAATGAGCGGCAGTGTCAGGATGCGTTTGGCACCCTTAAAGCCTGTCTGGCGTCTGCCGGTATTGAATTCACTCCACAGCGCTAGCGGGTTCAGGGCCTGATTTTAATGGCGGCGATTTTACCGTTGCCGCTGTGCTAACGCATTGACATTTAATCAGACTCACCGAGAATACATCTCTTTGCGCCCCGACCAGACAATACTGGAGTTCATCATCGTCTTTAATCTCTTTTCTGCACAGGCCAGAACCGCTATTAAGCGAGGCGCCGCGCTCGCTGCGGCGTTGTTGCTGGTCAGTTGCGCATCTGAGCCGCCGAAATCGCTGGTGACGCCTTTTCCGCCCGTAACAAAACAGCCGCTACCTGCAGGCAAGCCAGACCGCCCTGAGGTGCATGAACCTGTGCGGGGCGTCTGGTTAGCCACGGTATCGCGTCTTGACTGGCCACCGGTAGCGTCGGTGAATGGCACCCGTCCGGCGGCAGAGCGTATTCGCCTGCAGCAGCAATCACTGACCGACAAGCTGGATAAGCTGAAAAGCCTGGGGATCAACACGGTGTTTTTCCAGGTCAAACCCGATGCTACCGCGCTCTGGCCCTCAAAAATCCTGCCCTGGTCCGATATGCTGACCGGCAAAATCGGTGAGGATCCTGGCTATGATCCGCTGCAGTTTATGCTGGATGAGGCACATAAACGCGGTATCAAAGTCCATGCATGGTTCAACCCTTACCGGGTATCGGTGAACACTAAGCCCTCAACCGTGAGCGAACTGAACCGCACACTGTCACTGCACCCGGCCAGTGTTTTTGTATTGCATCGCGACTGGATCCGCACCGCTGGCGATCGCTATGTGCTCGATCCGGGTATTCCTGAGGTGCGTGACTGGATTACCAGCATTGTGGCCGAGGTTGTCGCGCGCTATCCCATCGACGGTGTGCAGTTCGATGACTACTTCTATTCCGAATCTGCGGGTTCGCTGCTCAACGATAATCAGACCTTCAGCCGTTATGGCCAGGGTTTTGCCAGTAAAGCAGACTGGCGGCGTCATAACACGCAGCAACTGATTGAGCAGGTATCTCGCACCATTAAGCAGCTGAAGCCGGAGGTTGAGTTTGGTGTCAGCCCGGCGGGCGTCTGGCGCAATCTGTCCCATGATCCTGCCGGTTCCGATACACGCGGCGCGGCGGCCTATGACGAAGCCTTTGCGGATACCCGCCGCTGGGTGCAGCAGGGTTTGCTGGATTACATTGCGCCCCAGCTGTACTGGCCATTTTCCCGTCAGGCTGCCCGTTACGACGTGCTGGCAAACTGGTGGGCAGAGGTGGTGAAACCCACTAAAACCCGACTCTATATTGGTCTGGCGCTCTACAAAGTGGGGGAACCTTCAAAAATTGAGCCTGACTGGACGCTTCAGGGTGGCGTGCCAGAGTTGAAAAAACAGCTCGATCTCAATGAATCGAACCCCAACATCAACGGCACCATTCTGTTCAGAGAGAACTATCTGAATCAGCCACAGACTCAGCAGGCGGTGAGCTATCTTAAAAGCCGCTGGGGAGGCTGAAAAATGCCACATCAGCATGACCAGTGCGGTTAAGTTTTTCCCTGTGACTTACTGCTATTCTTGCGCTATATAACAGTTTTTATTCCATCTATTTTCTATCGATTCCCGGCTATTCCGGTTTTGACCGCGATAGCTGGCGAATCGCATAAAAAACAGATAATTGATGAGTTTTTGTATTCCGCATTATTCCGGGTGTTTCTTTTCACTTACCCTTTTTTCGTGTACATAATGATGTACATAATTTCCAACCTCCAAAGAATCTATGGCGCTCTCGGATGCTGCCCTGCGTTCAATGCTGGGCAAGGAATATGAAAAAGTCAGGTCAAAACGGACCGTGACGGATTATCTGTCCGGATATCACGTAAAGGCCGGATTACCTTCCAATACCGTTACCGCTGGAACGGGCAGGGTGAACGTGTCGATATCGGCATCCGTCCTGAAGCGGCAACCCATTCACCGAAAGGTGACAAGTGGGGAACTGCTGACGACCTGAAGGCAGCCGAGTGGATGTTCAGCAGGGTGAAGATTATTACTCCAACTGCAAAAGCCCCAAACTGGCCTGCCTGGGCTAACGAAGTCCGCCTTCTGAGAGGATCGCTGGATGTCACGCATCACGACATCTGCGAAACCTTCAGGTGGGCTAACGCCGATCACTTCTGGCAGACCAATATCCTCAGCCCTGCAAAACTCCGCGCCAAGTGGGACACACTCCGTGCGCAGATGAGCCAGCCAGGGCGTAACCGGCAGGCAGTGGCTCAGCAGCCCGCTCAGCACTGGAACAGCCGCGAAGCCTGGGAGAATGAATTCCTATGAGAAATCTCGTATCAGCAATTCAGAATCGTGATGCAGGCGCACTGGCTCGCATTGCAGGAGATGGTCCGCGCCCGGTTGAGCGCGGAGTGCATGAGGACGTTGAGCGCCTTGTCGATGCTCTGTTTTCGAATCTTAAGCAGGTATTCCCGGCATCGGTCAGCACCGCCTGGCGCAACCCGAACGACGAAGCTGCAGCGAAACGCCAGTGGATTGCCGCGTTTGCCGAGAACGGCATTCACAACAAGCAGCAGCTGTCAGCAGGCATGAAGCTGGCCCGCGCCAGTGGTTCGCCGTTCCTGCCATCGCCCGGCCAGTTTATCGAGTGGTGCAAGCAGGGCGAGCATCGTGCAGCTGGCTTGCCTGCTGACGAAGAGCTTTACGGCATGTTCCGCCTGTACTGCCGCGATCGGAGCATATACGACAGCAGCGAAGAGTTCCCCTGGGAAAGCCCGGCCTGTTTCCACATGGTGACAGCGGTCTATAACCAGATGCGCTCATTTAACCTGACGGATTCTGAATGCCGGAAACGCCTGGGCGATGAACTGCGTAAGATGTCCCGCCGCATTGAAGCTGGCGAAGTCATCCCGCCGCCGCGCAAACAGATCCCACAACTCCACATCCCAACCGGTAGCGAAAAGGCACTGGACCACCTCGCCGACATTCACCGCCGCTTTGGCCTGAAAGGTGGCCGTCATGACTGAGATGAACCGCATACGCTTTGAGCGACTGTATCGCAGCGTTCACGATGACAAACACAACCTGACCCGCTCACATCTTGGCTATCAGGATGCCGTGGTAGACCGGGCGTTTTCCTTCTGGCTTGAGGGAAGGGAGAGCGCAGCATGACACAGGTAACTCAACTGATAATTAACACGCCGCTGATGCGACAGGCGCGCAACTTGCAGCTGGCAATCATCGATCTGGCTAAGAAGCGCGACCTGAAACCGGAGCAGTTCCGGGCGCACCTGCACGCTATCGACATGCTGGCGCGTGAAGCGCACGACCTTATTGTCGACGCTGAAGATGAGCAGCAGCCAGCAAAGGGCCAGAAACGGGGAGGATTTTGATGAAAATGAAATGTCCGCCACTTTGGTACATCAAAAAGAAATGGGCGGCCCGCCTGCAAAGACAAGGAGCGAGCCAATGAACAAGCCATCCGATGTAAAGTCATGGAGAGTGATTCACGCTGTCATACACTGGCGATCTTGCAGCCATATGTGGTCAAGTACTCGCGCGGCCGCTTCGACAATGTCATGCATATTATCCAGATTAGGCTGAGCTTTTCGTCCCTCTTCCCTTGGTGTACTTATGAAGTATCAACATCTGAATTCCGAATACATAATTGATGCGGCCAAATCGCGTTTTTTTCAATGATGCTTTCAGTTATCCATCCTGTCACACTCATGATGATGAGTGATACGCAAAAACGTTTTTTAAAATTTGATTTCTTATTAAGAGAAATATTAAAAAAGGCGGATTACTGGTAAGGGAGGAAACATTAATAAATGCTATCATCAAACTGCATTGATCTTACTTATTAAAAATAATTGATTTATAATATTATGAATAGAGCAAAGGACTTATGATTGCATCAGGAAGATTTTAAAAAGAACGCCCCTCCAGACTAATAATATACCCAAACCTTATAGTTATCCTTATCCAGAATTCACAAGGCTTCTCAAAGGGGCATGATTACTATCGGAAAATTATCCGAATTGTAATTTTAGTGTTACAATAAATGTCTATTAGTGTGAAAAAAATCAATCTGACTATCGTTTATAACTTAATAGGAAGCATCATGTCTGATGATAAAGTTACTGGTTTTCTAAACAAGAATCATCTACTTGCAGCACTACCTGAAGATGTGAAGGTTAGATTACGCCCTTTCACAGAGCTTGTTAATTTAGAACTTGGACAGGTAATGTATGAATCTGGTGATAAAATGTCATATGTCTACTTCCCTGTAGACTCTATCGTTTCGTTACTTTATGTCATGGAGAATGGTTCCTCGGCTGAAATTTCGGTAGTTGGGAATGAGGGACTTGTAGGCATATCACTTTTTATGGGAGGAAAGAGCACATCCAGTCGTGCTATTGTTCAAAGCGCTGGAATGGCCTATAAACTGAGAGGTAAAAAGTTAACAGAAGAGTTTGACCGCCACGGGAAGTTACTTGCACTGATGCTCCGTTATACACAATCGTTAATAACTCAAATGGCTCAGACTGCTGTTTGTAATCGTCATCACTCAATTGATCAGCAATTATGTCGCTGGCTTTTACTCTCTTTAGACCGACTTCCAGACAATCATTTAAAAATGACACAGGAATTAATTGCTAATATGCTGGGAGTAAGGCGAGAGGGGGTGACCGAAGCAGCAGGGAAATTGCAACGTTTAGGTATTATTGATTATCACCGTGGACATATCACTGTTTTGGATAGAGACAAACTTGAATCTCTCAGTTGTGAGTGTTATGCAGTTGTTAAAAAAGAGACTGATCGGCTATTACCTTATACTTAGTGATAAATAAAATAACTTTCGATTAAAACACTAATTACCCACCACTCTGCCTGCGATCAGAAAATAAATAAAGGCCGGGTAAATTTTTATTTACTTATGTTCGCTACCGTACAGAAGTCATTAACATACCTTCGTATAATAAAGCATAACCTGAAGTAAAGGTTCAACTTTTTAAGCAGAGGTGGTTATGCCGTATGATTTCTGGAATAGTCTCTATGCCGGTTGGGGTTGGTTTTTGTGGTTTGCCGTCTGGGTTCTTCTGGTTTCCAGCATTGGACACTGGGGTTACAGTTATCGTGTTAACAGACGTGCATCTGTAAATAAACATAAAACAGCCCTCGATATGTTAAACGAGCGCTATGCACGCGGCGAGATTAAGCGTGACGAATTTACACACATCAAGGCTGAAATAGCGCCAAGAAACCCAACATTATGAAATCCCCTACTCTTAATCAGGTTCAGTTATGGGAAATTGACGGCTACTGGCGAGCAGCTAACTATCTTTCAGTGGGGCAAATATACCTCACTGAAAACCCTCTTTTAAACCGTCCCCTCGTGTCATCTGATATTAAGAAGATGCTTCTGGGGCACTGGGGGACAACACCGGGTCAGAATTTTATTTATGCGCATTTGAATCGCGTTATTAAAAAATTTGACCTTGATATGATTTATCTTTCTGGGCCTGGTCATGGAGGCCCTGCAGTGGTAGCAAATACTTACCTGGAGGGGACATATACGGAAGTCTATCCTGAAATAAGTCAGGATTTCTCAGGAATAAAACGACTTTTTAAACAGTTTTCTGCTCCAGGCGGAATCCCTAGTCACGCCTCGCCAGAATGCCCAGGCTCCATTCATGAGGGAGGAGAGTTAGGATATTCACTAAGCCATGCTTTCGGAGCAGCATTTGATAATCCAGATCTGATTGTTGCCTGCGTCGTAGGTGACGGTGAAGCTGAATCAGGACCGCTGGCGACAGCATGGCACTCTAATAAATTTCTTAGCCCTGTCAGTGATGGAGCAGTATTGCCTATTCTGCATTTAAATGGATATAAGATTTCAAATCCGACCATATTGTCACGGATCAGTCATGATGAGCTAGAACATCTTTTAACGGGCTATGGCTGGCGACCGGTTTTCATAGAAGGTGATAGTCCTTCTAAAATGCATGAGAGCATGGCGGCAGCGCTTGATTGTATCGTAAAGGAAGTCCGGGATATCCAGTTTAATGCCCGAGTGAATGATGAGGACAAAAGACCGCGCTGGCCCATGATTGTTCTCAAATCGCCTAAAGGCTGGACAGGCCCTGAAGTTGTGGATGGCGTTCAGATTGAAGGTACATTTCGTGCGCACCAGATTCCCCTATCTAATCCGGCGACAAACCCCGAACATCTTCGGCTTCTTGAAAGATGGTTACGAAGCTACAAGCCTTATGAATTATTTGATGAGAGTGGGCGCCTGTTCCCAACATTTGCAGCATTAGCACCGACTGGAGAAAGGCGCATGGGCGCAAATCCGCACGCAAACGGTGGCAAATTATTGCGCGATCTGGAGATGCCAGATTTTCATAACTATGCCACTGATGTGCCAACCCACGGCGTCCAGGATGCTGGTGATACTCACGCGCTCGGCCCATTCCTGCGAGACATCGTAAAACTCAATAGTGCTTATCATAATTTTCGTGTTTTTGGGCCCGACGAAACTATCTCTAATGGATTAGTTGCTTTGTTTGAAGCCACTCGCCGGCAGTGGGAGGCTACGACTGAGATAAATGACGAATATCTCGGCCGCAGCGGCTGCGTTATGGAGGTCCTCAGTGAGCACCAATGTCAGGGCTGGCTGGAAGGTTACCTGCTAACCGGCAGACACGGCTTATTCAATTGTTATGAGGCATTCATCAGCATTGTGGATTCAATGTTCAACCAGCATGCGAAATGGTTAAAAGTCGCCACAAATTTGCCATGGCGTCGTGATATTGCGTCACTTAATTATTTACTGACGTCTCATGTCTGGCGACAGGACCACAACGGTTTCTCTCATCAGGATCCGGGCTTTATCTCGCATGTCGTTAACAAGAAGGCTGAGGTAGTCCGGGTTTACCTGCCGCCTGATGCCAATTGCCTACTCTCGGTAATCGATCATTGTCTGCGCAGTCGAAATTACGTAAACGTCGTTATCGCCGGGAAGCACCCCGCACCACAGTGGTTATCAATGGATCAAGCGGCTGAGCACTGTGCTGCAGGTATCAGTATCTGGGAATGGGCGAGTAACGATCAGGACAGTGAAGCTGATGTGGTTTTGGCCTGCTGCGGAGATGTTCCTACTCTGGAAACCCTGGCTGCAGTATCAATCCTGCGAAACTATTTACCAGCGCTGAAAATCCGCGTGGTAAATGTCGTCGATCTCATGAAGTTACAGCCTAATAACGTACATCCACATGGACTGAGTGACGAAGCGTTCGATGCATTCTTCACTGTTGATAAACCGGTTATATTTGCCTTTCATGCTTATCCTGCTCTGATTCATACACTGACTTATCGTCGAACAAACCATTTTAATATACATGTTCACGGTTATAAGGAGGAAGGTACGATAACAACACCCTTTGATATGACAGTGCTTAATGAACTTGATCGCTTTCATTTAGTGATGGATGTGATCGATAACGTTCCAGAAGCCGGACGAGAAGGTTCAGCAATCAAGATTTTGCTCGAAAGTAAGTTGAATGAGCATCGGCTTTATATTAACACCCATGGCGAGGATATGCCCGAGATACGTAACTGGAAATGGAATAACGAAAAGTGAAAATAAATAAATCTTTTGAATTATGAGAAAAAACAATCCGCTATGGGTTTATTACCAACCATAGCGGCGGATGTAGAACATCTTCATCAATTGAGTCAGGCCGATATACCCGGCGAGGATAACTGGTAAAAGTGAGAAATAGAGCGGTGGCAGTGACTCGAGTTTAAAGTAACTGGCTAATGGTCCCATTGGTAAAAATATGCCCGCCGCCATAACTAACGCAGTCATTATGATCAGCGGAAGGCTGGCGCGACTCTGTATGAAAGGAACCTTAGGAGTACGAATCATGTGCACAATCAGTGTTTGCGTTAACAGACCGACAATAAACCAGCCTGATTGAAAAAGTGTCTGAGTAGCAGGCGAGTTTGCGCCGAAAACATACCACATTAACGAAAATGTGATGAGATCAAATACCGTACTAATAGGTCCGAAGAAAATCATAAAACGACCGACTTCGCTGGGCTGCCAATGCTGTGGTTTTGCGGTCAGCTCATCATCAACGTTATCGAAGGGTATCGCAGATTGTGAAATATCGTAAAGCAGGTTTTGCACCAGAAGATGGACTGGCAGCATGGGTAAAAAGGGAATCAATGCGGATGCGAAAAGAACAGAAAATACGTTTCCGAAGTTTGAGCTTGAGGTCATTTTTATATATTTCAACATATTACTAAAAGTACGCCGTCCTTCTAAGACACCCTCCACCAGAATCAGTAAGTTTTTTTCGAGTAAAATAATATCTGCTGCCTCTCTGGCAATATCAACAGCAGTGTCAACAGATATTCCGACATCAGCGGAGTGTAAAGCGGGAGCGTCGTTTATACCATCACCCATATATCCCACGATATACATATTTTTTTTCAGCGCTTTAACAATCCGGTCTTTGTGAAGCGGCGTTAGTCTGGAAAATACATTATGGATTTCAACAGCTTTAAGTAAATCATTATCCTGCATATTCTCAATATCCTGCCCAAGCAGAATATTTTGTGATTGCAGACCGACCTCTTTACATATTTTAGCCGTAACCCGTTCATTGTCCCCCGTTAATACCTTGACCAGCACACCATGTTCGGCAAGTGCCATCAGCGCGGGCGCAGCAGAATCCTTTGGCGGATCCAGAAAGGCGATATAGCCAACCAGCGTGAGTTCAGACTCATCTGCTATGCTGTAACCCTTTAAAGCCTGCGGCTCTGCACGAGTTGCAACCGCTACCACACGTAAACCATCGTCATTGAAATTGCCGGTAATCTCCCGAATGCGCTCAAGTAAAGTTGCTGATAACGGCTCGGTAATTTCTCCATGCTTTACCTGCGTACAGACAGCGAGAATTTCTTCAACGGCTCCCTTTGTTATCAATATGTTATTTTCATTTTTCTCGCATACGACGACTGACATACGTCGTCGCGTAAAATCAAAAGGAATTTCGTCGATTTTTATGTAATCTTGCGTGAGAGTCAGATTCTGGTTTACCTCCTGATGTTCGAGAACAGCGACATCAAGCAGGTTCTTCAGGCCCGTCTGATAGAAACTGTTAAGATAAGCGAGTTCCAGCACCTGAGAGGACTCCTTTCCCCAGACATCGACATGGCGCGCAAGAAAAATTTTATCCTGTGTTAATGTTCCTGTTTTGTCTGTACATAAAACATCCATTGCACCAAAACTCTGGATAGCGTCCAGTCGTTTAACAATAACTTTTTTTCTCGACAAAACTACTGCGCCCTTCGCCAGCGTGGAAGTGACAATCATTGGTAACATTTCAGGTGTCAGACCCACCGCTACGGACAGAGAAAATAGCAGTGCCTGCAGCCAGTCTCCTTTACTGAACCCATTGATTAAAAAGACTAACGGGACCATGACAACCATAAATCGAATCAGAAGCCAGCTGACCTTATTCACGCCGGCCTGAAAAGCGGTAGATGTTCTCGTCGTCACGCTGATCTGAGAGGCCAGCGTACCAAAATAGGTTGCATTCCCCGTAGTCAGTACCACCGCAGTAGCAGACCCTGAAACCACGTTCGTCCCCATAAAAAGGATATTCTCAAGATCCAGTACGTTGTTCGCGTGCAGATCAGGTTGTATTGCGTGCTTCTCTACAGGCATGGATTCGCCAGACATCGCCGACTGTCCCAGATAGAGGTCTTTAGCAAACAACACCCGGCAATCTGCAGGAATCATATCTCCGGCAGATAAAAGAATGACATCACCGGGTACAAGCATCTTAATAGGGATGTCTGCATGCAGAATGGACTTTGTCTTTAGAGCATTCACATTGTCGTCCACAGCAGGTACATCCTCTTCAACTAGGGTGGGACGCTGGACAGTTGCGGTATTACTCACCATCTCTTTTAGCGATTCGGCAGCTTTATTAGATTTACTTTCCTGCCAGAATCGCAAGACCGTTGATATTGCCACCATGCAAAGAATCACAAGGGCTGACTTATTATCCTGCGTGAGAAAGGATATAACAGCCAGTAACGTCAGAAGTAAATTAAAGGGATTTTTAAAACTGCTCCAGAGTCGGATGCCCCAGTGCAGAGGTTTTTCGCGATCAATTTCATTCAGTCCAGTGCGTCTGCGTACTGCTGATGCCTGTTCCTCAGTCAGCCCCTGAGGATGTCCGGCCAAATGCATAATAATGACGTCAGGTGAACTAACCGCTGCTTTAATCAGCGAAGCTGTCAGCTCACCAGACACAGCTTCATGAGCAGCTGTTCGCACAGTCGTATCGACTAGCGCGCTACGCTGAAAATGGCGGTTATGCATAAGACCGACAAAATATTCATGTAAAGTGGTAAGCTTCATTGCATTCTCCCTGGCTACTACAAATGACATTCTCCATCAATGGGCAAAAACTTAGCTCGCTGCCCGGTGTCCTTAGCAATCACAAATATCAAAACCGTGAGTTACGAGAGGGAAATATTGATCGTGCAGGCTCGTAAGCTTTTCTTCCTGAAGTAATGCTTTTTTTTAGCGCTGAGGATTTTCCTAATGAAATACCCATTTCTGTATATGCACTGGAGATTTGACTTGAGCTTCCTCCGGAAAGAGTACAGTAATATTCTTTTTTCAGGACGTATTCTTTATGAGCAGATTCTGCATCCCGAAGCAGAGATTCGTGTTGACTGCTGGTTTTTACAATTTCGGACATCATCTTTATTTTGGTCATAATGTGAATCCTGAACGTTGATTATCTGTTCATTTTATCTCTTTATCAGAAGAGTTATGTTCGATAGCGAACATAGCCCTACATAAAAATTTTATTTGTTTTTCAAAAAGATAAATGCAAAAACTTCTGTTTATCTATAATCGATTTTTTATTTTTTCAAAGCAGTAAATAAAAATGACAGAGGCATTGTGAATATGAATTAATTTACTTCGGCAGTTTTAATATTTAATGATTAAAGGGCTTAACAAAGGCCTTGGTACACCTCTTCTTCTTGAGCGAAATGTAGACGAAGAATGGCATCCAGACTGTAAAGAACTCGCTGAAGGTCTGCTATCGTCTCTGCATTCGCTTTTACAACTGGCAACATGGTTTCAATGAGGTGAGTGAGACGTATTCCTAAAGCAAAAATTTCTCTGTGAGTACAACTCATTGCTGCCATGGGGTCGCCGCCGCTCAGTCGCCAGTCCAGAGCTAAAGCACATGCGGCTGCCACGTCATTAAAGAGGAGTGCGTAATTTTCTTTTGGGTGACCTGCCGCTGTGCCCAGGTAAAGAGCTGCCACTGGATGAGGTGTGGAGTCAGGTGAGTCATGAGCATTTGTGTGTAATAAAGCAAAGTCTGAAGACCAAGGCGGATGTCCTTCTTTTACTTAAAGAGCTATTTTTCTGAAGTCATCAGCCGTGTTTAGTGCGCCAGGATGTATAAATGAACCATTTTCAGAAAAACACAATTGTGAAAATCCAAAAAACGACATGACCGCAATAGCAATATTTTCATTTTTCATGATGTTAGATAATATTCAGTTGTGTTTTATAAGAGGAACGCTACGCAGCTACAACACAGATCACGATTGACATGATCGCCCACATATTAGTTCATGCCGATGTTAGCAAAGTCCGCTTTTGGCACAAAGCGGACTGACTCCAGGTTAGCGTCCTCCCTTATTTAAGGATAGCGATGCATCGAACCGTTGAACTCACAGCGAGAAACGGACCTTACAATCGTTTCAGGAAGCACAGGAAATATTGTTAACTCGATTATCAGTTTAGTAAAATTAAGGTTAAAGATTAGCTGCCAACCCGGAGTAAAGGGCCAGCTCTCAGATAAATCCCAGCACTCTGATGACAGTCGAAGCTGTGAGAGATATGGGGTGGGGGAATAGGCGAATGTTTGAGTCCTGATTGCTATGCTGGCATGTAACATTCACCTACCGCAAGGCTGGCCAGCTGAGCCAGGGAACATATCTGATGACAAAAGCATTAGCCTTGATTATCAACAGACCCCTCATTTTCAGCCTGGAGTGAATGCAATACGGAGCGCACAGGTTTCGTTGCGCCAAGATGCAGGTAGCGTAGTTCATCCATGAAGATATCCCAGAGTGCGGGCCCACCCTTTTCAAGTACTTCAGCACGTAACACCGATTCCTTACTGGCATCAGTATGTTTTATCCCCCAGGACACCATATATGCGAGTAAAGGGACGAGCTGTATGGCGGCTTCTGTAAGACTGTAGATGACTTTTTGCTGATGATTTGGATCCGGACTTCGTGTCAGCAGCCCTGATGCGGTGAGGCTTTTAAGCCGGCTGGCAAGAATGTTGGTGGCAATACCCTCTTTGTTTTTCTCCAGCAAGGTGCCGTAGTTACGCCTGTTTTCAAACATAACGTCACGGATAACGATGAGGCTCCATCGGTCTCCGATATGTTCAAGTGTCAGGTTGATAGGACAACCTGAGCGTCTCATTTGCTGCAATGTCTTTATCCTCTTTATAACTTTCCGCTTGCATTATGCAAGTATCATAAATATTCTACAACCACTTGCACGATGCAAGTGTTACTGGCTGTTATGCCTCAACAGAAAGATGTATATGAAAATATTCACTATTTTCATGTATTTAATAACGAAATCCACATACCTCGGACAGGGGTGCATTGGATGGATAAAGCCGGGTATAAAAGCACTTTATTGCTCCTCGTTGATTTCGGGGTGTACATATTTCACGATCAAGAGTAATCAGGAAGTAGTATGAAATTGTTAACTAAAAGTTCGCGTGCTTTACTCGCAGTATCCCTGGCACTTGCCAGTCCTCTCATTGCAGTCTCGCCGGTATAGGCCGCTGCGCCGCTGCAGCATCATCAGGTGCCTGGCTTCTATCGCACGATGGTTGGGGACTATGAAGTGACCGCACTCTATGATGGCGGTGGTACCATCAGTTCAGAACTGCTGCATGGAAATCCTAAGCTTATTCAGTCTCTTCTGGCGCGATCGTTCCAGAACGATCCCAAACACGTTTCAGCCACGGTTCAGGGTTTTCTGGTTAATACCGGCTCTAAGTTAGTCCTTGTTGATACTGGTGCGGGGGGGCACTGGGGACCTGCCACACTCGGTAAGCTTGTGCAGAACCTGAAAGCTTCAGGTTACAAACCTGAGCAGGTTGACCTCGTACTTCTGACCCATCTCCACGGCGACCATGCCGGGGGGATTTACAAGGACGGCAAACGCGTTTTCCCGAACGCGACCGTGATGATGAAAAAAGCCGACGCTGATTTCTGGCTCTCTAAAGAAATCATGAATAAAGCACCTGAAGATGCAAAAATTTTCTTCAAAATTGTACAGGATGGCTCAGCGCCTTACATCGCAGCAGGTAAATGGAAACCGTTCGACAGCATGGATGAAATCGTTCCCGGTATTAAACCTGTTGCTATTCCCGGACATACGCCTGGCCATACTGGCTACATGGTCTCTTCGAAGGGGCAATCCCTGTTGATATGGGGTGATATCGCGCATGTAAGTGCCGTCCAGATGCCGCATCCTGAAAACAGCATCGTCTTTGACTCGGACAACGAAGCTGCCGTCAAAACACGTGAAGCGCTACTCAAGAAACTGGCGGCTGATAAGACAATGATTGCCGCAGCGCACATGCCTTATCCCGGTTTAGGTCGTCTGCGCGTGGCTGATAATGGCGTAGGCTATGACTGGGTACCCGCTACTTTTAGCGATCTGGAGTAAACATGCCATGGCCTATAACTCGTCTTCACTTCATTCTTTGCGGGGTGCGATGTTCGCGTCAGCATCTGCGCATCCCGTAAAAACCGTCGGGGCCCTGCGTGCCGGAATAGAATCCATCGCGCAAGCGAATCCGCCAGCCGATGACCTGATCATCGAGGCCACTAATCTGGGAGGCGTATCTGCAGTTTCTATTACGGCACCAGGCGCATCGGCAGATCGCGTTATCCTTCATTTCCACGGCGGTGGCTGGGTATCCGGATCTCCTTCCTCCCATTCAGGCATGCTTGGCGAGCTTTCGCGAGCGGCAAAGACTCAGGTCATTGTGGTTGACCACTCTCTGGCTCCTGAACATCCGTTTCCGGCATCTTACGACGAGTCTATTCGCAGCTATGAAGCCGTGCGTAAATTGGGCAAGCCGTTTGCTATAACCGGAGACTCCAGTGGCGGCGGTATGGCGCTGAATGTTCTTGCCTATGCGTCATCACAGGGTCATAAAGACGCCCGGGCCGCATTACTCATCAGCCCATGGGCTGACCTGACACTGTCTCTGCCTTCAATAACGCAGTTAGCAGACCGTGACCCGATGGTCGATGTGGCAGCATTACGTGATGCAGTCAGAGCTTATACAGGAAACCATGATTTAAAAAATCCGCATATTTCCCCTCTTTTCGCAGACATGCATGATTTTCCTCCAGTGCTTATCCATGTGGGAAGCGATGAAATACTGCTTGATGACTCCCTGGAAATAGATCGGAAGATTCGGGCTGCGGGCGGCAGGTCTTACCTTGAGGTATGGCCTGAAATGTTACATGTCTGGCACATTCTGACCGGCACCTTACCTCAGGCCCATGATGGACTGCAGAGAGCCGGTGAGTTTCTTATGGGATATCTGGAGAAATAGTGCCTCCGCATTTCTGGTTGTAATGGTTATAACCAATCCGTTATCAACGAAGTTAACATTTCTGGCAGGCGATGATTATGAACAATAATACCCAATCAGCATCAGCATCATGGATGCAAATTCTCAGCAAGAAAGGAACTCCCGAATTTGCTGCATCCTTTACACCTGACGTCAGCCTTCAGACCTCTGCCCTGAGTAAGGATGTGGTCGGCCCGACAGCCATTGGAAGTTTCTTCACCACAACGAGCACCCTTTATGAAAACATTGTTTTCGTGAAAGAATCGATCGTTGATGAAAAAACTTACCTTGAGTGGGATGCTACACATTCGGGTAAACCCATTGCTGGCATGACTGTCCTCACCCGAAATGATTCAGGCCTCATCAATAATATTAAGCTTTTCCAGAGTCCTTTTTCTGTCATTCGTGAATTCTCATCTGCACTGAGTGTGCAGCTGCAGGCCGTTTTGGGTCAGGAATTTTTCAAGTAAGTCGGCATATCAGGAAAGCCTGACTAAAGCTAATTCACAAAACCGAGGTAATTTTTATGCCGACATTTCATGCTCACATTGCAGCCCAGACATTCTCCAGCGAAGAGAAGCGTGGCCTGGCTGATGCCTTAAATCTTGCGCTTCATGAAGCTATGGATACGCCTATGGAGGACCGTTTCATCATCATTACTGAGCACAAGGAGGATGAATTTTTCATCCATCCGACCTTTCCTGAGATGAAAAGATCAGAAAAGCGGATGCTGGTAACGGTAACGACCGGTATCAGCAGAACCGTGGAGCAGAAACGCAAGCTTGCGGAACTGGTTACCCGATACGCCGTTGAAAAAGCCGGCGTCAGTCAGGATGATATCAGTCTTCTGATTTATGCCATTCCACTGGAGAACATGAGCTTCGGAGCCGGGAAACTGGTGTCTGATGCAGAACTTTCTATGCCGTGGGTGAACAAATAAAAACGTTGGGATGTTGCGATAGGAAATATCTTTCCTGATTCCATGACCTTCAGGCCTATAGTTGCACAAAAAAATCAGCTTTATGTACCTAATGAAAAGCCGCCTCTGGGCGGCAATTTCTTCTGATGTTCCAGCGGTAGGCATAATTCACCCAATTGACCAGCTTCGCGCAGATTAGTGCATCCCGATGTTAACAACGTCCGCTTCTGGCACAAAGCGGGCCATCTGGATGTAAGGTCCGCTTTAAGCGATCTCTGTAAATTGATGATTGCCGGTGTCAGAGAATGACAGAGTAATGAGCTTTACCCTGGTCTTCCCAGCTACAATGACGGGAATGGTTAGGCCACTTTGTCAGAACGTCAGCTGTACTTTTGCCGCGCTATATTTAACTGAAGCCATTTCCAGTGCGGCAAAGGCTTCTTTCATACCAAGTTCTGCTGACAGTAGCGGTAGCGGATTTATTTTTGCCTGACTCCAGCCATCTTACCGCGGTTGTGAATCCATATATGAAGTGGAACGAACCCAGAAGCTGGATTTCTTTCACCAGTTACGGGCCGATTGGATAGTTTACCTCAGATGCTCCCATACCCAGATGAACGTTAACACCGGCCGGGCGTGTGTAAGCTACTACAGATACGAGAGCTGCAGCAGCGCCGGAGGTCTCCCCGAAGCTATCATTTAAGTAATCTCAGCATGGGTATCTGCTGCTGCACGACTACGAACCTACAAGCGTAAGCCTCTTTTTTATTGTCAGCGCTTCATACAGCGCTTTTGCAAGGCATACAGGTTCTACAAAGCCATCATTTAACTGCAGACCATCAGGATCAGCCCCAAATGAGAGAACGCGCAGCACCGTGTTAATTCGGGTGACACGCTCAAGCTCCAACACAGCCAGGACATTCTGACGCATCTCGCCGTCCTCTTCTGATGCCTCTTCCTGCACAACAGCTGCGCGTGATGCTTTTCCATCCCATAAAATCATGCAGCGTGCCCCATTGAGGGTGACGGCATCTATCACTTCGTAGTACTCATTTATTGATTCGGTACTGTAGGACTCAGGTACAACAAACATAGCTGGCGACTCGATATTTTAGTCATTGAGAAGCCAGCTTAAGGCAGGGTGAAATTCAGGTAAAGTGCTTGTTTTAATTGCAGAAATCACCCGTTAAAGAGGCAATTTTAATGACATTTAAATAGCTCAGGTTGTGTCTGGCTCTGGTGAATTGCTAAAAATCAGGTCGCACAACTTAGCAGGGTGCGGTTAGGGCATAAAAAAACCGAACCTTAAGGCTTAAAAGCGCGCCAGACGTTATTGTCTTAAAGTCCCTAAAGGTGGCATCCTGATCGGTATAGCTTTTATTTTTCATCAATCATTGTTGCTCACATTTAAGAATTTGCCCGGGACACCAGTGCGATAACGCAGCCTTCAAAAAAAAGCCTGCACGCGGCAGGCTGAAAGCATTTCATAGATACGTCTTATTATTCTCTCAAGTACGCACGCCATGCGTTAGCTGTGTGCGTTTAGTATGGCACAGCCTTACAATAAGTAATGCTTAAATATTAATCGCGTTACAGGGCGGAAAGGCGCTCAGGGCGGACAAAAAAAGCCAACACATGGCAGGCAAATCGCTTCGCAGTAAATCTTCTCGATTTGCTGTTAAGACCATTGTGGCTAATAAAAAGCTTGTCAAATTGCAGTATAAAGGGGGTAAATCAGCACAAATTGCGATGTCTCATTTGCTTGCGCAGCACTTATGACTATTCGCTATCCCCGGGACTACCAGGTTTTACTGTCTTGAAGAAAATTCGGGTTCAGCAAATATTCCGCTTTCCTCTCAGGCGTTACAGAAACAGAAATCTGGCGCTGGATACAATTTAAATGATTGGCGATCTATATCCGGCTGCATTGCAGGCTCGAGTCGGCACTCAGAACCTAATCTTTATGCTAATGGCGTAACTTTTAAAAAAGATTTTATCGTGAGCCTTTTAAGACAGAAGAAAATTACTCCAGGTTTCACACTTTCAATTCAAATTTCACTTTGCGCTACATTTATCAGGGACAACAGGCTCTTCCAGAAATATACAGCGCTTGCTGTATCCTGGCTTGATTATTTCAGAATACTGAACTCTATACAGGTTAATAATGAAGGATGAGACCTCAGCTCAACATCATTATGGAAATCCTGTTCGATGTCATCTAAACCCTATCTCATTCGTGGTCTGGTTATTGCCATGATGCTGGCCATCCTGATTGGGGTGGCTTTAATAAGCGTCAACAGTAATAGCCAGGTTAATGAGTATGTTACAGTAAAAGTGCGTGTTGGTAATATTATGAACTCAGTTCTGGCTACCGGCCATATTGACGCCATCAGGCGCGTTGACGTTGGCGCTCAGGCATCAGGACAGGTTAAGTCACTTTATGTAAAGCAGGGTGATTACGTTGTCAAAGGAAAAATGATTGCGAGCATTGATGATGTGCCGCAGCGTAATGCTTTACGTAATGCTGAAGCTACGCTTGAGGGCGCAAAAGCCAGTCTGCAGGCTACACAGGCAAAACTAAAACGTGCCGAACTACGTTTTAAACGCCAAAAGGCGATGCTGAAGGAAAATGCCAGCTCACGTCAGGATTTCGAAGCAGCAGAAGAGGAGCTTATCTCCTGTCGTTCGGAGTTAATGTCAAATAAGGCGCAACTCCTGAAGGCGCAGATTGACGTAGATAATAAAAGGGTAAAACTCGGTTATACCCACGTGCTGGCGCCAATGAATGGCACTGTTATCGCATTAGTTACCTTACAGGGACAGACGGTTAACTCCAGCCAGAGCACGCCAACGATTATCAAACTGGCACAACTCGACGTCATGACGGTTAAAGTGAAAATTTCGGAGGCTGACATAACACGTGTCACTTCAGGACAAACAGTACATTTCACTATTTTCTCTGAACCAGACAAACATTACGAAGCAACGCTCAAAAACATTGAACTCGCCCCGGAATCACTGATGAAAGACGGTTCTTCTGACAGGAATTCTTCTTCGGAATCAGCCTCCCATAATGGTTCAGTTTACTACAACGCGCTGCTTGAAGTGCCCAATCCAGATAACCGGCTTCGTATTGGAATGAATGCGGAGGTATCGCTGATTACTTCCGAAGCTAAAAATACGCTGCTGGTGCCAAGACAGGCTGTTCATACAGTTGATGGAAATGCACATCAGGTGCAGGTGCTGACTCAGGACCACAAGCTGGAAAGCCTTGCAGTTAAAACAGGAATTACCAACAGTGTAGATGTTCAGATCCTCGAGGGATTAAGTGCTGGTGATGTCGTAGTGCTGTCTCAAACAGATGATGAAGCCTCCAGGCAGGGGCAGACGTTATGAGAAATATTATTGAACTAAAGAATATCAGTCGGACGTACTGCACAGGTGGACAGGCGCTGAGGGTTCTGAATTCAGTCAATGTGAACATCGCGTCAGGCGAAATGGTGGCGATTATAGGTTCATCAGGTCAGGTAAATCGACTCTGCTGAATATTATAGGGTGCCTGGATGTGCCTGATAGTGGTGATTATTTTCTTGGCGGGCAAAATGTCGCGCGCCTGTCACCGGACGAATTAGCAAAAGTCAGCAGGGAGCACGTCGGATTTATTTTCCAGCGCTACCATCTGATGCCAGATCTGAGTGCACTGGACAATGTTAAGATCCCTGCGATTTACGCAGGCATCCGGCGTGATGAACGCAGGTTTTTAGCGGCCTCATTGCTGGAAAAGCTTGGGCTTAAAGGTCGTGAGCATCATAAGCCCGGAGAACTTTCCGGTGGTCAGCAGCAACGCGTCAGCATCGCTCGTGCATTGATTAACGGTGCTGAGGTTATTCTGGCCGATGAGCCCACAGGGGCGCTCGACAGCCGTTCCGGGCAGGAGGTGCTGGCTATTCTGAATGAATTAAACAAGCGTGGCCACACGGTGGTGATCGTGACCCCTTCATTTTCGGTCAGAAGAATCAGTTCAGCGCACCGGAAACACTCAGCCATCGTGAGCGAAAAATCTCCTTTTTGCGGACGAAAGCAGCATAAAAACGGCAAAAGTACAGATACGGAACAGGCCACTTACTTATTCTGTGGAAAGCATTCAGTCAGGGCAGTCGATCCTAAGCTTGGCACTATAACTTCAGGCATAAAAAAACCCGCGTTACACGGGCGTAAAGTTGTTCAATTGGGGCAAACCATCTATCAGCCTTGGCTGATGACAGAGAGAATACGCACACCGCAGTAATTTGGAAATAGACGTTCAACAATTTATTCTGATTGACTGAAGCATCAATGTCTGGTTAGGGCAGTATGCCTTTACGTTGCCGGCGATGGGGGAAAAGCGTCGGTGCTCAGGCCCCGCTCCCGCGAAAGCCTGTACAGTTTTATTCTGCAATGCGGCCTCTGGCTGAATGAACGTCTTTCTGAACACGGACTTTCTTACCGACGATCGTATCGGTAAGAAAGTCCGTGTTGTTTTTCAGTACCGCGGTAAGCCTGCCGGCAGCGCTATCCTCAACCGCACGGTGATACCGATGCTTTGCGCGAGGGGGGGGGGCCTTTAGAAGACCGCGGCGGAATGATAATTAGCCAACGGGGAAGGGCTTCAGCGGTGACCGCACTAGCCAGCCTACCTCAGGGCATGTCCCTGTACGAACTGATTCAGTGGACGGGGCATGTAATGCCTCAGTCCACCATGCATTATATTCGTATACGTCCAACTTAGCTGGCCGCCTCGTTCGTAAAAGCAGACAGAGTGGCTCACATGATAAGCGTGCTGATTGACCACGATCCAGAAGCCGCGAGTCTGACCGGACCCACGACGTACTATGATCAGGGTGACTAATACTGCACGAACCCCTTCTGGAGCAGCTGTCAGCAACGGATGACCTGCATCGGTTGCGATTTTAACCTGCTCAAACAGCGCGCGCGCGGACTGGTACTGCAAAGCAAAGCCTCTGTCAGACGTTACCTTGAAGAAGTTCCGCTTACACCCAATGAGAGAGCCATCGTTGAACAGGACGTAGAGAAAATTGAGCTTGCTCTTAAAAGGTTGTCCCTCAAAACCCGAAGGGTAAAACGGGCCGCTATGTTCCAGAATGGACGTTTCTCATATTACTATGTACCAACCGGTGAATCCGTCCGGCTAAAATATTTATTAAGGACTTAATCGTTTATTTACAGTATAAAAAATAACCAGAGATGGTAGAGTAGATCTCATTCATTTTTAAGGCCAAACATAATGTCCTTCTTCAATAGAATTTTGGACCAAATTACCGAGATAACATCTGCATCTATCTGTCCGATATGTAAAAAAGAGTCACAACAGTCGATAAAAAAAATAGGCAAAAAGCAAACTTTGCTCTGCCCACACTGCAAGTCGATATTTGTAAAGCCTGACTAATTAAGTTCATAAAAGGCATACACAATTAAGTGAAATGGTGCCCAACTAACGCTTAAGTTGCCTAGCGGTGGCTTGTTGTGACTATAGGGGCCGGAAATCTCTCAGAGGGAACCCGATTTGTTTTAGGGCTGGCGACTGGAGCGCCAATCCTGAGACAATTGTGCCGTTTTCAACTCATGCCGGGCATCAGTATCTGCTTACCCACATTGCTTTTCAGAAACAACATTATTAATTTTTTATTTCATCTGAGTTGTTACGCCGCTTAATTTTAAAATTTATCGCTTAAACTCCTCTCCAGTGAAAGTAATAAAATCATCATGCTAAAGTATCGCGTCTGATCATCTTCGTTTGATGCCGATGTTTATTATGAAAATATTTTCAATGCTGGTCTCGTCATCATCGCAAACGCTACTTTTTATCAATGAGTTGTTTTGCCAGTGTATGTCCGATTAGCGTCAGTCCCGAACGTTCCTGACACCAGCTGGTGTTAATTGCAGGCTTATGCCAGGGGTCTTCCATCCGGTCACGGTCAGGCAAGTAACAATAACATAAAACAAATTGACTAAAATTTAAGCATTGATGTTAGTATGGGACTCATTCCTTGAAGGGTTAATCACCATGTCTCTTCTCAGTTACGCAAGGAAGCTCATGAGTGGTACGTCCAGGGTCGTCTGTCCTGCCTGTGGTTTACGTTCAGACCAGCCAGCCTCAAAAGTGCGCCTGAAACAGGCAATGCTTTGTCCCGGGTGTAAAGCCCTTTTTGTCTCACCACAATAGCGCCCGACCTGGGTGACTAACGATCTTCGATATCCTGCAGTGAATACCTGGGCCAGCAGCTGATAAATCCCTGATGCCTTATGCACATCCTGAGAGAACGTTTCTGAACTGATTTTTCAACTGCTCTTGCGCGTTAACGTCGCACTAGAGTAACTCTATGAAAATAAATCCCATGGCATGGTTTCGCTCCTCCCATCTCCTGGCAAAAGCACCCGAATGTGCTGCGATTTCGTCCAGTGACATAAGGCTTGAAAACAGTCCGCATCCCGATTTGTTCTCAACGCCTCAGCTTGAGCGCTATGGCCAGAAACTGGCGCATACCCACAAATTGTCCCCGGAAAAATTGCCGTACTATCTGCTCAAACGGCTGGGAGATAACGAAGCCGTCATTACCCAAAACTGTTACACGCTTAACGAGGGTAAAAAATCGGGGATTATGCCTGCAGGGGAGTGGTTGCTGGACAATTATTACCTGATTGAGGAGCAAATTCGTAACGTCCGTCAGCATTTGCCGCCCAGCTTTGGTAAGGGTCTTCCCTCCCTCATTTCGCCGCAACTTTGTCCGCGTATCTATGATATTGCTACGGAGGCCATTGTGCATGGTGACGGGCGCTGGGATATCGCCAGCCTGACCAGCTACATTAACGCCTACCAGCAGGTGACGCCGTTGACGTTGGGCGAAGTCTGGGCTTTACCCGGCATGCTGCGCCTTGCACTTATTGAAAACCTCCGCCGGGTGAGTATCGAAGTTGTTCAGGCTCAGCAGGAACGCAGTCTTGCTGATATGTGGATTACACGCATGACCGAATGCGCGGAAAAAGCGCCAGCCGACTTAATCATGGTCATTGCCGACATGGCGCGTGCACGCCCACCATTGAGCAGTGCCTTTGTCGCTGAAATGGTTCGTCGGTTGCACGGACATGGCATTGCGCTGACGCTACCTCTTAGCTGGATTGAACATCGGCTTGCCGAACAAAGCCTTACTACCCAGGCGCTGATACATCGCTTTAACCAGCAGCTTGCGGCCAGCCAACTTTCTGTCAGCAACAGTATTGCCGGTTTACGCTTGATCAATGAAACCAACTGGGCCGACTTAGCCGAGAACATTAGTGTCGTGGAGCAGACTTTACGTCGAGATCCTGCAGGTATTTACCCCTCCATGCATTTTGATACCCGCGATCATTATCGCCACGTGATTGAGATTCTGGCCAGGGGGAGCCAATTCAGTGAGCCGGAAGTGGCAAATCGCATACTGGCGCTGTCAGATCAATCAGAACCCGGCCTGCCACAATGCCATATTGGTTATTATCTGATGGGCGAAGGGCGACATCAGCTGGAGCGTCGCCTTTCAGTAAATACGTCTGGCCTTAAACGTTTGCGGCACAATTTCAACAAATTTCCCCTGCTATCCTGGCTGGGGAGCATGAGCCTTTTGACCACGGCGGCGACGGCCGCAATTCTATTCAGAACCGCGAATCAGGGAATGGCCTTGTGGTTGATACTACTGGCATTGCCCCTGATTATTGCGGTGAGTCAGCTGGTAAGCGATATGCTGAGTGAGGCGACGACCCGGTTTCGCGTTCCCCGGCCGCTGCCAGCAATGGATTTTTCCAACGGGATCCCGGTTGCTTCTGCGACCCTGGTGGCCATCCCTTGCATGCTGACGAGCAGCGAAAGTTTTGGCAAGCTCCTCACCAGTCTTGAAGTGTGCTGGCTTGGCAATCAGGATGATAGTCTCTGCTTCGCGCTTGTTACTGATTTCGTTGACTCAACAACTGAAAATACAAAAGAACAATGCGCGCTGTTAAGCCAGGCGATGTCAGACATACAAACACTCAACCGGCGCTACCCATGTTGCCGTCAGCGTTTTTATCTGCTGCACCGATCGCCTGAATGGAACGCTTCCCAGGGTATCTGGATGGGTTATGAACGCAAACGGGGCAAGCTGGCGTTGCTGAACAGCTGGTTACGCCATCCTGACACACAATTTTCCAGCGTTGCAGGCATGCCCGCAAACCGTTTACCTGGCCTTATAAAGTATGTCATCACACTGGATAGTGACACCCTGCTGCCACGTGATACTGCGCATAAATTGGTGGCTACGATGGCGCATCCGCTGAACAAGCCAGAGTATGATCCTGTCCGTCAGAGGGTTGTTAAAGGTTACGGTATTTTACAACCGGGACTGGCAGAAGAGATGCCCCGTGAAGGTCAGGGTCGCTATGCAGCTATGCGTAGCAGCGTACCGGGTAATAACCCTTATTCGATGATGTCTTCAGATATCTATCAGGATCTATTTGAAGAAGGGTCCTTCGTTGGGAAAGGCATCTATGATGTCGATATCTTTGCGCAGGCCACCACCAATACCTGCCCCGAAAATCTGGTTCTCAGTCACGATCTGCTTGAAGGATGTTATGCCCGTTCCGGATTGCTGAGCGAGGTCTTACTCTACGAGCAGTATCCGAATGACTATTTGTCCGATGTTGCACGCCGTACGCGCTGGATCCGTGGCGACTGGCAACTGCTTAACTGGCTTAAGCTCCGTGTCAGAAAAGCGGATGGCACAAAGGATAAAAATCCGTTGTCCGCGCTGTCGCGGTGGAAGCTATTTGATAATCTGCGCCGCAGCCTGGTCGCACCCTCTCTACTGGTGCTGCTATTCAGTACGCTGCTGTGGGTGCCCAATCCGTGGTACTGGTCAGGTGTACTGACCCTCATCTGGCTGCTGCCTGCCGCGTTATGTATCATACTTGATCTTATCAATAAGCCGCTTCGTCGTACTTTGAGACAGCAACTGATGCTCGTCACTGCCGGAGCGATGAAACGAGTTTCCCGTGTTGGGCTTAATTTTGTTTTACTGCCGCATGAAGCGGGCTATTCGCTGTACGCGATCACAGTGACGCTCTGGCGCCTTGGTATTAGCCAGCGAAATCTGACCGAGTGGTCCCGTCACACTCCTGATAGCTTCAAGTCCACTTTTTCTGTTTTCCGTTTTTATCGGGCTATGTATCTGAATGTGGCTTGTGGTGTGGCACTTATCTTACTTACCCTGGTTTTTGCGCCGAAATGGCTGACCATAGCATTGATCATCGGCCTGTCGTGGTGCATGGCGCCGCTGTTGCTGAGCTGGCTGAGCCGCACGCCGGCGCGTAAGACTTTCCTGCCCACTCCGGAGCAGAAACAACTTTTGCGTCAGACCAGCCGGGAAATCTGGGCTTTTTTTGAGACATTCGCAACGGCAAATGAAAACTGGCTTCCTCCTGACAATTATCAGGAAATCCCGGAGCCAAAAATTGCACATCGAACCTCTCCTACCAACATCGGACTTTCCCTTCTGGCTAACCTCACGGCCTGGGATTTTGGCTATATCCCTGGCGGGACTGTATTGCAGCGCATCACACAGACGCTGGACTCGCTGGATAAGATGGAGCACTTCCGGGGACATTTGTATAACTGGTATGACACCCGCACGCTGTCCCCGCTTAGTCCGCGTTATGTTTCCAGTGTCGACAGCGGCAATATGGCGGGGCATTTACTGACATTGCGTGAAGGACTGTCTGCCATGCGCCATCAGCCGGTATTAAATCCTCAGCTCATCGTGGAGGGGCTGAGCGACACTTTAAGTGTTCTGGAGAAATACTGGGGATATAACGCGCCAGCCAGTCTGCGACTGCTGCGCATAGATTGTTTAAGTGCAGCATCATTACCTGCCGGCCAGCTGCTCAGCAAACTAAGAAAAATGCAGTCGCATTGCCACGATCTGACTCAACGCAGTCACCTGGAGAGCACGATTGTTGAGCGGTGGACGGCGCATCTGGTCACTCAACTGAAACAGCTTTGCGATGAATGGTCGACATTGCTTGGGTGGTTACCCACAACATATAATGCACAATCATTGCCTGCGCTAAGTGAGCTGGCAGGCGAGAAAACCATTGATGAAGTGCCTCTTCCGACCGCCGTAATAACCCAGGTCAGATTACGACTGTATATTATCAGCGAACTGGAACAACGGCTGGCTGATCATGCACGAATGGATTTTGCGTTTCTGTACAATACGGCTACCAGTATGCTGAGCGTTGGTTACAACTGCGACACCACCACGCTGGATAAAAGCCACTACGATCTTCTGCCCTCTGAAATCCGCCTGACCAGTTTTGTTGCAATAGCAACGAATCAGCTGCCGCTTAAAAGCTGGTATGCACTCGGCCGCCTGTTTACCACCCTGGATCGGGAAACTGCTCTGATGTCATGGAGCGGTTCAATGTTTGAATATCTGATGCCGAATCTGGTGATGCCGTCATGGCACGGCAGTCTGCTGGATACAATGAGCAAATCCGCGGTTATACGGCAGATAGGCTGGGGCAAAGAGCGTGGTGTGCCATGGGGTGTCTCCGAGTCTGGCTATCATGCGTTTGATGTTCAGCACAATTATCAGTATCAGGCATTTGGCGTACCTGGTCTGGGGCTCCGGCGCGGACTCGCCGACGATATGGTTGTTGCCCCTTATGCCACTCTGCTGGCGTTGTTAGTTGCTCCGCAGAAAGCCTGTGAAAATCTGTTCACCCTGGAGAAGAACGGCGCGTGCGGCGAATATGGGTTTTATGAAGCGCTGGACTATACGCCATCGCGGCTGGCATCCGGCCAGCTTTTTTCAGTCGTACAGTCCTGGATGGCGCACCATCAGGGTATGGCCTTCCAGGCGCTGGGGCATCTGCTGTTTGATGCGCCAATGGCCACACGATTTATGTTGAATCCTGCTTTCAGGTCGGCCAGCCTGCTGTTGCAGGAGCGCGTACCCGATGCAGTCGAGCTCTATAGTCCGCGTCGTCATTTTGAGTCCCATGAAGGAAGGGTTAAACCGGTACGCTATGAACCGCGCATTTTCACCCAAGCGGTCACCCCGACCCCGGAAATACAGTTACTTTCCAACGGGCATTACCATCTGATGATAACAACCGGCGGTGGCGGTTACAGCCGC
Organism: Pantoea sp. Cr_R13; assembly: GCF_029222565.1. NCBI lineage: Bacteria > Pseudomonadati > Pseudomonadota > Gammaproteobacteria > Enterobacterales > Erwiniaceae > Pantoea > Pantoea sp. Cr_R13. The sequence goes on from NZ_JARHXL010000009.1 coordinate 315,675, forward strand.
TGGAAAAACATCGCACTCACGCGCTGGCGCAGCGATACCACCCGTGATAACTGGGGAACATTCTGCTATATCCGCGATCCACTGACCGACGAGGTGTGGAGTAATACCTGGCAACCCATGGGTGGCAACACGGATATCAGCAATGATGAAATCATTTTTACCGATGCGGGCGCTGAATTCACACGCGTGCTCGGATCGGTTAGCGTTAAAACTCAGGTTGTCATTTCCCCGGAAGATGACATCGAGCTACGTCGTGTCACTCTGGTGCATCATGGTCGTACACCGCGGACGTTGGAACTGACAACCTATGCCGAAGTGGTGCTGGCCCCGGACGCCAGTGATCAGGCTCATCCTGCATTCAGCAACCTGTTTATCCAGACTGAGACAGATCCCGCTCGGGATGCCATTCTGTGCCACCGACGTTCACGCTCACCGGATGAACAAAGTCCGTACCTGTTTCATATGATGGTGGTACATGGCGAAAGTTCCGGGAACACATCGTTTGAAACCGACAGGGCCAAATTTCTTGGCCGTGGAAGACATCCGGCTGATCCCCTGGCGGTCAGCACGGGCGGGCCACTCAGTAATACCTTCGGGGCCGTGCTGGATCCGATACTGTCGATATCTCACGCGATCAGGCTCCAGCCCGGACAGCCTGTCACCATTGATATGGTGTATGGTGTCAGCGAAAACCGTCAGCAAAGCCTCGAATTAATGGAAAAATATCGCGACCATCCTATCGCCAATCGCGTTTTTGAACTGGCCTGGTCTCACAGTCTGGTCGTGTTGCGGCAGATGAATGCCAGTGAAGAGGACGCAACCTTATTTAACCGCCTCGCCAGCGCAGTAATCTATCCCGGTCAGGAATTACGCAGTGACCAACAGGCTATCAGTCGTAACCGGCGTGGTCAGTCTGGCCTGTGGGGCTGGGGTATTTCAGGTGATTTGCCGATTGTTCTGCTTTGTCTCACCAGCGAGGAAAGAATCGCCTCCGTTGCCACACTGATCCAGGCGCATCGATACTGGCGAATGAAAGGGCTGGAGGTGGACCTCGTGATTCTGAATAACAGTGCCGGTGGCTACCAGCAGGTGTTACAGACGCAGATTATGGATTTAATCAATGCGGGTTCAGAAGCCAGCCTGCTGGATAAACCCGGAGGGATTTTTGTCCGTAACGGTGAACATCTTAGCGCCGAGGATAAGCTGTTGCTGATGAGCGTGGCCTGCCTGAGTCTGGATGATCGCGCTGACGGTATTAAAGAACAACTTAACCAGCGTATTGGCGCGACAAAGAAAATCGGCAGGCCTTTTGTGCCGGAGATAACAACAGGTAACAATCACCATACAGACTGGATACCGGATACGGGCCAGTTACGTCATTTCAATGGATATGGTGGATTTTCTCAGGATGGCCGGGAGTATCAGATTCTCTTAAGAGAAAATGAACCGACGCCAGTGCCCTGGTCAAACGTACTGGCAAATGAACATTTTGGCAGCGTAATTTCTGAAGCCGGGCAGAGCTATAGCTGGTTTGAAAATGCCCATGAATACCGCTTAACGCCCTGGGAAAACGATCCAGTGAGTGACCGATGCGGCGAAGCGTTTTATCTGCGGGATGAAGAGAGTGGTGTGTACTGGTCACCCATGACCTTACCCGCGCGCGGGCAAGGCGACTATCTCACTCGCCATGGTTTTGGTTATAGCGTCTTCGCGCACCGTGAAAGCGGGGTAGACAGTGAACTGACGATATTGGTAGCCGAACAGGCACCGGTTAAGCTTGCCATCCTGAAGCTCAGCAACCATTCGGGCCGCACGCGTAAATTAGCGGTCACTGGCTACGTGGAGTGGACACTCGGGGCAACGCGTGCACACTCTGCCGCGCATATCATTACGCATTCGCACCCCCTGCCTGGCGGTAGTGCAGTAATGGCAAATAACTTTTATGGTTCTGACGGCAGTGAACGCACCGCTTTTTTCGCCATCAATGATCCTCTGAGTACGGTAACCGGTAACCGTCGTGAGTTTGTGGGGCGCAATGGCTCACTACACGCGCCGGCCGCCATGAAAATGCGCAGACTCTCGGGCCAGACAGGGGCCGGATTTGATCCCTGTGCCGCGCTACAGTCGACAGCGACCATTATCGATGGTGATCAGAAAACCTTTGTTTTTGTCCTCGGCGTGGCAGGCAACCTTGTGCAGGCTCAGGAGACGCTTGCCCATTTTCTGAATGAGGATAACGCACGCCAGTCGCTGGACCAGGTTCATCATTTCTGGCACAAGATTCTTGATAAAGTTGTGGTTCAGACACCCGATAGCAGCGTTGATTTGCTGGTGAACGGCTGGTTGCTCTACCAGACAATAGCCTGCCGCATTATGGCGCGCAGCGGATATTACCAGTCCGGCGGTGCATTTGGTTTCCGTGATCAGCTGCAGGATACGCTGGCGCTAAGCCACGTTGCACCGGAGCGATTGCGTAGCCAGATCGTGCTCTGTGCCTCACGGCAGTTTACAGAAGGGGATGTTCAACACTGGTGGCATCCTCCGCACGGCAATGGTGTGCGGACCCGCTGTTCGGATGACTATCTGTGGCTCCCGCTCGCGGTTTGTCACTATGTGGATATAACGGGGGATATCGGGGTACTGGAGGAGCGCATTCCTTATCTCGAAGGACGTCCACTCATGCCTGGTGAAGAATCTGTTTACGATACTCCGGTTATAAGCCATATCGAGGAGACGTTGTGGCAGCACTGCGTCAAAGCCGTTGAACGGGGATTACACTTTGGCCAGCATGGCCTGCCGCTGATGGGGGCTGGCGACTGGAATGATGGGATGAATCTTGTTGGAATCGAAGGCAAAGGCGAAAGCGTCTGGCTCGGCTTTTTCCTCTACGATATTTTACAGCGCTTTGCGGCACTTGCTGAACAGCGACAGGATATGAATGTGGCGACCTTATGCCATTCAGAAGCGCTGCGCTTACAAAAAAACCTCGAATCTTCGGCCTGGGATGGTGAGTGGTACCTGCGAGGCTATTTTGACAATGGTGCGCCGCTGGGATCACGAAGGTCACAGGAGTGCTGTATTGATGCGATAGCCCAAAGCTGGTCGGTCCTGTCCGGCGCAGCTGATCCTGCACGTAGTGCCCAGGCAATGCTGTCGCTGGACAGCTATCTGGTAGATGAAGACGCGGGACTGATCAAACTGTTAACCCCTCCGTTTGATGGCCACGGGCCTGATCCGGGTTACATAAAGGGTTATCTGCCGGGAGTAAGGGAGAATGGCGGGCAGTACACGCATGGTGCTATCTGGGCTGTCATGGCATTTGCCCGTATAGGTGAAAAAGCGCGAGCCTGGCAACTGTGGTCAATGATCAACCCAATAAACCACACGCTGCAACCGGAAGGTATTACCACGTACAAGGCAGAACCTTATGTCATGAGTGCGGATGTGTACAGCGTTCCCCCCCATACCGGGCGGGCTGGGTGGAGCTGGTACACCGGTTCCGCGGGCTGGGCCTATCGTCTGGTAACAGAAGAGTTGCTCGGAATAAAACGTCACGGTGATACGCTTATCATTCATGCGCAGTTACCCGATGAATGGCCTTCATTTAGCATGACCTATCAGCACGGGCAGAGTCAGTATCGCATCACTGTTTCCCATGGTGAAAGTGAGTATCAGGTGACATTGGATGGCATCGGGTTGCCTGACGACCATATCGTTTTAGTGGATGACGGACAAAACCACAGGGTTGATATTATTCAGCGATAAGAAAAAGAGGCGATTGGCATAAAGCAAAAATAAGAGCTCTGAATGACACACAGCAATTCAAAGTTGGTCGCTATGTTTTATTAGCATGGTTGTGATTCAGCGTCCGCTTGTGCCAACAGCAGACATTTATGGTATTGCGTGATGTTATTGAGTGGAAGGACGCATCAGGTCTGCTGTCTAAGACTGAATGAAGATGGTAAAGATGTATGATTTTTTGAGCTATCTTCTATTAAATTTCATGCGCAATCAGCAGATTTTTTTGATGCCAAATCCAGGAAACGCTTAAAGATTTAAAAAATCCCGAAAACACATGATTTGAATCGTTAGGGTAAAATTCGCGTGAGGCAAAATGCATCTCACTGCAAAATAAGTGAAAGTAACGTTTTTTAGTCTTACCATACCTTCATAAAAGTTGCTGTAAAAAAAACAGCCAGAAGAACGGCGGCTCCTATACTTGAATAAGATAATACTTAACCTAAATTGGAGATTTTATGGCAGCAAAACGTGGTGGAGCCGGTAATTTTGCTGAAAATCCGGAGCGCGCGGCAGAAGCCGGACGGAAAGGCGGTCAGTTAAGCGGAGGGAATTTTAGAAATAGCCCTGAGCGAGCCAGTGAAGCGGGCCGGAAAGGTGGTTTGGTAAGAAAAAAGGAGTTCAGGAGCAGCTGCTTCCTGATGCTTGATGAGAAAAGCCCGCGTCCAGCGGGCTTTTTAATGTTGTGTACAGGGCCGTGATGTTAAATCATACTGCCCGGCAGTTAGGATATGTTTTACTTAGTTAAGTGCATGCCTGACGCATGTGATCGTATTCTGCCTTCGCATTTTAGAATGGATGTATGGACAGTTCGGACAGCGACCTGTATTGCGGCCTCGCGCGCTATATCCTCTGTGAGGGGCATGAAGAAGCGCAGCTTAAGAAGCAACTGAGCGCAGGTAATGGTTTAAGCAACAGGATAACGATTTCACCCATTATTGTTCGGACAGACTTTCTACTTCTTTTTTGAACATGCATAGCCGTCAGCGGTGAGCGCTCTTCCTGTGCGGCTGATCTGATATTCAGAATAGGTTAAATATCGCTCCGGTTTAGCTGAAGTTACGGCCACCATCATCGCGATGTATGAACCGCTACGGCCTACCATTTAGATTTCAAAACTAATGCCATAGAGCTTCAGATGTGTACACAGGCTTGTACAAAATAAAAAGCAGTTACAAAAATTATGCCAAAAACCCTTTAATTACCAAGCGTGTGGACACACGACTGTTATAGTTGCGCTTTATATGGGAGGAACCATGAGCGAACTGATTGATATTTTTACAAGTCATAAAAGTGAACGCAGTTTCACTGAGCAACCTGTCGATGAAGCGGTACTGGATCGTATAATCAGTACCGCTTACCGCGCACCAACATCAGTAAACTCGCAGCAGGTTTCTGTGGTCATTACCCGTGATGCCGGACATCGTGCCGAGATCGCTGCCATCGCGGGCGGTCAGCCGTGGATCGCCAAAGCACCCGTGTTTATCACCTTTGTGCTGGATATGCATAAATCAGCGGTCGGCATGGCCGCTGTCGATCAGCAGCAGATCGCTCATCAGAGTATTGAGAGTATCGTATCGGGTTCAACCGATATCGGCATTGCGCTGGGGTCAGTGATGGCCGCGGCACGTTCAGAAGGTCTGGGCATTGTGCCGATTGGTGGTATCCGTCGCGATCCGCAGGCAATGATCTCACTGCTCAATCTTCCACCGATGACCTTCCCGGTTGCCGGCGTGGTAATCGGTCACGTTGACCAGCCCGCTCACCAGAAACCACGTCTGCCGCTGGCCACTTTCCGCCACGATGAGACCTACCAGACCCAGGGTCTGGAGCAGCAGATTGCGGCTTATAATGAAGAAATGGTTCAGCACTGGAAAAACATCGGACGTGATGACGGTGAGAGCTGGAGCGAGAGCGTCAGCGGTTATTACAAGAACATCTACTTCCCGGCTGTACTGCCCGCACTGCTGAAGCAGGGTTTCGGCACAGATAAATAATTTGCTCTTTGTTGAGTGAAACGCAGGGCCATTCGCACACCGTTGCGGGTGGCCTTTTTCATTTTGTTACTATAACGAAATGTGACTTTCCAGGTTGTAACACATAATTTCTCTGTTAACCGAAGCGCAACTGCCTTTAACAGTTACTTTCCAGGGGAATTACATGTCTCAGCGTTCACTTTTTGCGCTCTGTTTAATGAGCTTTTTTCTGGCCGATGTCCGCGATGGTCTGGGGCCTTTTCTGGGTATATTTTTAACGGAACGACACTGGCGACCAGACGAAATTGGTCTGGTGATGACCTGTGGCGGAATAGCCGGATTACTTGCCACCCTGCCTGCGGGCATCGCTGCCGATGCGACCCGCCAAAAAAAAATGATTGTGTTACTGGGCTGCCTTGTCATCACCGTTGCCACGCTGCTGCTGTGGTACAGCAATCAGACATGGACGGCGATGGTCTCACAAATCGTGGCAGGTATTGCGGCGGCCTTCATCGGCCCGACCGTTGCGGGAATTACCCTGGGTCTGACCGGTCAGCGTGGTTTTAACCATCAGATGGGACGCAACGAAGCCTTTAACCATGGCGGTAATACCATTGCTGCCCTGCTGGCGGGTTTCTCCGCGTGGTACTGGGGAATGGGGGCAGTCTTTATTCTGATGACCGTGATGGCGGTTTTCGCAGCCTTCGCAACGCTGGCGATTCGCGGTGACGAAATCGATAACGATGTGGCGCGTGGGTATGAAAAACAGGAAGAGCGACAGCCAGCGCTCAACTTATCAATGTTGATACGTAAACCCGCGCTCATGATAGCTGGCGTGACGTTACTGCTGTTTCATCTTGCCAATGCCGCGTTGCTGCCGATGCTGAGCATGCGCGTCGCTTCGGCTGGGGGTCAGGCGGCAGTAAGTCCGGGGCTGTATGCGGCGGCAACGGTGGTGATTTCACAACTGGTGATGATCCCGGTTGCGCTGTGGGTGTCAAAGCGCGTTGAAACGCAGGGTTATCGTCTGTTCATTATGGTTGCGCTGATGATTTTACCGCTGCGCGCGGTGATTGCGGCAGGTTTTGCTGAGCCGATTTTTGTTATTCCGGTTCAGGTGCTGGATGGTATAGCGGCTGGAATTCTCGGTGTGGCGGTGCCTGGCTACATTGTTACGCTAATGCGAGGCACGGGGCATGTTAACGCCGGGCAGAGCGTCATTATGCTGATGCAGGGTGTAGGTGCTGCGTTGAGTCCTGCCATGACCGGTATGATCGCCGCACGTTATTCCTATAGCACGGCGTTTGCGGTACTCGGAGCGATAGCGCTGGCCGCGCTGATTTTATGGTGGCGTACCGGCAGTTCACCCGCCACCCGTCTTGCCTGACCGGGCACAAAAAAGGCTGCCCATTGGGCAGCCTCTCCTGGCAAATCCGTTTGCGACCATCCGTCATTGCGGGTCTATTTCGACATCCACGTGAGGCACTGAAATTGCGTGAAGAAGGATCGAAGGAGACCTTCTTATACAGCCTTCAGAAACCAATATTTACCCGGATCATCATCATCTGTTCGCGCGTATGCTGCGCGTCCAGTCCCAGCATCCCCTGATAGGCTATGCCTGGCGTGATGTTATGCGGCAACAGAAAATCAATGCCAGTCCCCATTGTCACCGTCTGGCGGCTGGGCTCTGTAAGTTGCACGCGCCAGGTGTCATCTGCGGTGTCGGCATAGCCGACGTGTGCCGAGCCGCTGTCGCTGAAAGCCTGTGCATACTCAACACGAGCCTGCAGTCGCAGGTCACCCCAGTGAGCCGGAATGCGGTGTTCACCGCGGAGTCCTGCTCCGGCAGTGACCTGCGAAAACGTCTTGGGGGCAAAAGCCAGACTGTTGGTGCCCACGCCAGTTTCACTGTAGCCGTCAAACCAGGTTCGGGTGTACTGCAGGCGGGCATAGGGTGAAAGCAGACTGTCCGGTGTGCGAAAGTCATAACCTGACGTCAAAGAGGAAAAGATCTGTCGCCCCGACCGGCTGCCACGGGCCTCTTCTGTGGTGCCGGTGATGACGCGCCTGCTGTCAAAGTCCATCAGCCCATGCCCGAGAAGTCCATCTACGAAAAACGCGTTCGGATGATAGCTGCCATAAAGCGCTGAGCTGAAAGCGCGTCCGTTCGTGCGTGTTCCGCTGTCGCCGATATCGCTGACATCACGGCCGAAACCTATTCCCAGGCCAGCAGTCAAAGCCCGGGAAAACCGATAGTCTGCGCCCGTAGTGACTCCCACGGTAGTATGGCTGAAGCGGATTCCACTGTTGTTGTCGCCACCAAAATCCACATAACCGCCGGTCCACCAGGAAAGCCGCTGTGCTTGCTTATCAGATGAAAAGGGCAGGGACGGAATAAGTGGCTGTGCCGGTATGTCGTTCGTAAAGGCTTTCTGTTGTTGCCATGCGGTCGCCCACATTTTCTGGTCCGCATCGTACTCCGGACGAGCTGAGGGTAACGAATAGCGGATACCGGTCATGTCAGAAGCAATATTTTTTCCGCTGTGCAGCTGCTCAAGTCGGTCGCTGAAGTTGCGTAACTGCGCGCGGGCAAAGTTCTGAGCAGCCCGGAATTGCGCGCTCACCATACCTATCACGTCAGCATCCTGTGCAGGATTGGGGCGGGCCGCAATAGTCAGCAATACCTGCGCCGGAGATGTTGTGCCGGCTGGGCCGGTCAGCACATAACGCAGTGCAAGTGTGCCACTGGCCTGCCCGGCAGCGGTAAAGAACAGCTGAAAATCATTGCCTGAGGTGCGTACTGCAGCAGATCCAAGGCTGCTGTCCGGCTGATCAAGCAACTGAGCACTGGTAAATGGTCCACCTGTTGCACCGTCGGTCAGGCTCACGGTCACCGACTGACCGGCGACAAGCGTGGCGCTGTGGTCGGTGGCCTGAGGAGCGGCGGCGACAACAGACAGGGTGTAATCCGACTGAACTGTGTTTCCGCTGGCATCCGTGACCTGAACGGCGAATGAACCGTTACCGGCAGCCTGCGGGAGGCCGCTCAGCTGGCCGTCAGCGAAAGAGAGGCCGGCAGGCGGGACGCCGTTGAGCTGCCAGCGATAGGGCGCTGTGCCGCCCGTGACGCTTAAGGCCTGAGTATACATTTTTCCGGCTGTTGCCTGAGGCAAGGGGCCGCCAGCAGGCTGCAGCTGGAGAGAAGACTGTGCAGCGGCGCTGACCTTAAGCGTATAGCTACTGGTACCGCTGGCACCCCGACTGTCCGAGGCCGTGACCTGAAAACTGTAGATCCCGGCAACGACTGGCGTGCCTGAGAGTTCGCCGGTCGCGCTACTGAGTGTGAGCCCCGCCGGCAGGTTAACAGCGGTATAGCCGTAAGGCGCGGTTCCTCCGCCCGCGGTTACGGTCTGAGTCCAGCGGATCCCTGCCGTTGCAGGCTGCAGCGCGCCGCCCGGAGGGGAAAGCGTCAGGACTGATGGAGAGACGCTGACTGAAATCCGTGCGCTGGCTGATGTCCCGCTGCTGTTGCTGGCGGTGTAAGTGAGACTGTCGTTGCCGGAGTAACCGGCGGCTGGCGTGTATGTTATCCCGATGCCGGAGACCGTGGCGCTGCCGTGCGCAGGAAGCGTGTTAATACTGATAGAAATGGCTGCACCGCCTGAGAGACTGAGGGACAGCGAATTGGCACTGCTGTTAGCCGCCACGGTTGCGGCGCTGTCGCTGGCTAGAGGCGCGGCGGCGCTGACGCTCAGTGTGTAGCTGGCGCCGCCGGTAGCACCGAGAGCGTCCGTCGCGGTGGCCTGGAAACTGTAACTGCCTGACGCAGAGGGTATTCCTGATAGCGTACCCGATGATGCATTCAGCGAGATGCCCGGCGGAAGTATAGTGCTGCTCCAGGTGTAAGGGGCCGTCCCGCCTGACACGGTCAGCGTCTGCGACCAGGCCGTGCCGGCTGTGGCAGAGGGCAGCGAACCGACCGCGGGAGAGAGGGTCAGGGTAGGTGCACTGACGGTAATGGACACCGTGGCGTCCGCTGACGTCCCGCCGCTGTTTGACGCGTGCCAGACAAAACTGTCGCTGCCGGAATAGCCGGCCACCGGCGTGTAAGTGACCATGGTACGTGAAACGGTGGCGCTGCCGTGAGCAGGTGACATCACGAGGGTCACCGAGGGGGACGTGCCTCCACTCAGGGCCAGCGGGATGGTATTATTCGCGCTGTTCGCCGGCACGGTTGCGCTGCTGTCCGCCGATACCGGCGGTGCCTCCCCGCGGGTAATGGTGATGCTGTATGAGCGCGTGGTACCATCCTGTGCCGTCACCAACACGGAAACAGTGTTGCTTCCGGTGTCCAGGCTGATGCTCTGAGAAGCAGAGCCCGAAGCCACTGCCGCGCCGTTAACCGTTACGGTGGCATGGCTTTCACTGACCACCGGCGTGACCGTGACTGAAGTAACACTGTTTGCGACAGAAGCGCTGTAGCTGCTGGTCCCGGAGCTGAACGACGGCGAGAGGGTACTGGCTGAAAGGGAGAGGCCTGACAGGGTGGCATCACTGGATGAAGAGGCGGCGCTCGTACAGTTAAACACCAGATTGCTTATCTGACCATGTGAGGTGTCTGCCCGGACGGCCAGTCCGTTAGTCTCAAGACTTCCGGTCGGTACGGTCATGGTGACGGTATGCGGAGAGTTACCTGTGGAGTTGGCTGCGTTATAGGTCTGGAAGCTACTCAGGTTGGCACGGGCGAGGCCCACGCTGTCAGCGTTAGATGCAATACCGCCGGAGGCGGAACCACTGTCAGTAAAACTTATGCTGAGAGCATCCCCCGGCAGAAAGTCGGAGGCCGGATACTTGTTTGCGCTGAATGAAAGCGATGTTGAACCTGAGAGCGCATTAACGGCTATACAGCCATTTGAAAGTGCCGAAACCGCCGGGGCAACGTAAATTGACAACACAGCAGACACCAGCAAGACGCTCATGCGTCGCCAGGAAATGAAATTAAGCATTCGTTACCCAGAAAATAATTACTAAGATTAGTCTTATTTACATACGGTAACACAGCCAATTAATAACCTTAAAGCGGGATTAGCAAGTCAAAAGTGGTGTATATCTCAGGACGGTTAAGCAAAGTAGAACAATGAAATTGAAATAATGCGATGAAATTGAGAATGATGATTTTCCGGCAGACAGAATTTCATAGAAACCCGGCTGGCCTGACCGCGGCCATTCTTAATTACAACGATCTGTTATTAATGTCAGATTAATTTTCTTCTGTTTCCCTAACCCGCTGCAAATTGAGAGGAGCTCCGGTAATTTAGCGACGAATGTAGACTGAACTTATTAAATTCCTGCCGCCACTCATCACTGATTCTTCTGGCATGAAGAATATCTTTAACTACCTGTTCATTCAGGCATTAATGGTGAGAACATTCGTTAAAACTCTCGATGAATCTGTGCCTCGTTAGCCTGTCTTGCTGAATGAAACACAGTTCGAGGCCCTGCTTAAAAGCCCGCTGTTCAGATGCTCTGCAGGAAAGATTCGGCCTCTTGTCAGTTCTTATCGTCGCCCGCCACCCGTCTTGCCTGACCGGGAACAAAAAAGGCTGCCCATTGGGCAGCCTCTCCTGGCAAATCCGTTTGCGACCATCCGTTATTTATACAGTTCTGCGGTCATGTGAACACGGTTATTGGTGTTCGCTTCCGTAATTTTGTACTGCGCGCCCTGTTCCTGAGCCTGAGCAGCGATTTTTGATTCTGCACCATCCAGTGTGGATGAGGTGACAGAAACGGTCTCAGCAAAGCTGCCAAATGAGATCATTGAGAATGCAGCGATGGCGGCGATAGAGAGTGCTTTTACGTTTTTCATGGTCATATTCCTGAGTTATGAATGGGGAGGTTGTCTGCCTCCGATGGGAATAATACTAACTCATGTTATCATATCATTATTAACTATTAGTGCGGCAATGGTGATCATGCTAATTGTTTGTCTGTGAGTCAGAAAGCTCCCGTGCCGTTTCCATGATTAACGTCCTGAACCAGCGATGGGCTGGGTCGCTGCGATAACGTGCATGCCAGCCCATTTCCACAGGAAAAGTGCCGAGATCGACAGGTGCGGGAACAATTTTGAGTCGCGGATCCCGGGAAAGGTGCTGACAGATCAGACGTGGTAGGGTGGCGCAATAGTCTGTGACTGCAATCATTTCTGGCACGGCGAGAAAATGTGTGACGGATACGGCAACCTGACGACGCAGGCCGCGCTGTTCAAGCGCCTGATACAATCCTGCACGCATACGGCCAGGTGGCAGAACATTGACGTGTTTAAGCTGCTCATACTGTTCGGCACTGAAGCTATCGCCTGCGAACGGATGATCTGCGCGTAATACACAGGCCAGACTCTCATTCATCAGGTGCTGCACCACCAGATTATCGGGAGGATCAACGATTCGACCCAGCACCATATCGGTGTTGCCGGAAATTACGCCGGTTTCGGTGACGTCATTGCCAAAAGGGGTGAGGCGAAGCCTGACATTAGGTGCTGAAGTCCGCAGGCGAGCCACAATGGCAGGCATCATGATGAATTCAACGTAGCTATTCGGTGCGAGAGTAAATAGCCGTGTGGCATGCAGGGGATCAAAATCCTGCTGGCCCAGAATCACTTTATCGATGGATGACAACGCCGATCCGACCACCTGAGCCAGCTGTTCGGCTTTTGGTGTCGGGCGCATCCCATAACGTTCACGAATAAATAGCGGATCGTTGAGTGTCTCACGAAGCCGGTTCAATGCATTAGATAGCGCCGGCTGGGTGATACCCAGTCGTTCTGCTGCGCGAGTAACGTTACGCTCTTCCATCATGACCAGCAAAACTGGCAGTAAATTCAAATCGTATTTCATTGAGCTATAATGCTATGTGAATAGCTGAAATTGAAGAGATAAATTTCATAAATATTCTTAAGCCCGCCATGATTAATGGGTCAACGCCGTGACTGGCGGCTTACACGCAGATTTTGAATATTCTTACACCTGAAACCGACTGACTGTTATATGGAGCGTAAATGAAAATTTTAATGGTTTTGACCTCGCATGATGAGTTGGGTACCACCGGCAAGAAGACCGGTTTCTGGCTGGAAGAACTTGCCGCGCCTTACTATGCCTTTCTTGATGCGGGTGCTGACATTACGCTGGCGTCGCCAAAAGGCGGACAGCCGCCACTTGATCCAAAAAGTGATGAGCCCGATTCTCAGACCGATGAGACCCGTCGCTTCCATGCTGATTCTGCTGCTCAGGCTGCGCTGGCTTCGACTGTCAGACTTGATACGATGAACCAGGATGCATTTGATGCCGTCTTCTATCCTGGCGGTCATGGACCGTTGTGGGATCTGGCAAATGATAAACACTCCATTTCATTGATCGAACAAACGCTGCAGGCTGGCAAACCGGTTGCACTGGTTTGTCATGCTCCCGGTGTCCTGCGTGATGTGAAAAATGCGGATGGCACGCCTCTGGTTAAAGGCAAAAAAGTCACTGGCTTCACAAACAGTGAAGAAGAGGGCGTTGGCCTGACAGACGTAGTACCGTTCCTTGTAGAAGATGCATTAAAACAGAATGGCGGTATCTACTCACGTGGCGATGACTGGCAGTCCTACACTGTTCAGGATGGCCTGCTGATTACCGGTCAGAATCCGGGTTCATCGGCTGAGACCGCAAAAGTGTTGCTGGCAAACCTGAAAAAATAAAGCAGGTTTTGGCATACACTGGTTGATGGGCGCCTGCGGGCGCCTTTTTTTATTACCGCCGTTGCGTGGAAAACAAATAGTGACCTGCTGAATTATTTATATCGAATAGATTAGGGTTCAATTATTCTTAACCTTTAGAGTAAATCTGCGGGCTTGTGCAGAGATTAAATAATTGGTTAAACCCTTCTACTGCAGATATAAACATGTCTTTAATAACAGTGTTGACATCGTTTTTTATATGCGTAAAGTAGAACTCATCAGCGGCATGAAACAGCCCTGATACACCGGAAACCTACGGTGTTAAGCGTAAAAGGTGTCGACGAATATTAGTTCAACATCGTCGGCGGTTCTGTTAAACATTGTTCTTTGAAACTAAACATTAGTTAATGATAACCCTGTTAAATGGAGTCGAAGTAAGTTTTAAGGTGTTGTAATATGTAGTTTGCAGTATCGCGTCGCGATGATGTAAGGCCTCGTAGTTCTGAACGTTACGTTACGACAGGATACGATTGCGGTTTAAACGTCGTAATGAAAGTAAGGCAACGCATCAAAGAGTATATATCGCGATGGGGGTGTACAGATTTATACGGGCCTGACCTGTCTTTGTCTCCTGAAAGACTATCAGGTGGTGAAAACCGCTAATGGTAATGACATTTTTGTTTCGTGATCATTATTATCCGCAGGATCTGTTCATAAATAGTAGTATCGAAGCAGTACCTTTCAATTAAGTTAGTTAATGGTAAACGTTAAATCTGTCGTACCTTAAAAGCCCTGGCTATTTCAGTCAGGGCTTTTATCATTTTAAGATGCGCATCCGATCCTGAAATATTCAAAGTATATTTATATTTTTGTGGTTGTTTATATTTGTAATATTTTATATAACTCCTGCAGACTCCGCGGCCCGAATTAAAAAGATGCTCCAGGGGATAAATATCCTGCTCAGTGACGGGCGGGTTGCTGTGGCCGAGTGTAACAGTGCTGCCTGACGGGCAGCGCGAAAATTACCTGCATAAAAATGATGGGCATGAGATCAATCACAGGATCAATTCGGCACCTGGTCAGATGCCGTCTGATTAATATGATGATAAGTAACAGAGTCGGATATCCGCTCACCGCGAGTGGGTAGTGTCTGCCTGACGCGCAAGCGTGCGGGCCAGAATAGATGAGTAGAGTGGTTTTCCTCCCAGGAACTGTGCCAGTAGCGTAGCGCCCAGACAGGTAATGATCATCGGCAATATCAGTTGATAGTTATCTGTCATCTCCAGTACCAGCACAATGCCGGTGAGTGGTGCTCTAACCGAAGCCGCGAACAGTGCGCCCATCCCCGCGATAGCAAAAGTACCCGCATCAAGATGGTAAAACGGAAACAGATCCGTCATTGCCACCCCAAATGCTGTACCGAGCAGTGTCCCTAACGCCAGCATCGGGGCAAAAATACCGCCGGGTGCACCCGACCCAAAACAGAGCAGAGTCGTTATCAGCCTGACCAGGAAGATAACCAACAGCAGGGTTAACGGGAAGAGACCATGAACCGCCTGGGGAATCAGTTCAGAACCGCCGCCTGCGCCTGGTGCGAACAGAAGAGCCAGAATGCCGCAACCTCCGCCCAGCAATGCGCCTGCCAGTACCACACGTGCCGTTTTACCTGCGTAAAAGCGGGCAAAAAGATCCTGGGTGATAAATATCATACGGTTAAATAAGACGCCGACCATACCGATAACCATACCCAGTATCAGATAGAGCCACAGCGTCTGCACTGGCGCATCAGCCAGCTTGCCCACAGAGATGACAGCCTGTTCGCCGTTGTAATAGCGAAACACGATGCTCGCCATAATGACACCGGTAAACACAGCTTTAATCGAAATCAGGTTATAACGAAACTGCGGGCGCATCTCCTCGATGATAAACAGGATGCCCGCCAGCGGTGCATTAAAAGCAGCAGCCAGACCGGCGGCCGCACCGGTAGCCAGCAGCGTATGTCGGGCTTCATTACTGCGCATTCCCAGAATATCAATGACCATGCGCCCTATGTTCCCGCCCAGCTGTACCGTTGGGCCTTCCCGGCCCAGCACCATTCCGGCACCCAGCGTGCCCATGCCGCCAAAGAATTTCACGGGAATGACCCGCCACCACCGCACAGGTCTTAGCTCTTCAAGCGCCCCTTCAATTTCAGGAATGCCCGAGCCACCCGCTTCAGGAGCATAACGTCTGACGAGAAAATAGCCGACCATCGCCAGCAGAGCCGAGATGGCAAAGGCAGTGGCGTAGAGTACCCAGCCTTGTAACTGCCCTGGCGCCAGCGTGTCGGCACGCCACTGCTGGATGGTTTCAACGGCGCGTGCAAATGCCACGCCTGCCAGGCCAACCAGCGAACCGACCAGCGCAGCACAAAACAGCATCGCCAGCGGCGTTTTATCACGATAGAGAAGGGCGCGGAACATTCGGCTACGCGCTGTAATGGAGCGAGGAACATAAACCGGCTGCGGTGATTCTTCGTTCATTAAGACATTCTTGTTTAAACAAACCAGCGTGCCAGTTTACTGAGTGGTAAAGTGAAAACAAACGGCAGTATCAATTTCGCCTGAGGAAAAGTGTTACTCGGTTTGTGGTGGACAAACCACTTGTGCCATGCGTTCGCGATAGGCTGGATTGTCCTGATTTTTCAGAGCCCGCACCGCTGCGTTTAATGTTGCCTGATTCTGTTCCATGTTCTGTTTATCGTTGATAAACGTCTGCCGCAATTTTTCATCAGGTACGGCGGGCAATATCTGACACTTCTGGCGCAGATCATCCGTTATTTGCTGCTGCCGCAGAGCAAACTTCAGGGTGTCATACGGAGCGGCGGCCACAACCAGTGGGCTTAACAGCGGCAGAATAAATAGTGTATTGCGGATCACGTTCATAATGATCTCCTCACTGCTGAATCAATAATGGCGGTTCAGCAGCTTCGATTGGAATAAATCGCATTGAGTGATTAGCCTGAGCACAGCACCATCAACCGGTGACGGTCATATCGCCACGGCTGACGCAATAATCATAGCAATACTGGCGCAACAGGGAGCTGATATGCAGCCACATTCCACTGAAATTCTCACCACTGACTGCTGTATTGTGGGTGGTGGTCCTGCGGGGTTAATGCTGGGCTATCTTTTTGCCCGCGCGGGACTGCGTGTAATAGTGATCGAAAAGCACGCCGATTTTCTGCACGATTTTCGTGGTGATACCATCCACCCCTCGACGCTGGAAATTATGCATCAGCTCGACCTACTGGACGCTTTCCTGACGCTGCCGCATCAGCGTGCTGAAAAGCTGGAGGCGGAGATAGCAGGACAGAGCATTACAATGGCTGATTTCTCACGTCTGCCGGTTCAGTGTCGCTTTATTGCTTTTATGCCGCAGTGGGATTTCCTGAACTACATGGCAGAACAGAGCATTCGTTATCCCGGCTTCAGTCTGCTGCAATCAACGTCGTTTGAGTCGCTGAAATATGACAATGGCACGGTCAGTGGCGTGACGGCTTCTCGTGGGAATCAGCAGCTGCATATCACCTGTAAACTGGTGGTCGGTGCCGATGGCCGCCATTCCCGTGTGCGCGAAGCGGCCGGGCTGACGGGACAGGAATTTGGCGCAGCGCGCGATGTTATATGGTTCCGCTTAAGTAAGCAGCCACAGGATCCCGACATTGGGATGGGGCACAAAGGACCCCGTCAGAACTTTATCGTTATCGATCGCGGTGACTACTGGCAGTGCGGGCTGACCATTCCGAAAAGAGAGTTTGCAGCGAAACAGGCTGCCGGACTCGACGCGTTTAAAGCAGAGGTTATGGCACTATCACCTTTTGAAGCGACGCGCATGGCAGAAATCGAGAGCTGGGAGGCGTTTAAGCTGCTGTCGATACGTATTGACCGGCTGGATAAGTGGGCCAGACCCGGCGTACTCTGCATTGGTGATGCGGCTCATGCCATGTCGCCAATTGGCGGGGTGGGGGTAAATCTGGCGATTCAGGATGCAGTTGCGACGGCGAACCTCCTGACGGAATCCCTGAAGCGGGGTGAACTGCAACTGCGCGATCTGGAAAAAGTGCAGAAACGACGTCAGTTCCCTACCGTCGCCACGCAGTTTCTTCAGATTAAAATGAGTCGCAACAAAGCAAAAAGAAAACCCTCGGGCAGTAGCAAGATTCCTGCGATTATCCGTCGCCTGCCATTCTTGCGTTTCGTGCTGGGACGCCTGATTGGTCTTGGCTTCAGGCCTGAGTCGCCACAGGTTGCGCGCGTGAAAGAAGAGCGTTAAATGGTTTCGACAGCGATCATATATCGTGCGACACTGTTTCGCTGTGAAAGTACTGTCAGATTGAGCCGTTATTTATCTGATAATTGGGCGTTAATTGAGCATTTGTAAGCTAAATTATTTCGATTTTTGCGCCTGCATAAGAGAGGTTTCAGTGCATAACGAGCAAAACGGCAGCGACGTAAAACGTCTTAGTGCAATTAAGGCACTTTTGTCACCAGATGAAGCACGGGACAAAGTGCTGGAGAGATTTGTTAATCTCGCCAGCCAGGTGCTGGGTATTTCAGGCAGTTTCATTTCGATTGTTGACGACCACAATCAGTATATTAAAGCGTCTCGTAACTTTGCTCTTAAGCAATCGACCCGCGATGAGTCTCTCTGCCGCCATGTTATTGATGGTGAAGGGCACCTGGTCGTGTATGACACCTTACTGGATGAGCGCTTTGTTACTCACCCGTTTGTTAAAGGCGACCCGCATATTCGTTTTTATGCCGGCGTTTCGCTGCAGAACCTCGACGGTGCCGTGCTGGGCACACTCTGTGTAACCGATACGCAGCCACATCCCTTTGCGGATGACAAACTCGTCACGCTGCGCTCACTGGCTACCCTGGTGTCCTCTTTTCTGGATGCCTGGAATAACGCGGGTTTTGCCGACGTTATTACGCATCTGCCGAATCGTCCCCGCCTGATTCGTGATATTCATCAGCTGACCCTGACCGCGCCTCATAGCCGTTTTCGCCTGATTCTTATCGACTGTCTCGATATCATTCGCGCTTATGAACTTACGCGCGCGGTGGGCGTTGCGCCGATGGAAAAACTCCTGAAGCAGATGGCGCAGGATGTCGCACATCGGCTCAATCTGCCGGAGAATGAAACACTCTATTCGTTTGCACCTGGCCGTTTCGCTATCGTTCAGCCCTATTCGGATCGGTTTACAGCACACAATATGCCTGACCTGTTTAAAGGCATGAAGGCCGACCTGGCGGAAAATATTACGCTCGATCTGAATGTCTTTACCGGCGAAACAGAGTTTGTTCCGGGCCAGATGGATGCGAATGAAACGATACGTCAGGCCGTGAGCGCGCTGCATGAGGCTATTGATGAAAACATCAATGCAATGTCGTTTGACGAGAGTTACGACTCGCGGCGCACCGATGATTTTATGATCATGAACGATCTGGCTCAGGCGCTGAATAAAGATGAAGAGCTCTATCTGGCCTGGCAGCCTAAAGTGTGTCTCAGAACCGGTAAGGCGGTCGGGCTGGAGGCGCTGATTCGCTGGAATCATCCTGAGCGAGGTGAGCTCTTTCCATCAGAATTTATTCCGTTAGCGGGTAAAACCAACCTGATTTCCGATCTGACCAATTGGGTTATCGATCACACCGTTGAGCAACTGGCGCGCTGGAATCGCGAATATGATCTGATTCCGGTCTCAATCAACGTCAGTGAGCGCGATTTCGCCAGACCCGATTTTGCCGATGAGCTGGTGGCTAAACTTGCGGCCGCTCAGTTGCCTAACGCTATCCTGGGGATAGAGTGTCTGGAGAATGAACTGATCACCAAAAGTGATGTGGCGATAAAAGGACTGGAAGCGCTGAAATCTCACGGTTTTGTGATCTCACTGGATGATTTCGGCACGGGTTACAGCAACATCAGCTATCTGCAGGATATCCCGCTGGATGTGATTAAGATTGACCGGTCACTAATCTCGCGTATGGGTGAGGATGACGCTTCGAAAATCATCGTCAGATGCATTATCCAGATGCTGAAAGAGCTGAATTACACCGTGCTGGCCGAAGGCGTCGAAACGGAAGCGACCCTGGGATTACTGAAAACCTACGGTTGCGATCAGATTCAGGGTTATTTCTTCTCAAAACCGCTGCCCGCCAGTGACATTGAACACTGGTTGTTTCAGAAGTCTCATTAATAACCTGCCCGCAGCGCTCGCTGCGGGCGCTTATCACTCACTGCCGATGGCGTAGCGGCCGACCGGCGTGATGCCTTTAATCAGCTTGTTATCAAACAGAAATTGCTCATAAGCCTGATAGCGTGCACGATCCAGTTTTGCCGGATCGGCGGCGAACAGCGGCAGCGTGGCACGCCATGCCTGATGGTTTAGCGGTGTATTCAGCTCAGGATGCTCGCGGGCAAAAATCAGCCAGTTCTCCTCAGGATGCGCCTGCAGCTCCGCATTTCCCTTCTTCAATGCCCGCAGAAACTTCTGAATCTTCTCCGAGTGCGCCTCATCACGGTTGGCGACGATAATCAGCTCGTCATAAGCGGGAACACCATAATCCTCGACGTTAAGAACGACGGGTTGTTTGCCGGCAAGTTTCAACTCCAGCGCTTCAATATTGCGATAGCCGCCGATTACCGCATCTACCTGGCCGGTCATCAGGGCGCTGGTGAGCTGAAAATTAACGTTAATCAATTTGACCTGATCGGCTTTGACGCCGTCATGGGCCAGCATGGTCGCCAGCGTCGCCTGTTCAATGCCACTCACTGAATAGCCGATGCGTTTACCTTTTAAATCCGCCGGTTTTTTTACCGTTTTGTCTAACGTCATCAGTGTGTTCAGTGGCGTGTTAATCAACGTGCCCACCCGCATCAGTGGCAATCCCTGATCGGCGAAGAAATGCAGCTGAGGCTGATAGGTGATGGCTAAGTCCGCCTGCTTTGCCGCGACCAGACGTGGCGGCAGGGCCGGATCGGAAGGCGGCACGATATTTACCTCCAGTCCTTCAGCGGCAAACGCGCCGGTCTGCTGCGCCACCATAATGGGCGCGTGATCGGGATTGATATACCAGTCGAGTACCAGCGTCAGTTTTTCCATCGCCTGAACCTGAGTGGTTAAGGTGGTGCTGAAGAGCAGGGTTAACAGGGGCAGTTTAGTCATGGGATTTCTCATTTTAATGGTCATCAAATTGTCTCAGGAGCCCAGCTAATCAGGCGGTGCAGCAGGCGATCGATAGTCAGCCACAGGGCGAGGGTCATCAGCACCAGAATGAACAGGGCAGCGAAACAGAGATCGCTCTGCATCCGGGCATTGGCATTCAGCATCACAAAACCCAGCCCTTCCGCTGAGCCGACCCATTCGCCGATAATTGCCCCTATCGGCGCGATGGCCGCCGCCATCCGTAACCCTGAACCCAGCGCAGGCAGCGCCGCTTGCAGCCTGACATGGCGCAGTTGTGCTGATGGGGAAGCGCCCATAGTGCGAGCCAGGTCAAGATAGCCGGGCGTAACGCGGCGCAGGCCATCAAAAAAGCTGGAGGTTACCGGGAAGAAGATCACCAGCACGGCCATCGCGACTTTGGCGCTCATGCCAAAGCCAAACCAGAGAACCAGCAGCGGAGCCAGCGCAAATACCGGAATCGCCTGGCTGGTGATCACCAGCGGCATCATCCAGCGCTGTAACCACGGTGAATAGGTCATGCCCAGCGCCAGCACACCACCCAGCAGCACGCCGAGCGCCATGCCGCTGAGGATCTCGGTCAGGGTAATCAGAGTGTGATAGCTGAGATAGTGAGCGTTATGCCACAGCGCAATAGCGACTGCAGCGGGCGAGGGCAGCAGAAAGGCGGGAATGCAGGTCAGCGTGGCCAGCCACCATGCTGCAATCAGACCGACAAACAGCGTAATTCCACGACGAAAACGGACAAAACGTGTACTCATCTGGCTATTCCACTTAGCTGTTTCAACAGTGCGGCCTGACTTCGTATTAAGCCGGCGTCATCGGCTGCTCTGGGCGGCAGGCCCAGTAGTGGTGGAGAGGCTTCGATTCCCGCCGTGCCCATCACCAGCAGGTGATGACTGAGACGACAGGCTTCGGCGGCATCGTGGGTGATCAGCAGCACCGTGTGACCAACCAGCACCTCCGCCGCCAGCGTCTGAATCTGATGACGGGTCAATGCATCCAGTGCGGAGAATGGCTCATCCATTAACACAACAGGCTGACGCGTGTAGAGAGTGCGGGCCAGCGCAGCGCGCTGACGCATCCCGCCGGAGAGTGTAGCGGGCCGCGCGCGGGCGCTCTGGCTCAGCCCAACCCTTGCCAGCAGATATTGCGCCCAGTCGCGATCGGCTTTCTCACCTTTAAGCCGACTGGCCAGGCAGACATTTTGCTCAATCGTCAGCCACGGATAGAGCAAATCCTGCTGCCCCATCCAGGCGATGCGTCCGGTCAGCGGCAGGCCATCGCTGCCGCTAATCTGTCCCGAGGTCGGTGGCGTCAGACCGGCAATGACACGCATCAGGCTGCTTTTGCCTGCACCGCTGGTGCCCAGTAACGCCGTAAATTTACCCCCGGTGATCTCCAGATTAAGCTGACTGAAAAGTTGTTGCTGACCCAGCGTCAGGCAGAGCTGGCGAACTGAAATACCTGGCGGTGTGGCATTGCACAGCTGGCTCATGGTCTGACCCGAAGATCGGCAGCGTGATCTATCCCCATCTGCCAGAATGCTGCTTCCAGCCGGGTCGCAGTGGTGAAAATCTCCGCCAGCCGATCAAAACGTTGTTCTCCGGCGCGCTGCTGAGCCAGCGTTTCAAAAAGTATCAGTGACGAGCCCACCCCCGCCAGATAGGCTTCATCGCCATAATTTTTAATCCATTCGGCGTAAGGATTGCCCTCAACGCGGGTCGCAGGATCATCCAGTAAAGTCAGGCCGATTTCAGCATAACCGGCAACACACGGCATCAGCGCCGTTATGAGCTCCAGTGCATCGCCGGTGTGACCGGCATCCAGCACATAACGGGTGTAATTGAGCGTTTCCGCTGCCTCGGGTTCGCGTGCCATTGTTGCCTCACCGATGCCCCATTGCTGGCAGTAAGCGAGATGCAGCGGCAATTCACCGATAATCGCGTTAAGTGATGCCGTACCGCGTCGTAAAGCTTCAGGCTCAGAGAGTTTGCTGATCAGCAGACCCCAGGCACGGGCGAAGTGGAGCAGGAACAGATAATCCTGGGTGAGATAGTGACGGAAGGCGGCAGGAGGCAGCGTACCCTGACCGAGTTGCTGCACAAAATCGTGCCTCACATAGGCGTGCCATTGCGTGCCCGCCTGCTGGCGCAGACGACCATAGAAACCGGTCTCGAAAAGCGGATGTGACATAGGATCTCCATTAAAAGGGAGATCCGGGCATACGGTCTGGAACAGGGGATAGTGCAGGAAATGAGACAGAAAATCTGCCGACCCGTCCCTTCGCTGGCATGACCCAGATCAGGTTCAAAGGGTTCGGCTTTCGCCATCTCAGCCCATGACAGGACACCCCTCGGAGACATTCGTTATACGATAATTAGTGCCTGAACACAACGCATGCGTCAGTGTTATGCTCAGGCACGTTTGCTACGCAACAGTGCATTCAGATGTACTTATTAAGTGACAGTGTCACTCAAGATCTGCGCCATTACTGGCAATCACTTTCTTATACCACCAGAATGATTTTTTTCGGGTACGCGCCAGCGTGCCGTTGCCCAGATCGTCGCGGTCAACGTAGACGAAACCGTAGCGCTTGCTCATTTCGCCGGTCGAGGCGGCAACCAGATCGATACAGCCCCAGCTGGTATAACCCATCACCGGTACACCATCTTCAATGGCGTCGCCCATCGCGCGGATATGTTCACGCAGATAGCTGATGCGGTAATCGTCATTAATCTCGCCGTTCGCGTCGACTTCATCGCGTGCGCCCAGGCCATTCTCCACCAGGAAGAGGGGCTTCTGATAGCGGTCATACATCATGTTCATCGTGATGCGTAACCCCAGCGGATCGATGCCCCAGCCCCAGTCACTGCGTGGCACATGGGGATTGGTCAGTGATTTCACCACGTTGGCGGCGCTACTGTTCTGCTCGTTCATCTCTGCCGATGCGCAGCGCGAAGCGTAGTAACTGAATGAGACAAAATCGACGCTGTTTTTCAGAATGTCGGCATCACCGTCAGCGATCTCCAGCGTCACCCCTTTTTCACGGAACACGCGGGCCGCATAAGCCGGATAGGCACCGCGCGCCTGCACATCTATAAAAAAGAGGTTTTCGCGGTCTTTCTCCAGTGCAGCCCAGACATCTTCCGGTTTGCTCGACCAGGGATAGAAATTGCCGCCGGCCAGCATACAGCCGACCTGATTGACCGGATTCACTTCATGCGCGATTCGCGTAACCAGCGCGCTGGCAACCAGTTCATGATGTGCTGCCTGATATTTTACCTGGTCTCTATTCTCGCCGGGTTCAAAGACCAGGCCAGCCCCGGAAAACGGACTGTGCAGCAGGATATTGATCTCGTTGAAGGTCAGCCAGTATTTCACCAGTCCATCAAACGCCTCGAAACAGCTTCGTGCGTAACGGGCAAAAAAATCGACCATTTTGCGATTGCGCCATGAGCCATATTCCGTAACCAGATGCATCGGCACATCAAAATGGCAAAGCGTGACCAGCGGTTCGATATTGTATTTCCGGCACTCCTCAAAGACCGCACGATAAAACGCAATGCCTTCCGGATTAGGCGTCAGTTCGTCACCGTTAGGATAGAGCCGGCTCCAGGCAATTGAGGTGCGGAACACGCTGAACCCCATTTCGGCCATCAGCGCAATATCTTCCGGATAGCGGTGATAGAAATCGATAGCGTCATGACTGGGATAGAACTCGTCGTCACGCAGGGCAAAACGTTTTTCCAGACCCAGTTTAACCGGCATCCGGTTTGGGCCATGCGGGATCATATCGACGGTGGTTAAGCCCTTTCCGCCCTCACGAAAACCACCTTCACTCTGGTTAGCGGCCAGCGCGCCGCCCCATAAAAACCCTTGCGGGAACCTTGAATCAGACATGCAATCCTCTTTTTTGGGTCAGCCTGACCCTTTTCCTAATGGCTATTGATCGCGTTAGCGCGTTCGGTAGCAGGCGCAGGTTGCGCAGCGCTTTCGGGTTCTGTCTCAGGAATATCCTCGAAGCCTAACAGTAGCGTCAGCACGAATGACAACACTACCGAGAGCACCATGACCGCACCGACCCAGACAATACTCATGGGATTGGTGGGATCGAAGAACTGTACGCTGGTAAAGAGGCCGGGTGAGGCCATCGAGTGGCTGGCCAGCCCGCCAATGCCCGCAACCGCGCCGCAGATAAAACCACTGATCAGACAGGCGATCAGTGGGCGTTTCAGGCGCACTGCAACGCCATA
This sequence comes from Pantoea sp. Cr_R13, assembly GCF_029222565.1. NCBI lineage: Bacteria > Pseudomonadati > Pseudomonadota > Gammaproteobacteria > Enterobacterales > Erwiniaceae > Pantoea > Pantoea sp. Cr_R13. Next base: position 340,644 of record NZ_JARHXL010000009.1, read on the forward strand.
CAGCGCCGGTTCTGAAATCCCTGCAATGATGGCTGATGCCGCAGCTGCCAGTGCTGTCTGGCGCAGTTCACGGTTTTTAGTGCGGAACGCCACCGCCAGCGACGATCCGCCCAGCGACAGGTTGGCGCCGATCTCTGACGGCATCACCATGCCTTCTTTGCCAGTTTCGGCAATGGTCTGGATAATGGTTGGTGTGAAAACCCGGTGCATACCAGTCATCACCAGCAGCGGCCAGATAGCGCCCATAATCGCAACAGACAGCCAGCCAAGATAGCCATGCACGGTATAAACCAGCGCGGAGATGCCGCTGCCGATCCAGATACCAATCGGGCCAATCAGCACAATCGCAATGGGTGCCGCAATGAGCACAATCAGCATCGGTTTCAGGAAGTTTTTAGTGACCGCAGGGGTGATGCGATCCACGCCTCGCTCAATGTGTGACAGGATCCACGTCATCACCAGCGCCGGAATCACCGTGTAGGTGTATTTCACCGCGGTGACCGGGATGAAAGCGAACTCGACCGGCTGACCCTGAGCCGCTTTTGCCATCAGCTCAACAAAATTTGGATGGACCAGAACGCCGGCAATGGCAATCGCCAGCGACATATTAGTTTTGAACTTCAGCGCCGCTGAGGCGGCAACCATGATCGGCAGAAAGAAGAATGCGCCGTCGCCAATGACGTTGAGGATCACCAGCGTTGATGAACCTTTTTCAAACACGCCCGCCATATCAAGAATCATCGCCAGCAGTTTCACCATGGACCCACCAATAATGGCTGGGATCAGTGGCGACATGGTGCCCACCAGCGCATCCAGAATACCTGCGCCAATACCTTTAAGCGTGATTTTGCGTTTTACCGGCACAGTCGATGCTGCGCCGGGCGATCCCAGTTCCAGCACCGCCTGGTAAGCCTGCGATACGTTATTCCCGATGATCACCTGGCACTGGGTATCGTTGTGTACCACGCCCATGACACCAGTGATGGCTTTAAGACGTGGATAGTCGACCTGTGTTTGATCTTTCAGGACAAAACGCAGGCGGGTCATGCAGTGAGTGACGGCTTCGATATTGGTGAGGCCGCCAAGCGCATCGACAATGGCGCGTGACACCTCGGCATAGTTCATGGGCATGATCGCTCTTCTCTGTAGGGTAAATCGGTCAAAATTTTTATGTTTTTAATGCCTGTAAGCAGACAAATAGGAAACCGGTTTCACAAAATCATGAAGGTCTTTACGTGCGGCGACAAGAGTATAAATCGGGCAGATTTCTATTTTGTGAAGTTCATCACCTGCTAAATGCAATGATGTGCGTATGCATACCGGGTAAATATTTCCAATATTGAGAGGCTTAGGTAGACTGCAGGACGACGTAGCAAAGGAGCATCACGATGACAACGATTCAGGAAGTAGCAATTAAGGCGGGCGTTTCAAAAGCGACAGTGTCACGTGTGCTCTCAGGTAATGGCTACGTCGGACAAGAGAAGCGTGAAAGGGTGTTGAAGGCTATTGCAGAAACCGGGTATCGGCCTAATTTGCTGGCCCGCAATCTGGCGACTAAAACGTCTCAGACAATCGGACTGGTCATCACCAACACGCTCTACAGCGGCAGCTACTTTACTGAGTTAATGGCCCACTCCGCACGCATGATGGAGCAGCAGGGCCGTCAGCTGATTCTGGCGGACGGCAAGCACACCGCCGGGCAGGAAGAGGCGGCCATTCAGTTTCTGCTCGATCTGCGCTGTGACGGCATCATCATCTATCCGCGCTTCCTGAGCATTGACGCGCTGGATGCGATTATCTCCAGCCACAAACAGCCCATTCTGGTTATTAACCGGCGGCTGCGCGTCAATCACAGCTACTGCATTTACAGCGATCAGCACGCCAGCAGTGCCACGGCCGTGGGGTATCTGCTGAACCAGGGACACCGCGATATCGCATTTATTACCGGTTCGCAGGATTCTCCGACCGGTGTTGAGCGCCTTAACGGTTATCGTGCTGCGCTGGCTTCAAAGGGCCTTAACGCCGACGACCGCCATATTGTGGCGGGTAAATGGACGGCGCAGAGCGGTATGGCAGCCGTCGACACGCTCCTTGAGCGCAACGTGTCATTTACTGCGCTGGTGGCGAGTAATGATGAGATGGCGATTGGTGCAATCAAACGCCTGACCGAGTGCAACATTGCAGTACCCGATCAGGTCTCGGTAATAGGCTTTGATGATATCCCGCTGGCACCCTATATCACGCCGTCATTATCGAGTATGAAGCTACCGGTCACAGAAATGATCGACGAGACGATCAACCGTCTGGTAACCATGCTGGACGGGGGTGACTGGCAGACTCAGGCGCCTTTCACGGCCAGCCTGATGATGCGGGACTCCGTGACTAAAGGCCCCTGGCCTGCTTAACCTATCGCGATCTGTATCACCTCGATCCCCTGTGCGCTGAGTTGCACGACCGTCGCGGAATCCAGTGTCTCATCAGTAATTACATGCCCGACCTGAAAGCCGGATGAGAGCGGATAGGGGTGAATCTGACCAAATTTTGACGCGTCAGTCAGCGCATAGCTTTCAGCGCCTTTCGCCAGCACTGCATCTACTACATCACAGCGCAGCATGTTGCGGCCGGTGAAACCCGTCTCCGGATGCCAGCCATCCACGCCAACAAACGCTTTATGAAAATGGACCTGCTGAATGGAATAACGCGTCAGCGGACCCACAACGGATTCACTGCTTTTCTGCAATAATCCGCCAAGCACAATCACTTCACAGGCAGCCTCCCGCAGAAGCTGGGCAATATAGTGGCTGACGGTAATCAGCGTAAGGTCCGCACGATCAGCCAGCGTCCGCGCCAGCAGCGCATTGGTACTGCCCCCTTCGATGAAAACCGACTCACCCGCCTGCACCAGGCTGGCCGCATGTTTTGCCAGCGCCTGCTTGGTGGAATAACGGGTATTCATGCGTGTGCCGACGTTATCGCTATCCAGTGCCAGCGCAGAGCCATGAACCCGGCGAAGCAGCCGATCACGTTCCAGCAGTGTAAGATCCTGGCGCACCGTCACTTCCGAAACACCCGTATGCTGGGCCAGTTCACTGACAGTTACGCTGCCCCGGTCATTAACTAATTGAATTATCTGATGATGTCGCGGGTTCATAATCGCGCTTCGCCGTTAAATAAAAGAGGCAGTGTAACAGGGATTATCCCGCGCCGGTGCGCGACGCGGGGTTGCGTCAGGCTAAATCCAGAGAGCGTCGGCCATTGAGGTTGAGATCTTCCGGCATGAAACGTTGCTCCCATTCTGCTTCATAGTCTTCAGGCGGGAAATCGCCCGGTGAACGTCCCTGCTCCAGTGCCTCTGCAACCCGACGGGCATAAGCGCGGTTTTTCTCACACATCGGTGCTGCGGGGATATACATCACGTTGCCCCAGCCTTGTTGGTTCTCAACCGGTGCAACGGCGTGAATCACATCACAGTGCCACCACACGGAATCACCCGCCTCAAGAGCCGGTATTGAACAGAGCCCGGCAATCAGGTGCGGATGCCACTGTTCATTAACGGGCAATACCCGACCCGGCGCCACACCGCACAACTCATCTTCAGGCACATCCGAAAGCAGCGGACGCAGCAAAACGTAAGCCATCGCCTGCGGCACCGGCACCACATGCAACAGGCCCTGACCGGGGATCATATCGGAGAGCGCGGTCCAGCCCTGAAAGGTGCGAAACACAGAACATTTGGTGGTGCCTGGCAGATCATATTCGTTTACTTCGGTACGGTGGGCCGCGTCCCAGGGATCGTATGCGGCAAATTCACCGTGGAACAGCTTACTGAAAACCTGCTGATAAGCGGGCAGCAACCAGCGTTCAAGTGCTCCTGAATCGGTGTGGGCACCCAGGCCTTTAGAGGTTGTACCCGGCAAGCGACGACGGATGCGATCGGGATAGATAACGCTGACATCCGGATCAAACCACTGCTTGCCCTGGGAATTAAATGTCCATAGCCGGTTAAGAAAAGATTGTGCCTCCGCCATTGCCGGGCTCTGCCGCGCCTGCATTTGCGCCTGCGACCAGTAGATGGGATAGATTTCAGGACGGGAGGCAGCCAGGGTGCCAAAAAAGTCATCACCGGGCCCACGATACTGTTCATCAAAATGATTGTGATCCAGATAGTCGAGCATCGACTTATCCCAGGCCAGAGCCTGATTTCGTGCAAAATGCTGCTTAATCACCACACAACCGCGACGTTTAATCAGCAACCGGGTTTCATCTGAAACCCTTCCTTCAGTAATGTCCTGCATTGGCACGACCGGCCAGGCCGTACCGGTTTGCGCTTCCTCTGTTTTTGCCTGCGCAATGGCAGTGGTGACGTTGTCGCAGACCTGTTTGAACAGAGCATCAACATCGCCGATTTGTTGACGTAACTGCTGTTTCATTTCTCGGATAGCGGTTTTGACGTCGTCAGGTAATGGGGTAGCCAGGGTTTCATCACGGATCATATTCTGCTCCTTTATTTTCATGGTTGAGTTTCGAATGTAATTTAAATAATCTTCATTCGTAACGTGTCGTTGAGCTTAACATTCTTTTAACGACATAAACCGTGCGCGCTAACACAACTGATGAACCGGAACGCTCTGAAATCCGTTAGCAATGTCACTATTTGCATTCTCATTAATCCACACAGCGAGTAAGCTTTATGAATCAAATCAATCAGCCGAAAGGACAGAACGGCGAACGTAAAGGGGCAGGCGAAATGGCGGTTAAGATGATTGCGGTGGATATGGATGGCACCTTTCTGGACGACAATAAGCAGTACAACGTCCAGCGGTTTTCACGTCAGTATGCGCTGCTGAAGCAGAAGGGCATTCGTTTTGTGGTGGCGAGCGGGAATCAGTATTACCAGCTCCAGCGCTATTTTCCCGACATTAAAGATGAAATCGCGTTTGTGGCGGAAAATGGTGCGTGGGTTTCGGACTGCAATGAAGAGATTTTCTGCGGCGAGTTAGCGCAGGAGAAAGTGCATAAGATCCTCGATATCCTGGCGCATGAACCTGACATCGCGGTTGTGGTCTGCGGACGTAATGGTGCGTATGTACACGCATCCGCTTCAGACGAGATGATGGCGCAACTGGCAAACCATTATCACCGACTCGAAAAACGTGATGACCTTTATGCCATCGACGACACCATTTTCAAGTTCTCGCTGAAGCTGGAGCACGAAGGCGTAAATGCACTGCTGCAAAGACTGCACGCCACACTTGGCGAGCTGGAAAACATCATGCATCCGGTCTCCAGCGGCTTTGGCTTTATCGACCTCATCATTCCCGGTTGCCATAAAGCACACGGCATTGCGCTACTACAGGAAAAGTGGGGCATCAGTGACTGTGAAGTGCTGGCGATTGGTGATAGCGCCAATGACATTGAGATGCTGCGTCAGGCCTGCTATAGCTTCTCGATGGCGAATGCTGCTGAGTCTGTCGCCGCCGTGGCGCACTATCAGACTCAGAGCAACAACGACGAAGGCGCGCTAAATGTGATTGCACGCGTGCTGGCGCGCGAATTCCCGTTTGATTAATCCGTAACGTGCATCACTGGCGGTCATCTCCGCCACTCTCCTGATGGCTGCGCACATGATTTTCCATTTCATCCAGCGCAGCCTGATTCTCCAGACCCCATTCATACATCTGCTCAATCGGTTCTGCAAAGGTATGGCCGAGTGGTGTGAGGCTGTACTCCACTTTCGGCGGGACAACCTGCCAGACATGACGCGACACCAGCCCGCGCTGCTCAAGCTCGCGCAGCGTCTGAATCAGCATCTTCTTTGAAATTCCCTGCAGGCTGCGCTCCAGTTCCCCTGTGCGCGCCCGATTTTCCGGCCAGTGATAAAGCGCATGCAGCACCATCGTGCTCCATTTCACGGAAAAGAGCTCAAGCAGGCGACGTGGTGGTGAGTCTGCATAAAAATAAAGTTTTCCTTCAACCCAGACCGGCACAGTCTCTCCTCACATTCATGGTAACCAAAAGGTAACTACTACCAAACAGGTTCCTGCATGTCTATAGTGGGCCGCTTTCTTTACGACCATCAGATGAGAAGAGGCAACAGATGAAAATTAACGCGCTGGTAGCCACCCAGTCAGATCAACCGTTAAAGGCGGGTCAGATTGAGTTACGTGACGTGCAGGCTGACGATGTCAAAATCGAAATCCTGTATTGTGGCGTCTGTCATTCTGACCTTCATATGGCACGCAATGAATGGGGCGTGAGCCGCTATCCGCTGGTTCCCGGTCATGAGATTGTGGGGCGCGTGGTGGATAAAGGTGACAACGTCACTCGCTTTTCTGTCGGAGATACGGTGGGTGTGGGTGTTATGGTCGATTCATGCCGTGAATGCCATTTTTGCCAGCAGCAGGAAGAGCAATATTGCGAGGCGGGCTTCACGCCAACCTATAACGGTACCGACAAATACACCGGCAATACCACCTTTGGCGGGTATGCGCAGCATGTCATTGCCGACCAGCATTTTGTGGTGACGGTACCCGACAATCTGGCGCTGAGCGCTGTGGCACCGCTGTTGTGTGCAGGTGTGACTGTCTGGTCACCGTTGCAGTATTTTAATGTCAAAGCAGGCGACCGCGTAGGTGTTATCGGCCTTGGCGGACTGGGACACATGGCGGTTAAGCTCGCCAGCGCACTGGGTGCAGAAGTCACTCTGTTTACCACTTCTCCGGCGAAAGGTGCAGATGCGCGTCGTCTGGGTGCTAAAAACGTGGTCATCTCGCGAGACGCGGCACAAATGGCAGAGTGTCAGGCCTACCTGGATATCATTCTGGACTGTGTGGCTGCGCCTCATGATCTCGATCCTTACCTTAATGCGCTGAAGACCAATGGTCAGCTGGTGCTGGTCGGCATCCCCGATCAACCGCATAAGTCCCCGAATGTCACCCCAATGGTGTTTCGCCGCCTGAGTATTAGCGGCACCTCAATTGGCAGCATTAAGGAGACGCAGCAGATGCTCGACTTCTGCGGTCAGCACAACATCACGGCTGACGTTGAGATGATCACCGGTGAAGACGTTGAAAAAGCCTTTGAACGTATGCTGATCGGTGACGTGAAATACCGTTTCGTTATCGAAATGCAGAAAACTTACTGGTAATGACGGCAGGCCCGCTATCAACGCGGGCTTTCTGGCGGAGATTCGTTAGCGCTAAGTGGGGTATAATAAGGTGGTCATATAGTTACAACATACTAAAAGTTTCTTTCATTACGCGTTCCATTGGATTCATTGCAAAAATGGGCCTGCCAGTAAAAATGGCCAGTTTGTGGCAAAAAAATACCCGGCTCACTGTGGCCGGGTATCCTGATACCGAAGATGATCTTAGTTAATCCTGTTCTTTATCCGCATCACGCTTTTCTGATTCATCTTTATCCATCACATGGATGAAAGGCTTAAGCAACTGAATATCCAGAATCACATACACCATGGTGCTGATGAACAGCGAAATCACACTACCGAATACACCGCTGGTGGTGAATGTAAGATAGTTATAAATCACCAGCCAGGTTACACAGATAAACATCGCCAGCGAAATGGAGAGGTTAGGCACGGAGTAATTGCTGGTGCCGCCGCCCTGGGTGTGTGTCACCTTGAACAGGTTTCCGATGGCGTATTTCTCCAGCACCAGAATCGTCTTTTCCCAATTACGCTGTTTACGCGCACTGGCGCGAGTCAGGAAAAGATAGAGAATAGAGATGAAGACACCGGAGAAGGCGATGAGTACCGGAATCGCTTCCAGCGCATAGGCAATACTTTTATGGCCCGTGCCCGGGGCGCTGAGATCAAGCGTCAGTGAGGCACCCAGCGCAGCATACAGAAAGAGAAACAGCAGCAGAAACGTCAGGCTACGTTTCCAGTCGCCATCGGCTTCTGCACCTTTTTGCTGAATGGCCAGCTGAAGAGATTGCGCAATTTTTTGAGCCTGCGGCGATTCTGTTTCGAGAGTGTGGCAGGGTGCATCAAAGAAGTTTTGCATAAACAGCTCATCTTCTTTGTGAATGGTGATTTTCATCAGAAACCTGTATTCGGGGAGTTTGCTTTATTCTAATCAGCACGGTTTGAATTAACACTAAATTTGGCGTTGAACCGGATGAACACTCTCCGGCTTACCAGGTAGACAGGCGCAACAGACTGCTTTCCACTGATTCCGTTGCATACGACTGTGCGGCATTATCTTCTTCGCGACGCATCGGCTGATCGTGCAGCAGGGCTGCAACGGCGTTATCGGCATGCTGCACGCCATATACCGTCTTACAAACCCTCGAAACTCGAGCATCCTGATTATCCTGCACCACAACGCACACGGTTCTGACGGCGTGATCCCTCTGAAACTGGCCATGATCAGGCAGGGTTATTTCTCATCAGGGTTATCCAGCGCTTTAAACTGCTTAATGGCTTCATTGATATTGTTAGTTTCTACAGTCGCAATACAGCGGTCACCATTGAAAACATCATAGCGGGCGTTGTGCAACTGAAACAGCAGATCTCTGCCTCTGAAGTGTATGCGTTTCTGTTTAATGCCAATCCCATGCCGCCGTAATAACGCCTGTGACAGGCGATCGGTCTCTCTTATCATTGGTTCTGCTCTCTGGCGGTACGTGGTCACTACCATTAAACCTGATGAACATTAGTTTTATATTAAGAAAGAAGCCTGATTGAGTCAGGCTTACGAATATGATCAGGCGTATTTGTCCTGCCGGAAGGCTCATGAAACTATCACGTCGACGGATTAATGCCATTCCCTGCATTTACGAACGGCAAATGCGGTACACTTGCCTGAATAACTCGCCACAGGACATGCCGCTATGAACGATAAGAAGATGATTTCAATTGATCAGTTCAACGCTGATGAACGTCTGGCCGTCGAGCAAACCTACAAGGGACTGGCAGAGAAGTACCGTCAACGAACCGGTAAAGAGCCTGATAGCAAGAAAGAAAAAGAATTTAATAGTGAAGCACGTCAGATCGTCATGACCAGTAAACTGGAGAAGGAAAAAGCGCTGGCGCTAAAAGCGCAAAAAAAGCCGCTTCGTAAAAAGAAACCCTCTTCATTGACCGCCAGCGAAGTCAGCGATTTCAACTGGTCTGCCTCAATCGTTAAAGGCCGCAGATAATCTGCTTCAGAGAGCCGCGCGTTATTCACGACGCGTGGCAATCCCTCACCGCTGTTTCCGGTCCCGTAATTTAATTCCACCGCATAGTTAAATTACGTGCGGGCAATAAGAATAATCTGCAAATAATTCACAATCTTTCTTCATTTACCGATAAACTTACCTGACCTGTAACTGCTTCAGTGCGCGTATGAATTATTACACCCCCGATGATGTACAACTGAAGCGACGTTCGACGCGATTTGTCCGGCGAATGTTTATGATGCGCCAGCTTGGTACCTTTCTCTGTTTTCTGCCCATTCTTTCTGTCCTGATGGAGAGGGGAATGTGCCCGCAGGTCTGCGCCTTATTGTTTACTAACGCGTTTGTCTGGCCTTATGCAGCGTACCGACTGGCGCTGCGATCCCGCGACCCCACTGGATTTGAACGCAAAAGTTTAACGCTGGATGCCGCCTTTGGCGGATTCTGGGTTGCTAACATGGCGCTAAGCCCGTTGCCCTCAATTATTATCATGGCTGTACTAATCTCTGACCGCTATTCGGCTGGGGGCTGGGGTCAGCTAAAATCCGCAATAAAAGCTTTTCTGTTTACCTTCATGCTAGCGTGGCTGGTGGAAAAGGCGCCCATTCTGCTTAATTTCAGCCCCCGGACAGTCTGGCTGACCTTGCCGCTGGCCAGCGGATATCTGCTGGCACTCAGCGTGGTGTCACATAATCTGACTCTGAGTCTGCGCAAAAAAAACCGCGAGCTGGAACGTATTGCACTGATGGATCCCGGGCTAGAAATCCCAAATCGTCGTCTGTTTGAGCAGCGTCTGGAAAGTGAGTTTTTGCGCACCCAGCGAGGTGAGGGTAAAGCCTGGCTAATGCTGCTGGATGTTGATCATTTCAAGCAGGTGAATGACACCTTTGGGCATGAGGCTGGTGACTTTCTACTGGCAGAAATCTCGGCGCTGCTGCGTAATAGCGTCGGGCTGAAAGATATTCCTGCCCGTTTCGGGGGGGATGAGTTATGTGTCATTGTGCGCGATGCAGACGAAGCCAGCATTACGCTGCTGGCAGAGCAGATTAAACAGGGCATTGCGCTGCTCCGGCTGCCAGCGTCTCCCACTTTTCAGTGCTCGGTGAGTATTGGAATTGCACCGGCATGTGATGCGGGATCAATTCATCAATGGCTGAGATGCGCTGATGAAGCGCTGTATCAGGTTAAGCGGGCCGGTCGTAATAACATACAGGTCTGGCATTCGGGCACGCTGGAAACGCTGAATGAAGTCAGAAGCAGATAGAGAACACCGCCTGAGACAGTGTCTCAGGCGGTGGGATTAAATTGCGGGGTAGTCGCCGGTACCTTCAGGCCACGGCGTCAGCAGATCAAAACCTTCTTCAGTCACTGCGACGGTATGTTCCCATTGCGCGGAAAGCGAGCGATCTTTCGTGACCACCGTCCACCCATCTGACAGTACGCTGGTGCCTGCTTTACCGGCGTTGATCATCGGTTCAATGGTGAAAATCATGCCGGCTTTCAATGGCATCCCTTCGCCTGGTGTGCCGTAGTGCAGCACCTGCGGGTCGGTGTGGTAGATCTCACCAACGCCGTGACCGCAATATTCACGGACCACCGAGAAGCCTGCGGCTTCCGCAACACGCTGAATTGCTGCACCCACATCACCCAGCGTCGCGCCAGGACGAACCGTTTTAATACCCGCAACCATCGACTGATAGGTGATCTCAACCAGACGTTTGGCCCGGACTGATGGGGTGCCGACAAAGTACATGCGGCTGGTATCGCCGTACCAGCCATCTTTGATGACCGCCACATCGATATTCACAATATCGCCATCCTTAAGCTTCTTACTGGCCGGAATACCGTGGCATACCACATGATTTACCGATGTGCAGGTGGTGCGGGTATAGCCGTGATAGCCAATGTTCGCGGGTGTCACCTTAAGTTCATTCACAATGAAGTCGTGGCAGATATCATCAAGCTCTTCCGTGGTGATACCGGGACGCACATGAGGCGTGATCATCGCCAGTACCTGAGCCGCAGCGTGTCCGGCTGCGCGGGCCATTTCAATTTCCGCTGCGCTATGTATTTTAACGGTGTTCATGACACGTCTCCTTGTGGGATGAGGCTCTCTTTTGGGAGCATACTGCGAATATCAGCGCTGCCTTCCAGTTCAAGCCGGATCAGCATTTGCGCCAGTTGGTGTTGAGTCTGCTGCGGATAGAGTTCAGCCAGCATGCCAAGCTTAAGCCAGTGTTCTGCCTGGGCATTGATCGAGCGGCTCATCGCCTGGCTGGCGATGCGGAGATTCTCATGCATCAGGTCGGAAATTTTTACGATACCCATACAAACCTTATATGAAATGTATACGTTTCGTATAGATTAACGTTGGCGGGTGTGATTTGCAACGAGGAGTGGCGCATCAGAGAGTAAAGCGCGTGTGACTTTCAAACACTACATCAAAATTAACAACATAGAACTGTGCTTTGGCTCTGCCAGGCTTCTACATCAATACAGCATCGGCTCTTCATTGCAGAGACATATTCTGATATGCGGCAGCAGAGAGCATCTCACTTACCAACATAAATATTATCAAACCCGGCGTCATGACGCTGATTAAATACGACAGTGAATGTTGTCGTGGTTGGGTTAGCAAACGTCACAGTGAAATGAAACAGGAGCATTTTAAGTGGAATGATGAAGCGTTGCCATTTTGATGTATAGCAGAACCTGACGTCCTGTAATGCGTAACCCTGTTCCTGGGTAAAACGCTGAATTGTTTCAATCATTTCATCAGTGATCAGATGTGATGCAAATGTCACGCTATGATAATTTTTCTTTTCAAGATCCTGTAAGCATTGTTTAAGCGAAGAGATCACGTTGCGCAGATCGGACATCTCTCTCGGCGTGCCAAAAATTGACAGGCGCAATGTGAGATTATTTTTTCTTTTATCAAAATAGATAAAGTGTCCTGAAAGGCTGCGCGTCATTTTTATGTAATACAATACAAAGGCAATAATAAAGAGTATTGCCACTGTGAGTGAATCTTTGTCTATCATCATGTCTCCGCAGCCAGCAATATTCAGGAACAGATTTCGCAGATTTTAGCGAATACTTAATAAGGCCTATCGAACGTCCCTGCTCATTTTAATACTATCAGAAAATTATACCCTCTTACCCTGCAGCGCTTTTGATTAATCAGCCATGAAAGGCGATGAACATTTAATGCTACGGTTTGAGACAGACCCGCCCAGGGTTCAGGTAAGTGATAACCGTTGGTGTAATAGACCTGCCGGTCTGCTGGAGGTTGCAACCAGGCAGGATTTTTATGTTCAGAAATTCTTCTTTTCGTTTTGCTGACATACATCCTGTTGATGATTAATTAAACTGCAGAATGAGAATGAACGTTCATTACAGGGTAACTATGAGAAACTTTCAGCGCAGTATGATCGCCGGACTCGTGATGATTGCGGCGTCCTGCGATCAAAACAGTCATCAGCAAGTACCAGTTATGACCCCAGAAGTGGGTGTTAAAACCTTGAAAACCGAATCTGTGACGCTGGATAGCCAGCTTGCCGGGCGGGTTACGGGCAGCATGACGTCAGATGTCAGGCCACAGGTGGATGGCATCATTCAGAAACGCCTGTTTACCGAGGGCGATGAAGTTAAAGCCGGGCAGATACTCTATCAAATCGATCCTGCCAGCTATCAGGCCAGTTACGATCAAGCCGTAGGGCAGCTAAAAAATGCCAAGGCGCTGGTGAAAAGCAGCAAATTGAAAGCCGAACGCTATGCTGCACTGCTTAAAGATAATGGTGTGTCGCGACAGGATGCCGATGATGCGCAGGCAACGTATCAACAAAATGTCGCCTCTGTGGATCAATATCGTGCTGCCGTTGAAAATGCCCGTATCAATCTGAACTACACCCAAATCAAAGCGCCGATCGGTGGCCGTATCGGGATCTCATCCGTGACACCTGGCGCACTGGTTACGGCAAGCCAGACCTCTGCACTGGCAACCATTCGTGCGCTGGATCCTATCTATGTCGATCTCACGCAATCCAGTGTGCAACTGCTGAAACTCAAACGCCAGCAGGCGTCGCTGCAACAGAGTACCGATGATGTCCCCGTAACGGTGAATCTGGAAGATGGCACGACCTACGAATATCCTGGAAAGCTGGAGCTGACGGAAGTTTCGGTCGATGAAGCCACCGGTACGGTCACGCTACGCGCGATTTTCCCGAATCCGCAACATGAACTCCTGCCGGGCATGTATGTGCGCGCCAGCGTCACCAACGGCGTTAAAAGTGATGCCATTCTGGCACCGCAACAGGGAATTAGCCGGGATCCCAAAGGCAATGCCACTGCAATGGTGGTCGACAACGAGAGCAACGTTGAAAGCCGGCAGGTCGTGGCCGACCGTGTGATTGGCAACAAATGGTTGATTACTTCAGGGCTGATACGCGGTGACAAACTGATTGTTGAGGGCAGCGCTAAAGTTCAGCCAGGCATGCATGTCAAAGCCGTCGAAGTGACGCCAGACGGTAAAGCTGCTATCCGCGAGGGCAAATAATATGTTGGCTCAGTTCTTTATTCGTCGTCCTGTTTTCGCCTGGGTGATTGCCCTTGGTATTATGATGTTCGGTATCCTGAGCGTCAGAAGCCTGCCGGTTTCGCAGTATCCGGATGTCGCACCACCACAAATCAGTATCCAGGCAACGTATACCGGCGCTTCCGCCGAAACACTGGAGAGCAGCGTTACCCAGGTCATTGAACAACAGCTTACCGGGCTGGACGGTTTGCTCTATTTCGACGCCAGCAGCACGGCGTCCACCGGCCAGGTTAAAATCACGGTCACGTTCAAACAGGGGACCGATCCTGATATTGCTCAGGTTCAGGTTCAGAACAAGGTTCAGCAGGCAGAAAGCCGCCTGCCGACCGCAGTGACGTCACAGGGTGTGACGGTGCAGAAAGCGCAGAGTGATTTTTTGCTGATTATGGGGTTGTACGACAAAACCAATAAAAGCAGCTTATCAGATGTTGCCGACTATATGGTGAGTAACATGGAAGACAGCCTGGCGCGTGTCCCCGGAGTAGGCGGTGTGCAGGTATTCGGGTCTGAATATGCGATACGTATCTGGCTCAATCCCATCAAGCTGACGTCCTATTCCCTGATGCCATCCGATGTCACAACGGCACTGGAAAGTCAGAACACCCAGGTCTCCTCCGGGCAGTTGGGGGCGCAACCGTCCAGCAACGAACAACAACTGGTGGCGACTGTGCGCTCGCGGTCACGACTTCAAACGCCTGAGCAGTTCCGCAATATCGTCCTGAAAAGCCAGGCGGATGGTTCGGTGGTGCGGCTGAGAGATGTCGCTCGGGTAGAAATGGGTGATGAAGATTACAGTTTCAACGTTCTGGCGAACGGCCATCCGGCATCCGCGATTGCCATTCAGCTGGCGTCCGGTGCCAATGCACTCTCTACCGCCGGGCAGGTGAAAGCGAAGATTAATGAGTTTCGCAGCAGTATGCCTGCAGGCTACGAGATCGCGTATCCGCTCGACAGCACCGATTTCGTAAAAATTTCGATTGAAGAAGTGGTGAAAACGCTCATCGAAGCGGTGATTTTAGTCGTCATTGTGATGTTTATTTTCCTGCAAAACACTCGCACCACTTTAATCCCGGCGGTAGCGGTTCCGGTCGTGTTACTGGGTACCTTTGGCGTGCTATCCCTCTTTGGATACTCGATTAACACCCTGACGATGTTCGGTATGGTACTCGCTATCGGCTTACTGGTGGATGATGCGATCGTGGTGGTCGAAAACGTCGAACGCGTCATGCGTGAAGAGGGATTACCCCCGCGTCAGGCGACGGAAAAATCGATGAAGGAGATCACCGGCGCATTAATTGGTATCGCGATGGTGCTCTCTGCCGTGTTCCTGCCAATGACCTTTTTCAGCGGATCGACGGGTGTGATCTACCGTCAGTTCTCCATCACCATTGTTTCCTCGATGGTGCTGTCAGTCATTGTGGCGTTAACGCTGACACCCGCACTCTGTGCAACTCTGCTCAAACCCCACAATCATGAAAGCGGCAGCAAAGGCTTTTTCGGCTGGTTTAATCGCAGTTATGAAAATGTCCAGACGCGATATCAAAAGGGCGTCGGCCATGTCGTCAACCGTTCAGTGCGTTATCTGCTTCTTTATGGCGTGCTGCTGATTGGGTGTGCAGTGCTCTATATGCGGCTGCCGACGGGCTTCCTGCCTACCGAAGACCAGGGTTACATCATGGTGCAGTACCAGCTGGCCCCAGGCGCGACAGAGAACCGGACCAATGAAGTACGTCGCCAGGTTCAGCAATACTTTGCCACCCAGGAGAAAGCGAACGTTAACATCAGCATGCTGGTAAACGGTTTTAGTTTTGCCGGGAGTGGTCAGAACGCGGGAATTGGCTTTATCGCCTTAAAGAACTGGAGTGAACGTAAAGGCAGAGAGAACAGCGCCGATGCCATTGCAGGCCGGGCGATGATGGCCCTGTCGGGCATTCGCGATGCGCAAATTTTTGTCCTGACACCTCCCTCGGTTTCCGGGCTGGGCCAGTCCAATGGCTTTACATTTGAACTGCAAGCGCGGGGTGCGACCAGTCGTGACGAACTCCTCGAAATGCGTGATCAACTTATTGCGGACGCGAATCATGACCCCGTTCTCATGGCCGTTCGTGCCAACTCGCTGCCGAGCCTGCCGCAGCTGGATGTCATGATTGATGATGCTAAAGCGCAGTCGCTGGGTCTGACCCTCAGTGATATTAACAGCACGTTAAGTGCTGCCATTGGGGGGAGCTACGTTAATGACTTTACCGATCGTGGGCGAGTGAAAAAAGTCTACATGCAGGGTGATCAACAGTTCCGCAGCAAGCCTGAAGATATTGATGAGTGGCATGTACGCGGCACGGATAGCAGTAATAACACCACCATGGTGCCGTTCTCTTCTTTTGCCTCAATGAACTGGGCGTATGGTCCGGATGTCCTGTCACGTTATAACGGTCTGGCATCTTACGAAATTGAAGGCGCAGCTGCTCCTGGCAAAAGTTCCGGCGATGCCATCACCGCAATGGAGAAACTGGCGGCGAAGTTACCCGCCGGTAACACCTTCTCGTGGAGTGGACTCTCTTATCAGGAAAAGCTCTCAGGCAATCAGGTAATGTCACTGTATGGCATCTCACTGATCGTCGTGTTCCTGTGCCTTGCGGCCCTGTATGAGAGCTGGTCAGTGCCCTTTTCAGTAATGATGGTTGTGCCTTTAGGCGTCATCGGTTCGCTACTGGCCATTACGCTGCGCGGGCTGGAAAACGACATTTACTTTCAGGTCGCGTTGCTCACTATTATTGGGCTGTCGGCCAAGAATGCCATTCTGATCGTGGAGTTTGCTGAAGAGCAATATCGCAAAGGAGAGAGTCTGGTCAGGGCCGCGACCCATGCAGCAACGATGCGTTTACGTCCCATCATTATGACCTCGCTGGCGTTTACCGCCGGGGTGCTGCCGCTGGCACTCTCTTCCGGTGCCGGTGCAAACAGCCGTATCGCTATCGGTACCGGTATTATTGGCGGGACCTTAACTGCGACCCTGCTGGCCATCTTCTTTGTTCCCCTGTTCTTTGTGCTGGTCCGCCGACTGTTCCCGGCGAAGCCGCATGACGACATATCGTCTACTGATTCCGCTGCGAAGGTGAAGGAATAATGACACTATCTGCGAAACTTTTAGCGGTGTTTTTGCCCTGTTTTCTTGCGGGATGCGTTTCACTCGATCCGCATTATGCCCGCCCTGAGAATGCTGTCGTTGCCGCAACGCCTGACGGTGAAGCTTACCGCAAACTGCAACAGGACGCGGTGAATTATCGCGATATCAGCTGGCAGGATTATGTGCAGGATCCTCGCCTCCGGCAGGTCGTCGCCATGGCTCTGGATAACAGCCGGGATTTGCGTGAAGCCGTCGCGAGTGTGAAATCGGCGCACGCACAGTTTGGTGAGCAGCGTTCGAATCTCTTACCTTCACTGAGTGCTGATGTCAGTGGGACCCGCTCACGGGCTCTGACAGGAGAAGGTAATCAAACTGCGCTGGGCAACAGTTATTCTGCGGAGGGAAATGTCAGCTCATTTGAGCTGGACCTGTTCGGTAAAAACCAAAGTTTGTCGCGTCAGGAATATGAAACCTACCTTGGCACGCTGGAAGGCGCACGAAGTACGCGTCTGACGTTACTGTACAACACGTCAGATTACTGGTTACAGCTGGCGGCCGATCGCAGTAACCTGAAGATTGCAAAAGAGACGGCAGAGAGTGCCCGTCAGTCTCTGGAGGTCACGCGCAAACGGCTGCAGAACGGCGTCGCATCAATGGTGGATGTGGCGTCAGCGGAAACCACCTGGCAGTCTGCGCAGGCAGATGTCGCCAGTTATACTACCAGCGTGGCGCAGGATAAGAATGCCCTGGACCTGGTGGTGGGTAAAAGCGTACCTGACAACCTGCTGCCGCAAAACCTTGAGTCTCTGGGGCAGGCGTTGCGAGAGGTGCCGGCAGGGGTGTCCTCGGAAGCCCTGATCAATCGACCTGATGTGTTGCAGGCTGAGCACAACCTGAAGGCGGCGAATGCCAACATCGGCGCAGCACGGGCAAACTTCTTCCCGAGTATTTCATTGACGGCAAGCGGAGGGGTCGGCAGTGCCGATCTCTCTTCGCTGTTCAAAAACGGGGCGGGGATCTGGTCATTTGCTCCCAGTATTTCACTCCCGATCTTTAAAGGGGGCTACAACGTTGCTTACCTGAACTATACCAAAGCGCAAAAAGAGTATTACGTGGCGGTGTACGAGAAGTCGGTGCAAACCGCGTTTCAGGAAGTCGCAGATGCTCTGGCGCGAAGAGGCACCCTCCAGGATCAACTGATGAGCCAGCGTAATAATGTTGTGGCTTCACAGACCTATTATCATCTGGCCGATCTGCGTTATCAGCGTGGAGTGGACACCTGGCTCAATGCATTGACCGCTCAGCGTACGCTTTATACCGCCAGGACAAGCCTGGTAAGCGTTGAGCTGGCGTACTTCCAAAACCTGAACACGTTTTACAAAGTGATGGGTGGCGGTACGGCATTGCAGGAGTCGGAACTAAAAATGTAGTTCGGGCGCACACGCAGGCTTCGGTGCGTGTGCGCCTTTTGTAACGTGCAGGGCAATGCTGTGGGCGCTCAAATGCCGACTCCCGGTGTCAGCAGGGGTGACCAGCGCATACAGGTCAGAGTTTAAAGCAATTATTCCCTCCTACTCCTACCTCGGGTAACATAAGACATTATTAAAAAAACGATGATATTACGTACAATTATCAGGAGTTATTTTGAGCAGGTCAGATAATGATGATTTCTTACAACAGCGCCAGCAGCAGATAATCTCGGCGGCAAAAAAGTGTTTCAGTCGATCCGGATTTCATGGTGCAAGCATGGCCGATATTAGCCGTGAGTCGGGTTTGGGCGCGGGTCAGATTTACCGCTATTTTGAGAGCAAAGAATTAATTGTCAGTGAAACGATAAAAAATATTGCTGAAAACTGGCGGATGTTTTTAGTGAAAAACTTTCAACTAAAAATCAGCACATCCAGTATTATCGATACTGAGTCCGAATTCTGGCAGGACTGGTCTTTCACAGATCGTTGTTTATTACTTGAAATGTATTCGGAAGCCTCACGAAATGCATCCGTACGCGAGATGCTTGCGTTTGAAGAAGCATTGCTGATGACGGAACTGGACAGCGTATTTAAGCAACAGATGCCAGCAGCAAGTTCGCAGCAGCGTAGCGACCGTATTCAGTTTTTACTTATGCTGGTCGATGGGGTGGCCTGCCGCACGTTTGGTGACAAACACCTTGAACAGCAGGAGTTAGCGAGAATCAACAGCGTCCTCGCCAGCCATCTGTTTCCTTGATTTACGCCACACTCTGCTGATTAATGTCCTGGCTGATGGCATCAAGGAATGACATAAAGCTGCCTTCGATTTCGCGTTGCTTCATATAACGGCGTATAGTCATGCCGTCCAGAATAAGTGAAATGATATACAAGCGCGTCTGAATAATCTCTTTATTAAGCGCCGGGTTAATAGCCTGCTCCTGAATAATAAAGTTCTCTTTCAAAGCCTGCCAGGCATCATAAATTATCTGACGGATGCGTTCATTACGTGTGGCTTCTGCTGAGATATCAATAAGCAGTGCAATGCTTTTTTCAACATCGATTGACACAGTGTCGTGCGCAGAATAGGTGACATTTCCAGCCTGGGCAAGATTGTCGAGGTCATCTTTTAATAAATCAATCATGCGTTGTACGACGCTCTTTATCAGTGCCTCAATAATCGCTTCTTTATTTTTATAATATTTGTAAATCAGGCCAACGCTGACATTTGCCTGTCTGGCAATACTCTGAACCGATGTCTGATAAAAGCCTTTCTGTCGCATGCAATATTCTGCGGCTTCAAGGATTTCTTCGCTACGATTCATAATAATCCTTACCTGAGAAAAAATAATACTCTACCGGCTTTTCCGCTGCGTGGCTATACGTCGTAGCCCAGGTTTGGCGATGACAGACACTACAGCATGGCGTTCTCTGCCCTGAGACCGGTTGCTGAAGCGTAAGGTGAGGATGTGCATCGCGATGCCGTTAACCGTTGTCCGCAGCAGACAGTAAATTCTTACTCCGGTATGCGCTCCACTCCGGCCAGCAATGTTCAGGATTGATATCAAAATAACCCCGGCATTCAGCCATGGTGAAAGCAACATCACGGGGCACTTCGATAGACGTAGCGTTATCCCGGATGTGGCGGACTTCATCCTCTGTAAGTGGGCTTCCTTTCTCATTCTCTTTTTTCATCAGTAAGGGAATGAGGGCAGGTATATAAACGATGCTCATTTTTCATTTCCCGCAATATGCAAAACAGACGCCGCCGGGACGTCATGTTGTTGTTGGCTCTTTATCATGCAGTAGGTCATGTTCCGGACGTCTCTGCTTCCTGAAATATATCGATTCATCGTTGTTCCAGTGCCGCCAGGCTACTTAATGTCTATTGCTCTGGGAAATAGGCAGGAGCGTTAATCCCGGCTGGGTTGCCAGAGAGCGTGGTGAACGTGCAGGAGAAATATCTTCTATTATCACTCCCTTTTAGTTCTTATTTTCTTATTATGTTTTCGACAGAAATCACGATATCTTCAGCCCGATTAGTCATTTTTTTTAAATTGAGTTAAGTCATTAATCGCAGACGATCTTTAAACAAGTCCGGACGATAAAAAGAGGATTAATCGAGAACAGTAGCGGCGTCTGTTAATTTGACTTACCGGGACGTAAGTACGATGAAATAACTGCTATCACGTTATCACAACGTTGTTCAGGTGAGGTATTGACTGGGTGACCGGCACCTTTTACTGTGTTTATTTTCAGGTTTTCCCGTTTCTTTACCGAACACAGGAGGTTCTTTTGCAGCCAGACGTCATGCGGTTAGCCCTTCGTCCAGTCAGCGCAGCAGATGCAGGCGATCTTTTCAGGATTTATGGTGACCCTGCGACGAACGTGTTTAATCCAGCCGGTCCTTACCCGAATATTGAACATGCACGTGATGTCTTGTCTCGCTCAATAAGCCACTGGGAAACACAGGGTTTCGGTAATTGGGCTATTTCGCTTCGGGATGAGCCTGACAGAATCGTAGGCTTCGGAGGGCTGAGTATCCGAAACTTCGCTGATATCAGGATCAATAATCTGGGGTATCGATTCTCGCCGGAATCCTGGGGGAAAGGGCTGGCGACAGAGTTTGCCAGATATGCAGTCAGATATGGGTTTAATGAGTTAAAACTCACTGAAATCTCTGCAATGGTTAGAGCAAACCATCTGGCGTCACAAAAAGTTCTGATTAAAGCCGGACTTCGGCATATTCGCGATGTCTATGATGTGCCAGATGCGGCTGCAAGCATGCTTTTTACGCTGAGTCGGGATGACTGGAATTTAACACGCCCCTGAAAAGATTAAGCCATGATGACCCTCAACTGGAATTCTGGACTTAACGCTTGAGGTCAATCAGCGCGAGTTGCAGATGATGCTCAATAAACGCGGCTTTGAGAGAGCTATAACGTTGTGAATTATTATTGCAGAGCAATGCGGCAGTGGACTTAATCTCCGCATAGATTTTAGCAATACCACTGTTTTTTCGGAGATAATCCCGAAAAGCCAGGTGGCGAAGTATTTGCTCATCCCCGGTTGAAAATGCATGTACCTGATGGCTACGCAGATGGACACCTTTAGTGAAATATCTGCGTCCCGGAATGCCGTTTTCACCTCTGGTACTGTACCCGATGCTGCTCATGGCAGAGGTACACTCATCCAGCTGGTTAATATCAGAGACTTCCAGCAGTATGTCGATCACGGGCTTTGCTGCCAGACCCGAAACAGAAGTGCTGCCAATGTGATGAATATTCACTGCAACTTCCCCTAATAAGGCCTGTATCACCAGACGCTCAGCCTCGAATGCTTCCGGCCATTTTTCATCATAGGGCACCACTGAAATGGTCCGCGTCAATCCCGGCCTCCTTTGACCTGAAATTTCTTTCTGGCGGTTAAAGTACTTACCTGAAACTGGCGGGAAGGAACAACATCAGTTCAGGAATGAACAGTCAGGCTACAGTTTTGTTGAACGTGAAGTCAGTGTCTGGCGGAAATAATGTTCAACGGCAAGATTAGGGGCGGATACAGCCAGTGACATCCATTTGTGCTGTATTGCAGTGCAGTAGGGTGAAATGAGGTGATGAGTGCTGTCTGATTCGTAATCCTGACAGCAATCTATTTTGCTTCATTGCCGTGACGACCCGTTAGTTTGACACCGAAAACGCAGAAGCCTAACAGGTCCTTTGCTTCATCTTCAACACGCGTAACCATGACAAGATCGGATGAACCGTCGGGCAGTACGACTTCATATGGCGGGTAGGGTAGCCCTTTTATTCGGAATTCCTGCAGCCAGAGCAACTTGTCCGCCTGAGACGGTATCACCTCATAAATGTATTTGTGAATAACATCCTGTGGGGCCCAGCCAAGCCTTTCAGCGAATGTGTCGCTTGCATCGACAATCATCAAATCCGGGTTAAGAAAGCAGATGGAGGTACCAGGAACTGCGTACATTGATGATATCTGATGCGCACGCTGGTCAAGAGAAAGACGCACAACCCGGCGAAGAAAACCTTTTTCGGGCGCCCTGGCCAGCATCAAGTGGCTTTCTGCCGCGGTAACCGGCTTGCCGAACAGATAGCCCTGCGCATACAGGCATCCAATTCCGCGTAACATTTCAGCCTGTTCATCCGTTTCAACCCCTTCGGCGATCACATCCATATCAAGGCTTTGTCCCAGTCCAACCACGCTGGAGATAATTTTTCGGCTATCCTTTTTTTCCAGCATGGAGCGAATAAAGCTGCTATCAATTTTAAGAGTATTGACGGGTAATTGAATTAACCAGGAAAGACTGGAATAGCCTGTCCCAAAGTCATCCATCGCAATCGTACAGCCCATATCAGACAAGGCTTCAACCTCTGCACGGGCTGTTATGATGTCATCTAACAGTGCAGTTTCGGTTATCTCAATCTTTAATCTTGTCAGATCAAACTGAAATCGATTAGCAGTTTGACTGATCATTTCAGCCAGGTCTCTGCCATTGAGCTGAGAGGGTGACACATTCATCGACAGAAACTGCTGTTCCGGCCATGCAGCAGCCGTTTTGAAACCTTGCGCCATCAGGCTGAGCATCAGCTCGTCCAGCAGACCGCTTTGCTCCATGGCAGGAATGAAGTCTGCTGGTGGCGTAACAGTTCCTTGCGGGGAAATGTGGCGTGCAAGCATTTCAAAACCCGTCACGCGCAGGTCTTCCAGTGAGACGATAGGCTGAAAAAACGGGTGAAACTCACCGCCGTTAATACGCCGTAGCAAAACATCGCGCGGCTCGTCATTTTTCACAACAGGTTTCATTTTATTCCTGTAAATCCATAATTTTCAGCCGCTTAAAAAAACTATATAAACTCTAAACAATGAAAATTGAACAAAATTTGAGGGCATCCATTTCATTTTTTTGAATTATCAGTCTGACCACATTAAATAATGTATGTTTAATAAGAGTTGTATGTTCAATCCTGCTTAACATTATTAAAGAGTTGATATTCTGATGTTATCATTTTCAAATTAGAACTGACGACGTAAGTTTACTTTCCAGATGTCTGTCATTATCGGCTAAGCCTCACTTTTCATTACCTTCTAATTGTAAGATGTTGACACAATCCCGCCTTTACATTCTGTAATGACTTCGCTTCCATTGACGGAATCTCGTATCCACATGCAATAAGCCCTGGACACAACATTGAACCCTCGCGGATTCGAAAAGCGAGTGTTCTGAAATGTTCCTGAGAGGGTATGCGGGAACACCCGCGATGAGGCTAAACGGATCTGCTCGCCTGCAGAAATAACTCACATATCATGTAATTAAATATCCGCTATGGCACAACGTCTGGAAGCCGTTAGTATGACATAACGTTATTTGATTAAAGTTAATGCTCTCCGAAAATACCCCACAAAGAGGATGATTGATGGCCATTCATATAGTGATTCCAGACGATTATCAGCTCGCGACTCAGCAGTGTGACTTTCTTCAGCACAACGACAAATACCAGTGCTCGTCTCTGGGAGACCTCACTAAAGATTCAATGGCTGATCACCATCTATCTGCAGCAGAGGCATTGATACTCATCAGGGAAAGAACAGTGGTTGATGCAGCCTTTCTGCGATGCACACCGCGTCTTAAATTAATCAGCCAGACGGGTAAGCTGGCGAGGAATGTCGATGTTGAGGCCTGTACAAGGGCGGGTGTGGCAATTGTAGAGGGGACCGGTTCCCCGGTCGCGCCTGCAGAATTAACCTGGTTGCTGATCATGGCATCACGCAGAAAATTAGTCTCTTCGGTGAATGCAATGGCCGAAGGACGATGGCAAACAGAAATAGGCTCTGCAGTCAATAATCAGCTCATCGGCATTCTTGGCTATGGGAAAATAGGAAAACGTCTCGCTTCCTTTGCAGCCGTTTTTGGGATGAGAGTGCAGGTATGGGGAAGTCTTCGCGCACAGGAAGAAGCCCGTACTGACGGATGGATAGTGCCGGAGAGTCGGGCGCAGTTTTTCGCCACCAGCGATGTGGTAACCGTACATCAAAGGCTTGTCGCGTCGACGGAAGGTAATATCACGGCGGCCGATCTTGCGCTGATGAAAACGGATGCGTTATTTGTGAATACCAGCCGCGCTGAACTGGTTTCGGAAGGCGCATTGTTAAACGCCCTGAAACAGGGGCGCCCCGGATTTGCGGCACTGGATGTTTACGACGATGAACCGTTGTACGACACGCAACATCCTTACCTGCAGATGCCAAATGTGCTGTGCACGCCACATCTGGGCTATGTCGAGAAGGCCAGCTATGCGCTCTACTTCAAAACGGCCTTTGATAATGTCGTACGTTACTTTAGTGGCGATAGGTCACATGTGATTAATTCTGGGGTATCAGAACGATAAATTTACCCGTGATCTGGCGGTAAAGGCTTTTTCTGAACGTGCATTTCTGATGCCGGATGATTCGGTTGCAGGCTGTGTATTTACCCTCGGGCATCTTCAACAGTCATCGGCAAAATTAGTCATTGCATCCCGCTCGCTTTTATTTTAGTATCTACTTAATTTAGAAAACACTAAAATAATGAACATGAAAAACAGTCAGCTTGTTCGGTTGCAGGAAAGCGCTTCACTGGCGACAACGTTGCTGAAGTCGATGAGTAACAGCAATCGCCTTTTAATCCTCTGCATCCTTATTGAAAAACCCGGTACCTCGTCAGGGGAGTTGGCCCAGCAAAGTGGGCTGACACCTTCTGCCACCTCTCAGCACCTGGCGAAAATGAAAGAAGATGGTCTGATTGAGTCTTCAAAGGTGGCTCAGCGGGTGAACTATTTCATAAAAGACGATGCGGTTAAAAAAGTTGTCTCCACACTAAAAGATATCTATTGCCCGGAGGATTTAAAATGAAGTCTGAATCGATATCGCCGTTGCAAGCCAGTGAGCTGATTGCGCAAGGAGCCGTGCTGATTGATATCCGTGAACGTGCAGATTATCTCAGAGAACACATTCCGGGGGCGGTCTCACTGCCACTTTCCGACATCACCGCAGGTAAACGCGTCGAAAACGCAGGCTCCCGTCCTGTGATTTTTCATTGTCAGGCAGGGATGCGAACTACCAGTAACGCTGATGCACTTATAAAAGCGGTAACCTCTGAAAACGTCTTCCTGATGTCCGGAGGCATTAATGCGTGGAAAAGTGCCACGTTCCCGACAGTTGAAGATAAAAACAACCGCTGCCTCTCATAAGACAGGTTCATATTACGGCAGGTTCACTGGTTTTGCTGGGTGTTGTATCTGGATATACCCTCGATAGCCGATTGTTTTTGCTCTCAGGAGTGATAGGTGCCGGTTTAATTTTCTCTGGCGTGACTGGTTTTTGCGGGATGGCAACGTTGTTGCAAAAAATGCCCTGGAACAGAACGGCGAAATAGATTCCAGGACGCATCTTTATTCTCAGCTTTCATCAATGTGAGGCAGATGCGCACTGTTTTCATCGTATAAAACCACTGCGATATTTTATGTCATTAAGACCACTCTATATGTATCGATTCCAGCATAGAGACTGAGTCTATTGTGTTATCAGCACGCATGACCGGACTGGTCAGCCTGTTGCTTACGGCTGGTTCGACTTCAGTGAGGCGTGGATTTCCCCTGAAAGTGACGCTTTTTAATTAGTCAGAGGCTGCCTGAATTATTTCACTTTACTATTTTGTTAACGCGCTGAGAGGGAGCAGGGGTTTGTCAGCCTGCTCTTGAGGATTATTGCGTCTGCCTCCTTTCATTACTGTAATTTCCTCGCCTGCTGCCGATAAACAGATCAAGTACCAGCGAGCCATAGATGCGGAACGTCGGTGATAACCCATTAACTCAGACGTTGAGATCTTCTATGTATCGGAATAAAAAAATCAAACTAAGCGCCATGCTCACTGCAGCTTTCTTTACTGTCATCCTGACGGGCGTTTTTGTCACCGGATTTGCCGGATTTAAACTTAATACAGCCAGCGATCAACAGGAATTAACGCGCGCGCGGCTGGGTGATCTCCAGGTTCTTCAGACCCTGAAAGATAATTTAACTCAGCAAACCGTTCTTTTACTCTCTGCGGCCCCGGACGCTCAGGCAGCACTCAAAACGCCGTTCTTTGCTTTGCAGTCCAACAGTGACCAAACCACCGCGCATTTTCGCGAGCTGATTAACGGCGCAAAAAGCATACCGGGGATTAATCTTGCTGAAGTTGAAGAGGCCTCCTCTCAATTAAAAAAAATCGAAGTGGCATCGGGTCCGCTTAACAAAGCCGCGCAAAATCTGTTTACGCAGGATGCCGTGTCGTACCGGGATAAACTCCGTAGCGAACTGATTCCCGCACTCTCCCGGTATCGCATTGCAGTAAATGGGATGGTCGATTATCAGGCGAGGGTAACGAGTAAAACAGCAGAGACGTCGACGCAGGCACTATCAGGGGTCTATCTGACGCTTGCTGGCCTGACGACTCTGTTTGTTATTTTGGGTTTTGCAATGAGTGGCCTGATTACCCGCTGGATTAAGATTCAGTTGGGTGGCGAACCTTCCCATGCCCAGGGCCTGGCCGCCGCGATCGCAGCAGGTGATTTGACCACGAAAGTCACGCTTCGTCAGGGTGATACTGCCAGCATGATGGCTTCGCTGGAAAGCATGCAGAACAATCTGCGTGGCCTTGTCTCACACATCAAAGACGCTTCCTCGTCGGTCGCGATGGCTGCCGATGAGATTTCTCAGGGCAATACTGAACTCTCTTCCCGCACAGAGCAGCAGGCCGCCGCTTTGCAGGAAACGGCGGCCAGTATTGAACAGCTCACCGTCACGGTAAAAAGCAATGCAGCGGGCGCGCAGCAGACTGCGGACTCCGCCCGCGAAACTGCCGCGCTGGCGCGTTCCGGCGAGCATGATATGCAGCGCATGTCAGAGACGATGAATGATATTTCAAAGAGTGCAGTAAAAGTCAGGGATATCACCTCCGTTATCGAAGGCATTGCCTTCCAGACCAACATTCTGGCGCTTAACGCCGCGGTGGAAGCCGCGCGTGCGGGCGAGCAGGGACGCGGGTTTGCTGTGGTCGCTGGTGAAGTCAGGACGCTGGCGCAGCGCAGCGCGACGGCAGCGCGGGATATTAAACATCTGATTGAAGAGGCTGTGGCGCAGGTTGAAAGTGGCGTCGTCGTGGCAACCGGAACCGGCAAGAGTATTCTGGATATCAACGCTATGGTCGGAAAACTGGCTGTGGCAATGGATAACATCTCGCTCGCCTCGGCTGAACAGATGCAGGGTATTTCTCAGGTCAGCATTGCGGTAAACCAGATGGATGGTGTGACGCAGAATAATGCTGCGCTGGTGGAAGAATCCTCTTCTGCATCGCAGTCTCTTTCAGTTCAGGCGCACTCTTTACGTGAAGCCGTTAACGCCTTCCGCATCTGAGCAGACAGCTAACCATTCAGGTCCGAATCAACTTATGACAAACAGTGAGTGACATCTGTTCAGGCCCCGGCAGCAGGGCCTGAGCAGGTAGCTCAAAAAAAGAAAATTTTTTGCATCCGTTTCCCTCCCTCATTCGTATTAACAGATAAGGGCACTTCGGCCCTGTCCGCAAACTGAATGAGGGAAGTGAAAATGAAGCCATTCCTGCCAACTCTGCTTTTATCTGCATTAGTCTTCAGCGGTGCCACTTTCGCGGCGAGTATGGACAGCGACACGGTGATGGTCGGTGGAGCGGCCATGTACCCGTCAAAAAATATTGTTGAGAACGCAATTAACTCCAAAGATCACACCACGCTGGTGGCCGCCGTCAAAGCCGCCGGGCTGGTTCCGACGCTTGAAGGCAAGGGGCCTTTTACCGTATTTGCACCGACTAATGCGGCGTTTGAAAAATTGCCGAAGGGTACCGTCGACTCCCTGCTGAAGCCCGAAAATAAACAAAAACTGACCAGCGTGCTGACCTATCATGTGGTCGCAGGAAAAATGGACATGAAAGCGCTGGAGAAAAAAATCAAAGCCGGTGGCGGTAAAGCCGAGCTGAAAACAGTCAATGGCGAATCACTCTGGGTGATGTCCAACGGCCCGCATAACATTCAGCTTAAAGATGCTCAGGGCAATGTTGCTAATATCACCACCTATGATGTGAACCAGAGTAACGGTGTCATCGACGTTATCGATACTGTGCTGATGCCATAAAGCGTTACCTATACTGTGTGTGGCCACTGAAAGCGTGGCCACACCTTTTACAGGGAAGCCGATGACAAAAAATGTGCCCCACATTCAGGCCGATTTAATGAGCCAGATAGCCTGCGGTGATAAAGCTGCTCTTGAGCAGCTTTACCGCGTCCTGTCGCCCCGACTTTATGGGATCATCCTGCGGATGGTCAGGCGCCGGGACTGGGCAGAAGAGATCCTGCACGACACATTTATCCATATCTGGCAGTCGGCAAACTATTACGATGATGCGCGCAGTGAACCGCACATCTGGCTCAGCCACATAGCCAGAAATCGGGCGATTGATTTCCTGCGAAAACATGAGAACCGATGTTGTTCACTGGAAGAAATCAGCGAAACGGAAGCGGGTTTTCAGGCGTTACTTCCCGCCGATGACAGTCCTGCAGAGGCGCGTCGTCTTCAACATTGTATGGCGCACTTACCTTCAGAACAGCGACAAAGTCTTTCGCTCGCTTATTATCGTGGCCTGTCGCAGAGTGAGATTGCGCTCTCCATGAGCCAGCCTGAGGGTACGGTTAAAAGCTGGATCCGTCGCGCGTTAATCCATCTTCGGGAGTGCATAGGCTTATGACTGCTCAGGAACACAATGATCTCACTGCGGCGGAATATGTGCTCGGTCTTACCGACGATGTGACACGCCATCGACTTGATAAACGCCTCAATGACGACTCACACTTTGCCGCAGAGGTGCTGCGCTGGCAGAAAGCGTTTAGCGGCATCGATTTGCTCACCCACGATGTACTTCCTCCTGCTGCGGTCTGGCCGCTGATCAAGCAGGATCTTAACCGGAACGCTGACGCCTCTGGCGCGATATCAGTCCGCAGGCAACCTGGCTTCTGGCTCGGCTGGAGTCTGGCGGCGGCAATGGCGGGCCTCCTCATTTACACCCAGGTGATTAAGCCGGATACCCCGCATTCCCTGCAGCCCATTGCGGTACTCAGTGGCGTGCAGCCCAACGCACAGTTTGTGGTGAGTCTGGATAAGTCTGATTCACTCATTAAAGTCTCTGCGCTGAACATCACGCTGCCAGAGAATAAAGCCCTGCAACTCTGGCTGATCAGGGGCAGTGCTGCGCCGCAATCGTTGGGACTGATCAATCATACCGACAGTAACGCTTTCCGATTAGCGCCAGGCGAGTTAAACAATCAGACGGTGCTGGCGGTGAGTCTGGAGCCTGTTGGGGGGTCTAAACTCAGCGGGCCGTCCGGGCCGGTGATTTTCCAGGGCAAAGTGACGTTGCTCTGAGAGCAATTAGCGCAGTTTTAGGGTGCGGAATTCACAGGATAAAGGGAGGGGGATTACCGGATGGCAAACCGCCATTCCCTTACCGTTAAAAATCAGGGGGAAAGACAAAAGAATGGAAATCAGAGCGGCCATTGAGTCAGATGCGACAGGCATCAGTGAGCTGATACACAGCGTGTCGATACAGTGTAACTTTTCAGAGGTAGAGCCCTGTCCGCACTGGTTTATCGAGAGCATAAAGCCCGATGTGCTTAAACCGTTGATTGTTGCAGATGACTATCTCTGGCTGATTGCCGTGGAAAGCGGTGAGGTAACAGGCGTACTCACCCTTTTCGAAGGCAATTTAGTGAAATACTTTTTTGTGCATCCAAAGTTTCACCGTCAAGGGGTGGCAAGGGCACTCTGGCAGCAGGTAGCGCCCATGCTGCGTTCAGAAATCAGTGTACGGTCCTCACTCTTCGCCGTTCCCTTCTATGAAAAACTGGGATTTAAGAGAGTGGGGGAGGTTAAGTTTTTTAACGGCGTATCATTCCAGACAATGATGGCTCAACGCTGAATTAAAAAAGAGATTTTTATATCTCTGTTTCTGACATAACCCTGCCAGGTCACTTATTTATCAGACCCGCTTCAGGATCGCGTGGACTCGGGACTACCCCTCTCATTATGTTTACCTGCGAATATTCCTTTTATCACAAAGCTGACTTTGTATGCCATCCGCGCCGGGTCTGATTCAATGCCGCTAATCAGCCAAATCGTCGCAGCGTTCAGGCATCATTTTTCCTGAAAGCACGGTAGTCGATTTTCCATGCATTGAGCTTGTTATATAACGCCGTTCGTGAGATCCCCAGCAGTTGCGCCGACTGACGCAGATTCCCCTGTTGTTCACTGACAACCTGTAAAATATGCATCCGCTCCAGATTTTGCAGTGAGGGTTGAATCTCTCCGGGCGCATCACTGGCTGAGACTTGCTGCAGGGATTCGGGCAAATCGGCTCGGGTTATTTCTAACCCTTCACTCAGGTTGACGACACGCTCAATCACATTTTCCAGTTCACGTACGTTTCCCGGCCAATCCCAGGCTTGCAGACAGGTCATTGCGTCCGGCGCGACCACAGGCGGAATACGCTTCAGACGTGTGCAGAGCGCCTGAATGAAAATATTTACCAACTCCGGTATGTCTTCACGACGGTCACGCAGCGGAGGAATTTCTAATGAAATTACATTCAGGCGGTAATAGAGATCGCGCCGAAAGGCATTTTTCTCCACGGCATCCAGCAAGTTGCAGTGCGTTGCCACGATAATGCGCACATTCACTTTCACGGGCTGAGCCGCGCCGATACGCAGCACTTCACTCTCCTGCAGCACGCGTAGCAAGCTGGTTTGCGCTTCGAGCGGCATCTCACCAATCTCATCCAGAAAAAGGGTCCCGCCGTCTGCCAGTTCAAACTTGCCCGCCGAACCGCCACGCCGTGAACCTGTGAAGGCACCATCCGCATAGCCAAACAGCTCGCTTTGCACCAGATCGCGTGGCAGTGCGCCGCAGTTAAGAGCGATAAACGCTTCCTGCTGACGTGGGCTGGCATTATGAATGGCCTGCGCAAACAACTCTTTGCCGGTGCCACTTTCACCGCTGAGCAGCACTGTGCTGTCGGTTCGGCTGCTGACGCGTGCCTTATGGATTGCCTGCTGCAGACGCGACGAGCGACCGCGAATCATGTCAAAGGTGTAACTCGCATTCACGCCCATGACACGTCGTGTAATGGCACGGATACGCTGATTTTCACGCAGCGACAGCACGCGTCCGCCATCCGGCGCGGGCATCAATGATATCAGGCAGGAGAGGGGAGCCAGGCCGGCTGGCCTGAACTGCAACTCAATGTCATTACAAAAAGGCATGGTCAGCAGCGATCCGCCTTGTGGCTGTAGCAGTTCATCAATCGGGGTATTGCCTGGATTCAGCCCGCTGAAAATCTGGCGCGCATAGCGGTTAAGCGTTTTAATGCGCCCCTGCTTATCACAGACAATCACACCTTCATTCAGCGTCTCAAGAATGGACTGCTGTTCAGCCAGCAGGCGTCGTAGCATCAGTTGCTGTCCGACTGCTTCTGCCGCCGCCTGGACCGTGCCAAGTGTGTGGACGTTGAAATTATCAGGCGTGGCGGTCAGGGTGAGCACACCTATCAACTGTCCGTTTTCATTACGGACGGGGGCCGCAGCGCACTGCCGGCGGCGTTTTCGCAAATCAAACTTCCAGTTTTCACCGCTCAACACATAGACCAGCCGCTGTTCAATCAGGCAGCGCGCGGTACAGTTAGTACCCAATACCTCTTCACGCAGAATACTGCCGATCGGTGTCAGGTCGGCACCGCAAAAATGGAGCGTTACACCCTGCGCATCGGTGAGGTTAATGTGCCCGTCCGGATTATAGGCGAGCAAATTTTCCATAATGCTGCGTGCAACAAGAATGAGTTCTGCATTGTTTTCAAGAATCGCCGTCAGTTCGCTGGCTGGGGGCGCGGTATAGATAAATCGATCTGGATCGATAGCGTACTGCTGCGAGCGTTGCCAGGAGTGCAGAATAGTTTCACGTAGCGCTGGCGGCGCTTCGCTCTGGGTAAAGCTCTCCCAGCTCCGCCATAACAGCGCGTCCCAACTGTCGGCGGCCTCCCTGTCGGGCAGGCTGAAGATCGCCTCGCTCTCATCTCGTAATAACAATTGCTGATTCACACGCCACTCCAGTGGGATTAAATGTCCATTTTATGGGCATGTTAAGTTGACATGTAAACTTTGTTGCCAGTTTGTGATGTGACGTTGTGTCAGCGCTCACAAAATTTCCCGGATTTTGGTTGGCACCACCTTTGCAAAGGTTGTTGCAATCACCTGAATCAATCATGCGAAGGGAAATAAGTTGTTATGCGCAAAAACAATTTACGGCTGATTCTGTTTATCTGTGCCATTGCTTCACTGAGTGGCGTGATTCTTGGTTATGACGCTTCTGTGATCTCTGGCGTTATCGACCCGCTGACAGAACATCTGAATTTAACGCCATGGGAAAGTGGCTGGGCGGTGTCCAACGTCATTCTCGGCTGCATCGTCGGCGCATGGAGTGTTGGCTTCATTTCTGAGCGTATCGGTCGCAAAACGACCCTAATCGTTACCGCTCTACTCTTTTTGCTCTCCGCGGTGGGCGCTGCGCTGGCGGGATCGCTGACCGATTTCGTTATCTGGCGACTGACTGGCGGGCTGGCGGTCGGGATGGCCTCTGCGATTACGCCGCTTTATATCGCCGAAGTTTCACCCAGAGACTGGCGCGGACGGATGCTCGGCCTGCAGCAGATGCTGATGGTAGGCGGACAGGTTACCGTCTATATCGTGAATTACCTGATTGCACGCGGCATGCCGCATCAATGGATTGTCAGTGAAGGCTGGCGCTGGATGCTCGCCTCAGGCGTGGTACCTTGCGTGCTATTCCTGCTGCTGGTGCCGTTTATGCCAGAATCACCGCGCTGGCTTGCGCTGAACGGCAAAAAAGAGCGCGCCCTTGAGGTGCTGACGCGTCTTTCAAATGCGCAGCACGCCGAGCGACTGTTACAGGAAATCCTGACGTCAAATCGGGATGACAACATCCAGACCCGTCAGCGCGGCATCCTGCGGGATGCGCGGGCACGCTATATCCTGCTGGTGGGTTGTGCCATTGCAATTTTGCAGCAGATCTCCGGTATCAACATCCTGCTCTATTACGCGCCGTCACTCTTACAAAACATCACCGGCAGTACCCAGTCTTCCCTGTTTCACAGCATTTTCATTGGTCTTGCGCTGCTGGCTGGTGTGGCCGTTTGTCTGAGTACCATTGATCGCCTGGGCCGGACGTTGCTGCTGCGCTGGGGGGCACTGGGATGCGCGCTCTCTATGATCTTCACCGCCCTGGCATTTATCGCCGATGCAGGTGGCCTGCTGCCGGTGATTGGACTGCTGGTCTTCGTGCTGATATTTGGCCTCTCATGGAGCCTGGGTGCCTGGCTGCTGATCTCTGAAATCTTTCCTAATCGAATTCGCGCCGTGGCGATGGGGTTTGCGTTCGCCTCGATGTACGTCGCTAATTTTATCGTTACCCAAAGCTTCCCGATGATGAACCGCAGCCGGGTGCTGATGGAACACTTTCATGGTGCCTTCCCGCTGATGTTATGCGCAGTGGGATCGCTCATCGCGTTCTGGTTTGTCCGCCGTTTTTTACCGGAAACCCGGGGCGTGTCGCTTGAGCAAATTGAACCGCTAATGCTCTCCAAATCCCGTCGTTTCGCCGCTGAGGTGCAGCGATCTGAACAACACCCTTCATCGCCCGCCTGGGCAAAAGCAAAATAATAAGGAGTTTTTATGAACCATCAAACAGTGCGTGTGGGTTTAATCGGCGCAGGTCGCATGGGCAGCTTCCATGCGGAAAATCTGGCCTGGCGTGTGCCTGGTGCCACCCTTGCGGCAGTGGCCGATCCGTTCCCTGGCGCAGCAGAGAAGCTCGCCAGCCGGCTTGGGGTGAACAAATCGTACAGCGATCTGCATGCGCTGCTTCAGGATGATGAAATCGACGCCGTTGCGATTGCTGCACCAGCACGGACGCATGCGGAGTGGGTGATTGCCGCGGCCAGAGCCGGCAAACATGTGTTCTGCGAAAAGCCTATGGCTGTCACGCTGGATGAGGCCGATCGCGCCATCGCGGCGGCAAAAGAGGCAGGCGTCGTGTTACAGGTGGGCTTTAATCGCCGCTTTGATTCCGGTTTTGCGGCAGCAATTGCAGCGGTAAAAAACGGTGAGAATGGCACGACCCAGCTTAGTCGCTCTGTGACCCGTGACCCAGGCCTGAACGATCCAGCGCCAATTCCGCAATGGACCATCTTTCTTGAAACGCTGATTCACGATTTTGACACGCTACTGCACTTCAATCATGGCGCAAAGCCGGTAGAAGTCTATGCGCTGGCCGATGCGCTGGTGCGGCCAGATTTTAAGGATAAAGGGCTGCTGGATACCTCGGTTGTCACTATTCGCTTCGACAACGGCGCTATTGCTATAGCTGAGGCAAACTTTCAGGCGGTCTATGGCTATGACGTGCGCGGTGAGGTTTTTGGCAGCAAAGGCATGCTGCAGGCGGGCCATATCAATGCCAACCACTGCGTGCGTTACACCGCCAGCGGAATAGCCGTCGATACGTCGCGACTGGATTCAGATCTGCTGCGTGAGGCCTATGTGGCAGAAATGACCGAGTTTGCCCGCTGTATCCGAAGTGGTGAAACGCCTCGCGCCACGGGCGAAGATGCGCGTAACGCGCTGGAAATTGCGCTGGCCTGTATCGAATCTGTACAGAGCAACCTGCCGGTTAAGCTGGGGGCGCGCTGATGGCTGATTATCAACTTTCCATCTGCGCTGAAATGGTATTTCTGGAGCTGCCATTTACAGAGCGCGTAAAACGCATTCATGAGCTGGGTTTCGGCGTCGAAATCTGGGGATGGGCCAATAAGGATATCGATGCGCTGGTGGCGACCGGTGCGCGCTTTACCTCTATGACCGGTTATCTGAGCGGCAATCTTACCGATGAAACAGAGATAGCGCAGTTACTGCAGAGCGCTGAAGCCTCACTGGCTGTGGCCGAACGTCTCAGTTGTCCTGTACTGAATTTGCATGGCACCGGACTTGACGACCGCGGACTGCCGGTAAAACCCGTGACAACGGTAACGGGCGTTATGTGGCTCAAGGCCGCCGATACGCTGCGCCAGGTTGCACAACTTGGTGAACGAGCCGGACGCGTTTTCACCCTCGAAAACCTTAATCTGCCGGTCGATCATCCGGGCACACCCTTCGCCCTGGCCTCTGAAACGCTGGCGCTGGTCGAGGCGGTCAACAGCCCGGCGCTGAAGATGAATCTGGATCTCTACCATGCACAAATTGGCGAAGGCAATCTGATTGAACTGGTACGGCGCTGCGGTTCTGCGATAGGGGAAATCCAGGTTGCCGATGTACCAGGCCGCCAGCAGCCGGGCACCGGCGAGATCAATTACCGGGCTATTGCCCGGACGCTGCAGGAGATAGGTTACAGCGGCACCGTCGCCATGGAGGGCTGGGCCAGCGGTGATAGCACGGCGGCTGTCCAGCAGTTCCGCGATCACTTTACGTTGTAAGCAGCATGTGTCGGGTATTTGCCTGTTACCCGACGCACAATAACGTTAATGAAAACAATAACAACCTCAACCTACAGGAATTGACTATGAACATCAGAAATCTTCTGCTTTGTCTTTGCTCCCTGCTGTTTAGTGCAGGAATCAGTGCCAAAACGTTTACCGCTGGCGTCGCGCTGGCTAACTTCGACCTTAACTTTGTCTCCATCCTTCGCACTCAGATGCAGAAAGAGCTTAACGCCAGTGAACTCAAGAGCCAGTTTGTTGATGCCAAAGGCGATGTCGCGCTGCAGGTGCAGCAGGTTGATGACTTTATCAACCAGGGCGTTGACGCCATTATTCTCAATCCGGTTGATACCCAGGGTGTTTTACCGATGATCACGGCCGCCAAAAATGCCGGTATTCCGCTGGTTTTCGTAAATCGTAAACCGGAAGTGAAACTGCCAGCAGATATGGCATATGTCGGCTCTGATTCGGCGCTGGGTGGCGAAATGCAGATGGAGGCGTTGGCAAAGAAAATGAACTACAAAGGTAATGTAGCGATACTGATGGGCGCCCTGTCGAATGAAGAGGCACGTGAGCGTACCCGCGCTGTGGAAGCGGTTATTAATAAATACAAAGACATGAAAGTTATTGAGAAGCAGACGGCGAAATGGCAACGCAATGAAGCGGTTGATGTGGTTTCTGGCTGGCTGCTAAATCAGCGTCCCATTGACGCCATTGCTGCAAACAACGATGAGATGGCGATTGGCGCGATTATGGCTTTAAACCAAGCGAAGAACGATAAAATCCTTGTGGCGGGAATTGACGGAACACCAGATGGTCAGCAGTTCATTAAAAACGGCAGGATGGTGCTCACTATTTTTCAGGATGCAAAAGGACAGGCTACCGGCGCAGTTCAGGTGACCAAGGCCCTGCTGAACAAACAAAAGGTTGAGACGCTTAACTGGGTGCCTTACAAGCTAATTACACCTGAAAATTATCTGAACTTTGTTGCTGAGAATTCAAAGTAGTCTCACGTTCAGGGTTATTTACGATCATCTCCTTCAGGTGAAAGTGATCAACTGGGGTGCCTGAACAATGATGAACATGCGCGCGTATTCTGGACCGCGAACGGTGAAATGGGGAATTGAACACGCGCGCACATTGCCAGTGAATGATTTTCAGCCGTCTCTCTTACAAACCGACCAGCGTAATCTGTTTCTTAATGGTCAGCGCTTTATAGAGTGCTTTAGCCAGGCTGCCAGGCTCAACGTCAGGCCTGGCGCCCTCCGGATCAGTCCAGAACGATTTAATCCGCAAAATGGTGTTAATGCTGGTCACGCGCTCCAGTTCCAGAACGGCTAGTACAGGGTGACGCATTTCGCCAAGTTCTTCTATGGTTTCGGCTTCAATGACCGCGGCACGGGATGCCTGACTATCAAAGATAACGTGGCAGCGTGCACCCTTGAGGTTAAGAATGTCGATGACTTCATAAAGGCATTCAACAGCCTCTGCACTGTAGGTTGCGGACACATTAAACATAGCAAATCCCTCTGACGTAAAACGTAGTAAGCAGCCAGCATAGGCGAACTACAATCAGAGTAGAAGTTACTGTTTTTGAATGAAAAATATAGAGTCAAAAGGTGACGATAACGTGTGTCATTTTAACTCTTATTTACACTGGTACTAATAATAAGCGAGGCGTTAACAGATTCTGGCGATGGGAGGCGGATTTGACTTAAAGAAGGACTCACATCGGGCATGCTAATCGTTCCAGTGAGCAGTGTATTTACAGATGTACGTAGCGCATTCAGCTACAGGTTTTAACCATTTTACACAATGAACCTTAGGTTAAGTTTAAGATTTATCGCTCTCTTAAATCTCAAATTCCCCGGGCTGACTGGGGTAATGACTTAACCTGGCTCAACACTCAGTCTGATTTGTTTCTGTGATTCAGCGGGATATTCTGGTGGGTCAACATCCTGATGGGGTTTCGCAACTTTGGTGAATAGTACGGCGTGAAACGGATTTGGCGGCGGATGAGACGTCCCGGAATTATGCGGGGTTGTTCACATATGCGGGCGACACGCTGGCGGTTACTGCCTGATCAACCAGATTTTAAAAATACGAAAACGAGAAAAGCCACCACAGAGGATGGCTTTGCCTGCACGATGATCTGCGAGTGGCGCGAGAGAATGGCTACCTGAAACCTGAGTTAATCAGGCTCATCACGCTGTCGCGTAAGTTATTTCTTTTTGATTGCTCAATCCCTGAACATTCTCTGACGGGGCGTCCTCAGTCCTGAATGCGCTTACCGTACGCATCATGATAACGGCCTGATCATTCAGCATGGCGGAAGCAGCAAGCGATTCCTCTACAAGAGCGGCGTTCTGCTGGGTGGTGGTGTCGATCTGTGTAATGGCAATATTAATCTGAGCAATACCGTCCGCCTGTTCGACGGCAGCCTGATCGATTTGGCTCAGGATTGTTTTCATCTCAGAAACGTTGCTGATCATGCCGCCCATCAACTGATTTGCGTCCGTTGCCATTCTTTGTCCGTCTCGTGTCTGGGATGAAGACTTTTCAATCAACGCTTTTATCTCGCTGGATGAAGTGGCCGTCTTCTGTGACAGGGAACGAACCTCCTGCGCCACTACCGCAAATCCCCGGCCATGCTCACCGGCACGCGCTGCTTCAACCGCCGCATTGAGCGCCAGAATATTGGTCTGGAACGCAATCGAGTCAATTAAGGTCAGTATTTCCGCCATCTGACGTGAGGAGGCTTCGATTTCATTCATCTTAACCGTCACGGCCTGCATCATTTCACCGTTTTGACTGACGGCATTCTCAGCCTGCGCTGAGAGCGTGGAGGCAA
Organism: Pantoea sp. Cr_R13; assembly: GCF_029222565.1. NCBI lineage: Bacteria > Pseudomonadati > Pseudomonadota > Gammaproteobacteria > Enterobacterales > Erwiniaceae > Pantoea > Pantoea sp. Cr_R13. Next base: position 379,509 of record NZ_JARHXL010000009.1, read on the forward strand.
AGCGCGTATTGCTGCGGGTGTGGGCAATGGTGGCGGTAAACTGCTCAACAGAGGCAGCCGTTTCCTCTACCGAGCTGGCTTGCTCTTCCGTTCGTTCCGATAAATTACGGGTGCCGGCGAGTATCTGATGGGCCCCGGTAGCGATATTTTCTGCACCTTCGCGTATCTGACGGACCATCACACTGAGATTAGTTTGCATGGCGCCAATGGCGTTCATGAGAAGTCCTGTCTCATCCCGACGTTGCGTGCTGATACTGTTAGTGAGGTGCCCTTCAGCGACTCGCTGTACCCGGGCGATAACGTCATAAAGCGGGGCAGTAATCGATCGGGTAATAAACAGTGCCAGCGTAATGGCTGTCAGGATGCTGAACAGAGAGATGAAAATAATCTCCTTGCGTACGCTGTTATATCGCGTAGTGAAACTTTCATAGGAGCTTTTCATCTGGGCTTCCTGTAACCCGATGAAATTCGATACTTGCTTAACATACGCATCCTGTAGTTTCACTGTTGAGTTGAGATAAAACGAGTTTGCCTCCGCTTTATTTACGGCCAGGCGCGACAGGAAATCCTGGCGCGAACTCAGGAATTCGCGGCGTTTGACCTCAATATCATCAAGGATCCTCTGTGAGTCACTGTCGTCTGCAAGACGCCGCAGTTCGCCAAACGTGGTGCTGATATTCTTTGTTTTTTCCAGCATCTCACGCTCAATGGTCACTTTGGAAACGGGATCTTCGGCATTTATCAGCATCAGCTGTAGCTGGACACCCTGATTTATATTCTGAATAAGGTCATTGCCTAAAGATATCGTTGGATAGTCGTCGTTAATCATACCGGTGATACTTGTTCTGGCCATTCCCAGCGCGTTGAGTCCGATAAGGACGCTGACAAGCAGAAAAGAAATCAGTGCGAAATAAGAAATTCCAAGCTTTGATCTGATCTTTAGATTTTCAAAAACCTGCTTAACTCTGTTCATTATTAACGTTCCCGGTGAGTGTGTGGTGAAAATGAAAATGGGGGTAATGCCGCAATGGTTACCCTAAGCATTAATGTGTTCATTCATGCATTATGATTTATGAAATAACCAAACTGTTGTGGGCAGAGTGGGCGCGACCACAGATATCCCTGTATCAGAACTTCATTTTTCAGATCCATTCGGCTGATAAGTTCTAACTGCTGTTGTGTTTCTATTCCCTCTACGACAATGACTTTGCCCAGCTTTTGGGCCAGTTGAATACTGGACTCCATTACCGTGCAGGCGAGTGGGTTGAAAATGGCTTCTTCAGTCAGACTTTTATCAATTTTTATGCACCTGAAGTTGCTGTTGTAAAGATAGCGAAGCCCTGAACTGCCGGTTCCGAAATCATCCACGGCCATCTCAACACCTGCTGCGATTAAAACGCTGAGAGTCGTCTTTACGCTCATCTGCTGCGCCAGTTCCTGGCGCTCAGTTAATTCCAGCACCAGTTTTATTCTGCAGGCTGCTGTGGCATTCAGAAAGTACTGACAGGCAATGATAAGAGATTCCTGTTCAAAGTGGGATGAATGAACATTAAAGTTAAGCCTGAACGAAGGCGGAAGTATCAGAATTCCTGCTAAGATTCTGTCAGCAATATCGGTTAAAAGAAACTCTGCCAGTTTGTTCACGATATTATGTTTTTCAGCAACAGGAATAAAAAGGTGGGGCGATATCATAATGGATAGGCTCACTCTCCAGCGTATCAAAACCTCGCCTCCCATGAGGCGTTTTTCGTTCAGGCTGAATACCGGTTGTATGTCAAAAGAGAAAGCCTTATCTCTAAGGGCGTTAATGATGTAACGCTTTCTGGAGTAGAATCGGTTCAGTGTCCAGCGTGAGGTAAGGAAAAACGCCAGAAACAGGGAGGAAAAAAAACCAGCAGAGATTATCGTATGGTCAATGCCATCGGTGTTTTCTGATGAGGTCTCTATTATTTTGTACGGAAACAGGGCGGACTTTTTTAAATAACCATTTTCTTCCACCGAAGAAGATGCTGTTAAACCGTGCCAGGAGAGTCGCATTCCATCTGCTTCAAGTGTATAAATTTTGTTGCTTACCAGATGGATTGTGCTGAGTGGTCTCGTAAAATATCCGGCATCTATTGCAAGTGTCATCATGCCATTATTGAAAGGTATTAAAATCACCATTGCATTTATATCTGGTACGCGGTTGGAGCCGGATATGATTTTTATTGAAATTCCTTTTTCATTTTGTTCGATGCGTTTTCTGATATCGTGCCTGATGTTCAGGTTAACCCTTTCGTTTGGGATGTAGGTCTGACCTGTCGATGAGGAGCAGTAAATATTCCCGGAGGCATCAAACAGAGTTAACGATCGAATATAGCCGTTTGTCTGAACGGTTTTTTTTATTAACTGCAGTTGCTTGTGCAGTCTGTCCCCGTTTTTATTAGTGCGGTGGCACTTTCGATCGCGTCCGCCAGAATTCCGTCGATTTTTATTACCAGGCTCTCCAGTGTCCGGGTTCTTTGTTTGTCGTCAGAGGATGAATTAATGCAGTAAAAAAAGATCGCTGACAAAGCGACCAGAATTGATGAAATGATCAATGACGCCCATAATTTCTTTTTATCCGCACGCTCAGGGTTTTGAAAGGCTTCTGAAATTATAGTTGCGTGCCTTGCCTTCATCATTTCTCCCCTGGTGTTATGTGGTTTAAAAGAAATTAATTTTTCCCAAAAAACACTGGGTCAATGGCTAAGTTGTTGTCGGAGGGACTTCTGTCACTCATATAAATAATGAATGACGTAATATCACCTTTTTTTCTAAAATAGATTGTGTAGCGCAACTGCTAATACACTGTAATCTAATCATCAATTTTATGTCAAGATGATCGGGTTGGCGTAAATTATCAGTGTGACGCCAGGCAATAACGGCAAGTTTTAATACTCTGAAAAATAAACATGTCGTTATATCGGCAATGGAACAGGAAGATATAGTTCAAATAAAGTGAACGAGTGCAGGAGCTGTAATCAGTTTAACTGATTACGGCCTGCAGAAAGGGGGCTTTAATCCAGGGTTTATATTGATAACGCTAAGTGATCATCACCTCATAATAACCTGCTGCCAGTTCATCCAGCATCCCATCTGTAAATGCCGGTATGTTTTAGCCCTGCGGTGAGGCTTTGTTGGCAAGCCATTGACGGTAACGTGCTGGCGCCATTCCCATTATCTGTGTGAATGCTTTTCTGAAGGCTGTCTCTTCTGAATAGCCACACTCTGTCACCACCTGTCGTATGCTGATCGTAGGATTCGCGAGCATGACACAGGCAGATTCTATTCTTATCCGGGTGATGAATTCTTTAGGCTTTTCCTGCGTGAGCGCTTTAAGTTTTCGTTGCAGCGTGCGTTCAGTGGTATTGAGTGCTTCAGCCAGTTGTGCCGCGCTGATAGAGGGATTTTTAAACCGTATGATGTCCTGAGCACGTAATAAAAGCGGGTGGCCATTATCTGCCAGCCCGGGAGGGACATAAAGGTGCTGGCATAAAGAGTCGTTGTCCGTAAGCGACATGCCTGCGGCAAGTTTTGCCACATCGGCTCCAGCGCCTTTCTGAATAATATGCAGAACCAGCGAAATCCATGAGAAACAGCCGCCGGTGGTCAATACCCGTCCATCTTCCTCAAGCACCTTACCCCATTGAGACTGGGCAAGTGGGTAGCGTTCCCGCATGGTGTGATAAAACCACCACGTTGTTGAAAAAGACTTTCCGTCAAGCAAACCTGCTTCGCCCAGTATGAACCCACCTGTACCTGTTGAGGCGACGATAGAACCAGCGTCATATTGCTTCCTTAACCAGACGGCGGCCTCTTTTACGCCCATCATATTCACGGGCTCCCGGTTGTTTCCCAGCACCATGCCGGGCGCAATAATGACATCAGGTTGACCAACTGACTGAAAGGAGCTGTCAATGTGAATGAGACGGCCCTGAACGTCCCATACGGGGCCACCATCCGGACTGACGATAACGGTCTGAAAAGGGTCGTTTTCAAACCGGGCTGCATGTTGTGGACTGGAAGCAACGGCATAATTCGCTATCCAGAACATGTCTGCTATTCCTGAAATGGCTGAGAGAACGCTGCCCTCAATAGCCAGTATCGCAATTCGCATTGCCTGAACCCCCATGGTGTTAAATTGTCGTAAATTGCGTGAAAATTGTTACTTGCTGCGTAACATAAACAACGCAGCTGTTTAACCCGCTAAGCGTGTATAGAGCCACAACGCGCTACCGTCATGCAAACTGAACCTGAGATGCAGAACATCTGGGCAGTAAATGGGTGTACTCTGATTGTTAAAAAGAGGGTTTTTCCAGCCACAAATGCGTCTGAGAAGGTGAGGGGGATGCATTACAGTGTGAAACTAACGAAGCGTGCAATCAGGCCACAGCCAGATGCTGTGAAGCATCGGATGGCTGCTTTGCAGCTGAATTATTAAGCTTTAAAATCACAGGTAAATTGCTAATAAACATCTAATTATTTGCTGGTATAGTGACATAAAAAAATAGTCACTGGAGTTTATCGATGTTGAGCAAATACAAAGGTTCGCAAATTCTTTTTCACTGGCTTACGGTTCTGTTGATCATCGTGGCTTACGCTACGATTGAGCTGCGCTGGATGGCAGACAAGGGCACCTGGCAGCGAAATGTGGTTATGATTACTCATTTTTCAGCAGGTTTCTGCATATTTCTCCTGATGATAGCCCGTCTTTTTTTGCGCACCCGCACGAAAACCCCGCCGATCACGCCACCTGTTGCGCGATGGCAGACGGGTATTTCGCATCTGGTGCACACCTTGCTGTATGCACTTTTTGTTGTTTTACCGGTCCTGGGGCTGAGTTCACGTTACCTGCGCGGAAAAGAGTGGTCCCTGTTTGGGCTTAACATGCCTGTCGCGACGATTCCGGACCCTGCCACTGCCAGTATGTTAATTGACTGGCACGAAACCCTGGCGCCACTGGGATACTGGTTAATTGGTCTGCATGCGGTGGCGGCGTTGTTCCATCACTATTTTCTGAAAGATGACACGTTGCGCAGGATGATGCCGTAAGCGCGTGGCCTGATAATCAGAGCGTGTTGATCGTTCACGATCCTGCACTCGTCGGTTGGATGAACAGGAATTTTGAGGAGAATCATGCTCTGGTTAATATCGAAATATGCCATTACGGCGTTTATGGTCGTACTGATATCAGAAGCGGCGAAGCGCAGCGATCGACTTGGCGGTTTGCTTGCCGCCTTACCGCTGGTCACTCTTCTGGTGCTGATCTGGATGAAGCTGGAAGGGCAGACACAGGAAAAAATCAGCGCTCATGCCTGGTACACTTTCTGGTATGTGGTGCCGACACTGCCGATGTTCGTTCTTTTTCCCTGCCTCTATCAGCGAACCGGCTTCTGGCTGACGCTACTGATATCCTGCGTAATCACTGTCGTCCTCTTTGCTCTCTGGGCGCTGTTTTTAAAGCGCTTTGGTATTCAGCTTATGTAGTTAAGGTGACGCTTAAGCGTCACCTCAATTCACCCTGCGAAATGGCCAAACAAAGCGCCAGTCACGCCGGACAGCGCCATTGCGAGACTGCTCCAGAAACTGACGCGGATGACGCTGCGTATTACTGGTGCTCCGCCTGCTCTGGCGGCTACAGCCCCTAAAATCATCAGCGCCAGCAGAGCCGCGATAACGAAACCCGCAATACCTGAATAAGTCAGAGCGACAATAAGCGGAATTAATGCCCCCACCGTAAAACTGCCTGCAGAGAACAGTGCAGCCTGAAGCGGCCGGGCGCTGGAGATATCAGAGATGCCAAGCTCATCACGCGTATGCGCATCAAGGGCATCATGCTTCATTAATGCGGTGGCAACCTCATGCGCTAACGCTTTATCCAAACCGCGATGAATATAAATCGCTGCCAGCTCATGTGTTTCAGCCTGATAGTTGCTTTCCAGCTCGGCCTGCTCTTCGGCAATAGCGGCGCGCTCAGTGTCAGCCTGCGATGAAACAGAAACGTACTCACCTGTCGCCATAGACATGGCACCGGCCACCACGCCGGCTACGCCTGCCAGAAGCAGACTATGAAAAGAGCTGTTTGCAGCAGCGACACCGGTGAGAAGGCTGGCCGTAGAAACAATGCCATCATTGGCACCCAGCACGGCTGCACGCAGCCAGCCAGAGCGCGAAATTTTGTGCGATTCTCCATGTATCAACAGTTTATCCCTCTTGTGTCAGACGTTGACGTTTTAAAGCAGGCCGCAGCAGGCACTTAATATGTAAATCATGACCTCATTGGCTCTCGAACAGTCGCCCTCGAAAAAGTATAGACGCGGTGCGAAAGTCAACGAGGGAACCGGCGGGCCATCGTTAAAAAACCTCAATCAAGCTTGCTGAGATCACGTTCAATATCGGCATGCCGTCCATTGTCAGCGATTTCCCGCCCTGGACGCGGCGCTGCTTTAAGTGCTTTTTCCAGATATTGCCTGGCGATCTGTTTATTACCCTCATTGAGCTGGAAATCGCCATAAAAATAGTTTGAGTCAATACCATCAGGATTAATGGCAAGCGCTTTATGCAGCATGACTTCTGCCTGTTTTTTATCACCAAAACCAATCGGCCATCCTGGTACCTGATAATAAAGTGCACCCAGACTGGTATAAGCGGAACCCTGCAGCGCGTGAGGATCAATCGCCAGCGATTTTTCAAGATCGACTTTAGCCTGTTTCACCAGGCTAAGCGCGCCCAGTCCGCCTTTAGCGCCTGCCCAACTGCTATCTATGATTGCGCTCCAGATAAGTAACGCCGGATCGCTCTCACGGTCGGGTAGCCGATGCGCCTGCTGGCTAAGTTCACTTAAGCAGTTCTGTTTCTGATTTTCCAGCGTACGATACTGGCACACCGACCAGCCTTGCTGAAGAGCGGTCAGTGTCGTTTCAGCTGAAGCCAGACCGGGCAAGGTGATTAGCGTCAGTGATAAACAGGCAAAAAGAGTTTTCATTTATTTCATCTCCACTGAAGCATCAGATTGCAAAAAGCGATTAATAACAGGCAGCTTTTTAATCAGCGCACGATCAACGAGAGTGGGAAAAACGGCATTAATAAACACAAATATCCGCTCCATTCTGCCAATACGCGCCCTCAGGCGTTCCTGAGTCAGCGATTCTGTGATAAATCGGGCGACCTCATCCGGTGAATCACTTTTGTTACCGAGTGCGGCATTCATTGCATTGACCGCTGAAGAATTAAGGGATGTCTTTGCTGAGCGGGGAGCGGCATACAGCACCTTGATACCTGATGCGCCCAACTCACGGCCCAGTGCCTCAGAAAAACGATACAGTGCTGCTTTAGACGCACTGTAAACGCTGTATCCTGGATGCCCCAGCTCGCCAAGGATCGATCCCACGTTGAGAATGATTGCGCCAGCATTGAAACTGGGGAGCAGGGTACTCGTGAGAATCATCGGAATTTCAACATTGATGCGTAGCTGCTCGCGAATATCAGCCGGGCTTTGCTGAACCAGCCGCGCAAAACGACTGGTTCCGGCATTATTAATCAGCACATCAATGCGCCGTTCAGCCTGGAAACAGCGACTAAGCGCCAGGATCTCTTCATCACTGTAATCAAACAGCGCAAAGACAGTGTGTCGTTCAGGATCCTGCATTCTGTGCCGTAGCGTCTCCAGTTCGCTTTGGCTGCGCCCCACCAGCCAGACACAGGCTCCCGCTGCCGCAAGGCGCAGTGCCAGGGCCTGTCCGATGCCACCATTCGCGCCAGTCAGTACGATATTTTTATTCCGTAGTTCCATTGGGTACCTCACCCAGAGCACGGAGCATATCGCCATAAAGCGCATAGACTACGTTGGCGGTATGTATGATGTCCTGCTGATCGCGCTCATCCGTCACTTTATCCATCAGGCTGGCAAAGAACTTGAGATGTTCAAGATCCAGTGCGCCGTGTGAACGCAAATAGGTGGTCGCTTCTTCCGGCAGATTCAGTGCATGCTGCAGTGACTCAGCAATCGGTGTTGCGATGTGTACACTGGTGCCTTCCAGGACGTGAACCATCCCGAACACGCACAGCGGATTGACGCGTTCAATACGGTAGTAGAGCCAGGCGAGCATCAGCTCAATCGCCCGTCCGGGTATTCCACTGCGCACACTTTCAGCATCGCCACCGCAGGCACGGATATCATTCAGTATCCATTCATGATGACCATATTCTTCTTCAATATATTCAGCCAGCGCTGCCCGGAGCCACTCTTTTTCGGCGGGCAGACGGCTGCCTGCACTCATCAAAAGGGGCACGGTATGGCTGACGTGATAATAGGCCTGGCTCAGGAAGGCGATATACATGTCACGTGTAACCTTCCCGCTGGTGCTTTGTTCAATCACCGCACTGCTTAACATCGCGTTGCGTGCCTGTTCTGTCTGATCCTGCAGTTGCTGATAAAAAGCCATTCAGAGGTACTCCTCACAATTCACTATTTGATGTTTCATCAACGTCCAGATCGCATCGCGACGCGGGCGTTCGTTTGCGGTCAGCAGTTCAGGTGATGAAATGACCGGGGTAAAAATCAGGTGGTGGGGTCGTGCGTAATCCGGTAAATCTGCTGACAATGCCATCAGTTGTTCGCGTGCAGAGGATTCCATTCCTTCCGCGGCGTGAACCAGCGCCACATTGTGTTTTAATCCTTCGCCAAACATGACGATGCGGCGAACAGCATTACAGGTCATCGCTTCAGCTTCTATCCACTCTGGCGAGAAGTTACGGCCAAAGGCTGTAATCTGGACGTTGCGTGCCCGTCCGTTGATATGCACGAAACCTGACGAATCACATTCAGCAAGATCGCCTGTGTTAATCAGCGAACCAAAGGGTTCCTCACCCAGATAGCCAGCGGCATTACCCGGGCCTGAAACAAGCAGGCTGCCTGTTGCATCGAAGGTGATATTGATGCCAGGCAGTGGTCGGCCGGTGCTGCCTGCTTTGTGGCTGCCGGGCAAGTTCAGGGTCACCACGGAGCCACACTCTGAAAGACCATATCCTTCATAAACCGGTAAACCGGCTTCGCTAGCCGCATGCAGCAGGCCGACCGAAACTTTTCCACCGCCGACCGCGATAAATTTCAGCGATTTACAGATGTCCGGCATGTGGCTATGCAGGAGGGTGAGCATGCGCAGCAATTCAGGAACCAGTACAAGGCTTTGCGGTTGCCAGCGCATCAGCGCCGCGGCAAAAATCACATGGCTGAACTGACTGGAGCCCGTAAAGCCGATCTCTGCAGAGGAGGGAATGACAGTGGTCACGCCCAGCAACAGCGGAACATAACCGCCGCAGATATTTTCCAGTAGTGTGCTCAGCGGCAGCACAACCAGGTGCTGCTTCAGCGCCAGAGGTGCCATCGCAGCTGCCAGCGCTGAGGCGGTCCACTCAATTCCGCGCTGAGTCAGGCATACCCCTTTGGGCTGGCCGGTGGTACCGGAGGTATAGGTGATTTTGATTGAATCCCGATGAAGGGCGGGCAAGTCAGCCCCGGGGTAACTGTGCAGCACACCTACTGAAACAGATTGTGACTGCCAGCCCGCCGGGCAACGCTCACCCACAATACCGTCGAGACCCGCCGAGCTAATCACCCACGATCGCTGTTGCTGCGAAAAAAAAGCGGGAACAGGGACGCAGACAACGCCAGCTTTCAGGCAGGCCAGGTCGGCAATAAGCCAGAGCGGTCCGTTTTCCAGCGCCAGTCCCAGCCGCTTAATGCCTGCCTGTTGCAGTTCTGCGGCAAAGTGAGATACGGCCTGTTCATATTCGCGCCATGTCCAGCTTTGCCCGGTGCTGAGCAGTGCCACCCCATCGGGCTGCGTTGCGGCATGATCGATAAGTGCATTAATGAGCATGGCGAAGATTCTCCTGCTCTGATTGCCACGGGGCGGCAGGTAATTCACCAAAGAGATTCAGTAGCAGCGAGCTCTCAGCCAGCGCTTTCTGACCGCCAGCCAAATCGCCAGCCATGACCTGAGGCTGATGCTGGTAATAGCGTCCCCAGACTGTTTCACCATCAGTGACTTTTGCATGATCGGCTGTGGAAATGCAGACCGGCATCAGATTAAGTCTGGCGAAAATGTTGCGGATTTTCTGAGTGCCTGTAAACATGATGTACTGGTAGCGATAGTTGTTCAGCAAAAGGCAGACAGCGGCGTACATGACGCGAGCGGCTGCACCATCTACCGCTGCAAAATTTCCCGCTTCCACAATGCTATTGCGATCCGCATTATTAAATCCGCGCTCAGTCAGGCTTGCTTCTGCGGGTTTATCCAGGTACTGCTCCAGAAAAAGCGCGCCCTGAGAGGCAGGCATGACGCCGCAGGCCGCCAGCAGATTATTTTCGCCATCACACAACATCAGAATCCACGGCATTAATACGGTCAGCTGGGCATCAAAATGCTGAGAGTAGTGCTGACGGATAAAGTCGGTTGCATTATTCAATTGTGACGAACCTGCAACCCACTGAAGGGAACAAGCTGGTGTAATTCTCATATCGTCACCTTTTAATCAACAGAACGTAAATCAGCGGTTTGTTTTTTATTGCGCAGGAAAATATGCGCGACACCCATCAGCCCATGTGCATAAAAATAAATCTCAATAAACGTTGTCAGGAATTTATGCCAGTGCAGAAAGCGATCTGAATAAGATGACAAAGCGGGAAAGACGATTTCAGCAGCAAACCATGCGCCTCCTGAGGCTGCAACTAACAGCAGAGAGGCGACACCCAGACCCTGAATGGTCGCGGCGATACTACCCCGTGAGGATTCAGGGAGTGACAATTTCATCAGCTGACGGATGTCGTCTTTGATCTGTCTGAAATCCAGGAATGCCCAGCTGTAGTACCATCTGACGCCCCTCTGGCTGACCATCCAGGCTAACAGGATGAACCCCAGAATGAGTGTAAGGGAGCCTGAAATAACATGCAGCCATGTGACCAGCGCAGTTAATCCCGTTTCACCCAGTACATCTTCATCAATAAAATTTGAATTAATAATCTGAAATGCAATCAGTAGCGCAATTGAAACATGAAGGCCACGGAAGAAAGGGGCGTAATCATGCGGTATATATCTGAGGAAAGTTTTAAGCATTTTTCACTCCCGGTCAGTATGGAATGAATTATCGCTGCCGGATATTAGTTTTACCTTAAGGAAGAAGAGAGTGGGGATTTATTTTCACCGCCCTCAGGTTAGCGTAATTGAGAATTATTAACATCTGTTTTATTCGTAAAGGCGAAATAGATAATTAACCAAAAAACCAACTGCTAAAGCGGCAGTCATACCTGATGGAACAAACACCGTTAGATTATTCACCCTCTCAATACCCGCAGGCTTTACTGCATAAGTGATTCGCTGCGCTTTTTAGACATTCACGTTCTGGAATCGAACCCTGGCGGGTACTTAAAAAGTGTAAGTATTGATTCTTTGTTTATAATTTTTACCCGGTTTTAGCTAAAGTGGGTATCATTCTGACTAAACCATAATGACTTTACGATGCCGACATCTTTAACCTCCACGCTCTATACCCGCTTGCGTCTGGTGCTCTCTGTTGCTGCCGGTTTAATGTGCTACTTTTTGCTCTCTGCTCAGTTGGGTCAGATGCAGCGTTTGCTGATTAGCTGGAATGTGGGGCCTGGCTCTATCTCTGCATTCTCTGGGTTCGTATGCTGCGAACCGATGCAACGGGAATTAAGCGTATTGCTCAGCTGCAGGATCAGAGTGCCGCGCTGGTGCTGGGAATCGTGATCGTGGCGTGTATGGTCAGCATTGTGGCTATTCTGAGTGAACTCCCTACCCTGAAAGGACTGACCGACACACCACGACTCCTGCATTTGTTGCTGACAGCAATGACATTGATCGCATCCTGGGCCATGTTGCCCAGCTCATTTGCAATGCACTATGCTCACCAGCACTACCTTAACCGGAGTGAACATGTGAGTCCGTTGATATTCCCCGATAAAACGACGGATCCAGGCTACTGGGATTTCCTCTACTTTTCATTCACCATCGCGGTTGCGTCACAAACTGCGGATGTCGCCACCGGAACCACAGAGATGCGTAAACTCGCATTACTGCAATCTGTTATCTCCTTTATTTTCAATCTGGCTATTCTGGGTTTATCGGTGAATGTCGGGGCTGGTTTACTGAATTAAATCCAGCCACAGCCTGGCATCATTTGCGGAGCTGTCATTCTGTAACAACCTGGTCACCTTAAGTGATTATAACAATATGTAATGAGGTGTTTTCTGCCTCTTCAATCGACACGCACTGCCGTGTAAGTTTTGTCGTGTCTTACGTTTATTGTTCCCGTAATCCGATCAGGAGAAAGAGAGTGAAAGCAACTGCAATGGTTACAACCAGCCTGTTAATGCTGATGAGCAGTGTTCATGCTGAAGGCCTGACGACCTCAGCGGATGGTAAAAACCTGACTGTCAGTTTCGGGCAGCCCACCATCAAACAGGTGCTGCACTACCGCAAAATGTATGACAAAAAGCCGTTTCCGGACGCTGAGATCTATTATTACGACAATGGCACCTACAAGATCATTTCTCAGGGCGAAAACCACTACGGCGTTTACGTTATGCAGGGCAAGTTTGATGATGAAACGTTCACCGTGCGTTTTATCTCTCTGCCTTCTGCTGACTGGGGGAATAAAACGGCCTTTCACCAGTTAACCTTTATCAGAAGTGAAAAGCAGAACGTTTTCATTCAGAACGCGATTGTAGACACCGGCGAGGCCATCGCACAGCAGAACGGCACCTATACACAGGAAATGAATACGGTCACCAACCCCGTTTCTACCTACTGGGAAAACAAATAATTGCCGCAGCGGGTCAGCCACCTTTGTCTGACCCTCGTGCTTTTTGCGGAGGAACGACCCACAGCTATCTCAATCCACTCATTTTTAACTCAGAAGATGATTAGCCGTTCTGAAATGTCTACTCTTATGTCTCGCAGTCCGATGCGCTTAACCCGCCATTCGCGCTGTAAATGGGCGGCAAAGCACACCACGTGTATCCGGCCAATGAAAAACAGTGTCTGATTCCGTCTGACGCAAAAATCCTGCCACTTGCTCTTTAAGGTCCTGAGGCGTAAATATGGACAGAGTTTTGCCCCTGCTCAATGTGCAGGAGGTCACTTTTTCAGTCAGAGATCGTCAGCTACTACGACCGGTATCTCTGCAGTTACATCAGGGCGATTGCGTATTATTGACCGGCCCTTCTGGCAGTGGAAAAAGCACACTTTTAAAAATTATGGCTTCCCTCATTACGCCAGATTCCGGGCAACTCTTCTTCAAAAACCACGACATCACTACCCTGGACGCAGAGGCGTATCGCCAGCAGGTCTCGTACTGTTTTCAGACACCGCAGCTGTTTGGTCAGACGGTGTACGACAACCTCGCGCTTCCCTGGCAGATCCGGCGCCAGAAACCGCATCGGGAAAGGCTTGTTGCTTACCTTGAGAGTGTCAATCTCTCACCCGATATGCTGAATAAATCTGTTGAACAGCTCTCCGGTGGGGAAAAGCAGCGTATCGGGCTGCTTCGTAATCTGCAGTTTATGCCGGATATTTTGCTACTGGATGAAGTCACCAGCGCCCTTGATGACGTAAACAGGCTGGCGGTGCTTTCATTGATTAACAGAATTTCAGTTGAAGACAAGGTGGCGGTGGTGCGTATCAGTCACGATGTAAATGACATTCAGCAGGCCGGGAATGTGCTTCGTCTGGCAGCACCCGAAGAGGAGCATCAGCGTGAATCAACATAATATTAGTGACACCTCGCTGTTGCTCTCATTGACGCTGGTCGTCATTGCTTTGCTAATCAGTCAGAAAGAAAAGCTCGGCATGAGCAAAGATATTATCTGGAGTGTATGCCGGGCGATTATCCAGCTGATTATTGTTGGCTTCGTGCTGAAGTCAATTTTCGACGTTAATAACAGCTGGCTGACGGTAGTGATGGTGTTGTTTATCTGCGTAAATGCCGCAATCAATGCACGCAAGCGCGGTCGGAATATCGATAACGCCTTTGCGATATCATTTGTCGCTATCTTCAGTGGCACCGTCATCACACTGACGATTCTGGTGCTCAGCGGCGCAATCGCCTTTGTGCCGATGCAGGTCATTCCCATCTCAGGCATGATTGCCGGTAATGCCATGGTCGCGGTAGCGCTCTGTTACAGCAGTCTGAACCAGCGTTTCAGCGATAATCACCAGAAAATTATGGAGATGCTGAGCCTGGGCGCATCAGTGAAGTTGTCGTCGGGCCGTATTATTGCTGACAGCATTCGTACAGCTCTGATCCCCACGGTAGATGCGGCCAAAACGGTCGGACTGGTCAGCCTTCCTGGGATGATGTCAGGATTGATCTTCGCAGGAATCGATCCGCTTAAGGCGATTAAGTATCAGATTATGGTGACATTCATGCTGATTGGAACCGCCAGCCTGTCAACAATCATCGCGGTCTACTTATCTTACCGACGTTTTTATAATGCCAGGTCACAGCTGAAAATATCGGATAAATAGCGGGATTAAAGAAACTGATTCGCGGATCTGAACGTCGCAGCCTGAGCGCAATAGAAGCGCTATTGGTTTACTTGCTGATATTTAGCTGATAACAACGTTCCGGTAAATAATTCAAAAGCACTTATCCAGTATCGAAGATATCGTGTCTGGATTCGTGCTTTTGCTGGTGCATCGGGTTATCTGGAGGACAGCTTTTAAGTTTGTCTGTTCTGATAAAGGTCCCAGCGGTTACCGTAAAGATCTTCGAATACCACCACGGTGCCATACTCTTCTTCTCGCGGCTGCTGGCAGAACGTGACACCTTTCGATTTCATCGCGTTGTAGTCACGCCAGAAGTCATCTGTCTGCAGAAAAAGGAAAACTCTTCCGCCGCATTGATTGCCGATAAAATTTTCCTGTCGTTCATTTGATGCGCGAGCCAGAAGAAGATTGCAGTCACTCTCAGGATTGGGTGTGACTACAACCCAGCGTTTACCCGGCTGTGGTGTATCTTCAACAAGTGTAAAACCCAGTTTTTGCGTGTAATACTCAATTGCCCGGTCATAGTCATCAACTACGATTGCCACGTATCCGATACATCGCTTCTGTGTTCTCATTTCTGCTCCAACTGGTTTCCGTTCCGGTTTGCGTAAAAGAATGTTTTAACACAAACATGATTTACCCGCTTCTGATAAATAATTCCGGTTTAGCGAGTGGCATGCTATGGTTAAAATCCCTTCCATAACATGAGGATAGTGACATGATTGTCAGGACATGGCACGGATGCGTACCAATTATCCATGCAGAGGGTTTTGCGATTCATCTGCAGAAAACCGGCGTTGAACATTCACAAAAGACGCCTGGTAATCTGGGAGCCTATGTGAGAAGAGAGACGCAAGGGAAATGGGAACATTTTTTTCTTGCAACATATTGGGAAGATTTAGAGGCAATCAAAGCGTTTGCTGGTGAAGAGTACCAGATTGCCGTGACCTATCCTGATGATGAACAGTTTGAACTGATATCAGATCCTTTCGTCTTCCAGCACCACGTTCAGACGATAACAGCATTAGAGTGACGTAACCGCCGCCACATTAAGGCGGCCTGAATATCCTGCATTCAGTCGCTGGATACACGCCGTGACGAATCGGCAACTGTCCCGCGATTTTTGTCGTTATGGCTAATTTGACGAACTCTCTCTATGATGGATTTTTTCCCGTGTGTTTATCGGGAACGATCAATGACTTAGGGAAGAATCCTCGCGATGACTTTGTTAAATGACCTCGATCTGCGTCAGCTGGAAGCCTTCTCGGCGGTAATCTCTGCGGGCAGCGTCACCGCGGCAGCCAAAGCGCTAAACCGCTCACAACCCGCCGTTTCCCGTCTGATTCAGGAGCTGGAGCAGTCGCTGGGTTACCCACTGTTTATTCGTAATGGTCCGCGCATTCATCCCTCAGAAGAGGCGTTGCAGCTGCATCAGTATGTGCAAAAAGCGCTGCTGTCATTACAGCAGATACGCTTGCGTGCTCAGGAAATTGCGCATCAGCAGCATCGCCCGCTCAGTATTGCGGCTACGCCCGCGCTGGCTGCCGGCTTATTGCCACAGGCACTGGCTGCGCTGAATCTGCAAAACAAAGTGCAAATCATCAGTGAATCCGCCGTTCAGACGGCGCATGCGGTGATCACCGCACAGGCTGACATCGGTTTGTGCAGTTTGCCGCTTGAACATCACGCGGTTGAGTTGCACTGGATCGGACAGTCGCAGTGCGTGGTCGCGCTGCCGGAAAAAGATGAGCTGGCATTGAACAGTACGCTATCGCTGAGTCAGTTAGCAGGCCGCCGTTTAATTGCCCCATGGAGTCCACAGCGTTTGCGTGGCCGCTATGATAAAGCGCTGAAGAAGGTCAAAGCGCCGCTGCTGGAAACTATCGAAACCAATTCGTCGGCGAATATTCTGGGCTGCGTGCGGGCTGGATTAGGTGTGGCGATCCTCGAACCGGTTACAGGGTGGGGCATGCCGCTGGCCGGTGTGGCGATCCGCCCGCTTCAGGAAGATATCCCTTACTTTTTTGGTGTGATCACGCCTCAGGGCCGCCAGCTTTCCAGCGCGGCGCAGGCGCTGGTGGAGGCGCTGGCAGATGCTGCCGCGCAGTTGCTGCCGGGATTTAAACGTCTGGCTGCCAGTGAACACCCTCGCATTATGCGAATCATCAACCAGGATTAATAACGGTGTGCGTTTCAACGTCACTATCAAGTGGAAGGCTGCGATATAGAGATCGTTTTTACTGCAGATATTAAGGCAGAACCAGACGCCAGATTTTAAAAAACCCCTTCATATTCAATGCTTATAGCTTTTTCTGCATAAGATATAAGAAATCCATTGGTCGAATCCTGAGCGGAGTTATTGACTCTGAATTAGGGCAAGAGGATTATGCGAAAACTTAGTTCTTACTATGCGTATTAATGATTGTTAGCCGCCTATTATGTGTTTTAAAGATAATTAAAGGCCGTCTCATTGACGCACATTGACCGTTTTCGCTCGCTCTCATGCGATCGCTGACACCAGGGGATTGCTTTATGACATTTGTCGCCAAAGGTCTTGGTGCGCTGGAAGCTCAGCTTCAGCAGGATCTGGAGTTTCTGGAGCTGCCTGCCAAATCATGGGTACCGGAACGGACTTATCAGAGCGCACCGGTTCGCGATGTGGTGGTGATTGGTGCGGGCATGTGCGGTCTGGCAGCGCTCGCTAAATTACAGTTTACCGGCATTAGCAATGTGGTGGCCTATGACGCTGCGCCCGCAGGGCTGGAAGGGCCGTGGGTTACTTTTGCGCGCATGGAAACGCTGCGCTCGCCGAAAACGCTACACGGTCCGGCTCTGGGTCTCGCGCAGCTGACCTTCCGTGCATGGTTCACGGCACAGTGGGGGAATGAAGCATGGGAAGCACTGGACAAAATTCCTAAAGGTCAGTGGATGGATTACCTGATTTGGTACCGCAGGGTATTGAATCTGCCGGTGCAGAACAACGTGCGTGTCAACCATATCGCGCAGGCCGGGGATCTCATTGCGCTCGATCTGGACGGTGCCGAAACCGGGCGCGTCTACACACGCCGATTGGTGCTGGCTACCGGGCGTTCAGGACTCGGTGGTTTTGCCGTCCCGGATTTCCTGCAAGGTATCGATCGCCAGTTCTGGGCACACTCCGCCGATAACATCAATTTTGCCGCATTACAGGGCAAACGCGTCGCGGTGATTGGCGCTGGCGCATCGTCGATGGACAACGCTGCCACCGCCCTGGAGCAGGGCGCTGCCGCAGTCGATCTGCTGATCCGACGTAAAGAAATGCCGCGCATTAACAAGATGACGGGCATTGGCAGTCAGGGCGTGGTGCATGGCATGTATCAACTCCCCGACGCCTGGAAGTGGAAGTTTGTCGATTACACCGCCGCGACACAAACGCCGCCGCCGCGTGCTTCAACCCTGCGCGTATCCCGTCATGACAATGCACGTTTCTTCCTCGACTGCGCCATCAACGCCGTTAAGCAGGAAGCCGATGGCTTGCTGATCGAAACAACCCAGGGCGTATTGCGCTACGACTTCCTGATCGCCGCCACCGGCTTCACCAACGATTTCCACGGTCGTCCGGAATTTGCTGCTATTGCGCCGCATATTCGTAGCTGGTCCGACGGACGCTATCAGCCGGAAATGGGGACTGCACGACACAGCCTGCTGGAAGCGCCGGATCTCGGTCCTTCGTTTGAATTCCGCGAATTGACGCCGGGTGCCTGCCCGATACTGGCGCACATTCACTGTTTCAATGATGCTGCGATGCTGACGCACGGCAAAGTTTCTGGCGATATTCCTGCAGTGAGTGCGGGAGCGGAACGCCTGGTGCGTGGCATTGCTGCTTCACTGTTCGCCGATGACGTCGGGCAGCACTACGCCAACTTACAGGCTTTTAACACCCCGGAATTACTGGGCGATGAATGGGTGGATTCAACCCCGCAACTAAAACAGGAGAACGCGTTGTGAGCGACGTTATTGATCAGGCAGCCGGATTAGTACCCGAAGAGGCGTTGTATCAGACGCGCCGCCTGCGTCCCGAATTTGTTGAGGGTGCAGAAGCGTGCCGTCTGTCAGTGTTAACGCCGGAAGACGAACAGGGTTTGCCTGCGGTTCTCCGTCTGGCGCTGGCGCAACGTATGGCGGTCTTGAACGCGGATGAACCGCTGCAACGCGATTATCATGCACAGCTGGCGGTGTTAAACCCGTCTGACGCGTTACTGGCGCTCGCGGCCGGTAACCCTGTGAATGAGGAACCGCTGGCAACGATTGCACGCCATGCTGACATGGTGACGCAGCACCCGATTCAGGCGACTGAACAGCACATTCGCCTGCTGGAGCAGGCAGGCTTGAGCAACCCGCAAATTGTCGCGCTCTCTGAACTGATCGCCTTTGTTAACTTCCAGACGCGGGTCGCGGCTGGCTTACGTCTGATGAGGTCCGCATGATTCCGTCGGTTAATCTCAAGCCGCTGCACTGGCATCCCTACATCAAACCCGTAGAAGTTGAACAGGCAACGCCGGCACAGCTTGATGCGATGAAAGTGACGCCGTCCAACAAGAAGATCTCAGAGTATGTGCGCACGCTGGTACACGATCCAGAGAGCTACACTGCGCGTACCGGCTTATTCAACGCCATCATGTATGTTGACGGTGGTCTGAACCGCGCAGACCGTGAACTTGGCGCACTGGGTGCTTCCATTGTTAACGGTTGCCGCTATTGTGCGGTGGTGCATGCGCGCCGTCATGCACAGCTGGCCGACAGTGACGCCGTGGTCAGTGCCATCTATTTTGACCGGGCGGACGTGCTGGGTGAACGCGACGCGGCTATTTATCACTTTGCACGTCGTTTATCGGTCACACCGTCTGAAGCCACGCCGGAAGATGTTGCCGCACTTCGCGCCGTCGGCATGAACGATCAGGAGATTATCGATCTGATCCACGCTATCGCCATCTTTGGCTGGGCCAACCGTCTGATGCATGTGCTTGGCCATGCTGACCTGAACAAATAAGGGCTGCACCGGATGTTAGAACTCAACAATATTACGCTCGCGTACGGAAGTAACCCTATCCTGAAAGGTGTCGATCTGTCAGTAAAACGCGGCGATGTGGTCTCGATCATTGGGCCAAGTGGTACGGGGAAAACTACGCTGCTGCGCTGCATTAACTACCTGGCGAAGCCGTCTGCGGGGACAATTCAACTCGACCAGATCCGCATGGATTATCAGTCACCCGACAAAGCCGCGATTCAGGCTATCCGTCTGCGCACTGCCATGGTGTTTCAGCAGTTTAACGTGTTTAAAAATATGACGGTGCTGGAAAATGTGATGGATCCGTTGATTGTTATCCAGCGTAAAACTAAACAGCAAGCGCGCGACATCGCCGTGCAGGAGCTGGAACGCGTAGGCCTGGGAACCCGGCTCGATCACTATCCATCGCAGTTATCGGGCGGCCAGTTACAGCGGACCGGTATCGCCCGTGCGTTGGCGGTGCGTCCGGATGTGATGTTGTTTGATGAACCGACCTCATCGCTCGATCCTGAGCTGGTGGGTGAAGTGCTTAAAGTGATTAAAGATGTGGCGTCATCCGGCATTACCTCGCTGCTGGTGACGCACGAAATGCAGTTTGCGAAAAGCATTTCGAATCGCATCGTGTTTATGGATCAGGGTGTGGTGGCGGCGCAGGGGACGCCAGCAGAGATGTTTGATAACCCAACGCTGCCGCGCCTTGCCCAGTTCCTCAACTCAGAAAAAGTATTCTAATAATTAAAGGAATCAAAAACATGCCTGCAATCAAAACCACATTACGTCGCCTGGCCGCGCCTGGCATCATCGCACTGGCCCTGATCAGCGGTAACAGCTTTGCTGACGCCGTACGTACTATCAAAATCGCCACCGCTGCAGAATCCAAGCCGCTGTCATGGGGCGCAATTGGTCACGAACCCGAGGGATATGAGCCGGACGTGCTGAAAGCCATCAACGCTAAGCTGCCACAGTACAAATTTGTGATGGAAGGTGCGGCGGATATCGCACAGGAAACCGGCCTGGTGACCGGCAAATATGACATGGCCACCGGCGGATACTATAAAGCGCCTGCGCGCAGCAAACAGTTCCTGATACCTGATGCGCCAATCGGTGCGAGCCTGATGAAGATCTACAGCCGCAGCGATAGCAATATCAACGGTATGAAAGATTTGGTCGGCAAGAAGATCGTGCCTGTCACCGCAGGTGGGGGCGTGTATAAGTTCGTCACCCAGTGGCAGCAGGATAACCCGAACGACAAGATCACCATCAAAGCGTCCAGCGCCGGGGTGCCTTATCCTGATCGTCTGAAAGAAGTACAGAACGGTAAATATGACGCACTCATCCTGCCTTCAAACCTCGGTGAGCAAACGGTAATCGACAACCAGAAGCTGGCTATCAAAGCCAGTGAGCCGGTGGTCATTAACAATACCTATGTTCTGATCCACCGTTCTGCTCAGAATCAGGCACTGAATGATGACATCACGAAAACGCTGAAAGAGCTGAAGGCGGACGGCACGCTCGATAAGCTGGCGCAAAAGTGGTTTGGCGAAGACGTCTCCAAATACATGAAGTAACAGATTCACTGCGTCCGGCGCTGAGCCGGGCGCATGCTGTCCTTATTAGCAGGAGTGTTTAACCGTGAATCTTTCCTCCATGATTCCAGAACTGCTGTCGGCACTGCCTTTAACGCTCGGCATCATGTTTGTGGCGATGATTGTCGGGTTTTTTCTGGCGCTGATCGCGACCTTTTTTCGCGTACGCCGTATTCCCGTGCTCAGCCAGCTGGCCGATCTCTACGTTTCTTATGCCCGCAGCGTGCCCGTTGTATTGCAGCTGTTTGTTGCTTTCTATGGTATGCCACTGATCACCGATAACTTTGGCTTTAACGACTTCTTCACGGCCAACGTGGCGGCAATGATTGGTCTGAGCCTGTATCACGGCGGTTATTTATCGGAAGTGATGCGTCCGGCGTACCTCGCGGTTGAGCGTGGTCAGCATGATGCCACCGACAGCCTTGGTTACAGCTTCCGACAGAAAATGCTGCGTGTCGTTGGCCCGCAGGCGGTGCACTTTGCGCTGCCGGGTTACGGTAATGCAATCATCTATCTGATTCACAACGTGGCACTGGTGATGTACATCGGTGCAGCAGATGTGATGGCGACCGCGCACCTGATTATGGAACGCGATTACAACCAGTATCAGTTCGGCACCTATCTCGTGCTGGCCGTACTTTATTCGCTGCTGTGCGGCGTCGCATGGCTGGTTATCCGCTTCTTTGAACAACGTCATGCGAAATACAGCTCGAAGTCTGCTGCGCGCGTGAAGTTCACCACCAGCGTTTGAGTGAGGAAGAAAAACCATGTTTGATGCTGAGGTTTTGCTGCCGGACTTCTGGAGCATTCTCGATGCGGTGCCAGTAACGCTGTTGATGGCCGTTACGGTTTTTATCTGTTCGACACTGCTGGGCGGGTTGTTTGCCTTTATTGAACATCGCCGCATGCCGGTGCTGCGCCAGCTGGTGATTATCTACAAAATCGCCTTCAAAGGTGTGCCGATGGTGGTGGTCATTTTCCTCGCCTATTACGGTTTGCCTCCGGCGCTGCACTTTGTTGCCACGTTACTGGGCGTGGAGGTCAATGCCCACTCGCTGCCGAACTGGGTGATCATTATCGTGGCTTTAAGCGCCTGCGTCGCGGCATTCCAGGCTGAAGTGTGGAAAGGAGCACTGAACTCGTTTGACAACGGCCAGTCGGATGCCGCCCTGTCACTCGGTTACAGCGGCGGACAGCTGTTTCGCCGGGTGATGTTCCCGCAGATTATCGTGGCGGCAATTCCCGATCTGGCAAATGCTTTTATGGTGATCATGAAAGCGCTGTCGCTGGCATTTGCCATCGAAGTAGTCGATATTTTTGCTCAGGCACAATTGACGGCAGCACTGAACTTCTATTATCTCGAAGCTTTCCTGATTGCGGTGGTGTTCTATATGGTAATTGCCTACTTAGTCACCCGAATTGCTGACAGGATTGAGGCAGCGCTGCGCGTGCGGACTTAATCAGTATCGTGCTTTACCAAACCGGCAAGTCACTGAACGGGTTGATGCCGGTTTGATAATGGGCGATTAAACAATCCAGCAACTGTATAAAAATCCGGAAGCGTTTCGTTTCCGGATTTTTTATGTCGTTAAGTCAGACCATGAACCGAAAACAGATACCTGGCCTTTACAGGCATGCCCTAAAACCTTTGAGCAGGGCAGGCCCCATTGTTGATGACTGAATAACCGATACAGGATGAACTGCACTCACCCTGAATGTGTATCAGCCAGCTATTACGCTATGCATAAGTGAATTACTAACTGCATTTTTAGCGTTGTGATGAAGAGTCATGATAAAACGTTGATGTTGTGATTATTCCCGTTGCGAACTGATTGCCCGCAACGGAAACGTTCTGTTTCAGCGCCTTTAAATCCATCAATATTATAAAAATAGCGGCATTGCCAGATTGATTTTAATAAATATCCGGATCAAAGATGACTGTTACAGCACCACGATACGTATCCGGGCGGGTTTTTAGCATGGTATCAACGTCTTTTTGCCCTACCAGAAATTCGATGCTTCCGGCTCTGTTCTCACCAAAACTTTTTGTTGTAAATACGTTTTTTGTTAAATCTTTTCCTGCGGTCAGTCGCCGTTTTGACACGGTTGAGCCTGTTGAATTATCAATAATATTCTCCGGCAGGGTCAAAAGCGTCCGGACGGGCACAGTCTGCGAAGGCGTGTTGTCGCTTTTAAGGGCGCAGTCTGAACCGCTCTGCTGTTCGCATTGGAGATAAACCGTAAATCCGCCAGAACTTGAAAGATTAAAGTTACTTTTTCCGGTCAGTTCAGGAGTGATACGGTTCACCATCCAGCGCTCCCAGTTTGCAGAACCTTCCTCTTCACTACAGAAGCGGCCGGTGGCACAGGGCTGCAGGGACACTGCCCGATTTTCGGGCGTCGTTGTCAGTTTGAGTTCATGATTCACGGTCAGTGTAAAATTGATATCGAGTTCGCTGTCTGATGCCTGAAAGTTGTCACCGAAATCGATATCGCCTCCAGGTCCGACACGTAGGGCTAGCCTTCCCGTATAAACTCCGGATTCCATTTTCAATGGATCTGGTGTTTTAAGTTCATAGCCAAGACTGGTGTTATTGATTAAATAGGGCTCCCCGGTAAGGTCTTTCGTCGCCGTTTTGTAACATGCTGCATCGCTTAAAGGCCATTTCCACATAAACATGTAAAATCTATTACCATACTTACCCACGCCTGAGTAACTGCAGGGTGAAGGCGCATTAACAAAAGAATCGCCATTCCACTCTTTATGCTTTGTAATTGTCCAGTCACTTTTCGTGTTGTACTGGGCAGAAAAGGCGCTGGTTCTAAAGCTAATCGTCACTTGTTCTCCCGTGTCCTTATTTGTTGCTGTGACATTTCGCCACGCCCCCGGCATTTTGTAATACATCCCCATTCTGGGCGTTGAGTTAGCAGTAATTCCTGACGTTGCCAGAGAAGCGGTTATTTCCCCCATGCTAATACTAAAAACATTATTTTCTTTGCATTCGCTGGGGGCGGTGCTGCAATACCCACTTTGTTTTGTTGTATTTGTGAAAGTGTTATTTTCCGGGTTTTCCATCGAAGGTGAAAACGATGCTGTGATATCCATTGTTGCGGCGTTGGCCGATGCACAGCCGGCAAGCAGCAGGGTGCTCATCATAAACCGTAATATTACGCTCTTCATTTTTTGTCTCCCGTGTCGATAGCCCGGCATTTTATTGCGCTGATGAATTGCACTTTTTTATTTCTGTCGATTCCGGTCGGGAGGTCACATTGCATTGCGGGTAAACCTTCTTCGGCCCTGATCTTAAGTTTTCTGTTATCTGTTCCGGAGTCCAGTGTCAGTACTCCCTCAGCGTTTATCATGCCACTGGCTACATCAGTGTTCACATAGCGGTTTCTCAGGACATTGCCATTTTCGTCCTGCAGCATCCCTACGAGAGTGAAGGTTTTCACTGCCTTTACTTTTATGTATTTCACGCTGCCACGTTGCATCTGCACACTGTCAAAGGCTGGAGAGAGCTGTACAGCATCACCGCCACTGGCGGTAAACTGGACGTTATCTTTTTTCCACAACTCTGCCGGTACAATATTACGTCCCACTTTCAACCGCGTCTCAGCCATCCGGCCTGAAGCCAGGATATTCGTCGTGTCATCATCTGAATCCACGTCGACAATCAGGGCGGACTCCATGCTGCGACTTTTACTTCCGTTGACAGACGCCATTTTGCCTCCGCCAATAACCAGAACCTGGCTCAGATTACCGCCCGCTACGTTGGTATTACCCTGAGTATTATGTTGAACGTAACCATCTCCGCTAACGTACGGCGTATCAACTGAGGCATTGCCGCTGATGACGGTATTTAGCTGACTGTATGAGACGCCGCCTCCGAGAGTGCGGATGCTGCTGTCCTCTCCGGGCTGCCACTGATAGTTCAGACTGGAATACCCATGGTTCTGGTTCATGCCTGTTTCAGTTGACAGGATGTGCCGTGCCGCCGGTGCCAGTGAGAGGCTGACACCAAATGAAATACCATGGTCGCGGCGGTTGTCATTAAAGCCGGGGCGGTCAAATGCACTGACCCGATAATTCATGTCATGTCCGGACAGAGAGCCCAGCGTGGTCAGTGATATATCGGCACCCAATCCGCGGCGCCAGACAGTATCCATATATTGCCCGTTAACGATGACGGATGTTGACCAGGGAAGCCGGAGCGAAAGGGTGCTTCCCCATGTATCGCCCTGCTGGCGTGATGACGTTCTGTGCCCATAGATATCTGACGTTGTTGAGCGCCAGAATATGCTGGCAGAACTGCCACCGGAGATATTGCGATAATAGCGAATGTCGGTATTTTGGTTCGTTTGATATTCTGTGTTTCCCAGTGTGTATTGGGCAAAAAGACTGTCATCAGGGGATAGCGTTATATTCGCCCGTGTTCTGACCTGATTTTCCTTATCTGTTGCCGCTCCGCTGATGCCCAGAACAGCACGGGGGTGTGCCAGCACATCAATCCCACCCCCAACGGCATAAGGGTTATCGTCTCGTACGCGACCCTTTCCAGAAGCCAGGGTTCTGTGCTGGCCACTCCAGAGATTCATACGCCAGCGTCGGTTTGGGTCGCTCCATCCCTGAGGTTTGTAGATCTGCGCCTGCTGAGTATCAACGGTTTGCCCATTTTCAATGATTTTAATGGTTATATCGTAAATGCCACCAGGCAACTGACGGGTGTCCAGCGCCTGCACACCAGCCTGTAATTCCTGGGTATGAATCAGGCGATTATCACGCCAGACTTCTGCGATGGATCGATTACGTCCAGTCACATAAACAGGCCAGGCGCTGACACTGTCCGTACTGACAAGGAGCGCATCTGAAGTTCCCCACATTGCACCGACTACGGTGTCGTAACCGAATCCGGATGTCTGCACATTACCGGTATCACTATCTGGAGTAAAAAAGCCCAGGCGAATAAAACTGCCCTGAAGTTCTTTTTGCGTGTAGAGTTCATAAAGACTAGAACTACTATAATTATATTTACCGTCCGTTCCGGATGACTGAAAGGATGCTTTCTGGCTCCAGTTAGCAAGAGATGAAGTGAGCGATGAATTTATGCCCCAGCTTCGTGATGCCTCCGAGGTTGTAACCGATGCATCGTTATACATAATAATTCCACCGGGTGTTTCTTCCGGCATGGAAATGTATGTGCTTTTGGCTCGGGCTGTCTCATAATTCTGGGTATAAAGTTTCAGCACAGAATTATCAAGTTTGTACTGCACCGCCATCAGGCCGGATGGACAGTTTTTCTCGCATTTACCAATCGATACGCCTTTTGCAAGTAAATCACGCCATAGCGTCTGAATTTCCGGATCAGTATCCTGAGCGTCATCGATTATACGAAGCAGACGAACATTTCCATTTTCTTTTAAGGCAACCGCCGCATCAAATAACCGGCTGTCATTCAGATAGACCTGAACAATAATCTCAGAGTTGTAGAAGTACCGGCGGAAATCTTCAGGTAATTTCCGCATATTTGCGGCCAGCATCATATCATCAGCATGGGATATTAGCGGAAGTAAAATAAGTGCAAAAAGAGTCTTCTTCATAAAAAACCGCCACAATACTGTGGCGGCCCTCATCTGGTGTGCTCAATGAAATATTTAACTCACATTTATCAGGACTCTGGAGTAACGACAGCGGGTTCAAAGACCATTGCAACTGAACCAGTGAACGAACCACTCACATCAAGAGCCTTCTCATCAGCCTGAGAAATTTTTAACATTGTTCGACCACCGGTTTTGGCATTTTCTTTGGTAACAACAGTTGTAGCTGTTTTGCTAAGGGCTACACCATTAAATGTCACAGCCAGAGGAATAACATCTGTTCCATTAGATAGCTGTGGTTTACCATCAGAGTTGAGGTTTCCGGTCAGTGTTGCCTGAATACCACCATTGGTATTTTTATACTGAAACTCTTTCTCAAAGACTTTAAGTTTGCTGGTCGGAATGTCGTAACCCATATCCTGTGTCTGGTTAATCCAGCCAGAATCAACAGGGATCACCTGAAAAGCATCAGAAGGAACAGTTGCAGATAAATTGATAGTATAGCTTTGGCTGTCAGCTGCATGCGCAACTGCGCCGCCTAAAATTGCACATGAAATTAGTGCGGTAGACAAATATTTTTTAAGAATAGAAAGGTTGTGTTTCATGTTTAATAAAATCCTAATGTTTTAAGTGGTCTTTAATTACAGGCAAAATTCCGCCTGGAGATATTTACGGAATTAATAACTCAAATCCCGTTTGTTGCTTCCCTCAATCAGAGTGAAATTCGTTTTATATCCTGCCTTCCGTTTCACATCGTGTGTTCGGCCGGGAAGAATGAATTCTCGTGTTACGGAGCCACAATCCGTATTCGCAAATTTACATTGGCGTATTGCATCCAGTGACACCGTAGCGTTGCCGTTATTTCGCACTGATAAAGAGTCTGGCGCCGCATCGTGTATCACGGTATTAAATAAAGGCTTTTCAGGTTGGACGATTAGAATAGTTCCGTACCCGGTGAGGACATTAAGTCCTGCCTGTAGGTTTTCTTTACGGTATTCACTCACTGCTTTCTTATCAAGCCCAAAGCCATCGTCACTCTCTGGCATAACAGGGATGAATCTGATGCGAAAATATCGCTCACTGTTACGCTCACCAGGCCAGAGCATACGGACACTCTGAAATCCTGACGGGGGAATAATAAGGCGCTGTGGTGTCACAATAAGTCTCTCACGTTCCAGTGTTTTTCCGGACACCTCTTTTTGTGGTAACTCTTTATTTTTATCATCTCGCTCAGGATGTATTTCAAGAATCTCAACCCGAACAAATGCGGTGGAGTCACCTGTGTTATATATTCTTTTAGTCATACTTTGCATTCCTGGCGTCAGGACATCATACATACTGCCGATGCCAATAACGGGTGTAGCGAAAGTTGATGGCGCAAATAACAAAAAAACAAGGGCTGCACTCACGCAGGAAATTATCCGATTAGTATATTTTACTATCATAAAAAACCAACTTTATAGAATTACTCAGCCCTGATCGAAGGCCATGAGTAAATGTCACAATACTGTTTCACCCGTTTTGCCTGTACTGGCTGATAGAATGAAGAAGCCAGCATTCCTGAATGTATTTCATGATTAATGGGTTACTATCCAGCATTGCAATTATGAATGTCAAGCCAGAATTAAGGTTCATTACTTATAGAGTTGTACGATCAACAACTACAGCTGGCCGTATTCATTTTTTAAATTACTTCTCAATAACTTTATCTTTTCTTTTTTGTTCCACGACCTTCTCCCATAATAAATAAAGCTTAGCGTGAATCCTAAAAACAACCTCAGGCAAGCAACGCTATAAAACGTGATGTCATTATCTGAGATGAAAATCACTGTGCTGATGGTGTGAACATTGTACATCGATGAAGGTCTGCGAAAAATTATATGTACAAAGAAGAAATATATAGGTATTTATTCTAATATTTTAATATAATTTAGATGATAGTTCTGATATTTTTTTAATAACTGGAAGGTTACAAAGTATATAAAATTAATGGTCAGTGTCATATAAGGATAATTTTTCATAATTATCATGACCAAAACCTGTAAGGCTACAGTAACTGACATATCTAACTATCAATCAGGAAGCGTTTGTTAAAGCATTCAGGAATAATCATGTGGCCGATGATAACTGTTATCTCGTACAAACATCTTCAAGAGGTCGGAACGCTATGATTAGCTTTTGATTTGCTCTGAACTGTTGCTTAGACATGGTTTTTAATGCGTAATCTTAGTTTGATATCTCATTGGGTAAGAATCTTCGCCTTCGCCTCTGACACCGAACATTTCCAGGATTAGGCATACAATAGTCTGTTGTTCGCAGGATTGAGATGAATTGGACTGCGTTAAGTTATCCTCCTCACTTCTGGAGGAAATCGTGAATAACAACAGAATCGTTTTTTGTCTGGTTATCGTCCTGACAATTTTTTGGGTTGGTGCGTCTCAAGCGAAGACATCAAAGCAAAACGATGATCTCATTCGCCAGCGCATTATCGAGGATTCAATCGCCTCATATCCTGGTGTATGTGCATGCCCATTTAGTGCTGCGCGAAATGGCAGTAGCTGTGGCGGACGAAGCGCATGGAGCAAGCAGGGTGGTTATGCACCGATCTGTTATAAAAAAGAGGTCTCTAAGCAGATGGTCGATGAATGGCGTCAAAATCATGATGCTTAAATAACGGCGGAAGGGGTAGGTGATAATTTATGAGCCAGCGTAAATCATAAGCTGCGAATCCCTGCTGTTCATGCACAGCTACACCTGTAATTACTCAGGGTAGTTAAAAATAAAAATCAACAATAGCCGGATAAAGTGTTATCCGGCTATTGGCGGGTTTAGGTCAACACCAAAGTTCAGCTTATTTCTGAGCCTGCTGTGCCTGCTGATTTTTCTCAGCTTCTTTCTGTTTTTTCTTTGCCATATGGTGACCGACTGCGCAGCCTGCTGCAGCTCCGGCGACACCATGATGAGCAACATGACCTGCCACGCCTCCGACTGCGGCTCCTTTAAGACATCCCTCAGCATTAGCCTGTAAATTTACTGACAAAAACAAGCCGGTAGCAATAACGATAACTGATAATTTTTTCATTACTCAATATCCTGGTTGTCATAGTTGCACGTTGAACTCATCAGAGCTTAGCTCCTCTTTGGCTCTTTTCTCTCGTCAGGATACAGATATCACGAAGATAGTTACCTGTGGTTACGCTTTTTAGCCAGTGAGGCGAACAAATGGCGAGTTTTTATTCAGAATAGTAATCTGCATCTTTTTACAGATAACATTTAGTGCAGGAACTCTTTTCCTTTATAAAGTGAGAGGGCGTGTAGTCACTGTCAACCAGAAGAATAACCGGTTGTCGCAGAGATTGCTCTTTTGGCCAGTTACTTTTAAACCGTGCAATGACGCGCGCTTTCCCA
Source organism: Pantoea sp. Cr_R13 (assembly GCF_029222565.1). Classification (NCBI taxonomy): domain Bacteria; kingdom Pseudomonadati; phylum Pseudomonadota; class Gammaproteobacteria; order Enterobacterales; family Erwiniaceae; genus Pantoea; species Pantoea sp. Cr_R13. The sequence goes on from NZ_JARHXL010000009.1 coordinate 409,736, forward strand.
TCGGTCTGTTTCGACCCTTTTCACGCCATTCAGGCGCGTAAGAGAGCCTTTGGCTGCCAGGGTTGTCAGGAATTGATCGTATTCATACAGAATACCCATGGCATCCTGTTGAGAACTGATCATGATTTGAGCGGGTGTCGTTCTTGCGTTAAATTTCCTCGCCGGGAAACCGTTTCTGTCTGACGCGGCACTGAAACGTCTCAGAGCGCCTGCGTTTTTTTAAAAAGACTATTATGATTGGCAGTGACAAAACGATGATAATTAAACGCTGTTTAAACGGCTTGCTCAATAAATGATTTAAATTGTTTTTGTTTAACTTGCAGACAATCTTTGAAAAATAATTCAGTCCTAATGAATTCTTAATAAACTTAATTTGTAACTAACCTGTAAAGTTCACAAAATATAAATTTAATATAGCTTGATCCCGGCTGAGGAAAATGGTTCAAATTAAAGCGGCAGCTTAGCCGCAGAGTGGGGCGGTCAGCAGTTATTACTCCTGTGTAGAATATAAATAAATCTTCAATGAACGTGTTTCTTAAAATATCTGCAGTGTTGTTGAGCCTGGCGATAGAAACTGGCTTTATACTGGTCGGGTTTACGAAGTGACAAGTTTGGAAAGCATTGATGTCGGACTCAGCAGTAAACCTGAGCTGACCAGCGCATACATCAGAAATGATTTACCTGAACAATTTATTTTTTTTGAATTGTTTCCTGTTTGGGAAGCGGTTTAGTAATGCTTCCTTTGATCAATCAGATTAAATGGCACTATCATGAAAAAAATCCTTATTACTGGTTCTACAGGTTTTTTAGGCGGGGCTGTTGTAGCAAATTTATTACAGAACAGTGTCAAGGATAGCCTGCTGCTGCTGGTCAGAGGCGAGACGGTTGAAGAAGGGCTAAAAAGGATTAAAGCTAACCTGAAAAACTTTGGCTTAAGTGAGTCAGTTATTCACACGATAACATCTGAAAATATCATTTTAGGTGATCTGGCATTAACGGAAAACTTTATCAATGACTCACGGATTAATGACGTCACCCACGTGATTAACTGTGCTGCTGTTGCCTCTTTTGGTAACAATCCCACTATCTGGAAAGTGAATGTTGAAGGCACATTCCAGTTTGCGGAACGCATGAGCCGTGTCGCGGGACTTGAGAAATTTATCCACGTGGGTACGGCAATGTCTTGTGCACCGGAGCGTGGCTCGCTGGTGACTGAAGGCGGACTCGATTCCAGCCGCGATCAACATGTTGTCGAGTACACCTGGAGTAAGGCCTCTATTGAAAAACTGATGACCGAAAAGCTGCCAAAACTGCCTCTGGTCATTGCCCGGCCATCAATCGTAGTGGGCCATTCCGATCAGGGTTGTCTGCCGTCAGCCAGTATTTTCTGGGTATTCCGTATGGCGCTGGCATTAGGGAAATTCACCTGCGACCTGGACGATCGTATTGATGTCGTTCCGGTTGATTACTGCGCGGATGCCCTGGTGATGCTGCTTGATGCAGAAGACGTCATTAATGAGGTGATTCATATTTCTGCTGGCACACAGAGCAGTGTGACCTTCGCTGAAATTGACGAAGCGATGGCTAAAGCATCAGGGAGCAGGGCACTCGGCGTTGATTACCAGAAGGTGTCCTATAAACAGCTCTCTGACAGCAGAAGAACCTTTAAGGATCTGTTCGGGCCCTGCAACGAACGCATCATGCTGCGCGCCATGAATTTGTATGGTCATTTCTCAAACCTGAATGTGGTATTCGATAATTCCAAACTGCTGCAACTGGGTATGAACAAACCCTCAAGATTTACCGATTACCTGGATCGCTGCGTAGTAACAACCCGCGACTCCACCATCGCCGAGCTGATGCAGGTTGATTTCAAATAGTTGATACGTTGAGTCTGCCAGTAAAGCAATTGCTGTCTTGGTGAAGAGCGGTCTGTGCAAATCATTATCCTGTCAGGCTGGCAGCTGATGACGCACAGCGTTCATTCCGGGCTGGTATCACTTGCTGCCCGAATGACATCGGAGTTTATACGCCATGGATGGCATTGAGGAACCTAAGTGAGTCACAAGATCATTACGTTGATGTTTGACCCCTGAAACGCTTCTGTATCGCATTTTTATCCAGTCAAAAATCCCTTATCTGGTTCAGCAATAACACCCCATCAACGTCTTCAATTTTACTCAAAACGCGTCTTTATGACTCCAGACTTATTAGGTCTGGAGTCATAAGATAATTGTGACTAGAATGGCCCGCTTTGAAGTTAGCTACAGGTAGCGATGTGACAACAAATCTGACTCAGACCATGGACCGTTCAGCGTATGTTGGCCGCCATGTACTGGTCTGGCTGGAGCAGGTAAAAACTGCCACACTCAGTGAGCTGGATAATTTTGGCGATGAAGGCACGGTTGAGCAGGTGATGAAAGTCTGGGTCAAACTGTCATTGCTTAGCAGCCGGCGGCGTCCCGAGATCGCGATCTCATCGCTGCTAAAACATGTTCTGCCCAACATCGGGTTGCTGCCCCTCAAAGCACTGAACCGTTTACGGCTCAACCGGCTCTACAACATTCTGATTGCCGACGGTAAAAAAGAGGAGGCGCGAAGGGTCTTTGCGCTGACTAAACAATTCCTTGCCTGGGCTGAGATGCAGGGTTATCTCGATCATTCACCCATTGCCTCAATGAAGAAACGGGATGTCGCAGGTCGCTCAACGCCGCCGCGCAGTCGCCAACTCACCGATGCGGAAATCTGGGTTTTCTGGCATGGGCTGGACAACTGGGCATTATCAGAACAAGTCCGCTGGGCGCTGCGTTTGTGTCTTGTCAGTGCCCGACGGCCTGATGAAATCGTACAGGCGCAAAAAACGGAGTTCGATCTGCAGTTAGGATTGTGGATGCAGGGCACACGCAATAAATCACAGCGGGAACATGTGTTACCCATTTCACCCCTGATGAAGCAATGCATCGAAGCATTGCTGCACGATGCTGATCCCGATTCACCCTGGCTGGTGCCTGCGCCACGGGATCCGCAACAGCCACTGTCAAAAGGCGCACTGAACCAGGCATTGCGTCGGATGATTCGCGCTCCACGCGGACTCGGGCTGGAGGCCTTTACACCGCGCGATCTGCGCCGAACTGCACGATCTAAACTTTCCGCGCTCGACACGCCTAACGATGTGGCCCGCAAAATTATGAACCATGCGCTGGAGGGTATCGACCGGGTGTATGACACTCATGATTATCTGAGCCAGATGCGCAGCGCGATGAACACCTTCTCGGATGCAGTTGAGCAGATTATTCACTGCGAAAGTTATTATCTGCTGCGACATCGCTATGATGGCGAGACGCTTTCCCTGAACGATCTCTCTATCATGGCGATGTCACGCTGACGCTTTCATTCAGGGTAATCAGAAGTGGTAGCGCAGCCAGGCAAAATAGACGTTCCCGTTGTTATGCGTACCGGGAATATAGGTCATCTGGAAATCGAGATCGCCATAGCCGATTGAGGCCAGTGGCAGGACTGCTGGCACCGGAATATAGTCCCAGTTGTGTCGTGCGGTGACGCCAACAGTGTAACCTGCGCCCCAGTGAAAATTCTGATCAGCAAGCGGGCGCCAGGTTGCCACCCAGCCATAGCCACCGAAGGGTTCCCATTTATTAAAGGAGTCCTTAAACGCCATTAAATAGATGCCGTTCCAGTTGCCTTTTTCGTCGTAACGGGAAATCCCTCCACCTGCGCCCCAGGGTCTTTCATTATATTTATTAATATGTTCCCGATCGTAGGTTGCACGGTTGTGCCAGGTAATAGCGGGAAGGTAAAAGTCGATACCCTCAGGTTGCTGCCAGGTGGTGGCGACGTTATTGCTGAAATTTTCCCAGCCTGAACTTACATTCTGCATAAGTGTGGCGGAGGAGGCTGAAAATACACTGAAAACGGACGTAATGATCAGCGCTTTAAGAGGTAAAATTTTGCGCATAGACGAATTCCTGCAATATCTGGTGTTAAATAAGGAAAAAAATGAATCAAGACGGGGATTGTTGCATGAGAAAGGGAAACTTCAGGTCAATGAACGGGCATTACAGGATTTTATAATTATTTAAAGTGAAGCAGCATTTGCTTACCGAGGTTAAATTCGCTTTTACGCTGATGTAAAAACCCCTTCTTTACTGGCGATCCACTCCCGCAGCCCGAACCCGACAAATACTTTTCTGAAAGAATCAGCATTGTTTGTTAACCAAATCTTGCATTGATAATAGCAATGCGTATATTTCTCATTTGCTTTAAAGTTTTTTCACACTCGCGCGTAAATGCTTACGAGAGGGTTCCTGATTCCTCTGAGCATAAGCAGTCTGGCGATGCCCGCAGGATGCAGGGCCGTGATAATGCCAGCATAAAAACATAAAGATAATTGAGGAATTAATGAACGCCTTCGATCTTCAGCATCCCAGGATTAAGAACGTGATTGCTCTGCAACGTCCATTTCGCCTCTCGTTGCTGGCCGTGATTGTCGCCTCATCACTGACATATAACATGGCGCATGCCGCAGAGACTCAGGCACCTGCTGCCAGCACTGACCAGACTCTGACCGTTACCGCTGCTGCTAATGCTGCTGCGGTCTCTTCGCCCGAAACCGATTACAGCGTTCCGGTTACCCGTGCAGGTACAAAAATGCTGGGCACTGCGCGTGATGTGCCGCAGTCAGTCAGCATTGTCAGCAAGCAGCGAATGGCTGATCAGCAACTTCAGTCGCTGAATGATGTGCTGGCAAATACCACCGGAATCCGCGGCATCAGTGGGGATATGGACCGCACTAACTACTATGCGCGTGGCTTTATGATCGACAACTATATGGTCGATGGCATTCCCACTGCTTTTGCCGAACGCTGGAACCTGGGTGATGCACAGACCGATATGGCCCTGTATGAGCGCGTTGAAGTGGTTCGCGGCGCAACGGGGCTGATGACCGGGCCAGGTAATCCTTCAGCAGCCATCAATATGGTACGCAAACATGCGGACAGCAAAGAGTTCGGCGGCACCGTCTCTGCCAGCTACGGCAGCTGGAACAAACAGCGTTATGTTGCCGATCTTTCGGCGCCGCTCAGTGAGTCAGGTAATGTGCGTGGCCGACTGGTTGCAGGCTGGCAGGATAACAACAGCTTCATCGAACGCTACGGCGCTAAAAAACAGTTCATCTATGGCGTAGTTGACGCAGATCTGACGGATTCTGCCACGCTCTCTGTCGGTTATGAGTTCAGTCAGGTCAATACCGACTCCACCATGTGGGGCGGCGCACCACGCTGGTACACGGACGGCACACAGATTCATACCCGTCGCGGCTACAACACCGCGCCTGACTGGGCCTATAACGACAAAGAGAATCGCAAACTTTTTGTAAACCTGAAGCAGGATTTCGACAACGGCTGGAACATCACCCTGAACGGTGCGCACAACGAGATGCGTCTGGACAGTAAGCAGATCTATCTTGATGGCTATTTTGATCGCAATACCGGCGCGGGAGTCTCTTCCTATGCTGACTATCCGGTGGTGGGCGGAACCGGTTATAACACCGGCAAACGGAAAGTGGATGCAGTGGATGCTTTTGCCAGCGGCCCGTATGAACTGCTGGGGCGTCAGCATGAGCTGATGGTGGGCGTCAACTACACCCGCCAGGATAACAAGTACTTCAGCACCTTTGAGAATATCTCGTCGGCGTCGTTGGGTAACTACAACGACTTCAACGGCCAGTATCCGGAATCCAACTGGACACTGCGTCTGCCTGCCAGCGATACCCAACTGGTTCGCCAGAAATCAACTTACATGGCAACCCGCCTGTCACTTGCTGATCCGCTGCACCTGATTCTCGGCGCCCGTTACACCAACTGGAATCGCGAAACCTTAAGTGTCGAAGCGGAAGAAAACAACATCACGCCGTATGGCGGGCTGATTTATGACTTCGCCGAAAACTGGTCGGCTTACGCCAGCTATACCTCGGTGTTCCAGCCCCAGGATTACCGCGATGCCAGCGGTGCTTACCTGTCGCCGGTTATCGGTAAAAATTACGAGGCTGGCGTGAAATCTGACTGGCTGGATAGTCGCCTGAGCACCTCCGTTTCAGTTTTCCGCACGGAGCTGGATAACGCAGGTGAAGCGACGACGCAGACCGTTCAGGGCTCTGGAGATGTTGCCTACGTTGGCCGCAAAGGTGTTGTGAGTCGTGGTGTGGAGTTCGAAGTCAACGGTGCATTAACCGACAACTGGCAGATGACTTTTGGCGGGTCGCGTTACATCGCGGAAAACCGCGATGGCAGCACGTTTAACCCGCAACTGCCGCAGACCAGTTTTAACCTGTTCAGTAGCTATCGCCTGCCGACACTGCAGCAGCTGACGCTGGGTGGCGGCGTGAACTGGCAGACGCACGTCTGGAACGATGTCGGCGGCCCGGAAGGTAATGGCACTTGGCGCGCGCGGCAGGGCAGCTATGCACTGGTTGATCTATTCGCCCGCTATCAGGTGAACAAAAACCTGTCACTGCAGGGCAATCTCAATAATCTGTTCGACAAAGAGTATGACACCAACGTGGCCAGCTCTGTGGTCTACGGCGAACCGCGTAATTTTTCAGTGACCGCCAGCTACACCTTCTGATTTGTGTCGCTATAAAGCCTGTGAAAAACGCCTCCGTTGAGGCGTTTTTTTATTTAAGTATCCGTCAAAATATTTATATCACCGCTATCAACAGACATCGTCCTGAAGAAGGCTTCACTGGCCTGGCTGGATTATTTTCTGACAACAGAGTGCACCGTTGCCTGTTCATTTCGGTGACAACCATCGCAAGCCTTCTGTAAACGATTGTACTGCTTACGCTTTAGACGGATTTTTTTGCATCAGAAAATGGTGCACCTGGCATTTATAAATAAAAAGATTTAGTGAGTTTCCAACTTGTCAACGCGCAGGCATTTTGAGAGGATGGTTTCCATAATGGAAACAGTCAGGAGCCAATGGAATGCATGTTATTTCCCGAGTGCCGTTTGACGAGGCGGCCAGAAAATATCCTAATGCAGCGGCAGCACTGGATCTACTTTATCGCCATCTCAGGCAAGGTGATTTCAAGGGTCCTGACGATCTTAAAGCACTTTATGCAAGCCTTGACCGTATGAAGTATCGCGATAAATGGTGGGTCGTTGACGTAAGTGGCAACCAGTTACGCGTGATGTTCTTTGCGGATTTTGAGCGGAAAAAAATCTTCATCAAACATATTTGCACTCACGCTGAATATGACAAGCTTGTGAAGGAATATCGGGAGGTTACCGAATGAATACTGAAGCAATCAGGCTGTCAAATGCGCTGGCTAAAGCGGTGCCGCTGCTTGCTGGCAGCAGTCAACGCCAGGATTATGAAGAAGCAATGGAACTGGTCGAATACCTTATTGAACACGAGCCGGATAATCCGCTGGTTGATCTGCTTTGCGCACGCATTGCTCACTATGAAGATAAAGATCCGGAGCTGGCAGAATTTAATGCCCGTCAGAGTGAAATCAAAACAGGCCCCGGCATTCTGCGCGTGCTTATTGAACAACACAATCTTAGCCTGAGCGACTTTGAAAATGAAATTGGCAAAAAATCGCTGGTCAGCCGAATCCTTAGCGGCGAACGCCAGTTAACTGTGTCGCACATCAGGGCATTATGTGCGCGGTTTGGCCTGTCGCAATCGTTGTTCTTTTGATTAAAGAGGGCTTCTATAGACTGGTTAGATTCGACTGGTGTTATATGTTTTATCCGTCCGATCTATAAAAACAACGCCTCAACCGAGGCGTTTTTCACAACATACCAGGTCTGCACTCAGGTAAAACGTAGTGCCAGGTTAAAACCTTCAGTGGACTCCAGCACAATCGCCTCAGGCTGCTCCTGAAATGCGATGTCACCCGTCACCGGCATTCCTTTTTTCGTCATTGCGCCGCCACAATCTGCAACGCGCGCGGTACCAGCTGGGTGAAGTACGCCACCGCCGGGCCAATCAGCGCTTCATCCGGATCGAAGGCGGGATGATGCAGCCCAAACTGGCTGGCACTGCCGATGCTGACAAACGCGCCCGGCACCTGTTGCAGATAGAAAGCAAAATCTTCTCCGCCCATCTGCGGCAACTCCGCATGCTCCGCGAGATAGCCACTCTGTTCTGCAACGTCCAGAGCAACATCCACCCAGCCTGGCGTGTTAATCAGGGCCGGTGGTCCCTCGGTCCACTCCAGTTCTGCGGTCGCACCAAACCCGGCGGCGATACCCTGAATCAGTGACCGCATGCGGTGCGGGATCTGCGCCCGAATCTCGCCATTGTGAGTGCGAACGGTTCCCTCCAGCTCAACGCTTTGCGGCAGCACGTTCCAGGTATTACCGGCGGTAAAACGCGTTACGCTCAGCACCACCGTTTCCAGCGAGCTGAATACCCGGCTCGGCAGGGTCTGCAGTGCCGTCACGATATGACTGGCAATCACAATCGAATCGATCCCCTCCTGCGGTCGTGCGGCATGCGCGCCTTTGCCCTTAATGCGGATCACAAAGCGGTCGACGTTGGCATAAAACGCACCCGCCCGGCTCTGAAGCGTGCCCAGCGGCAGGTCAGGCGCATTGTGCAGGCCGAATATCGCCTGAACGCCTTCCAGCGCACCGGCTTCAATCAGCTGACGCGCGCCATTAAAAGTCTCTTCGGCGGGCTGAAACAGAATCCGCACCCGGCCAGGCAGCGTGTCTTCCTGCTGTTTCAGTTGCAACGCCACACCGAGCATCACAGCGCTGTGAACGTCGTGACCACAGGCGTGCATCACGCCCGGTTGCTGTGATCGCCACGGGCGCTCGGTGGTTTCTTCAATCGGTAGCGCATCAATATCCGCGCGCAGGGCGATCAGCGGTTCGCCATGACCGATTTCTGCCACAACGCCGGTTTTCAGCCCCAGCGGCAGCAGCCGGATTCCGGCCTGTTCAAGCCAGCGGGTAATCCGTTCCGTAGTGGCATATTCATGATTCGAAAGTTCAGGATGCTGGTGCAGTTCGCGACGCCACTGCACCAGTTGTTCAGTTAAAGGCAAAGTCATGGTATCCCTGTGTTTCCGGCATAAAAGATTTATCCATTGCCTCAGCAGGCGCAATCATCATCGAATGACGCAACACGCAGATAAAGTAACGATTTGGTCGAAGCTTATCTGAATAAAATCAATGCGGAAGTGAAGGGGATTTAATCAGTGTTCTGAGCGTGCGGAATGACAAACACTGTTTTGCCATCCCGCAATTTTTTTACAGCAGGGTAATGACTACTCCGCGCATAATTTTCGCTGTCCTGCACGCAGGAATGCGCTGGCCAGACCCAGCCATAGCAGACCGCAGATCAGATTCACTATGCTAAAACCACCGTTGCCGAAGCTGAAATACGCGGTTTTTGCGGCTTCAATGCCGAGTGCAATGATCAGAATGCTCACCATCCCAAGCATCGCTGCCACGCTGCCTTTGCCTGCGCGGCTGGAAAAAAGCGTCATACGATAGAGTCCGGCGTTGACCAGTCCGGTGCCGAAACCGTAGAGACTCATTCCGGCAGTCAGCCACAGATAGCTGTCTGGGTTAATCATGGTGGCGATCGCTGCAATGGCCAGTCCGCAGACCACAGGCCATGCACCGAGTCTTACCGGCTGTTCAATGGGCAGACGGCTGGATAATTGACCCAGAGTCAGATTACCTGCAATCATGGCGGCAAAAACCGGCAGCTGCAAAAGGGCATAGTCGATGCGGCTCAGTTGCGCACCGTGGATCAAAATCACGGGCGACAATGCTACCCAGGCAATGCAGGGCACAGTGACCAGCCCGATCGCCAGCGAGCCGCGCATCACCTGAGGTTCTTTTAACAACAAGGCATAACCGCCAATAATTGAACGCAGCGACAGCGGTTTCTGACGATCGCCCGCCGTTTCAGGCATGGCATACCACAGCCCGGCCAGCGCCAGCGCCGCGACAGCCCCAATCAACCAGAACAGGGTGCGCCATTCTCCCACGGTAAGAAAAGCTGCGCCCGCCAGCGGCCCGGCCAGTGGGGCCAGCAGGGCGACGTTGGCCATCAGCGCCATCATTTTAATGCTGAGCGACTCTGTGAACGCCTCCTGTATCGCCGCGTAACCTACCGCCCCGATAAAGCAGAGGCTCATGCCCTGAAGAAACCGCAGCAGGATGAACTGTTCAATACTCTGTACCCAGTGGGTCGCGATGCAGGAGAGCATAAAAAACGCCACGCCGCTGAGCAGCACCGGACGCCGCCCGATGCGATCCGAGAGCGGTCCAAGCAGCCACTGCAGCAGAATGCCACCCGCCAGATAGGCGGTCAGCGAAGTAGAGACCCATTCAGGCCCGACCTTAAATTCCTGTGTCACCAGCAGCATGCCGGGCTGGATCATGTCATGGGCGATATAGGTAGCAAACTCGAATAAGACCAGCGACAGCGGAAAGATGAGATGTCGGCGGGTCAGTTGCGCCACCGGGAGAAAAGAAGCCATGATGAATACCTGCAATATAACCATTAAAAAGCGGCCACCGAAGTGACCGCATTAAACCAGAGTGACAGTGTAACGCTTAGCGCCAGCAGGCAATCGGGTTGACCAGCGTGCCCGCGAACTTCAGATTCTCGGCGGGATCGGCAAGGTTGATCATCTGCTGATTATTCGCCAGCTGCAGGCGGTTCAGACAGGAGCGGGTAAACTCCGGCGCAAACATGTCAAAACGGGCGAACTTAGTGGCATGCTCGGGGTGCGCCTGCTGATAATCCTTCACGCATTGCGCCACCGCCTGCCAGAATTCTTCCTCGGGTAGCGTTCCTGACTTATGCAGAATCGCGCTGATAAAGCGGAAAATGCAGTCAAATACATCGGTAAAGATCGACAGTAATTTGAGGTTCTCCGGCACATCCACCGCCAGACGCTGCACGCCCTCCGGCAGCACTGCTTCCGGGTTCATCACGGCGATCTCTTCGCCGATATCCTTCATGTAAGCACTGACCGGCACGTTGTTTTCCAGCAGCATGATCAGGTTTTCACCGTGCGGCATAAACACCAGGTCATGCTGATAGAAGCAATGCAGCAGCGGGCTGAGGTAGCAGGTGAGATAGCGATCAATCCACTGCTTCGCCGGCAAACCGGAGTTCGCAATCAGTGCAGGCAGCAGAGCCTGCTGATGGTGGTCGACGTGCAGGAATGAGGCCATGGTCATCAGACGCTGGCCAGGTTGCAGGCTGGCCGCGGGATTATCCCGCCACAGCGCAGCAAACATCTTTTTGTAGGCGGAATCGCCTTTGATCGCCTGCTCGTAGTAGCGGTTGTGATAGCCGACGGAAGCGACTTCGCGCAGGATACGGAAATCACAGCGTTGCAGCCACGCATCGCCAGCCACCAGCTGTTCCAGCCAGCCGTTAATGGCAGGCGTTGTCGCCATATAGTAGGGTGACAGACCGCGCATAAAGCCCATGTTCAGCACCGACAGTGCGGTTTTCACATAACGCTTAGAAGGCTGGCTGCGATTAAAGAAGGTGCGGATAGACTGCTGCGCCTGATAAGCATCGTCGCCGCTGCCAAGATAAACAATATCGTGATTAGCGATGTCCGCCGCAAACACGGTCAGCAGTTTGTTCTGCCACTGCCACGGATGCACAGGCATCAGGATATAGTCCTCAACCGCCAGCCCTTTATTCACCAGCTGCGTATTGAAGTGTTCCACGGTGGTGTCGCCCAGCTCATCACGCATCAGCTGTTCATAGCTCAGCCCGCTAAGGCTGGAGAAATGGGCATTGCGGCGGTGAACAGCGACCCAGATAAGGTGTACAGGCGCCGCGGCTTCCGGCGCATAGGCCAGATAATCCTGCGCATCGAAACCGATACGTCCGTTGTTGGCGACGAAGCAGGGATGGCCTTCGGTCATTGCCGCTTCCACGGTCTGGAAATCGGCTGTGACCAGCGCCTGGCTGTCGGGATTATTCTTCAGAAGTTTATACACGCTGCTGCACAGTGTGCTGCTGATCTCCTCCATATAGGTCGCCAGCAACGCCTGTGGAATGCCAATCTCGCCATTGAATTCCACAATAAACTTCAGCGCATCCAGCGGCAGATCGCGACCGTTCTCCTGCTTGCGTAGTGACTTCGCGTCGATTTCCCAGTGATCCAGCGCCAGCCGCGCCGCCTGGAAATGGTACGTTGCTTCACCGCCCGGCACCGCCAGTTGATAGCTGCCATCCTGCGATGCCTGCGGCGTGATGATTTTTTCATGCGCGAACTCGGCAATCGCTTTGCGGATCAGCATCCGGTTGGCCTGTGTCCAGTTGTCGCCCGTCAGATGTGTGCCGTCGGTCAGTGAAGCGGAGGTATTCATAGTCTGCGACTCCTGCAGTAACGCGTGTTGATAATCGTCCCGCTGGCAAAAGGCCAGCCAGGCGGTTTTATGGCCCATGTCGATGGTGTGCTGATAGCGGAATCCGGCGCGTTTATTCAGCACGTGGATTTTTTCATTGCGCACGTCCGGCTCTACCACGACACGTTTTACCTCAGGGCGGCTGAACATGTAGTCCATCACCAGCGTGAAGACCTGCCAGCTAAAGGCTTTGATTGGCTGGCTGGCCGGGGCAATCAGAATGTGCATGCCGTAATCATCAGGCGCGGCCGGATAAAACGTGCCGACCTCGTCGTCGCGGGCGCGATAACACTCAATCAGGCAGATGGGCTTGTCATTGCAGCAGCCAATCAGCGCGGCATGGGGATCGGATGCGGTCAGCGTCTGATAAAACGCCGCGACCTGTTCCAGACTCTGCTGCTGCATGCCCCAGAAGCGCGCATAATCACGGGAGACCCAGCTGTGGATGAGTGACGCATCGCTCTCAAGCATCGGTCTCAGGGTAAACTGGCCTGCGGGACGATCGGCCCTGAACAGTATGGGTGAACTCATCTCAGTGCTCCGATTTAGCCGGGAAGGTCTGGAAGGCGATCTGACGCTCGATGGGATACACCTCGCGTCCGGTCAGTTCACGCAGCAGGACTGAGTTGCGGTAGCAGGCCATGCCGAGATCCGGCGTGACAAAACCGTGGGTATGCAGTTCGGCGTTCTGCACGAAGATCTGATTGTGATGATCGATGCTGTAGTTTCGCTGAACGTCATAGCGGCCTTTGTCATCCCAGCGCAGGCGGGCGTGGATACCTTCTAAAAACATCGGTGGCTGGTAGTGATAACCGGTCGCCATCACTAGTCCTTCGGTGCGACGGGTAAAGGTGCAATCCTGCTCTTCCTGATGCAGCGTCAGTTCGAATTCCCCCTGCGGCAGCCAGCGCATCGCAGTGAGCGCCGAGTGTGTGAAGAGATTGACGTTGAGATCGCCGTCGAGTTGTTTGACATACATCAGGTCGTAAATGTCATTGATTAAGCTGCTGTTGATTCCCTTGTAGAGATTCTTGTGGCGCGTATTCAGCTCGTCTCGGGTGCTGGCGGGCAGGGCGTGGAAATAGTCCACCCACTCCGGCGAGGTCATCTCCAGCGTCAGCTTGGTGTACTCCAGCGGATAGAAGCGCGGCGCGCGGGTGATCCAGTTGAGCTGATAACCAAAGCGGTCGATATCGGTCAGCAGATCGTAGTAGATTTCCGCTGCGCTCTGGCCGCTACCCAGCACGGTAATCGAACGCTTCTGCTGCAACTCCGCTTTATTGGCCAGATAATGGCTGGAGTGGGTCAGGCGCTGGCGGTGCGGCTGGCTGCACGCCGGCATCCAGGCTTTTGGCCCGGTGCCGAGCACCAGATGACGCGCCTGATAGCGCTGTTTCTCTCCGCTTCGGGTGTCGGTCACCTGAAGGTGATAAATGCCGGCCGCTTCATCGTAGCTGACATACTCCACATGGCTGTTCCAGCGCAGATTAGATAGACGCGAGCTGGCCCACTGACAGTACTGGTTATACTCTTTGCGCATCAGGAAGAAGTCTTCACGGATATAAAAAGAGTATAGTTTTCCTTTTTCCTTCATGTAGTTAAGCAGGCTGTGCGGGCTGGTGGGATCGGCAAGTGTCACCAGGTCGGCCATAAACGGCGTCTGCAGATGGGCGTTTTCCAGCATCATGCCGGTGTGCCAGTCAAAGCCGGGATTCTCATCCAGGAAAATACCATTCAGTCCCTCAACCGGCTCACTCAAACAGGCCAGGCTCAGGTTGAAAGGGCCAATGCCGATGCCAATAAAATCGTAAACAGGATTATTCATTTCAGATCGCTCCCTGATTCGCCGCGCTCAGCGCAGAAGCACGAACCTGTTCGCGGCCATAATGCGCAATCAGGCTCAACACATCTTCGAGGTCGGCAATGGTGGTAGTGGGATTTAACAGGGTGAATTTCAGATACTGACGTCCATCCACTTTGGTTCCGGCAATCACCGCATTACCGGAGCGGAACAGCGCTTTACGGATGGCGGCGTTGATCTCGTCGATCTGCGCGTCACTGGCATGTTTGCCGGGAACGTAGCGGAAAATCTGGGTAGTCAGCTCAGGCGCGTGCAGCACTTCAATGGCCGGATGCGCCGTTAATAGCTGGTGCGCAGCCTGTGTCAGATCGATCAGGGTATCGAAGGCATCACCCAGCGCCGCCGGGCCCATGACGCGCAGTGTCAGCCACATTTTCAGCGCATCAAAACGGCGGGTTGTCTGAATGCTTTTGTTGACCAGATTCGGCGTGCCTTCCTGCTGGGCGCTGAGCGGATTGAGGTAGTCCGCATGGTGCGTGACATGCTTCAGATTCTGGCTGTCCCGCACAAAGAAGGCGCCACAGCTGACGGTCTGGAAGAATGATTTGTGATAATCAACGGTCACGGAGTCCGCGCGCTCAATGCCATTCAGGCGGGAACGATGATTTTCAGAGACCAGCAGGCCACAGCCATACGCGGCGTCAACGTGCATCCATAAACCGTAATCGTCACAGAGACGGGCGATTTCCGGCAGTGGATCGATGCTGCCAAAGTCTGTGGTGCCGCTGGTGGCGACCACTGCAATCGGGATCAGCCCTTCACTGCGGCAACGCGCGATCTCCTGTGCCAGACATCCCGCGTCCATGCGGTAATGGTCATCGTGATCGACGGCGATAACCGCGTCATAGCCCAGTCCCAGAATCGCCATCGACTTCTGGATGCTGAAGTGGCTGAGTTTCGAGGTAAACACCCGCCATTTCGAGGCAGTTTCAGGCAGGCCACGATGCTTAATCAGGTGTCCCGGATGATGCGCGGCACACCAGCTGTCACGCGCCAGCAGCATTGCCATCAGGTTGGATTGGGTACCTCCGCTGGTGAAGATCCCATCCGAACCGGCTGGCAGACCGATACGGCCAAGCGTCCAGTCGATCACCTTCTGCTCAATCAGGGTGCCGCCTGCGCTCTGATCCCAGGTATCGACCGAGCTGTTGACTGCCGCCATAATCTGCTCTGCCATCAGCGAGGGCAGCACCACCGGGCAGTTCAGGTGCGCCAGGTATTTAGGATGGTGAAACCAGACGGCGTCACGAAGATAGAGCTGGCTCAGCTCGGTCAGTGCATCCTCGTTGTTGCCGAGTGGGTGATCGAGATCGACCTTGCTGAACTCCGCCGCCAGTTCGTGGGGCAGAATGCCGCTAAAGGGCTTCTCTACGCCGGTAACAGTGCGTGTCATCAGCGTTAGCACTTCCTGAGTCTGCTGCGACCAGGCCGCCAGTTGCTGATCGTTAAAAATGGCCGTTTCGGCACCGCTGGCATTGGAGGCTGGCGCGAGATCCAGAGCCGCCTGTGTGGATGAGCGTAAAAGCATGTTCAGTTCCTGTGCGTTAATACCAGTGACCCTGCCGGCATTAAGCCAGCAGCGTTGGATGTGCGCTCAACAACTCCAGTAAACATAAATCTGACTAACCAGATAAAAATCCTGACAACCAAAGACGCCAGGGTTTTAACCTTAAAAAAATAAATACCGCATATTATTTGTGGATTTTGCAGCGTTTAACGCTTTGTTATATGCGGATGAGAGTGTAAATGTTAATCATTATCATTCAATTGTTTTATTGTTAAATTTTATCTATTAGCCGGACTAATGTTGTAAATGTGATATACATCACATTTTGCGTTCGGAATAGTCCTTTTTTAGCGTGATTAGTGCCAGAGAATGTCAGTGAATCTGTGTCACGATGAGGCGTTTCAGGTCAGGGATGAGCGTAACGAGCGTAAATAACGGCTATTGTCGGCACAGGTGAGGGGGATTCTGATAAGGACCAGGAGGGGAATCAAGAGCAGATGAAACACACACCCAGAAAGGGCTAATAGCCCTTTCTGGTTTAGTACACTTTCTTTTACCCTGCATTCGTTTCAGCAGGTGCCTTCTTTTTGGCCATGAAGTTATAAATCACTAACAAGCCAAAAATACCGGTGATGATCATTGTGATGGTTCCCTTGTCCATAAAGTGAGCCATATTGCCAAGCAGAATGCCGGTCACGCCGAAGTCGGTATCCGAGAAGGTCGTGTTGGTCAGGCCAATCTGTCCCAGCACCGGTAGCAGGGCGACAGGCAGGAAGGTAATCAGCAGGCCATGGGCAAAGGCACCGCAAATCGCCCCGCGTTTGCCACCGGTGGCATTACCAAATACGCCCGCCGTAGCGCCACAGAAGAAGTGGGGCACAACACCCGGCAGAATTAATACCCAATGCAGCTGACCGAGGACAAACAGCCCAACCAGGCCACCAACAAAGCTGGAGATAAAGCCGACCAGCACCGCATTCGGGGCATAAGGGAAAACAATCGGGCAATCCAGCGCGGGTCTTGCATCCGGTACCAGTTTTTCTGAAAAGCCGGTAAAGGCCGGAACGATCTCAGCCAGGATTAAGCGTACGCCCTGCAGAATAATAAAGACGCCCGCCGCAAAAGTAATGGCCTGAATAAAGGAGTAAACCAGGTAGTTTTGACCATGACTGAAGTTGGCCTCTACATACTCTTTACCTGCTGACACCGACAGGATTAAGTAAATAATCATCATCGTCAGCGAGATGGAGATCGTGCTGTCGCGCAAAAAACTGAGGTTTTTTGGCATGTTCATCTCTTCGGTGGATTTAGAACCTTTACCCACTAAAGAGCCGATCCAGCCAGATAAGACATAGCCAATGGTCCCGGTATGCGCCAGCGCGACATGGTCGCCCCCGATGATCTTACGCATATAAGGCTGTGCAATTGCCGGGAAGGTGGCCATCAGAATACCCAGAAGCAGTGAGCCGGTGTAAATAAGCTGCACACCTTCAAAACCGGCAACTGATAAAATAATTGCAATCATACAGGCCATATAGAAGGTCACATGGCCGGAAAGGTAGATATATTTAAGTCGGGTAAATCGGGCAACAACGATGTTGGCGACCATGCCGAAGGCCATGATCATCGTAGTTGGCGCACCATATTTTGCCAGTGCGATAGAGACCATTGCTTCGTTATTAGGAATGATGCCCTGAACATCAAATGCATGTTTAAAAATGTCGCCAAGTGGTGTCAGGGAACCAACCAGAACGGTCGCTCCGCCTGCCAGCACCAGGAAGCCCAGAATGGTTTTAACCGTGCCCTTAATAACGTCAGGAAACGGCTTCTTCTGCGCAATCAGTCCGAAACATGCCACCAGTCCGACTAATATTGAGGGCACTTTCAGCACGTCGACGACGAACTGCAAAAGATTTTGAGTAAACATATTAACCTCGAGGGTAAGGTGTTTATCTAATTATTAGCGTCAGTTTTTCTCAAAATACTCGCGTATTTTTTGTTCCACTTCTTTCAGGTCAATAATGTTGTTAATGATGATAACCTTCTGTTCAGGAAGGTTGGCGCTGTAGGCAATGTCTTTTGCCATCACAAAAACATCCGCCACATCGGGCGTAACAGAGCCGAGATCAGAATGTTCAACTTCCGCTTCAACACCAATAGCTTTAAGCACCTTCTTAATGTTCATTTCCATCATGAAGCTGCTGCCCAGACCTGAACCACAAACCGCCATAATTTTCATATCTCACCTCATTAACTGTTGATCAAATGTCGTGTTTTAGCAGGCAATTCAGACGCCCGATAAAATCGTTATCAGCGCTTCTTTACTGGTCGCCCTGAAGAGTTGTGCCATGATCGCTTCATCAGACAGAACTTCTGCAAGCTCGGAAATCATTTCGATATGGCTATTGCTGTCCGGCGCGGCAAACATAAAAATGGCCTTTACCGGATCGTTCTCTTCAGAGTCAAATTTCACGGCTGTGCCCAGCAGCACAATCGACAACCCCAGTTTGTGCGCGCCCTGTTCCGGACGGGCGTGAGGCATTGCAATCTGCGGAGCGATGACGAAAAAGGGCCCGATCTCCTCTTTTTGCTGAATGATGGCATCAATGTAATCCTGCGAGATTGCGCCCTCACTGAGCAGAGGACGCCCCGCAATGATGAGTGCTTCCTGCCAGTCAGCAACGCTTTCGACGTACTGGATTTTCTCGTTGTTTAACCACTTAGCCAGGTGTGACATCGCCTTGCTCCTGCTGAAAAATGCCTGAATACGTACAGTCATTTTTTAAAAAAACGCCTTTCATCTCTTTTTGACTGAACCTGCAGGCAACCTGCGTCCACTCACTGTGCGGGAAAATAAAGGCAGTCCGATTCGTAAAAGAACGTTTTATCAAGCCGTTAAGAAATAACGCGTTTCTTAGCGTGCACATAAAATTAAATTTCACTTTAACCGGTACATCTGTACATGTTAAAGATGTCTAGTCATCTCGATAATGTCCTTCGACGTGTACGGACACAACATGTAAAGTTAAAATTTGGCTGAACAGGCTTAACATCAGTGCCAATTTGATAAGTTGATCACATATTCAGCGAGCCGTAGTGGTACTCATCCGGCAATGTCAGGCAGAACTGTACTGACACGGATTAGAGGGAGACCGTCCTTCACGCAAATGGGAAGAAAGCCAATGGCTGATGGCATTACTGAAAAGCAAAAAGAGGTGGTTAATTACATCCTCAATAAAATTAAGGATGATGGCCTTCAACCCGGAGAAAAGCTGGATACCGAAATATCAATTGCCAAAAATATCGGCATTACACGCGCAACGGTGCGTGAGGCGACACGTATTCTGGTGGAACAGCAGAGAATATATCGGGTAAAAGGATCGGGTATTTTTGTGGGTTCCGCGGAGATAAGTAGCCAGGCTCACCGATATCATGTGCTTTCACCTTTTGATTATCAGGCTCAGAGAAATGGCCATAAAGGTGTCAGAAAAATCATCTCTGTCAGTATCGTCAGGGTTCCTTCAGCGGACATGGCCCAGGCACTGCGTATCAAGAGCAGCGATCAGATTTATAAGATTTTACGTCTGATGTGTTTTGACGATATTCCGGTGGCACTAGAACATATCCACCTGCCAGTGAACCTGTTCAACAGCATGGAATTCAGCAAGCTGGAAATCTCCAAATATGCCTATATTGAAGAGGTGACAGGTAAAAAAGTCCAGCTCAGAGACCAGCATTTAACAGCCGTCAATCTTGCGGATAAGCAATCACTTACGTTACTTAATTTAGCGGAAGGCGATGCGGTCATTCAGCTGAATGAAACGGTTTATCTCGACGACGGCATTCCCTGTGAAGTCAATGTGGCGATTATCAATACCCGGTATTTTCCTCTGAAACAAAACTCGCAGCGACCTTAAATAAATAATCTTTTAGTCACTTATCTTTCCCTCAATTGAAAGCTCAGTATGCTTATTTAATTGCCTGACGTTCGGCGCTTTCTTCCTCCAGTACAGAATGGACTTCAGTATGCTGTATTCCAGATATCGGTTATTAAGTCAGCGCCGCGGCAGAACGCCTGACGGCTTTCCATACTTAAGACGATTTTCTGCATAACTTTTCCAGCTCGCTGGTTTTAATCGCCTTTTCTTCAGGTAACAGGTCGTGTTATCCGTGAGATCTTGCTTTCAAACCCTGTTTCAGCGTCGTTATCCTCATTTATCCTTTCAGCCCTCCCCATTATGACGAATTCAATAAAGCATAAAACAATATGATGTTTTACCAACAATCGCCTGCACAGCACACTGGTCAGCAACCGGAATTAACAAGGACCAGGTGAATGGCATATCGATTGAGTCTGTTAGATAAAGCATCCGTGCTGCAGGGCGAGACGCCCACCGCGGCGCTGCAGCGCACCCTGCAGCTGGCCCAGCTGGCAGAGGAGTGGGGATATCACCGTTTCTGGCTGGCAGAACATCACAACACCGCGCAGCTCGCCAGTCCTTCACCGGAAGTGTTAATTGCGTGGATCGTTGCCCAGACCCGTCATATTCGCGTCGGATCGGGCGGAGTGATGTTGCAGCATTACAGCCCCTATAAAGTGGCAGAAAACTTTAATCTGCTCGCCTCTCTGGCTCCCGGACGTATCGACCTCGGTGTAGGCAAAGCGCCAGGTGGATTACCGCTCTCAACCCATGCACTGCAACAGGGTGTCGATGCCGCTAAAAAAGGGAGCTTTGCTAATCAGCTTCAGCTGCTGGATAGCTGGCTCACGCCCGCTCAATCTCATGTCGATGACGAAGGCTTAGCCGCCACGCCACTGCCGCCACGCCCGGCCAATCGTTTTCTGTTGGGTGCCAGTGAAGAGAGCGCCCGGCTCGCCGCCAGTCTGGGCTGGCAGTTTGTGTTTGCGGCCCACCTCAATGGCGATCGTCAGTTACTGGAGCGCGCGTTAAGTACTTTCTCCCGCCTGAGTCACGGTCAGCGCGCACTGGTGGCTGTACAGGTGGTGGTGGCCGATTCACCCGCCGGCGCAGACCTGCTGGTTTCCGGTCTGCGCCATTATCACGTCGCAGTGAAAGAGGGCCCAGGCGTCAATGTCGCCAGTCTTGAGCAGGCCGAACGCTATGTGCGTCAGGGCGGTTACAAGGATTACAAAATAGAGCCGCGCACACCGTCATTGCTAAAAGGCACATCAGCGCAGGTTCATGCTCAACTGGATGCACTGCATCATAACTTTGATATTGATGAGTTCGTGATCGACACGCCAATTACCGAGCCGGTTGCCCGCCTGAAGTCACTTGAACTGCTGGCTACGCATCATCTGGTCGCAGCCTGAATCTCAATGGAGAGTCATCATGAACCATGAGTCACAACTGATCGAATGGCGACGCGAACTGCATACCTGGCCAGAGCTGTCGGGTCAGGAGTTTGCGACCACGGCGCGACTGCGGGGATGGTTAGCCGCAGCGGGCATCAGGATTCTGGATTATCCCCTCGATACGGGCGTGGTGGCGGAGATTGGCAGTGGAGAGACGGTGATTGCGCTGCGCGCGGATATCGATGCACTACCGATCCATGAGGCGAGCGGCGTGCGGTTTCATTCCCGTCATCCTGGCGTCATGCACGCCTGCGGTCACGACCTGCACAGCGCGGTGATGCTGGGCGCAGCGTTGCAGCTCAACACGCTGTCCGATCAATTACCTGGCCGGGTACGTATTCTGTTTCAGCCCGCAGAGGAGATCGCGCGAGGAGCCAGACAGTTTATTGAGGCGGGTGTACTTGATGAGGTGCAGGCCATTTTCGGCATGCACAATGAACCCTCGCTCCCCATTGGCACATTCGCTACCCGCAGCGGCGCGTTCTACGCCAATACGGATAAATTTATTATCCGCGTGACTGGCAAAGGCGCACACGCTGCGTATCCGGAACAGGGCGTCGACAGCATTGTCACCGCCAGCCAGATCATTCAGGCGTTACAGGGACTCACCAGCCGCAGCTTCAGTGCCCTGGACAGTCTGGTGCTGAGCATTACGCGTATCGACGGCGGCAAAAGCTGGAACGTGTTACCAGGCGGCGTTGAGTTTGGCGGCACGGCCCGAACCCATGATTTACGGGTGCGCGCGGAACTGGAGCGGCGGGGGCGTGTGCTGGTTGAACACGTTGCCGAAGCCAATGGCGCGCAGGCAACCCTGAGCTGGCATCCTGGCCCGCCGGTGCTGATCAATGACGCGCACTGGGCGAACTTCAGCAGTGAAGTGGCGCAGCAGGCGGGTTATCGGGTGCAGACGGCCGACCTGCACCTGCTGGGCGAAGATTTTGCCTTTTATCTGCAACAGGTGCCCGGTGCGTTTGTCAGCATTGGCAGCGCCAGTGATTTTGGTCTGCATCACGCCAGTTTTACCCCGGATGAGGCGCTGATTGCCCCCGCCGCCGACTACTTTGCCCGACTGGCCCGCCAGGCGCTGCAACATCTTAATGCGCGATGTCGGGAATCCATTCTGAACTGAATTCATCTGCAGCCCGCTAACGCACGACGGTTCTGAACACCGTCGTCGGGCACTGCTACGACTAAAAAAGAGAGAGCATCATGACCACAAGACAACTTCGGCTGGGCACTATTCTGCATGGCGCATCGGGAAACATGTCCGCCTGGCGCCATCCTGCGGCACAGGCTGATGCCAGCATCAACCTGGATTACGCCAAAAAAATCGCCCGTAAAGCGGAGCAGGGCAAGCTCGACTTCCTGTTTGTCGCCGACGGATTATTTATTAATGAGAAATCGATACCACACTTTCTCAATCGCTTTGAGCCGCTGACACTCCTGTCTGCCCTGGCGGGCGTTACGGAACATCTGGGACTGGTCGGCACCGTTTCCACGTCCTACAGCGAGCCGTTCACCGTGGCGCGTCAGTTTGCCAGCCTCGATCACCTCAGCGGCGGTCGCGCGGGGTGGAATGTGGTGACCTCGCCGCTGGAAGGTTCCGCAAAAAACTTTTCCCGCCAGAAACATCCTGAGCATGCGTTGCGTTACCGCATTGCCGATGAGTATCTGCAGGTGGTGAAAGGCTTATGGGATTCGTGGGAGCAGGATGCTTTTGTGCGCGACAAAGAGAGTGGGCAGTTCTTCGATCCGGCAAAGTTACATACGCTCGATCATCACGGTGACTTCTTCCAGGTGCAGGGGCCGCTGAACATCGCCCGCACGCCGCAGGGCCGTCCGATTATCTTCCAGGCCGGAGCCTCTGAGGACGGTAAAAAGCTGGCGGCGCGCCACGCTGACGCCATCTTTACCCATCAGCCGACCCGCGAAGAGGCGCAGGCGTTTTATCAGGATGTGAAGCAGCAACTGGAGGCGAATGGCCGTCAGCCAGAGGATCTGCACATCTTCCAGGGTGTCAGCGTGATTGTTGGCGATGATGCAGAGGATGTGGAGCGCCAGTATCAGACCACGGCGGCGCTGGTATCGATTACCGATGCGCTCAATTACCTGGGGCGTTTCTTCGACCACCACGACTTTTCACAATACTCGCTGGATCAGCCGTTTCCGGACATTGGCGACATAGGTCAGAACAGCTTCCGCAGCACCACCGACGAGATCAAACGCAAAGCCAGAGAGCACGGTCACACTTTGCGTCAGGCGGCGCTGGAAGCAGCCACGCCGCGCCCGCTGTTCCACGGTACACCGGAGGAGGTCGCCGATGGTCTTCAGCAGTGGTTTGAGACCCAGGCCGCTGACGGCTTCATCATCAATGGCGGCACGCCCGATACCTTTGAACGCTTTGTCGACCGCGTGGTGCCGATTCTGCAGGCTCGCGGGCTGACGCGTCGCGACTATCCGGGCAGCACCCTGCGCGACAGCTTTGCCCTGAAACAACCCGTTAATCAGTTCACCTCACAATAGGGCACAGGCCATGAAAAAAACATCACCTCTTCTCGCCCTGCTTATTCTGGCGGCCAGCAGCCATGCGCTGGCGGAAGATACCCGCGTTTCCTATAACGGCCAGCGGGTCAGTCTTGAAGCGAATAAAGCGCCAGTCAATACCGTGAAGAATCCGGATGCCATCGCTCAGTTGCCTGCCGGTCATCACTTTGTGGTGCCAGGTTCCTTTACGGTGGCGGTTGCGGCACTGAATTCGCCACCGCTCACCGTGTTTTCCGACGACAATAAAACTCTGCTCGGCAGTGAAGTGGACATTGCCCGGCTTGTCGCTGACAGCCTGGGACTGAAACTCAACGTCGTGCCTGCGTCGTGGGAAGACTGGCCGCTGGGTGTGGCCTCGGGCAAGTATGACGCGGCGATCTCCAACATTACCGTGACCAAAGATCGTAAAGAGAAATTCGACTTTGCTACCTACCGTAAAGACTCCCTGGGTTTTTATGTCAAAACCAGCAGCCCGATAAAATCACTGACTAAAGCAGATGATATCGCCGGGCTGCGGATCATCGTGGGATCCGGCACCAATCAGGAGGCGATTCTGCTGGCATGGGATAAAGAGAATCAGGCAAAGGGACTGAAAGCCTTTACGCCGATCTACGCCAAAGATGATGCGGCTCAAACGCTGGCGCTGCAGGCGGGCCGCGCAGATGCATACTTCGGTCCCAACGTGATTGGAGCGTGGAAAGCGGCACTGACGGGTAAAACCCGCCTGGTGGGCAGTGTCGATGGTGGCTGGCCAAAAGCGGCACACATCGCCGTTACCGTGAAGAAAGGCAACGGCCTGGCGGAACCGATCAGTACTGCGCTGAACGGCGTGATCGGCAATGGCGACTATCAGAAGGTGCTGAACCGCTGGGGTGAAGGTGTTGAGAAGATCGACCGTTCAGAAATCAATCCCGCCGGGCTGGGCGACTAAGGAGCTGACCATGAGTGAATCCACTTTTCGCGATGTTTCACCCGATGCACCAGAGCTCCAGCCGATTCTCGGCGGGCTATTTGATGAATATTCCGCGCGCTACGGTGACTACTTTGCCCGGCATAAAGAGCAGGAACTGACCGAATGGTATCTGCCGCCGCAGGGGCTGTTTATTGTGCTGGAGCGTGACGGGGAGATTATCGCGATGGGCGCTTACAAACCCTGTGATCCACAAACCGCCGAGCTGAAACGTATCTGGACACGCAGCGATCTGCGTCGTCAGGGGCTGGCACTGGTGGTGTTGCAGGAGCTGGAGCGGCGTGCGCTGCAGGCAGGTTATCAGCGGCTGTTTCTCACCACCGGCTTTCGCCAGCCGGAAGCGGTGCGGCTCTATACCGGCCACGGCTATCAGCCTCATTTTGATCTCAGCGGCGATCTGGAGCGTTATGGCCAGCCGCCCCATGACGGACGACTGCGTTTTAGTAAAGTCATCGGCGTTTATAACGTCGCCGAAGCGAGTTAAGGAGTGACGATGAGCAAGCATCAACAACTACAGGTGGTGCCAGCGCGCTACCCGGCCCGCACCGCCGGGGCTATCGTGGCGCTGTTTATACTGGCGGGCGTGGTGCAGTCGGTGGCCTTTAACCCACGCTGGGAGTGGAGCGTGTTTGCCCGCTGGTTCTTTGATCCGGTGATCCTGCATGGCCTGGGTCAGACGCTACTGCTGACCCTGCTGGGCACAGTATTCAGCCTGCTTTTGGGCGGTCTGCTGGCGCTGGCGCGACTTTCCTCGTCATGGCTGCTGAGCACGCTGGCGTGGGGTTATATCTGGCTGTTCAGGTCACTGCCGCTGATTGTCGTGCTGATTATTCTTTATAACTTCTCCTATCTCTACGACACCCTGTCGATAGGCATTCCGTTCACCGGTCTGTCGTGGCGCGCGTATCAGACGATTAACGTACTGGGCCAGTTTCAGGCTGCCGTTATTGGTCTGACGCTGGTGCAGGCGGCTTACAGTGCGGAGATTATTCGTGGCGGTATCCTCGGTGTCGATCACGGTCAGGTAGAAGCCGCGTCCGCGTTGGGTCTCTCCGCCACGCGCCGCACCTTCCGCATCATTCTGCCGCAGGCACTGCGCGCCATTATTCCTACTGCCTTTAACGAGATCATCAGCCTGGCGAAGGGCACTTCCGTGGTTTACGTGCTGGCGATGCCGGAGCTGTTTTACACCATCCAGATGATCTACAACCGTAACCAGGAAGTGATCCCGCTACTGATGGTGGGGGCCGCCTGGTATCTGATTATTACCACCGTATTGTCCGTGATTCAGTACAACGCTGAACGCTGGATGGCCCGCAGCGTCACGCGTGAACCGCAACCCTCTCGCTGGCGACAGTGGCGCAACCGCGTCACACCCCTTCATCCAACCGAGGAGATCAGCCATGTCCGAAGCCATTGATTACCGCACTTCTCACACCACCGGTGCCATCAGTATCACCGGGGTCAGTAAACGTTTTGGTAAACATAAAGCGCTGGATGATGTTTCGCTGTCGCTGGAACCCGGTTCAGTAACGGTGATTCTTGGCCCCTCCGGTTCCGGTAAATCCACGCTGCTGCGCACCATTAATCATCTGGAGCGGGTCGATGAGGGATTTATTCAGATTGATGGTGACTACATCGGCTATCAGCAACGCGGCAATAAGCTTTATGAGCTGAAAGAGAAGGCGATTCTGCGCCAGCGCATCAACGTCGGCTATGTGTTCCAGAATTTCAATCTGTTCCCACACCTCAGCGTGCTGGATAACCTCATTGAAGCGCCGATTGCGCATCGGCAGTTAACGAAAACGGAAGCGATACAGCGCGCCGGTGAACTGCTGGATATTGTGGGCCTGCGCCATAA
Source organism: Pantoea sp. Cr_R13 (assembly GCF_029222565.1). NCBI lineage: Bacteria > Pseudomonadati > Pseudomonadota > Gammaproteobacteria > Enterobacterales > Erwiniaceae > Pantoea > Pantoea sp. Cr_R13. Next base: position 436,278 of record NZ_JARHXL010000009.1, read on the forward strand.
AGCGGATGCCTGGCCACGTCATCTGTCGGGCGGGCAGCAGCAGCGCATCGCTATTGCGCGTGCGCTGATGCTTAATCCGCGTGTCATGCTGTTCGATGAGCCGACCTCGGCGCTGGACCCGGAACTGGTCGGCGAAGTCCTCGACGTGATTAAAAAGCTTGCACGTTCCGGGACTACGCTGGTGATTGTGACGCATGAGATCGGCTTTGCCCGTGAAGTGGCAGACAATGTGGTCTTTATGGTGGATGGCCGGATTGTGGAGCAGGGCAGCACGACGCAGGTGCTCAATCATCCGCGTCATGAACGCACCCGCCGTTTCCTGGCGCGCGTGTTATGAGAGGGCTAACGTTTACCGCGCTGATGCTTCTTCCGGCGCTGACCTGTTCAGCGGCAGAGAAGCTTGATGTGCTTAAAAATGAGGTGCCGATCCATGCCCCGGCTAATCCGCAGGCGATCGCTAAAATTCCCGCTGGTTTTCATTTTATCGAAGCTGGTACGCTGACGGTTGCGACCTCAGCCACCAACTCACCGCCGCTGTCACTGCTGGCGTCAGACAACGTGACACGGATTGGCAGTGACCCGGATATTGCCAGACTGCTGGCGGACAGCCTGGGCTTAAAGCTGAAGCTGGTTCCGGCTTCATGGGAGGACTGGCCGCTGGGCATCAGCGCCGGACGCTATGATGTCGCGATGTTCAATATAGCCGTTACTGAAGAGCGCAAGAAGAAGTTCGATTTTGCGACCTATCGCGCCGACAACCACGCCTTTGCGGTGAAAAGCGACAGTCAAATCAGCCGGATTAATAGCCCGGCTGATATTGCCGGCAAGCGAATTATCGTCTCGTCGGGCACTAATCAGGAGCGCATATTGCTGAGCTGGGATCAGCAGAACCGGACCCAAGGTCTGCCTGCGGTAACGCCGATCTACCTTACTGATGATGCATCGGCGACGCTGACGCTGCTGTCTGGGCGGGCCGATGCGATGTTTGGGCCTCACTCCATGGCGGCCTGGAAAATGGCGTCACGCGGACAGACAAAACTGGTGGGCAGTGGGCCGTTTCGCGCCTGGGTTGCCGTGACCACCAAAAAGGGCAATGGTCTGGCCCTGGCGCTACAGGCTGCGCTCGACGGCACCATTACGGGTGGTCAGTATCAGCAGGTGCTGGCCCGCTGGGGAGAACAGGATGAAGCCATCGCTCACTCCACAGTAAATCCACCGGGCATTGTTTACTGAGTCCACAGAGCCGGCGCTGTCCCGGCTTTTCATTAAAAAAGTGAGCCAGAACAATGTTGGATCCCCTCCCGCGCCTCTCTCGTCTGACCGCCCCCGGCTCGCAGCGCCTCACCGAATTGAGCTACACTCTTCAGCGATAGTGATTTATCCTGCCCGCCTGTTTCCGTTAACATTCAGTGCCTGGTGGAGTAATTAACCTGGAAGCCCCATGAAAATCAGATTCCTTTCTGCCAATGAACCAAAACTGGCTGAGGTGCGCAAGATACTCGAACCCATCGGGGTCGAAGTGCTGCCCATCGCCCGTCGCATCGAAGAAATTCAGACTGAAAACGAGCTCGACCTGGTGCGCGACAAACTCACCAAGGCGTTTTCGCTGATTGGGCGACCGCTGTTTGTGGAGCATACCGGCCTCTATCTGGATGGCCTCAATGGTCTGCCCGCTGGTCTGACCCGCATCTTCTGGAACCGCCTGGACGCTGAGCGCTTTACCGCGCTGGTACAGGGGCTCGACAGCCAGGCCGTGACGGCTAAAACGGTGCTGGGCTATTGTGACGGCCGTAAAATGTATCAGTTTTCTGGCGAACTGCGAGGCACCATCGCCGCGAAACCTGCCGGGACACGTGGCTTTCAGTGGGACTGTGTGTTTATTCCCGAAGGCTATGACCAGACCTTTGCGGAAATGGGTGAACTCAAGAATGAGATTTCGATGCGGCGTATTGCGCTGGATCGTTTCGCTACCTTTTTAAAAACCTCGCGGGGAGTGGCATGAAACCTGAACTCAAGCGCGCCTATGATTCCGGCAAACTGATTCTATTTGCCGGTGCCGGTATTTCGCGCAATTTTGGTCTTCCCGAGTGGCACGAACTGATTGCGCATCTTGCAAACGAGCTGGGTTACGATCCCAAAATTTTTAATACCTATGGCACGCATCTGTCACTGGCAGAGTATTACAAGCAGAAGAAAGGTTCCCTAGGCCCGCTGCGCAGCTGGATGGATCGCGAGTGGCACCGTCCGGATATCGATGTCCGGTCTTCTGAAATTCATACCATGATTACCCAGGGTAACTTCTCCCGCATTTACACCACTAACTATGATCGCTGGCTGGAAGCGGCGCACGACGCGCACGGCGTACCCTATTATAAAGTGGCCAATGCTGCCGATCTGGTCTCTTTGACCGAAGATAAGCGCCACATCATCAAACTGCACGGTGACTTCGATGATGACACCTCAATCGTGCTTGATGAGAGCAGCTATTTCGAACGTCTCTATTTTGACTCGCCGCTCGACATTAAGCTGACCCATGACGTGATGGGCAATTCTGTGCTGTTTGTCGGCTACAGCATCAGTGATTTCAACATTCGCCTGCTGTTTTACCGTCTGACCAAAATGTGGGGCCGCACCGGGCTGGCGACGGCGCGACCAAAATCGTATCTGTTCACTAACCGTAATAACCCGGTGGCCAAAGAGGTGCTGGGGCAGTGGGGGATCGAGGTGATCGTTTCTGAAGAAGACGATCCACGCAAGGCGCTGGCGATGTTCCTTGAAGAGCTGCTGGTCTAGTCAGCGCAGTTTCCGGCAGAGAAGCCTCAGGAAAATAAAAAAAACCTGCGCCCGGTTAAGGTTAGCCGGTGCATAACCGATAAACTCTATTCTATGCTGGCAAAGCATAACCGGCATGATATACTGTATGTATACACAGTACCTGAGGGCGAAAAGATGGCTGTTGAAACAAAATTTGTTGTAGTCAGAAAGGGTGAAGAGAAGATGACGTTTGCCAATAAGAAAGAGGCCGATGCCTACGACAAAATGCTCGATATGGCCGAAGCTTTCACTGACTGGCTGTTACAGCATCAACCTGCACTGGATGAATCTCAGGCTGAAACCCTGGGCCTGCTGATTGCAGAACAGAAAGATGCGGTTCAGCATATTCTGCGCACCAGCAAATTGCCGGAAGCGGCAGTCTCCGTCTCTCAACCGGAAGCCGTGTCAGACGCTGGCGCGGATGAGCAGGCTGAAGAGCCTGCTGCCAAGAAAGTGCGCGCTGTTAAAGCCGCGTAATTGCCACAATGCCGGAAGCGAACCTTCCGGCATTGCTGTTTTTGAATAACGGTTTGATCACCGCCTTCATGCCATTAACCTGTAAGTATCTCGCGGGTTTTAACCTGATAGCGGGTGCTTCTGCCGCCTCCCTCAAGCCGGTACAGACAGCCTTTTTCAACCAGATCCGCCAGATGACGGGTCGCCGTGGCTTTACTTACTTTCGCGACTTTCTGATACTGGCTGGCGCTTATCCCCTGTTCGAAACCCTGCTCGCCACCGTCTAACAGCCGGTTAAGGACTTTTACCTGTTCCGGACTTAATGACATCCCCTGATGTCGTAACCAGAATCGCGCTTTCAACTGTGTGCGATCGATAACATCCAATGCCTGTTTCAGGCTCTCATCCAGGATATCCAGAAACCACACCAGCCAACGGGTGATATCAAGGCCGCCTTTCTGCGTCTGCTCAAGGATCCGGTAATAACCGGCACGCTGCGCCAGTATTGCCGGAGACATGGCGTACAGGCGGATGCTCTGGCTGTCAGCCTGTGCCAGGGCGAGATCGGTCAATGCTCGCGTGATACGGCCATTCCCGTCATCAAAAGGGTGTAGCGTGACAAACCACAGATGGCAGATGGCGGCGCGCAGCAGCGGGTCCAGCATCACATCATGCTGACTGCTGTTAAACCACGCGATGAACTCTGCCAGCTGTGGCTCCAGTCCGTGTCGCGGTGGGGCTTCAAAATGTACCGTGGGACGATCTATGCGTCCTGAAACCACCTGCATGGGTTCACTGCCACGCAGCGTCCCGACGCTCAGGCGCTGTACTGTCCATTCATCTGCCGGGAAGAGCCAGTGATGCCACTGAAATAACCGTTCCAGCGTTAATGGCTGGCTGCGATTGTTGATGGCATCAAGCATCATCGCGGCCAGTCCTTCTGACCGATCGGAGACCGGATAGGGCTGCGTTTCCGTAACGCCTAACCGGCGCGCCAGAGACGAGCGAACTGACTGCACGTTTACCCGCTCCTCTTCGATCGCCGAAGAGGAGAGAATATTACCCAACAGGGTATCCAGCGTCTGTGATTCATTGTCTGATTGCAGGCTGGCGCGGCCGAGCAGCAAACCGCGCTGCTGCTGCAAATGGCGCAGGCGTGGTAGCAGCTCGTTATCCTGCCAATGAAATTGGGGCCATTCCGGCTGTTGCCAGATCCAGTCAACGCTCATCATCCACTCACGGTTAAAGAGAATGAGCCGAATAAGTGTAGTTAATCGGCTCATGATATGAGTCGATAATAGCGGATATTTGGCTCACAGGCCAACCGTGCGGAATGGCAGGCAAAGAAAAGGACCCGAAGGCCCTGTTTATTAGCGGGAGAACTGCATAAAAGTGTCTGAATAGTAATGAACGATCCAGGCGATATACACTAGCCAGACAACCATCCCAACAGCCAATCCTGATTTACCGATCATTGTTCTCTCTCCACTGCGATAAGGGGGCTACAGCAACTGTTGACATAAACTGACAGTAATAGCGGCTGGCGATATTGTTGCAGATCAAAAAAAGCCCGTTCTGCAGGCTTGCCATCTTCCCCTCGCGATCAACTTTCCTCTACCGCGCACGTTGAGACCCCCATCACGGCAGGATAAGCCCCATTAAAGTTCAAAAAAACGCCGCCGATAGATGATCTCAGGAGCACCATGAACACAGGGAGGTATTGAGGCAGGTAAATTCCAGGGGAATCACTATGGCCGGTCAGGTAACGCATAAGAAAAAAATGAGTACCCGTGCGCAGATGTTAATCATGGGTGGTTTAACGATAGTGCTGGGATTTACCGTGACAATTGGGGTCCTCAGCTGGCAATCAGGTAAAGAACAAAAACAACTGGCCGAAAAATATCTGCAGCAGATTGCGCAAAGCCGTGCCTTGCAGGTGCAGCAGGAACTGAGCCATGCCCGCGATGTTGCCAGCCTTCTCGGTCAAAGTCTGATCGCGTTACCCCGCGCCGGTATTACCGATCGCAAAGCGGTTGATAAAGTGATGGAGTATGCGTTACGCGCGAATCCTGACTATCTGTCGATGTCAGTCATCTTTGAACAGAATGCGTTTGATGGCCGTGATGCTGAGTTCGCCTCACAGCCGGGACAGGCGCCACAGGGGCGCTATGCCTTTTTTGTGGATCGTGACACATCAGGTAAATATGCCATGCATCCGCTGCTCTCTTATCTGACGCCGGGTCAGGGCGATTACTATCTGGTCCCGCAAAAATCACAAAAAGACACGCTTACCGAACCCTATAGTTATGCCTATAACGGCGTGCCGACCCTGCTCACCTCCGTAGCGGCCGTCATTATGGATCAGGGCACCTTAAAAGCAGTTGTCACCTCTGATATATCCCTGGCTTCACTGCAACAGAAAGTGAATCAGATTAAACCCTGGCAGGGCAGCGGCTATGCGTTGCTACTCTCCAGTAACGGTAACGTTGTCTCCTCGCCGGTGAAGGATGAGGCTGGGAAACCGTGGAAAGGGGAAAAAAATGGCTTTACGTCGAAAGTCGTAGAGCATTTTGATGCCGTGCTGGGTGAAGATGCCCTGGTTACCTGGCAGCGAGTAGTGATTGGGAACAGCGACAAAGCCTGGTATCTGGGCGTCGTTGCACCGGTCAGTCAGGTGATGGCCGCATCCACCCGCCAGCTGATGTGGGCGGTGATCATGATGGTCGTAAGCGTTCTGCTGGTCGGCGCGGTGCTGGGCATGCTGTTCAGCCGTAAAGTGCTGCGTCCAATTGGGGGCGAGCCGGTTGAAGCGGCGCATATTGCCCTGGCCGTTGCTGATGGCAAGCTGGATAACCGGATCCCGGTGAAGAGCGGTGATAGCAGCAGCCTGTTCTTCGCGCTTAGCACCATGCAAAGCCAGCTCCGACAGATTGTTGAACAGATAAAAGATTCCAGTGAATCAGTACGTCAGGGCGCGGGCGAGATCGCCAGTGGCAACCTCAATCTGGCATCACGCACCGAGGAACAGGCTGCTGCGCTGGAGCAGACCGCAGCCAGTATGGAGCAGATCAGCGCCACGATTCGCCTGAATGCCGACAATGCGCAGCAGGCAACCAGCCTGACTGAAAACGCGACGCATATTGCCAGTCGCGGTGCCTCGCTGGTGGGTGAGGTGGTGCAGACCATGGCGCAGATCGATGACAGTTCGAAAAAGATCGGCGACATTACCACGATGATCAACAGCATTGCCTTTCAGACCAATATTCTGGCGCTGAACGCGGCGGTGGAAGCCGCACGTGCCGGTGAACAGGGCCGCGGTTTTGCGGTAGTCGCCTCTGAAGTGCGCAACCTTGCCCAGCGCAGCGCGAATGCGGTGAAGGAGATTGGTGCACTGATTGAAGAGTCGAGCGTGCGAGTCGAGAGTGGTGTCCGGCTGGTAAACGATGCCGGTAAAACCATGCAGGAGATGATGCACGCGGTCAATTCAGTGCAGGGCATTATTGGTGAGATTGTTACTGCATCCAGCGAACAGGCGCGTGGCATCAGCCAGGTGACGATTGCCGTCAATGAAATGGATGGCGTGACCCAACAGAACGCCGCGCTGGTGCAGCAGATGTCGGCGGCCGCCAGCTCACTGGAAGATCAGGCGCAGCAGCTGTCACAGACGGTGGAGCAGTTCCATCTGGCATAAGGATGCAGCTCAGGTAGCATACGCCTTACGCAAAGACGCAAGAGCGCCATCCATGGCGACTCAACGTGGCGATGACGCACCTCAGCCCTGAGGTGCGCCCGTAGCCGGGCCAGCGCTTTACGTTGTTCAAAAAGCGCCGGGAGTTTTTTGTCCGTAGCCCGCGATGCGTTGCTACAGGCGTATGCTCCCATCGCTTTAAGCGGGTTTACTCCCTGCATTCACTACTGACTTCAGATTAATCATTGCTCCATCAGCCGCTCACCGCTGCTGGCATCAAACAGGTGCATTTTTTCCGGGTTTACGGTGATCGGTAGCGTACCGCCAGGCATGGCGTCACTACGACCGCTCAACTGCATATGCAGCGGGAAACCCTGCCAGTTCAGATGCAACAGCGTTGATTCACCCGTGATCTCCACAATATTTACCGCAGCGGGTTGTCCGCTGGCATCAAAAATCAGATCGTGAGGGCGCACGCCCAGCGTAACCGGCTGGCCAGCCTGCTGCTGCTGCGCGGCACGGTGCCAGCGAGGCGGCAATGGCAGCCACTGCTTACCACAGTAAACACCAGGCAGGCCATCCCGTGACTGGAAGCAGGCATCCATCAGGTTCATTGGCGGCGAACCGATAAACCGCGCCACAAACGTGTTAACCGGCCGATCATAAATCGCCAGCGGCGCGCCCTGTTGCACAATCACGCCCTCTTTCATTACCACAATCTGATCCGCCAGCGTCATCGCCTCGACCTGATCGTGGGTAACGTAAACCATCGTGGTGTTGAAGCGCTGATGGAGAGATTTAATTTCGGCACGAAGCTCCATGCGTAACTGGGCATCCAGGTTTGAGAGCGGCTCATCGAACAGAAATACCTGTGGGTTGCGGACCATGGCCCGTCCCATCGCTACGCGCTGCCGCTGTCCGCCGGACAAGGCCCGTGGATAACGCTGTAAGAGCTGGTCGATGCCGAGAATGCCGGCGATGCGGGCGATTTTGCTTTTCTGCTCCTCGCGCTTCACCTTTTTTACCTGCATGTGAAACGCCAGATTCTCTGCAACGGTGAGGTGCGGATAGAGCGCATAGCTCTGGAATACCATGGCGATATCCCGGTCGGCAGGATCGAGATCGTTAATCCGCTTTTTATCCAGCATGATCGCCCCATCAGAGACGGTATCAAGCCCGGCAAGCAGCCGCAGCAACGTCGATTTTCCGCAGCCGGAGGGGCCGACCAGAACAGTAAAACTGCCATCAGGAATGGTTAAATCCAGCGGGTGCAGCACGCTCTGTTTACCATAACGCTTCGCCACCTGTACAAGTTCAACACTGGCCATATTCAGCGCACCTCATTTGATAGTTGGAGTTGTTGCCAGCTGGGATAGCGGCGCGGAGAGCTGCTTATGGCCTGTGAGGCCACTTCAATGCCCCAGCGCAGCGCGGTATGCGATGACTGGCGGTAAAGCAGTGCAGTCAGAAAACCGGCATTAAAACTGTCACCGGCCCCAATGGTATCGACTACCGTCACCGGCTGACCGGCGGCAAATTGCACCGAGGCCGCAGACCAGAGACGCGCGCCCTCTGCGCCACACTTAATCACGCAACCACCGCGACCACTGAGCTGAGCCGCCAGCCGTTTACCGCTCTGTTCCAGCAGGTCTGCGCCCGCCAGACCCAGCGCTTCCACTTCATTCAGCAACAGCCAGTCACAGTCAGGCAACCAGTTACCCATTTCCAGGCGAAGCTCATCACTCCAGCCCGCAGGCGGCCAGCCGGTATCCACGGCGACACAAAAGCCTCGCTGCTGTAGCGCGGCCAGCAACGTCGGATAGCGGCGATAAAGTTCATGACAGAGAAAGGTGCCACACAGCAGCACAATATCGTCCTGCGTCGCCTGCTGGGGTAACTGCGCCAGCACATCGTCAGCGGTCAGCACGGTAATATGACCGTAATTGCTCAAAAACGAACGTTCGTTATCAGGATGCGTTATGCCCACCGTGAGCGAGGTCTCACAGGCGTAACGCGGCCAGTGTGCGGCGCTGTGGGGAAAATGACTGGCGAGCCAGTGACTGAAGCCATCGTCACCCTGATTGGCAATAGCCCGATGCGGCACCTGCATTGCCTCCAGCGCCAGCGCACAATTACCCGCTGAGCCACCGGGACGTAACGCACTGTGCTGAAGCATCACTTCCGTACCGCGTGCCGGCCAGTCGCCGAGCGTACCCATAATTAAATCGACATTAATGTTGCCCACCACATAAAGTGTGGACGCAATGGTCTTATCCATAATTATCCCTTACTTCCACCGCTGGTGAGACCGCTGACCAGCGTCTTCTGCAACCAGATGGCAATAAACAGTGGCGGCACCGAAGCCAGAATGCCAATCGCCGCGATCAGCCCGTCATCGGTGGCACGTCCGGCGGTGAAACCGGCAATCGCGACTGGCAGTGTCTGTGCTGAAATGTTGCTGGTGAACAACAGCGCGTAGAAAAACTCATCCCAGGCCAGTAGCCAGCCAAACAGTGCTGCGGCACCGAGCACTGGTTTTGCCAGCGGCAGTGTGATGCGTAGCAGAACCTGCCAGAAGCGCAGACCATCCAGACGCGCTGCCTGCTCGATATCACGCGGCAGCGAGTCAAACTGGTTCTTCAGCATCCAGGTCAGAAACGGCAGGATCAGCGAGCAGTAGACCATCACCAGACCGGGGCGTGTGTTGAGCAGCCCCAGCTGTTGCAGCAGAAAGTAGAGTGGCAGCACAAACGCCACCGGCGGCACCATATAGATCGCCAGTGCACCGGAGAGCCAGGCATCACGTCCGCTGTAGCGTGAGAAACTGAATGCCGCCGGTATCGCCAGCAGCAACGAAATCGCCGTTGCCACCGTTGCCACCAGCAAACTGTTGCCGAGTGCATGCAGAAAAATGTTGCCCGGCTGGTTCGGTGCCAGTGAAACCAGTCCCTGATAGCGGCTGAAATCCCACTGACGTGGCAGCCACTCCAGCGGAACGCGTGAAAGATCACTGGCAGAACTGACGCTCATTAAAAACAGCCAGCCCATTGGCGCCACAATGCTGATGGCGACCAGCAGCGCCGCCATATAACGCAGCATACCCCGCAGTTTAGTTTTCATAAGCGGAACTCCGGCGACGCTGATGCCATAACATCAGCAGGTAAAGCGTAATAAGCAGGGCGCACATCAGGGTCATCAATATTGCGTAGGCCGCACCACTGCCAGCACGCAGATAGCTGAACGACTCCTGATAGACGAAAAAGCTTAAGGTTTTGGTGCTGTCCACCGGGCCGCCGCGCGTCATGACATAGATGATGTCGAAAATTTTAAAAGCATCGATAGTGCGTAATACCAGTGCAACGCCAAGCGGGGCAACAATTGCCGGGAAGGTAATCGCCCGGAAACGACGCCAGGCGGATGCGCCATCCAGCCGTGCCGCTTCAAACAGATCCTCAGGGATCGATTGCAGTGCCGCCAGCACCAGCAGCGTGACCAGTGGATAGTTTTTCCAGATATCTGCGAACATTACCGCGTTGAGTGCCGCATCCGGCGAGCCCAGCCAGCTGCGATAGCCATCAATAATACCGAGCTGACTGAGCAGGGCGTTGATGCTGCCGTAATCAGGGTTAAAGTTCAGCCGCCACATCATGGCATTGACGATGGTCGGTAGCGCCCATGGCAGAATTACCAGCACCCGCAGCACGTTGCGCCCGATGAATTTCTGATTCAAAAGCAGCGCGACCAGCACACCGATGATGCCTTCGAAGGTGACGGATACAACGGTGAAGTAGAGCGTGCGCCAGATCGATGCCCGAAAGTCGGGATCGCTAAGCGCATAGAGATAGTTTTCCAGGCCAATCCAGGCGGGGGACTCACCGCTGCCAATCAGCGCAGCATCAGTAAAGCTCAGCCAGATAGTGCGCAGCAGAGGCCAGGCGGTTAACAACAGCATCACCAGCAGCATGGGTGCAAGCAGCACCCATGCCTGACGCTGTTCGCGTTGACGCAAACTCAGCATCATGACTCCTTAACGCAGCCGGGCAGCGCTTTTGTCAACCGTTGCCATCGCGTCCTGCGCCGGGGTTTTTCCCAGCAAGACCTGTTGTAACTGCTGCTGCAGCTGATTGGACAGACGAGAATAATCAGCAGTCTCTGGACGTGACAGCATCACGTTTAAGGATTTATCCGCTGCGGCAATCAGGCTCTCCTGATCCTTTTTCACCGCCTCATCCTGATAAGAAGATTTCCAGATCGGCAAGCTGAGCTTGGCATACTGATTCTGGACAGGCTGTGAGGTCATGTACTGAATGTACTGCCACGCCTCATTGGCATGCGTACTGCTTTTGGTGATGCCCAGTCCCATTGAGCCGTTCACTGCGCCCACTTTTCCAGGCGCATCGCCCGGCGCTGGCATAATGCCAACGTCGCCCGCCACTTTGCTCTGCTTAGGATCGTTCGCCATGTTGTACATGTAGGTCCAGTTCAGCGCGAAAGCCGCATCGCCATTAGAGAACGATTTACGTACATCTTCTTCGAGATATTCACGGGATGCTGGATTACTCAGCCCATCATCGAGCGAGCTTTTCATCAGGTTCAGCGCCTTAAGTGAAGCCGGGCTGGAGAAGTCGAGCTTGCCGTTCTGATAGAACTTTCCACCAAAGCCTGACACCAGCGTGGTGTAGTCACACACCAGCGCTTCAGCCTGAGACCAACTCCAGACCAGCGGATAGTTGACGATCTTCTTATCTTTGATGATCTTCGCGTCATCCAGTACCTGCTGCCAGGTCTGTGGCGGCGTGGTGATGCCCGCTTTAGCCAGCATCGCTTTGTTGTAGTAAAGGTATTTGGTATCCAGAATCCACGGCATACCCAGCGTCTTACCCTTGTAAATCACCGTGTTCATCGCGCCCGGAAAGACCTTCTCTTTTTCCTCTGCCGTAATGCGTGCGCTGACATCCTGCAGGAGGTCAAATCGGGCGAACTCTGCTGGCCAGATGGCATCAAACAGCACCACATCATAGCCATTACCGCCTGCACCGCGCGCCGCTACGATTTTATCGTGCAGCGCTTCGTAAGGAACAAACTCCAGATTGACAGTGACATCCGGATGCTGCTTCTGAAAATTTTGCGTCATGGCGCGGATATCGTTTTCGCTGTAAGCCGCCTGAGTCATAAACAGGGCATTGATCTGGCTGGCCGCCGCCGCGCTGCCTGCGCTTAACATCAGTAAGGCAGCAAAACCGGCTTTCAGTTTGGGGGGATAATGCTGTGACATGGTCTTCTCCACTATGCAGCAACAGGCTGTCGGTTAATTAAATCAATTTGATTGATTTAATCGGGGGCGTAATTTGGTCAGCATATAAACTGACCTGTCAGGAGTTAAGCAAACGGCATGCCACAGTGCTGAAGATCTGTGCAACAAAGCCGTAACAACGCTAAAACTCAGACTGCGCTTTTATGGCAAAATTGCCTATTCTGATGTGCAGAAATTGCGTGCAGCATCAAAGATATTGTTTGCCCGAACGACTCTGGGGACCAATACTGTCAGGCCCCGCTGTAATGGAAAACAACATGAAAACCTCGGGTACCAACCTTGAACATGCGCGGGCACACAACCGACGTGTGGTGATTGAAGCCATTCGACTTCACGGTGAGCTGACCCGCGCAGAACTGGCTCGCATGACAGCGCTGACGCCGCAGACTGTCTCGAATATCGTAGCGGAGCTTGAGCAGGCCGAGCTGCTGACCAGCCGACAGCCGCGCCGCAGCGGCCGTGGTCAGCCTTCGATTCCGGTCACGCTCAATCCCACCAGTGCGTGGTCGATCGGTATTCATCTTGATCATCAGACACTATTACTGGTGCTGGTCGATCTTAGCGGCGAAGTGCATTTCCGCCGCCTCCTTATGGTGCAAAAGCCACAGCCTGCTGCCACTCTGGCGTGCATTGCCAGCGTGCTGGAAGAGATGCGCGCTTTCCTTGGCACACAATGGCACAAAGTGCTGGGTATTGGCGTGGTGATGCCGGGGCCTTTTGGCGTGGAGGGGATTTCATCAACAGGCCCCACGACACTGAACGGCTGGGAGCAGGTCGATATTGAGGCGGAGCTCGCCACTATCAGCGGATTACCGGTCACGCTTGAAAATGACGCCACAGTGGCCGCTATCGGCGAGCGCTTTCACGGCACGGCGCGGCATCTTAATTCCTTTATCTATCTCTATATCGGCACCGGTCTGGGTGCGGGCATCTTCACCGATGGCCATATCTATACCGGCCACGCTCAAAATGCGGGCGAGATTGGACACATCGTGGTGGAACCGGGCGGTCGGGAGTGTTACTGCGGCAATCAGGGCTGTCTGGAGCGGTATGTCTCATTGCAGGCAGCTTATGAATTCTGCGGCCTCGATCCGATGCGAGCGTTACCAGAAGATTTATTGCAGATTGAACCCGTGCGCTTTACTGCCTGGATTGAGAGTGTAATGACGCCGTTGCGTCAGGCGATCAATATTCTGGAGTCGGTGTTTGATGCTGAAGCGGTAATAATTGGTGGGATGATGCCTGCGCCTTTGCTGGAGCAGATGATAAAACGATTGCCACCGCTTTATCAGTCGGTGCGGGGTCGTTATCTGTTTGATATGCGGCTTAAGATTGGTATGACCGGCAGCGATACCGCTGCACTGGGTGCTGCAGCACTGCCGATTTTCGACGAATTTAACCCGCAGTTTCAGGTGCTGATGAAGTAGGCAAGGAAAAAGGCGCTGTTGCAGGCAACAGCGCCTCAGGCATTAACCTGGATAGATACCGCGATCTTTACGCGCCATCAGAATGCGCTCACACGCCACGATATAGGCTGCGGTGCGGAGCGAGCAATCTTTCTCCTTCGACTTCTCCCAGACGTGAACCATCGCTTCCGTCATGATTTTATCTGAGCGACGATTGATCTCATCTTCACTCCAGAAGAAACTCGCCATGTCCTGCACCCATTCGAAGTAGCTGACCGTTACGCCACCCGCGTTACAGACCACATCCGGTACCACGATAATGCCGCGCGTTGCCAGCATGTCATCGGCATCCGGATAAGTTGGTCCGTTTGCCCCTTCCAGCACGATTTTGCAACTCAGGACTTCAGCACGCTCGCGGGTAATCTGTCCTTCCAGTGCGGCCGGAATCAGGATATCCATCCCGGTGGTCCAGAACGCCTCTTTATCAATGTTCTGAGCGCCAGGGAAGCCAGCAATCTGCTTATTGGCGATCTGCCATTCAGTCAGCGCGGCCATATTGATACCGTCGGCGTTAAACAGCGTGGCGGTATGATCCTGAATCACGACCACGCGTGCGCCAGCCTCTTCAAACAGGCGTGCTGCTTCGCTACCCACGTTACCAAAGCCCTGAACCGCAACGCGCGCGCCTTCAATTTCGATACCGGCACGACGCGCCACTTCGCGTCCGGTAATGAATACGCCGCGACCGGTGGCTTTTTCACGTCCCAGTGAACCGCCCAGATGAATAGGTTTACCCGTGACGACGCCGGTGATCGTTGTACCGTGGTTCATGGAGTAGGTATCCATCATCCATGCCATCACTTTGCTGTTGGTGCCTACATCTGGCGCAGGAATATCTTTCTGCGGCCCGATGATAATGCCAATCTCGCTGGTATAACGGCGGGTCAGTCGCTCAAGTTCGCCATCGGACAGTTTGAAAGGATCAACGCGAATACCCCCTTTGGCACCACCATAGGGCAGGTTAACTGCCGCACACTTGATGGTCATCCAGGCGGAAAGGGCCATGACTTCATTAAGGTCGACGTCCGGATGGTAGCGAATACCGCCTTTACCTGGCCCGCGCGACAGGTTGTGCTGAACGCGATAGCCTTCGAAGTGGCGAATTGAGCCATCATCCATCTGGAGAGGAATATCAACAATCAACGCACGTTTTGGATGACGCAAAGTATCTATCCAACGTGAAAGATCGCCCAGATAAGGCGCAACCCGGTCGATTTGTTGCAGATAGGTGGACCAGGCAGATGTGCTACTTTCAGACGCATAAGATAACTTATCCATAAAAAACCTTTCTTAATGAAGTTATTTATTGTGTGGAGCCGTGGACGTTAAACGCAGTGTATTGCGCGGACATAATCTAACACTCCTGAAACAAATAAGATGCGATGCCAGGCATGCTGGCGTGCAGCGACGCCCTGTTTTGGGGCAATCCGAGTGCATAGATTATTTATAGTTACTGGCTAAATGCGAATAATGATGCGGCTTAAGTGCGTATTCTCTGCATAGGGCAGGAAATATCGCTATCTTTCAATTCTTTGAGGGTGTTCAAAAAGTTAAATAATTGATCTCATCTGTGTTGACTTTGTTGCACCAATTAAGTGCATGAGAATAAGTAATCAAAGGATTACATAAAGTAATGAGTCATGCGCCAATAGCGCTGGCTTATCAGTGATTTAGAAAAGAGGGAGGGAGTCGTGCAGAAAAGACAAAAATAGCGGGCCAGTAAAAGGGCTGACCCAAAAGAAGGTTAACGGCTTAGGGCCTGTTCAGCTTCATTCAGTTCCTGACGCGCTTCGGCCAGTTTATCTTCACGCTTCTGGATCTTGCTGGCGCTGCGTCCTTCTGCTTTTGCTTTTGCCAGTTCCTGTTCCCGTTCCTGTACTTCGCGCTTTTTCTCTGTCACTTTTTCGTGGCGTTTCTTTGACAGGCTGCTTTCGCTACAGTGCTGTTCGACTTCGCGCAGCGCCTTTTCAAGGCCAGCAACCTGATGAGTATTATTGTGCTGGCGCGCAATCGAGAGCTGAGTTTCCATCGCCTGCTTTTTGGCGGCACACCCTGTCAGGGCCGTGGCCGCTTGAGCAACAGTCAAACTAAGAGGTAACAGATAGAGGCAGAAGGTCAGTAAGCTCTTTTTCATTATCGTCTCGTCAATGAGTCAGAATCGTGGCACCAGTATACGGAGCCAGCTTATGAGATTCTTAACGAAAAAAAATTTACCGGCGGTGGAAGAAAAAAAGGGAAATGGAGGGCTGCCTGCTTCAGGCAGCTGATGATGCAGAAGAGTGGAAGTAATGCAGGTTACGATCCGGGCCGCTGAGCATTACCGGGTGACCATTCTGATGCTGCTGTTCAAAGTAGTCCCGCATTTCCTGAGAAATCCCGGCACCACACCACATGACATGATGCTGGTAAAGTTCGGTCTTAAGTGCAGGTTCTCCACTTGCATGTGAATCCACCTCGACATTAAAGCCCATCGCAGTAAGACGAATCGCTTCCAGCCAGATTTCAGTCTTATCCAGAACACTCACCGCTTCCAGGAATAAAGGAACTGATGATTTATTTCGCGATGAGAGGCGCATCACTTTATCCGCCTGCTGCTGCACAGATTGCTCAAAACGCGCCAGGCGTCGCGATGCACCCTGACGCTGATCGGCATGAAGCCAGACGCTCAGAGGTCGCAAAAGATTGATGATAAAATCATCACCACTGTAGTTGCTGGACATATTGTGCATCTCACGGGCAAGCGACAAGGGTGTACCAAATTCAAGCTGCCAGAGCATGTCGCCTTTACGCGCTGCCCAGCCATAGGTAGTGACCGTTGATGCGGCCAGCTGTCCCTCTCTGATCTCTTCAGGCGTCGCGCCAGTAGCGGTTAATCCCACTAAGGCATAAATTTCGCTGAGATGATCATCGTTCCAGATGTCGGGATTCTGCTGCGCCGTCAGTAAACCCTGTTTAATCCAGCGCTTAAGGTTAGCCGGATGCGTACCCGTCAATGCGCAAATAGTATCGGTAGTAAAAGAATGCATATCGTGCCCTCTGTTGAGGGAGAGGCCGCCGTATTGAACCGGGGATGAGTTGCTACTATGAACCTTATAACAGCGAATTAACAGGGAAAAGCCCTGTAAAACCGGCGAGAAAGCCGCGTGACGCTTCGCTTATTCGTTATTATTCTGATGGTAAATTCATGATGATCAGAGAGTTAAAAGTGTCCATGACCGGTAAAAAATAACTGTGTATTTATTCAGTAAAGATTCTTTACGCAAATATACCGGGAACGGATCTCCTGTTACCTTTTTAAGAGCATGCTGACTGCTTAACCCCTTACATCCACCCGGCAAATCGCTAAAATAGCGGGATCTGATGATCAGGAGAAAGAGTGTCCCATGCGTTATCGTTTTACTCTCGCCGTGGTAACGGTTGCGGCTGTACTGACTGGTTGTGCGAAACATGCCGCCAGCGATGCGCCAGATGAATTTGCGGCTGGTCCGACGCAGATTGATGTCTCACACATCAAGACCCGTGCAGATGATGGCTCCAGTGTGTTCCTGACCGTAGATGGCAAAGACGCCGGCAGATTACCCAATGGCGAAAGCATGCTGCTGCACGTTCCTGCCGGAAAGCACCAGATTGGCGGCTATGTGCCAACCCTGTTTGGTATGGGTCGAGTGACAATCGCACCTGTAGAAGTGACCACGTCACCTGAAGATGTCAAAAAAGTGGCTTACACGGTTACAAACAGCAAAGCCACCTTTGTCGAAAATAAGGGTGTGCAGGGCTGATTTGATGACGGCGGAGAGCCGCGCTCTCCGCTGGTACGTTCACACTATAAACCGAGTTCACTCAACGAGGGGTGATCGTCCGGGCGCCGCCCCTGTGGCCAGTGAAACAGTCGCTGTTTTTCATCGATTTTAATATCGTTGATGCTGGCAAAGCGCTGCATCATTAATCCCTGCTCGTCAAAGGCCCAGTTCTCGTTGCCATAGGAGCGATACCACTGTCGCTGCTCGTCATGCCATTCATAGGCAAACCGAACCGCAATCCGGTTCTGGTCAAAACTCCACAGCTCCTTAATCAGCCGATACTCCTGCTCCCGCTGCCATTTTTGCTGAAGGAAAGCGACGATTTCTGCCCGGCCGGTCAGGAAGGTATCGCGATTACGCCATTGGCTATCCGCTGAATAGGCCAGAGAGACCCGCTCAGCATCACGGCTGTTCCAGCCATCCTCGGCCAGACGGACTTTTTCAATTGCCTGTTCAGGCCGGGTAAAGGGCGGTAGAGGCGGACGTGAATTTTCCAATGTCGTTTCCTTTTATCGCGCAGGCAGCAGCCCAATCATTATTCGGGATGATCAGAGTTCGAGAGCGTGAATCTGGCAGACAGCACGTGCCGCTTCCTGACCTTTTTTCACGAAGTGCTGTGTATAGAAGTCAATAAACTCTGCAGAAGGCTGGAAATTGTGTGGCGTCAGGGAAACGGAGAAAACCGGCACATTGGTTGCCAGCTGCGCCTGCATCAGACCACTGACCACCGCCTGGGCGACAAAATCATGACGATAGATGCCACCATCTACCACCAGTGCTGCACAGACAATGGCATCAAAATTGCCGGTCTGCGCAAGGCGTTGCGCCAGTAACGGCATTTCAAAAGCCCCTGGCACATCCCAGGTTTTAATTTCGTATGAGGTTCCACGGCTCTCCAGTTCCTGTTCAAATCCTGTCAGAACCTGCGAAACGATTTCGCTGTGCCAGTTGGCTTTAATAAAGGCGACTTTCAACGGCTGCATGACTTTCTCCATTTATAGGTGACATCCAGTGGTAACGAGCCAGCTTGCGCCCCTGCACCCCGAATCAAAATAGTGAGTCTGGCAGGCAACTAACCTGCTGACAATCATCACTATACTGTAATGTAAAGATTCTGTGTCCACCATTGTGATTATATGTAAATAACCAAAGGGAAAATTACCCTCATATGCTGCAGCAAAGGCGGATAACGCGCTGCCAATCTCAACGCCATCGCACTTATCCATTCAAAACCCAACTCTTATTGCCTGATCTGCGTAACCGCTTCCAGTTACGGAATTGCTTAAATAAAATACTGGATATCCGAACAGGTATTTGTATAATAAATGGACTGCCCGCCGGGTATTGGAAGCGATAGTGAGGGGTGAATCCATGATGATATCGACTGAAAGCCTCAGGTCTCTGGAACAATCGGTCACAATGAGCAGTCGTGAGCTGGCTCAGATGACCGGTATCACACATGGAGAAGTGAAGCGTTTAATCAAAAGTCTGGAGACTGCCGCGCGTCTCTCCCAGCCACTTAGCGTGAATGAATATGAGCGGGAAGGGGAAGTACGTCAGGAGTACCGTCTCAACAAGCGAGACTCGCTACTGGCCGTGGCACGCCTGTCGCCAGGCTTCACAGCTGAGGTGCTGGATCGCTGGCAGGATCGCGAAAAAACCTCACATCTGCCTGACTTCACTAACCCGGCTGAAGCTGCTCGCGCCTGGGCCGAGCAATTCGAACAGCGTCAGGCGGCTGAGCAGCAGCTGGCTCTCTCAGCACCCAAGGCGGCGTTCTTCGATAATTTTGTTGAGGTTGATGAGAGTCTTGGCTTTCGTCAGCTCTGCAAAATGTTAAAAGTGAAAGAACCGGCGTTCCGCCAGTTCCTGCTGGAGCGAAACATCATGTATCGTGCCAGGGGAACACTTACCCCGCAGCACTACCATCTTCAGGCGGGCTATTTTACGCTGCACTGCGGCACGGGCGAAAACCAGCACGCGTTCTCTCAGGCTCGCTTTACGTCGAAAGGAGTGAAATGGGTCGCCAGCCTTTGGGCAGGTCATCTTTCTGCTCAACTTAAAGGCGCAGCCGCATAACCGCGCCTTTGGTTTAGCAGGTGGAGCAGAGGGACAAATATATAAAATGTACCGATAACTGAAGCCTGGCTTGAAATACAGAGACAAAAAAGGCCGCGACAGAGTGCGGCCTTTTTCGAAGTTATGGATTGCAGGATGAATTACCAGCCTTTAATCGCATCACCTTTATAAACTTCTTCTGCTTTTGCCGCGACTTCAGGTGACTGCAGCGCAGCCTTTAACTTCTGAATTTTATCGCTGTCTTTATTATCTTCACGAGATACCAGTGCATTCACGTAAGGCGATGAGGCACTCTCCATGAATAAGCCATCGCGGTGTGCTGATAATCCAGCCTGAGCCGAGAAGTTAGTATTGATAATCGACAGGCTTACATTGGGATCATCTAACGTGCGGGTCAGCTGCGGCGTGTCCACCTCAACCAGCTTCAGGTTTTTTGGGTTTTCGACGATATCCAGCGAAGTCGGTAAATATCCCACTCCGTCTTTCAGTTTAATCAGGCCCTGCGCCTGCAGAAGCAGCAGGCTGCGTCCCAGCGTAGTGGCTTCATTAGAAATGGTGATCGTGGCGCCATTCTGTAGTTCACTGATGTTTTTGATTTTGTGCGAATAAGCCGCAATCGGGAAAACGAATGTCTTGCCGACTACAGCAAATTTATAGCCGCGCTCTTTAGACTGAGACTCAAGATACGGCAGGCTCTGGAACGCATTGGCATCGACTTCTTTGTTATTCAGCGCTTCATTTGGCAGCACATAATCATTGAAGTTAAGCACTTCAACATCAAGTTTGTATTTATCTTTAGCAACCTGCTGTACCACCTGCCAGATCGCTTCGTCCGGGCCGGTATTAATCGCGACTTTAACTTTGTTATCGTCATCTTTTGAGCAGGCGGACAATAATAAAACAGAACTGGCAAGTAATGCCGTAAACAGACCTTTCATTATCAGAAATCCCTCAGGTAGTAGATGGAATCAAAGATAATACAGAAATCACAGGTTGCGTACTGACGCCGGAATATATCTTATAACCACAACGCGTAATTCGAACATAAATTAACCAGCTTCTTGCCTTTCAATAATGGGTTGCCAGGATTACTGATTTTGCTGGATGAAATCTTCTGTGTACCCGCGTATTACGCAGCCATGTGATTTTCTTCTACGCTTAGGCATGGGTCGTAACTGGCATTTTATTGATTATTAACAGGGATTAACCATGTCAAAGCAAGATAGCGGGATTAACGCAGTTGAAGTGATGCGCAGCAGTCAGGCGTGGAACGGTGAAGTTATCGAAGCCTATCCTGCTGGCGAACCAGAACTGACCGTCATGCGGCTGTCACTGCCTGCCCACACGTCATTGCCGTGGCACACCCATCCCATGCCAAATGCGGCGTTTATTCTTTCCGGCACTCTGATCGTGGAAGATAAAGAGAGCGGTGAGCAACGGACTTTCCATGCAGGTGAAGCCCTCAATGAGACGGTCAACAGCGCGCATCGGGGATATACCCTGAATGAGCCAGCTGAACTGGTGATTACCTATGCGGGTGTAAAAGGGCAGGAGCTAACCGAGCCATTGCCGGGTGAGCCAGAGGAATTTTAAATCCTGAAGCAGCACGGCAACGTAAAATACTGCCATGCTACCACTCTGCAGACCGAATCCATTTCGCCTTCGCGATTGCTTACACGTCTGAAGTGAAAGTGACAAGGCTCCAGGTTGCGAACAATAGGGGTCTTTAAATCACAACCAAACCCCGCTTCCCGAAGTACTGCTTTTGCCGATTCCGATCTTAAAAACGCAGCCAGTTGTCCTGCCTCGGACGTGATAACAGCACAGGCATAACGCGCAACAGGATTAAAAGCCTCGGGGATATCAATCACCCGCAGGCCGGCAATCTGGCTCAGGGCTTTTCGATAGCTGGCGTAGCCGATAAACAGATCCGCCTGATCACTCTGGATAATCCACTCCGCCGCCAGCTTGCCTGCGGGAATGGCTGCTGAGTCACGTCCGCCCACCACTGTTTGTGTGCGCTGGCGCACGGCCTCTCCGGCCGGTCCCATCCGGGCAAAAAGAACCTGAGCATAATCGCCTGAAGGATCGGCTAATGGCGTGGAAGTTGCGATTCGCAGCGAGTCACGGGTGAGCAGCTGATACCAGTCATCACCCGCCTGAATGCAATCACTGCGCACCGTGAGGCAGAGCTTATTGGTCGCAAACGACATCAGCGCCAGTGCTCGTCCGGCAGCCAGCAGCCTCTGTGGATGCTCCTCACTGGCTGAAGCAAAGAGGTCACAGCGCTCACCCGCCTCGATCCGTTCGCGGAGCAAGCCGGCGGGACCAAAGTGGGTTTCTACAGGATGAGGGAAGTGCGCCATCATTGCAGGCCAGACCGTTTTCAGGCTACCCGCCGCCAGTACGCGCATCACTCTGGTCCCTGATAAGTGGTGCGATAGAAGCGTTGGTACCACCTGTTAGCCAGCTTATTCATGTTTACATCTGTAAACTTCTGCGGATAGAGTTTTTTTGCCATCCACAATTCGCCGAGCCCCATCGCTTCAGGCATTGGATAGCCCCAGGCTTTGGCGTAGTCCGGCATTAAATAAACGCGATGATGTTTGACGGCGTCAATCGCCTGCCATTGCGGTGAACTGTTGATTTCATTGACGACTGAGGGATAACGATCCTGCACAAAAATCACCTGCGGATTCCAGGCGATCACCTGCTCCATAGACACGGTTTTAAAACCTTTTACGGTCGCCGCAGCGACGTTGACCGCACCAGCATGCAGCATCATCAGCCCGGTATACTTGCCGGAGCCATAGGTGGTGAAATCCGGATTAGCCATATAAGCGCGAATACGTTTATCCGCCGGAATATCCCGGAGGCGAGCGCTGACGATTTTGCGGCCCTGATCGGTAGCCTCAATCAGTGCTTTCGCTTCTTCAGGTTTATTGATGATCTCGCCGATAAGCGTAATACCTTCCCGCAGCCCTTTGTCATAGGCTATTTCCTCATCGCTGAGGGTCGGATTCATTTTGGCCTTTTCACCCGGCTGGTCATGACGCAGCGAGATAGCAACCACCGGAATGCCCAGTGCAGTAATGCTGTCGATCATCTCATGCGGCGCATAGTTGGTGACAAAAACCACCTGCGGATGCAGCGCCACCAGTTTTTCGGGATCGACATGCGTCAGATCGCCCAGCGTGGTTTTCTGGTTTAGCTCGGGTGCCAGACGGGCATAGCTATCGCCAAGCTGCTGCTTCCAGTTCGCCATTACACCAACGATTTTATCCGTGGCGTTCATCTGCACCAGCAGATTCAGCGTCTGATGCTGAAGCACCACGACGCGATCAACATGGTCTGGAATCGTGACCTGACGGCCAATCTGATCGGTTATCTGGCGAGACGCATGGGAAGAGAGTGGAAGGAGTATAAGTAAACTCAGTGTGCATGCCTGCCAGAAGCGCTTCATTAACTATCCTCGAAAATCGTTATGCAGATAATTATATAGCGATACGTAGCAGACGTCACCGTCTGGGTTACACCTCATCTGTTGAAGGGATAATCAAAAGGGCGTACGTCCAAATTTTATTGTGCTTCTCACCTCAGCACTGATTATGTGCAACGCCCGTTACTGGCTCACCATCCCGGTGCCTTATAGATTTTGTCTCGTCTATTTTTCTGATATTTCAGTATTTAATTTCTGGCACGCCATTTGCCTAACTCTTAGCAGTAAGCAGCGTCAGACACAATTGATTGAAATAGCTGGCTAGGGTTCCGGTTCACGCAGGTGAATGGCTGGTCCGAGAGCTGGCGACCTCTGCGAGGTTACACGGCGGGACAAAAGCCCGGGAGACAGCGGCACCATCTGGTGTCTTGCGCTGCTCCCGTTTTTTTGTGCCAACCAGAGGTCAACCATGAAGAAATCACCACTCCTGACGCTTGTTATGTCTCTGGCGCTGCTGGTCAGCGCGCCGTCTTCCGCCGCAGTCAAAAAAGAGTTCAACATCTGCTGGACCATTTACGCAGGCTGGATGCCGTGGGGCACCATCAGCAATGAGAAGATCATTGATAAATGGGCCAGCAAATATGGCATTAAAATTCATATCACCCAGCTCAACGATTATATCGAGTCAATTAACCAGTACACCGCAGGACAGTTTGACGGTTGCACCATGACGAACATGGATGCGCTGACCATTCCTGCGGCAGGTGGCGTTGACTCAACGGCGCTGATCACCGGCAGCTATTCCGATGGCAACGACGGTGTGGTGCTGAAAGGGGAAAATAAGAAACTCAGCGATCTGAAAGGAATGTCAGTCTATCTTCCTGCGCTGTCTGTTTCTCATTACCTGCTGGTTCGCGGGCTGGAAAAAGCCGGACTGCAGGAGAAAGATGTCAAAGTTGTGAACACCTCCGATGCGGATATCGTTTCAGCTTTCGGCACCAGCAACGTCAAAGCCGCCGTGGCCTGGAACCCGCAGCTCTCGGTGATTAAGAAAACGCCGCAAACCACTGAAGTGTTCAGCTCCTCGGCCGTGCCGGGCGAATTGATTGACATGATGGTGGTCAATACCGACACCCTGAAAGACAACCCCGCGCTAGGCAAGGCGCTGACCGGTGCCTGGTTTGAGATGATGGCGAAAATGCAGTCTGGAGATACGCAGGCGCTGAGTGCAATGGCCGCCGATTCCGGTACTGACCTCGCCGGATACAAGGCGCAGCTGAAAACCACCCATCTGTTCTGGACGCCTGCCGAAACCGAGACATTTGTCTCTTCTCCCGATCTGGCGAAAACCATGCAGCGCGTCGCCGCATTCTCCTTTGATAAGGGATTACTGGGCGAGGGCGCACAAAGTGCCGACTTCATCGGCATGAGCTTCCCTGGCAACATCACCGTCGGTGATACAGCAAACATCAAACTGCGCTTCGACGACAGCTATCTGAAGATGGCCGCCGCGGGCAAGCTGTAATCATCGATATCAGGAGTTTTTGCCATGCGCCACATCAACCGCTATCCCCGGCAGGGAATGCGCCTGACGCTGATGCTGTTACCTTTTGTATTGCTGATCGCCGTCTGGTTTATCAGTTCGGCGGTGCGTCTGGAAGCGAACCCTCAGGACAAACTGCTGCCCGGCCTGTCGCAGATGATTGCGGCCATAGACCGGATGGCGTTTACCCCGGACAAGCGCAGCGGGGAGTATCTGCTGTGGGTGGATACATGGATTAGTTTAAGTCGTTTACTGACAGGCCTGGCGATCTCGTCGCTCATTGGTCTCTGCATCGGGATTGCGGCGGGCGTTTTCCCGATGACTCGTGCGGCGCTGTCACCGTTTATGACCGTGGTGTCGATGATCCCGCCGCTGGCGCTGCTGCCGATGTTATTTATCGTCTTCGGGCTGGATGAGCTGTCAAAAGTGATGCTGATCGTTATCGGCATTACACCCATGCTGGCGCGCGATCTGGAACACCGGGCCAGGGAAATCCCCGCGGAGCTGTTTATTAAAGCACAAACCCTGGGGGCGAACAGCTGGACGGTGGTGCTGCGGGTCGTGCTGCCGCAACTCTTATCACGGCTGATCACCTCACTGCGTCTGCTGCTGGGATCCGCGTGGCTCTTTTTGATCTCCGCTGAGGCCATTTCCGCGACCGCCGGGCTGGGATACCGCATTTTCCTGGTCCGCCGCTATATGGCGATGGATGTCATTATACCTTATGTCATCTGGATCACGCTGCTGGCGTGGTTGATGGATCTCGCACTGCGTCAGTTGCACAAAGCCTGTTTCCCCTGGGCGGAAGGAGGCCGGGAATGAGTTTTATCGATATCAAAAATATCTGGCAGGAGTATGGCGATCACGTGGTGCTGGAACGCATCAATCTGCAGGTGAAAGAGGGTGAGTTCTGCTCGCTGGTGGGCGCGTCCGGCTGCGGGAAATCGACATTTTTACGCCTGCTGCTTGGTCAGGAAAAACCAACGCGAGGATCGATCACGCTGGATGGCGAGCAGCTCTCCGCGGAGCCCGATCGCAGTCGTGGCGTGGTGTTTCAACGCTATTCAGTTTTCCCCCATCTCAACGTGCTGGATAACGTCGCCATTGGCCTCGAACTTCCGGCTTCACCTTTTACCGGGCGGCTTTTTGGCGCACGGAAACGTCAGGCCCGTGAACAGGCAAAACAGATGCTGGAGAAAGTCGGTCTGGGCCATTCACTGGATAAATATCCGGCGCAGCTTTCCGGCGGGATGCAGCAGCGACTGGCGATTGCTCAGGCATTTGTGATGCAGCCCCGCGTGCTGCTGCTGGATGAGCCGTTTGGTGCACTGGATCCCGGCATTCGCAAAGATATGCATGCACTGCTGCTGCAGCTATGGAGCGAAACCCGGATGACGGTGTTTATGGTCACGCACGATCTGGCCGAAGGCTTCAATCTGGGTACCCGGCTGCTGGTGTTCGACAAAGTGCGCATCGACCCGCAGGCCCCCAATGCATGGGGCGCGCGTATCACTTATGACATCCCGCTCAATGAAACGCGCCTCTCTCAACTGGCCACCGGCAGCAAAAACAACATTTATCCCCTTAAGGAGATCGCTCAATGACAGAACTTTTTCATTCAGCCCCGAGCCTGCGCGAAGAGCTGCTGCCAGGCGGAGCGCATACCTCGCTGATTCTGCGTAAAGGGCAGATTTTGCGCCTGACCGACATCGAGGGCGGCGCGAACGTCAGCATGATGATGCTCAATCCGCACGAGAAAAGTGAACGGCTGAATCTGCCTGATACCCTGAAAGGTCAGCACACCGCGCACCTGACCACCGGTCACTGTTTCTATTCAGACATGGGACGTGTGATGACTGCAATCGTCGCGGATAGCTGTGGCTGGCACGACCCGTTTGGCGGCGTACTCAACGCGGCGGAAACACAGGATAAGTATGGAGCAGGCCGCTACCAGGAATTGCGCAACGGCTTCTATCGCAACGGTACAGATAATCTGCTGGTGGAAATGGGCAAATGGGATCTGGGCCTGGAGGACCTGCTGATGGTCGTCAACTTTTTCAGCAAGATCACAGTGGATGAAGAGGGCCGCTTTCGGTTCAGCGCGCGCAACAGCCGGGCAGGCGACTTCGTCGAACTCTATGCGCCGATGGACGTGCTGATGGTGCTGACTGCGCTGCCGCATCCGCAGGATCCCGCCACGGACTATCTTCCGCGCCCGGTCCAGCTGAGCTGGTATCAGGCTGACGATATACAGACTGTCAGCGAAGCAATGGTCACTCGCGGTGAAAACCAGCGCGCATTTCAAAATACCCAATTTTTTGCCCTGTAAGGAGGCTGCGATGACACTTATCCACTCTGATCGTCGTCCTGAAGATGCTGTCTATCGCCACGAGATCCCGGCAGGCGAGCCGTGGTTGTTTGAAGTGAAAAAAGGGCAAACGCTGCGCCTGCTCGATCTCGAAGGCAATCAGGCGATTGATACTCTTTTCTATAACACTGATAACCCGCGGGAACGCTACGATCCTCAGCGCACTCTGCGTCGTCTGGGAAAAGTCTATCTGACTACCGGCAGCGTACTCTATTCAAATCTGGGTAATCCGATGCTGACGATCGTTGCTGATACCTGTGGTCGCCACGATACCCTCGGCGGTGCCTGCTCGCAGGAGAGCAACACTGTGCGCTATGCCCAGGATAAGCGCTATATGCACAGCTGTCGGGATAATTTCCTTTGCGCCTGCCTGCACGATGGTCGTCTGCATAAGCGCGATATCGGCGCCAACATCAACTTTTTTATGAACGTTCCGGTGACACCCGAAGGCGGCCTGACGTTTGAGGATGGGTTATCTGCGCCCGGCAAATACGTTGAACTGGTGGCGGCGTGTAACGTGATGGTGCTGATCTCTAACTGTCCGCAGCTGAACAACCCCTGCAACGGCTGGAACCCGACACCCGCAGAAGTGCTGGTCTGGAACTAAGCCAGCCTGCTGAGCATGTTGCCGGCCGCACGTTTTGAGCCGGTCAGCCCCGGGGACGGCCCCAGGGAATATCGAATGTTGCGGGACGACCCGCATCCCTGAGAGTTCGCTTATGTTTGATACCTTACTGATTGCCAATCGCGGTGCTATCGCCTGTCGTATTCTGCGCACGCTGCGTGCCATGCAGGTGAAAGGCGTTGCTGTTTACTCCGAAGCTGACCTGAGCAGTTTACATATCCGCGAAGCCGATGTGGCGCTGAGCCTGGGCGAAGGGCCTGCCGCACAAACTTATCTGATGACGGATAAAATTATCGCCGCCGCGCAGCAGAGCGGGGCCAAAGCGATTCATCCTGGCTACGGTTTCCTGTCAGAAAACGCCGCCTTTGCCGAAGCGTGTGAAGCTGCGGGACTGATTTTTGTCGGTCCTACGCCTCAGCAGCTGCGGACGTTTGGCCTGAAGCACACCGCCCGCGCACTGGCGAGAGCAGAAGGCGTGCCGTTGCTGGAAGGCAGTGAATTACTGGCGGATCTCAGCGAAGCGCATCATGCCGCAGAGAGTGTTGGCTATCCGGTGATGCTCAAAAGCACGGCGGGCGGCGGCGGCATTGGTATGCGCGTCTGTCGTGATGCGCAGGCGCTGTCAGATGCGTTTGAAACCGTACAGCGGCTGGGCCAGAACAACTTCAGCGATGCCGGGGTTTTTCTCGAAAAATATATCGAACGTGCCCGGCATCTTGAAGTGCAGATATTTGGTGACGGCAAGGGCGAGGTTATCGCGCTGGGCGTCCGCGACTGCTCGATTCAGCGACGTAATCAGAAAGTGATTGAAGAGACGCCAGCCCCGAATCTGCCCGCAGGCATGGCTGAGGCCTTGTGTTCGGCGGCCATCGCCCTGGGAAAAGCGGTGAACTACCGCAGCGCCGGCACAGTGGAGTTTGTCTATGACAGCGCGGCGCAGCAGTTCTATTTCCTCGAAATGAACACGCGCCTGCAGGTTGAACATGGCGTGACAGAGCAGGTCTGGGGCGTTGATCTGGTGAAGTGGATGATTGAACTGGCCGCGGGCGATCTCCCCTCACTGACTGCTTTAGCCGCCACGCTGAATCCACAGGGCCATGCCGTTCAGGCACGAATCTATGCGGAAGACCCGGGCCGCCAGTTCCAGCCATCGCCTGGCCTGTTAACCGAGGTCGCCTTTCCGGCGGCAGACGGTAAAACCCTTCGCATTGACCGCTGGGTGGAGGCAGGGTGCGAAGTCCCGCCATTCTTTGACCCGATGCTGGCAAAAGCCATCGCCTGGCGACCGACACGCGATGAAGCCATCGCGACCCTGGCACAGGCACTCGCGGAAACCCGTCTCTATGGTGTTGAAACCAACCGCCTCTATCTGCTACAGATTTTAGCTTTTGCCCCCTTCACAGCGGGGGAACCCTGGACCCGCAGCCTGGAGCAACTCAGCTATCAGGCGGCAACGGTTGAAGTGCTGAGTGCCGGAACCCAGACGAGTGTTCAGGATTATCCCGGACGTCTGGGATACTGGGCGGTCGGTGTGCCGCCGTCGGGACCGATGGACGATCGCGCCCTGCGTCTCGGCAACCGACTACTGGGCAATGCAGAGGGGGACGCCGCGCTGGAGATCACTCTCAACGGACCCACACTGAAATTTAATACAGAGATTCAGGCGGTGATCTGTGGCGCAACGCTGAGTGTTACGCTGGATGGTGTTGAACAGGCGATGGACTCTGTATTTACCATCCCGGCTGGCTCAACCCTGAAGCTGGGCGCGATGAAAGCCGCGGGCGTCAGAAGCTATCTCTGCCTGCGTGGTGGCATTCAGGTGCCTGACTATCTGGGCAGCAAAAGCACCTTTACTCTGGGCCAGTTTGGCGGACACGCGGGACGTGCGCTGCGTAGCGGCGACGTGCTGCATCTTGCTCCGCAAGCCGCAATCCCAGACGGTGCAGAACTGCCCGCTGCACTGCGCACAGATCTCGCCAAAGTACGCACTCTGCGTGTCATTTATGGCCCACACGGTGCACCAGAGTTCTTTGCGCCGGATTATATCGCGACCTTCTTTGCCACAGAATGGGAAGTGCACTTTAACTCAAGCCGCACCGGCGTGCGTCTGATTGGGCCAAAGCCGATCTGGACCCGCGACAGCGGCGGCGAGGCAGGGCTGCATCCCTCGAATATTCATGATAACCCTTACGCCATCGGCGCAGTCGATTTTACCGGCGATATGCCGGTAATCCTGGGGCCGGATGGCCCGAGTCTCGGCGGGTTTGTCTGTCCGGTGACGGTCATCGAAGCGGATCTGTGGCAACTGGGACAGCTTAAAGCCGGTGACAAAGTGCAGTTTGTAGTGGTGGATATCCCGACAGCACGTCGACTGGCCCAGAGCCGTCGCAGCGAGCTCGCAACGCTTAAGCCACAGGAGACAGCGTGGCAGCCTGCGCCGCTGACGTCGCCCATCGTAATGACCTGCGGCGAAGCGGATAAACGTCTGGTGGCGCGTCTCTCTGGCGATACGCATCTGCTGCTGGAGGCAGGCGAGCCGGAGCTGGATCTGGTGCTGCGTTTTCGCATTCATGCATTAATGCAGGCGCTGGAAGCGCAGGGCCGTAAAGGCATAATTGATATCACGCCGGGAATTCGCTCGCTACAAATCCACTTCCAGCCGGAAACGCTCACGCTTGACGTACTGCTGACGTGGGTGCGGGGTGAGTGGGAGACGGTCTGCATGAGTGATGATCTGCAGGTGCCCACACGCGTGGTGCATCTGCCGCTCTCCTGGGACGATCCGGCCTGTCAGAAAGCCATCGAAAAATATATGACTACCGTGCGCCCGGACGCGCCATGGTGCCCGAGTAACCTTGAGTTTATCCGCCGGATAAACGACCTGCCTGATGAGCAGGCTGTCTGGAACACGGTGTTTGACGCCAGCTATCTGGTGATGGGACTGGGTGATGTCTATCTGGGTGCGCCAGTCGCCACGCCGCTGGATCCTCGCCATCGTCTGGTGACGACGAAATATAATCCGGCCCGCACCTGGACGGCGGAAAACTCGGTTGGCATCGGCGGCGCGTACCTGTGTGTGTATGGCATGGAGGGGCCGGGCGGTTATCAGTTTGTGGGGCGCACACTGCAGATGTGGAATCGCTATCATGAAGTCGCCGATTTCGGTGGCAAACCCTGGCTATTGCGCTTCTTTGATCAGATCCGTTTTTATCCGGTCTCTGCGGAGGAACTGTTGCAGATTCGCCGCGATTTTCCACTTGATCGCTATCCGCTGCGTATTGAGCACAGCACGCTGCGGCTGGCGGAGTATCAGGACTTCCTCATACGTGAAGCGGAGAGTATCGGCGAGTTTCGCGATCATCAGCAAAACGCATTCAATGCTGAACGGGATCGCTGGATAGCCAGCGGCCAGGCGCATTTCGACAGTCAGGAAACGGTGGCGGATGAAGGCGGCGATGCACCGCTACAGCCGGGTGAGCAGGGGGTTGAAAGCCCGGTATCCGGCAATTTATGGCAGGTACAGGCGACGGCGGGCAGCAGGATTCGGGAAGGGGATATCCTGGTCGTGCTGGAGTCGATGAAGATGGAGATCCCGCTTCTGGCCCCGTGCGACGGTATTGTTCAGCAGGTCAGCGTACAGCCAGGCAGCGCAGTCCGTGCAGGGCAGCGCGTGGCAGTCATCACTGAGGACAATGCGTAACGATGCTTATAGCGTAGTGACATAAAGGCGTGACAATCCTATCCTGCGCCCGACGGCGGTTACCCCTGGCGGGCGCAGGCATTTACGTTCACCGGCTATCAGCGACCTGCAGCCTGTTCGCTTAACCAGCCGATCAGTGCTTCACTGCCAGGCTGGCTCATCGTGCGTTGTGGCCAGGCGAGGAAATAGGGTTTGCTCAGTGGCAGGTAAAGATCATCCACTACCACCAAATCGCCATGCGCCAGTTCGGGCGCGATAAGGCGTCGTTGTCCCAGCAGCAATCCCATACCCGCAACAGCCGCATCAATCGCCAGTGAAGTCAGATTAAAACTAAAGGCGGGCTGCGGCAGCGGCTCGTCCATGCCTTTGGCCTGAAACCAACCCGGCCAGTCCGGCAGAAAACGGCCTTCATTTCCCCAGTCGAGGTGGATCAGCGGTGCCTGACTCAGAACCGTTTCCGGCAAAAAGCGTTGCAGCAGCGCCGGACTTGCCACCGGCAGCACCTCATCATGAAACAGCTTCAGCTTATCCAGCTGCGGGTAACGATCCTCACCGAAACAGATCACGAAATCAGCGGGCATGGCGGTGAAATCGACCTGAGAATGCGTGCCGTGTAACGAGAGATCAATATTCGGGCAATGATCGCGCCAGCTCGCCAGTTGAGGCAAAAGCCATTTGGATGCCAGCGCCGGTAATGCGTAAACCGTGAGTTTTGGTGCACTGGCTGCATGGCGGATATTTTGCTGGCCAAGATGCAGGATATCAAAGGCCTCGGTGACATAGCGCAGATACTCTTTTCCGGTTTCTGTCAGCATGACACCGCTCTGCGTGCGTAAAAACAGGGCGCTGCCGAGTTGTTCCTCCAGCTGGCGAATCTGCTGACTGACCGCCGCCGGCGTTAAGGCCAGTTGGGCGGCGGCTTTTGCCAGGCTTCCCAGCTCGGCAGCCACCTTGAATGACTGTATGACGCTGATTTTTGGCAACCTTGGCATTTGGGCAGGCATTAACGCTTCCTTATCAGGGCAGTAAATTTTTATCGTTACGCAGTGTGGCAGGCGACAGGTAGAGTAACATTACACCTGCCCATCGTGAGAAATGTTGCTATGTCTGGTTCCCTTGTTCGTCTCGATCTTCATCCGCTGGCCGACCACGGCTGGCGTCAACGCTGTCGTGAGCAATTAAACCAGTCTGGCGCGCTGGTACTGCGTCAGTTTTTAAAACCACAGGCTTTAGAGGCGATCATCGAAGAGGGCAATGCGCAACGTCATCTGGCCTATCATACCCGCAGCAAACACAATGTGTATCTGATGAAGCCTGATGAGGCTTTCTCAGCCGATCACCCGCGTAATCGGGATGTGCTCAGCACCAAAGGCTGTATTACTGATGATCTGATCGCTGCCGATTCGCCGCTGCGTCAGCTTTATAATGATGACCTGTTCCAGCGTTTTCTGTGCGATGTGCTGGGTGAGGGCGCGCTCTATCCCTACGCGGACCCGCTTTCCTCGATCAACCTGCACTATGCGCCTCACGGACAGGAGCTGGGCTGGCACTTCGACAACTCCTCCTTTGCTATCACCTTGCTGGTCCAAAAACCGCTGGCGGGCGGCATATTTCAATACGTGAAAGATTTGCGGGATGCCGATGCCGGTGAGATGAACTTTGCAGGAGTTGAAGCCGTTCTGGATGAACGCCAGCCGGTTGACGAGCTGGAGATTGATGCCGGGGATTTGGTGCTGTTTCGTGGCCGTAATTCACTGCACCGGGTGACCCCAACTGAAGGCGAGGTCACCCGGATGCTGGCGGTACTGGCCTACAATACCCAGCCCGACATTGCTTTATCCGAAACTGCGCGTATGACTTTCTACGGCAAATTATAACATCAGGGCGTGTCTGCAAGGGCACGCCAGCCACGCTGGAAAATCTGCTGCGTACGAAACGCCACTAACGCACGCCAGTCCGCATCGGCGGGCCAGAATCCCTCTACCAGTTGTTGCTTCACTGCCTGACCTGCCGCACTGGCGGGTTCGCCATTGAGATGCAACCAGTGATCTTCACGCACCCGCTGATGCATATCCTGGCCCTCGTAAGTTCCACACTCCACGACCAGCGGCAATATTTGCGTCTCCGCCAGCGACGTCAGCAGATATTGCGACAGATATCCGGTCGCCGTTGCGGTCACGCCCGTTACGCTGTCACGTTCGGGGCCGGTAAATAACAACGTCAGCCACTCCCCGTAAATGACTTTGCCCCAGTCGTGAGCAGCATAACGGTGCTCTGCAATTGAGAGCAGCATCGGATGGCCCCATGCGCCAGCGCCGGTATGAAGATCGAAGCTGACAATGGTTTTTGCAACCGAGAGATGCTGTTCGATGAGCGCCTTCATCGTAAGATGAGACCAGCTGGGCTGATGCCCGCCGAAGAAAAAGCCATCTGCAAACGTATATTGTCCCGCTTCCACCACGCGTTTAACTGACTGCCAGCCCACGTTGTCCAGCGCCTCAGCCAGTTGCCGGTCTGCGCTAACACGCTCGCCATGATAAATACCGTGCCACTGCGCATATTCCGGGTTAGCAGGAACCGGTTGACTGAAGTTGATAAAGTTACGGTTGAGGTCGATGTTGTCTTCGTTCACGCGCCGTAAATGCGCCGCACCCCAAGGATTGAGCAGATGAACAAGCAGCAATGCGTTGTCAGCAGGTAAGGCATTTTTATCCAGCGAATCGAGCCACGCTATCTGACAATCCGAACCATAATAGCCTTCAACGCCATGTGTGCCAGAGACGACCAGCATCAGACGCGATGCGCTGGCGGGTCCCAGTCGTGCCACATCCGTAAATAGCGCTTCGCCCTGCGGACCCGGGAGAGGATGCCGATATGAGGTTATCGCAGCACCTTTGCGCTCCACTGCGGCCAGAAAGCGTTCACGTTGAACGCGGTAGTCGGGCAGTGCCATAGTCTCCACCTTCCAGAATTTGTGACACAACAGTAATCAGGGATAAACTTTGAATTTAAAGTACTTTTTAGTGAGCTGGTCATAAGTTCCGTTTTTATGAAGCTCAGCCAGTGCCGTGTTGATCATCTTCAGGTTCGCTTCATCGCCTTTGCGTAACGCAATACCTACGCCATCACCAAAAATGACTTTATCCACCAGTGTTCCTTTAATGGCGTACGTCTTGCCTTCCGGTGAGGCAAGGAATCCCTGTTCAGCGGAGACCGCATTCGCCAGGCTGCCATCAAGACGTCCGGCGACCAAATCGGGATAGACTTCCATCTGATTAGGATACGAGACGATTTTGACGCCTTGTGGCTCCCATTTGGTTTTGGCGTACGTTTCCTGGATGGTGCCCTGAGCCACACCGATGGTCTTACCGCGCAGAGAAGCAACGTCGGTCGTCAGCTTGCTGTCAGCCGGCGCCAGCAGGGCACTTGGCGTGTTATACAACATGTCGCTAAACGCCACCTGCTGGCGGCGCTTATCGGTCATCGACATAGCCGACAGGATGGCATCAAATTTCTTCGCCTGGAGTGCAGGGATGCTGCTATCAAAACCCATTTGCACCCATTGGCACTTCACCTTTGCCTGAGCACAGATGGCATTACCAATATCGATGTCAAAACCCTGTAATGACCCGTCAGCCGCTTTAGATTCAAACGGCGGGAATGTAGGGTCCACACCAAAGCGCAGCGTTTGCTGTGCCCATGCACCCTGGGTGAACGCGGTAAGCGAAAACAGTAATGCGAGGGATAAGCTCTTTTTCATGTTTTATTTCCCGAAGACTGGTGAATTTAAGCACGACACCTTAATCAAATAACATGCAGGTTCATTTCCCGCCAGAGATAAGCAGCATTCATCCAGAGTAAAATCTTATAATATTAAGTGAGTTAGCGAATCTTTGTGCGGCGTTAAGTTTTTCTTAATGCTGATGGTAATTTCAGATATAAATCGGGATGAGGGTCTGGGCCTGCTCAGGTCAGGCAACAGCAAAGATTAAAGCTTTGATTCAGAATTCTGGTTTTAGAAGAGGTTTGTTTTGATCAGGCAGTAGCGGATTTACTAAAGCAGATAGATTACGCCGAAGGTAGGATTTAAAATGATGAATCGTGTTTAGAGGGCATTCAGAGCTCATGTCCGGGGGTTATCAGCAGGTAGCCCAGATGGCCAGGTCAGCTTTCTTATCACAACCATTGATGCGCACAATCTATCTTATGTTAAATTATAGATGCCAGCGTGACTCTTGTTACCCTTCTATAACTGATCAGCTCAATGACGTTCAAAACTGTCTAAGTCCGGTTTCTTCTGCGTCAGAACCTTACTTAACACCCGAGGCCAGACAAGACAACTTGTGGTCAATTATGTAATGATTCAGGAAATTTACAGCTCTGGTTCTGTACCTATGCTCTCAGTGCCTTTTCCTGTCATTACCCTGCTTGCTTTATTTTTGCTGATGGCAACAGTATTTTCTGGCAAACCATGCAACAACGGCGCACTGCGTTTCCTTTCGGCCTGCATCATCCTGGTTTCACTGAGTGCAATTCGCTGGGAATACGATTCACACTCTCTGAGGGATTTGCAGTCTGTTATGGCCATGCTATTACCTGCGATTGCATGGCACAGTTTTGTCCCACTTAACGACAACAAACGCAAACATGACTTATTCGTCATGATTGTGCCAGTCCTCGTATCGCTGGCGATCAGATTGATTTGGGTTCCTGCGACTGACTTCATACTCAGCCTGCTTTTTTTCAGCTACGGCGTTGGACTGCTCAAAAAAGCTTTTGTGAATGATGAAAAACTAAAATTCAATCGCCTGAAAGAGATCCCTCAGCAAGCTAGCCTGACGTTCTTCGCAGGAAGCTTTCTCTGCCTGTCGGCACTGACAGATCTTCTCATCGCAATTGATTTTGATATCAGTGGCGGAAAGCATGCCACTTTAATAATTCTCATCATTCAAATTTTGCTCTTACCTATTGTTGGTGTGATTATTTACAACTTCATAAATTCGCATCAACAATTTGAGCCAGATATCAGGCAAGAAAAAGATACCACCGATGAAAAAGCGCCAGCAGCTGATATGACTGAGTTATATATTGTGCTGGAAAAAAAGATCCATGAATCTGAGCTCTATCTTGATCCCAATCTGACCCTGGCTCTTCTGGCAAGAAAAACCGGCGTACCCGCCCGCAATTTTTCTGCAGCGGTTAACTCTGTCAAACAATGCAACGTTTCTCAGTGGATCAATGGGTTCAGGGTTGAACGGGCAAAAGAACTCCTGCTTAGCACATCTTTACCCGTTACCCATATCATGCTGGAATCGGGATTTATGACTAAATCGAATTTTAATCGTGAGTTTCAGCGGCTTTCAGGACTTTCCCCGCGTTTATTTCGCCAGCAGGCGCTTGATAATTCAGTACAGAATTCAGAAAAACTGTGATTTCAGTCGTTATTGTCTGATGCAGCGCGGTTCTGTCCGCGTCCTTATCGTCATGGCAAACAATGCCGTCGCCCGGAGATTCATCATCAATAAGTTTCTCTGCCCCGGGTTTACATATCTGCATAAAACTGAAGTGTGTTGCGCCTTTAATGAGGATGTATTTCCGCAATGATTCACGCATTTGATTAGCAAGATATTCAGATTCCTGAGGCGCTGGAAGTTCGCCCACCATACCGTTGCCTGCCGCCAGAATAAGCACGGGTATGTTAATTTTGCTAAGGCTTACGGGCGTAAAACCAGGTGCTAAACCAGCATCAAGTGACACGACGGCTTTAATTCTTTTATCTTGCCAGTCAGATAAAAAAACGTTGCGGGCTGAAGTGTCATCTATTCCAAGCCTGGTTGTCAGTTTACAGTCTCCGCGAAGTACGTGTCGCTGACAGTCCTGGAGGAGGCGTAAAGGATCAAAACGTGCACCAGCCAGCGACATGACTGTCCATCCGCCAAGTGAATGACCTGCTGCAGCTATGCGCGCCGGGTCTACTATGCCAGTTAATTCTGAAGATTGACTGACGAAATCAATTACCCGGGAAATTTCACCAGGGCGCCGCCATAGTTTTCTGGCATCTTCAGGATTGTGGTTAAAAGTCGTCGTGCCGGGATGATCAGGTGCAGCCACAATATATCCCTGCGCGGCCATTGCTGAAGCAAGCCAGGAGAGATTCCTCCAGCTGCCATTAAACCCATGTGAAATGAGTAAAAGTGGATGTTTTCCAGATGCGGGTACAGCATCTCGAATAATGTCCGTGCCGACAAAGGCGGCGTTCCCTCCAACCGTTTCACTGACTCCTTTTTGCACCGCTGCCGGGTACCAAACGGCTACGTTCAGGGTCGCTCCCTGATCCCCTTTTAATGTCACCTGGCGGAAGCCTGGCGTTGCATGAGCCTGCAAAGAGATGATTAAAACCGATAATGCGATAAACACTGCTCTGAACAACATGATGAATGCCCTGCTGTGATGATTGAGCCCTATTAATAACGGGCAGCAAGGCACCGATGCGTCCTTTTACACGATCCAGGTCTTTAAAAGTGCAAAAATGGCGGTTAATTATGCAGCCATCCAAACCTGATAGCGGCGACAATACGCCATGGCGGGTCAGAATCTTCCAACAGTAGTAATTATGAAGTTACAGAAATCATTGACCCTCTCCTGAAAAAAGCCCCTACACAATATGCCGGGGCTTTTTAACTGCTATTACTCTTTCGCTATCGGCGTCTCACTCACATCAATCTTAGTCTCACCCTGAATAGTTTTAATGCGTTTCTCAACGTCATTCACCTGCTGGCTGTTATGCAGCAAGGTATAGGTCAGATCAAACGCCGTGCTGGCACCGGGCTGCAATTGCTTAACGCGTTTCTGTTCGCGCTCAATCGTGACCGGATAAGCATAACTGGTACCCGGCTCAATACCGGTCACGTAGCCCTGTTTTAAGGTGTCGGTATTTTTCCACAGCGTAAGCATTGGAAGCTGGCGGGTATCAAACTGAATGGATGCGCCGCTGTTTCCGGCTTTATTTATCACCGCTGCCACGGTCTGATGATTACTGTCAGAGAGTGGTTTGATGTTAAACACCATCTCATCGAAGTCTTTGGTCGGCCCTTTGTAAGTCTGCCAGTCTTTTAATCCCGCTTTTGCGTAGTCATTAAACGGGCTGATGCCGGACATCGGTGCCAGGAAACGTGCACCCTCTTCAAGAATAGGCTTACCGAAGTTGCTGTGATAGATGATCTGATAATCGTGCGGATAGTCAGCGTGATTAGTTAACACATCATGCAGGCTGAAGCTGTTGCTGCCCGGCACATAACGCAGTTCGGTCATCGTCTGCAAATCGGTTTTCTTGAAGGTGCTCTCTTTAATCAGGCCACGAATACGGATTTCATGGGGTGCCGCATCTGCCACTTCAACTTCCAGTTGGGAAACCGGCGTGTTACCCGCTTTGCCGTGCAGGGTGTAGATGCGGCCCTGGTCAGTCACCGGATGACCGGTCCATTCGTAACCGCAGCGCACCATCATCTCATTGAAACCGTCCAGCCAGCCCAGACCGTTGCGGCTTTCCAGATTGATGTAAGCAGGATTAACCACCTCTTTGACCGGTGAATCCCAGCCCATACGCGTACCAAAGCCTTCGACGCGCAGCAGGTTCATGCCACGGGTGGGACTAAGCGTGATAGTCAGGCCATCCTGACTGCGAATCGTCAGTGTTTTACTGCCTTCCTGTTTGCCGCCGTGCAGAACTTTTTGCTCAATGCTGAACGGCTTGCCCTGAAACTTCAGCTTACTACTGGTAATCTGCCAGTTTCCCTGATCTGTGCCCTGTTCAGCACTCGTCAGCACCCATGTTTTCGCGGCTGCAGAACCAGAAACCAGAACCGCCACTACCGTTAACGCCAGTTTAATCTTCATTATCTGCCTCATTTGCTGAATCGTTTTTTCATTCCTTAAGCGGAATTTACTGGTTGAGGCTAACCAGAAACGTGACGACGCTCACCTGCCGGTAAATCGGCAGCGTCCAGAGGAATAAATGCGGGTTAAATCACATAAATAAGCAGGCAAGAAGGAATAATCGCGACCAATTTAATGTTAAATCGGGACTTAGCTGTATTCGATTCAGCTTTTTGAGCATTTCCCTGACCATTTCAGCCAGACCACTCAAATCGAATAAATCGTAAAAATATTTCAAAACCCCGCAACTTTTTCCATTTTTGAACGAACCTTTTATCAGAGACGTCAGGCAACCCCGTCTGTTCGTCAATGGAGAGAGAAATGCCAATGAAAAACACCCTGAAAACCCTGGCCGTCGCTACACTGCTGGCACTGAGTGTTCCGGCAACATCTGCCTTTGCGGCGTTACAGGTCGGTGAAAAAGCGCCAGACTTCAAACTTGACGCCGCACTGGCGGGTAAATCGACTACCTTCTCTTTGCAGCAGGCCCTGAAGAAAGGCCCGGTTGTACTCTACTTCTTCCCGGCGGCGTTCAGCGCTGGCTGCACGCTTGAAGCGCATGATTTTGCCGAAGCGTCCGATGAATTTAAAAAACAGGGTGCGACCGTGATTGGTGTCACCGCCGGCAATACCGATCAGATTGCTAAATTCTCTCAGCTGGAATGCCGTGATAAGTTCACCGTGGCAGCTGATCCTGGCGCTAAAGTGGCGGCTGAATACAAGAGCACCATGGAGATGAAAGGTCAGAAGCTTTCCGACCGCACCTCTTATGTGATCGCGCCGGATGGCAAGATTCTGCTGAGCTTCACCGACAAAAATCCTGATACGCATATTCAGAAAGCGATGGATGCTGTTAAAAAATATCGTCAGGCCAATCCGGCATAACTTCATCTTCTGAGCAGGTATATCATGCTGACTGCGATTGCAGCTGCCTTCCTGGGTGGCATTATTCTGAACCTCATGCCCTGCGTGTTTCCGGTAATCTCGCTGAAAGCACTGAGCCTGATCCGCCATCACGAATCGCCCTCTCACGCCCGCGCAGAGGGCCTGGCATTTCTGCTGGGCGTGGTCCTGACGATGGTCGCCCTGGCAGCACTATTACTGCTGGCCAGAGCGGGTGGTGCGTCCGTTGGGTGGGGATTTCAGCTGCAATCGCCGCTGGTCATCGCCGCGTTAATTCTGGTGATGCTCGGTTCAGCACTGAACCTGCTCGGTCTGTTTGAGGTCGGTTTGTCGGTTCAGCGCGTTGGCGAAGTGGGCGGCAATCGTTCAGGGTTAGTGGGTTCAGCCCTGACCGGTGCACTGGCCATCATCGTCGCGACGCCCTGCAGTGCGCCATTCATGGCCAGCGCGGTGGGTTATGCCCTCACCCAGCCTCCGCTGATTAGTCTCATTATCTTTATTTCGCTGGCGCTGGGCTTTGCTGCGCCTTTTACCCTGATATCGTTCTTCCCGGTGCTGGCGCGCATATTGCCAAAACCGGGGGCCTGGATGATCACGCTGAAACAGGGTCTGGCGTTTCCTATGCTGGGCGCGGTGGGCTGGCTGATTTGGGTTCTGGAACGTCAGGCAGGCTCGGCAGCGCTGGCAGCGATTCTGGTCTGTTGTTTACTGTTTAGTTTTGGCGCATGGCTGTATGGCATGGCACAGAAACGCCGTATGATAGGACAGCGCCATGTTGTACTGCATGTTGCAACTGTGTTCTTCCTGGCTCTCGTCGTCGTGCCATTGCTGAACCTGAACCGTTTTGCCAGCGCACCTGCTGAAACGGAAACCGCTTCACAGGCTGCAGCGACTGTCTCCTGGTCACCGCAGAACGTCGACGCGATTAAAGGTCAGGGCAAGCCTATCCTGGTGAATTTTACGGCGTCATGGTGTATTACCTGCCAGGTAAACGATCGCACTTCACTTTCGACGCAGGCGGTCAAGGCTGCAATGGCGCGGACGAATACCATTTACATGGTTGCAGACTCCACCAAATATAATCCTGATGTTGAACAGGCGCTGAGTGATTTCGGACGCGGCGGATTGCCGCTCTACGTGGTCTACCCGGCTGACGGCGGTAAACCGGTAGTACTACCGCAGGTCCTGACGCCGGGTATTGTCATTTCAGCGCTCGATCAGGCAACGGAAAAAGGAAAGAAAACCTGAGACGATTGACTACGCGATTTCCTGGGACGTTTCCAGGCCACTGTCACTGTGTGCTGAACTGCTGATGACGAATGTCAGAGACTGATCCACGCGCACAGCAGTGGCCTGCCCTGATGGCACGGGCGCAGGCGGGCGACAGAGCAGCCTATAACCAGTTACTGAAAGCGATGGTTCCGGCCATCCGTGCATTAGTGTGCAAAAAAATCCGTGACGAGGTGCTGGTCGAAGATGTGATTCAGGAGACGCTGCTGGCGATCCATCGGGTTCGCCACACCTACGATCCGCAGCGCCCGATACTACCCTGGGTTGCAGCAATTGCTTCTGCACGGACCATTGATACGCTGCGTCAGCATGGTCGACGTCAGGAAGTACAGGATGAGGAAGCGCTGCAAAAACGCCCGGCTGAGAGCAGTGAACTCCAGTCTGATAACGATATCCTCTCCGGTTATCTGGATATCCTTCCGCTACGCCAGCGGGAGATTGTCGAATCCGTGCATCTGCGTGAGCAGAGTCTGGCGCAGGCAGCTGCTGAAACCCATCAGTCTCTCTCTGCGGTGAAATCCCTGTTGCATCGCGCAATGGTCAACCTTAGAAAATATGGACGGGGTGTGCATGAGAAATCATGACCAGTTAATTGATCAGCTCAGCGCCTCTGCGCAGCCGGTGCAGCGCGTCTGGCCTGTGGCCTGGCGCGTCGCGGGCTGGATCGCGCTTGCCCTCCCTTGTGGCGCGTTGACCAGTTGGGCGTTTCACAGCCGGTTTACTGACTGGTCGCAACCCGGCGCGCTTTTCGCGCTGGTTGCCGTACTGCTGTCTCTCATCATCGCGGGAAGCACACTTGCGGCAGCCTTTACGTTGAGCATTGCAGGCAGGAAACCGATCAGTCCGCGCTGGCCGCTACTGCTGGCTGTTTTGTGGCTGGGGCTAAATCTGATGAATATTTCACCTGAAGCCCCGCCAGCAGGTGCTGGTCGGTTTGGTGAGGGGATACACTGCTATCTGTTTATGCTGTCGGCCAGCGTGCCGATGATGTTGATGTCGGTGATCGCCCTGAAACGCACCCGTTCACTTTATCCCGCGCGCAGTCTCGCGCTGAGCGGCTGCGGCTGCGCGTTTACCTCATCAATGCTGCTGTCGCTGTGTCATGACACTCATCTGCATTTTATTGATTTTTCAATGCATCTTGCCGCAGGCATTACTATTGTGGCGCTGACGGTGCTGGCCGGACGCCGCTGGATCCGGCTGGGAAAGTAATGACTTTGTTAATTACTCTGCGCCCAGCTCAATCAGGTTTCCGTCAGGATTATGCCGGGCGGGCAGATAGAGAAGATCAGGGACGGCACGGTCGGACAAACCGCGATCGGCCAGATCCAGGGGATTCTGTCTGATCAGAGATTTATTGTCGGCTGTATCATGAGTCCGGAGGCCGGGCTGACCGGTTTTAACGGCGAGATTTATCGTGGCGAAATGGCGTGAAATCTCAACGCGGGTCGTGGAAGAAAAGCGTGATAAAGGACGGCATGAGGCGTTTGAGACTGAAGAGATGGGTGTGAACCTGCGCAATGTTCAGCACGGAATCAACTCGCTCCTGCCGGCGCGCGACAGAGGTCAGCAAACACCACGCAGAAGCGAGCCTGCTTCAGGTTATAAATGCGCCGCGAACCACGACGTCTGCACCTTAATCACTGACGCGAAGTGCTGACCGCTGTAAATATCGTAATGACGGGCCTCTTCGGCCACAATGAGCTGCTTATTGGTTGCGGCTACCGCATCAAACAGCGCACGCCCTTGTTCCGGCGGATTCACGCTATCCTGACCGGCGACCACGACCAGTGTCGGACAGGTGGCCTTCGCGGCATTGATCGCGGGTTTGTAGTGCAGCGTTTCCCGTACGGTTAAAAACGGGATTTTGATGTCCATTTTCGGATGCTTATGCCGGTTCTCCTCAAAGAACGCTTTTGACTCTTCATCGTTCAGCACGCGAGTAATGGCCACAAACATCTCTTTGCCGCTGTTCTGCCGCTTTTGATCCATCTTCTCCAGCGTAGCAATAAAGCCCGCCTTCTCCGTCGCGTCCAGTTGCCCGGTGACAATATCTTCCTCATCCGCAAAGGCGAGCTGGCTGACAACACATTTCACATCCGGGTTATTCGCTGCCGCGCCAAAGATGTGACATCCGCCAAAAGACGTGCCCCATAAACCTATTCTGCTCGGGTCCAGAGTCGGTTGCTGTTTTGCCCATGCGATGACCGAGAGAATATCAGCGATCTGCATCGCAGGCACCAGACGACCCCGCTCGCCTTCGCTGTCACCAAATCCACGGTAGTCAAAAGTCAGTGTTGCGAAACCTGCCTGGGTTAACGCCTCTGCGAACGCAGGCAGTAAAATCTCACGGATTCCGCAAAAGCCGTGACACAGAATAATCACCGGGGATGTAGTGGCCGCTGTGGGCTGACGCAGCGTCAGCACAATGCCTTCCGGCAGTGTGTGGGTAGTTAATTCCATCGTGGGTCATGCTCCTTGCTGAGGTTAAAGGTCAGAAAATTCAGCAAGCACCCTTTCACATCCCCACCGTTTTTACTTAGATCCAGATCAGACGGTTGACGCCTTTTGTCTGAAATGCGGACAAATCCGCCTCCGATGCTGCTAAAACCCGGGCTTTGGCGTAGGCTGAAAGCTGGGTGTTTAACTACACAGGAGATCATGATGCAGAATGAAATGACAGCGCAATGCCACTGTGGTGCCGTTGCCTATAAGGTGACGCTAAAGGATGGCTTTAACACGGTGCGCCGATGCAACTGCTCGTTTTGCCGGATGCGCGGCGCGGTTGTGGTGTTTGCAACCAACGTTGAGCTGACGCAGGGTGAAGCGCACCTCACAGAATATCGCTTCAACAGCAAAGAGGTGGGCCATTACTTCTGCTCCGTCTGCGGCATTTATACTTTTCATCAGAGCCGCTCACAGCCCGATCAGTTTGGGGTTAATGTCGCCTGTCTTGAGGGCGTTTCACCGTTTGATTTCACGGATGTGCCGGTCTCTGATGGCATCAACCACCCTAAAGATGGCGGTGCGGGCGGTGTAGCCGGTCATCTGGTCTATACCCCCACGCAATCCTGAACGACTGCTGGCTTTATTACTCCCGGCTGGGCTTGCCGCTAAAGCGTGTGATTGGCTTTTCCTCTTCACGGTCAATCTGCTGAGAGAAAACCTCGAGTGCCGCGAAGAGTGGCCGCAGTCCACGCCACAGATCCTCATCATTGAGTAAGCGGATGATGCCACGGATGCCCGGCGCAGCTTTTTCCTGCCGC
Source organism: Pantoea sp. Cr_R13 (assembly GCF_029222565.1). Taxonomy (NCBI): domain Bacteria; kingdom Pseudomonadati; phylum Pseudomonadota; class Gammaproteobacteria; order Enterobacterales; family Erwiniaceae; genus Pantoea; species Pantoea sp. Cr_R13. Next base: position 480,964 of record NZ_JARHXL010000009.1, read on the forward strand.
GCCTCATCCCGAGCCGGCTTAACGGCCATTGCAGCATCACGCACCGCCAGCAGTAAGTGATTAAAACGATCTGGCGGCACGCTGCCCAGCGTCATCATCAACAGTGACAGGTTTTGCAGCGCATTTTGGGTGCCGGGCTGATTGAGACCTGAGACCAGAATTTTCCCCACATCGTTATTTGATTTAACGAGATCGTTCGCCAGCCGCAGATAACCGTGCTGGTGGAGATTTTCAAGCAACTCGTCCATTGCCTCCCGGGCAGTTGGCTCGGTGCGTGTGGGCGGGACCTGATACTTCATCCGTTCTGCCATTAAAATTTCTCCGGTTTTTCAACGTGTTCAGGCGGTTCACGATAGCCTGCCTGCTGCCATTTTTGCTCAATCGGCAGGTGATCCAGGGGTGTTCGGTGACCATGACGGAAATTGTGTAGCGGCACCGGATTAGGCTGCGGGCGTCGATCCACGCGTGTCATGTTGACAGCGATCTCTTTGTAAGCGGGGGTATTGACGTCAGGATCGTGATGTTCACCAGTCAGTGCATTAACGCCATCAGTACCATGATGAATTGGCATAAACAGCACGTTACCCGCCACACGGTCTGTAATAACCACTGGCACATCCAGCGATCCCCGACGCGAGGTAATCCGTACCCACTCACCTTCAATGAGCGCGCGCGAGGCTGCAAGTTCCGGTGAGATCTCAACAAAGGCATTGGGCGACAATGACATCATGCGTCCACCCTGCCCGGTCTGATTCATTGACTGGAAATGCTCCAGCATTCGGCCATTGTTCAGCAGTAGATTGTATTCGGCATCCTCCTGCTCAGCGGGCGGCTGCCAGCTCAGCGGATAGAGGCGCGCTTTGCCATCCGGAAAATTGAACCGTTCTGTATAGAGACGTGGTGTGCTTTCACCTTCAGCGTTGACCGGCCAGAGTTGCGACTGCCATCCTGCCAGTTGCTCATAACTCACACCCGCGAAAATCTCTGCAATGCCCGCCACTTCCGCCATAATCGCGCCGGGATTTGGGTAATGCCATGGATGTCCAAGACGCGCCGCGAGATCGGTAAAGATCTGCCAGTCAGGACGACAATCACCCAGTGGCTTCATGGCAGGAGTAAAATGCTGAATGCGCCGCTCGGTATTCACAAAGGTGCCCTCTTTTTCCACGCTGGGCGCACCGGGCAGCACGACATCGGCAAATTCGGCGGTACGCGACATAAAGATGTCCTGAACCACCATAAATTCCAGCTTGCTGAAGGCGGCATGCACCGATGTGGCGTCGGCATCTGCAAACGCTGTCTCTTCCCCGGTGATGTACATTGCACGGATTTTACCTTCACCGGCCTGCTGCACCATTTTGAAGTTATCGGCGCCAGCCTTATCGGAAAGTGCATCAGGAGAAACGCCCCACGCGCGCGCCCATTTTTCCCGGATCGACGCGTCGGTGACTTTTTCATAGCCCGGATAGCGATTGCTGAGGCAGCCGAAATCACTGGCGCCCTGCACATTGTTGTGACCGCGCATCGGATAGCCGCCAGTGCCAGGCCGCCCATAGTTGCCGGTGACCAGCAGCAAATTCGATAGCGCGGTACTGGTGTCTGCTCCATGGCTATGCTGAGTGATCCCCATCGCCCACAATATGCAGGCGCTACCCGCGTGTCCGATCATCTCCGCCGACTCTTTGAGTTCGGCTTCACTCAGACCGCAAATCTCGCTGGCATAGTCGAGCGTAAAGGTATCAAGCGAGGTGCGATACTCTTCTACCTGATTAACCCGCTGTGCCAGAAACGCGTCATCGGCATAACCGTGATCGAACATATATTTCGCCATCGCCGAGGCCCAGACAAGGTCCGTGCCAGGTCGGATGCGCAGATAGCAGTCCGCCCGTTCCGCCATTTCATGACAACGCGGATCGACAACCAGCAGTTTCTGACCGCGATGTTTGTGGCTCTGTTTGATGTGCGACGCAATCACCGGATGGTTCTCGGCCAGATTACTGCCGACCAGCACAATCAGTTCGCTCTCCTGCAGATCCTTTATCGTTCCCGCATCACCGCCGTAGCCCACGGTGCGAAACAGCCCTTCTGTCGCCGGGTTTTGACAATAGCGCGAGGAGTTGTCGACATTGTTAGTGCCGAAGATTAAGCGGGCGATTTTCTGAGTAAGATAGGCTTCTTCGTTGCTGGCTTTGCTGGAGCCAATAAAGCCAATCGCATCGCCACCATAATTCTGCGCGATGCCCTGCAATCCTTCAGCTACCCGCTGCAACGCCTCATCCCAGCTGGCGGGCCGGAACTGGCCATTTTCGCGGATCAAGGGCGTCGTCAGACGCGCCGGGCTATTAACAAAATCCCAGCCGAACTTACCCTTAACGCAGGTAGAGATGCCATTAGCGGGCGCTTCCGCCACCGGCTGAATTTTCAGGATGTGACGATTGCGGGTCCAGATTTCAAAGCTGCAGCCCACGCCGCAATAGGTGCAGACCGTTTTAGTGCGTTTAATCTCCGACTGCCTCAGCGCCACATCGATGTTGGAGACGCCAGTAATCGGCCCCATGCCAATACTGTTTTCCATCGTTTTGACGAAATCGATCAGCGGGCGCTTCAACCCCTCATCCATTGCAGTGAACGGACCCGCATCAGGCTGCATGGTCTTTTCCAGTAATGCATTACACGGACACACTGTGACGCAGTGTCCACAGCTGACGCAGCTGGAACCGGCGATTTCAGTGCCGCCATCCCAGAGCACGCGGGGATGCGCTTGGGTGTAGTCAATCGACAGCGTCTCATTGACCTCGACATTCTGGCACGCCTCGACGCAGCGACCGCATAAAATGCACTGGTCAGGATCGTAGGTATAAAAGGGGTTAGAGTGATCTTTGGCGTAGGGTTTGGGCTGATGAGGATAGTACTGAATCGGAATGTGCATATCAGCCACGGTATTATGCAGCGTGCAGTCACCGGTGTTGTGTTCACAGACGGTGCAGTAAAGCTCATGGCGGTTGAGCAGTCTATCCATTCCCTCCTGTTGCGCGGCCCTCAGCGGAATACCGTCACTCTGCACCGAAAGCCCCTCTTCAGTGCGAAGCGTGCAGCCGCGAACCCGCTCGCCATTGGCATCTACCCAGCAGACATCACAGCTTTGCAGCGGCGGCAACGCCGGGTGGTAACAGACATGAGGTAGTTTTTTCCCGTGAGCGTCAAGAAAGTCGATCAGCGGTTGATTAGCTAACCCTTTTAACCGTTCACCATTAAAGAGAATGGTGCAGTAATTTTCACTCATATAAGCCTCATGGCGTCATTGCGAATAGCGTCCTGCTGGAAAAATATCCCTGAATTTAGAGGGTTGCTTCACAAGCTTAGTGAGGATTAGCAACCGCGCCATGAATACCGCTACGCTTATCAGGGTTACTTGCTGACAGTTAAGGGTTTTTTAAATGTAATGACTTCTTACCACGTGAAGCACGTCATGTTTTCCCTTACGCCAGGAATCACCGTTATCGGCATTTTTGCATTACTAAGCGATAAGCACCCGATGGCTGAGGATAAGGTTAACTATGAAATATTTAGTATGTTGTAACTATAAGATGTGCAGTTAGATATTCCTTCAAGAACCCGAATAAACATCAGCATTGACCTGGTTCTCTCTCATTAAACATGTCGGTTAATTCACTATTGAATCCCTCTGGAATTTGTACCAATTAATATCTGAATCCACTCAGTGCCGTCCCCCTTGAATTGGGTATTATAGCATGCTGAAACGGTTTAACCTGTTTGATTACCTTATGGATTAATTACGCACCTGACCTGCACAGTTCTCCTGGCCATTATCCGATCATGAATACATTGCAATGATATGGCGTTTTAATAAAAACGTATGCGTTCTCTACCCAGAAAGCGCTGAGCCACGCCACGGTAATTAGTGCATATTTTAGCCATGTCAATCAGTAAGTTATCCGAATTTTAACAAGCTGTTAATTATAAGATGATAATGATTTCCGTTATGGTAATATCCTGTTAACCCTGCCCGACGCCCTTTTATCCGGGTCTTTTTGCGCGTCATCCTTAATTACGTGACCATTAAAACGCTGGCTGAAATGAGGTCTTTATGAATTCCATCGTATATATCGTTGATGACGACGCCGCGGTGACTTCTGCACTCACTAATCTCCTCATCGCCGATGATTACACGGTTATCTCTTTCTCTTCAGCTGATGATTTCCTGTCTCACGCGTTAACTCCCCTTCCCTGTTGCCTGATTCTGGATATTAATCTGCCTGGCGCAGATGGGTTTGATGTCGCCCAGTCGTTGATCGATCGTGGCTATACTATTCCCACGATTTTCCTGACCGGCTTCGGGACCATTCCGGTCACCGTGCGGGCGATGAAAACTGGCGCTTATGAGTTCCTGACTAAGCCCGTCGAACCTGAGCGTATTTTGCAGGCGGTCGCGGAAGCCTTAGAGATTGCAGAGCAGAATCTGGCCTCTTCTCAGGAACGGCGGGAAATTGTGCAGCGACATCAGACCCTGACGCCGCGTGAAGCCGAGGTGATGCTGCTGGCGATTAGTGGTCTGTTGAATAAACAGATTGCTGCAGAGATGGGCGTCAGTGAAATTACGGCTAAAGTCCACAAACGACGGGTAATGGAAAAAATGAATGCGCGTTCGCTCACCGATCTGGTGCGGGCGGCAGAGCGGCTCAATATTGACCATAGCCGACGCCGCTGAAACCCGGCAGACGACCTGTTCCTCTCGCTTAACCCAATGGCAGAGTAAACCAGAAACGGCTGCCACCTTCCGGCCGGTTTTCTGCCCCTAACTCACCAGAATGCTTTTTGATGATCCCTTTGCTGATCGTTAATCCCATCCCCATGCCACTTTTTTGGTGGTATAGAATGACTCAAAAAGCCGTTCCCGCACGTCATCACTTAATCCGCAGCCGCTATCCAGCACCTCAAACCGCAGCGTATCAGGGGTGGGATTCTCTGACGTAAGGCGCAATAGCGCCGCGCGCGGCAGATCATCGGACATAGCATCGATCGCATTGATCACCAGATTCAGCAGCACCTGCTGGATCTGAACGCGGTCGCAGAAAATCTCCGCTTTAGCAGCCCTGAATTTAAGTTCCAGCGAAACTCCCCGCCGCTCCAGCTCTACACGGGAAAGCGCCAGAATGTCACGGGCGATCAGATGGAGGTTTTCCAAAGCAAAGCTCGATTCATGATTACGGGTCAGCGCCTGCAGGCCGTGAATAATCTCCCCGGCACGTTTGCCCTCTTTAATAATCTCATCTAAACCGCTGCTGGCGTTTTCCAGCATCAGCGGCTCACGCTTCAACCAACGCAGGCTGGCACCCGCATTGGCCACGATAGACATCAGCGGCTGGCTGATTTCGTGAGCGATGGAGGCTGTCAATTGCCCGACAGTCGTGGCGCGCGTAACACGCGCCAGGTCCGCCTGCGCCATGCGCGCACTGTCTTCCGCCATACGCTGCGAGGTGATGTCTGAAATGGTGCCAAAGTACTCTTTCACCTCAGGGAAATTGTTTACCGGCTCCCCAATACCTTTGATATAGCGACATTCACCATCTGACCTGATTACCCGAAACTCTGCCTGCATGCTGCGTCCCTGACTGACGCTGTGCGTCACCAGTTCGCTGATTGATTCATAATCATCAGGATGAACGCGGGTCAGGAAGTCTGCCATCGACAGTCCATGTTGTTCGGCTGGCAGCCCCAGTATCCGGGCATATTCTTCAGAGACTATCATCATGTCCTCGGCCACTTCCCAGCGCCAGGTGCCGGTATGACTGATTTTCTCGCCCAGCATCAGCGAAGTCTTGCTGGCACGCAGCTGTTTCTCAACCCGACGCCGATGGTTGTTCTCCTCCAGCAGTTCCGCGTAGAGTCGCGCCGTCTCCAGGGAAACAGCCGCCTGCGCACTCAGAGTTTTTACAATGTGGGAATGTTCAGCGGTGAACGCATCGGGCATCAGGCGATTTTCCAGGTAGAGCACCCCAACCATGTTGGCCTGCCTGAACATCGGCACACAAAGCACCGCCGAGCCTGAAGCCACCAGATAGGGGTCCTGACTGAACGGACTGAATACCTCCGGTTTACTGGTGCGAATCTCCTGACCGGTGCGGATCACTGCTGACAGCACCGATAGCGGCAGGTCATTCGCGTCAGGCCGCTCTTTGACAATCTGAACCCGCACGCCATCAGCCGTGCTTTCTGCCCAGGCCTGCGTCTCTGGCAGGTTGCCATCCAGAATCCGGATGAGGCGACAGCGCTGGGCACCAGCCCGCTCCAGCAGCATCCGCATCAGGGTGTGAATCAACCGATCAAGGTTGATCTCTTCCGTCAGGGCACGCACGGCGGTCAGCACGCTTTCCAGATCGTAGAAAGCGGCATCCTGCGTAAACGGAATCGTTGCCAGCGCACTGTTTTGCACCGGCGCGGCCAGGTGCGGATAGTGCTGCTCCAGCTGGCGCACCATCGCCTGCGCTCCCCAGTTGTCCCAGCCTGTCATTGCTGCTTTGATGTAGGCATCTGCCGCGGTATCCAGCTGTAGGGTTTTACAGCAACGGCCCGCAAGCTGATTTGCCAGCGCATGAATGTGCAGGTATCCGGCCTGCCGGGAGAGACGAATGGCGTTTTCATACTGCTTCAGCGCCTCACCCGTGTCGCCCTCAAGCCGGGCGCACTCTGCCCTCAGCAAGGCATATTTGTCCGCAAACAAACCGGGGTTAAGATCCGTCCAGCCGGCAAACTTGTCGAGATGAATGCGCAGCGCGCTGCTATCAGTGGCTTCAGACAGGTGACTCAGGGAGAGTGCCGTATAAAAATGCAAATCCATCAGATAGATATAAGCGGGGACCACGCTGATTAACGGCTGGATTCCTGCCAGACAGCGCAGCGCATCACGATATTCACCGGCATAGTAATGGGCCATTCCGCGATACAGCCCCGCCCAGAACTGCACCATCGCCTTATGGCCGGAAATCGGACCCGGCTCACTGCCGGCCACCAGCGGCAAAGCCTGATCGCGCTCGCCTGCTCTGAACCCACTGCTGTTACGCAGTTGCATCACCAACTGCTTTTGCATCAGCAGCACGTTCTCAACGTCGGGATAACCCGTTTTACGCGTAAAGGCGAGTCCGCGCTCAAGTGAGGTCATCACTGACTCCAGGTGATCGCCGCGTGTCAGCGTGTTCATGATTTGATGACGCAACGAGAGACAGGCAAAAGAGCGATCGCCATACTTCACCGCGACGCGAAAACTTTCACGGGCACATTCAATGGCGACGTCCAGCGGCTGTGTCCAGATCCCCACCTGATCCAGCGGCAACAGAGTACGGGCTTTATAACGGGTAAAGTCATACCGCTCCACCAGCTCGCGGGCCACCCGACCACAGGCATAACTAAAATGCCAGGCCTGATACCGTTCTCCTGTCAGCACGCTGAACCAGGCCAGACCAAACGCAGAGGCACCGGTTATGCCGTGGTCCAGCGTCATCTGCAGCATCTGACAGACCAGGATTAGATGGAGCTTTGGGCAGTCATATGCGGAGACAAATATGGTGCTGGCCATCAGGTTTAGCACCGACTCGACGTCAGGATCGCTGTTAAGCGGTAGCCGGTTCAACGTATCCTGCGGTGAATCGCCCATACGCGCCCGAATCGCCAGGCAGGCGGCATCGATCTCGACGTCATCCGGATCCCTTTTGAGATGCACACCAAACACTGCCAGCCAGGCAAGCGCGGTTTCCAGCGCCAGATGGTTGTCAGACTGGCGCATATGGATTTCAGCAGAAAGACAGGCTGCCTTTGATTTTTCACTGAGCGTACCTGGCTCACGTAGCAGTCGGGTACAGAGCGTTTGCGCTGACGTGAGATTACCGTTAAGAAACTCGCACTCCGCCTCATCAAAGCCCAGCATAAAGTCATTACCGGTCACCATTCGCAGGCTGAGTCGCTGGGCGGTGCGCAGATAGCGTAGCGCTGAGAGGTAATCTCCGGCGCGTTTCGACGCCTGCGCGGCTCGCAGACAAAGAGGATAATAACGTTCACGATCTGTCACAGTCAGTGGTAGCTCAGCAATCATCCCAATGTGATAAACCGCGCGGAACAGCGTCTCACTGTTATCCCCGCTTGCGACCGCTGCGGATAGCCAGACCGCCGCCTGCTGGTGAAGATGCTGTTGCTGCCGCAGGTCGGGCAATAATAACGCCGCGTTATGCACCCGATCATGCGTAAACGCGTAGTGCCCACCGGTCAGGGTGACAAAACGACCGCTGACAGCGGGTTCAAGTTGCTGCTGAATCAGCGTCACAGGCATCGCACTCAGCTGACCTAACAGCGAGAGCTCGCCACTGGCCCCCAAACAGGCCAGCGAACCCATGAGCTGCCGCGTGGTCTCCGGCATCCGTGCCAGCTGGCTTAACACCAGCGTGGCCACATTGTCGGTGTAACGACGCGCCATGAGCGCCTGACTGTCGTAATGCCATTTCGGCGGATTTTGACGAAAGTTAATCACCCCATCCTCTACCGCCTGCCGGAAGAACTCTTGCATCGAAAGGGGATTACCGCCGGTTTTCTCAAAAAGGATCTGCGCCAGCTCGCGATTACCGCCAGGACGGGTATGCAGCATTTGCGCCAGCCAGCGGCCGATGCGTTTCACACTCAACGGCTGCGGCGTCAGCGCCACTACCCGCGGTGCAGCGGCCCTGATGCGCAGCAGAAATCCGGCAATCATCGGACAGGGCATTGATTCACCCTCCCGAAAGGCAAGCACCAGCATAAAGGGCAAATGCTCATTTCGGGTTATCAGGTTTTCCAGCAGTTGCAGCGTGGCAGGGTCTGCCCAATGTACGTCATCAATCAGCATAACCAGCGGACGGCCCGGCGTGGCGAAAGCCTGAACAAGCGCAGAGGCCATCTGAGTGAACTGCTCGCGGGCGTCCAGTGCATGGCGCACCACTGGCTGTAGATTCCCGATATTGAGCAGCTGTTTTAATTCAGGCACCAGCTCAATGGCTAAATCGACATAGCCGCCCAACAGACGCAGCAACCGGCCTCGCCATTTTCTGACCTCAGGCGCTGACAACCCCAGCAGATAAAGCGTGACCGTGCGAAACGCGGAGGCCACAGCGGCAAAGGGTGCGGTCGGCGAATGTTGATCGGCCTTGCTGGCGGCCAGCAAAATCTGTCGGTGCTGCAGGGTTTTCAGGGCGGTCGCGATAATCGCGGACTTACCCGAGCCAGGCACACCGCTAAGCATCACCAGGCTCTGTGTTCCAGTGCGGATGACCGTATCCAGCGTCGTCAGCAATACACGAGCCTGCGGATGCTGACTGAACAGAGTCTCAGGCCGGAAACTGGTGTTAAAACGCTCCTGCAGTCCGGGCGTAAACGGCGCAATGGTGTTTTCCCCTGTCAATGTGGCCTGACAGCGGCGAAGGTCGGCCATCAATCCCTGCACGCTCTGGTAGCCGTCAGCGGGTGACTTTGCCAGCAGTCGCAGCAGAATTACCGAGAGCATCGGCGGCACATCGTCTCTGACCTGTTCAGCTGGCCGGGGCGCGCTGGCGATGTGATGATGAATCCACTCTGCTTCACCCGCATCCGGTGAGCCAAAGGGTAGCTTGCCGGTCAGATACTCATATAACACCACGCCAGACTGTAGAGATCGCTGAGGCTACTGACCGGATGTGGCGTGCGACCGGTGTGCTCAGGGGACATATAGGCCAGCGTGCCGCCTGAGGCGCGCAGGCTGTTTTTCTCAGCCGACTGCGCCGCCAGGGAGGCAAGTCCAAACCCGCCCAGCCGGAACCGGCCATCGTCAGTAATAAAAAAATGGCCTGGCTTGATATCCCCATGCACGATGCCCTGATGATGTGCCTGACCCAGCGTGTAGCAAAGCTGCAATGCCACCTGCAGGAAATCGGCGATTTTATCGGGAGGCGTAGCAAGATTGTTAGCCAGAGTGCGAAATGGGAAGGTAGGATAAATCAGCGCATAACGATCAAGATAACGGGTCGTGCCGGTGGCGGTGATGGCCCAGCGTGGTGACAGATACGCAGCCAGAGCACGCTCATTTTTGAGCCGCTGGGTGGCCTGAAAAGTGACGTCGTCACTTTTACCCGTGGCGATGATCAGTGTTTCGCCCGACTGGCGGCGCGCCAGCATCCAGAGAAGACACCCCTCCTGTGCCAGCGGCATCAGGGTGTCAAAATTTTCAATCGCGATCCCTGCGTCATCACTCTCCTGGGAAGTAACTGAAAGAAGGCTCATCAGCGCACATCTCCCTGAGATAACTCGCATCGGATCAGTGTCAGCAGCGTATCAACATCAATGGGCTTTCGCAAAAAAGTCATGGCCCCGAGCCCAATGGCATACCACAGCGTGGTTTCTTCCACATCTGCCGAGATAAAAATTACCGGCGGCAGATCAGCCCGCGCCTTGAGAAGGGTAAAAAGCTCAAACCCGGACATGCCCTTAAGGCCAACATCAATAATAAGCATACCCGCCTCAACCAGCGCATCGTCATCGGCCAGTAATGCCTCACCGGATTCAAATGATCGGGTTGCGTAGCCGTCCGAATGCAACAGATTGCTCAGTCCACTGCGGACCGCGCTTTCATCATCAACGATGACAATACGCTGGGTAAACGTCATGCAGGTATCCTCTGGAACGCCTCACCGTGTGGCATGCGAGGACTTAAGGCGTGTTATCACCATCGGGTGGCGGTGTCCCACTGATTTTTGGCATGCATTCATGGCGGAACCACTTCAGCGTCACCGGCTGTCGCCTGAACAGACGTTTACCCAGCGGTATTAATTGTTCACCCACCAGCATGCCAAACAGCCCTGCCAAAGCAATAACCGGCGGCGCCGGAGAGTTGACGTTGATCAGGGCATAGATTACCCCGGCGAGCAGGCCCACCGCGAGAGAAATAACGCAGGATTTCAACATGTTCAGCTTGTCCGCGATGAGGATGAAACGGGAGGAACATCAGGCTGATGCAAGGCGATTGCAGGCTTTTGTGCGGGAGATACCGCATGCACCAGCGCCCCACCCAACAGCATCCCCAGCAGTCCCAGCAGCGCAATCGCGGGCGGTGCCGGTGACCGCACCTTTAGTAGGCCATATAGCAGGCCAATCAGCACCCCGGCAGCCAGGGAAACAAGTAGAGGATTCATGACCAGCTCCTGTTATGCCACTCAGCTGATCGGCGGTTTTCCGCCGATCAGCTGGATGCCTTAGCGTATCGGTGCGTGAACCGGCGCCAGGGTACGGTGTTCACTTTTCTGACGTGATGGTGCTTTATGCACCATGGTGTAGGCGTAATCGACACCAATGCCGTAAGCACCTGAATGTTCTTTGGCAATATTCATTACGGCATCATAAGTGTCACGATTGGCCCAGTCTCGCTGCCATTCCAGCATCACCTGCTGCCAGGTTACCGGCACCACACCCGCCTGAATCATGCGCTGCATCGCGTAGTCGTGTGCTTCTTTAGTCGTGCCGCCAGACGCGTCTGCCACCATGTAGATTTCGTAGCCGCCTTCCAGCATCGCGCAGAGCGCAAAACTGTTGTTGCACACTTCGGTCCAGAGGCCCGACACCACGACTTTTTTCTTGCCGTTTGCGGCCAGCGCATCACGCACTTTCTGATCATCCCAGGAGTTCATTGAGCTGCGTTCCAGAATATCCAGCCCCGGAAACACATCCAGTAACTCCGGATAGGTGTGACCCGAGAAGCTTTCAGTTTCTACCGTGGTGATGATGGTGGGGATACTGAAGACTTTCGCCGCCTTCGCCAGCGCAACGGTGTTGTTTTTCAGCACCTGGCGATCGATGGATTGCACCCCAAAGGCCATCTGCGGCTGCTGGTCAATAAAGATGATCTGGCTGTTATGTGGCGTGAGGACTTCAAGCTTAGCGTTGGACATGCGTTCACCCATAGAGGTTATGTAACGAAATTTCCGCCAACCGGCGCGTGCAAAATGACGGCCAGTGCAGGTTTATCGCCCTGCTGCTGGCTGTCTGGTCGCAGTGTAGAGCGACCTGCAACGGCAAACTATTATCTCTGCGTATAACTATACGAAGGTATAGGTATCCCTCTGTATAACTAGACGACCCGTTAGCCTGCTCACCATAATCCGGCTTATTCGTGCCCTGTTATCTGCGGCACTTCCTGTCCCGCGCTAAGCCGGACACCCCCGATGAGGAGCATCTATGGTTACGCTCGGTAAAGCAGAACTGATACTGACCCATGGCAAATTTCACACCGTTGACCGCAGTAATCCAGTTGCGGAAGCGGTAGCGATTCGCGATGGCAAGTTCGTGGCGGTCGGCACGCTGGCAGAGGCGATGGAATTTCACTGCGACGGCACCAAAGTGGTCGATCTTAAGGGCCACACGGCTGTGCCCGGCCTGAACGATTCACACCTGCATCTGATTCGCGGGGGGCTAAACTACAACCTTGAACTGCGCTGGGAAGGCGTGCCATCGGTTGCCGATGCGCTGCGGATGCTGAAAGAGCAGGCGCTGCGTACCCCTTCACCGCAGTGGGTTCGCGTAGTGGGAGGCTGGACAGAATTCCAGTTTGCCGAGCGCCGGATGCCGACGCTGGATGAGATCAACGAAGCAGCACCCGACACGCCGGTTTTCGTGCTGCACCTCTATGACCGCGCCCTGCTCAATCGCGCCGCTCTGAAAGTGGTTGGCTACACCAAAGAGACGCCAAACCCGCCGGGTGGCGAAATCCAGCGCGACAGCAACGGCAATCCCACCGGCCTGTTGATCGCCCGCCCTAATGCAATGATCCTCTACGCCACGCTGGCGAAAGGACCGAAACTGCCGCTGGAACAGCAGGTCAACTCCACCCGCCAGTTTATGCGCGAGCTGAACCGTCTGGGTCTGACCAGCGCCATTGATGCGGGCGGCGGCTTCCAGAACTATCCCGAAGATTACGAAGTGATTGCTGAGCTGCATCAGAAAAAGCAGATGACGTTGCGTATCGCCTACAACCTCTTCACGCAGCGTCCGGGCCATGAGCTGGAAGATTTTGAAAAATGGACGGACATGCTGACGCCAGGCCAGGGCAGCGACTATTTCCGTCACAATGGCGCAGGGGAAATGCTGGTCTTCTCGGCGGCTGACTTCGAAGATTTCCTGGAGCCTCGTCCGGATTTAGCCCCTGGCATGGAAGACGAGCTGGAGCGCGTGGTGCGTCATCTGGTTGAGCATCGATGGCCTTTCCGTCTGCATGCGACCTATGACGAGTCAATCAGCCGGATGCTGGATGTGTTCGAAAAAGTGAATCGTGATATTCCGTTCAATGGTCTGCACTGGTTCTTTGACCATGCGGAAACCATCACTCAGCGCAATATCGATCGTATTAAAGAGCTGGGCGGTGGCATTGCCGTGCAGCATCGCATGGCGTTCCAGGGTGAATACTTTGCTGAGCGCTACGGCATTGAAGCCACCCGCCATACCCCACCGGTTCAGAAAATGCTGGAGACCGGCGTGCCGGTCGGGCTGGGCACCGATGCGACCCGCGTTGCCAGCTACAACCCCTGGACCGCGCTCTACTGGCTGGTTTCTGGCCGCACCGTGGGCGGCATGCAGATGTATGATGTCAGTGCCCGCCTGGACCGTGAAACGGCGCTGATGCTCTGGACGCAGGGCAGCGCCTGGTTCTCCAGTGAACAAGGTAAAAAAGGTCAGGTCAAAGTGGGACAACTGGCGGACCTGGCGGTGCTGAGCAAAGACTTTTTCAGCGTCCCGGAAGAGGAAATCAAAGGCATTGAGTCAGTGCTGACCGTGGTGGATGGCAATATCGTCTATGCCGCCGGATCGTTCAGCGCAGATGCGCCGCCTGCGATTCCGATCCTGCCGGAGTGGTCACCGGTGGTAAATGTGCCGGGTCATTATCGCAGTGCTCCGCCGGTTGCGCAGAGCCGTGCAGGCATGATGCCCGCCGTCCACCACTGCAGCGGCCCGTGCGGTGTTCATCGCCACTCGCATGAGATCGCACGAGGTTCCAGCGTACCCGTTGCCGAAGATAACGCCTTCTGGGGCGCGCTCGGCTGCAGCTGCTTCGCGTTTTAATCATGAATTATGCTACCGCTCTTTCGCCCCGCATCAACGCGGGGCTGTTCTTCCTGCGCATGACTGGCAGCCTGCTGTTGTTACAGGTGCATGGGCTGCCGAAAATTCTGCATTTCAGCGAAGAACTGACGCGCATCGAAGATCCTTTCGGGCTGGGACCGATGATGAGCCTGCTGCCCGCTATCGTGGCGGAAGTCATCTGCCCGATTTTCATTATTATCGGCTGGGGAAGCCGGATTGCCTGCCTGCCGATTATCGCGGTACTGCTGGTTGCAATGCTGGTCGTCCACCCTGGCTGGTCACTGGCGGAAGGCCAGTTCGGCTGGCTGCTGCTGATTATCTTTACCACGCTGGCGCTGACCGGGCCAGGCGGCTGGCGCATCGGCGCTGCGAAACCTAAGGGGAGGCGTTATGGCACAGGTTAATGATATTCATCAGGTTGAGCAGGAACAGCCTGATGTGCGGCCCACTAATGAGGTTTCGCCGTTACAGCCACTGCGCCAGCCGGTGTTCCGCATGCTGTGGATCGCCACTGTGGTTTCAAATATCGGATCATGGATGAATGATGTCGGCGTGAACTGGACCATGCTGACGCTAAGTGCCGATCCTCTGGCCGTGGCGCTGGTGCAGGCAGCCAGCAGCCTGCCGATGTTTCTCTTTGCACTGCCCTCCGGGGTGATGGCGGACATCGTTGACCGCCGTAAATATTTACTGTTTTCCCAACTGTGGACGTTTACCGCCGCCGCCGGGCTGACCGTACTGGCCTGGACCGGTCATGTGACACCCGGCGTGCTGCTAGGCGCTGCCTTTTTACTGAGCGCAGGTGCCGCCATGAGTTCGCCGCCCTTCCAGGCGATCGTGCCAGATCTGGTGACCAAACCGGAACTCGGTCCTGCCATTGCCCTTAACTCACTCGGCATTAATATCAGTCGCGCCATCGGACCGGCACTGGGTGGCCTGATCCTGTCGTTCGCCGGCCCCTGGATGGTATTCCTGCTCAATGCGCTGTCAGTGCTGGGCGTCGCCTGGGTGCTCTGGCGCTGGAAAGCGGAGCCGAGCGTCCAGCGTCTTCCGCCTGAACACTTCTTCCCGGCGGTACGGGCGGGTCTTCGCTACGTTCATGCGGCACCGGTCTTACGTAACGTACTGGTGCGAACCTTCTCGTTTTTCCTGTTTGGCAGCGCGGGCTGGGCATTGCTGCCGCTGGTGGCTCGTCGTGAACTGGGCCTCGGCCCTGGCGGCTACGGCATCATGCTGGCCTGCATCGGGGTCGGCGCGATTACCGGCGCGGTGCTGCTGCCGCGTTTGCGTCGTCACTTAAGCTCCGATCGCCTGATGGTGCTCGCCAGTCTTCTCTTCGCCCTGACCATGCTGGCGCTGGCCTTTGTGCGGCACTTCTGGCTGCTGAATGCGTTTGAGTTCTTTACCGGCTTTGCCTGGATCGCGGTGCTGTCGACGCTGAATCTTGGCGCACAGCGGAGCGCCGCGAAATGGGTGAAAGCGCGTGCGCTGGCGGTCTATCTGACAGTGTTTTTTGGATCGATGACCGCAGGTAGCGCCCTCTGGGGACAGCTCGCCTCGCACTTCGGCATTCCGCTGTCGCTCTGCGTCGCCGCGCTGGGGATGGTGCTCGCCAGCAGCACCGTCTGGCGCTGGCGTCTCGATCAGGATCCCGATCTCAATCTCGATATGGTTGGCGATGGCGTTAATGCACCTGCACTGGATATCCGTCATGAACGAGGGCCAGTGATGGTGAATTACGAATACCGGATTAATATTGATGATGCACATGCTTTTATCGTCTGCATGCAGGATATGCGGCGGGTCAGACGTCGTGGTGGCGCCATCAACTGGTCACTTTATGAAGATATCTTACAGCCCGGTATTTTCGTCGAGACGTTTGTGGTCGGCTCCTGGGTCGAGCATCTGCGTCAGAAAGAGCGCTACACCATCAACGACAAAAAGATAGAGCGGCGGGTTTTCGCTTTTCATCAGGGTGAAAATCACCCCTAGGTTCGCTATCTGGTGGCGCCAGTGTGACTGGCTACACTTTCTCATCATTCATCACGTCATACAGAGGGCAATACCATGAGCACCTTTAAAACGACCGACGGTACACAGATCTACTTTAAAGACTGGGGAACCGGCAAGCCTGTTTTGTTCAGCCACGGCTGGCCGCTGGATGCCGACATGTGGGACAGCCAGATGAACTTCCTGGCCGACCATGGCTATCGGGTGATTGCATTTGACCGCCGTGGCTTTGGCCGCTCAGATCAGCCCTGGAACGGCAATAACTACGATACCTTTGCGTCGGACATCAACGACCTGATCACCCATCTTGATCTGCAGAACGTGACGCTGGTGGGCTTCTCTATGGGTGGCGGCGACGTCACGCGTTATATCGGCAGCTATGGCAGCGATCGCGTCGGGGCGCTGGTGCTGCTCGGTGCCGTCACACCTATCTTTGGCAAAACGGCAGACTATCCGCAGGGTGTCGATATGTCGGTGTTCGAAGGCATTCGTGATGGCCTGCTCAAGGATCGCGCACAGTTTATCAAAGAGTTCGCGACGCCGTTCTATGGCACTAATGCCGGACAGACCGTCTCCGATGGCGTCATGACGCAGATGCTGAACATCGCGCTGCTGGCCTCACTCAAAAGTACCATGGATTGCGTGACCGCCTTCGCGGAGACCGATTTCCGTGCCGACGTGGCAAAAGTAAATGTGCCGACACTGGTCATTCATGGCAGCAACGACCAGGTCGTGCCGTTTGAAACCACCGGCAAGGTTGCGGCGGAGATGATTGAGGGTGCTGAACTCAGGCTCTATGACAACGCGCCACATGGTTTCGCCGTGACGCATCAGGATCAGTTGAATCAGGATCTGCTGGCGTTCCTTAACGCGCAGTGATGCAAAAAACTGCGCGGCTTTCGCCGCGCAGTTTTCATTTTATCGGGTTGGATGATTCACTTCATTCGGACGCAGATCGAATAACAGCACCTCTGCGCCTTCACCATGACTGAACGACAGCGTTTTCTCGTCGCGAACCCGCGCACCATCTCCGGCATTAAACTGCAGGCCATTGACTCTGACACTGCCGCGCGCCACATGGATATAGGCGTAGCGATCATCCGGGAGTGTAATTGTCTGCTGCTCATCGCCCTGGAACAGTCCTGCATAGATGCGAATATCCTGGCGTACCCGTAATGCCCCATTTTCACCGTCTGGCGAAATAATCAGCCGCAGATTGCCGCGCTTATCTGCTTCGCTGACGGAGATCTGCTGATAACCTGGCGGAGTGTTTTTCTCTGCGGGTACCACCCAGATTTGCAGGAAATGCACACCCTCGGTGCCGGAGTGGTTGAACTCGCTGTGGGTCACACCGCTACCGGCACTCATCAGTTGCACATCGCCAGGGACAATCACCGAACCGGTTCCCATTGAGTCTTTGTGCTCAAGCGCCCCTTCCAGCACATAAGAGATAATCTCCATGTTACTGTGCGGATGAGCGCCAAAACCCCGTCCTTTGGCAACCCGATCATCATTAATCACCAGCAGATCGGAGAAGCCCGCCTGTTTCGGATCCCAGTAGTTTGCAAAAGAGAAGGTGTGACGTGAATTCAGCCAGCCGTGATCGCCCACACCGCGTTGCTCTGACAATCTTTGCTCAATCATATTCTGCCCCTTCGTTGATTCGGGAAGTGCGAATGCCCTTCGATGGAAACAGCATATAAGTAAACCTGAGTGCCACACAATGACCTGAACTGGCAATCACTGTCTCATTTTGGTGGACAATTTGAGCGAGAATATCCCGATGAAGGGTATGCGGGTGAGGCTTTCAGCTGCTGGCTCGCACCACCAGCTCGCCCTGCATAATCACAGATTGCGGCGGCGCGTCGGGCCAGGCAATTTTCTGCAGCACCAGCTCACAGGCGCGACGACCAATCTCCTTTGAGGGCTGAGCCAGCGTGGTCAGCGGCGGTGAGACCATGTTGGCCAGTTCGCTGCCGTCAAACCCCACCACGGCAATGTCCTGAGGGATCCGCAGTCCCGCCTGCTGAATCGCCGCCATCGCACCGGCGGCCAGCGTATCGCAAACCGCAAACACCGCGTCAGGCCGGCTTTCAGCAGCCAGCAGTTGATTCATTGCCGCTTTACCGGCACTGAAACTCAGTGCACTGGCATACGCGATGGCCTGCCAGCTCAGTTGCTGTTCATTAAGCTCTGTGGTGTAGCCCTGCTGGCGCAGGCGGGCATAACGGTAGCTCAGGTCGTGATTGATCAGCGCGATGCGCTTTCGTCCCTGTCTGGCCAGATAAAGCACCACGGACTGCGCAGCGGCTTCATCATCAATGCCGACGCAGGAAATCTGGCCGTTATCATCATGTTCGGCGCACTGAACCCAGGGTGCCGAACCTATCAGCTGACTCAGTTCCGGGAGTTTGCTGAAGGCATCCATGGTGATGATGCCATCCACCATCTTGCCGGAGAGCAGTTGAAGACTGGATCGCGAACGGGCGATGTCCGCGCCCGAGTTACATAACAGGATGCGATAGCCGTTTTTCTCCGCCTGCTCCTCAATGCCTTTGACAACCTCAGCGCAAAACGGGTTGGAGATGTCTGAAACCAGCACAAGGATCATTGAACTGCGCGCTGTACGCAGCTGACGTGCCAGCAGATTGGGCTGATAGTTGCTCTCTTCAATTGCCGCGAGGACTTTCTGGCGATTAGCCGGTTTCACGCTGTCGCTGTTATTCAGCACTCTGGAAACGGTAGCAACCGAGACGCCCGCCATCCGGGCGATTCTCTGTATAGACATAGCGCTCCTTCTGTTTAAATCCTTGCAGATCAACCGCATAACGCAGCCGCTGAGGCTGCAAAATGGCTTCAGGTGTCACGATCCAGGCCCAACTGATGGCGTACTGATGGGCCGTTCTCTGCCAGAGCAAAATCATCAAAAGCGCGATCAGACACCGGAATGATATGCCGGCGGATAAACTCCGCGCCTTCACGCGCGCCCGTCTCGCTATCCTTCAGGCAACACTCCCACTCCAGTACCGCCCATCCGTCATAGCCATACTGCGCCAGCTTGCTGAAGATACGGCTGAAGTCGATCTGACCATCGCCAGGCGATCGAAACCGTCCGGCGCGGGCCAGCCAGGGCTGATAGCCGCCATAAACGCCGCTGCGCCCGTTAAGCTGATACTCAGCATCCTTAACGTGAAAGGCTTTGATGCACGAATGATAGAGGTCGATGAACTGTAGATAATCGATGTGTTGCAGCAGGAGATGGCTGGGATCGAACAGGATATTGCAGCGCGGATGGTAATTAACCTCCATCAGAAAACGCTCAAACGTGACACCGTCATGCAGGTCTTCGCCGGGATGAATTTCATAACAGAGGTCAATGCCGTGATGGTCAAACAGATCCAGCACCGGCAGCCAGCGGCGCGCCAGCTCAGCAAACGCCTCATCAAACAGCGCGTCATGCTGCGGTGGCCACGGGTAAAACCAGGGCCAGGCGAGCGAACCAGAAAATGTGGCATGCGCACGCAGGCCGAGCTTCTCTGAGGCAGCCGCTGCCCTCTTCAGTGTGGCTATTGCCCACTCAGTGCGCCGGGCCGGATCGCCACGTAATGCCGCCGGGGCAAAATTATCAAATGCCAGGTCGTAGGCCGGATTGACCGCTACCAGTTGACCTTCAAGATGGGTAGAAAGCTCGCTGATCTCCAGTCCGAAACCGGCCAGCACCCCTCGCACCTCGTCACAATACGTCTGACTCTCCGCCGCCTTTTTAAGATCGAAAATAGCAGGCTGATGACAGGGGATCTGCAGTGCCTGATACCCCAGCCCCGCGGCCCACTTCCCCAGCCCTTCCAGCGAGTTAAACGGCGGCTGCGGGGTGATGAACTGTGCCAGGAAGATGCCCGGCCCCTTAATTGTTCTCATCATTAACTCCTGTGTCCTGCTACCGCCTAATCACGGTATTTGAACGAGAAGAAGAAGATAATCGCAATCAGCGCTGCAGCAATCGCGGGGATCCACCAGAATAACGCCCAGTTCTGGGCTGTGGCATTGCCCGCCACCAGATGGTTGTACAGAGAACCGGAGATTTGTGATCCCAGCAGCATGCCAATGCCGTAGGTGAACATCACCACCATGCTCTGCGCCTGACCTTTCACCTTTTCACCGGCAATCCGATCGGTGTAGATGAATCCCACCACGAAGAAAAAGTCGTAACAGACACCATGCAACAGGATGCCGAGGTAGATCAGCGTGCGCGTCTCATCGCTCATGCCCAGCGCGAACAGGGCGTAGCGAACGAACCACGCCATCATCCCAATCAGCAGCATGGTTTTGACGCCGAGGCGACGAAACAGCAGCGGGATGATTAGCATGAAGAGAATTTCAGACATCTGTCCCAGTGACATCAGCGTGCTGACGTCCCGGATACCGGCATCCGCCAGCCACGAGGCGGTGAAGGCATAATAGGTGCCCAGCGGAATGGAAATCAGCGTGGCGCACAGAGCAAAGACCATGAAATGACGCTGTCGCAGCAGTGCGAAGGCGTCCGCGCAGAAGAGATCGCGGACTTTCAACGGCAAACCTTTGGCTGGTGCCGGCGTATGCGGCAGCGTCAGGCTGTAAATCGCCAGCAGTATCGAGCAAAGCGCCGCCAGCTGAAACACCGCCACGCTGTCAGCAATGCCGGTCACGCCGATAAAGATCCCCGCCACGATCCAGCCGATGGTACCGAAGACTCTGACGATGGGGAAACTCCGCTCACTGCTGGCGAGGCTGTGAAAGGCGATGTTATTTGAGAGTGCCAGCGTCGGCATAAAGCAGAGCGTATAGCCAAATAACAGTGCGATTAGCAGCGCGCCGTTCTCCGCAATCAGCGCCTGTGGCACAAACCAGAGGATGGCTGCGCCCGCCAGGTTCATCACGGCCATGACTTTTTGCGAAGGGAAAAAGCGATCCACCAGCATGCCGAGCACAAACGGCGAGAGAATTGAGGCGATAGGTCCGGCTGAAAACGCATCACCAATCAGCAACGGCATATTGTGTCGGGTCATCACCAGCCCCAGCGTGACCGACCAGCTACCCCAGATAAAAAACTGCATGAACATCATGAGAGAGAGTCGCGGCACCAGCAGCTTATGCTGCACCCGCTGGCCTGCGCGCGCCTGCACCGTTGCAATCATGGGAACCTCGTGAATAAGTAATCGATTACTTTCTGATGGTGTGAAAGTAATCGATTACCGTAACAGGTTCTCCTGCCCCGATCACAAATTATTCACCCAGCGTTACCATTCGGATATCAACGATGCCAGACGACGGTGTCGTGAGGTCAACCGGTGGCATCAACTACCCGTGCTTTCCGGAAGCGATATCGCTCATACAACACCGAATAGAGACCGCCGATCACCACCAGAATTGCACCGATAACGGTGGTGGAAGTCGGCAGATTCCCCAAAAGCAAATAGCCCACCGCCACCGACCAGATCAACGTCGTGTAATCAAACGGCGCCAGCAGTGAGGCTTCTGCGTACCGCAGACTCAGGGTCATCAGGATCTGCGTGATACCGCCCAGCAGTCCACATCCCACCAGTAATGCCAGCTGGTTACCCTGAGGGAATTTCCAGCCGCCCGGAAGCGTAACCAGCGACGTTAGCGCCGTGGTGACAGCAAACCAGAATGCGATAGCACCGGGCTTCTCTTTCCCGTTAAGAAACCGAATCTGAACCAGTGCACAGGCAGTACATAAGGCTGCCATTAACGCCAACAGAATGCCCACTGAGGATGAGAGCGAGAATGTGGCCTGACTCGTCAGGGTGAGATGCCCGGAGAACATGACCAGGATACCGCTAAAACCGGTAAAAACCGCCACCCAGCGATGGTGCCGGACTTTTTCACGCAGAAACAATGCCGCCAGTAGCACGGTAAAAAGCGGCGCAGCATAGTTAATCGCGGTGGCATCGGTCAGGGAAATGTAGAGCAGCGACAGATAACTGAAATAGAGGCCGCCGGTTCCGGCCAGTCCTCGCACAAAATGTCCGCGAATATTCCGGGTGCGAATGCCATCCAGTATGCTGCCCTGAAAACCTAGCCAGATTAACAGTGGGACCAATGCCAGCACTGAACGGAAAAATATCACTTCACCGACCGGGATTGCGCCATCCAGTCCTTTTACACAAGCCAGCATCAGCGTTGAACTTAACGCAGCTGTGATCTTCATCGCTATGCCAGCGGAAGCGTTCATAGGGTTTTTGATCTCTCAGTGGGGAAAAATAAGCAGGGGAATCAGCACACTCAACCTTCATACTGGCACAAAGCGATAAAGCAATCTGCCGGGATTAGGTCGCAAACGGCATTTTATCTTTTTTTGACGCAGCGTCACGGCATGAACAGGCATGTGGATCAGCTTCCCTGCTGGTACACTCAGCCTTCTGCCCTGCTCTATGGGCCGCTTCTCTAAGGAACAGGAGTCTCCGATGTCCACGCTGCGTTTACTGCTATCTGAATCTAACGACCCCTGGTTTAATCTGGCGGTAGAAGAGTGCATTTTCCGGCAGATGCCCGCCAGCCAGCGAGTGCTATTTTTGTGGCGTAATGCGGAAACGGTAGTAATTGGACGGGCGCAAAATCCGTGGAAAGAGTGCAACACACGACGTATGGAAGAAGATGGTATCCGGCTGGCGCGTCGCAGCAGCGGCGGTGGCGCGGTATTTCACGACCTCGGCAACTGCTGTTTTACCTTTATGGCTGGCAAGCCGGAGTATGATAAAAGCGTCTCAACCGCCATTATCCTGCGTGCACTTAACGCGCTGGATGTTCCGGCGGAAGCATCCGGACGTAACGATTTAGTGGTCAACACTGCTGAGGGACTGCGTAAAATCTCCGGTTCCGCCTACCGCGAAACACCGGACCGGGGTTTTCATCACGGCACTATTCTGATGGATGCCGACCTAAGCAGGCTGGCGGACTACCTTAATCCCGATGTGAAAAAATTGCAGGCCAAAGGGATTACGTCGGTCCGCGCCAGGGTAACCAATCTGGCAGAATTAGCACCGGATATCAGCTATCAGGCGATCTGCTCAGCAGTGACTGACGCCTTTTTCGATCATTACGGAGAGCGTTGTGAACCGGAGATGATTTCGCCTGAAGCCTTGCCCGACCTGCCGGGTTTCACAGAACAGTTCGCGCGGCAGAGTAGCTGGGCGTGGAATTTCGGTCAGGCACCTGACTTCTCGCATCTGCTTGACCAGCGTTTTGCCTGGGGCGGTGTGGAGATCCACTTCGATGTTGAACGTGGCGTGATCACTCGTTGTCAGATTTTCAGCGACAGTCTCAATCCTGCGCCGCTCGAAGCGCTGGCGCAGCGGATGCAAAACGTCACTTACCGCCCAGACGCCCTTGAACCGGTACTGAGTCAGCTGGTTGCGGATTTCCCATTGCGACAGGCAGAGCTGACAGAATTGCAGCATTGGCTGGTCGCCAGCGTACGCTGAACAGTCGTTTTCATTTGCCCGTTCTGGAATCTGTCGCGGGCCATCTTCTCCTTAACAGCATTCAGTAAAAGACAAACGCAAAAAACCCGCACAAGGCGGGTTTTTATTAATTATCAATTTCAGGCTTATCTGCTCAGGCTGTTGCCGTCATCGCTATTGTAAGCGTTATTGATAACTAAGGCTTACATAGGGACTACGTTTGCCGCTGAAGGACCTTTAGCGCCGTTTTCAATCGTGAATTCGACCTGCTGACCTTCGTCCAGAGTTTTATAATCGTTGCTCTGGATT